>NC_010676.1:1208666-2417332 GCF_000020125.1 Paraburkholderia phytofirmans PsJN
CTCGATGCTTCCACGCTCGGCAAGATCGACATTCAGGGCCCCGATTCGGCGAAGCTCCTGAACTGGGTCTACACGAATCCGTGGAGCAAGCTGGAAGTCGGCAAGTGCCGCTACGGTCTCATGCTCGACGAAAACGGCATGATCTTCGACGACGGCGTGACCGTGCGCCTCGCCGATCAGCACTACATGATGACGACCACCACCGGCGGCGCGGCGCGCGTGCTGACGTGGCTCGAACGCTGGCTGCAAACCGAATGGCCAGATATGCGCGTGCGGCTCGCGTCGGTGACGGATCATTGGGCGACTTTTGCCGTGGTCGGTCCGAACAGCCGCAAGGTGCTGCAGAAGGTCTGCCAGGACATCGACTTCGCGAACGCGGCGTTCCCGTTCATGAGCTATCGCGAAGGCACGGTGGCGGGCGCGGCCTCACGGGTGATGCGCATCAGCTTCTCGGGCGAACTGGCTTATGAAGTGAACGTGCCGGCGAACGTTGGACGCGCGGTGTGGGAAGCGCTGATGGCCGCGGGTGCCGAGTTCGACATCACGCCGTACGGCACCGAAACCATGCACGTGCTGCGCGCGGAGAAGGGCTACATCATCGTCGGCCAGGATACGGACGGCTCGATGACGCCGTACGACCTCGGCATGGGCGGGCTCGTCGCGAAGTCGAAGGACTTTCTCGGCAAGCGTTCGCTGACGCGCTCGGACACCGCGAAGGCCGGGCGTAAGCAACTGGTCGGCCTGCTCTCGGACGATCCGTCGTTCGTGATACCGGAAGGCTCGCAGATCGTCGCGGGTCCGTTCCAGGGCGAGACGGCGGCGATGCTCGGCCACGTCACGTCGAGCTACTACAGCCCGATCCTGAAGCGTTCGATCGCGATGGCGGTCGTCAAGGGCGGCCTCGACAAGATCGGCGAAACGGTCACGATTCCGCTTTCGAGCGGCAAACAGATTGCAGCGAAGGTCACCAGTTCGGTGTTCTACGACAGCGAAGGAGCACGTCAACATGTGGAATGAAACGAGAGGGACGGCGTCGGTCGTGGATCGTGCTGTCGGCAAACAGACCGGCGTGTGGCAGGAGTCGCCGCTGGTAGGCACGGACGCGCTGCTGAAGAAGCATCAGGCAACGGCCAACGCCGCGTTCAGATTGAACGAGCGGCCGTTTCTGGAACTCGTGAACGTGCGCGGCGATACGCGTGACGCCGCGTTCGTGCGCGCCTTTGAAAGGGTGCTCGGCTGCCGTCCGCCTGAGAAGGCGAACACCGTGGCGCGCGGCAACGGCTACGACGTGATGTGGCTCGGCCCGGACGAGTGGCTGGTGCGCTCGGCCACGGCGCACGACGCGACGCGCACCGCGCCGTTGCAGGCGAAACTCGGCGCGGCGTTTGCGGGCGTGTTTGCTTCGGCGGTGGATATCGGCAGCGGCTATACGGTGCTCGAAATCAGCGGCACGCGCACGCGTGAAGTGCTGTCGCGCGGTTGCCCGCTCGATCTGCATCCCAAACTGTTCGGCGAAGGGCAGTGCGCGCAGAGCCATTATTTCAAGGCATCGATGACGCTGCTGCCCACCGGCGCGAGCAGTTTCGATATCGTCGTGCGCCGCAGCTTCGCGGACTACTTCGTGAAGATGATGCTCGACGCGGCCGAGCCGCTGATGTCGTAAAGCGCGGCGAGCGGTCGCGTTCGAACCGCTCGAGCGTTTCATCCCTCGATATTCGCCATGACGTCGACACGTCTAGCCACCGCGCGCCTCACCGAGCGCGCGTGCCACGAAGGCGATGCCCATGCCGCGCTCGCGCTGCTCGATCAGAGCATCGTGCTGCGGCATCGGCGCATTGCGCTGATCCGTTATCTCCTCGCGCAGCAACTCGGCGCGCCGTTGCAGGCGCGTCATCACGAATATGTCGAACGGATCGCCGCACGCTTGAGCGCGGAGGCGCTCGCGCGCATTGCAGGCGCCGCGCGGGCGCGTCTGCGGGCCTGAGTCTCGCGATTCGCGCGCATGGAACGGCGCACCCGTTCCATCCCGATGACGTATTTCTTCTATGTCGCCGATTTATGTCGGCTTCTACTGAAAACACTCAGGAGTAACCACGCGGCACGCGCCGCATCCACCAGGGGATGACATGTCCACCGCCTATCCGCCGCGCGCGAGCGCAGCCGCCCGACTCGAACGGCTGCCATTCTCCGGTTATCACCGGACCATTTTCATCATCATTGCCATCGCGTTCTTTTTCGATTCCGTCGATCTGGGCACGATGACTTTCGTGCTCGGTTCGATCAAGACGGAATTCGGCTTATCGACCGCGACGGCGGGGTTGGTGGCCAGCGCGAGTTTCTTCGGCATGGTGATCGGCGCGGCAATTGCCGGCTTGCTGGCGGATCGCTTCGGCCGCCGGCCTGTCTTTCAGTGGAGCATGGTGTTGTGGGGGCTCGCGTCGTATCTGTGCTCGACGGCGCAGAGCGTGGAAGCGTTGATCTTTTATCGCGTGCTGCTCGGCTTCGGCATGGGCATGGAATTTCCGATTGCGCAGACGTTGTTGTCGGAGTTCGTGCCGGCTGCGTCGCGCGGCCGTCTGATCGCGCTGATGGACGGCTTCTGGCCGCTCGGCTTCATTACTGCGGGCGTGGTGTCGTACTTCGTCTTGCCGACCTTCGGCTGGCGCACCGAGTTTGCGCTGCTCGCGATTCCCGCTGTATTCGTGTTGATCGTGCGCCGCGTCGTGCCGGAATCGCCGCGTTGGCTGGAACATCGCGGACGTCTCAGTGAAGCGGACAAGATTCTCGCCGAGGTCGAAGTGAAGGTGATGAAAGCGGCCGGGCTGAGCCAGTTGCGCGCACCTGTCGTGCTCGCGGAACCGCCGGCCGCCAAGAGCACGGGAGCGTTCCGCGAGATCTGGAGCATGGCTTACCGGCGGCGCACGATCATGGTGTGGACGCTGTGGTTCTTCGCGCTGCTCGGTTTCTATGGGCTGACGTCCTGGCTCGGCGCGTTGATGCAGCAAGCAGGCTTTGCGGTGACGAAGTCGGTGCTGTACACGGTGCTGATTTCTCTCGGTGGGATTCCGGGGTTTATTTGCGCGGCGTGGCTGGTCGAACGTTGGGGCCGTAAACCGACTTGCATCGCGTCGCTCGCGGGCAGTGCGGTGATGGCTTACGTATATGGACAAACCGCGCTGCATGCTCAGACGCCGACCTTGTTGATCTGTGCCGGGCTGGCCATGCAGTTCTTCCTGTTCGCGATGTGGGCGGTGCTGTACACCTACACGCCGGAGCTATACGGGACCGGCGCGCGCGCGACGGGTTCGGGCTTCGCGTCGGCGATTGGCCGCGTGGGTTCGCTGATCGGACCTTACGTGGTGGGCGTGGTGTTGCCGATGTTCGGCCAGGGCGGCGTGTTCTCGCTCGGCGCGATGTGTTTTGTGATCGCAGCGGCGGCGGTGTGGATCTTGGGCATCGAGACGCGCGGGTTGGCGCTCGAGACGCTGGTGTCGGAGGCGGTTGAGACGGATGCGCGAGGGGTGTTGAGTCCGGCGCGGGAGTGAAGATTATTGCTTGCGGATAGCGCGCACCATGACACCGTTCCAACCGAATGCGACACGGTTGTCGGCCATGCGGAAAACAGTTGTACAGTTCGCGCTGTCCAGCAAGGCGGTGCGCGCAGGCAGGCCGACATCTGGCGGGTAGACGTCGTAAAGTTCTTTCAACTTCGCGGCGCTGTCCACCTCACTGACCACGAAGCCGTTATGCGGCGTGCAGTGCTGGTTATTGAATTCGATACGCGTCGGCGAGATCGTCAGAACCTTCCCGAGGATTCGCCTCGCCTCAGGGATACCCGCCGAGACAGGGGAATAGGACACGACATCAGTCACCACCCATTTGCCCACGAATCCCACCGCAGACGGTGTTGTGTCCGACGCGCCCTGTTGCGCGCCAGCGAGTCCGGTCGTGAGAATCAGCGTAACGGCTGCGCCCAGCTGACGGGCTTTCATTGCGCAGGCTGCCGAAATGGAGCGGACTCGCGCATGCGCCGATTCACAAGTCCCTGACTGCGCTGCGCAGGCCCCAATGCGCTACCATCCGGCCTGCGTGGGGTAATCATTATGTTACTCATCATTTGTGAAACCACGCCCCTCATATTGCCGTCATTTGCAGGTGAAAGCGTCTGCCTAGTATTGACGTTGCTCGAGTTGTACGCGAACGATACGGCGGCGTCAAATTGCGCCTGCGTCAACTGACGCTCCGTGACAATAGCCTTAACGCGGCGCTCCGCATCTCGTACTCGAGATTGAAGGACGGCGTTAACCTGCTCCGGAAGAACAGTTCGCGTCAATTCCTCCTGCGTGCAGGGCCCCAGGTGAGCTAGCGTACCGATGCCCCACGTGCAATTGCCGTTTGCCGGGGCATCATTGTAGTACCGCATCACAACGCCCTCGTTGAATCGTAAGGCTGCATATCCGGCTGCACTCATCCGCATGCTGTCATTAGCACCGGGCATTTTCCACCTCCTCAAAAACGGGGGAGAGTATAAAAGGCGATGCGCGTGCGATAACACCTATCAAAACGGATAGGTAACCTGATACGGGAACGGTAGCCACGCCGATCCTCATTTGCTAATTCAATTCTGAACACGCATATTAAAGGGCTTCCCAGGCACCCGAGCCCATGTCGCCAGCACTTTCGCGCCCGCCGGTCCCGCGCTCGTTACGTGAACAACATTTGCCGGCATACGGTAACTCTCGCCGGCGTGAACGACTTGCGCCGGTCTGCCCTCGATCTGCACCGTGACTTCACCTTCGAGTACATAGGCGAGTTCCGGCCCGGTCGCTTTGTGCTTCGGCTTGGCGGCATTAGGCGGAAATTCGGCGATGCCCATGCCCATTTCGCGATCGGTTCCCGGAACGGGGACGCGTTGCAGCACCACGGTCTCTTTGGCGTCGGGCGGCTTTTCGCCGGCATTGGCAGAAGGCAGATTGATGAGGACCGCAGCGATCAGCGGCACGCAACGCAAGCTGTTCATGATCGAGTCGCCCCTGTTCAATGCGCGGACCCGGCAAGCGCCGTCAGAATCTTATAAGCAGCAGCCACCCGATCCTCGTTCGGGAAGTTCTTGTTGGCCAGCATCACAATGCCCAACTGCTTCTCGGGCACGAAAGCCACATACGCGCCGAAGCCGTTGGTCGAACCGGTCTTGTTGATCCACACGTTTGAACGAGGCGCGAGCGGCGGCTTGATTTCGACCGCGGACGTCGCGTTCAAGACCATCGCCGATGAATTGCCCGTCAGCAATGTCTTCAGCGCGACCGGACACGCGTATTGTTCCCAGATCAGATCCTGGGTCAGCACACCTGCCTTGAAGTAGCCGGTGTGCGTGTCCGTGATCGCGCGCTGCAGCTTCGCGTCGAGTGGGAGCAGATTCATGTTGGCCTGCATGAAGCGCGTCATGTCGGCGGCGGTGGATTTGACGCCATAGGCTTCGGCCGACAGCACGCCGGGCGCCATGCGGATCGGCGCACCGTCTTTCTTGTAGCCTTGCGCGTAGTCTGGGATGCGTGCTGTCGGAACGTCGATATAACTGTTCTTCAACCCCAGTGCAGGAAACATGCGCTGTTCCATCAACGCCGTGAAATCCCGCCCCATGCTCTTTGCGGTAATCAATCCGAGCGTGCCGATGCCCGGATTGGCGTAAGTCCGGCACGTGCCCGGCGCGCAACTGGGCTGCCATGCCTTGAAATACTGCATGAGTTCGTCGGTGTTATGGATTTCGTCCGGCACCTGCAAGGGCAGCCCACCGGGCGTATGCGTGCCCAGGTTGACCAGCTTCACGTTGCCGAACCGGCTGCCCTGAAGCACGGGCAAATATTTGCTCGTCGTATCCGACAGGGCAAGATCGCCGCTCACCTGCGCATACGAAGCCAGCGTCGCCGTGAAGGTCTTGCTGATCGAGCCGAGTTCGAACAGCGTGTCGCGCGTCACGGGCTTGCCGGTTTCCGTCGACGCCACGCCGTAGTTGTACACATAAGGCTTGCCCTCGACGATGACACCGACCGCCATGCCATGAATGCCGTCTTTCGCCATGAGCGGCTGAATCGCCGCGTCGACCGTACGTTTGATGCTGTCTTGTGTGGCATCGGCTGCGTGGCTCATGGGAGGGGCCAACGCAAAGGCCACGGTTGCCGTGAGGCAGAGGGCTTTGAACTTCATCTCTCGCGTTTCCTTGAATGTCTGTCGGCGGGCGCTCCAAAAGCTTCCTTGAAACGCCTTGAGGCCGCACTATCCGGCTTTTGCCAGACACTGACAATCGACGATAAGTTGCGCGAGGGTAAAGAAAATCTTATGCGCGAACAAGGGCGTCAGGTCAAACCGTCGCGCTCTCCTGTTTTCTCGACGCCACGCCATTCGCCACGAAGTAGGGCGTGTCCACTCGCGCCAGCGGTTCGCGTCCATGAATCCGGTCGGCGATCTTTTCGGCCAGCATGATGGTCGGCGCGTTGAGATTGCCAGTCGTGATGCGCGGCATGATCGACGCATCCACCACGCGCAGCGCTTCCATGCCGTGCACGCGCCCCTCGTTATCGACCACGGCCATGTCGTCATAGCCCATCTTGCACGAGCACGACGGATGAAACGCCGTCTCCGCCCGCATGCGCACGAACGTGTCGAGCTGTTCGTCGGTGGTCAGTTCGGCGCCGGGGTTCAGTTCGCGGCCGCGATACCGGTCGAGCGCCGGTTGCCGCATGATCTCGCGCGTGATGCGAATGCCGTCGCGGAACTCGCGCCAGTCGAGCGGATCGGCCATGTAATTGAACAGGATGCTCGGATGCGCGTTCGGATCGCGCGACGTGAGCTTCACGCGGCCGCGGCTCGGCGAGCGCATCGAGCCGACGTGGGCCTGAAAGCCGTGCATCTTGATGGCATTCGAACCGTTGTAATTGATCGCGACCGGCAGGAAGTGATACTGAATGTTCGGCCACAGATCGTCGTCGCGTGTGCGGATGAAGCCGCCGGCTTCGAACTGATTACTCGCGCCGATGCCCGTGCCCTTGAGCATCCATTCGAGTCCGATAGCCGGTTGATTCCACCACTGTAACGCCGGGTAAAGCGAAATGGGTTCCTTGCACTCGTACTGGATGTACATCTCCAGATGGTCCTGCAAGTTCTCGCCGACACCAGGCAGATCGTGAACGAGCGGTACGTCGAGTTCGCGCAGCCATGTGGAGCGGCCCACGCCCGAGCGCTGCAACAACTGCGGCGACGCAATCGCGCCGCTGCACACCAGCACCTCGCGGCGCGCCTGCGCATTCACCGCATTGCCATGATGCAGATACGCGACGCCGACCGCGCGCTTGCCCGAGAACAGCACGCGATCCGTCACGGCATGCGTGACGATGGTGAGATTCGGCCGTGTCTTCGCACGATCCAGATAGCCGCGCGCCGTGCTGGCGCGCCGGCCGTTCGCCGTGACCGTGCGATCCATCGGGCCGAAGCCTTCCTGCTGATAGCCGTTCAGATCGTCGGTGCGCGGAAAGCCGGCCTGCACACCGGCTTCGACCATCGCCGCGAAGAGCGGATTGTTGCCGGGCTTGCTGGTAGTCACGTGCACCGGACCGTCGCCGCCGTGGTAAGCGTTCGCCCCGGCATCGCGCGTTTCGGCCTTGCGGAAATACGGCAGGCAATCCAGATAGGTCCAGTTTTCTAGGCCGGCGTGCGCGGCCCAGCCGTCGTAATCGAGCGCATTGCCGCGGATATAGCACATGCCGTTGATCAGTGACGATCCGCCGAGCCCCTTGCCGCGCCCGCATTCCATGCGCCGGTTGTTCATATGCGGCTCGGGGTCCGTTTCGTACGCCCAGTTGTAGCGGCGTCCTTGCAGCGGAAAGGCGAGCGCGGCCGGCATTTGCGTGCGGAAATCGAAGCGGTAGTCGGGGCCTCCCGCTTCGAGCAGCAGCACGGTCACGTCCGCGTCTTCGGTCAGGCGCGAAGCGAGCACGTTGCCCGCCGAACCCGCGCCCACGATGATGTAGTCGTATTCGTTCGCAGCCATCGCGCCTCTCCTTAGAACACCGGTTGATACGGGCCGAGTTCGACCTGCACGGACTTGATGCGCGTGTAGTGTTCGAGCGTGGTGATGCCGTTTTCGCGGCCCACGCCTGACTGCTTGTACCCGCCCACCGGCATTTCCGCGGGCGACTCGCCCCACGTATTGATCCAGCAGATACCCGCTTCCAGCCGATGAATCACGCGATGCGCGCGCGCCAGGTTCTCCGTGACGACGCCTGCGGCAAGACCATAAGCGGTGTGGTTCGCGCGCGCGATGGCTTCGTCTTCGTCGTCGAAAACGAGAATGCTCATCACCGGCCCGAAGATTTCTTCGCGGACGATGCGCATGTCGTCACGGCAGTCGGCGAACACGGTCGGCTCGACGTACTGGCCACCAGCGAAATGGCCCTCGGTGAGACGCTTGCCGCCTGCCACGAGCCGCGCGCCTTCCTGCTTGCCACTTTCAATGTAGCCCAACACTTTATGCAATTGCGCGGCGCTCACCAGCGGGCCGAAGTTGGTGGCGGCATCGGTGGGCTTGCCCACGCGAATGCGCTTGACGCGTTCCAGCACCAGAGCCTCGAAACGGTCGAGCACGCCGCGTTGCACGAACACGCGCGTGCCGTTGGTGCACACCTGGCCGGAGCTGAAGAAGTTGGCGCTCGTGGCGATGTCGGCGGCGCGTTCCAGGTTGGCATCGTCGAACACGAGCAGGGGCGACTTGCCGCCGAGTTCCATCGTCACCTCTTTCAGCGACGACGCGCCCGCCATCGACATCACCTTCTTACCCGTTTCCACGCCGCCGGTGAACGAAATTTTCTCGATGTCCGGATGCGCGGCGAGCATCGCGCCGACGCGTCCGTCGCCTTGCACGACATTGAACACGCCTGCGGGCACGCCGGCTTCGGTAAAGATCTCGGCGAGTTTCAGCGCCGACAGTGGCGTGATCTCGCTCGGCTTGAAGATCATTGCGTTGCCGGCCGCGAGCGCGGGCGCCGATTTCCAGCACGCGATCTGGATCGGGTAGTTCCATGCGCCGATGCCCGCGCAGACGCCGAGCGGTTCGCGCCGCGTATAGACGAACGACGTGGGCCGCAGCGGAATCTGCTGTCCCTCGATTGCAGTGGCGAGCCCCGCGTAGTACTCGATCACGTCCGCGCCGGTGACGATATCCACCGCGAGGGTTTCGGCAATCGGCTTGCCGGTGTCGCGCGTTTCGAGCGCGGCGAGTTCGTCGTTGCGCTCGCGCAGAAGGTCAACGGCGCGGCGCAAAATGCGCGAACGCTGCATGGCGGTGAGCGCGGCCCATTCGCGTTGGCCTTGTTTCGCGGACCGAACGGCGCGATCGACGTCGGCCGCCGAGGCCTGCTGCACGCTCGCGAGCGTTTCGCCGGTGGCGGGGTCGAGCGTGTCGAAGGTTTCGCCGCTGGTGGCGTCGACATAGCCTCCGCCGATATAGAGACGTTGCGTTGCGAATACCGCCATGACTTGCTCCTTTCTGAAGATGTCGCCGCTCTGGCCGTGTGCTTACTCGCGCGATGCGAGGACCAGATCGATATAGTCGTTGGCCACGCGCAGCGCGGCTTTGGTGTCGAAGGGTTCGCCCGAGAGCGCGCCGCGCAGCCACAAGCCGTCGATCAGCGCGGCGAGGCCGCTCGCCGCACGGCGCGCCGCGGCACGCGGCATGGCCTTGGAAAAATCCGCGCACAGATTCGAGTTCAGGCGGCGCGTGTTCACGTACTGCAGCCGGCGCAATGGCGGCTTGTGCATGCTCTCGGACCAGAACGCGAGCCAGGTTTTCATGACCGGGCCGCTGGTCTGCTCGGCGTCGAAATTCGCGGCAACCACCGCGCGTAACTTCGAGCGCGGGTCCGCTTTCGCCGCGCGGCGCCGGCGCGACGTGGCCTGCCATAAATCGCGCAGCACGTGGCGCATGGTGGCTTCGAGCAAGCCGTCCTTGTCGCCGAAATAGTGGCTGACGATCCCGGTGGAAATGCTCGCGCGTTGCGCCACCGAAGCCAGCGTGGCGCCCGCGAGCCCGGTCTGGTCGATCGTGTGGAGCGTGGCGTCGATCAACTGCGCGCGGCGGATTTCGCGCATTCCGAGTTTGGGCATGGTGCGGGCGCTATAGCTGGCGTTGGCTGCAGGCGGGCTGCCGACGACGAATGCGGCCCGCTCAACTGGATTCGAACGGCCATGGTAGGTTTTTTATATTGAACGGTCAATCAATAAAAAGTTGAATGCATCAGGGTAGGCAAGGGCTGCGCCCGTCGTGTCGGTTCCGGCCAAACCCATGTCGCGTTCGGCACATGCGCCTGGTTCACTGGGCGCTACGCTCGTTGAACGGCGTGCTCTTTAATGAACCGGGCGCGCCGCTCACAAGACATGGAGACAGACAATGAGCAGCAATCGCGGCGTTGTGTATCTGGGGCAGGGCAAGGTGGAAGTGCAGTCGATCGACTTTCCGAAGATGGTCGATCCACGTGGCCGGTCGATCGGTCACGGCGTGATCCTGAAGGTGGTGAGCACCAATATTTGCGGCTCGGATCAGCACATGGTGCGCGGCCGCACGACCGCCGAAGTCGGCCTCGTGCTCGGCCATGAGATTACCGGCGAGGTGATCGAGGTGGGCCGGGACGTGGAAACGCTGAAGGTCGGCGATCTCGTTTCGGTACCGTTCAACGTGGCCTGCGGACGTTGTCCGACCTGCAAGGCACAACATACCGGCGTGTGTCTGAACGTGAATCCGTCGCGCGCGGGTGGCGCTTATGGTTACGTGGACATGGGCGGCTGGATCGGCGGCCAAGCCGAATACGTACTGGTGCCGTACGCCGACTTCAATCTGCTGAAATTCCCCGACCATGCGCAGGCGATGGCGAAAATCCGCGACCTCACGTGTCTGTCCGACATTCTGCCGACCGGCTATCACGGCGCGGTGATGGCAGGCGTGAAGCCCGGCGCTACCGTGTATATCGCGGGCGCGGGTCCGGTGGGCATGGCGGCTGCCGCTTCGGCGCGCTTGCTGGGCGCGGCCTGTACGATCGTCGGCGACATGAACGAGGAGCGTCTCGCGCATGCGCGCAAGATGGGCTTCCAGACCATCGATCTGTCGAAGGATGCCACGCTCGGCGAGCAGATCGAGCAGATTCTCGGCAAGCCCGAAGTGGATTGCGCGGTCGACTGCGTTGGCTTCGAAGCGCACGGCCACGGCAGCAGCGGATCTCACGAGGAAGCGCCGGCCACCGTGCTCAACTCGCTGATGGAAATCACGCGGGCCGCGGGCGCGATCGGCATTCCGGGCCTGTACGTCACGGACGATCCGGGTGCCGCCGATGCCGCCGCGCGCAAAGGCAGCCTGAGCATCCGCTTCGGTCTGGGCTGGGCCAAGTCGCACTCTTTCCATACCGGACAGACGCCGGTGATGAAATACAACCACAATCTCATGCAGGCGATCTTGTGGGATCGCTTGCCGATTGCGGATATCGTCAACGTGACCGTGGTGTCGCTCGACCAGGCGCCCGATGGTTATCGCCGGTTCGATGGCGGCGCGCCGAAGAAGTTTGTGATCGATCCGCACGGGTTGTTGAAGGCGGCTTGATCGCGGCATGAGGTGGCGGCGGGGCTGCATGCGCGGTCTCGCGCAGCGCTACAAAAAAACGCGTTGAACGGAAAACCGCTCAACGCGTTTGTTTTTGTGGCCGCGCAGTCAACCTATCAAGCAATCAGCCGCCTCAGGCCGCCAGCACCGGCACCGCAGCGAGCGACGGCGCCTGCTTGCGTCGTTCGCGCGTCGGCGCCGTGCCGAACGCGTCGCGATAGCTCTTCGAGAAGTGGCAAGCCGACTGGAAGCCGCATGCCATCGTGATGTGCATGATCGACATATCCGTTTGCAGCAGCAACTCGCGTGCGCGCCGCAAGCGCAGCGTCAGGTAGTAATGCGTCGGCGTCATGCCCAGATGCTCGCGGAACAAACGCTGCAATTGGCGTTGCGACATGCCCGCGAGCCGCGCGAGTTCTTCGCGCGAGAGCGGCTCTTCGATATTGTTCTCCATCAGCGAGATCACTTCGAAGAGCGACTTGTTGGCCGAGCCGAGCCGCGCCACCAGCGGCATTTTCTGTTGCGCGCTGGTATCGCGCACATGTTCGACGATGAACTGCTCGGCGATCTGCGTGACGCGTGCCGTGCCGACGCGCGGCGCAATCAGGTTCAGCATCATGTCGAGCGGCGCGACGCCGCCCGTGCACGTCACCCGATCGCGGTCCACCACGAACAGTTCCTTCAGAAAACGCGTGTCGGGAAACTCTTCCTTGAGCGCCGACATGTTCTCCCAGTGAATCGCGCACGCATAACCGGCCAGCAAACCGGCGCGCGCCAGCGCATACGTGCCGGTGCACAGGCTGCCGAGCACGCAGCCCAGGCGGGCGAAGCGGCGCAAGGCGGAGAGATGGGCCGGCGTGGTGGCGCGCTGCACGTCGATGCCGCCGACCACGAACACGATATCCGGCTGGCCGACGCATTCAACCGGCCCCGTGTCGACCGACAGACCATTGCTGGCCATGACCGGGCCGCCGTCGGGACTCACGATCGACCAGCGGTAAAGCGTTTGGCCCGTGAGGTAATTCGCCATGCGCAGGACTTCGATCGCGTTGGTGAACGCAATCATGGTGAAGTTGGGGACCGGCATGAATGCGAAATGCGACAACGACGCCGTGCGATCGGTGGACATGAGAGGAATGATTCCTTCGAATCTGTAATGTCACGTCGCCGTGGGGAGCAGCGACTTCTTCAATTTTGAGGACTAGGGCAACTCCCGTGCCATCAGGCTAAACCCTCGGTTGGCGCGCCTTCGACGTGGATAGCTAAACAAGTAGCACCACAACGGAGCCGTAGCGGTCTGCCAGCGCACCTGAAGCGCGCACGACGTACGCGTGCAGTGCAACATGATCGCGATTTCAGCACGCTCGTTCGGCAAGTGGAGAGTGCGCGTCAGCGCCGACTTGTGAAAAAAGGACGTGTATGGCGGAAAAGGCAAAGAACGCGTCTGAATTCATAAATTGACAAGCGAGGCGAGCGTCAAGAATAGACGCAATGCACACCGGTAGTAGCAGGGGCGAAGCAAAGCCCAGACGCGGCTTCCGGCCTTCCGTCAACGTCTCCACGGACCTTCCATGTCGAACCCGAATCCTTTCTTCGAAGCAACGCTCGCCACGCGCGATACGGCGGTGCGCGGCGCTATTCTGAAAGAGCTCGAGCGCCAGCAGTCGCAAGTCGAACTGATCGCGTCGGAAAACATCGTGTCGCGCGCGGTCCTCGAAGCGCAGGGCTCGGTGCTGACCAACAAGTATGCGGAAGGCTATCCGGGAAAGCGTTACTACGGCGGTTGCGAATACGCCGACGTGGTCGAAACGCTGGCGCTCGATCGCATCAAGCAACTCTTCAACGCAAAATTCGCCAACGTGCAGCCGCATTCCGGCGCGCAGGCGAACGGCGCAGTGATGCTCGCGCTGGTGAAGCCGGGCGACACGGTGCTCGGCATGTCGCTCGACGCGGGCGGCCACCTCACGCACGGCGCCAAGCCGGCCATGTCCGGCAAGTGGTTCAACGCGGTGCAGTACGGTGTGAATCGCGACACGATGCTGATCGATTACGAACAGATCGAGGTACTCGCGCAGCAGCATCAACCCGCGCTGCTGATCGCGGGCTTCTCGGCTTATCCGCGAGCGCTGGATTTTGCACGGTTGCGCGCGATCGTCGACAGCGTCGGCGCAAAGTTGATGGTGGATATGGCGCACATCGCCGGGATTATCGCGGCGGGTCGCCATCAGAACCCGGTGGAATACGCACACGTGGTGACGTCGACCACGCACAAGACACTGCGCGGCCCGCGCGGCGGCTTTGTGTTGACGAATGACGAAGACATCGCGAAGAAGATCAACTCCGCCGTATTTCCCGGCTTGCAGGGCGGCCCGCTGATGCATGTGATCGCCGGCAAGGCGGTCGCGTTCGGCGAGGCGCTGGAACCGGGCTTCAAGACGTATATCGACAGCGTGCTCGCCAATGCCCAGGCGCTCGGCGAAGTGCTCAAGGCAGGCGGCGTCGATCTGGTCACGGGCGGCACGGACAACCATCTGCTGCTGGTCGATCTGCGGCCGAAGGGCCTCAAAGGCAATCAGGTCGAGCAGGCCCTGGAACGCGCGGGCATCACCTGCAACAAGAACGGTATTCCCTTCGATACCGAAAAGCCGACGGTCACGTCCGGCATTCGCCTGGGCACGCCCGCGGGCACCACGCGCGGCTTCGGCGTCAGCGAGTTCCGCGAAATCGGCCGGCTGATCGTCGAGGTGCTCGACGCGCTGCGCGATCACCCCGAAGGCCATGCCGCCACCGAACAACGCGTGCGCCGCGAGATTTTCGCGCTGTGCGAGCGCTTTCCCATCTACTGAGTACGCCTGGAGCAAACGATGAGCACATTGCACGACAACAGCATCATCATCGACGGTCTGAACATTTCGAAGTTCGAGCGCTCGGTGTTCGAGGACATGCGCAAGGGCGGCGTGACCGCCGTGAATTGCACGGTCTCGGTCTGGGAAAGCTTCCAGAAGACCGTCGATAACATCGCCGAAATGAAGCAGCAGATTCGCGAGTACGGTGAGATTCTCACGTTGGTGCGGACCACGGACGACATCTTCCGTGCGAAGAAAGAGAACAAGACAGGCATCATTTTCGGTTTCCAGAACGCGCACGCTTTCGAGGACAACCTCGGCTATATCGAGGCGTTCAAGGACCTCGGCGTGAACGTGGTGCAGCTTTGCTACAACACGCAGAACCTCGTGGGCACCGGTTGCTATGAACGCGACGGCGGTCTGTCGGGCTATGGCCGCGAAGTAATCCAGGAGATGAACCGCGTCGGCATCATGGTCGATCTCTCGCACGTGGGCGGCAAGACGTCTTCTGAGGCGATCGCGGCGTCGAACAAGCCGGTGTGCTACTCGCACTGCTGCCCGTCGGGACTGAAAGAGCATCCGCGCAACAAGAGCGACGAGCAACTGAAAGAGATCGCGGACGCAGGCGGTTTCGTCGGCGTGACGATGTTCGCGCCGTTCCTCAAGCGCGGCGCGGACGCGACCGTCGAAGACTATATCGAAGCGATCGAGTACGTGGTCAATCTGATCGGTGAAGATCAGGTCGGCATCGGCACCGATTTCACGCAAGGCTACAGCACCGAGTTCTTCGACTGGATCACGCACGACAAGGGCCGTTATCGTCAATTGACGAACTTCGGCAAGGTGGTGAATCCCGAAGGCATTCGCACGATCGGCGAGTTTCCGAATCTGACGGCCGCCATGGAGCGCGCCGGCTGGAGCGAGACGCGCATCAAGAAGATCATGGGTGAAAACTGGGTGCGGGTGTTCGGCGAAGTCTGGAAGGTTTGATCTTCCAGCGCTGATGAAACCACACTCGCACACATAAGAAACGGAGCCTCCACATGCAACCCCAACTGCCTATCGACGTCGATGCGAACACCGGCGTCTGGACCACCGACGCGCTGCCGATGCTGTACGTGCCGCGCCATTTCTTCACCAACAACCATACCGCCGTGGAAGAAGCGCTCGGCCTCGATACGTATGCCGAGATTCTCTACAAAGCCGGCTACAAGTCGGCGTATTTCTGGTGCGACAAGGAAGCGAAGCAGCACGGCCTTGCCGGCATGGCGGTATTCGAGCACTACCTGAAACGTCTTTCGCAGCGCGGCTGGGGCATCTTCACGATCACCGAAGCCGATCCGTCGAGCTCGCATGCGCGCATCGAACTGCATCACTCGTCGTTCGTGCTCGCGCAGCCGGGCAAGGTCGGCAAGCTGTGCTACATGTTCGCCGGCTGGTTCGCGGGCGCGATGGACTGGGTCAACGACACCGCGCCGGACGCGTCGCGCAAAGGTCCGCCGTCGCATTCGAGAGAAGCGCAATGCGCGGCCGAGCATCACGACCACTGCGTGTTCGAAGTATCGCCGCTGGCTTCCTGACCGCGCACGACACAGCGCAAAAAAGCATTCCATTCCGAGGTCGATCGCGATGCGTTACCCGAACCTTTTCAAGCCTCTCACGTTGAACAAGCTGACCTTGCGCAACCGCATCGTCAGTACCGCGCACGCGGAGGTCTATGCGGAACCGGGCGGCTTGCCCGGTGACCGTTATATCCGTTACTACGAAGAGAAGGCCAAGGGCGGCGTCGGCCTCGCGGTGTGCGGCGGCTCGAGTCCGGTGTCGATCGACAGCCCGCAAGGCTGGTGGAAGTCGGTGAATCTGTCGACCGACAAGATCATCGACCCGCTTGCGCGGCTCGCCGAAGCGATGCACACGCACGGCGCGAAAATCATGATTCAGGCCACGCACATGGGACGCCGCTCGGCGTTTCACGGCGAGCATTGGCCGCATCTGATGTCGCCGTCCGGCGTGCGTGAGCCGGTGCATCGCGGCAACGCGAAGATCATCGAAGTCGAGGAAATCCGCCGCATCATCAGCGATTTCGCGGCGGCGGCGAAGCGCGTGAAAGACGCGGGCATGGATGGCGTGGAAATCTCGGCGGCGCACCAGCATCTGATCGACCAGTTCTGGAGCCCGCGCACCAACTTCCGCACCGACGAATGGGGCGGCTCGCTCGAAAACCGCCTGCGTTTCGGCACGGAAGTATTGAAGGCCGTGCGCGAAGCAGTCGGCGCGGACTTCTGCGTTGGCTTGCGCATGTGCGGCGACGAGTTCCATGAAGACGGACTCGATCACGAACAACTGAAGGAAATCGCCCAGGCGATGAGTGAGACAGGCCTGATCGATTACCTCGGTGTGATCGGCTCGGGTGCGGACACGCATAACACGCTGGCCAACTGCATGCCGCCGATGGCGCTGCCGCCCGAACCGTTCGTGCATCTCGCGGCCGGCATCAAGTCGGTGGTGAAGCTGCCCGTCATGCACGCACAAAGCATTCGCGACGCGGGCCAGGCCGAACGCCTGCTCGCCAGCGGCATGGTCGATCTGGTCGGCATGACGCGCGCGCAAATTGCGGATCCGCATATGGTCATCAAGATCCGCGATGGCCGCGAGGACGAAATCAAGCAGTGCGTGGGCGCGAATTATTGCATCGACCGCCAGTACAACGGGCTCGACGTGTTGTGCGTGCAGAACGCCGCGACCTCGCGTGAAGAAACGATGCCGCACGTGATCGCCAAAACGCGCGGGCCGAAGCGCAAGGTCGTCGTAGTCGGCGCGGGTCCGGCAGGACTCGAAGCGGCACGCGTGGCGAAGTCGCGCGGTCACGATGTGGTGCTGTTCGAGAAGAACGACTACGTGGGCGGTCAGATCATGCTGGCCGCGAAAGCGCCGCAACGCGAACAGATGGCGGGTATCGTGCGCTGGTTCGACATGGAAACGAAGCGCCTCGGCGTGGACCGGCGCCTCGGTGTCGCCGCCGACGAGAAAACCATCATGGCCGAGAAGCCGGACATCGTCGTGCTCGCCACGGGCGGCTCGTCGTTCACGTCGCAAGTGGCGGCGTGGGGCGTCGACGAAGGCCTCGCCGTGAGTTCGTGGGATGTGCTCTCGGGCAAGGTCGAGCCGGGCAAGAACGTGCTGGTGTACGACGGCGTCAGCACGCATGCCGGCGCGGGCGTGGCCGATTTCATGTCGAGCCGGGGTTCGAACGTCGAGATCGTGACGCCTGACGTGAAGGTCGCCGACGACGTCGGCGGCACCACGTTCCCGATTTTCTATCGCCGGCTCTACGCGCAAGGCGTGATCCACACGCCGAACTACTGGCTCGACAAGGTTTACGAGGAAGAGGGCAAGAAGATCGCCGTGATCCGCAACGAGTACACCGAGGAGCAGGAAGAGCGCGCGGTCGATCAGGTGGTGATCGAGAACGGCAGCACGCCGAACGACGAGTTGTACTGGAAGCTCAAGCCGGAGTCGATCAATCGCGGTCAGGTGGACGTGCACAAACTGTTCGCCTCCGAGCCGCAGCCGTCTTTGAGCGAAGAACTCGGCAATGGCCGCTTCCTGCTGTTCCGTGTCGGTGACTGCATTTCGATGCACAACATTCACGGCGCGATTTACGACGCGCTGCGCCTTTGCAAGGATTTCTGACGATGAGCCCCGTGTTTGTCATCACCGTCCTGCTGTGGTTGTCGGTGGCTGGTCTGGCGTTCGCGCTCGTCAAACGCGCCGCGTACTGGCGCGAAGGCCGTGCGACGGCGGCGGGCGCGTACGGCTGGACCAATCTGCTGTCGATTCCCAAGCGCTACTTCGTGGATCTGCATCACGTGGTGGCACGCGACCCGTACATCGCCAAAACGCACGTGGCGACCGCGGGCGGCGCGATTCTCGCGATGGCGCTGGTGTTCGTCAACTACGGGCTGGCGATCTACTCGCCGTGGCTCGACAAGCTGATCTTCCTCGCGGCGCTCGTGATGCTGGTCGGCGCGGTATTCGTCTGGCGTCGCCGTCATGGCGCGAAAGCGGTACCGGCCAGGCTCTCGCGCGGACCGTGGGATCATTTGCCGTTGTTGCTCGGCTCGTTCGCGCTCGGTCTCGTGCTCTTCGTTGCGTTGCCTGCCGGTGCGATGTCCGGCGCGCTGGCGATCATCGTCGCGCTGCTGATCGCGGCCGGCGCGTTCGCGATGACGTTCGGCGCGGCGCGCGGCGGGCCGATGAAGCATGCGCTCGCGGGTCTGCTGCACCTCGCGTTTCATCCGCGCCAGGAGCGCTTTGCCGAGCGCAATGACAACGACGTGGTGCCGCCGACCGCATTGAAAGCGCCGCTGCTCGACGCGAAAGAATATGGCGTCGGCAAGCCGGTCGAGTTCCGCTGGAATCAGTTGCTCAGTTTCGATGCGTGCGTGCAGTGCGGGAAGTGCGAAGCAGCCTGTCCCGCGTTTGCCGCCGGTCAGCCGCTCAATCCGAAGAAGCTGATTCAGGATCTGGTCACCGGCATGGTGGGCGGCACGGACGCGCAATACGCGGGCAGTCCCACGCCGGGCATTCCGGTCGGCAAGCATGCCGGCGCGCCCGACAAACCGCTCATCTCGACGATGATCGAAGCGGACACGCTGTGGTCCTGCACGACCTGCCGCGCGTGCGTGCAGGAGTGCCCGATGCTGATCGAACACGTCGACGCGATTGTGGACATGCGCCGCAATCAGACGCTCGTGGAAGGCAGCGTGCCGGGCAAAGGCCCGATCACGCTTGCGAATCTGCGCGAGACGGGCAGCTCGAACGGCTACGACATCGGCGCGCGCTACGACTGGGCCGTCGATCTGCAGGTGCAGGTCGCGCAGCCGGGACGTCCGGTGGACGTGCTGCTGATTGCCGGCGAAGGCGCGTTCGACATGCGCTATCAACGCACGCTGCGCGCTCTGGTCAAAGTACTGAATCGCGCGGGCATCGACTACGCGGTGCTGGGCGGCGTGGAAACCGATACTGGCGACACGGCCCGGCGTCTCGGCGACGAAGCCACTTTCCAGCAACTCGCGCTGAAGCTGATCGGCACGCTCTCGCAGTACTCGTTCCGCAAGATCGTCACCGCCGATCCGCACGTGCTGCATAGTCTGCGCAACGAGTATCGCGCGCTCGGCGGTTTCTACGAAGTGCAGCATCACACGGCGCTGATCGAGCAGCTGGTCGCGAGCGGCAAGCTGACGCCGCGCGCGGTCGCCGCCTTCGCGGACCGCAAGATCACGTATCACGACCCTTGCTATCTGGGCCGCTATAACGGTGAGACCGAAGCGCCGCGCAAGCTGTTGAAGACCATTGGCATCAAGGTCGTGGAGATGGAGCGTAACGGTATGCGCGGACGCTGTTGCGGCGGTGGCGGCGGCGCGCCCTTGACCGATATTCCGGGCAAGCGGCGTATTCCGGATATCCGTATCGACGACGCGAAAACCGTCGGCGCGGAGATCGTCGCGGTGGGCTGTCCGAATTGCACGGCGATGCTCGAAGGCGTGGTCGGCCCGCGTCCGGAAGTGCTGGACGTCGCCGAACTGGTTGCAGCGGCGCTGGAGTAACGCGATGAACACTCTCAAACGAATCGATCCGCGCCGTCCGTTCACGATCACGGCAGACGGACTCAAACGCATCACGCTCGGCGTAATGGGTGCTGCGGGTTTAATGGAAACGGCCACGCACGGCGGCGTCGCCTTGCACCGCGAACAGGCCAAAGCGCGCCGCACCACGGCGGCGCCGCAGCGCGTGATACTCGTGGCCGCGCATGCGGACCGCGGCGCATTGGACGACCACGCACGCCAGACGTTGGCCGCAGCGGCCTTGATAGCCGACGCCGCGACCGAAGTCGTGCTGCTCGTATTCGGCGAGTTCAGCGGCGATGCCGCTACGCTCGGCGCCGACAAACTTATCGAACTGCCGATGTTCGATCGCCGCAAGTTTGCGCCGCAGGACGAATTGAACGCGCTGGCTGCGTGCGTCGCGGCTTACGCGCCGGTGCATATATTGCTGCCTGATAACGCAACCGGCGACGGCGATCTCGGCCGCCGTTACGCCGCTGCGGCGAATGCAAGCGTCGCGGCGCATGTCGTCGAGATCGATGCCGCGCATGTTGCCACCTATGTTAAGGCGAATACGGCGTTCGCGGCGCGCGCATTGCCTGAAGTGGTATTGCTCGCGGCCAACGCGGTGGATCCGAAGTTGCCGTTCTTTGGCGCGGGCGAACGGGTGATGTGGCGTTTCGACGGAGATCCCGCTTCGCAGCAAGAACAAAGCGCCGTACGCGATCTCAGCATCGAGGAAATCGACGCCGCGCAACTCGCGCTCGAAGAAGCCGACTTCATCGTCTCCGCCGGCAATGGCGTGAGCGACGTGCCGGCATTCGAGCGCCTCGCGGCCACGCTGGGCGCGGCGATCGGCGCGAGCCGCGTGGCCGTGGACGACGGCAAGTTCACGCGCGACAAGCAGATTGGCGCGACCGGCAAGACCGTCGAGGCGAGCGTGTATATCGCCTTCGGCATTTCCGGCGCGGTGCAGCATCTGCAAGGCATCAAGGATTGCCGGCATGTGATCGCGGTGAACCTCGACGCCAGCGCGCCGATCGCCAAACGCGCGAATCTCACGGTGATCGCGGACGCACAGGAAACCATCGCGGCGCTCAACGAAGCGGCGGCCGCGGCACGCTCAGCAGGCGGGACCGGTGCGGCGCTGCTGAATTCAACGGCTGTCGCCGAAGGAGCGCTCGCATGAAGATCGCCGTCCTCGTTTCGGTGGGCCGTCATCCGGTGAGCGGCACCGCTCGCTACAGCCGCAACGACGCCGCCGCGCTGACTCTCGCGCTCTCGCTGGCCCGAACGCACAACGCGACGCTCGACGTGCTGCATGCGGGCGATCCGTCTAACCCTGCGTTGAAGGAATATCTTGCGCTCGGAGCACGCTCAGTCGAAGTGCTTGAAATCGCCACGACGCCTGACTTGCAAGCCGACGTAGCGGCACCTCTGGCCGCCCGTCTGCGCGGCTACGACCTCGTGCTGACCGGCACGCGTGCCGAAGGCGCATTCGACAGCGGCATGCTGCCGTATCGCATCGCCAGCGCGCTGGAAATGCCGCTGGTCGGCGCAGCCGTCGACATCGCGCTGCGCGACGGTTGCGCGGAGGTCCGTCAATTCATGCCGAAGGGTTTGCGCCGTCGCGTGGAAGTGCGGCTGCCCGCGCTGATCGCCGTGCATCCGCTCGCCAACGCCGCACCGACGTACGCCTATGCGCGCCTGCGCGAAGGCACGATTCGCCCGGTTGCGACGCCCGCTACCGCCAACTCCGACAACCCCGCCTGGACCTTGCGCCCGGCAGCCGCCAAACCGGTGCGGCTCGCCGCGGCTGAAAAGCGTTCCGGCCACGCCCGCATGCTTTCGGCCACGACGACCGAGAGCCGGGGCGGCAGCGTCGTAATTGAAGGAAGTTCTGTCGAAAAAGCACAAGTGATTCTGGCGTATTTGCGCGAGCATCAACTCGTGGATTACTGATTTCCGGTTCGGGCCAGCACGCGACCAGGAGGGCCTGGCGCGGCGCCAGACGTGACATGCAACGGAGCACACAATGAAAGTTTCGGCAGACGTTCGTGCAATGATCGAACGCCGCAAAAAGGATTACACACTGGAAGCGCCGTTCTACACGAGCGAGGCGATTTTCGCGCTCGATATGGAGGCGATCTTCCGGCAGCACTGGATCCAGGTCGCGGTGGAACCGGACGTGCCGGAACCCGGCGATTACATCACCGTGGAGATCGGCAACGATTCGATCCTGATCGTACGCGACGACGACATGCAGGTGAGGGCATTTCACAACGTGTGCCGCCATCGCGGCGCCCGCTTGTGCAATACCGACAAAGGCTCGCTCGGCAATATCGTGTGCCCGTATCACAGCTGGACGTACAACCTGAACGGCGATCTGATGTTCGCCGAACACATGGGCGATCAGTTCGACCGCTGCAAGCATAGCCTGAAGGCCGTGCATGTCGAGAATCTGGCGGGCCTCATTTTCATTTGTCTCGCCGACAATCCGCCGGCCGACTTTGGCGTGATGCGCGCCGCGATGGAACCGTATCTGCAGCCGCACGATCTGGCGAGCTGCAAGATCGCGGCCTCGATCGACATTATCGAAGACGGCAACTGGAAGCTCACGATGGAGAACAATCGCGAGTGCTATCACTGCGTGGCGAACCATCCCGAGCTGACCATTTCGCTCTACGAATACGGCTTCGGTTATCAACGCACGCCGGCCAACGAAGAGGGCATGGCCGCGTTCGAAGAGACCGTGGCGCGCCGTACCGCGCAATGGGAAGCGATGAAACTGCCGTCGGCGGAAATCGAACGGCTGGCCGATCTGGTCACGGGTTTCCGCACGCAACGCCTGCCGCTCGATCGCGACGGCGAATCGCAAACGCTCGACGCGAAAGTGGCGTCGAAGAAACTGCTCGGCGGATTCGAGCAGGCCGACCTCGGCGGACTGTCGTTCTGGACGCAGCCGAATTCTTGGCATCACTTCATGAGCGATCACATCGTCAGCTTCTCGGTGATTCCGCTCTCGGCGGGTAAGACGCTGGTGCGCACCAAGTGGCTCGTGCACAAGGACGCGCGCGAAGGTATCGATTACGACGTGAACAACCTCACGGCCGTGTGGCGCGCCACCAACGACCAGGATCGCGCGCTCGTCGAGTACTCGCAGCGCGGCGCGACCAGCAGCGCGTATGAGCCGGGTCCGTACTCGCCGTTCACGGAAGGTCTCGTCGAAAAGTTCTGCGAGTGGTACATCGCGCGCATGGCGGATTACAGCAATGCGCCCCAAACCCACGACGCCGGCGATACCGCGCAGGCTTCGCATGGCGAAAAAGTCGTGTCCTTCATGCGCTGAGCGCGACGCTGTAACCAGGAGTCGGAGAAAACAATGATGCGCGATCAGGCGACGTTTCAACTGAGCCCCGAACCGGCTCCAGATCACGCTGCGAGCCGCGTCACGCAGCCGCGGTTCTGGGAGACGTTGCCGCCACGCTGGAATAGCGATACCGACGACACGCTGGTGTGCTGCCAGGTTCGCCAGGAAACGCACGACGTGAAGAGCTTTTTCTTTCGCGCGCCTTCCGGGCGGGCGTTCGTGTTCGAGCCGGGGCAGTTCATCACGCTGGAACTGGAGATCGACGGTGAATCGATCAATCGTTGCTATACGATTTCGTCGCCGCCCACGCGTCCGCATACGATCTCGATCACGGTGAAGCGCGTGCCGGGCGGCAAAGTGTCGAACTGGCTGCACGACAATCTGCATGCGGGCGCGGAGGTTCGTGTGCTGGGACCGTCGGGCGAATTCACGTGCGCGCGGCATCCGGCGCGCAAGTTCCTGTTCCTGTCGGCCGGTTCGGGGATCACGCCGCTGATGTCGATGAGCCGCGCGCATCACGAACTCGGTGAAGACAGCGATATTGTGTTCGTGCACAGTGCCCGCACGCCGGACGACATCATCTTCGCGCGCGAGCTCGATCTGATCGCATCGAATCAGGCCCATTTCCGCACGGCGTTCGTTTGCGAGCGAGTGGGCGCGCGCACGAACTGGCCTGGCGTGACCGGCTTTCTGACCTTGCCGTTGCTCAAGCTCATCGCGCCGGATTATCTGGAGCGTGAGATTTTCACCTGCGGACCCGCGCCGTATATGCAAGCCGTGCGCAACCTGTTGGACGAAGGCGGTTTCGACCGGCGCCACTATCACGAAGAAAGTTTTTCCTTCGAGACGGTCAGCGAAGTGGCCGCGCAATTGACCACCGCGCATGTCGCGGATGCATTGCAGAGCGTTGGCGCGCCGGTCACTGCGGACAGCTTCGTCGAGGCGCGCGAGGAAGCGCCGGGATTCGCGCCCGCACCCGTTTCCATCGAAACAGAAATCCGCTTCAAGGTGAGTTTCGCCAAAAGCAATCGCGAGATCGAATGCGGCAGCGGCCAGCACGTGCTCGACGCGGCGAAGAAAGCGGGCGTGCGGTTGCCGGCGTCGTGTACACAGGGCATGTGCGGCACCTGCAAGGTCAAGCTGGTGTCGGGTGAGGTCGCGATGAAACACGCCGGCGGGATTCGCCAGCGCGAGATCGATCAGGGCATGGTGCTGCTGTGCTGCAGCAAGCCGTTGAGCGACCTCGTCGTGGATAAGTAAGACGAGAAGAAGGTGGGTCCAGTGGCGCGAAGTCGCGTGGGGACAACTGGATGTCGGAAAACAACGCTACCCGGTAATTCTGGCTGGCGATTCTAAATGCTCATTGGGTTGTTTTGACGGCAAAGGGAGAACGGCGATGAGACTGATCAAAAAGATATTCGTGTTGAGCGCCTTGGGCGCGGCGCTGGCGGCAAGCAGCGTGAGCGTGTCGGCCGATAGCAAGCCGACCATCAAGATCGGCTACGTGGAAGGCTGGGACGATAGCGTCGCGACCTCGAACGTGGCCGCGCGCGTGATCGAAAAGCGCCTCGGCTATCAGGTCACACTCGTGCCGGTCGCGGCCGGCGTGATGTGGCAGGGCGTGGCGCGCGGCGACCTCGACGCGACGCTGTCGGCGTGGCTGCCCGTCACGCACGGTGCGTACTGGAACAACTTCAAGGATAAGGTGGTCGACCTCGGGCCGAACTTCAACGATGCGAAGATCGGGCTGATCGTGCCGGAGAATGTCGACGTGAAGAGCCTCGGCGATCTGGAAGCGAAGAAGGCGGAGTTCGGCTCGCGCATCGTCGGTATCGACGCCGGCGCGGGCGTGATGCAGAAAACCAGCGAGGCGATCAAGGCCTATGGGCTCGACTATCAGTTGATGCCGAGTTCAGGCAGCGCGATGACTGCTGAGCTGGCGCGTTCGGAGGCGGCGAGCAAGCCGATTATCGTGACCGGTTGGAAGCCGCACTGGATGTTCGCGAAGTACAAGCTGAAATTCCTCGACGATCCGAAGAAGGTATTCGGCGAAGCGGAGCACGTGGACAGCGTCGTGAATCCTGAACTCGAGAAGAAGGCGCCGCCGGTCGTCGCGTTCCTCAAGAAGTTCCAATGGAAGCCGGGCGAGATCGACAGCGTGATGCTGGCGACGCAGAACGGCGAGAAGCCGACCGCCGCGGCCGATGCGTGGATCAGTGCGCATGGTGACCGGGTGGATAGCTGGGTGAAGTGATTCTGCTGAAGGTGCTTGTGCGAAAGCGTTGCCGCTTTGATGAAGCGGCAACGCTCGAATAAACGAAAACGCCGCTTTCTAGCGGCGTTTTCTTGTTTACTGCAGCACGACAGTCCGATCGCCGTTGATAAACACGCGCCGCTCGATAAACGCCTTGACGGCCCGCGCAAGCGTAATGCACTCGACGTCGCGCCCCGTAGCAAGCAGACGCTCCGGGCTATACGAGTGATCCACGCGCTCCACCACCTGTTCGATGATCGGACCTTCGTCCAGATCGTCGGTGACGAAATGCGCGGTCGCGCCGATCAGTTTGACGCCGCGTGTATGCGCCTGGTGATACGGCTTGGCGCCCTTGAAGCCGGGCAGAAACGAATGGTGGATATTGATCGCTCGCGCGGCCAGCGCACGGCTCGTCTCGCCGGAGAGAATCTGCATATAGCGCGCGAGAATCATCAACTCGGCGCCCGAAGTTTCGAACAGATCGAGCAAACGCGCTTCCTGTTGCGGTTTCGTGTCGGCGGTGATCGGCAGATGTTGGAAGGGCAGACCGTGCTGCTGAGCCAACGGTTCGAGATCGCGGTGATTCGAGCCGATGCCGACAATGTCCATCTTCAACTCGCCCATGCGCCAGCGGAACAGCAGATCGGCGAGACAGTGTTCGAGTTTCGACACCATGATCAAAACCTTCGGCCGCGTGCCGACGTCGTGCATCGCCCATGTCATGCGGAAACGCTCGGCGATCGGCTCGAATTCGCGCTTGAGCGCGGCGACCCGCAGCGTCTCCTGACTGTCGGCGCCATGAAATACGCAGCGCACGAAAAAGCGCTCGCTGAGGTCGTCGTCGAAAACGGTCAGTTCGTCGATATAGCAATGATGCCGGTCGAGAAAACCGACGACGGCGGCAACCTGGCCGGCCGCGCTCGGACAGGCGACGGTGAGAACCAGCTGATCGGGACGGGAATCGACGGACATGCGCACTCCACCTGGAAGATAGGACGCTGCCGCGGGGCGCGGCATGCATCTTCGCAGTAGAGCAAATCAGGCGGGCACGCGGATAGAAGCTAACCGCCGTCGCGCTGGAACGGGAGCGTCAGGCCGGCCTGCGCGCGCTTATTCCGCATCGAGCCCGCATTCGCCGAGCAGCCAGTGGCGAAAGGCGCTGACCACGGGTGTCGCCGTGCGCTGCGTGACGAGCAGATAGCCGCGCTCCGTGATGACCGGCGGCTCGAACAGTTCGATGAGTTGCCCGGTGGCAAGCAGTTCGTCGACCAGCGGCGCCCAGCCCAGCGCGACGCCCTGGCCCATGATCGCCGCGTGGGCCACCAGCGTAAAACTGTTGAACGTGATACCGCGATGCGCGGCGGGCGCATCGAGTTCATGGGCGGCGAACCAGTCGGCCCATGAGAGCCAGCGCGCCGGCTGGGTCGGCTCGAGATGCAGCAACGGCAGATTCATCAGATCAGCGGGCGCGCGCAGTGACGGGTGCGCCGCGAGAAACGCCGGGCTGCACACCGGCGTGACGCGCTCGGGAAACAGCTTGACCACGCCGCGCGCGGTCCAGTCCGCATGTTCATCGCCGAATGCAATGGCGATGTCCGCCTGATCGTGCGACGGATCGAATACGCTTTGCGACGTGATGATCTTCACGTCGACATCCGGCATCAGCGCCTTGAACTGCGATAGACGCGGCATTAGCCAATAGGTGGCGAAGCCGAAGTCGGTGGAGAGGGTGAGCGTTTGCGGCGTGCGCCGCGCGCGGATTTCGCTGGTGGCTAAACGAATCGTGTCCAGCGCGTGGCGTACCGCTTCAAAGAGCCGTTCGCCGTCTTCGGTGAGGGTGACGCCGCGATGGCCGCGCTCGAACAGCGGGGCGCCCAGCGCTTCCTCCAGTTGCACGACGCGTTGACTCACCGCGGGCTGGGTCGAACCCAGTTCGCGCGCGGCCGCCGTGAAGCTGGCCAGACGCGCGGCGGACTCGAACATCGTCAACGCTTGCATAGGCGGCAAGCGGTCCTGTCTCGACATAACACCCCCTTATAGGCACATAACGAATTGCCGTCTTCACAGCGGCGAATTGGACGGCAATAGTGGTGCTCATGGCGGGCCCGGCGGACCGGCAGCCCGTTGGCCGTTGCATCCATCGCGGCATCTGCATCGACACTTGCGATTCTATTCGAGGCACGCACTCATGCTTGACAGCAAAAAGAATATTCTCATCCTGATGGCCGACCAGATGACGCCGTTCGCGCTGGCCGCATACGGGCACCCTCTGACGAAGACGCCCAATCTCGATCGCCTCGCGAAACAGGGCGTGGTGTTCGAATCGGCCTATTGCGCGAGTCCGCTGTGTGCGCCGTCGCGATTCTCTTTTTTATCGGGCAAGCTGCCGTCCGCAATCGGTGCCTATGACAATGCAGCGGAATTTCCGTCGCAAACGCTGACCTTCGCGCATTATCTCCGCGCTGAAGGTTATCGAACCATTCTGTCCGGCAAGATGCATTTCTGCGGCGCCGATCAGTTGCATGGCTTCGAAGAGCGGCTCACCACCGACATCTATCCCGCCGACTTCGGCTGGACACCCGACTGGGACAATTTCGAAGCACGTCCCACGTGGTATCACAACATGAGTTCGGTAATCGACGCGGGTCCGTGCGTGCGCACCAATCAACTCGACTTCGACGACGAGGTCACGTTCACCGCTCGCCAGAAACTCTTCGACATTGCGCGCGAACGTCATGCGGGTAAAGATGCGCGGCCGTTTTGCATGGTCGCCTCGCTGACGCACCCACACGACCCGTACGCGATTCCGCAAAAGTACTGGGACATGTATCGCGACGAAGACATCGACATGCCCGCGTTTCGCGATTCATTCGAAGACGCTGACCCGCACTCAAAGCGCCTGCGCCATGTCTGCGAAACCGATCGCACGCCGCCTACCGATCAGCAGATCCGCAACGCGCGGCGCGCTTATTACGGCGCGATCTCCTACGTCGACGACCAGTTCGGCGCGATCCTCGAAGCGCTCGATCAGGCCGGCCTCGCGCAAGACACGGTGATCGTGGTGACGTCCGATCACGGCGAGATGCTCGGCGAACGTGGACTCTGGTACAAGATGACTTTCTTCGAAGGCGGTTGCCGCGTGCCCTTGATCGTGCACGCGCCGCAGCAATTCGACGCGCATCGCGTGAAGGACTCGGTCTCGCATCTCGATCTCGTGCCGACGCTGGTCGAACTGGCGCGCGGCGAACAGCCGGCCGTGTGGCCCGATTCGCTGGATGGACAAAGCCTCGTGCCGCATCTGTTCGGTAAGCAAGGTGGTCATGACGAAGCGATCGGCGAATATCTGGCCGAGGGTGCGATTGCGCCGATTGTGATGCTGCGGCGTGGGCGCTTCAAGTTTATTCACACACCTGCCGATCCCGATCAACTCTACGACGTCGCAGCCGATCCGCTTGAACGAGAAAACCTTGCCGCGCGCAGCGAATATGCATCACAGGTCGCGGCATTTCGGGAGGAAGTCGCGCAACGCTGGAATCTCGCCGCGCTGCACAATGAAGTGCTGCAAAGCCAGCGGCGCCGCCATTTTCACTTCGCGTCAACGACACAAGGCACGGTCGCATCGTGGGATTGGCAACCGCTCGTCGATGCGAGCCAGCGTTATATGCGCAACCACATCGATCTCGATACGCTCGAAGCGATGGCGCGCTTTCCCGCCGTTGCCCGTTAATCCTCACGCTGCTCACGATCCAATCCACCCCACCAACAGGAAGCCGACATAATGAAAAAGCTCTTCAAACAGGCGGTAACCGGCGTAGCGCTACTGTGCGCGGCAGCCACTTTCGCGTCGGCCGCCGAGCCGCAGTCATGCACGCAGGTCAACATGGCGGGGCCGGGATGGACCGACATCGACGCGACCAATGCAATGACCGGAGTACTGTTGAAGGCGCTCGGCTATAAGCAGAATGTCGCGAACCTGTCGGTGCCGATCACTTATCAAGGCCTGAAGAAAGGACAGATCGACGTGTTCCTCGGCAACTGGATGCCCGCGCAGGCCCCGGTCGTCAAACCGTTCGAAGAAGAAAAGTCGATCGAAGTCGTGCATCCGAATCTGAGCAACGCCAAGTTCACGCTGGCCGTGCCCGACTATGTGGCCGCCGCCGGCATTCATTCTTTCGACGACCTGGCGAAGAATGCCGACAAGTTCGATAGCAAGATTTACGGCATCGAACCTGGCGCGCCGGCCAATCAGAACATCAAGAAAATGGTCGATGACAAGGCGTTCGGCCTCGGCAACTGGAAGCTCGTCGAATCGAGCGAGACAGGCATGCTCACGCAAGTGGAACGCGCGGTGCGCGACAAGAAGTGGATTGTCTTTCTTGCGTGGGAGCCGCATTTGATGAACACGAAGTTCAAGCTCACCTATCTCGATGGCGGCGACAAGTACTTCGGGCCCAACTACGGCGGCGCCACGGTCAATACGGTGGCGCGCAGCGGCTATGCCGCGCAGTGCCCGAATGTCGGGCGTCTGTTTAAGCAACTCACTTTCAACGTCGATCTGGAGAATGGCGTGATTACCGAAGTACTCGAAAAGAAAACCGGCGTGGATGTCGCCGCCGCGGAAGCGCTCAAGCGTCACCCCGAATTGTTGAAGTCGTGGCTCGACGGCGTGAATACCGCGAGCGGCGCCAATGGCCTGCAAGCCGTGCAAACCGCGCTCGGCGTGAAATAACCGCCGCATTCCTAACAATGAGGTCGCGGTGCGACAGATTTATGTCGCATCCGGTCGAATCCTCGTAAATCTGGACCCGTATTCTTGATGCAGCGATGCGGACACAGTGCTTATTGCATGCATCGTAGATAGCTTCAATTCGTTTTACTCGGTCTCAGCCGGTTTCTGAACTGCCCGTCATGCGAGAAGCGCCGCGCGTTGGTCAACAGCACGCAGCAGGGATCGCTTTATCCAACGAAATACGCAGGCAAAGAGCAGGGGAGAATTAGATGAAGAAGAAAAATGCCGTCAGCCTTTCGGGACTCGCTATCGCGGCAAGCGCTGTATGCGCGCCGACTGCTGCTCATGCACAAAGCAGCGTCACCCTTTACGGCATTCTGGATGCCGGCATTACCTACGTGAACAATGCCGGCGGGGCTCACCAGTTCAAGTTCGATGACGGTATTTCATACGGCAACCGGATCGGCTTCAAGGGCGTCGAGGATCTCGGCGGCGGCTTGCAGGCAGTGTTCGCGCTCGAATCGGGTTTTCACGTGGGCAATGGGCAATATGCATTCGGCGGTGCCGAGTTCGGACGCCAGGCTTATGTGGGCCTGAAGAACAACTGGGGGCAACTCTCGTTTGGTAATCAACTGGACATGACCGAGGAGTTCGTCTACCTGTATAACATCTCGGCGTGGGCGAGCGGTTACGCGATCCATCAAGGCGACTTCGACCGGATGAACGGCGACCGGCTGCCGAACTCGGTCAAGTTCCTCTCCAACGACTATGCAGGCTTCTCGTTCGGCGGCATGTACTCGTTCGGCAATACGGCCGGTGACTTCCACAACAAGAGCGCGTGGAGCGTGGGCGCGCGTTACGAGCACAGCGCGTTCAACATGGGCGCGGCCTATACGCAGTTGAACAATCCGAACGGCATCTATGCATTCGACCCGTACGCGATGATCGGCACACGGACGTTCCTCGGCAAGCCGACCGTGTCCGTCGATCCGGCGACCGGCGCGGTGACGGATCTGTATAGCTCGTCGGCGTTTCCGGTCGACAAGCAAGGGGCGTTCGCAGTCGGCGCGGCCTATACGATCGGCAAGGTCATGTTGAGCGGCGATTTCACCTACACGACGATCAAGGGACTCGGCGAGACCTCGCATATGCAGGTGTATGAAGCGGGCGCCTCGTACACCTTCACGCCCGCGTTGATGCTGTACGGCGGCTATCAGCACACGCGGTTCGAAGGCAATCACTGGAACCAGGGCTCGCTCGGGTTGCATTATCTGCTCTCCAAGCGTACGGACGTCTATATCTCCGGCGACTATCTGCGCGCGTCGGACGGCGTGAATGCAGTGATCGGCTACAGCTTCACGCCGTCCACGTCGAACACGCAGACCGATGTGCGGATCGGCATGCGGCACTCGTTCTGACACGTTGATACGCAAGGCTTGCTGGTGGCCCGGTTCACGGGACACCAGCAAACGCCGTCACGCGGCGCGTTCGAGCTGCTTCTTGAACGTCTCGATTAGCGCCCGCACTTTGCGCGGAGGATGACTGGTGGGCGGAAAGATAGCCTGAATACTCGCGGGCTCCGTCGCCCATTCCGGCAGCAGGCGAATCAACCGGCCGGCCGCAATGTCGCCGCCAATCGAGAAATCCGTCAACAGCCCGAAGCCGCCGCCGGCGAGTGTTGCTGCACGGCAGGCGTCGGCGGTATTCACCAGCAACGCGTTTTCACAACGCACGCTTTCCACGTCGCCATCGCCCGTGCCGCCGTTGCGTTGCAGGTCGAGCGTCAGCGGACGCGGCAACACCGTCAACGCGCAAAAGGGCATCGCCGACAATTCGGCGGGTGTCTGCGGCTGCCCCCATGTCTCGACGAAATCTGGGCTCGCCACGATCCATTTGACGAAGCTGCCGAGTTTCACCGCGCGGAAATTGGAATCGGCAAGCCGGCCCAGGCGAATCGCGACGTCGATACCGTCCGCGATCAGATCCACATAGCGATCGGTGCACAACAACTCGACATTGAGTTGCGGATGCGTGCGGCGCAGTTCGACCAGCACCGGTGCGACTGCAAGCGAACCGTAATCGATCGGCGAGCTCACGCGCAACGTGCCGCGCACGGGCGCCGTTTCGCCGCCGATCGCCGCGAGCGCGTCTTCGGTGGCGCGGAGGATTTTCACGCTGGCTTCGTAGAACGCGCGGCCGGGCTCGGTCAAACCGAGCCGCCGCGTCGTGCGCACCAGCAGGCTCGCGCCGACCTCGGCCTCGAGCCGCTGCATGTGCGTGCTGACCATCGTCTTGGCGAGGCCCAGGCGCGCTGCCGCGGCGGTCAGCGAGCCCGCCTCGACGACCGCGACGAAGATCGCCAGCCGGTTCAGATTTACGTCGCGTACGTCGGCCATGGTGGATTGTCCATCTTCGATTGACTGTGTTTCCCGGATTATCAGGCTTCTGCAAGGTGGGGCGTGCGGATTATGCTCGTCCCATCCCTTCACGCTTTCCGGAACCTGTCATGCCCGTTGCTCGACCCGCCCAGCCGATCCGCCTCTATACGACCCTGCTTTCCGGCCACGGCCATCGGGTGAAGCTGTTTTTGACCCTGCTGGATCTGCCGTTCGAAGTGGTCGAACTGGACGTGAAAGCCGGCGACAACCGCAAGCCTGACTATCTGGCGCTCAACCCGTTCGGCCAGGTGCCGACCATTCAGGACGGCGACATCACGTTGTTCGACTCGAACGCGATTCTGGTGTATCTGGCCAAGCGCTACGGCGACGCCTCCTGGCTGCCGGAAGACCCGCTCGGCGCGGCCGCGGTGCAGCGCTGGCTGTCGCTCGCGGCGGGTCAGATCGCATATGGGCCGTGCACGGCGCGGCTCGTCACCGTATTTGGTGCGCCGCACGATCACGAGACGGCGAAGAAGTTGGCGGTGAAGCTGTTCGATGTACTCGACCGCGAACTGGCGGACAAGCCGTTCGCGGCAGGCAATCAGGTGACGATCGCCGATATCGCCGCGCACACCTACATCGCGCACGCGCCGGAAGGCGGCGTGTCGCTCGACCCGTATCCGAACATTCGTGCGTGGCTGCGCCGCGTCGAGGCGTTGCCGCGGTTCATCGCGATGCCCTCGACAAAAGCGGGGCTGCTCGCCGAATAATCGGCTGATCTTTCACGACACCGGAGTCCGGTCATGTCCTCCTTTATCCCTCTGAATGGCTGGGGCGTCGACACCTCGCCGTTTCATGCCGCGGAAGTCGCCGCCCAGCAGCGCGTGGGCGTGAGAAGCGTGGCTGAAGCGTCGGGACGCCGGGGGATCCGGCGCTACATGCCGGACCAGCATCGTAAGTTTTTTGCCGAGCAGCCGTTCATGGTGATCGGCGGCGTCGATGCGCACGGGCAGCCGTGGGCGACGGTGCGCGCCGGCCTGCCGGGCTTCGTGTCGTCGCCGGATGCGAAGACCTTGCGCATCGAAGGCGGCGCGTTAGCCGGCGATCCGCTCGCGAATAGCTGGCAGAAGGGTTCGATGATCGGCGGCCTCGGGCTGCAGCCGCAGACTCGCCGGCGCAACCGGATCAATGGCATGGTGATGTCAGCGGACGGGGCGGCGTTGACGCTCGATGTTCATCAGAGTTTCGGCAACTGCAACAAGTACATCCAAAGCCGTACACCGACGTGGGTCGAGCCGAGTGCTTCCGAGCCTCCCATGCCGCCGGAAATAGCGGCGCAACTCAGCGATGCCGACCGCGCATTCCTGGCGCGGGCGGATACGTTTTTCATCGCGAGCGCGAATCTTGCGGACGACGCCGAGCTCGCGCGCGGCGTCGACGTTTCGCATCGCGGCGGCGCGCCGGGCTTTGTGCGTGTGGACGATGAACACACGCTGACGACCCCCGACTTTGTCGGCAACAACTTCTTCAACACGATCGGCAACCTGATCCACGATCCGCGTGCCGGGTTGCTGTTCATCGACTTTGCGAGCGGCGATCTGCTGTATATCGCGGCGCGCGCGGAAATCATCTGGGACGGCGCGGAAGTGGCGGCCTTCGAAGGCGCGCAACGGCTCGTGCGTTTTCACGTGCTGGAAGTACGGCGCAGCCGGAGCGCGTTGCCGTTTCGCTGGTCGGACGTCGGGTACGCGCCGCAGTTTGCGGCGGCAGTGCAAAAGCCGGTGGCTGCATCGCCGTGGCACAAGCTGAAGGTCGCGGCAGTGGTCGAGGAGACTGCGTCGATCCGTTCCTTCTATTTTGAACCGGTCGACGGTGCACCGTTGCCGTCGTACAAGCCGGGGCAGTTTCTGCCGATTCGCGTGCCTGTGGAGGGCTCTACCACGCCTTTGTCGCGGACGTATACGCTCTCCGATGCGCACGATCCGCAGCGGTATCGAATCAGCGTGAAGCGCGAAGGCGTTGCGTCGAAATGGCTGCATGAGCATCTGGTTGCGGGAGCGCAGATTGAAGCGATGAAGCCGCGTGGCGCTTTCATTTTCGATGAAGAGAGCCCGCGGCCCGCCGTGTTCATTTCGGCAGGCATCGGCATCACACCGATGATGGCAATGCTTAGACACGCGTTGGCAGCGTCTCGCACTGAGGGTGCGCTGGCGAAGCGAGTGTTCTTCTTTCACGGCGCGCGTAGCGATCGCGAACGTCCGTTTAGTGCGCAATTGAAAGAGCTTGCCGCGCGCAATCCGGCGCTTTCACTGCATCTTTTCGATAGTGCCGCTGACGGAGTGACCGAAGGCGTGTCGGCCGGTCGTGTAAGCATCGACGCATTAAAGCGCGCGCTTCCGTTCGATGACTACGACTTCTATCTGTGCGGCCCCGAGCAGTTCATGCGCGACCTGTACGAAGGTCTGCGCGGATTGAATGTCGCCGATGAACGGATTCGTTTCGAAGCGTTCGGTCCGGCGAGCGTCAAGCGCGCGGTTGCCGTCAAGAGCGAGCCAGTGCCGGCGGCCACGCCGGTACGAGACGCGGGTGCTGTGCAAGTGACCTTTGCGCGCTCCGAGCGCACGATTCAATGGCTGCCGCGCGACGGCAGCCTGCTTGAATTCGCCGAAGCGCACGGTATCGACGCGCCGTCGAGTTGCAGGTCGGGTATGTGCGGGACGTGTTCGACGCGGTTGCTGTCGGGCAAGGTCAAATACGACGGCGAAGTGGAGGCGCAGATCGAACCCGGCGCGGCGCTGGTTTGCATGGCGCATCCGGTTGCGGGCGACGCGGGTGTGACATTGGATCTGTGATCGGCGGCCTCTGGCTTTCCGGAAAATCCAGGGCTTCGATTTGTGTCGCGCGTGCCGCGGATCAACGCGACGCCAGTGAATGTTGCGTGAGGATGCGGCCGCTACATACGCCGAACCCGGACCCTTGCCGCCCGTTGCGATTAGTGATCCGGGTCCAGCAGGTTCTCAGTTATGTCCGCAGCGGCCTCAAGCCCGCGCGGACCTCTTCAGTAAATAGTTGCGGTTGTTCCCACGCCGCGAAGTGTCCGCCTTTGTCGAGCCTGTTGTAGTAGATCAGGTTGTGATACGCCCGCTCTGTCCAACTGCGCGGCGCCTGATAGTTCTCGCGAGGAAAGACGCTGATCGCAGCGGGTACGGATACGTCGGCGGCGGCGAGGAAGTTGAAGTGAGACTCCCAATAGAAGCGCGCCGCGGAAATTCCCGTATTCGTTAACCAGTAGAGCGTGATGTCGTCTAGTACGTCGTTGCGCGTCAAGTCGCCAGCCGATTCCCCGTTGACCGGGTGCCCGAACACAGCCGAGGTCAACGCCGCCGCCGGCTGCTCATACCCGTCCCCGTGATCGAGAAGCCAGCTCGCGAGGCCGACGGGAGAGTCCGACAGTCCTGTGAGCGTTTGCGGGCGTGTGCCCATCTCGAGTGCGTACGCGCGTCGCTTCATGGCCGCTGAACTCAGTTGCTCGTAAGCGTGCTTTTCGTCGGCGGAGAGGTTGGCGGGCGGTGGATCGCCAGCCTGGAGTGCCTTGACGATTTCGGGCGGAAGCGTCGCGGGGAAGTTGACATGGATGCCTAACAATTCCGGCGGCGCCTGCTTGCCCATGACGTTGCAGACAATGCCGCCCAGATCGCCGCCTTGCGCGGCGAATTTTTCGTATCCAAGGCGCTTCATCAGAACGACCCATGCGCGCGCGGTACGCTCCGGGCCCCACCCGGTCGTGGTCGGCTTGCCTGAAAAACCATAGCCCGGCAAAGACGGAATGACCAGATGAAACGCGTCGGACGCCCTTGCGCCATAGGCGGTCGGATTGGTCAGCGGACCGATGATCTTGAACTGCTCGATCACCGAGCCTGGCCACCCATGCGTGACGACGAGCGGCATCGCATTTTCGTGCTTCGAACGGACGTGAATGAAATGGATATCCAGTCCATCGATCTCGGTCACGAAATTCGGCAACGAGTTGAGCTTCGCTTCGCACTTTCGCCAGTCGTAATCGGTCGACCAATGGCGCGCAAGTTCCTGAATCATCGCGAGCGGCACGCCTTGCGAATTGTCGGTGACGGTCTCCCGATCAGGCCATCTCGTCGCCTTGATGCGCCGGCGCAGGTCGACGAGTTGCGATTCCGGCACATGCACGCGAAGTGCGCGAATGGCGGTCTTGTCGCTGCCAGTCGCCGGGACAACTTCAGTAATCGCTTGATTCGTTTCGGCAAACGCGAGCTGGCTCAATGAGCCGGCAGCGACGGCCGCCGCTGCCGCGCTGACAAAACGGCGGCGCGAGGGCGAATGGGGAGGGAGCTTGTCTGACATAAATTCTCCGATCGGCGATGAAGCCAGGCTTACCCATCAACGACGACATGATTTCACGATTCACGCGCCGTCGGGAGGCGGTGTTCGACGTAGGGTGGACGTATTGGAGCGCGCGGAGGTATCACGCATGTGTCGGGAAGGGAGGGTTTTGTATGCGCGGGTGTCGCTGCATCCGGGAGATACGTTGCGATACAAAGTGGGGCCGTGTCGGAGAAACTCAGTCGCGCCTATGGTAGGGACGTAACGGACTGAACCCGATTGCGTCCCTCCCGTTTTGGCCCATAGAGCGCCGCGTAAAGATGTTCAGCCAGCAGTTCTGTTCAGGCGTCGGGAACCGGAACCCGGGACGAAAACTTCACCTCGCGTAGCGCCAGACCCGACTGTATCGACGCGATGCCCGGCTGCCGCCGTAGCACCCGCTCGACAAATTCACCGTATGCGTCCAGATCAACGGTGAACGCCTGCAGGATATAGTCCGCATCATCTGTGATCTTTTGGCACGAGAGAACCTCCGGTCGACCGCGGATAACGGCTTCGAAGTTGTCCGCGGTTTTGTCCGAGCGTACATTGAACCGGAGATTTGTTGCGGCGCGATCTGACTATCGCCTGCGCACAAGGAGCTAGAGCATGACGCGATATGTCGATGTGAAAGATGTTTCCCGCGTTCAAGTTGACCAAACGCATATCTCTGACTAAAGTCAGAGGCATGGACACATCCGACATTCTCCAGGTTCGTAGCTTTAACCGCGTAGTCGCGGAAAGCATTGGCGCTATCGACGATCATTTCCTCGGCCGGGGCCGCCCGATGGGCGAATCGCGCCTGCTATGGGAGATCGGTGTCGAAGGCGCGGACATTCGTGCCCTACGCGCGCGGCTAAATCTCGATTCGGGCTATATCAGCCGCACGTTGGCGTCTCTTGAACGGCGAAAACTTGTCGCTATCCTCACTCATCCAAACGACCGCCGGGTACGCCGGGCTCGTCTGACTCAGAAGGGCCTCGCGGAAAGGGTCGAACTCGAACGGCTTTCCGACGCGGTCGCGCTACGCGCGCTCGAACCGCTCGGCGATGTGCAGCGCCGCAGACTGGTCGCGGCGATGTCAGAGGTCGAGCGTTTGCTACAGGCATCTCTTGTGCATTTTGCCGTTGAACAGCCAGATAGCGATGACGCGCGGTGGTGCTTCGAACAGTATTTCAGCGAACTCGATCAGCGCTTTGACGCCGGATTCGACCGGTCCATCAGCCTTTCGGCAGATGCCCACGAACTGACGCCACCGGAAGGCGCGCTGATCGTGGCGAGACTCCATGGAAGCCCGGTCGGCTGCGTCGCGCTGAAGTTTCATAAGAAGTCTCCGGCCGAACTCAAACGAATGTGGGTGAGCCCTTCCGCTCGCGGGATGGGTGTAGGCCGCCGGTCGATCGTCGAGGCGGAGAAGTGCGCCCGGCAAGCCAAAGCGCGCGTTATTCGTCTGGAAACAAATCGAACGCTGCACGAGGCGATCTCGCTATACCGGCAGTGTGGATACGTCGAAGTCGAGGCGTTCAGCGCGGAACCGTATGCGCATCATTGGTTTGAAAAACGGCTCGTCTGAGCGGCCGTTCTCATTGGTTGCACGGCGACAATCGTTGCCCACGCGAAGATGCTGGCCGTTCGATAAACGCGGCACGTTGTGATTCTCGGATACCATAGTGCTCGACGTCGTCCAGCCGGCGGTGACTGGACGCGTGCCGCCTCGAATAGTCGAGAAGACGTCCTGGCTTTCCATTGAATGACTCAAGTAATGATTTTGTCAGATCCCGGGCGGCGGTAATCGCGTTCATTTCAGCGGTTGCATGCGTCGAGGGGGATAGCGATAACCGGTTAATCGCGCTGGCAGCGCTCGCTGTCCCCAGGTGCCCGGCGACGTAGTTTCAGGCCGTGTGTATGAATCCGTTTCATGAGGCTCCATGCGTTCGTCACTACCGCCTTTTGTGCGGCGATCCATTTCGTCATCCGCGTCGCGGGTATTGTCGCCATCTGGCGTGATTGTTTGTGGCGTTCTGCTGATACTGTTCACGTGCAGTCTTTGCGCGTGGGTGCTTTTCGAGTCGCGTAAAGATGCCTACAACCGCGCTGAGGAAAACGCGCGGAACCTGATGCTGGTTATCGAGCGGGACATCGCTCGCAACATCGAGCTCTACGATCTGTCGCTGCAGGCGGTAGTGGAAGGGGTTGCGGATCCGCAGATGATGGCGCTCCCCGCGAAGATCCGCAACGGGGTGCTGTTCGACCGCGCCGCTTCAGGCAAGTACCTTGGCTCCATCTTCGTGATGAATGAGCGTGGGGATATCGTTCTGGACTCCGGATTCTTACCGGCGCGAGCGGGCAGTTTCGGCGATCGTGACTACTTCCGCTTTCATCGCGATAACGGCAACACTGGCCTCTACATCAGCAAGCCCTACGAGTCACGACTGCGGGACGGGGCGCTCACGATTGCCCTGAGCCGCCGGATTTCGCACCCGGACGGCTCTTTCGGCGGTGTCGTGGTCGGCACGCTAAGCATCGACTATTTTCGCGCTTTGCTGGACGGCTTGTCCGTGGGGGAGCACGGCACCGCGGCAGTGATCGAGACTAACGGCGCCATGATCACGCGCTTACCCTACGATCCGCACGTGGTCGGACGCGACATCCAGAACGCTCCGGTTTTTATTCAGGCAATGTCGACGAAGGAAGGTGCCTTCATGGGCACCGCCTCGATCGATGGGATCCGCAGGCTCTACGTGTACAAGCACTTGCACGGGCTTCCGATCATCGTCGACGTGGCGCCTGCGGAAAGCGACGTTTACGCTGAATGGCGACGCCGGGCCCTGCGGCTCGAGATCGTGATGGCGGTGTTCAGCATAATTCTCGGGGCGGGATCTTTGCTGTTGTCGCGCGAACTGCGGCGGCGGCAGCGTGCGGAATCGAAACTGCAGCACCTGGCGCGTACGGACGCGCTCACGGGGTTGAGCAATCGCGGCACCTTCGACGATACGCTGCAAAAGGAGTGGCAACGAGCCAACCGCTCGGGCCGTCCGCTCTCGTTGCTGTTCATCGACATTGATCAGTTCAAGGCTTACAACGACTACTATGGTCACCAGGCGGGCGACGAGGTGCTGCGAGCCGTTGCCCAGTGTGTGGGCCTGTGCGTTCTACGATCGGCGGACCAGGTGGCCCGATACGGCGGTGAGGAGTTCGTGGTGACTCTTCCTGATACAGACGCAACCGGCGCTACAAATGTCGCCGAAACCGTTCGGCGCGCCGTATTCGATCTGAATCTCGAGCACGTCCAAAGCCGGTATGGCCGGGTGACTGTGAGTATCGGCCTGGTGACCTCCGACGAGCGCGTCGCTCGTGATGGCGCAACGCTGGTGAACATGGCCGACTCGGCGCTATATGAAGCGAAATCAACCGGACGTAACCGGGTCTGCGAGGCGTAGAAAAGCGATCTCATCCGCGATCGATATAACCGGGCTCGGGCGGCATGCCTGCAAGCCATAGGGCGCCTGATTCATGGCGAGCCAGGCATCGAGTTTGGCATTTGAACGGCCGCGATGACCATATCAAAGCCCATCTATCCTCATTCGAATCAACGCGGTTGACTGGCAGGCGGAACAGGACGCCTGGTGTATGGACGGCGGTGGGGGCGTGGTCAATCGTATCCAGGTGCGTGCCCGAACGGAGTCATTCCTCAGCCAAAGTGCGGGCCTTGATCGACGTATTGATAGCGCGGCTCGCGCTATCCGCGTGACGCGTTTCAGCGAGCACCGTGCCCACGCCGTTTCTGGACGATCCATTGCTCGACCTGAACCGTTCGCGATACTCCGCGGGATTGATCTGCAGACGCCGCTGGAAGATGCGGCGAAACCCGTCCGTATTGTCGAATCCGCAACGGCGCGCGATTTCACGCAAGGGCAAAGTGGTGGCTTCCAGATAATGCCGTGCCGCGTCGATTCGCGCGTGGCTGAGGAATGTCATCGGCGTGACGCCGCATTCTTTCATGAAGGTCCGCGACAGATTGCGCGCGCTCATATGCGCGCGTTCTGCGAGCGTGGTCACCGTATGATCGACATGCAGATTGTCGAGCATGTACTGCTGCAACAAGAGCGTTTGCGTCGACGGCGAAGCCTGCACTTCGAGTAGCGGACTGAATTGCGACTGGCCGCCCGCACGGCGAAGATAGACCACGAGATATTTGGCGACATCGAGCGCCATTTGCCGGCCGAAATCGGCTTCGATCATCGCGAGCGACAGGTCGATCCCGGCGGTCACGCCAGCCGTTGTGAAGATGCTGCCGTCCTGCACGTAGATATGGTCGGGCTCGATGCGCGCCTTCGGAAAGGTGGCCGCGAGGCGCGGCACGTCCATCCAGTGCGTGGTGACCACGCGGTTGTCGAGCAGCCCGGCCGAACCGAGCGCGAACAGGCCGTTGCAGATCGCCGACATGCGCCGGCATTGCTTGTGCCGATCCTTGAGCCAGCCGCTCAGCGCGGGGTCGTCGAAGGCCTCGAAAATGCCGAGGCCGCCTGGCACGATGATCGTGTCGAATTCCGGGCACACGTCGAAAATGGTGCGGTCGGGCATGATGGTCAGCCCGCTCGAAGACTGCAGGCTGCCGCGCGTGGTGCCGACGGTCAGCATTTCGTATTCCGACTCACCCTTGCTGAGTATTTTCACTTCGGCAAAGGCGTCTTTCGGACCGGCAATGTCGAGCAGCTGGAAGCCGGGAAAGACCACCATGCCGACTTTGATGTGTTTCATCAGCCCATCTCCGTTGTGGCAGTCAGTCTATCCAGAAACATTAGAGCCGGCCATCCGCCATAAAAGCCCGGGAAACGCGCGCACGAGCGTCCTGCTCGCGACCCGCCGGCACGCAGCGTTCGGCCAGCGCGCCGAACAGCAAGCCGATGGTCGTCCAAAGGATCGCCTGCATGCCGAGCGCCGCCAGCCGGAACTGCCAGAGCAGCGTGGCGGGAAACGCCGCCGGAACTTCGTTAATGCTCGGCAACGCGAGTTGCCCTGCGGCAATGATAGCGACGAATACGGCTCCCGCTGCGATCGAGGCATTCCATGTCCCGAGTCGCGCACTCGCCAGTCTTCTCACCTGCAACGACAACACCAGCGCGGCGATCGACACGGCAATCATCAGAAAGTAGAGTCCGGTTCGATAGGCAATCGTGTCCGGGTCGCCGACCGACGGCGGGTTGGCCGGATACTTCAGGTTCGGCACCACGGAAAGCGTGACGAAAGCCGCAAGCGCGATCGTCGCCGACAGCGCCCGAGCGCCGTATCGGCCGGCGCGGCCATATGCGAATGCAAAGGTCAGTGCAAACAGGCCGCCGAATGCCGCGCCGTAAGTCACCACCCCGGTCAACAGCCCAAGACCCGCCTGCGTCTCGCGGCTGACGAGCTCAGGCTCGGGCGCCTCGCCGCGCGCGGCGGCCGCGTGCTCTTCGAACGATATGGCCTGATCCACGCGCGGCTCGCCCGCGATTTTCGCAAAGCCGAACGTCACCAATCCAGCGACGACGCCGGCAAGCATGCCGCGCATCAATAGTTTTCCGACCATGACGACCTCGCGGATTAGTGGCAGGGGAAACCGAGCAGATGGCGGCCGTCGTGGACGAATTCATGCACGTACATGCCGGGAACGATCGAGGTGGCGCCTTGTTCGGCACCGACGAAATACAGCGCGAGCAGCATTAGCAAACCGCCGAAAACGATCCACGGAAGCAACTCGCGCAGCGGAATCGGCGTCAGTTCGGCAGTTGGGTGGAGGACAGCATCGCTCATGACAGGCATCCTTTGAAATCGAGAGTCAGTTGATAGAAGAGTTTGAAGCGGCGTGTTTCAAGCGGTCGGCAGGTGAGAAGCCGGCGCATTGACTTGCATGGGCCGGCGCGCGGTCATGATTCTCGCGAGTTCGTCGCGGGACAACACGCCGCTTGCTTCGACCACGTCCAGCAGCGCTTCCAGAAAGCGCTCGTAGTAGTCCCAGTGCGGCGGTGCGGCGCAATCGGCCGGAGCGTTTTCCCAACGCGCGATCGAGGCGATCAGGCACTGGCGAAAATCTTCCCACTCGAAATACCCCGCTTTCGAGAGCGACAACGCGAGGCCAAATGCATCCCGCTCCCAGCGATTGGTGAAATACAGCTTGCCGTCGAGCCGGGGCGGCGAATCGATGGCGCCGAGCATCGATGTGGCGGCATATTCCTCGAAGCGTGTGAACATCGCAGGCTCCCTTCAAGCGGCGGGCGGGGCGACGAGGGCCACACCCATCATCGATTCCGGCGTGATGAGCGCGGCGAGTTCCTGTTCGCTCAGATGGTCGGTGTTCGCGGGCCGTTCCGGGACCACGAACCAGCGGATCTGCGCGCTGCTGTCCCACACTTTCACCGCTTTGCCGGGCGGCACCTCGACGCCGAATTCCTTCAGCACCGCACGCGGCTTGCGCACGCCGCGCGCGCGAAACACGGGATCCTTGTACCAGTACGGCGGCAGTCCGAGCACAGGCCACGGATAGCACGAGCACAATGTGCAGATGATGAGGTTGTGCACGTCCGCGTCGTTGGCGACGGCGGCCATGTGTTCGCCTTCCGCGCCCGCCATGCCATCGGGTAAATCGAGTTCGGCGATCGCAGCCGGCGTATCGGCGACGAGGCGCTTCTTGAACTCCGGATCGATCCATGCTCGTGCAACGATCTTCGCGCCGTTGAACGGTCCCGCCATGGTCGCGAAGTGTTCGAGTACGGCATCGACGGAATCGCTGCCGATCACGCCTTTCTCGATCAGCAGTGCTTCGAGCGCGCGCACCTTGGCGGCGCTCGACGCTTCCCGGTCGTCGGGAAACTGGAACAGGTTGCTCATATCGTTCTCTCTCGTTGTGCAATCGGGTTTCGTCGCAAAGATTTCAATGTGCTGGCAAGACGTAGGCTTCGTACAGGTCTGCGTAAATCGTCGTGTGCTCCTCGCTTTTTCCGGAGCCCCAGATGTGGGCGGCGTCGAACGCAATCCGGTACACGGGCATCGGCTCGCCGATTCCGTCCGGCCCCGTCGACACGAAATATGAAAACGCGCCGGGATAGACGAGGTCGACCAAGCCGGTCTTGTTGCGCAGATAACCGGGCAGACGCGTATGGTCGACCGCATCCGGATCGGCAATACGCACGGTATCGCCGGCCTTGAAACGCGTTGCGCCATCCAGCGCGTGGGCGCCGGAATCGCCTTTCTGCAGATAGGCGCCGATCTGCGCGCCGATCGCTTCGTTCGGTTTTTCCGGCAGCGCGGCGTCCGGATTGGCGCGGAAGAAGGCCGTTTTTTCGCCCAACTCCTCGGCGCTGATATAGCCCTGATCGATGAAGAACTGCGAAATGCCGCCGAGCCATTTCTCGTAGTAGCGGTACTTGAAGTACTCGAACGGCTGCATGTCTTCTGCGCCGGTTCGCAGCGAAGCCCACGTCCAGTCGTTTTTGAATGACGTTGGCAATTCCTTTACCGGGTACGCATGGATGGCGTCCGAGAGATGCGCGCTCTCGGCCATCATCACCGTGTGAATGCCGAAGATGCGTTTTTCCCACGGTTCGACGAACACGCGTGTTTCCGTGCTGACAGGTCCGAGATTTTCAATGCCGCCAAGGTGATGCTGTAGTTTCACGATACGCTCCGCAGACGGATAGGAATCGAATTAGCTGAGTTGATGGGTGCGCTTGAACGACAGCGCGTCGCCGAGTTTTTCGGAGGCGAAGCCGAACAGCGCGCCGGTCACGAGTGCGGCCGCGGCCACGAGCGCCGGGTTGCCGATGCCGGCCGTGGTGATCGGCCTGCCGCTGGCCACAGTGGTGCCGACGGTCGACGCGAAGCCCCACACGATTGCGGGCAGCACGTCGAGCAGCCTGATCTTCGACGCCTGAACCATCAGCGCGCTGCCGATTCCGACCGCCACCGCGATGCCGAACGGCGTGGTGGTCATCGTCGCGATGCCGAGGAGCGTGAGCGAGCTGATGACAAGACCTGTCAGATTCGACGCCACGCTTTTGACGAAGCCGGCGTTGCCGCCGCCGAGCACGAAGAACGACGCCCATGCGATGAACGTCACCCACACCGGCACCGGAAAAATGGTGCCGGTGAGCCATGTGTCGACGACGGCGAGAACGCCGATGCTCACTGTGTATGCCTCAGGTTTCTTCATTTGCCTGCTCCTCGATAAAGGATGGAAGTGTGGTGATACGAAAGGGGGAAAGTGGCGTTGGCGAGGGCTCAGCTGTGCACGGGTTCGTCGATGCAAGCGAGCAGGCCGTCGCGCATGACGGCGGCATCGATGCCCCGGCCGATCACGACGAAGCGGCTTTCGCGCGTTTCGTCGCGTGCCCAGGCTTTGCCGAAGCGCGTGTCCATCAACATATGCACGCTGTGAAAATAGAGCCGCCGCGCCTCGCCACGCATGTTGAGCACGCCCTTCATGCGCAGCAGGTGCTGTCCATGCGTTTGCACGAGCTGATTGGCCCAGCGGTTGAAGCGCGCGGCGTCCACGTCGCCCGGCACGACGAACGCGCAAGATGCAATCGAGTTGTCGTGTTCGTGATCGTGTGCGCCGTCGTCCAGCAGATCGGGTTCGATCGAGAGCAGGTTGTCGAGCGAGAAGCTACGCACGCCGAGCAGCGCGTTCACGTCGATCGCACTGTGGGACGTGAACTCGAGCCGCGCGGTCGGATTCAGCGTCGCAATGGTGTCAGCTAGCGCTGTGCGTTGAGCGGGTGTGGCGGCATCCGTCTTGTTGATGACGATGCGGTCGGCGAAGACGATCTGCTCTCGTGCGATGTCGTCGCCAAGCTGCGCGTGCGCATGACAGGCATCGACCACGGCGACGACGGCTTCGAGTTCCACGCGCTCGCGTACGTCGGGGTCGGCGAGAAATGTTTGCAGTACCGGTGCGGGGTCGGCGAGTCCGGAGGTTTCCACGATTAACCGCTCCAGCCGGTCGCCGTAGCGTGTCAGTAACTCGCGCACGCTGGCCACCAGATCGGTACGCACGGTGCAGCACACGCAGCCGTTGTTGATCTCGACCACGGCTTCCTCGTCGGCCACGATCAACTGGCCGTCGATGCCCACCTCGCCGAATTCATTGACAATGATGCCAATCGCCATCGGCCGGGTTGCATCGAGAATGTGATTGACGAGTGTGGTCTTGCCCGCGCCGAGAAAGCCGGTAATGACCGTCACGGGGATTTTGCCGAGTCGCATCGTTGTCATCCTTTAGAGTCGTTCAACCGTCTTGGCTCGCTGATTTCGCGTGCCGGTACAAACGAAGTTGGATCGTCTTTAGCGACTTCCGGGCCGCATTTGACGTGCTGTCCCAGTCGGCGCCTTAGTTGGCATGATCTGCCGGGGTCGGTGGCCGGATGTGTCCGATTTGCAGAAAACGGCCATGAAGGCCTTTGTTTCGTCGTCTCGCGTTTAGCAACGTAAGCGTGCCGGTGAGAAGCCGTTGCGCTCAATCAGTGCATGTGCGGTCCAGAAGCGTGCGATTTGTCGGAGCAAAAACGCCGCTGAGTTGCACGAAGGTGCACCTGGCTGTCTGACCATTCGCGCACGGTCGATGTGGCGGATTGCCTCTTGATCGCACGCTGTGCGACGGATGCCTTGTGCCCGATCTCCCGGTCGCGATTACCCAGTGAGACTGCCGACAAATTGCCTGATGTTGTCGAGGACAGGCTGCTGATCGCCCGCGAAGGCCCAGTGATCGGCGCCGTCAAGTTCGACGAATCGAGCCTGCGCGATGTGGCTGGCGAGATGCCGGCCCGCGCCGATGCGAACGGCGCGATCGTCGTGGCGATGCAGCACCAGCGTAGGCACGGAAATTCGGCCCAGCAGATGCCGCACATCCATGTCGCGCAAAGCCTCGAGCACACCTTTGATGGCGCCCGGGCTCGACGCGGCCCGCAGCAAGCCTGCCCACCAGGCTCTCGCCTGTGGGTCGACGGACAGGCTCGGCGCGAATGTCTCGATGCCCGTGGGGCCGCCCCAGGCTGCGACGAGCTGCTGCAGCCACATGTCGTACTGACCGGTGTGAAGCGCGTGGGGATAGTCGCTCGTCGCGGTTCCTTTCGCCAACGAAGCAAACAGAATGAGGCCGGCGACGCGAGCGGGGTGATCGACGGCAAACCTGATGCATGCCGGTCCGCCTTCTGACGCACCGAACAGCACGACCCTCCGGCTGCCGGCGGCATCGAGCACGGTGCCGATGTCCTGCGCGGTCGCGTCGACGCCCGGATTGAACCCGACCCGGTCGGACAGCCCGACGCCGCGTCGATCGAGCAGGATGAGGCGGCCCATCCCGGCAAGGGAGGACAGGAACGCCCGGCAGCGAGGCTCCTCCCACAGCCGTTCGACGTGAGACACGAAACCTGGCAGCACCAGCACATCGATGCGGCCGGCGCCGTAGGTCTGGTAGGCGAGATGGACGCCGTTACCGCTGACGTAGCGCGTCGACGGCGGGTCCTCGAAGGGCAACGCCGCACCGGCATCGAGCAGGGCGAGGGTCTCGGATTCGGGCGCCACATCGAGCTCGTCGCGAAGCCGTTGGGTCAGGGCCGCGAGGTGCCGCTGGGCCGTGGCCTGGTCTCCGGCGAGCATAAGATTGCGGATGAGGTGCCGCCCGTACACTTCGCTGAACGGATCGAGCTCGACAAGACGGCCGGCGTGCGCGGCTGCGGCCGCGTAGTCGCCGGCTGCGTTCCTGTCGTGCACCACTCGCTCGAGCGCCTGGATCGCCCGGCTTCGCAGAGCCTCGCGGCGAAAAAAAGCCCACTCATCGAACTGCGGGCAGTCGCCGGGCGAAAAACCGTCGAGAAAGTCGCCGGAATAATGGCGGCACGCCCGCTCAAAGTCGCCACTATCGCAGGCTTGCTCGAACAGTTGGGAATCCACTTGCAGACCGATCGCCGCCGACCATCGGACGGTTGACCGGTCTGTCGCGAGAACGTCGTCGCCGAGCGTGTGCTGGAGGCGATGCAACAGACGCCGCAGCCGCGCCCGCACAACCTCTTCGCCGCCATCCGGCCACAACATTGCAGCGACGGCATCGCGCGCGACCGGGCCATTCGCTTCGGCCAGATAGACCAGCAGGGCCAGGCCTTTGCGCAAGGGCAACTGGCAGAGCCGGTCGTCCTGACGGATCTCCGGAAATCCAAGCGTCCGCACGCTGAACAGAGCCATGGCGAGTCGACTCTCGATGATGGCGTCCGGGGGACGCCCAGGGGACGAGGCAATCCTACCATTCCGTGCAAGCGATGGTCACCGGACGCATCGCCTTGGATTGAACTGGAGAATTGCCATGAAGAACGTGGGAGAACATGCAATCGTGATCGGCGCCAGCATGGGCGGGCTCCTCGCCGCCCGCGTGTTGGCGGATTTCTTCACCACCGTCACCGTGCTGGAACGCGATGCGTTTGCAGCAGCTGACCTGCCGCGCAAGGGCGTGCCGCAGGGCCGTCATACCCATGGGCTTCTTGCGCGCGGCAGCGCGATACTCGACGAATTCTTCCCCGGATATAACCATGAGGTTGTCGCGCAAAGCAACGGGTTGATCGGCGATGTAGCGAACGACGTGATCTGGATAGGCCGCAACGTCAGGCTCGCCAACGGCGCGAGCGACCTGACCGGTCTGCTTGCGAGCCGCCCCGTGCTCGAAGGTCATTTGCGCCGGCGGCTGCTGGGGTTGACGAACGTGCGCGTCGTGGAAAATTGCGCTGTGCGAGGTCTTGCCGCCGACCCCGCTCGCAGGTGCGTGACAGGTGTGCGCGCCTGTGTCGAGGGCAACCCGGAAGAGACCATTGAAGCGGACCTTGTCGTCGATGCGACTGGCCGCGGCTCATCCAGTGCGGCGTGGCTCGAGGAGCTCGGCTACTCGTCGCCCGCCAAAGAGGAGGTCGAGATCGGCATTTGCTATATGACCCGTACCTATCGACGCCGGCCGACTGATCTCGACGGTAAGCACGGTATCGTTGTCGCCGGGAGTGCGCCGAACTGGCGCAACGGCGTCGTGCTTGCGCAGGAAAACGATAGCTGGATCGTCAGCGCCGGCGGTTTTCTCGGCGACGACGCACCCGGCGACGACCAGGGCTTTCTCGCCTATCTGGCGACGCTGCCGACCATGGAAATTCACGACCTGGTCGCAAGAGCGGAGCCGCTCACCGACTACAGACGCTATCGCTACGTCTCCAACCTGCGTCGGCGGTACGAGAAGCTTGCGCGCTTCCCCAAAAATTATCTGGTTTTCGGCGATGCCATCTGCAGCTTCAATCCTGTCTACGGGCAGGGCATGACGGTCGCGGCGGAGGAAGCACTGACGCTGCAGCGCTGCCTGCGCACGGGTCCGCGCGATCTTGCGCGCCGATTCTTCAGGGCGGCCGCGAAGATCGTCGATATTCCGTGGGACATCGCGGTGGGCAACGACCTCCGCCATCCACAAGTCAAAGGCGCGCGCTCGCCGATGCTGCGTTTCATCAACTGGTATATCGGCAAGCTTCACCGTGCCGCTACGCGCGACAGCACGCTGGCGATTGCGTTTCTGAAGGTCGTCAATCTGATGATGCCGCCGGCGTCGCTGCTCAGCCCTGCGATCGCCTGGCGGGTCTGGCAGGGCAACCGGCGGGCCGCGCTACCGGTTGCCTCGCCTGCCATCGAAGCGGCGCGGCGCAATAGCGTGTCGTCTTGAGTGGACGCCGGTGCGTTGCGTGCCTGATCGATAGTAGGGGTGAATAGCAGGCAATTTGCCATGAACCGCCGTTCGCAGTGACATCTCCATCGAATGTCTCTTGCCGTGAGCTAAGCTACTTTAAACACGTAAAGCGACCCTCACTGACCGCTTCGAAGCGGTGCACAAGACGGGCAACAGCAGTGGGCATTCGTCGCCGCTGCTCCAGTTGTAGCTTGCTGATTCGCTAGCCCGTCCAAACGGCGAGCGTTCTGGCGACATTGATGTGTAGAAGGAGGATGGCCATGAAGTACATCATTAGCTGGTTTGAACGCACACAAGGTTCGCCTCTGGAGTACGAGAATGCCCAGAAGCGAATCCTTGACGTCTTTGGTCAGTGGAAAGCGCCAGAGAACTTCAAGATCGAATTTTTCGTGGTGCGTGTCGGGGAGTGGGGTGGGCACATGCTGGTCGACTGCGACGATCCGTTAGCGGTTCACAAAGTTTGCTCGACATTCCCCGCATTTGAATTTCGGGCGCACCCCGTTGTTGCCGTCGAGGACGCAGTCCGGGTCGAACTCGAAGCGATTGCCTGGCGAGACGGTTTGAAAAGTAAATGAGATCCGGGAGGACCTTGTCGGCTTCACCGCCAGTGAACTTCACCGCCAGTGAACTTCACTGCAAGTCAAACCGAGACACCGTCCTCTTTTTTGAGGTGGCCAGCATCCGGGCATCAGCGTCACCTCAATGGCGCGACTCCCGCTTCCACTCGTCTTCGTCCATGGCCAGCCGGAAGCCAAGATGCGACATGCCATTCATCGGGTCCGTGCCGCGGCGCGCGCTGGTTCGGTAGCTGATGCAGTAAGTTTCACTGCACAGGAACGAACCGCCGCGCGTCACGCGTTCCGGGGCCGCGGCGGTCGGACCGTTGCCGGGATCGTAGCTCGAGACCGGGCCGTGAGGATCGCTAACCACATGCCCGGACGCCGCCTCGACGCGAAACGCGTCCGCGCGATACCAGTCGGCGACCCACTGCCAGACGTTGCCGGCCATGTCGTAGAGACCATAGCCGTTCGGCGCGAAGCTGCCCACCACGCTCGTCCCCACTTGAACCTTCTCGTGGCTGCCACGGTCTGCGGTGACGGGGAACGGGCGGGCCGCATCGTCCCAGGTGTTCGCCATCTTTTTGCCGGCCGGCGCGAACTCGTTGCCCCACGCATAATCGGCCTGCTCAAGGCCGCCGCGTGCCGCGTACTCCCATTCGGCTTCGGTCGGCAGCCGCTTGTGTGCCCAGCGCGCATAAGCGAGCGCATCCTCGTAAGAGACCTGCACGACGGGATGATGGTCCATGCCGGCGATGCTGCTGCCCGGTCCGCCCGGATGCCGCCAATTGGCACCGGGCACAAATTTCCACCAGCGCGAGTAGTCGTTCAGCGCGATGGGCGCGTCGCTGCCGGTGAAGACGAGGCCGCCGGGGACGAGCGTATCGTCCGCGGGGCGCGGTGTGCCAGGCGGCAACTGAACCGCCAGATCTTCCCAGCGCGGCTTGCGTTCGGCTGTCGTGACATAGCCGGTCGCGGCGACGAACCGGGCGAATTGCATGTTGGTGACATCGTAGCGGTCGATCCAGTAGCCATGGACCTTCACCTCGTGCGCGGGCCGCTCGTTGGGCAGCGCGCGTGGGTGCTCGCTGCCCATCATGAAATTGCCGCCCGCGATCCACACCATGTCTTTCGGTCCGGCCACGCCGTCGCCGACGGCAAGCGGCGCGGGGCCCTTGACGTGCTCATACGCGGCGACGGCGGTGCCGGCGATGACAAAAGCGATCGCGACGGCGGCCGCCCCGTACCCATGCTTGTTCGCTAACTTCATTGCAGTTTCCAATGCCAGAAGCGCCGACATCGGACGGGACGTCGGCGCGGTCAAGCCTACTTCAGCGAGGCCTGGGTTTTCGGGGGATATTTCTTGAGCACCTGCTGATAGCGGGCGAACTCCATCACGAGCGGCACGCTGACCGGGATATGGCGGATCGCGATCGACTCCTCTTCCTTGGGATCCGTGTAGAGGTTGAAGACCAGCGCGGTCCATGCATTGCCGAGCATTCCCGAGAAACCGCCGTTGTAGCCTTTCTGCGTGACGGCGTCGGGAAGCTGGAATTTCTTCATCAGCTTGAACTCGTCGACGCGCACAGCCGAAAGCTCATCGTTCCAGAAGTAAAAAACGCTGCGCCGGTTTGAGACGCCTTTGTCGGCGAGCAGGAACGAGGTCTGGTCGATGCCGTCGAGATAGGTCGTTGCCGGGACCAGCTTTGAGACGCCCGCACCCGGCGTACCGGACAGCGCCACCGACGTGTTGAACATGTCGGCGAAGTCGAACAGGCCGTCCGAGCGGCCCGGTTCGATCATCCCCTTCCAGTAGACGAAGAAAGGCGAGCGCACCGCGCCTTCCCAGGTCGAGCCCTTGCCGCCGCGGAACATCGAGCGGGCGGCCGGCTGCACCTCCTGTTCCGGGCCGTTATCCGATGCGAAAAAGACGATCGTGTTATCCAGTTCGCCGTTCGCCTGCAGCGTGTCGATCAGCTTTTTGAACATGTCGTTGACCTGCACGATGCAGTCGCCATAATTCGTGCGCGCCGCCGAACGCCCGCTGTAGTACTCGTTCGGATAGTTGTCGAAGTGGCAGGCACGCGGAGCGTAGTACAGGAAGAACGGCTTGGTGGCGTTCTTCTGCCGGTCGAGGAAGCCGACCGTGTAGTCGAGCCACTTGGTATCGAGATCCTTGATGGTGTCGGTGTTGATCTCATACAGGCTTTCGATCTGGCCGCCCTTGACGGCGTGTACGTCGCTCTTGTTGAACGGCAGATTGAGGATGTAGCGATAACGCTGCGGGCTCAGCGCGATCTCCGGGTTGTATTGCGGGTCGCGCCACTCGGTGTACATGTCCGACACCGAGAGGAAGCCGCGGAAGTCGTCAAAGCCGACGTTCTGCGGCTGCGAGCCGGCGTTTTCGCCCATGTGCCACTTGCCGACGGCCTGCGTCGTGTAGCCGGCGCGCGAGAGCAACTGCGGCAACGTCGTCAATCCTTCGAGACCACCCGGCTGGCCGTACATGGGTGGGATCTGGATGCCATGGTGGGCCATGTTCTGGCCGGTCATGATGGTGGCGCGGGTCGGCGAACAGCTCGGCTGCGAATACGCCGAACTCAGGATAAGGCTTTGATTCGCGATGCGGTCGATGTCGGGCGTGGCGTTGCCCACCGCCTCGCCGCCGCCGTTGAAGCCGAAATCACTATAGCCGACGTCGTCGAGCAGGAAGATCACGACGTTGGGGCGTTTGCCGGTTTTTTTCTGCAGGGCTTCCAGCTTGCGAACGGCCTCCTGCTGCTGGTCGCCGTGCGCGATGGCCGGTTCCATGTTGTCCGCGAGCTTGACCGTGCGGGCCGCCAGATACTGATTGGGCTGGTCATAACCCGCCAGCCCCGGCTGCTTCGTGGGTTCGGTGATCGTCTGCGCGCCGGCCAGGTGCGAGATGGCCAGCGCCGCTCCTGCCGCCAGAAGCAAGGCTGGGATGATACGTTTCATGTCGTCTCCTTCCATGGTGGAGATGGGCGGCGACGGTACGGTTGACGGCCGCAGGACGAATCATGGTCTGAACACCGCTCGAGCTGCCGTCGGGTTCGCACGATAGATGCCAACATTGCCTCGAACGCGCCGGTCCATCATGGGCGCAATATTCGTGTCGGCGTGCCGCGCAGTCACCCCTAATTACGGGGGGGAGAATTTGTTGCCCCGATCGCTTACCGTGCCTTACCCTGCATCTGAATGTTGCATAGAGACAAGGCGCTGGTACACGGCGGTGGTTCGCGGCGGAACAGACGGCGGCGGCAACCGGCGGCCCATAACGGATGCAGCTGCCGGTATGGCGCCGGACCGCAGAAAAATATATGGAGACTGAAATGAGCGGTACGAATTCGGACACACTGGTTCATCGCTTTGTGCACTGGGAGCGTGTGCAGCCTGATACACCGTACCTCACCGAGTCGATGCCGGACGGACAGGTCGTGGAGTACACCTGGCAGGAGGTCGGCGATCAGGCCCGGCGCATGGCTGGCTATTTGCAGTCGTTGCAACTGCCGCCGCGCAGTGCGATCTCGATCGTCGGCAAAAATAGCGCCCACTGGATCATCGCGGATCTGGCGATCTGGATGGCCGGTCACTTCTCGGTACCGCTCTACACAACCATCAACGCGGACACTGCGCAGTACATCTTCGAGCACTGCGACGTTCGTTTGCTGTTCGTCGGCAAGCTTGACGGCAAGACTGACGGCTGGAATGAAATTCGCAAAGCAGTGCCGCCGCATGCGCGGTTGATCGGCTTGCCCATGTCACCCGTGCCGGAGGCCCTCCAATGGGACGATATCGTCGCGAGCCAGGCGCCATTACGGGACGTTCACCTGCCGGCTCCAGGCGAACTGGCTACGATCATCTATACATCGGGCACCACCGGCCGTCCCAAGGGCGTCCTGCACAGCTTCGGGACGATCTTTGCCTATGCGGCGCAGGCAGGTGAATTCTGCGGCTTCACTCCGGCGGACCGCGTTCTGTCCTATCTGCCGCTCGCACACACGGCCGAGCGCTCCTTCGTCGAATCGAATTCGCTTTGCCACGGTTTCCAGGTTTTCTTCAACGATAGTCTTGCTACTTTCGTTCAGGACTTGCATCGCGCGCGACCGACTGTATTCATTTCGATGCCGCGACTGTGGACCAAGTTCTATCAGGGCGTCTGCGCGAAACTTCCCGCGAGCCAGCAAGCCTTGCTTGAGACGGCGAGCCCCGAAGCCGCGGTCATTAAACAGCAGATCCTCACGATGCTCGGGCTCGACGCGACAAGAATCGCCTTTACCGGCTCGGCGCCGCTGCCTGAGGAAATCACGAACTGGTATCGCATGCTCGGCCTCGAGTTACTGGACGTGTACGGCATGACGGAGAACTTCTCGTACTCGCATTACAGCCGCCCAGGGCTCGTGCGGCCCGGCTATTGCGGCCAGGCCATGCCGGGCGTCGAATGCCGGATTGCCGGGAATGGCGAGATTCTGCTCAAAGCGCCGACCATGATGCTCGGCTACTACAGGCAGCCGGACTTGACCGCGCAAAGCATGACCGAGGACGGCTTCTTCAAAACCGGCGATTGCGGCGAACTCGACGAACTCGGCCGTTTGAAAATCACAGGGCGGGTGAAAGAAAACTTCAAGACCAGCAAGGGAAAATATGTGGCTCCCGCGCCCATCGAGAACAAGCTGAGTCATGCAAAAGTTGAAGCCGTGTGCGCGACGGGGCCGGGGCTCGCCCAGCCGTTCGCGCTGTTGATGCTGTCGGCCGCCGCGCGCGGAGAACTCCAGGGCACGCCTGCGTATGATGCCTTGCGTGCCGAGCTGCGCGGCATGCTCGACAAGGTCAACGACACGCTTGAAGATCACGAGAAGCTCGCCTTCGCCGTGGTCGTCGCGGATGCCTGGACGTCCGACAATGGCTTGCTCACGCCAACCATGAAGATCAGGCGCGGCGCAATCGAGAAACGTTATCTGCCGATGGCCCAGGCGTGGGCTGAACTCGGACAACCCGTCATATTCGAAACGCAGTCCGTCAAGACGCAATGATCCGTTAGCAAAAAGGGTATCCGCTATGGCGGATATCCGATATCACCGGCTCGATCACGCGCGCCGGTCCGGCAGGCCAAACGGATCGAGGCTAGCGGATCAGCTCCTGCTTGCGGGCCCAGACCATCGCGTCATAGCGGCTCGACACGCCGAGTTTGCTGAAAATATTGCGCAGATTCCACTTCACCGTCTCGATCGTAATGTCGAGCGCGAGGGCAATACGCTTGTTCGACATGGCCTGGCCGACGAGACTTAGAATCTCGAGCTCGCGCTGCGTGAGCACCGGCTGCAATTTCGATGCGCCCGCACGGCGCGCATTGCCTGCCAGCCCCTCGGAAATCGCGCTGTCCGGAAACTTTTCGAGCAGGCCAGTTGCATATTGCAGCGTTGCACCCTCCAGCTTGCCCTCGCGCACCACCTTTGCGAGCAGCCTGCCGGCGGCCGCGCCTTCATCCACAAAGGTACGCACGAGACCCAAGCGCTGCGCCGCCTCCACGGCGCGGACGAAGCATGCCTGCGCATCGCTGTCGCTGCGCTGCTCGGCGAGGACGATGGCCGACAGCAGATCCGCGAGTGCGGCAAGCCGGCCCCGGCCGAACGCCTCGGCATGGCGACGGGTGATTTGCAGTGCCCGCAGTGCTTCCTCAGGTTGGTCGTGACGCAGCACGCGCGCCCGCGCGAGCGCTGCAATCGCAGGAATTTCCGCCTTGGAGCCTTGTTCGGCGGTATGAGCCTCGGCGATTTCATCGAGCAGGGTCAGCGTTTCGAGCGCGCCCGCGTGGTCGTGCTTGAGGAGCAGGATTTTGACCTGTTCGGCCAGCATGTGCGCGACCGCGCGGATCTGGCGCATGCTGCGCAGGTGTGCGGTTTGCTGCTGCACGAAGTCGAGCGCAGCGTCGGCGCTCTCCTGAAGCAGGTCGAGACGCGCCCGGCAGAGCGACGTGTGAATCAATACGTCGGGCCCGGAAGAATGAAGCAGGCCACGACGGTTCGCAATGGTTTCGCGGGCCACGTCGATGCGGTCGAGTTCATAGCAGGCATCGGCCAGCACGCTCGCACAGATGTTGGCGCTGATCGAATGGCGGCCCACGGCCTGCACCGAACGCGTGAGCAGGCCCGCGCTCTCGCGTTCGGCCTCGCGCGCATTGCCTTCGAGCAGTATCGTCGACGCGCGGGTCGCCTGTGCGACGAGCGCCATGTCGTTGTTGCGTTCGGCCGGCGGAACCGGGTGCAGATTGAAGAGGCGCCGCGCTTCGGTAAAGCGCCCCGCCGCGGCGTAGGCCGCGCACAGTTCGGCGACCAGCAGATACTGCAGAAAGGGATTGTCGAACGTGTCGCCGCGATGGGGTTCGAGCAGGTCGATCATGCGTTGCGTGTCGTCGTGCTGGAACGCGATGGCGGCATGAACCAGCGGCAGGCTACTGGCGATCTCCGGATCCGCCGACGCCGCGTTTGCCTGCAGGTGCGCGAGCCATGCCTTCGCCTTGGCCGGGCGCGTGGTGAGCGCAACCGTCAGGCATGCGATGAACAGCAGCCGCTGATGGCTGAGCAGTGTTTGTTCCGGCAATCGTTCAAGCAGATGCAGCGTGGGACCCAGATATTCGACGCTCCACGTGGCCGGCGCCGCGCGCTCGATGACCGACGCGGCAAACTCCACGTCTTCGCCCGCGCTCGCGTGGCGCACCGCTTCGGCGAGCAGCCCGTGCGCCGCGAACCAGCGGCTCGCGCGCCGATGCAATTCGCGCACGGCATCGCCTTCACGACGTGCGAGGCGGGTTGCAAGGAACTCCCCGAAAAGCGGATGAAAGCGATACCAGGCTGTTCGGTCGTCCGAGTCGACGCGCGTGATCAGCAGGTTTTCGTCTTCCATGCGTTCGAGCAGATCGGCGGCGTGTTCGTTGCCGGTGACCTCACGGGCAAGTGGCGCACTGAAGCGGCGAAAGATCGAGAGCGCCACGGCGAATTCGGACAGCTCGGCGGGAAGCTGCGCCATGACCTCTTCGCTCAGATAAGCCTGCAGGTCGCTGGAACGCCAGATCAGGTCGCCGAGCGTGGCCCGCGCATCGGGCCGGTTCCTGAGCATGATGATGATGAGTTGGATGCACGACGGCCACCCGCCGGTCAGTTCGTGAATGAGCGTGAGTTCGTCGGCGTTGATCTTGCCGGGGCCGAGGTTTTCGTCGACGAAGCTGCGTGTCTCCGCAAGATCGAACGGCAGACCGTCGCTGTCCAGTTCGACGATCTGGTCCATCATCCGCAGGCGGCTCAGGCTCAGCGGCGGCGTAAGGCGCGAGCCGATCACGAAATGCAGATTGCCCGGCCCCTGATCGACCAGTTTCTGCATGAACTTGTGCGCGAGCGGCGCCTCGACGTACTGATAGTCGTCGATCATCAGGTACAGCTCTTTGGGCAATCCGACCGCCGCTTCGACGATGGCCGCAATGGCTGCATCCATGGCCGCGGCGCTGGCTACTTCGAGCGACAGGTCCGTCGCCACCGAGATGCCGATGCGCTGCATCGCGGCGAACAGCGCCGTGGAGAAATCGGCGTAGCTCTTGTCGTCGGCGGTGAGCGCGAGCCACGCGACCTCGGCGGACGCCTTCAGGCAAACCTTGCGCCACTGCGCGAGCAGCGTTGTCTTGCCATAACCCGCGCTGCCAGTGACGAGAGCCAACCGGCAATGACGCTTGCGCTGCAATTGCGCAAGCAGATCCACGCGCGTGATGTACTTCGCGCCGATACGCGGCGGGGAAAACTTGGTGGAAACGAGATGTTTGGGCGTTGGTGTATTCAAGGCGTGACCCAGTCCGGGCGATACGGCATGTGAAGGCGGGTGCTGAACACCGTTGTCTGCACCTTCGCAAATATGTGCCTGCGGGTGGCCCCCTCACAACGAGGGGTGCTATCCGAGGTTGTGAAAACTAACTTACCACAACCGAAGCGGCGATCACATTCGTTCGCGAGATTCCGGAGGGGAGATGAGTTATTCGCATGCAGTGGTGGACTCGGTCGGCTGGTTGACGTTGGACCGTCCCGCCGCCATGAACAGTTTGAATCGTGAGATGGCGACGGGCCTGATCGCGCAGTTGAAAGCGTGGCGCAACGACGACGCCGTACGGGTCCTCGTCGTAACCGGCAACGGCCGCGCTTTCTGCGCGGGTGCCGACCTGATCGAGGCCGCCGAGGCCACGCAGCCGGGCAGGCGGGAATTCCTGGAACTGATCGTCGAGTTTTTCGACACGCTGCGCGCGTTCCCGAAGCCGGTGATCGCCGCGGTCAACGGTCTTGCGCTGGCGGGCGGTCTCGAAGTGGTGCTCGCGTGCGACGTGGTGCTCGCCGCCGAGTCGGCGCGTCTTGGCGACGCACACTCGAATTTCGGCGTTTTCCCTGGCGCCGGCGGCGCGGCGATTCTGCCACGCAAGGTGCCGGCGAACGTTGCGCGCTACCTGCTTTTCACAGGCGATGCGATGAGTGCCGCCGAGCTCAAGGGCTACGGCCTCGTCAACGAGGTGCTGGCCGACGCGGAACTCAGGCCTCGCGCCCAGGCGCTCGCCCACAAGTTCGCGAAGAAGAGTCCGCTCGTGCTGGCGCGTATGAAGCGCGTGGCCAACGAGACCGCCGACAAATCGGCAGCGGATGCACTGCGCCACGAATTGCTGGAGCTGCGCAACCATCAGCGCTCATACGACGTTCAGGAAGGCTTGCGCGCGTTTGCAGAAAAGCGCGAGCCGCAGTTCAAGGGCTGCTGAACTCTACACGAAGCTATCGGACACACAATGGAAAACATCTACATCGTCGGCATGGGCATGACCCCGTTCGGTCGTCATCTCGACAAATCGGTCAAGCAGCTCACGGCCTGGGCGGTCGAAGACGCCTTGAAGGACTCGGGCTGTGAGCGCGGCTGGGTCGAAGCGGCCTATTTCGGCAACACCACGCAGGGCCACATGCAGGGCCAGCACATGATCCGTGGCCAGGTGTCGCTGATCCCGCTCGGCTTCGGCGGTATTCCGATCCACAACATCGAAAGCGCCTGCGCGTCGGCAAGCAGCGCATTTCACCTCGCCGTGACGCAGCTGCGCGCGGGCATGGCGGATGTCGTGCTGGCCGTGGGCGCGGAGAAGATGTACTCGAGCGACAAGGCGCGCATGTTATCCGTGTTCGACTCCGCATGGGACATCGAAACAGCCGAAGCCAACGGGGCGCAGATGGTCGAGCTGGGCAAAGGCGTCACGGTGCCGGAGGGCACGCAGTCCGACAAGCCTTACAGCGTATTCATGGATGTCTATGCCGGCATCGGCCGCCAGCTGATGTCGCGCTACGGCATCACGCAGCGGCAGTTCGCCGCTGTGTCGTCGAAGAATCACGGTCATTCGGTGCACAACGAGCGCTCGCAATATCGCAAGCCGATGTCGATCGAGGAGATTCTCGCGGCGCCGCCGATCACGTTTCCGCTCACATTGCCGATGTGCTCGCCGATCTCCGATGGCGCCGCCGCCGCGATCCTGTGCACGGAGTCCGCGATGAAGCGATATGGCTTCGACCGCAATCGTGCGGTACGCGTGCTTGCGACAATCGTGCGCTCGGCGTCGGCGCGCGCAGGCGAGGATCTCGCCAACCACATCACGGTTCATGCAGCGAAGCTCGCCTATGAAGAAGCGGGTATCGGGCCCGACGACATCAACGTAGCCGAGCTGCACGACGCGTCGTCGATCGGCGAAATCGCGCTGTGCGAGAACCTTGGCCTGTGCAAGCCGGGCGAGAGCGGCGTGATGGCCGAGCGCGGCGAGAGCACGATTGGCGGGCGTCTGCCGATCAACCCGTCAGGCGGCCTCGAATCGAAGGGACATCCGATCGGCGCGACGGGCCTCGGACAGATCTTCGAACTGGTCGGGCAACTGCGAGGCGAATGCGGTCCGCGCCAGGTCGAAGGCGCGCGCTTGGCGATCCAGGGCAACGGCGGCGGCCTGTGGGGTGTGGAAGAGAGTATCGACCACATCGGCATCTTCGGTCGCGCCTAACCAGAACCATTCAGGGAATACATACCATGCCGTATCAACTGCCCACTGAAGAGCAGAACCTCGCCGTCGAGAGCTTTCGGAAGTTTCTGCAAGCGGAAGTCAAACCCGTTGCCAGGGAGTATCGCGACCGCTTCATTCCGAAAGAGAAGATGCGCGAGCTCACGGAGCGCATCGCCGATTTCGGTCTGCCTGGCTGCACCATCCCTGCTGAATACGGCGGCATGGGCTGGTCGTTCACCACGCAGGGCATGCTTTTCGAGGAACTCGTGGCCTGCTCATGCGATATCGCGCTGTGCGTCATGCTCAACATGGGCCTCGCGGCCATGCTGACCAACGCCCGGCCCGAAGTGCGCGAGCGCTATATGCCCGGTGTGCTGGCCGGCAAGATCTTCGGCTCGATCGGCATCAGCGAGCCGGACGTGGGCTCGAATGTGGCAGAACTGAGAACGCGCGCCGTGCGCGACGGCGACCACTTCATCGTCAATGGCGAAAAGACCTGGATCACCAACGGCGTTTATTCCGACGTGCTGATCTGCACCGTGCGCGGCGAAAAAGGTCTCTCGCACATTCTTATCGACCGCAAGGAGCATGGCTACGAGTCGCGCAACATCGACAAGATCGCGCTCGGGTCGCAATCCACCGCACAGATCTTCATCACCGATGCTCGCGTGCCGGCCACCAACGTGATTGGCGAGGAAGGAGAAGGGCTGCGCAATACGATGAAGGTCTTCGAGCACGCGCGCGCGCACGTGGGCACGCTGTCGGTCGGGATCATGCGCGCCGCGCTGGAGGAGTCTATCGCATACGCGAAGGAGCGCAAGCAGTTCGGCAAGGTGATCGCGGCGCATCAGCTGATCGCGGCGAAGCTCGCCAACATGGCGATCATGGTCGACGCGTCGCGCCTGATGTGTCAGCGCGTGTTCGGCCTGATCGACGCGGGCGTTCGTTGCGACATGCAGGCTTCGATGGCCAAGGCGTTCGCCACTGAAGCTGCTGTCAAGGTGTGCCGGGACGCCGTGCAACTGCACGGCGGCAACGGGATCACGAAGGAGTTCAACGTCGAGCGTCTGTTGCGCGAAGCGATCATCATCCCGATCCCGGATGGCACGACGGAGATCCAGCAGCTCATCATTTCGCGCGCGCTGACCGGAGTGGCGGCGTTCGTTTGACGGAGGGCTGAGTGGCCGGCAGCTTTTGCGCCGGCCTGTTCTGCGGCTCTTCGCGCATTCGCGTGGAGAGCCTTCTTTCTTTCTGGGGCGCGTTCTTTTTTGCCGTAGCAGATGGACATCTGCTCGACTATTCGGGCAAAGTTGATGATCGACTTTCGTCGATCCCCGCGGGACGTCTGCCGGGCGCGGCATCACCCCTCGTTTTGCAGGGCGGGCAGACCTCGGGCGGTCCGCGCCGACGCAAAGCATGCACCCCTTGAAAGGAGGGGTGCCGGCCCGGCAGCCGTCTGCCTATGATGAGCCAATGCTGATCGATCCGATCAGCGATCACAACAACTGAAGGAGATCGTATGACGCGCAAAGTCGTCGTCGCGGGCGTGGGGATGGTCCCGTTCCGGAAGCCTGGTGCCAGCGAAACTTATGACCTGATGGGCGCCGAGGCGGCGCGCCTCGCGCTGACCGATGCCGGAGTCGCGTACCAGGCGATCCAGCAGGCGTACGCGTGCTTTGTCTATGGCGATTCGACCGCTGGTCAGCGCGCGCTTTACCACGTCGGCATGACCGGCCTGCCGATCATCAACGTCAACAATAATTGCTCCACCGGTTCGACGGGGCTCTTCCTCGCGCGCCAGGCCATCGAGGCCGGCGCGCTCGACGTCGTGCTCGTGCTCGGCTTCGAGCAGATGAATCCGGGCGCACTCGGCAGCTATTTCCACGACCGGCCGCTGCCTTCCGAACTGTTTCTTAAGCAGTGCGATCGCCTCGGCGTGCCGCCTGAAATTGCGCCGGCCCTGCGCATTTTTGGCGGCGCGGGCATGGAGCACATGAAGCGCTTCGGCACACCGCTCGAAAGTTTCGCGAAGATTCGCGCGAAGGCGAGCCGTCACGCGGCCAACAACCCGCACGCGGTGTTCCACAAGGTAGTCACAACTGAAGACGTGATGGCCGACCAGGTCATGTGGTCCGGCGTGATGACGCGCATGATGGCGTGCCCGCCGACTTGCGGCGCGGCTGCCGCCGTACTGTGCAGCGAGGATTACGCGAAGAAGCACGGCCTCGACACACGCGTGTGGATTGCCGCCCAGGCGCTGACGACAGACGGCCCGGAATCTCTCGAAGGGGACGACCTGCGAGACGTGGCCGGCTTCAGCATGGCGAGAAACGCGGCGCGCCAGGTGTACGAGGCCGCGGGCATCGGCGCCGAAGACGTGAACGTGATCGAACTGCACGATTGCTTCGCGCACAACGAACTGATTACCTATGAAGCGCTCGGACTGTGCCCGGAAGGCGGCGCGGCGAAATTCATCGACGATGGCGACAACACCTACGGCGGGCGCTATATCGTCAATCCGTCGGGCGGCCTGCTTTCGAAAGGACACCCGCTCGGTGCGACAGGACTCGCGCAATGCACGGAACTGGTCCAGCAACTGCGCGGCACAGCTGCTGAGCGGCAGGTCGAAGGCGCGCGCGTTGCCTTGCAGCACAACGTGGGCATCGGCGGTGCGTGCGTGGTGACCATGTACTGCAACTGACCGGGAGGCGCAGATGGATTTTCAACCCGATGCAGGGCTCGAGGCATTTCGTGAGCAAGTGCGTGCATTCCTGCGCGAGCACCTGCCGCGCGATCTTGCAGGCAAACCGGTGGGCAGCGTTCGCTCCATGCGGCCCGATCTTGTGCGCTGGCAAAAGATCCTGAATCAGCAAGGTTGGGGCGCGCCGTACTGGGCAAAAAAGGACGGTGGCACGGGCTGGTCGGTTCTGCAGCGTCTCGTCTTCGACGAAGAGTGCATCGCGGCGGGCGCGCCGACCCAGGACGGATTCGCGCAGAAGCTGCTCGGTCCGGTGCTGAACGAATTTGCGTCGCCGGAACAGAAGGGCGAGCATGTGCCGCTCATTCTCGCTGGCGAGCGGCTTTGGTGTCAGGGTTTTTCGGAGCCGGGCTCGGGCTCGGACCTCGCGTCGCTGCGCACGCGCGCCGAGCGCGATGGCGATCATTACATCGTCAATGGCCAGAAGATCTGGACAAGCTACGCGCATGAATCGGATTGGATTTTTCTGCTCGTGCGGACCGATACCGAAGTGAAGAAGCAGGCCGGCATCAGCTTCCTGCTGGTGGACATGAAGACGCCGGGCATCACGGTGCGTCCGATCCGCAGCATCGACGACTGCCATCATCTGAACGAGACTTTCTTCGACAACGTGCGCGTGCCGGTAGCCAACCGCGTCGGTGCGGAAGGCGCAGGCTGGACGATCACAAAGTTCCTGCTCAACAACGAGCACGCGAGCGCAGCGGACCTGCCGATCCTGCGGCGTTATCTGATGCAACTCCGCACGCTGGCGGCAACGCAGCGCGTGGGGTGTGAGCCGTTGATTGCACAGCCGGCCTTCGCGTTGCGCTTGGCGCGTCTCGAAGCCGAAGTGAGCGCGGTCGCCACAATGGTCAAGCGCGTCGCGGCGATGGAGCAGGACCACAGTCCCGCCGCCCATGCAATGGGATCGATCCTCAAGGTGCGAGGCACGGAGCTTCAGCAGCGCATCAGCGAGCTGATGGTCGAAGCGCTCGGCGACTACGGCGCGGTGGCTTACCCCGAACCGCACGATACGTGCGAGGCAGAACCCTTGCCGCACCAGGACGTGGCGCGTGGCCTTGCCAACGAGATGTTTTTCCGCCGCGCGTCGACGATCTACGGCGGCACGAGCGAAGTCCAGCGCGGCATCATCGCGAAGATGCTGTTTCAACTCTGAGTCGGCGGAAGAATCATGAACTTTACTCTCAGTGCAGAGCAGCAGTTGCTGCAGGATAGCGTCCGGCGCTTCGTCGACAGGGATTACAGCTTCGAAACGCGCATGGCGTTCGTCAAGGCACGTTCGACGTGCAGCGCAACGCATTGGCAAACTTTCGCGGACAACGGCTGGCTCGCAGCGGCGTTGCCCGAGTCTTGCGGCGGCTTCGACGGTTCGCTGACCGACACGGTGTTGATCGCCTCGGAACTCGGTCGTGGACTCGTCATCGAGCCTTATCTCGGCTGTGCGGTGCTGGCGGCGCAAACGCTGCTCGCGGGCGCTACGCCGGCGCAACGCGAGCAATGGCTACCGGCGCTCGCCGACGGCTCGCGCAAGTTCGCGCTCGCGTACAGCGAGGCGCAGTCGCGTGGCTTTCCCGAGTTCGTCGAAACGAGCGCGACGCCGACGCCGGATGGCTACTCGCTCGCCGGCTCCAAGACACTCGTGCTGGGCGGCGCGGATGCCGACAGCTTCATCGTTTCGGCGCGTGCGCAGGACGCCGAGGGCATCACGCTCATGTTGGTGCCGGGGGACGCACCGGGCCTCGCTCGCCGTGTGCTGCCGTTGCACGACGGCAGCTTCGCCGCCGAACTGACGCTCGACGGCGTGCGCGTGACCCGTGAAGCGGTGCTCGGTGTGCCGGGACCCGGACTCACGGCGCTCCGGCACGCGCTCTCTCACGCGACAGCGGCGCTCGGCGCGGAACTGGTCGGCGCGATGGAAAAGTCCATCGAACTCACCGCCGAATATTTGAGGGTGCGCAAGCAGTTCGGCGTGCCCATCGGCAGCTTCCAGGCGCTGCAGCACCGTCTCGCGGACATGGCGGCGGAAATGGAGCTCGCGCGCTCGATGCTCCATGCGCTGCTCGGCTCGCTTGAAAACGACGCGCCACCCGCTCGCCTGCGAGCGGTCTCTCAGGCCAAATCGGTGATCGGCCGCGCCGCGCGCTTCGTGTGCGGCCAGGCGATCCAGTTGCATGGCGGCATCGGCATGACCGAGGAATACCAGGTCGGTCACTACTACAAACGGGCGGTCGTCGCCGACGCGCTGTTCGGCAGCAGCGACCAGCACGACGCCGCTTGCGCCGCGCAACTGCAAAACGAATTGCTTCAAAAGGAAAACCACGCATGAAGAGTTTCCAGAAAATCGCCGATCTGCAACCGCTGGTCGGCGAATCGCTCGGCACGAGCGAATGGCTGTCGATCGATCAGCAGCGTGTCAATCAGTTTGCGGACGCAACAGGGGACCACCAGTGGATCCACGTCGACGTGGAGCGCGCGCAGAAGGGTCCGTTCGGCGGGACGATCGCGCATGGCTTCCTCACGCTGAGCCTGCTGCCCGCGTTCTTCGCGACCGCCTTCGAAATCAAGGAAACGAAAAGTGGCCTGAATTACGGGCTCGACAAGGTGCGCTTCATTGCGCCGGTCGCGGTCGGCAAACGGCTCCGCGCGCACTTCAAACTCATGGAGTGGAGCGAGTTAAAAGGCGGCGGCGCGCAGTTGAAGATCGAAATGACCGTCGAATGCGAGGGCGCGGACAAGCCCGCATGCGTCGCGGAGTCGATCACGCGCCTATTTCCCTGATATTCCATGAGTGACAATGTTCGAGGAGATTCAAGCATGAGTATTCGTTTCGATGGCAAGGTCGCGATCGTGACCGGCGCGGGCGCGGGTCTTGGCCGAGCACATGCGCTGGCGTTCGCGGCGCGTGGCGCGAAGGTGGTCGTCAATGATTTCGGCGGCGCGCGCGATGGCACGGGCGGTTCGTCCGAGGCAGCGCTCGCGGTGGTCGAAGAGATCCGCCAGGCAGGCGGCACGGCGATCGCCGACGGCGCGAACGTGGCGGACTACGAGCAGGTGCAGGCAATGGTCAAGCGCGCGGTGAGCGAGTTCGGCCGCGTCGACATTCTCGTCAATAACGCGGGCATCCTGCGCGACAAGAGCTTTACGAAGCTCGAAATGACCGACATCAAGGCGGTTCTCGACGTTCATCTGATGGGTGCGATCAACTGCTCGAAGGCGGTATGGGACGTCATGCGCGAGCAGAACTACGGCCGCATCGTCATGACCACTTCGTCGTCCGGCATGTACGGCAACTTCGGGCAATCGAACTACGGCGCGGCGAAGATGGCGGTGATTGGCCTGATGAATGCGCTTACGACCGAAGGCCGGAAGAACAACATCCTGGTCAACACGATCGCACCGGTTGCGGCGACGCGCATGACCGCGGACATCCTGCCGGAAGCAATGCTCGAGCGTATCCAGCCGGAGCGCGTGACGCCCGCCGTGTTGTTCCTCGCGAGCGAGAACGCGCCGTCGAAAACCATCATCGCAGCGGGCGGCGGCGCATTCGCCGCGGCGACCATCGTCGAATGCGCGCCGGTGCTGCTGTCCGATGACGACGTCACGCCGGAAGGCGTCGCCGCTCGCTTCGGCGATATCGCTGACTGGAGCACTGCGCGTGCATACGGCGAGTCGGGCGAACAGGTGCAGCGTTTCCTGAAGCTCGTCTGCGACATGTAACCGTATCAACTTGACGTGAACCGCACGAACCGCCGCTTTTGCGGCGGTTTTTTTGTCGCTCAAGCGCTTGCTCAATGCAATTCAAGGGCACGTGCAAACGATGGGCGAAAAAAAGCTTGCATGAAGTTCTTTCATGCAAGCCGGACTTCGTTTCGACCTTAACGTCTTAATGGTCGCTCAATCCAGGTTGCGCGAAATGATCAGCTTCTGGATGTGGCTCGTTCCTTCGTAGATCTTGCAGATGCGCACGTCGCGCAGATATCGTTCGACCGGGAAATCAGTCAGGTAGCCATACCCGCCATGAATCTGCAAGGCGTCGGAGCATACCTTCTCCGCAATCTCGCTCGCGAACAATTTGGCAATGGACGCCTCCTTGATACAGTCGAAACCGGCATCGCGCAGTCGTGCGGCGTGAAGGCAGTATTGCCATGCAACGTCGACCTGCGCGGCCATATCCGCGAGATCGAAAGCGACGGCTTGAAGTTTGGTGAGCGGGCCGCCGTACGCCTCGCGTTCGCGCGCGTATTTGACGGCGGCGTCCAGCGCTCCCCGCGCTACGCCCGCCGAGATGAACGCGATGCCGATGCGGCCGTCCGAGACACCCGCCATCACGGTGCGATAACCGTCGCCCTCCAGGCCAAGCAGGTTTTCCGCCGGCACCCGGTAGCCTTCGAGCGCGATCTGTGCCGTGTGCGCGGTGTGCTGACCGAGCTTGCTTTCGATACGAGTGACGCTGTAGCCCGGCGCGTTCGGGTCGATGATGAAGGTGCTCGCGCCGCGTTTGCCCGCAGCCTTGTCAGTAATGGCGAACGCAATCCCGACGCCGGCCTCGCTGCCATTCGAAATGAACTGCTTGGTGCCGTTGAGCACGTAGTGATCACCCTCGCGGCGGGCACTCGCGCGCAGCGAGGCGGTGTCGGAGCCCGCGTGCGGTTCGGTCAGCAAGAACGCACCGATCGACTCGCCGCATGCCATGGCGGGCAGGTAACGCTGCTTTTGCGTTTCGGTGCCGTGCTCGACGATCGTGAGCGCAGTGAAATTGTGCACGTGCATGATGGTGGCGAGTCCGGCATCGACCGCCGCGAACTCGTGCTGCGCGATGCAGAAGTCGAGGATGCCCGCACCGGATCCTCCGTATTGCTCGGGGATCAGCATGCCGAGAAAACCGAGTTCGGCGAGCGCCTTCAATTCGCTGCGCGGCCAGGCGGACTGGAGATCGCGTTCGGCGGCGGTGGGTGCGATGATTTCGTTCGCCACTCGGCGCGCGGTGTCGCGAATCAACGTCTGTTGCTCGGTGAGGAACGAGCGGTTGGAGTCGGTCATGGGTTGGGTCCGTTCACGTTTGAGGCAGGTTTCGGTTGGTTAGGCAGCCAGTCGCCCAGCACATCGTCCTGGTGCTCGCCGCGCCGCGGAATTGGTCCGGGGCGGCTTGCCGGGGTTGCCGAGAAGCGTGGCGCCGGCGCGGCTTGCAGCACACCGTCATCACGCGTATAGACACCGCGTGCATGCATGTGCGGATGGGTCGCCGCCTCGTCAGGGCTGAGCACCGGCGCAAAGCAGGCGTCGGTTCCTTCGAGTAGCGCACACCACTCATCGCGGCTGCGCTCGAGAAAAAGCGTGGCGAAGCGTTCGCGCAACTGTGGCCAACTGCTCGCGTCGTAGGGCCTGTCGAAGAGCGGGTCGGCGCCGAGGCCGAGCTTTTCTCGCAGTTCACGATAAAACTTGGGTTCGAGCGATCCGACGGAAATAAAGCCGCCTTCGGCGCAGCGGTAAGTGTTGTACCAATGCGGGCCGTCCAGCAGGCTTTGGCCGCGCTCGCTGCGCATCTGCCCCGACGCTTGCAATGCGAGTAGCAGCGTCGTCATGTGCGCGCTGCCGTCCACGATGGCAGCGTCCACCACCTGGCCCACGCCTGTCGCGCGCGCGTTCATGATTCCGGCGAGCAGGCCCACCGCGAGATACATCGCTCCGCCGCCCACATCGCCAACCAGGCTCGGGGGTGTCACGGGCGCTTCGCCGGGCTGTCCTGCATACCAGAGCGCACCGGACAGCGCGATGTAATTCAGGTCGTGGCCGGCCGCGTGAGCGAGCGGGCCGTCCTGCCCCCAGCCTGTCATGCGTCCGTAAATGAGGCGCGAATTACGCCCAAGACAAATGTCGGGACCGAGGCCTAGTCGCTCCATCACACCCGGACGCATGCCTTCAATGAGGGCGTCGCTCTGCTCGATGAGACGCAAGACGGTCTCGACGCCTTCGACCGTCTTGAGATCGACCGCCACGGAGCGTTTGCCGCGATTGGCGAGTTGCGTGCCGCCGAGGTCGAGCGCATCGGGACCGGCTTCGATGCGATCCACCACGACCACATCCGCGCCGAGATCGGCGAACAGCATGGCGCAGAACGGACCGGGGCCGATGCCGGCGATTTCCAGAACTTTTAGCCCGGCGAGCGGACCTTGTCGTTTTGTTGTCATGGGTGATGGTCTCGGTACATGTTGACAGGAGCCATCGTAGAGAGTGCGAGTAGTGCCTTGCTCCCCCAATCTTGAGGGGGGACGGCGCGACTTTTACGGAGCCTATTCTTGCGAGGCGCCGCACTACAGCTCGTTGCGCCTCGCGTTTTTCCGTTCGATCCGTGCCATACGACAGCAGATTGAGGCCCCCCATTAGCGAGGGGGTAGCGCATGAGTCGAAACGCCTATCCTTGATCGCAAGCGCCGCAACCCGAGTTCGAGATCAATCCCGTAACACGCCCAGCGGTTTCCGGTTGATGTCGACTCAAGCGCTCTACCCGCGCAGTCCAAGACGCGGTCGACAATGAAGGAGACATGCATGCGTAATATCGGTAAAGGCCTCGTGGGCGCTTCGATGCTCATCGCGGCAGGCGGAGCGGCAGCGCAATCCAGTGTGACCTTGTACGGCGTGGCAGATACATTCGTGCAATTTCTCGGCAACGGCGCAGTTCATTCGTGGTCGATGAGAAGCGGCGGCAATTCGGGCTCCAATTTCGGGCTGAAGGGCAGTGAAGATCTTGGCGGCGGCCTCAAGGCCATATTTACGCTGGAGAACGGATACACCATCAATAATGGCGGATTCTTCGTCGACAGTTCCACGATGTTCTATCGGCAAGCCTGGGTGGGCTTGAGCGCCGAAAAGTATGGTTCGCTCACTTTTGGGCGCCAATATCAACCTACTTTCTGGGCGGTGTATCCCACCGATCCGTTCCGCGGCGATGAGGTTCTTTCGCCGTTGTCGGCTGCGGCGAGTGCTCTCGACAGGCACACGTTTGCCACGCAGAGTGCCGCCGGGCGCAGTAGCAACGCGATTGTCTATCAGTCGCCGATAGTAGCGGGGCTGAAGTTGTACGCGATGTACGGTTTCTCCGCGACCGTCACTCAGCCTGTTCCGCAGACCCTTGGCAATATCCTTGATCTAGCGCTGACCTATTCCGGTTATGGCGCGTACGTGGGTCTCGCGTACCAGAATCAGCACGCAGGCACTGCAGCGATTCCGGGGCTGCCTTCAGCGCTGAATCTGCTTGGCACGGAGCGCTTTACCGGTGCTTTGGGTTACCGGATCGGCATCGTGAACCTGCAGTTCAACTACACATACAACCGCTCGAAAGACGCACCCGCCGGATCACTGGCCGCGCGTCTGGGTGCCAATAATTCCTACAGCATCGCGGAAGTCGGGGCGACGATCCAGGCGAGCCCGGCCGATACGGTGGAAATAGCAGCTATCGAGCGCGACGTGCGAGGCGTGCATGACAACACGCCCGGTGTGCAGCTCGGCTTCGAGCACCTGTTGTCCAAACGGACGACACTTTACGCACGCGCAGGTTATATGAAGAACAACGGTTCCGCGATGATGAGCTGGCCCGGTATTAGCGTAAGCGGGCAGAACGCCACACAGACAATGGTGGCCACGGGCATGTCGTATCGCTTCTGAACTCGAATGGGCGTTGCGGCTCGCGCCCATCGTTCGGGCAGTTCTTTTCGTTGTGTAACAGGAAGTCAGTAAGAAGATGAATCTTCAGAACAAGGTGGCGATTGTGACCGGCGCAGCCTCAGGGCTCGGGCTTGCAACATGCAAGGGACTGGCGGCAGCCGGCGCCATGGTGGTTGGTTTCGACCTCGACCAGGCACGGCTCGACGAAGCGCTGGGTGCTGACATGCAGGGTCTCGCGGTCGACGTCTCCAATGAATCCAGTGTGAAGTCCGGTATCGACGCCGTGGTGGCTATGCATGGACGCGTGCATGTGGCGGTCAATTGCGCAGGCATCCTCGGTCCTTGCAAGACGTTATCGAAGGGACAACTGTTTCCCTCCGACCTGTGGAATCGCGTGCTGGGCGTTAACCTGACCGGGACTTTCAATGTCATTCGTCACGCCGCGCTCGTGATGAGCGCAAACGATCCCGAAGAAACCGGAGAGCGTGGCGTGATCATCAACACGTCTTCGGGCGCGGCCCGTGCCGGGCAGATGGGACAGGCCGCGTATAGCGCGAGCAAGGCGGGCGTGATCGGCATGACGCTGCCGATCGCGCGCGATCTCGCCGAACACGGTATCCGGGTCGTGTCGATTGCGCCGGGACTTTTCGAGTCGGGCATGTCGGCCGGCATGCCGCAGAAAGTCTCGGACAGCTTGATCGAAAAGATGCTGTTTCCAAGGCGTATGGGTAAGGCGGAAGAGTTTGCCGGGCTCGTGCGGCACATCGTCGAGAACGCGTATCTGAACGCGATGACGATCGATATCGACTGCGGCATGCGTTAAAAACTCGGCCACGGAGCAGGGGAGTTGACCCTGTAACTCAGGACACTTGGACGCGGTTAGGTTGACGATGCAGCGGTTCGCGGGACTCCCGAGGGGTCACCCCACAGGATTCCCGAACCGTTCCAGCTCTTTACGAATGCCGATATAAAGCGCTTCACCCAAAGCATGTCGTCATGCGCGCCGGCGACAGGCCCCGTTCGGCCATCATCTCCACCTGGTCGCGCGGACTGAGCTTGTAGCGCTGCCACCAGCGCACACACAGCACGATGATTTCCCGATCGAAATGACGGCCATCAGACGATCCTTTCATACGTTTGCGCTTGCTCATCAGCGCCTGCCGGATCGTCAATGCATTCCGTGGAAAATCAGGCCTCGCGGTAGACGCCTTTGGCCTTGGCTGCGTGAGTGGCCAGAACGTCCATCAGCGTGGGGCTGAGACAGTCGTACGGCTCCAGACCTTTGTCGCGCAGCGTCTGCCGGACCTCGGGCAGCGTCGAGGGCGGCGTGCCGCTTTCAATGATCGAGGAGACGAAAGCGGCGAAGCCGGGGCCGTCCCAGCCGGTATCGTTCGACAGTTCCGTGTGGATGAAGTCGAGACCGTAGAACGCGTGGTCCTTATTCTCGATGCGGCCATACAGATGCGTACCGCAGGCTGCGCAGGCGTGGCGCTGGATCGCGGCTTTGTCGTCCACGACCTTCAACTTCGCCGCGTTCGCCGTCACTGTCAGCTTGTCGCGCGATACGACACCCACGACGGAAAACAACGCACCTGCGGGTTTCCAGCATTTGGTGCAGCCGCACGCATGATTGAACGCAACCTGCGAGTCGATGCGGACCTCGACGGCATCGCGCGCACACTGGCAGCGCAGCGTGCCGCCCGCGAAGTCCTCGGCGCCTTCTTGAATGTCGCGGTCAACGGTGGGATGAATGGCTGAGGCCATGGTCTCTCTCCTTGTATATCAGTAGTGAACGACGGTGCGGATCGATTTGCCCTCGTGCATCAAATCAAAGGCTTCGTTGATGCCCGAGAGCGGCTTGGTGTGGGTGACGAACGGCGCGAGCTGGATCTTGCCTTCCATCGCGTCTTCGACCATGCCCGGTAATTGCGAGCGGCCCTTCACGCCGCCGAAGGCCGTGCCCAGCCAGCGGCGGCCGGTCACGAGCTGGAACGGGCGCGTGGAGATTTCCTGACCGGCGCCGGCCACGCCGATGACGACCGACTGACCCCAGCCACGGTGCGCGCATTCGAGCGCCGCGCGCATCACGTTGACGCTGCCGATGCATTCGAAGCTGTGGTCCACGCCCCAGCCCGTCATGTCGACGATCACTTGCTGAATGGGCTTCTCGTGGTCCTTGGGGTTCACGCAGTCGGTCGCGCCAAAGGCGCGCGCCAGATCGAACTTGCCCGGATTGGTGTCGACGGCGATGATGCGGCCGGCCGTGGCGAGCTTCGCGCCCTGGATCACGGCGAGACCGATGCCGCCGAGGCCAAATACGGCGACGGTATCGCCTTCCTGCACCTTGGCAGTGTTCTTCACCGCGCCCAGGCCCGTGGTCACGCCGCAGCCCAGCAGGCACACCTGCTCGTGATTGGCTTGCGGGTCGATCTTGGCGAGCGACACTTCGGCCACGACGGTGTACTCGCTGAACGTGGAGCAGCCCATGTAGTGGTAGAGCGGCTGGCCGTTGTAGCTGAAGCGGCTGGTGCCGTCGGGCATGACGCCCTTGCCCTGGGTCGCGCGCACAGACACGCACAGATTGGTCTTGCCGCTCTTGCAGAACAGACACTCGCCGCATTCGGCGGTGTAGAGCGGAATCACGTGATCGCCGGGTTTCACGCTGGTCACGCCTTCACCCACTTCCACGACGATCCCGGCGCCCTCGTGGCCGAGCACGACGGGGAAGAGGCCTTCGGGGTCGTCGCCTGAGAGCGTGAAGGCATCGGTATGACAAACGCCGGTATGCGTGATCTTGACCAGCACCTCGCCCTTGCGGGGCGGCTCGACGTCGATCTCGACGATCTCGAGGGGCTTGCCGGGTGCAAACGCAACTGCAGCACGTGATTTCATGGCGGTCCTTCCCGTGTTTAAAAAGTGCATTTTCTCTGCGCGCGAGGGTTGTGGTGGCTGTCCACAATTCGCGGCGAAATCGAAGGGGAAATGGTGGGGACACTTGAACGCAATCGGAGCGAGATCTTGGTTTGCTGACTGTGATTCTCGTCCTGCCATGCCCCATCTTCTATGTAAAACGTTTCAAGACGACCAGTCATATGAGTTCGAACGGTGCCGTATAGGGGCGCATCTTTGCGTTGCTTGCCCGGATAGTCCGTGTTTAAAAGGCAGCCGAACATGTGCAGTTCTGAATTCACATCGTCAAGCGTCTCGGTGGGAGGGGGAAACCGTTAGAAAATTCGAGCAACACAGTTTCCTTTACGCCTCAGTGCGAGCCGCAGGTCGCCACGGATCAAAAAGCCGGGTGGTGTTAGGAGGCTAAACGGTCGACTTCTTCGCACGGGTATGAGATGGCCCTGAGGTTTGCGGCAATTGAACTTGCTGCCGCTGCGCACGGTGCGTGCCGGCACGCGAGAGTTGTGTGGAGCGCAGACACATACCAAGGGTTGCCCAAGGACTGTCCTGCTCTATCACCGCAGCCTTCACCAAGTTCCTAACGCGCTCTAAGCCGTGATTGGCGACGAAACGCGCACAGAACGCCAAAACTGTACTGCTGATTACGTTAGTACAGTGCACCACCGGGACATTGCGCTAGCTTCGGAAAGAAACTACGGTAGCTCCGCAAAACGACAGCCGTATATTTCACAGACGCGCGAGTTGTCCTAGTCTGATCACTCAAAATGGCAAGCAGCCGAACTTCAGGAGCGCAAATTGGCCGAGAGTTCATTGTCGTTACGCGCATTGATTGATAAGTGGTTTGAGCCTTTATCAGGTGTGCGCATCAGCAAGTGCAACATGCTTGTGAGCAGCGCACGACGTTGCGTTCGTGTCGAGTCCAGAAGCGCCGATATGGCACATGTGATTTACTTTTTCCAACATTGGGACGGTGTGTGGCGTGTCTATCCACCCGAGGCAAGGAAAATGAACAGAAGCGCTTTTTACGCTTCTGCAATCTAACGCTTCGACGACGCGTGAATGTGCTGCAAGCGCCAGGAAGCTATGGAGGCGAAAAATGGACGTTTTAGAGATCGCTCGGAAGTCAGGTATGACTGTGATTCTCGATGCGAGAATCGGGCAGATTGAATATCACAGTGTTTATGGGTCCGTTAATTCTCTGAAGAAGCTCATCGAGACGATCGTCGCGTTGGTGAGTGATGACGTAACCGACGCTATCCATGTCTCTAGCGAAACGGGCTTCGGTGACAATGCGCCCACAGACTGCACGACGAATCGGCAACTTCAATAAGAGCGAGAGACGTAAGCGTCATTTCGTGGCCGCATGGACGGAACTTAAGCGGGTTTCCAAAGTGATGTCCGTTACTTCAGGTGGTGGGGACTACTTTGGACACTCCGTGCAAGGACGGCATCAGCCACAACGAAATTGAGGATGCTCGTCGCGATCACCTGGCGGCAGGCTGCAATGTACTGCTTTACGCGATGCCCGAGCGTGCCACGAGCGCGAAGTGATCAGGCCGCTTGCGAACGGCAGATCTGCCGGCGAAATTTTCATTGACGAAATAGAGGAGACATCATGCTAATTGGAGTTCCGAAAGAAATAAAAAACCACGAATATCGGGTTGGACTTACGCCTTCTTCGGTGCGCGAATTGACTGGACGCGGTCATCGAGTCGTAGTCGAGCAGGGGGCTGGAGCAGCTATTGGGCTCAACGACGACCTCTACGAATGGGCTGGAGCGACTATCGCGAATGGCCCGGTGGAAGTATTCGAACGCGCCGATATGGTGGTGAAGGTGAAGGAGCCGCAGAGAACTGAATGGGAGATGCTCCGCAGCGGGCAGATTCTCTACACCTACTTGCATCTTGCTCCGGATCCTGAACAGACGGCAGCGCTCGTGAAGTCGAGGGCCATCTGCATTGCTTACGAGACCATCACTGGACCGAATGGCGGCCTTCCGCTGCTGGCACCGATGAGCGAGGTGGCTGGCCGAATGAGCATTCAGGCTGGTGCGTCGCACCTCGAAATAAGTAAGGGTGGACGAGGCGTATTGCTTGGTGGCGTTCCGGGCGTTTCGCCCGCACACGTCGTGATCATCGGCGCGGGTGTGGTCGGCACGAACGCGCTGCAGATGGCTATTGGTCTGGGTGCACGCGTGACGGTGCTGGACACAAGCATTGACCGGCTTCGATCGCTGGACCTCGTGTTCGGCAACCGGATTACGACCGCGTATTCGACGTCGTCCAGTATCGAAGACGCGGTCGTCGACGCAGATCTGCTCATTGGAGGGGTCCTCGTGCCCGGTGCGGCCGCACCCAAACTCGTGACCCGCGCAATGATCGCGAAGATGAGGAGAGGGGCGGTCGCAGTGGATGTTGCCATCGACCAGGGCGGTTGTTTCGAGACGTCAAAAGGAACGACGCACGGCGCGCCGACGTATGAAATCGATGGCGTCATCCACTACTGCGTCACCAATATGCCAGGCGCTGTCGCCCGCACCTCGACGTTCGCGCTCAACGGTGCGACGCTTGGACACGCATTAGCCATCGCAGATCGCGGTTGGCGCGAGGCACTGCGCGCCGACAGGCATCTGCGAAACGGTCTTAACGTATGTGACGGCCAGGTCACCCATGAAGCAGTCGCTTCGGCACTTGGATACGAATACGTGAACCCGAGGATCCTCCTCGAACAGTCGGCGTAATCGCCAAGCGGGCACGACGTCGGTACGTCCGATTGAAGAACAACATGCGGCCTGGCGAAAACCGTGGACATTCGCGGGCCTCGCCAGCAGCGGATCATTGCGCCGTATCGCGCGGTCTCGACCCGGTCGAATAACACGATGTGAGGACGGGCTCGATAGGAATTCCAGCGGAGACGACGCACGAAGAGCGGCGTGTAGCCGCCTCGCCAGAGACGGTAAAGAAGTTCGTCGCAAGATGTCATGCGGTCCGTCTGCAACGCGGCGCCGGCATGCATGCAGGTCTCTCTGACGAGCAGTATTCAACAGCAGGCGCTGAGCTTTCCGATGATACAGATGCGCTTGCCGCACAACTGGTTCTGAAGGTCTGAGCGCCGACCCGGACCGAATTGACGAAGCTCAGAAGTGGAACGGCACTGGTCGGAATGCTTGATCCCTTCGATGCCGAAGGTAGTGCAGGGTTCGCGCGCGCGGGCCGAAGCGGATCACATCTACGCATTCGTTACCAGTGCAAGCTGACGTTCGCCGCCGCCGAAGTGCGAATGTCGCCGAAGCGACGGCGGAGCCGTCTGAGGGATACGGTACGTGAATGTCGCCTATGACCAAACTGACGTCTCCCTATGCGAGTCGACGAGCGGCCGGTGTAACTTCGACCCCGCCGCAGATGACGCGGTAGTTTGACGTGCCGCCCAAGATTGTTCACAAGCTCGGCAGTCGCAGAGAAGTAGCCGCCGGAGCAGGCACGCGCGCACCCGTTCCAGACGAATCGCCAACACCTTAAATCTGTACGGCTAGCCCACCAAAGGCACCGACGTTGGAGGCAGCATTGCCTCGCGTTCTTCGCAGATGCGCCGGCGGGCGCCGTCGGCTTTGGGTGCTCGCGTGTTTTCGCGGCCCGTAGCCCTCGACGAGAATGTCCGCTCCCCGACCCGGCAGGTTGGCACGTCAGCCGTGGGCGTATAAGCTTCCTTTTGAACCACGGTCAGTGTTGTCAGGCAGCCGAGCGACATTGCGGCAGTGCAACAGACGGCGAAAAGCTCTCGGGTGGTCCGATCGCAGACTCACGCTACACGTTCTGTGCACATTTCTTTCAGTTCCTGGCACTTCTTCGCATAACCTTGTGCAGGTTGGTACGGGATCGAATCATGTTAAGCATCAGTCTCAGATCACAGCTGCAGACATATCTGCAAAACATCCGCAGACCAGTCGAACTGATCGTGTCGCAGGGCGGTGGTCAAACGTCGCACGAGATGCGGACGATGTTGAACGAAATCGCGTCGTTGACAGATCTGGTGACGGTAATCGAGGAGCCGCGTGGCAACGAACGTAAGCCATCGTTTTCAATCAGGCAGGTCGGAGAAAAAGCTGGCATTCAGTTTGCCGCCACTCCTTCAGGACCTGAATTTTCGTCTCTTGTCCTCGCAATACTTCAGGTGGGAGGACACCCCGTAATAGCCGACCATACGACCATTGAACAAATCCGAACGCTAGAACGTGACTATTATTTCGAGACCTATATTTCGCTCTCTTGCGCAAGCTGTGTGGACGTCGTGCAAGCCCTGAACATGATGACGGTGATCAATCCACGGGTTCACAACATTACGATCGACGGAGGAATTTTTCAAAGCGAGGTGTCGGCGCGTGATATTAGCGTTGTGCCGACGATCTACATGAACGGCGAGATATTCGGCGAGGGGCGCAGCAGCTTTGCGGAGCTAGGCGCGAAACTTGTCGACATAGAAATGAGTCTGAGAGCGGCACTGCGCGCGGCGGGCAGGCCGTAGCGCAGCGCTGAAAGTGCGTCGGCGCAGTTTTACTGAACTTGCGAATGCTTCTGTCATCGCGGCTAGTATCAGTTGCAAGCGCCAACAGTTCAGGTCCGCATCAGCGCAGATTTAGCGTCGTGCGGCATCGCCACAAGGCAACAAGGCTGATAACGCCGAGCAGCATCAGATAAAAGGCCGGGGCCAGCTTGCTGCCGGTCGCCTGAATCAGCGACGCCACAATCAACGGTGCGAAGCCGCCGAAAATAGTCACGCCAATGTTGTAGCTGATCGCCATGCCGGTCGCCCGTGTTTCGACCGGGAACGTCTCCGCCATCAAAGCGGGCAAGGCCCCGAAATAGACCGCTTTAAGCAATCCGACCCACGCCATCATCGCCATTAGTGCGCCGAGGCCGGCATGCTCGCCGATAACCTTAAAAACTGGGTAGATGGTCAACGTGAAGACGATGCCGGCCCAAGCCATCATGCGCACCCGTCCGACCCGGTCGGAGAGGTGGCCCACAAACGGCGTGACGAACGTGAGAATGGCACCTGTGAGCATCGTCGCCATGAAACCGAAACTCTCGGGAAGATGAAGCTGGCGGACCGCGTAGGTTGGAATGTAAAGGATGACGTAACTGGTTCCGGTCGACAGAACCAGCGTGCCAATGGCGAGGAGCATGCGGCCTTTCTGACGCGCAAACACCGTGCTGACCGGATGCTCTCCCGACTTGGCTTCCTGGAAAATTTGTCCTTCGTGGACGTGCTTGCGCAAATAAAGGCCTACGGGTCCGATCAGGATGCCGAAGAAAAACGGCAAGCGCCAACCCCAGGATTCAAGCGCAGCCGTATCGAGCGTATTCGTCAGTAAGACCCCGAACCCTGCTGCGAGCAGGTAACTCAGGCCTTGGCTTGCAAACTGGAAGCTGGCAATAAAGCCTTTTCGCTCCGGTGCCTGTTCGACCATAAAGGCAGTTGTGCTGCCGAATTCGCCTCCCGCGGAAAACCCCTGGATCATGCGCGCGCACACGACCGCGATCGGCGCCGCGACGCCTATTGTCGCGTAGCCCGGCATCAGGGCTATCACGGCGGTGCCTAACATCATCATGACGATCGACACCATCATGGATGCCTTGCGGCCGCGCCGGTCCGCGTAGGAGCCGAGCACGAGCGCGCCGACCGGCCTGACGAGGTATGAAATACCAAATGTGCCAAGCGTTATCAGGAGCGACACTGTGGAGTTTGAGGCTGGGAAGAATGTCTTGGCGATGATGGTGGCGAAAAAACCATAGATCAGGATATCAAACCATTCAAGTGCATTTCCGATCGAGGCGGCCATGATGATCCAGTAAAAGCTGGAACGCCTGGTTTCAATTGAAACGGTATCAGTCACAGTCGCGGCGGTGTGCATGTGATAGTCCTGGGGATGGGAGGAGTATTCGCTTGAGCAAAAGGGATTCAGGCCATTTCGTCGGTGACGTCCTGCCGTCGGCGTCGACTTCGAACCGTCGCGCCGGTTTCACCGAGATCCCAGAAGAGGCCGGCCATGATCTGCAGCGCTTCGCGCGCCACGCTTGCGAGCAGATGCTCATTCGGCGCGTGCTGGGAGCAGGCGCCATACGAATGGGGAATCCAGATCGTCGGCATGCCCAGAATGTCCATAAAGACGTTATTGGGTATCGAGCCACCGAGATTCGGCAGCAGGTCCGGTTTCTTTCCAGCTGTTTGCCGAAGCGAGTCAAGTGCCCATTCGACCCACGGATCATCCGGCGGCAGGCGTGTCGCGCCCATCTGTTCGCAGATCTCGACCTCAACCATGCTGAAACCAAGCTGGTCGAGGTGGCTTCGCAGGAACGCGGCGATGTTGTCGACGTCGGTGCCCACCACATATCTGAGCTGGCAATGCGCGCGTGCGGTCGGAGGAATGGCGCCGACCGGATTGGCCGGGTTTCCCGTCGTGAACGCCAGCACCTCCAGCGCGTTCCAGCCGTAGACGCGCTCCTGGGCGGTCAGGGACGGTTCGCCCCAGTCAGGGTCGATGGCCGGATCATGGGGTCCACCGTCTACGGCGATATCTTTTAGCGCATGACGTACCGTGTCTGGAATGCCTTGGGGGCGCAACTGCTCGACCAGAATCCGGCCACGCGCGTCGACGATGGACGCAATTGCGTTGGCGAGCACCGTGCCGGGGTTGCGCAGCAGGCCGCCCCAATTGCCGGAGTGGTGGGCGCCGTCGCGCAGGTTGGCCGAAAGGGTGAAATTGATGAGGCCACGCGAGCCGAGAAAAACGCAAGGCGTGCCGGCGTTGGCGCGAGGGCCGTCGGAAGCAATCAAAAGATCGGCAGCAAGCATTTCCTTGTGCTGTTCGCAAATCGCCTGAAGTCCGGGGGACCCCACCTCTTCACCCATTTCGATTAGCAGCTTCGTGTTGAAACCGAGGCGCTGGTTTTTGGCGGTCATGACCTGTTCGAGCGCGGCCAGATTGATCGTATGTTGGCCCTTGTTGTCCGCCGTGCCTCGGCCGTACCAGCGGTCTGCGTCTATGGTGATGTCCCACGGGCGCATCTGGTTCTTCCACTGACCTTCGTATCCGCGCACTACGTCGCCGTGCCCATAGATAAGGACGGTGGGCAGGGCGGGATCTTCGTTACGAGCTGCGAGCAGGAACGGCCCGCCACCCTCGAGCGGGTTCGCCACAATGCGCGTTTCGAAGCCGAGTCGTTCGACCGAAGGGCTCAGTTCGAGGCTCAGATAGTCCTGGAGCAGCGGTTTACGGGAGGCTTCCTGACTCTCGGTTTCCATGCGGACCCTGCGCTGCAGGTCGCGTAGAAAATCACCTGAATCGAAATATGAAATGGCGTTGTCGATCGCTTTATCGCGTGTCATCATGTCTCCGACCAGTAGGCTTGTACGCTGCTTGTAATTGCTTCGATGAACCAAGCGTACGAAGCCAAAAGCCGCACCACAATTGACTTATTTGCGGACTCCCTTTTCCAAAAGCGCAAACCAGCGCATCCTGCATGCACAGCGTCGCTCTTCGTTACTTTCTGGCGGTTGCAAACACCGGCTCGCTAAGCGAAGCGTCTGAGCGATTGCATGTGACGATCTCGGCGATCAGCCGGCAGATCGCAAAGCTGGAAGACGAAGTGGGCTATCCGCTATTCGAGCGGCAACCGCGCGGCATGGCGCTCTCCAAGGCCGGCGAACTTCTGGCCGCTCATGTGCGCAGAACCCTGCTTGAGGGTGAGCAGGTGCTCGATGAGATCAAGGCGCTTGCCTCGTTCGATCGAAGCACGATTCGTATCGCCTCATCGGAGGCATTTGCGCGGGACATGCTGCCGCACGTCGTCGCCCGCTTTCTGGAGAAATCGCCGGGTACGCGCTTCGAGCTGACGGTGACTGCGCCTCAGGACGTAACACTGCGCGTGCGCAACGGCGATGCGGACATCGGCCTGACCTTTAGTGTCGCGCGAGACCCGGAGATTCGCGTCGAATACGCGCGCAGCGCGCCGATCTATGCGTTGATGCAGCGTACCCATGAGCTGGCTGCTCGCAGCAGCGTGTCGCCGGCCGATCTGCAGCCCTTTCCGATTGCGCTACTCGATCGGAGCACGACGATCCGGCAAATGTTCGACGTGACATCCAGTCTTGAAGGCCTGCTGTTCGACCCAGTGTTAACCTGTAATAACTCAAGCACGTTGTGCGTTTTTACGCAGATGTCGGGCGCTGTCTCACTGACGAGCCGGTTTACGGTGCGGGCGCGGCTGGAGCAGGACGGTCTCGTGGCGATTCCGATTGACCATCCCGGTATGACACTGCGCAGCGTACAGATTCAGACATTGTCTGGGCGCATGCTGTCGGCCGTATTGAAAGAGTTCGTTCTGCAGTTGATCGCGCAACTGCAGAACGAATCGTGAGCTGGGTGGCGCCAAGCGTGTCAGCTCGCCCCTTGATGTCGACATCCGTCAATAGCTCTCTCCCCACTTTTCCGTCAGCGAGGCGCGTAAGGCACCTTCGACGGTGCGGATCACCGCAGCGAGTTGCAGCGCCTCGTCTGCGCCGGGACTAGTTGGGCTTGAAGGTCGGTTGCGTGAAGCTGAATCCTCTCTCCGGCGATCGGCGGCATCTTGCGCCCGATTGCGATTCGCCGCGCCCTCATTGCCGAGTGGCCCTGACGGAGCGGCGCTGACGCGACGCGCCATCGCGCCGAAGTTATCGTTACTCGTGCGTACCGTGGCATAGTTGCTGGCGGAATCGCTCGACCCCAAGCGTGCGCGCGAGATTCAAGGAAGTGCCAGTAGATCAGACATGCGCAGACCAATCTGGATAATCTATATAACCGGCTGCGGTGCCACCGTAGAAGGTCTTGGGATCGGGGGCATTGAGCGGCCCCCGATGGCTCAGGCGTTTTGGCAGATCCGGATTCGCGAGGAACAGTCGGCCGTAAGCCACAGCGTCGGCATCACCGCTGGAGACGGCGAGCTCACCCCGTGCGGCATCGTAGCCACCGTTGACGATGTAAATTCCCTTCCATGCACCCCGTAGATACTTGAACAGGGTGGTCAACTGCTCGCGCGCAGGCGTCTCCTCTGGCGCGGCTTCCACGACGTGGAGATAGCCCAGACGAAAACCGTTGAGCATATCGACGACCTGGGAGAATGTTTGTTCGGGATCCTCATCGTCCATATCGTTAAAGGTGCCGCCTGGCGAGATGCGGACACCTACCCGCGTCGGCTCCCATACATCGAGCACCGCCTCGACGACCTCGCGGAGGAAGCGGACGCGTTTCGCAGTCGTACCGCCGTAATCGTCCGTACGAGCATTCGATTTGGACTGGAGGAACTGATCGATCAGGTAGCCATTGGCGGCATGAATCTCTACCCCATCGAAGCCTGCCAGATGGGCATTGGCCGCCGCCTTGCGGAAATCTCCGATGGTCTGGAGGATGTCGGTGGCTGTCATCGCACGAGGCGTGGATACGTCGACGAAACCCGATGCGGTGACTGTCTGGCTCTTGGCCCTGATGGCCGATGGGGCCAATGGCGCGACATTGCCTGGCAACAGGCTGCTGTGAGAGATGCGACCCACATGCCAGAGCTGAAGAAAGATTCGCCCGCCAGCCTGGTGTACGGCCGCGACGATCTTCTTCCACTCCGCGACCTGTTCGTCGGTGTGTATGCCAGGCGTGTTCACATAGCCCTTGCCCATGGGCGAGATCTGGGTGGCCTCCGTCACGATCAATCCTGCCGACGCACGCTGGCTATAGTAGACGGCCGCCATGCTTCCCGGCACTCCGTCTGGCCGGGCACGGTTGCGGGTCAGTGGCGCCATGAAGACGCGGTTCTTGAGTTGAAGCTTGCCCATGGTGAGCGGGTCGTAAAGGGAGCTCATGTGTATGTCTCTCAAGGTTAGCCGGATCAGTCCAATGCCGGGGCTGCAGGAAAATCCACCGGAATCTGGGTGGTGGAATGCAGGTAATTCGTAATAGTCTTGTCGCCAATGGCGACAATGGTGTCCACCAGATTTTCCTTGGTCCAGCTCGCAGCGAAAAACGCCTCCACCACGGCCGGATCGACATGGCCACGGCTTTGGGCGATGCCCCGGGCCAGACGGGCGAGGGCATCGAGCTTACTGTCGAAGCTGGCACGGCCGCGGCGAATTTCGATGATTTGCTCGTCGGAGAACCCGCTCATTTTGCCCACCATGGTGTGAGCCGCGAGGCAGTACTCGCACTCGTTCACTTGACTCACAACGAGGTTGACCACTTCGCGTGCTTTGCCGGAAATCGTGCTCTTGGCGCTTTGCAATGCCATGTAGCTGGCCAGGGCGCTTCCCGAATGCGCCATGGTGGCGAAGAGGTTAGGCACCACACCAAAGCGTCTTTCGAGATTGTCAAAGATCGCCTGGTTGACTGAGCTCACTTCTTGCCGGGTGGGAACGTTGATGGTGGTCACGGTGAATTCCTTTCGGTAGTTGAGATGCGATGACGCACTGTGACTGATTCCTTTTGATTGATATAGAGGGGGTTTCGCACTAACATTTAGTAGTTAATGGAATATATTGACAGACATGGACAAGCTCTCAGCAATGCAAACCTTCGTAAGGGTGGTCGAGTCGAGGAGCTTTTCGGCGGTGGCGGACGAGCTGCACGCCACCCAGAGCGCCATCAGCAAGCAGGTGGCGGCGCTAGAAAGGTCGCTCGGCGCCAACCTATTGGTTAGAACAACGCGTTCGCTCGCTCTGACCGAAGAGGGGGAGCGCTATTTCGTGCAGGCGCGCAGGCTGGTGGCGGAAATTGCCGAGGCGGAATCGGCCCTCAAGACCGGTGAGGAGCAATTGCGCGGCTGGATCCGAGTGGCCGCCCCGGTGGGCTTTGGTCGTTTGAAGCTGATGCCATTGGTGAAGTCGTTTATGGCTGCCCACCCCGATGTCAGAGTCGACCTGCGGCTGCACGACAGCTTTATCGACCTGGTGGACCAGGGAATTGATGTCACGGTCCGTATCGGTGCGCTGGACGACAGCAGGTTAGTTGCGCGGCGCGTTGGCACCTCTCAGCGCATGCTGTTGGCGCACAGCGATTACGTGCGTGCGCTTTCGCCAGGGAGTCACGCCCCCGTCGATCCGGAAGACCTGCTCGCGCACGAATGCATTGTCTATACAGAGATGTCCAACAGCAATTCGTGGACATTTACGGCCGGGGCTGGTGCGTCGGCCACGCGGGGAACCCTTCGCAGTGTTCGTGTTGCGGGGCATATCCAGACCAACAGCAGCGAGGTGCTACGGCTCGCGGTAGTGACAGGAATGGGTATTGGCTACGCGCCCACCTGGCTATTTGAAAATGAGTTGGCAAGCGGGGAAGTTGTACGGCTGATGCCATACTGGGAGTCGCCCCAATCGCCTATTCATCTCGTGAGCCCGCCCGAGCGCAAGCACGCGGCAAAGGTCAGGGCCTTTGTCGAACACGTGTCAACGGCGTTGGCTTGAGTCGGCATGCGGCGGCCTGCCATGCCTGCCATGTGTCAGGTAGCATAAACACGACCGTCGCAAGGTTTGCATCACCATAGGAATGTTAGTTTGGCGAGGGCGATCCCACATCCGCATTTGTCAGGCGAAGGCGAGGGGCGTCACTTCACGTTCAACTTGCTGCTCTTCCCGGACTACCACCTCAAATAGAGCGGACCAATCAGCGCACCGATAGCGGCGGTGATGCTGACGCCCAATACGTACCAGACACCCCAGAACGGTACCGACATCTCTGAACAGTAAAGCGAATATACGAGCAGTCCTTGCGCGCCAGCGAGCAGCCCGGCGCCTGTACCTGACAACATCGGGCGGATGGGAGCGAGTCCCTTCAAGGCGTGCATCACTGCGGCAAGCGATGGTAGAGAGAGCAGAACAATATTCGCCGTGGTGACTCGCCATGTTGTACCTAACATCAGTTGCAGGCGATAACCTGGCGGGGTCGCGAATACGACGAACGTGGCAGCGAGCAACATGATAATGAATGGCAGTGTCACCGCTAACCATGCCAGCCTGACGGGTGCACCGGGCCGTCCAAGCCGTCCGGCGAGGTTCATCGCAGCGATGAGTGTCGTTACCGGAAACGCAAGTCGCACCCAGAACATCGTCGTCAATATCAATGCCGGCATGTCGCTGCGGATGCCGTAAAGTACTACCAGCAAAGCCGCGCTGCTGGCCATGCCAACACTAAGCGCGCGATTGAGCCGCTTCGAAGCAAAATTCGATTCAACCGGTGTCAGGTTGTTAGTTAGCCTTAATATCAGATCTGAAGTTCTCATGTTACCCGACGGAAAACGTCCCAACCTTTTGAAAGCGGATACGCGATGCAATACCGGCACCGTCTGCCGGGCAAACGGTCCGACGTCCTGGTCAATCTCCGTGCCGGATGCCGGTGAATGCGCCGGCTGAAAGCATCCCTTCCAGGTTGCCGTGGATGTCGAAGGAGGGCGCCTCCTGAAACGCCGCCGCGACCGCTTCGCCCAGTGACGCGCCTTCGAGGAGACGCGTCAGGAAGGCCGCACCGCCAGCCGGCAGGCGCGATACCAGCACCTCACGTTCGGGCCGCGTCACGAGTGCGTCCTCCGCTTCGCTTGAGCGCAGCGGCCTAACGGGGCCGTCGTTCCGGTTCATCGCAAAGATGGCCACGGCGGGATAGCGTGATCGAACCACTCGCGTGGCGGGGTGCGGCGTGAAACGGACTTCAGCGAGGGACGCCGGTTCGATCCCGGCTAGCGCCTCGGCAGCGAGCACAGGCAGGTCGGCTGCGTGATACGCATCCAGCCAAGCCCGCTCGATGCACGCGATATCCGCAAGCCAGGGCATCTCGCGCGCATATTCGTAGGAATCAATGAACGCGGGAAAGTCCCGTCCGTACTCGAACAGCAGCGGCGAAGTGGGAGGCGTCGCGCGGAGATGGAAACGGGCCATCGCCCTGAAGAAGTCGGCGCCGGTGATGCGCTGGATAGCGGGATAGACCGCCGCCAGCGCCTCGATGAGGCTGACCGTGACGTTGTTGCGATAAACGTTGTAGCGCTTGACCACACCCTTGCCCGGCGCGGCGGTGACGTCTTCTGGCGCGGTGATCGATGGGTCCGTCAAACCCGGTGCAAACGCGGCGGCGTGGCCGCCCGAAAGATGTTCAGCCTGCATGGCTGACCTCCTCGGCGAGTGACACGTCTTCTTCAGCCGTGATGTGCCGCGCGGAAAGTGCCTGAGCCCGCAGCACCGGCCATGCGGGAAGCTTGCTATCCCATTCGATCAGCGTGGGCGTTGGCCCGATTCGCGCAACGAGATCCCGATAGAGATGCCAGACGGGATCGGAGATGGCGCAATCGTGGCTATCAATGAGCAGCAGTTCGTTTTCGTCGTCGCGCTGCTCGCTATGTCCGGCCAGGTGTATTTCGCCCACCTGTTCAAGCGGTAATCCTTCAAGATACGCCTCGGCGGAAAAGCCGTGATTGGTCGCGGAAACGAACACGTTATTAAGGTCCAGCAACAGGCCGCAACCGGTGTGTTGAACGACTGCGCGGATAAATTCGGTTTCGCTCAATGTCGAGGACGCGAACGCGACATAGGTCGACGGGTTCTCAAGAAGGAGGGGACGTTTGATCGCGTCCTGGACCTGGCTGATGTGTTCGCACACGTGCTCAAGCGTTGCTTTCGTGTACGGCAACGGCAGGAGATCATTGAAGAATGTGCCGCCGTGCGACGACCACGCGAGGTGCTCAGACACCAGCACGGGTTCGTAGCGCGTCACCAGATCGCGAAAGCGCGAGAGGTGCGTGAGGTCCAGCGCCCCAGGTCCGCCGATCGACATGCACACGCCGTGAAGGGAGATCGGATAGGCCTCGCGAATCGCCGCAAGTGCCCGGTGGGGCGGACCACCGGCGCCCATATAGTTCTCGGCGTGAACTTCGAAGAAGCCATCCTTCAGGCCATCCGCGAGAATCGAGCTCAGGTGTTCATGTTTGAAACTGGTTCCGACAGGCGCCTGAGCGCGACGCGTCACGCCATTCGAACAGCCAGGCTCGCAAACCGCCGTTGTCCTTGAGGTATCGTTCATGGCCGCTTCCGTTCATCAAGCCGTTGGCCGGTTCAGGACTTTAGCGGCGTGAGCGAGCCATGGCCACCGCCCGGCACTTCGATACTCGTGCAGGTGCCGCCTTGAACGAACTTCCACGAGTTGCCCTGGAAGTCCATTGCTGAGGTTCCCTGGCACGTCGTGCCGGGGCCGGCGGCGCAATCGTTCTGCCCCTTCAGTGCGACGCCGTAGCACTTTTCCTTGTGAGCCGCGATGGCTGCGCCTTCTTCCGCTTTTGTGAGCGGTGCTGCGTGTGCGACTGATGCAAGCAGGCTCGCAACAACGCCGGCGAGCAGGGTGGCGCTAACAGTGGCTTTTGTGGACATCGCATTTCTCCAGAGATTAGAAGGTATCCGTGATGGATACGTCATCTAATTCGTGGGTCACAGACGTCTGGTTACAGGGGCGTTTTGTTTTTTTGCCTGTGGTGGTCGACATCAGCCATTTGACCAGGCGACTGCAGTGCATATTGTCGCAGCGTTGTTCACCAACGAAGGAGTGTGGGACCAAGCACCGCGCCGAGCGCGGCTGGGAGCAACATACCAGCCATATACCAGACGCTCCAGAACGCTGGACTCATCTCAGGGCAATGAAAGCAGTACGCGACTGTGGCGATCGAACTCGCGAGCAGTCCGGAGGCAGCGCCGGCAAGCCGGAGCCTCGTGGGTGCCAAACCTTTGCCGGCCCAGAATACGGCGATGAAGCCTGGAATGGCGAGCAGAAGAATATTGAACGGACACGACCGCCACGAGTGCCCGAGTATCGCAGGCAGCCGCTCTTCCGGCGCCGCGGTGACGACGATCGTTATTGCAGCGATCCAGACGACTAGCACCGGTGTCGCCATGATGGGCCACGCGGCTTTAACCTTGGTACCGGGGCGCGCCAGCCGAACGGTCGCAATCAGGGCACCAATTGCGAGGCATAGCGGCAACGCGAGCTTCTCCCAGAAGATCGGGGTTTTGACGACGACCGCCAGATCGGGGCGAACGCCAAACACAGCAGCCATCAACGCCGTTGCGCCAAGCATGGCGATAGGCAGTGAGATGCCGAAACGACGGGCTGCGGTGCCTCTTCGCACAGGTGTTATGCCGGTCGAGAGCAATCCGACAAGATCATCTGTTCTCATGCAATTCTCCGGACGTGTGCGGCCAGAGCCTTGAGTCCCCTATGGATACTGACCTTGACAGCCGATTCCGATAGCCCTGTCAACTGGGCGGCTTCCGCAACCGAAAGTCCCTGCAACTTGACGTGCAGGATCGAGAGCCTCTGTTTGTCGGGCAGATGACCCAGTAGTTTCCCGACATCACGACGGGCATCCGCCGGCTCGTCGTCGCATTCGGCGAAAATGTCGTCGTGCTCGTCAAGCGGTTCGTGCAACGACTCGCGTCGGGCGCGGGTCCGGAAGAAATCCATCAGCTTATAACGCGCGATCGCGTGGACCCACGCGGTGAGAGGTTCATCCGGGCGGTAGGTATGACGCGCATTATGCACGGCAAGCAGGATTTCCTGAACGAGATCCTCGACGTCGTCGTGGAGTTGTGGAATCCGCTTTCGAAGGTAACCCCGCAGGTGACGCGTCAGTTCGGACAGGAACAAGCGATAGTCGGATGCGTTGCCCGCGAGGCCCGCAACAAGCAATGTTTTCAGACGCTGCTCTGCGGAATACACGGTTCTGACTCCCGGGTCAAAGAGCAGAGTGGTCCCGAACAGCTTTCTCAAGCACGGCTTTCATGCCGGCAAAGCGTCGGTCGAGCGCAGCAGGGTTGCTGGGATTCAGTGCGATCATTTGCGTGCGAGTCTCACCGCCCCGGATGACCTCGAAGGCTTTTTGTTCAAGCCCGGAGCAGATCGCATCGGCAACAGCTATTGCCGGTTCACGTACGAAACCCAGTTCGGCCCCGGCTCGTGAACTCTGCATCATGGGTGTCTCCTTCGCCTGGGCGAGTGCCAGGCCAATGCCGCTGGAGCCGCCCGTAGTCAACCCCCGCCTGTTGCTGATTTCCATTCCTCGCGTTCCTTGTCTGGTCTGATTCTTCGGAGCTATGGATCGCCTATCGCAGGGGATGAATTCCCCTGCGCTTCTGTACGTCATGCGGCTGGGTAGTTGGACGGGAAGAGGGCGTGCCGGGCTTGCTCATCCATCTCCTGCTTGAATGCGTGGCCGGTTCCGACCGCTCTTGCGCGAATCGCAGCCGGGCGGGCGTCGATTTCAGTGAACCAGCGCTTGAGATTGGCGAATGGCGCCAACGGATCATCAGTGCCCGGCCGGACGAAAGCGGCGCGTGCTATCCAACCCCACGCGGACATGTCGGCGATCGTATAGGTTTCTCCGACGAGATACTCGCGGCCCGCGAGCTGCTCGTCGAGTACGCGATAGTGCCGCTCCGCTTCACGGCGGAACCGGTTGATCGCATACGGCAGTTTCTCCGGTGCCGCGTGCTGGAAATGTACCGACTGACCCGAGAACGGTCCGACACCTGAACTGACGAAGAAGAGCCAGGAGAGCAGTTCGGGGCGATCAGTTGCGGCGCCGAGATACTGTCCAGTCTTCTCGGCCAGATAAAGCAGAATGGCACTGGAATCGAACACCCTCGTTTCCCTCCCGCCCGGCCCGGCCCTGTCGACGATGGCGGGAACTTTGCCGTTCGGGTTGACTTTGAGGAAAGCGTCGAGGTGCTGTTCGCCCTTCTTGGTGTCGACGGGCCGAAGTTCATACTCGAGGCCCGTTTCTTCAAGCATCAGGGCAACCTTTGCAGGGTCGGGTGTAGGGTGAAAATAAAAGTCGATCATGAGCTTACCGTGCGTTGCGTTCAGACCGCCTGATGCGTGCGTGATGGCTTTCGTTGGACCCCAGAAAGTGCTATCGCATCAGGTCATTTTAGATCAGTTGATTTAGAATATCGTAACGTGTGTGACGTTGCAATGCCGACCGGCAAAACGTTACGCGATGTGAGGAGTTAACATGGCCCGACCACGGGAATTTGATGAAAATGCAGTCCTTGATGCGGCCGCCCACCAGTTCTGGATCTATGGCTATACAGCTACTTCCGTCCGGGATCTCGCGCAGGGGATGGGAATTACGGGGGCAAGCCTGTTCAACGCGTTCGGGGACAAACGGTCGCTGTTTGAACGAGCACTGGCGCATTACATTGAAAGAAGCTTCGGAGACCGGGTATCGAGATTCGAGCGTAGCCTGCCGCCGTTGGAAGCCATCAAGGCATTCTTCCGGGAGATTGTCGAGCGGTCGGTCCGCGACAGGGACCGTAAGGGATGCCTGCTGGTAAATTCGGCGCTTGAGGTTGCACCACACGACGCCGATTTTCAGGCGATGATCGCAAACGTACTGGTGGAGGTCGAAGCGTTTTTCCGGCGTTGTGTGAACGCGGGCCAGCAGACCGGCGAGATTTCCAGTGCGCAGCCCGCCGATGATCTTGCCCGGTTACTGCTCGGGGTGCATCTGGGCATACGGGTGCTTGCCCGCACAAGGCCGCAGCGTGCTCTGCTGGAGGGCGTTGTACGGCCGGCGCTGGCGCTTCTCGAGCCCAACATCGACTGAGCGGTGGGCATGGGCGGACATGGCGTTTCCACCGCTTGCGGCGAAGATTTGCGGCGCATGGCATCGCACATTCGCAGATTCGCGCATCCAAGGGCTAGCCTGCTGCCCTTCGGAATCCAACGGGACGGACGCTAATTCGCTTCAAAGAGCGGGATGTAGCCCTCAGTCGGCAATAGAGCTGCGTGCATTTCCGAATGAGCGCCCACCGAATTGAGGGTGTCTACAGTAGTGCGTCGATTTGACAGAATACGCCACGGCACCGCTTGCGTAGCAGGCGCAGCAGGATCCAGCGCTCTGCATAACTCATCAAGCATTGTACGAGGAGGTAGCGTGTACGTCACAAACCCCTCATTGGCCAAAGATGCGGTACGAAAACCAGCATTTCCACACAGCCGCTCCTTCACAGGAACATCACGAACGGCTGCCTCACGGGAGTTCTGGATCAGATCCGCCGTGATGGAATCCACGATTCGACTGCCTTTGATGAATGAGGGTCTGTCGGCGGCCCACGCCTCAGGCGGGCAAGCCTTGTGTGCCGGCATAAGTTCGATGAAAGGATTGACTTCAGCCGGATAGATTCTGCAGACGTTGGGCCTTGCCTCGTATGCGCCACATCGCATATCGGGTTGCAGGTGCGGGCAGGCGCCGTCGAAGGCGGCAGCGACGGTCACCATCACACGGATCGGAAGCTCACCGCTTTCGGCGGCAAACGACCGCACTCGCCTGTGTTGCACCTGGCCATCGTCCGTCGATGGTTCGACGGGCCACGGCATCGCTTCGCAAAGAACCTGGACATCTCCGCCACGTTCCAGCCAGCGTATGGCTTCGTTGACGCTCAGGGGCAGACGAAGATTGTGACAACAATCGCCGCACATCGTGCATGCGAAGTTTAAATCCGTGGTCATGTCGATCTCGGGTTTCAGAAAGCGAAATACAGGTACACACAAAGGGAAACGAAAGACTGCCTAACCTCGGTTGCAGTCGATCCTTTGCTAGTTCGATCTGAAACCCGTTTCGGTTACATCCGAACGTGAAAATGGCCTCTGCGTCACCGGACGCGTCTGGGTCCGTCGAGAGCTACGGACGGGGGCAGCAGATTTGTGCCGCGCTGTAACCGAGATTGCCGAATATCCGAACTAGGATTGGAGCATTGACTGTTTCCCCTCTTTTCCCAACCGCCAAAAGGGTCTAATCATGAACCGGATACGATTCGTTAAACACATCGTAGGTGCAGCGTTGCTGGCGGCGTCAGCCGCCGCGTTCGCGGGTGAAATGCCATTTACTCAGGCAAGCTTCGATCAGACCGTCTCATCGGGTCGGCCGGCGGTTGTCTATCTGCATGCCAGTTGGTGTCCAACATGTCGGGTTCAAAAGCCGATCGTCGACCATCTGTCTGCCGATCCCAAACTGAAGCAGGTGACGATTTTCATCGCAGACTATGATGCGGAAACGAAACTGAAAAGAGAACTCAAGGTAACCCAGCAGTCGACCTTCGTTGTCTTCAAGGATGGCCACGAAGTGGCGCGTTCGACGGGGCAGACCCAGGAGGCCACCATCCGGGCCGTGTTTGAACAGGCTCTGTGATGCAATTCACCGCTGCAACGTATGGGTTAAGTCTCGTCGCCGGGTCGGCATCGGTGCTGTCTCCCTGTGTCCTTCCGCTGCTCCCGATACTCGCGACGTCAGCATTAGCTAAACATCGATTCGGCGTCATCGCGCTGGCAGCCGGCCTGGCCATTTCGTTTGCGGGCGTCGGCATATTTCTCGCCACGCTTGGAGCGTCAGCGGGACTGGACCCTGAGATTCTTCGACGCTGGGCTGCGAGCCTGATGCTGTTCTTCGGTCTTGTCATGTTATCGGGCACGCTTCAAAGGGCTTTTTCGCGGCTCAGTTCTGTCATCGGTGCAAAGGGCCAGCAGGCGCTCGACGATGTGAAAGGAAACGGATTGCTCGGGCAGGCGATGATCGGGCTGTTGCTGGGGTTCGTCTGGACCCCCTGCGTCGGCCCGACGCTGGGTGCGGCAACGTCGCTGGCGGCACAAGGTCAGGACCTCGGCCATATTGCCATCGTGATGGCGCTGTTCGGTTTGGGTGCGGCGCTGCCGCTCGTTTTGCTCGGAACGATCTCGAGAGTTTCGCTCACGAAGGTGCGCGGCACGCTTGCCGCGTGGGGCAAGACGGCCCGCTGGACGCTCGGTGCCCTTTTCGTTGTCATGGGAACGATCGTCATCACCGGCGTCGACCGTCAGTTGGAAACCCTTCTCCTGTCCGTCAGTCCAGCCTGGCTCACTACTCTGACAACATCCCTATGAGAACGGGTCTGCGGCACGTCGGCGCAGGGAGCTACTGTCCGCATGACTCGCCAGGCAAGCGGTGTCATGACAAGGTGTGTAGCTGCCCCGTAACGCGCGCAATGAGTGCCAGGTCTGGTGAGGGAGCCAAGTCGGCGGCACTCGCCTTGTTTCCCGTCGGCAGCATCGTGGAGAACATGCCTTTGAATCGGTAGCCTGCTGTGCAGGCTGGACAATATACTTCGGTATCCTTGAGTGTATCCGACCTGACGACCACAGTTGGACCGCACGTCTGGCAATACTGGAGGGGTATTCCTTCATCGCTATGGCCTGCGATGTGGTACAGGTTGAGGCTCCCACCCAGTGTCAGAAACATTTCTCCATATTCGCGATTGAACTGCGTGCCGAGATTGTCGCGTACGACAGCAAAGGCATCGTCAATCGGCATTGCCTTACGGTACGGGCGTGTACTGGTCATGGCGTCAAAGGCGTCGCAGATGCCGATGATTGCGGCCATGGGGGTGATCTCATTGCCAGCGAGGCCTAACGGATAAGCCTTGCCGTCGGGTCGCTCGTGGTGGGCGTAAACTGCGTCAGCGATGCGTTCGCCGAAAGGGTGCTTCGCAAGCAGTCGTTTGCCGACTTCAGGGTGCGTTCTGATGACGGCATACTCCGCAGCGGTCAAACGCTCTGTTTTGAGCAAGACCGAATCGGGAACGGCGATTTTGCCCAGATCATGCAGGAATCCACCCACCGAGACGTTCGCCGCATCGCGATCCGAAAGACCAATCTGTCGTGCCAGCAGACTCGCGTAACGGGAGACTCGCCACAAATGTCCGCCGGTGTAGGGGTCTCGGGCCTCTACCACCCACGCAAGTGCGAGCAGACTATCAAGAAGCGGTCGATCCACACTGTGTGCGGATTCCGCCTGGCCGAACAGACGTGAAGCGAGGCTGAGCATCGTTTTTAGAGTCATGGTCACAATGGAAGCATTTCTCAGGGACATTTCTGGCAAACGGGAAGCCGCTGCAAACGACGGACTGTCCATTTTGTTTTGTGCGGTCGACGTGTTATGCCAGTGCGACCTCGCCCCTTGAATTCGTTCAGAAAGTGCTTCGGGTTACACGGAAGAGGGTATTTATTTGCGACGGCAATGCGGTCCAAACCGAGTACTGACCTGCGCTCATCTGAAGAAATTGTGTCATGTCATCCGGCGGATGAATTGCTTTTCGCTGTTCTGGCGGGCGTGGCGTTGTCGAGCGCATGGAAGAGCGTCGAAGTTTGCAAGATCTCAGGCAGCAATTGCCCTTGTGGCATGCGAGGCCCATATACCACGTCGAGCGGAATGCCGAAACGACCGAAACGCTGGATGTAGGCGAGCACTCCGGGGTTATACCGGCTCCAGTCGGCTCGCATGCGCACGATATTGTCCTGTCTGAGCCGGGTGCGCACGGCAGCCGTGTCCAGAACGGATAGCTCATTGACCTTGCAGGTGAGACACCAGCTTGCCGTTACGTCGACAAGCACAGTCTTGCCGCTCGCGACCAGCGCGCTGATTGCATTCGGATCGAACGCTTGCCATTCGGTCGGCGGAGCGCTTCGGTCTCCTGTGCCGAAAGGGGGGAGCGAGGAAATTGCAATGGCGCAGCACGCGAGGAGCGCAGTCGCTGCGCCTGACCATCGCGCGGTCCGCAGGCTTCCCCATCGGGTCTCGGCGGCCCGCACGGCAAGCATGGCAATCAGCACGATACTGACGAGTGACGCGACGGCCATCCCCGCAATATTCCACAACGACGCAATCAGCCAGATAGAGGTCGTGAGCAGCAGCAGGCCCATGATCTTGCGCAACTGGATCATCCACTGGCCGGGGCGCGGAAGCCGCGTCGCGAGCGACGGCGCCAGTACCAATGTCAGGAAGGGAAGTGCCATTCCTACCCCGAGCGCGAGAAGCACCGCCGTAATCTCGAGCGGCCTACGTGCCAATGCAAAGCCGACCACGGTGCCGACGAGCGGAGCCGAGCACGGTGTGGCAAGAAGCGTAGAAAGCATGCCGCCGAGGAACGCCTCGACAAGCGGCCCCCGATTGGTTGCACCGCTCGCACCTCCGGAAAGGAATGGCGGAAGACCGATCGGGAGCCAGTCAAAGAAGCTTGCCGCAAACAGCGTCGTGACGACGGCCATGCCTGCGAGGAACCACGGTTGCTGGAACTGTATGCCCCATCCAAGCGACGCACCCGCGAGTTTGAGGATGGACAGCACGGCGGCAAGCAATCCGAACGAAGTGACGATTCCCAGGGCCGTTGCGAGCGCCACCCGCCTTGCCGTTTTGCGTCCGGTGCTTGCGGCTTTCACTACCGAGAAAACCTTGATTGAAAGAACGGGCAACACGCATGGCATGAAGTTCAGAATCAGGCCGCCAAGCAGCGCCAAGCCCAGAATGACGACGATGCCGTGACCGTCGTCTCCCGTGGGGACGACTGATGCGGTCATGAATTCGGCCGCTCTGGATCCGTCCACCACCGTCAGGCGCAGCGGCTCTTTCGCTGCAGCGGCAGGCGGCAATTCGACTTCCAGTGCAGCCCGGTGGCCGTGGTTTGAGAGGTGTACGTGTGGCGCTGCGGGCAGACCGGCCTCGGCTCCTTCGACGAACAGGTCGGGCGACAGAAACGGGGTGCCCTCGCTGCGCAGATCGACCTTCAGGCGCCGGCCGGCGGAGGTTTGCTCCAGCGTGCTATGCACCACGCCGATTCCGGCCTCTGCGGGCGTCTGCGGCACCCTTTGCGCCGCTGCGGCGATAGCTGCGGCTTCGCTTGATGGTCCGTCCATGCCCGGCGGCAAGGTGAGCGCCACCTCCGCATGTTCGGGCACGCAAACATTCGCGCAACTCGCATAGTCGAGCGTCAGCGCAATGCGGGTCGCCTCGTGCGGATGGTCCAGCTTAAGGCTCACCGGCAGAATCAGATCGCCCGTATAGACACTGTTTTGCAGACCCGAGATAACGAGGCGGGACGGCGCCGGCCAGGACACGGATGCCGATGCGACATTCCGGGACCGGGACCAGTCGAAAATCGGCGCGATGCCGGCATCGCCAGGGGTGCGCCAGTAACCATGCCAGCCGTTCGGATAGCGAAATTCGACGCCTATCTGCAGCGTGTTCCCGGCTACGCCGTCGGTTGCCGTGATGATGCGCACACTGGCGCGCTGATCGCCGGCCCAGTTCGAGGACGCCGCACGAGCCTCGAACGATGGAGCAAGAAGAAGCGTTGCGACGAGGACGAAGAAGGCGCCAACACGAGTGAATCGGGGCATCGCTTGCTCCTCATCGAGAAGATTGTAAGTACATCGGGTTTTCACAAGGCGTCCCACCGAGACGGAGGGAGCGCACGCTAAGGCTCATCTGTCACGCGGGCAGCGCCGACAATGTGTCCGTCCGGGGCCTCGAGCAATACCGCGGTCTTCTCGCCCACAGGGACCTGGGGGTTGAACATAGCCGGTTTGCCAGTCCATTGACCAATCGGCTCGAACGAGCGAACGATGTTGGACTCCTTCAGCGTTCGCCCTCCGTTTTCGCCACGCCCGACGGCGGTCACGTGCTGCGCGTCGTAACCCACCAGAATCACCTGCGCGCTTCCGGAGCCGGCACCGACCGAAACCATAATGGCGTTGCCTTTGCGCACCGCGGACAACGGCGCGGACGTTGAATCCGCAGCCTTCGCTTTCTGAATCGCGACCTCGGCGGACGAGCGGTCCGAACCCACGAGGGCAGTTGTTCCGTCGACGACCATTTCGGGTGTGTAGGAGCCGTCGCCGAAGCGTCGCCCGTATTCAGCCTGACGTTGAGTGGCGATATCGAGGGAAAAAGGGTCCTTCCATCCGAGGCTGTTCCAGTAGGTGACGTGAAAAGCCAAAGGGAGAATGTCGCTTCGCTGCTGACTTAACTCCGACAGATAGGCGTCAGCCGGCGGACAGGATGAACAGCCTTCGGACGTGAAAAGTTCGACAACCACCGGTCGGGGCATTGCTGCAGCAACCGGGAGAGCCACAAGCAGTGAAATGGAAGCAAGCAGACGGGATAGCATGAGTTGACTCCTGGTGAGGATCTTTCATGCATTGGTCGCGGTGGGGCAGGCGATATGACAGCCCGACGAGAAAAAGCTGAGGGGCCTCTTAAGCAGCGTCGTTGTTATTGGGAACCCTGAAAGGGGGAACAATTCCGGTTATATCTCGTGTCATCTTTGGCGCCGAGCCACGACCAAAGGACGGAAGGTAAGTGTCCGTTGTAGTCAGGTGAAGCGTTGCCTTTCCGCTATTTGCCGAGCGGTGGGCAGACGTCGAACCGGAGAACCCTGTCATGTCATTGCAGAAACGTCTCGATGCCTTCAAGGCGACATTCGAGTCCGGGCTACCTCCTTACAATGTGCACCGTTCTGCCGTCGATACGCTCCAGCGGGCGACCGACGAACTGATCGAATCCGGTCTTGCTGAGCGAGCAAAAAAGGTCGGCGACGTTGCGCCGTGTTTTATCCTGAAGGATCCAGACCACTGGCCGATCGGTTCGCGCAAGCTGATTGCCGACGGTCCGCTGGTACTGACGTTCTATCGCGGCGTGTGGAGCCCATACTGCAATCTGGACCTTCAGGCGCTGCAGGCGGCACTGCCCGACATCGTCGCCCGTGGAGCGAGCCTGATGGCAATTTCGCCGCAGAACGCGGTCAATAGCCGCAGGACGATCCATGAGAACCGCCTCAGTTTCCCGATACTCGGCGACCCACGCGGTGAACTTTCGGCAGCCTACGGACTGCGCGTCGCGTTGCCGGACTATCTTGTCGAACTGTACCTGACCACATTCGGGACCGACCTGTCGTCATTTAACGACGACCCCTCGTGGACGCTGCCGATGCCGGCGAGGTTCGTCATCGACCAGGACGGCATCATCGCTTACGCCGAGGTGAGTCCGGACTTCACGAAACGTCCCGACCCCGCCGAGCTGCTTCCGGTTCTTGATGGACTTGTCGCCGGAGGCCGGGCATGAGATTTTTGCACCACGGCTCCAGGAGGGAAACATTTCTTTGCTATCCGCGTAAATGTTTATCACGCAGTTTATTTGGTGCCAACTGTAACCCGAACCCGCAATGAACCGAACTACCGAAAATGGACCGGCGAGTCCCGTCGAAGAGAGACTGAAAGCTCTCTTCGTGCGCGGTCTGGATGGGAACGCGGCGGCTTATCAGGCGTTTCTCAGCGACCTGACCGGGCATCTGCGCGGATTCCTGAGAAAGCGTCTCTTCTATCTGCAAGACGATGTCGAGGACCTGGTCCAGGAGATTTTGCTGGCAGTGCATAATGGACGCCATACCTACCGTCCGGACCAGCCGTTGACGGCCTGGGTGCATGCGATCGCCCGCTATAAACTGGCGGACTTTTTTCGCGCACGCTCGCGCCGGGAAGCCTTGCACATGCCGCTGGACGATGAACTCGAGATCTTCGCCACCTGTGATGTCGAACCTGCGGAGGCCCGGCGTGACCTGAGCAAGCTGCTCGAACAGTTGCCCGACCGTCAGCGCCTGCCGATTCTGCACGTCAAGCTGGAAGGGCTGTCGGTGACTGAAACCGCAAAGCTCACTGGCCTGTCGGAGTCGGCGGTCAAGGTTGGCGTGCACCGCGGTTTGAAAGCATTGGCACTGAAGTTTCAAGGCACATCATGAAGACAGAGGATCTTGTTTCACTGCTGGCCGCGGGGGTGCCCGCGATCGATCATAACCTTTCGGCAAAGCGATTCAGCTGGGCGATGTTATGCGGCGGTGTCGGTTCCACGGTGCTCATGGCAATCGTTTATGGCGTTCGCCCCGATATCGGCGCGGTGATTAAGACGCCGCTGTTCTGGATCAAGCTGGCTCTTCCGCTGTGCCTCGCATTCGCTGCGTTGCTGGCGACGGCGCGACTATCCCGGCCAGGATCTGCGGTAGGCCGCGCGTGGGCCGCGCTTGCCGCGCCTGTGCTCACCGTGTGGATTGCGACGCTCGTCCTGTTGTGGTTGGCCCCTCCCGATGCGCGCTTGCCCCTCGTAATGGGCAATACGTGGCGCGTATGTCCACGTAATATCGCGTTGCTTTCCGTGCCAGTTTTCATCACGGTATTCTGGGCTATGCGAGGTCTGGCACCCACGCGTCTCAGGCTGGCCGGTGCCGCAGGCGGCCTGCTGGCGGGAGCGACTGCCGCGGTTGCTTACTGTTTCCACTGCCCCGAGATGGGTGTGCCATTCTGGGCAGTCTGGTATCTCCTCGGCATGCTGATCCCCACGCTTGCTGGCGCGGCGCTGGGGCCCCGGTTGCTAAAGTGGTGAGTTGGACCGCTGGAAGGTCAAACTGTGTTCAGCCAGCGCTATGCAGAGGTGCGTGCTGAACACCTGGCGCCGCGTACCTGAAACCCAACCTTACTTTTTGCGTGTTCTGTAACCAATCCGGGCCAATAGGCGAAATACCTTATGAAGCACAGGTATAAGCCTGTGCTTGAGCGATCGACGCCGGGAATGCCGGACGACCTGGAGCGCCAGGATTGGTTGGCATTCGGGCAGGTCGACCAATACTCCGATCAATACCCCTTTGGGAGAGTATTGTGAAAGTGAACAAGTTGGTCATTATCATGGCCGTGGCAACTCTCGGCATGTCGGCGCTGGCGAGTGCGCAGCCTGTGCAGGGCGCTGATGGAAACTCAATAGCGGCAGGATCGAATCAAGGTCCGAAGACTCGCGAGCAGGTGCGTGAAGAACTGGCTCATGCGCGCATGAACGGTACTATCCCGCGTTTCGGCAATCCCGATCCTTATGGGCCTGGCGGCACACCGAATTCCATCCGGCGCTAAACGGAGGGCAGGGAATAGCCAGGAAAACTGACCGTCGAGGTTCAATCCGTTCGCGGTAGTAATGCGGCTACGGAGGATCATGACGTGAGGCACGTCTCGTGGTATGCGAAAACCAGGTTCCGGTCGGAATGAGTCGGGTGTCGTATATGGTTATCCTAATGATTGGCTGTTGAGAAGGAAACTGAAGATCCAATACCAACGATGCAGACGGCGACGAAGCGCGAGCGCGAGTTGATGCAAATGCAAAACCGGTTGCTGGAACTTTCCAAAATGCACTGATACTGTCCCGTGCGTCGTTCCCGATTCTGCCTTGTGTGCGATTTCGACATTCCCACAAGCAGCGGTTCGGCAACCGGATGTGAGGCGGTCGGCTCCATCCGGGCGACGTCGTTGTGATCGGACCACCTGTCATTGGTGCGAGTTCGCTCGATGAGTCATGGAGAACGGACCCGGTATTACACGGCAGCAGAGGCAGACATGTCTACTTATCCGAATTTGTCCGCTCCACCCGGCTTGACCGCCTTTGTGTTCGCAGGCGGCGGCAGCCTCGGCGCGATCGAAGTTGGCATGCTGCGCGAGTTGCTCGATCATGGTGTGCATCCGGGTTGCGTGATCGGCGCATCCGCCGGTGCGATCAATGCGGCGTATTTTGCTGGCCGGCCCGACGGCGATTGCGTAGCTATGCTCGAATTACTGTGGTGTCGGATCAGGAGGCGGGACATCATGCCGCTCACCATGTTCGGGTTGCTCGAGATGGTTCTGAGTCGGCGCTCCCACCTTGTCGAAGCCACAGCGCTGCGCATGCTGCTGGAAAAGAATTTGTCGTATTCCCGGGTGGAGCATGCGGCCATACCACTTCACATTGTCGCGACGGACATGCAAAGCGGCAAAGAAATTATCCTTTCGTCTGGCCCGCTGGTGGATGCCGTCCTCGCGAGCGCTGCGATTCCCGGTGTGTTCCCGCCGGTGCGCATTGATGGGGTGGATCTGGTCGACGGCGGCGTGGCGAACAATACGCCGATCTCCGTGGCCGTCTCACTTGGTGCGACACGCGTCATTGTGCTTCCGGCCGGGTTTGCCTGCGCAATGCGCAAGCCGCCCGGTAATGCAATCGCGCAGGCCATGCACGCGCTGACACTTCTCATTGCGCGTCAGCTTGTGCGCGATCTGGAATCCTATTCATCCCGCGCAGAGATCTTTGTAGTGCCGCCATTGTGTCCGCTCGATGTGTCGCCTTACGACTACACGCAGTGCGACCGCCTGATTGAGCGTGCGGCTGCGAAGACGCGTGCATGGTTGAACGAAGGCGGTCTTGAGCGCGGAGTAATCCCGGGTGAGCTACGCGAACACAAGCATGCGTGACTAGAGCGAGCGGAGGCGCTAGACGACAGTGGCATCGTTGCCGTGATTCTGTCGCCCTCTCACGTAGTCGTGCATCGCCATGAAATCACCCGATCACGACCTGGGCGACCTGTCGCCAAGCAGATAGTCAATCGATATCAGGCCAGGCCCCCAGGCTGCAATTCCCAGTGCCATTGCCAACCAGGTCAGATGGATGGGCCAGCCGTCCGGTACGGTCAGCTCAACGATGCATGTCATCAATATCAGGCCGGCCGCGGCGAACCGGGTTCCGAGGCCAAGCACGAGCAGCACAGGGAATGTCACCTCGCCGAGCCCCGACAGAAACGCAAAAACAGCTGGCGCGGGAAACGGATACGGACCACCTGGGAGGTGCAACTTGAACTCGTCCGTGAACAGGTCGATCGCCGTATCGCTCAGTTGAAGGAAGCCGTGCCATTTGAGAATGCCCGACTTCCAGAACGGCACAGCGAGGGCAAGCCGCAGGACGAGTTGAACGAGCCACGGTTGTGCGAGCTGCTGGATCAACCGCCTCGCCGTGCCAATCGCAGATACGACCACGTCCGGAATCGGCAGTTTTACGTTCTATAGGTTCGACATCTCTGTGAATCTCCAAGTTGGACGGCGACAAATACGCCGGCTGGGATCGTCCCTGCCAGGTTGGCCAGTCACGTCCGCGAGGCTCGCACGCAGGTGCTGATGCCTGAAACGGGTCCAGGCAAGCCCGTGTGCGACAGGCATCGCGTGGAGGGGGCGGTCTGTCCGGCCAACTGCCGTTGTCATCGTGGACCTGCCCATGGCCGCCCCTTCCTCGTGTGGTTCGCCGAATCAGGACTTCAACGGGGTGAGCGAGCCGTGGCCGCCACCCGGCACTTGGATGCTCGTGCAGGTGCCGCCCTGAACGAACTTCCACGAGTTACCCTGGAAATCCATCGCGGATGTGCCCTGACACGTGGTACCGGGACCGGCGGCGCAGTCGTTTTGCCCCTTCAGGGCAACGCCGTAGCACTTCTCCTTGTGCGCGGCGACAGCAGCGGCTCCTTCGGCGGGTGTAAGTGGTGCTGCATGGGCGACTGATGCAAGCAGGCTCGCGACAACGCCGGCGAGGAGGGTGGAGCTGACCGTGATCTTTGTGGACATGGAATTTCTCCAGTAGTTGGGATGGAAGGTACCCGTGATGGATACGTGATCTAATTCGTGGGCAGTAGATGTCTGGTTACAGGGGAATCGCTTTTTTTTGCTTTCGACGTGTGGAGCGATGATGTCTGCCAGAAGCGCCGTGGTCCAACCGCTCGCAGTAGTTCGCTGCCGGTTGCCAGCCGGTTGCAGCACACTGCCGTTTTTTTTATCGACGGTCGACGCGCTGAAGTGGTTCCAGTCGTCGGGCACGAACGGACCGCGTGAGTGCCACCCGGGTTCGGGACAGACTGGACGGCCTGAGTTTTGCATGTTTATTTTGTATTGCTAAACAAAAAGGACGATTACGCACATCCAATGTTTCCTCCAGCCTGGCATCTGAGCGGCGAAGAAGATTCTTCGACCGCCGTAACCGTGTGGCCGCCGGAGACGAACTATCAGTCGGATGTGGACGGTAGTGGTCTCGGAGAGCCGTTGACGTCTTGCGGGCAGCCAGACACGGGCAGGCGCTACGACTGGCTTGCCGTCCTGAGCCAATACGTTACCCCACGAACCGGTGCGGCGGTCCGCTCTCTGTCCGCAGCGGAACTCCGAACCGTTCATGGATAGTCGGACGATCGATCCCTATGTTACGAAAGACCCTTAAACGTGCCTGCGGTTTCGGCCTCGCGCTGCGCGTGCTATGTATGCCCTGGGTGCTGTTGTTTGCCCGGATCTGGTTTGGACAGGTCGTCTTCGTGCATCAGATCATGACGATGGCAGAAGGCCCAAATGATGGTCTGTTTTCCGGCGGCCTGCATGTCCCGTCCGGGCTCGATGCAGCGCTGCACAGTGTGGTGCCGTTGCTGCTTACCATGGGGCTGCTGGCTCGTCCTGTTGCGCTGGTGCTGCTCATCGAAACAATCGCCGACAGTCACGGTGCGCTGGCGGTGGGCGCACAGGGAGCCAAACTCGCGCTCCTTTCATGGCTCATCGTAAGCGGGGCGGGGGCCATGTCGCTCGACAATCTTCTGGGGCGCGGCGTGTCATGGATTCCATTTCGCCCGATAAGGCTCACGCGTGGGCTTTATGTCTGGTTCGAACGCTATCTGGGTCCGCTTCTTCAGTTTGTTATTCGTGCCGGGCTTGCCACTTCACTCGTTAACTTCGTATTGCCAACGGGTTCGTTGTTGCAGAAATCGATGTTGGGCGCCGCGGCGACTTCTCCTGTTCACCCAGCCTGGTGTGCGGCGGCGCTCGCGTTGGCGCTGACGCTTGGCTGCGCGACGCGCTTTGCCGCGCTCGTCATCGCGGTGATGGTGCCAGTGGCCGGTATCGCCATGTCGACCGACGACCGGCTGGCAGTCCTGCTTCTTCTTTTGGTGCTTGTGGTCGCAGGCGGTGGCGCATTTTCCGTCGATTGGCTGCTCGACCGGTGGACGGGCACCAAATCGCAGGAAGACGATTCCGACCCAGAGGATCTGCCGCATGTCGTCGTAGTCGGGGGCGGCTTTGGCGGCGTCGCAGCCGCGCAGGGACTGCGCAATGCGCGCTGTCGGGTCACGCTGATCGACCAGCGCAACCATCATCTGTTTCAGCCGCTGCTCTATCAGGTGGCTACGGCCGCGCTGTCGCCCGCGGAGATCGCCACGCCGATCCGCAGCCTGTTCCGGCGGCAGCGCAACGTTCAGGTCATGCTGGGGCAGGTGACGGGGGTGGATGCGGTCGCGCGCGAGGTACACGTTGGTACGCTAGCCGTGAAATTCGACTATCTGGTGCTGGCGACAGGCGCTCGCCACAGCTATTTTGGCAAGGACAGTTGGGCGCCTTTTGCACCGGGCCTGAAGAGTATCGAAGATGCGACCGATGTGCGCAGTCGCCTGTTGCGGGCGTTCGAGGAAGCGGAAAGCGCGGCGAGCGAGACCGAGCGGGCCGCGTGGCTGACTTTCGTGATCGTCGGCGGCGGTCCCACCGGCATCGAACTGGCGGGTGCCATCGCCGAACTGGCCCGGCACGGGATGGCCGAGGAATACCGCAAGATCGATCCGGCCCGCGCTCGCGTGATCCTGTTGCAGTCGGGCCCGCGCATCCTGCCCACTTTCGCCGCTACGCTATCGGGCGCGGCAGAACGCTCACTGCAAGCGCTCGGGGTCGAGGTGCGGCTCGACACCCGGGTGCTGGGCGTCGACAGCGAGGGTGTCGACATTGGAGGGCAGCGCATCGCCGCACGTACCGTTCTATGGGCGGCGGGCGTGGCAGCGTCGCCTGCGGCTCAATGGTTGAACCGGACCGCTGATCCGTCGGGACGGCTTGCCGTGGGCGCCGACCTGTCCGTGCCGGACCTGCAAAGGATCTATGCGATAGGCGATACGGCATCCTGTCTGGGATGGCGCGGCGCAGTTGTTCCTGGTCTCGCACCCGCGGCCAAGCAGCAGGGCCTGTATGTGGCCGGCGTGATCGCGGCCAGTCTTTCGGGGCGGCGCCCGCCGCCGCCGTTTCGCTACCGGCATTTTGGCAGTCTTGCCACGATCGGGCGTCAGGCGGCTGTTGCCGAGATCGGCAAACTTCGCGTATGGGGGGAGCCCGCGTGGTGGTTTTGGGGCGCAATTCATATCGCCTTCCTCGTCGGTGGACGGAACCGGGCCATCGTTGTTCTCGATTGGCTCTGGGCGTATCTCACCTACCGGCGCAGCACCCGGCTCATTACAGGCGATACGCGAGACAAGATGATGGATTGATAGGCAAGCTGTACCAACATGTGCTGTGGTGTGAGACCCGGAGATTAACTCCTGGTCGATCCTGAAAACGGATCCTGTCAACGAGACGGGACCCGTGCACTGTTCGACTACAAGATGAATAGATGACGTCGTCGGGAAAGCGAGGCAGCTCTACAGAAGTTGCCTCGGCCGCGAAGCGCACACGTGGATTTAGTCAATACGATCCATATTGTTCTGCCAGTAAGTGAGCCGGACGCGCGGCGCGTCGCGGGAATTGATGTGTAATTGAGCGTGTCTTTATGACGCGGCGCGAAGTTTACGAACAACGCTTGACTGGCTCAGTCCGAGCAGGCGAGCAGCATCCCTCGTATTTCCAACCTGACGCATTGCATCTTCAACGAGGCGGCGTTCGAACCGCTCGACTCGTTGTCTGAAGGAATTGGGTTCGGCGTCCAGCACTTCCCGTGGCAGGACGCCGTCCAGGAATTCGGGATCGATAACATCGCTTTCACACGTCACAATGAGCCGCTCGACAACGTTCCGGAGCTCACGAACGTTTCCCGGCCAGTCATAGGCGATCAGCAACGCCAGCGTCTGTTCTGACATCGTTCTATGACAGCCGTAACGTTCGTTGAACTCCCCGACGAACTGATGCACCATCGGAGCAACGTCGTCCTTGCGGTCGGCAAGCGACGGAATCGGAATGGGAATTACGTTGAGGCGATAGTAAAGATCGTCGCGGAATGTCCGGGCCTCGACCATGCTCTTCAAGTCCCGGTTAGTCGCGGCGATAACTCTTACGTCGACCGCAGCCGCGCGCGTACCACCGACCCGCACAACCGTCCGGTCCTGCAGCATCTGAAGCAGCTTGACCTGAAGATCCAGAGGCATATCGCCGATTTCATCCAGAAACAACGTGCCTTTGTTGGCCAGCTCGACCAGGCCGCTTTTGCCGGTACGCTGTGCGCCGGTGAAGGCGCCGGGTTCGTACCCAAACAGTTCGGATTCGAGAAGGTCATGAGGTAAAGCGCCGCAATTGATCTTGATGAATGGGCCTGCCGAGCGCGCGCTGTGACCGTGAATCATGCTCGCGATCACGTCTTTGCCCACGCCAGATTGTCCTGTTATGAGTACGGTCGCGTCAACCCGCGCGACGCGCATCGCCAGTTCAGCAACGCGTCTCATTGGTTCGCTGCGAACGACTACATGTTCCACCTGCAGGTTCTGCAGTCGCAGCGCCTCGTTTTCTTCGTCGACCTTTCGGAGCTTTTCCCGAGTCTGTGCCAGTGCGTCCTGCAGTTGGCGTAGCTCGGTCGTGTCGCGGGAATTGATGATGACCTTGCGAACAGTGCCTGCCGCGTCGACCAGCGGTATGCCAGTGACGAGAATCGTTTTTCCAGTGTGAGTATGCTGCGTCGTCGAGATCCGCTGGCCGGTTCGTGCAACCTGGGCCGCAACCACTGGCCGGATCCAGCCGGCTTTCTCGAACTCCGAGACGTGACGGCCGATCATGTCCGCGGCGCTGAGATCGTAATTGCGCTCGCAGCCTTCGTTGACCATGAGTGTCATACCTGCACCGTCGGCAACGAAAATGCCGTCGAATGAGTTTCGAAAAATTTCTTCGAAGTCAAGGGCGGACTGTTGAAGCCGGTCCAGGCCGGGGAAGACTCGCGTGCTATCTCCGTAAGGAACCAGCATAAGCAAAGCCTCACGCTCCTTTCGGTACACGCTGAGCGCGTAAGTTTGCGCCCCGGCCACGAGGACTCCGCGTCCATCAGCGTTACTGACTTCCTGCAAAGCTTCTAAACAGGCGCGCGACACTGTCGTGTCGGTCGCTTCGAGAAGCGAACGTGCAACAGCGTTCAGCCATACCAGTTCGCCTGCGCGTTGCCATGCCATCCCCACCGGATGAGTTTCGAGCAGGTCAGCAAGCGAATTCTCCTTCATTGTCTGAGGCCTCCATGCTGTCAGACAGCATACACCAGCACCCATCAACGAAAAATGCCTTCGTTCCACGCTGTTGAAAGGCGAGTCAAATCTGACTCGTTGCGATCCGAAACTGGTTCGAACAGCCGGATTAACGCATCCACCGACAGGTATCGATGTGCGCAAGCTCCCCTTGAGCGGCAAGCCTGGCGCTCCCTTACAAAGAACGTGGGCCTGCTAAGGGCGGCATGGCGTAGACCTTGCAATCAACGTCTCTATCACCGGACGCTATAGCGCGAAGTGGTACGCAACATATGCAGCAGCAAGCCAAACTCAAAATGAAATCTGGAGACAACCATGACTGAGCTTATGAGGACTGTGCCACTCATTGATCCGAATGCGTTATTCATCGATAAGGTCAAAGTCGATGGTCCCGCGCGTACGGTGCTGCAATCAGCGTCGTTCCGCCATCTGATGTCAGTGAAGCGTCGCGCGATTGTGCCGCTACTTGGCACGAGTCTTCTGTTCACCTTCATGGTTGCGTTGCTGGCCGGTTATGCGCCGGGCTTCATGGCTTCGAGGGTAGCCGGTTCGTTCACCCTTGGCTACCTGCTCGTCCTGGGGATCTACCTCGCATGCTGGATTGTCTCGATAATCTACGTTGTACTGGCGAACAGAAAGTTTGAAGTGCTGGCGCTTGAGGTCGCCCGCGATCACCGGGGAGAGCCAAAGTGAAGCTACTTACCATCGTGATTTTCATGATCATTCTGGCGGTTACGCTGATGATCACTTACTGGGCCGCACGCAGGACACGGACGACATCGGAGTTCTACGCAGCCGGCGGGAACCTCAGCGCAAGGGAAAACGGGTTCGCACTTGCCGGCGACTGGATGAGTGCCGCTGCGTTTCTGGGATTTTCGGGGCTGGTTTCGCTATATGGCATGGACGGTTCGCTGTATGCGGTCGCTGCGCTCGCTGCGTTTCTCGTCGTACTCATGCTGATCGCCGAGCCGGTGCGTAACACGGGACGTTACACCTTTGGTGACGTTATCGCAGAGCGGATGAAACGGCCGGGCGCGCGCCTCGCCACTATTGTAGGAACGGTGGTGGTCAATCTTGCCTACATGGTGCCGCAGATGGCCGGGGCCGGCGCGTTGATCAAACTGATGCTGGGCGTCCCCTACGACGTCGCAGTCGTCCTCGTCGGCATTGGCATGATCGTCTATGTTCTGTTCGGCGGAATGATTGCGACCACGTGGGTGCAGATTGTGAAGGCGATGCTGCTTCTTGTTGCCGCGTGCGTTCTTGTCTCGATGCTGCTGGCGGCTGTGCGGTTCAACCCGCTTGCACTGTTTGCATCTGTCGAAAGACTCTACGGATCAAAAATGCTGGCGTCCGGCGGCTACTTCCATCATCCACTGGACACGATGTCGCTTTTCATTTCGTTCATCTTCGGTGTTGCCGGACTTCCTCACATCATGACGCGATTTTATACGGTCCCAGACGCAAGGACTGCCCGGAAATCGGTCCTATGGCTCATGTTTCTAGCCGGCAGTTTTTTCATGGTCACCACGCTGATTGGGTTCGCTTCCGCGGTGTTCGTCGGCCAGGACGCAATACGCGCCGCGGACAAGGGGGGCAATCTCGCACTTCCATTGCTCGCGCAGTATCTCGGCGGCGGAGCGGGCTCGCTGGGCGGACAGATCTTTCTCGCCAGCATCTGCGCGATAGCTTTTGCCGCAATACTCGCAGTTGTCGCCGGGCTCACGCTCGCTTCCTCTGGCGCTATAGCCCACGATCTTTATGTGAATGTCCTGCGTAAGGGGGCTGTCAGCGACGCTGAACAGGTCCGGGTCGCGCGTATCGCAACGGTTGCCGTGGGGATAGCCGCAATCGGTCTGAGTCTTCTCGCCCAGGGCCTGAATGTCGGCGTTCTCGTTATTCTCGCCATCTCGGTCGCGGCCTCCTCGAATTTTCCGATCATCCTGCTTTCGATTTTCTGGCGCCGTTTCAATACGGCCGGCGTGATCGGTGGCGTCATTGGCGGGCTTACCTCATCGGTTGCCCTTGCGTTCGTCGGTCCTGCTTTCATGGGCAGCCATGCGCTCTTTCCGATCGTCAATCCGGCGATCGTCAGTCTGCCGATCGGACTCTTCAGCGCGTGGCTTTGCACCATGCTGTCAAGGCCCACACCTACGCAGGATGGCGACTTCGAAGCGTTCTACCTGCGTGCGCAAACGGGCATCGTGTGTGATGCCACATCATCCAGATCTTCGCGGTAAGCGGCAGTGCCGTTCCCATACCATGGGCGTCCGTGGCTACCCATTCCAGGCGATCTACTCAAAGGAACAATCATGAAACCAATCAAGGCTCTCGTTTTTGATCTTTACGGCACGCTTTACGACGTGCACTCCGTTGCCGGCGCGTGCGGTGAGAGGTTCCCGGGGCGGGGCCTCGAGATCAGCATTCTCTGGCGACAAAAGCAGCTCGAATACACATGGTTGCGTACCCTCATGGGCGACTATGTGCCATTCGAGAAAGCGACGGACGATGCGCTTGACTTCGTCGCATCGCACCTGAAACTTTCATTGACCACGGCGGCGCACAAGGATCTGTGCGACGCTTATCTCCGGCTTCAACCCTATCCCGGTGTTGAAGCGACGCTTACGAGCCTGCGGGAAAGGGGGCTACCGCTTGCAATCCTGTCCAACGGATCGTCGTTCTCGATCGGCTCGGTCGTGAAGAATTCGGGCCTTGACCATCTTTTTGACCACCTGATCAGTGTCGAAAGCACCAAAGTCTTCAAACCTCACGACGCCGTCTACAGGCTCGCGGAAAATGCACTCGGTTGGTCAAGGGACGAGATCCTTTTCGTGTCGTCGAATGGATGGGATGCCTGTGGAGCGCGACACTTCGGGTACCAGGTATGCTGGGTCAACCGTAACGGGAATACGCTCGATGTGCTGGGGCAAAAGCCAGACTTCGCCGTTACCGATCTGCGGGAATTGCCCGACCTCGTCGGCAATGCCGTGATGTCCTGACGACGACTGAAGCGCGGCTGCCTGATGCCGCGCCGCCAAGGACGCCGTGAAAGCGGTCGCAGCGCACGGGCAGCCGTCTCCCGCAAGAACTCATAGCCACTGAGGAGGTATGCGCCACTTTATGCCAGCAACTATTCCAGACCACCTCCGCGACCGGCTGTCTGATATCGATGTAGTGCGGCTTTCCATCGAAACGATTGGCCGTGCCCTGATTACAGGAACGCATAACCAAACCGCCAAAAGCACTGGGTCGTCGCATCCAGCACTTTCTGTTCGTCAAATTCCCGGCGCCTCGCCATTCTGTGTCACCTGTCCATTCATCGCGCAACGCACTTGCGAGTTTCGCTCCGCTGAGCAATTATAGAGCGAATGATCTAAAATGAGAGGACGGCGCAAACGCAGCCGTGGGCATATGAACTTTGGGAAAGGTTTGCTCTGAAGAGGAGAGAGCCGTGGGACTGCAGGAGCAATTGGACACCTTCAGGGCCGACTTTGCGCGCACTGCGCCGTCGGGGCGCGTCGTGCTCTATGAGGCCAGGATCGAAGAACTGCGCGCCAGCTTCGCGCTGGGGGAAGCGGTGAGAACCGGCGATAAGGCACCTGACTTCTCGTTGCCGGATGTAGGAGGCAATCCAGTTTCGCTGTCTGATCTGTTGCTGCGTGGTTCCGTCGTCGTCACGTTTTACCGCGGCGGATGGTGTCCGTATTGCAATATCCAGTTGCGTGCCTACCAGACAATCCTTCCAGAGATGGGTGCGCTGGGTGCCCGGTTGGTCGCGATTTCGCCGCAGCTTCCCGACGGTTCGCTCAGCACCGCGCAGACAAACGCACTCACCTTCGATGTCCTCAGCGATGTCGGCGATGCCGTCGCACGCCGCTACGGGCTTGTTTATGCACTCCCCGAGGACCTCCGCGATGCGCTGCGCTCTAACAACAAGGCACTCCCCGTAATCAATGGCGACGGGAGCTGGGAACTGCCGCTCCCTGCCACGTACGTGATTGGCCCCGATGGGCATATTGCGCTTGCCAGTATTGAGGTCGATTACCGGAAGCGGCTCGAGCCGGATGCGATCCTCGCCGCGGTGAAGTCGCTTCGGGCGGTGTGATCGATGGCCAACGGCAAGGTATCAGACGCGATGGCCGTTGACGCCGAGCCGACGACGCAGCGAGGTGCCTCACGCGCACGTTTGGCGGGGTTCGCCTGCGCGGCGCTTACCGTCATGATCTTTTCGGGCTGGTTTGTTGTGACACGTTTCGGTGTCACACGCGAGCTTCGCATCTGGGATATTGCGGCGCTCCGGTTCGGCATTGGCGCCATGCTTCTCGCTCCGGCGGTCGTGCGCCGGGGTTCGCGCCTGCCCATCGCAGCCTGGGGCGAAGGTCTGTTATTCGCCGTGCTCTGGGGCGTGCCTTTCGTGCTGCTCGTCGCGCTCGGGTTGAAGCTGACTTCTGCGGCTGAGGCCGCATCCGTTGCGCCAACGTTGATGCCTGTCTTTGCTGGCGTGTTTGCCTGGTGTTTCCTGCGCGAGCGGCAGGGAAGCTTACGCTGGCTCGGGTATGCGGCGATCGTCACCGGCCTTGTCTGCCTGGTGAGTGCCGGTGCGGCAGCCCGCGGCGCGCCGGACCTCTGGGGTATCGCCGCGCTGGCCGCAGCGGCCGTCATGTGGGCTATCTATACGCTGCTTTTTCGCCGTAGCGGGCTGACACCGGTCCAGTCCGCCGCACTGATCTGCGTCTGGTCTGCGGCACTCTATCTTCCGGCTTATCTGCTCCTGGGTCTCAGCCGGTTCAGCCTGGCCTCACAAGGCGAGATCGCGCTGCAGGTCTGCTATCAGGGCGTGCTGATGAGCGGCGTCGCGCTGATCACCTATAACCGTGCCGTCTCCCTGCTCGGTTCTTCGGCTGCGACCGCTGTCATTGCGCTGCTCCCTGCTGTTGCCTCGATTCTCGCCATCCCTGTTCTCGGCGAAATACCGTCGCTGGCCGAAGGGATGTCGATCGCCGTCATCGTTCTCGGCGTGCTGCTCGCTTCCAGGCCAGCGGCCGCGGGCCGAGCATCCACGCGCCCTTCATCCACCCGTCCGCAAGCCTGAGAATACCGCCATGATCCGTTTTTATTTCCACCCGACGCCAAACCCAGCCAAGATAGCTCTGTTTCTTGAGGAGACGGGTCTGCCCTATGAGGTGGTTCCCATCGATACGAGCAAGGGCGAACAGCACACAGCGCAATTCCGCGTGATCAATCCCAACGGCAAGGTGCCCGCCATCGTTGATACCGAAGGGCCGGGCGGCAAGGAGGCGCGCGTGTTCGACTCCACCGCGATCCTGCTCTATCTGGCGGAGAAGACCGGCAATTTGCAGGGCGCGCCGCAGGACAGGCCAGAACTGCTTTCCTGGCTCCTGTTCCTCGCCTCGGGCCTCGGCCCGTTTTCGGGCCAGGCCGTGCACTTCCAGTTCGCCGCGCCCGAAGGACTCGACTATGCGGTGAACCGTTATCGACGCGAGGCAGAGCGCCATTATCAGGTTCTGAACGATCATCTGGAAGGGCGATCGTATATCGTCGGCGAAACGTACACGATCGCGGATATCTCGGCCTGGGGATGGCTCGATCGCGCCTCGCGCGTGCTCAAAGGCGCAGACGATCCGCTGGCGGCGTTTCCGAATCTCAGGCGTCTGTTCGAAACGGTCGATGCACGTCCCGCGGTGGCCCGCGCCAGAGCAGTCGGCAAGGACCACGAGTTCAAGAAGGTCAACGACGAGGAGACCCGACGTGCGCTTTTCCCGTCCAACTATTCCCCGGTGGCCTAGGCCGACACTGAGCAGCGATGGAGAACAGCATGGCAGATTCTCACGACTATATTCCCCCGAAGGTCTGGACCTGGAACAAGCCCAGCGGCGGCGCCTTCGCGAACATCAACCGGCCAATCGCCGGGCCGACGCATGAGAAAGTGTTGCCGGTCGGGCGCCACCCGCTGCAGCTTTACTCGCTGGGCACACCCAACGGCGTGAAGGTCACGATCCTGCTGGAGGAACTGCTCGCGGCCGGCTATGCCGGCGCCGAGTATGACGCATGGTTGATTAGGATCGGCGAGGGTGAGCAGTTCGGCAGCGGTTTCGTGGACATCAATCCGAACTCGAAGATCCCGGCACTGCTGGACCGCAGCGGGCCGAAGCCGGTCCGCGTGTTCGAATCGGGCTCGATCCTGCTGTATCTGGCCGAGAAGTTCGGGGCGTTCCTTCCGAAAGACGTCGAGACCCGTACCGAGACGCTGAACTGGCTGTTCTGGCAGATGGGCAGCGCGCCGTATCTGGGCGGCGGCTTCGGCCACTTTTACGCCTATGCGCCGATGAAGATCGAGTACGCGATCGACCGTTTCGCCATGGAAGTAAAGCGCCAGCTCGACGTGCTCGACCAGCGCCTTGCTGGCAACGAGTATCTTGCCGGCGATGAATACACCATCGCCGACATGGCGGTGTTTCCCTGGTACGGCGGTCTCGTCAAAGGCTGGCAATACGGTGCGGCGGAATTCCTGTCCGTGCAGGACTACGCGAACGTTCAGCGCTGGGCCGACATGCTTCTTGCACGGCCAGCCGTGAGACGCGGCCGCATGGTCAACCGGACGAGCGGCGATTTATCCGGCCAGCTTCGCGAGCGGCACGACGCCAGCGATTTCGAGACCACGACTCAGGACAGGATAGAAGGGGTGCACCCATGAAGGTCGAAGGCCTAAGAGCACGGCGGCGAGCCGTCTCGTAACGGGTGACTCGCACCGCAATCTCATTCAGGTGTTGCTGACGATGACTGGCTTTTGGCTTACGCAAAACGTGCTCGGCCTTTTCGCGCCAAGCGGTGTCTTGTTAAAGACACTCCATCTCACGCCATTTCAAATGACCGTCGCCGTTGATGCGAATCCGGACTAGTTGCTGACGCGTGCCGGGGCTGGGTGGCTTCCCAGATCGCCGCTGCGTCAGCCGCATCATTCTTGTTCGACTTGACGAACGGTCGCATGAACTAGGCTGCGATGAGCCGCCCGTCGTAGCACACGACGGGCGCTGCCGCAGGGTTCCATGACGAGGGTCTGGTATCCAAACGATGCTGCCATCATGGGTTCGTCCATGGACCCACACAGAAATGTTCTGACCACTATCCGGCGTCCTGCGGAAAGGCGGAAAACGCGTGTATCTCCTGTTGCGTAAGTACGGCCGACATTACAACGATCACAACCAACGGCAGTAGCTCTAGCCCGGTCCGTCGCTCGCGGCCGCCAGAAGTGGCACGACAAGATCGCTGATCGGTGTGGGAATGCCGTGCAATCGACCGCGCTGCTGCACGACCCCATTCCGGCTCTCCCATTCGAGAGGACGTCCACCTAGGCGGTCGGCGAGGATGGACGTACCCAGGTCGGGCGGGGAGTCACGAAATCCATCGACGATCTCTTGCGGGACCTCGTCGCCCAACGTCGCACCCTCCGCGCGGGCAACCTCAAGACATTCACGTAGATAGGCCAGAGACAGCGTGGTGATATCGGTTCGGGAAAACATACCCGCGCGGCGACCTGTCAGAACCATTAAACCCGCGACAGCGTTCTGTAGAAGCTTCCGCCATGCCACGGACGTGAAATCCGCCGCTATGTCGACCGAAACTCGTGTGCCGCGCAGCGCCGCCAACACGACGGCGATTCCCGGCGTGTCCGGCAGCGTGAGGCGCGGTTTGCCGCGCAGCCACACCGAGGCGTCCGGATCGCGTTGAGCGGGAAACCATACCACCGAAGGCAGCACCGGGTTGCCGGACAGATATGGCGCGACGAGCGCTTTCTGGTCGACACCGTTTTGCAGCATGCAAACGACCGTCTTGTGACTGCATAGTGCAGAAAACCACGGGGCCGCCGCTTTCACCTGTGTCGACTTGACTGCAACGAGAACAAGGTCGAAGGTATTTTTGATCTCCGCCGGATCGGTCTGCGCCGGACCCGGTACAACGATACGGCCGCCGTCGAAGCGCAGTTCGAGGCGCTCGTGCGCCGTGCGTCCGCAAACCGTCGGTGTGCGTCCGGCCTCATGGAGCGCTGCCGCCACGGTCGTGCCGATTGCCCCCGGACCAACGACGGCGACGCTTGGATTTTCAGAGATCGTCATTACTATACTGTCCTGATCTGGGTGGCCCACCGCCTTGTCGCTTCGCGAACTTCCGTCGCTGTATAACTTCGCACGCACCGCGCCGCTCGCGTGGCCGCCTGTGACATCGCGGGACACGCCGGCGCAACGCCCGTCGGATATAACTGGTCAGGCCTTCGATCCGAGTGCGGCGCGACGGTGAACCCGGTGGCTCTATAGATCATCGGCTGTTCATAGCCGTCGCCGGGGCGTCCGGCGCCGCGATTTTCCCACTCAGTGCCTTCAGCCCGAACGTCGCCACGAACGTTAGCAACGCACACGCAACCATGAAATAGCCCGGCGCGGCTAGATCGCCTGTACGACTGATCAGCCATGTGCCGATTAACGGCGCGGTGCCGCTGAAGAGGGTGAAGCTGAGATTGAATGCGAGCGCGACGCCGCTAAAGCGCACGCGCGTAGGGAACATATCCGCGATGATGCAGGCAAAAGTACCGTTGATCAGCGCCGCGCCCAATCCGCCAAGCAGCATCAGCACGATCAGATCCATCTGGTGACTGACTGCCGCGTGATAGAACGGCATCGTCAGGATGATCAGCAGCAGAGCGCCTGCGCGCATCAGATGGCGGCGCGGCATGCTGTCCCCGATCCGCCCGACGATCAGAATGCCGATCGACGCAGTCGCCAGCGCCACGTTCTGACCTAGCGCGACCTGGTGCGGATCGTAGTGCAGCACCTTGTCCAGATACGCGGGCATGTGCGCGAACAGCAGGCCGTTGTAGCCGGCCGTCGCGCACGTCGTCAGAATGCCCAGCACCACGGGCCGCCAGTGCTCGCGCAGCAGTTCGGCAAACGGGTGCTTCGAGGCGAACTGCTTCATATGCGCGAATTCCGGCGTTTCTTCGAGCTTGCGGCGCAGCCAGAAACCGAGCAGCCCGATCACGCCACCGAAGATGAACGCGAAGCGCCAGCCGTAAGCCGCGACGTCATCCGGCGTCAGGACGGCATGTACGCCCAGGTTCACGGCCGCCGCGAGCAACACGCCAGAGTTGACGCAGAAGAACACGATCCCGCAGACGAAGCCCGCGCGCCGCGGGACGGTTTCGACCACGTAGGTAATCGACCCGGGCAGTTCGCCGCCAAGACAGAATCCCTGCACGAGCCGCAGCAGGATCATCGTGAAGGTTGCGGCGATGCCCCAGCTCGCGTAGGTCGGCACGAGCCCCATGCCGATGGTCGACAGCGACACGATGATCACCGAGACAATGAACACGCGCCGTCGCCCGAAGCGGTCGCCGAACCAGCTGAGCACCGCGCCGCCGACGGGCCGCGATAGATAGCCGATCGCGAACACCGCGAACGACAGCAGCAAGGCCATCATCGGATCGAGCATCGAAAAGAACGCGCGGCCGATGAATTGCGCGAACACACCATAGACGACGAAGTCGTAGAACTCCAGCGCGCCGCCGAGACTCGCGAGGATAATGAGCCGCCACTGACCCGCCGTCAGGCGGTTGAACGAGGCACTGCGTACGTTGACCGCTTCGAGGTTCTGCATCGTGTCTCCAGATGCATGGCTTATCTATAGATCCGGCGCGTCTGCCATGCAGCGACGGCCGGTGTTCGCTAGAAACCAGAAACCCGCTCTGTCATTCGGGCGTGGCCGTTTGTAATCCGACCGTCGCGATCTGCGAAATATCGGCGTCGCCGAGACCTTGCTCGACCGCCTGCGTCAGCCAGCGCCGCACTAACGCTGCGACCGGCAGCGTCGTATCGCTCTCGCGCGCCAGCGACTCGACGGCATCGAGGTCTTTCAGCATCGTGCGGATCGTGCCGGAGGCCTGCGCAGGTGGCACGATCATGCGCGGCATCAACGTTTGCAGCAGTACCGAATCAGCCCAGCCGCCGGCGAGCGCGGCGGGAATCCGCGCCGTGTCGATGCCGGCATGGCGGGCGAGGCGGGTCGCTTCGGCGAGCGCCGCGATGGTCGTCATCACGATGGTCTGATTCGCCAGCTTCGTGGCCTGTCCCGCGCCGCTGCCGCCCATGCGCGTGACGCGCGCGGCGTAACCACGAAGGATCGGCGTCAACGTCTCGATCAGCGTGGCGTCGCCGCCCGCCATGATCGCGAGCGTGCCTGCCGCAGCGCCGGACGTGCCGCCCGACACCGGCGCGTCGATCCAGTCGCCGCCGGTCTGTTCGCGCCAGCGCCGTGCGAAGGCTCGGGTTTGCGACGGCGCGAGCGTCGAATGATCGACCAGCGTGGCGCCGCGGCGCGCGCGGTTTGCGAGTCCGTCGACGCCGAACGCCACCGCCTCGACCGCCGCCGCGTCCGCCAGACATAGCATCACGATGCCGGCGCCGGCCGCGACCTGAGCCGGCGACTCGCATGCCACGCAATTCGTCGCCGACGCCTGCAATGCCGCAGCCTTTTCGTTCGAACGATTCCACACTCGCAGCGCGTGACCCGCATCTGCGAGACGCTGCGCCATCGGCCAGCCCATCTTGCCGAGCCCACAAAAACCGAGGCGAGCGCTGGTCATGCGGCGGCTCCGTCGTCGCCGGGCGTGGGTTCGTCGTATGGCCATTCAACGTTGCCCGAATGCGTCACCGCGCCGAGATGCGCGGGCCGCACCAACGCTTCGTATTTTTCGAGCACCCCCGCGAGCCGGCGCGACGCGCGCGCTGGCGCGTCGGCGCGGCGACGGGCGAGTTCGTCGTCGGACAGGTCGACGCGCAGAATGCCTGCGCGCGCGTCGATATGCACGCGGTCGTCATTGCGCAACAGGCCGATCGGGCCACCCGCCGCCGCTTCCGGGCCGACATAGCCGATGCACATGCCACGTGTCGCGCCCGAAAACCGACCGTCGGTCAACAACGCCACTTTCTCGCCCATGCCCTGACCGTAGATCGCTGCTGTCACACCCAGCATTTCGCGCATACCGGGACCGCCTTTCGGCCCTTCGTTACGGATCACGAGCACGTCGCCTTCGCGGTAGTCGCGCGCCGCGACAACCGCCATGCAGTCTTCTTCGCATTCGAATACACGCACCGCGCCCGTGAACGAAAGCGATTTGAGCCCGGCGATTTTCAGACATGCGCCGTCCGGCGCGAGGTTGCCACGCAGGATCACGAGTCCGCCGTTTTCGCCGAGCGGCTCGTCGCACGGACGCACGACGATGCCGTCCGGTCCGCTGAACGCGCTCAATGCTTCGGCGAGCGTGCCGCCGCCGAACGCGGGCACATCGCCATGCAGGAAGCCGCCTGCCAGCAGCGCGTTCAACACGGCCGGCACGCCGCCCGCGTGATGCAGATCCTGCGCGAGATAGCGGCCGCCTGGTTGCAGATCGCCGATCAGCGGAATTTTCGCGAACACGCGTTGCACGTCGTCCAGCGCGAAGCGAATGCCGGCCTCGTTCGCGATGGCCGGAATGTGCAGCGCGGCATTGGTCGAACCGCCGGTCGCGGCAACTGCCGCGCAGGCGTTCTCCAGGCTTTCCATCGTAACGAGATCGCGCGGCAAGGGCCCGCCTTGCGTCAGGATACGCATGACTGTCTCGCCGGCGCGGCGCGCAATCGCAATCCGTTCGCTGTAGACGGCGGGCACCATCGCGGAGCCCAGCGGCGCGAGGCCAAGCGTTTCCGCGACCATCGCCATGGTATTCGCGGTGAACTGGCCGGGACACGATCCGGCAGTCGGCGTGCATTGTTTTTCGATGGCGTCAAGTTGCGCGCGGCTCATGTCGCCACGCTGCGTGGTGCCGACCGCTTCGATTGTCGTGAGAATCGTCGACTGGCGTTGCAGGCCGGTGCCGGCGCCGCCGGGCAACTGACCGGGTGCGACGCCGGGCAGCATTGCGCCGCCGAACAGGAACACACCGGGCACGTTGACGCGCACCATGCCCATCAGGATGCCGGGCAAGGTCTTGTCGCAACCGGCGACGCCGATCAGTGCGTCGTAGTTATGCGCACGCACGAACAGTTCGACGCTGTCCGCGACCACTTCGCGCGACACGAGGCTCATCCTCATGCCGGAGTGATTCATCGACGTGCCGTCCGACACCGAGATCGCCGAGCCGCGGATCGGCACGCCACCGCCCGCTGCAATGCCGAGGCGCACGTTGTCGGAGACCTGGTTCAGCGACATCGAACACGGGGTGTTCTCGCCGAACGTATCGACGATCGCGACGAACGGCTTTTGCATGGATTCGTCGTCGAGGCCGGTAGCGCGAAGGAACGCGCGATGCGGCGCGCGGGTGACGCCGTCGGTCACCCTGCGCGAGCGATGTTTGTGCAGATTGGTCATGTGGGAAAGTCCGTTTTCTCTTGAAACTCGTGCAGTGCTCAGGCGATGGTTCGTTCAACTGCGCGCACCGCCAACTGCCGTCCGTTGCCGCTCAACTTTGCTCAACTTCGCTCAACCGCCGTTCAGCAGCAAGCCGTTTTCCGCGGCGATCACCTGGCCGGTCATGGCGGGCGCCTGCGTCGCGAGAAACCAGGCCAGGTCCGCGATTTCGGCGGGCATCGACACCCGTTTGAGCGGCGCCTGTTCGGTCATTCTGGCTAGCACGCCGTCATAGGCTTGCGGGTCGAGCACGCGCAGCAACAGGCCGTCGTCGACCATGCCGGGCGCGATCGCGTTGACGCGGACATGCGGCGCGAGACTGCGCGCAAGCGAGAGCGTCAGCGTATTCACCGCGCCTTTCGACGCCGCATACGCGATCGACGACCCGGTGCCGTTCAGGCCCGCCAGCGACGAAATGTTGACCACGCTGGTACTGCGTTTCACCGTCGATAGACCGGCCGATTCGCGCAGCAACGGCACTGCTGCGCGGGTCATCTGATACAGCCCGATCAGGTTCACGCGGTACACGCGCTCGAACTCGACAGCGTCGATCTCGTCGAACGCGTTGTGCGCAATCACGCGGGTCGTGCCCGCGCAATTGATCAGCGCGTCGACACGTTGCCAGCGGCTCGCCACGGTGTCCATCGCGCGGCGGCAGTGCGCATCGTTGCCGACATCCGCGTCGAAAATCAGCGTAGACGCGCCGGCGTCGCGGCAGGCCGCTTCGACGGACAGCGCTGTTTGGCGCGTGCTGTCGTCGAAGTTGCCTATGGCCACCGACCAGCCCGCCTGCGCGAAGCGCAGCGCGGTCGCCGCGCCGATGCCCGAAGCCGATCCCGTCACCACGCAGACGGGGCTGCTCGATTGCGTCATATTCATGTCCTCTGTGGAATGCTGGAATTAGGCGCGCTCGCCGAAGCAGCGCAAACGCGCTTGAGTGGCATGCGCAGCACGATCGCCGCGCCGATCAACAACGCCACGGCGATAGCGAGCATTCCCGGCAACAGCTTGCCGCCGCTCAGATCGGACAGCCGTCCGACGATGAACGGACTCACGAAGCCGGCCAGGTTGCCGGTGCAATTGATCACGGCGATCCCTGCCGCCGCGCCAGCACCGCCGAGCAGAGCGGTCGGAATCCCCCAGAACACCGGCGCGATCGAATTGATGCCGATAGCCGCGACGACCAGCGCCGCGATCGACACCGCGACGTTCGACGCAAACAGCACTGAAGCAAGCAAACCGAGCGCGCCGATCGCGCAGCAGACCGCGACATGCACGCGGCGTTCGTCGTGGCGATCAGCGTGGCGGGCGATCAGCACCATCGCGACCACGCTGATCAGCGAGGGCACCGCCGACAGCCATCCGATGTTGGCCAGGCTGGCAACACCGCTTGCCTTGATGATGGTCGGCACCCAGAACGCGAGGCCATAGTTGCCCATTGCGATGCAGAAGTACAGCAGCCCGAGCAGCCACACGCGCTTGCTGGCAAAAGCGCCGCGCGCTGAGGTTTCGGTGCGCGTGATCGCGTCGCGGGCGAGATCGGCGGCAAGGCGCGATTTTTCGTCGGCGTTCAGCCAGCGCACGTTATCGATCCGGTCGTGCAATACGAAGAACGCCGCAATGCCGACCGCCAGCGAGCCGATTCCCTCGACCAGAAACAGCCAGCGCCATCCGGCAAGACCATAGGTGCCCGCGAAATGCGCCATCAGCCAGCCCGACAACGGACCGCCGATCGCGCCGGACACCGGAATCGCGGTCATGAACAGCGCGATGATCTGCGAGCGCCGTGTCGAAGGAAACCAGTTGGACAGATACAGCAAAATGCCCGGAAAAAATCCCGCTTCGGCGACGCCGAGCAGAAAGCGCATGACGTAGAACGATGTCGGACCGTTGACGAACATCGTCAGGCCCGACACGAGTGCCCACGTGACCATGATCCGCGCAATCCAGCGGCGCGCGCCGACGCGGTTGAGGATCAGGTTGCTCGGCACCTCGAAGAAGAAATAGCCGACGAAGAAAATGCCCGCTCCCGCGCCGTACACCGTTTCGCTCAGCGAAAGGTCGCTCAACATTTGCAGCTTGGCGAAGCTGACGTTCACGCGGTCGATGTACGCAACCACGAATGCGAAAAACAGAAACGGCACGATCCGCCGCGTCAGTTTCGCGTAGAGCAGGGCGTTGTGAGGATCGGCCGATGCAAGGCACGGCTCGGGTCCGAAAGAAGGGACGCTCATGGTCTGTCTGTCTCCAATGCGCGTGCTCGGCACGCGGTCTCATCATTTGTGTGCGGTCCTCGTTTTAGACCGACGGGACCGTTGCCTTCTGGCGGCAGTGTCGAAAGGGTAGTCGTGTTGCAGGTATTGCCGCAAATCACGATTTCGGAGACAGTTATAACCGTAGAGTTATGTCGAGCCGTATTTTCGGGGAAAACCCTTGTCATGCAAAACAACGATCCGATCGAACGTTTCTTTCGCAGCGGGCTCAAGCTGCCGCATCTGCGCATCCTCGTAAGCCTTGCGGAGCTTGGTCAGGTCACGCGCGTCGCGGCGGCGTTTCATGTGACCCAGCCTGCCATCTCGAAGCAGATCGGGGAAATCGAGGAGGCGCTCGGCGTGCAGGTCGTGAATCGAGTCGGTAATGCGCTGGAGTTGACCGGGATCGGCCAGGTGATCGTGGGGTGCGGGCGCGAAGTCTTGCGCCATATTGAACTCGCGCGCCGCGATGTCAGCGCGCTTGCGTCCGGCACCGGCGGCCATGTCCGGGTCGGCGCCGTGGTGACGATCCCCGAGCCGCTGGTCACTAACTCGGTGCAACTGTTCATGCGGCGCGCGCCGTCGGCGTCGCTTTCGTTCGCGGAAGCCACGCTCGACCGGTTGATCAAGATGCTGGATGATGGCGACCTCGACATCGCTCTTGGCCGCAACCGGATTGCGACCACGCAGAAGACGTTGCGACAGGAGGTGGTCCATCGCGAGCCGTTTGTATTCGTGGTCGGCGCGCATCACCCGTTGGGAGATCTCGGGCGCCAGGTGACGTGGGATGATTTAGGCGCGGCTCGCTGGATCACGCCGATGCACGGGTCCCCGGCGTACGCAACATTGGTCGAGACGCTTGCCGCGAACGATATTGCAGTGGGCAGCGGCGCGGTCGAATCGAGCGCGTTGGCGTTGAATATTGCCTTGATACGCAGCGGCGATTTTGTTTCGATCTTGCCGATGTCCATAGCGAAGCCTCACGCAATGCGCGGCAGCATGCGGGTGCTCCCGTTGCCGCCGTTGGAGCCGCTGGGTGAAATCGTGGCTTACTGGCGCGACGATTCGAGCTCGCCTGCAGCGAAGTTATTCAGTGCGTGCCTGAGAGAGGTGGCCGGGGAGTTGATGAATGAGCCGGGCGCGACGGTGCGGCTCGAGTGAGTTCAGGACAAGTGGCTGAGCTGGCTGTGGTGCAATTCCGATGCACCGATCTGTTACCCTCAATCTTTTGACGGTCACGAGCCGCGATTAGCAAGCTGAAAGACATCGACGGGTTATTCAACGGACATCATTTCGACCGCGACCGGTCCGCAAGCGCGGCCCTCGATGATAGTCGTCGACATAGACATAGACATAGACATAGACATCGACATCGACGAGCGTGCCGGCGCCGCTGCGGGTTTCCACTCTTGCGGTTCCATCGATGAAATTCGGCCCGACAATTCATCGGCCGCTCAAGTCTCGCGCGCTACGCGCAGCAAAAAATGATAGTGACCGCGAGGCGCAGATCGATGTCCTAGTCAGCATGTGCGCGATCGAACGCCCACACTTCGGGGAAACCCATTAATTCGCACATCTCGGAGAACGGATACATTGCGTCAACCGCGGCTACCGTGCTTCTGTGCGCCAGAATTTGTCCGTACATCTCTTTGAGCGCCTTTGCGACGGCCAGGAAGCCCGAAGCAGGATAGATCGCGAGAGAGAAGCCGAGCTTTTCCAACTCACGGGGCGCAAGTTGCGGCGTGCGTCCACCTTCCACGATGTTCACCAGCAACGGAACATTGAAGGTTCGCCCGATCGTTTCGAGTTCCTCGATACTTTCCGGCGATTCGATGAACAGCACATCCGCACCAGCCTTCGCATACGCCTCGCCACGACGCAGCGCTTCATCGAGGCCTAAGGATGTGCGGGCATCGGTGCGTGCGACGATCTGGAAATCGCGATCGCTGCGGCTTTCCGCGGCGACCTTGATTTTGCGCACCATATCGTCGACCGGGATGACACGCCGCCCCGGCGTATGGCCGCATTTCTTCGGGAATTCCTGATCTTCGAGTTGAATGCCTGCCGCTCCCGCTTGCTCATAACCCCGGACGGTGTGCGCGACGTTCAGTAATCCGCCGTAGCCCGTGTCTGCGTCGCAGATCATCGGCGTGTTCGTGCCGCCGCAGAATGCCGCGACGCGGTTGACCATGTCGGTGTAAGTCGCGAGGCCTGCATCGGGCAGACCGAGATACGACGCTACGGTGCCGAAGCCCGTCATATAGAGGCACTCAAAGCCCATCGAGTCGGCGATCTTCGCGGAGATCATATCGAAGATGCCGGGCGCGGTGACGATCTCGTTGCGCGCGAACCGCGCTTTCAGCGCTTGACGCTTGCTTTGCTGTGTGACGCTCATACGTGTCCTGTTTAACGAGTGAAGTGAAGTTTCAACGTTGCGATTGATGTGAAAGCGAGGACGCCGGTAGTGCATCGTTCGCGTCGATCGCAGGCGCAATGTCCTCGAGTGAGCGTCGATTCGTTTCGATCCCGAACACTGCAAGGACGACCGCCAGCACGACCAGCGCGCCGATGATCATCGTCAGCACGTCTTTCACACCGCCCGTGGCGTACATCATGACAACGAGTTGCGGCGCGAAGATGCCTGTAATGCGCCCGGCGCAACCGGCGATGCCGCTTGCCCGCATGCGGTTCTCCGTGGCAAAGAGCTCTGGGATGTAGGTCGCAATGCCCAGTGCCACCATCAGATACGTGAGCGTGAACAGCAGGAAGCCGAGCAGCGTCGCCATTTGGATGCCGGTCGAATGCCCGTACAGCCAGCCGACCACCGCCGCGAGAGCGGACACCGCGATGAGCCCCTTCTTGCGCCCGATCCTGTCGGCGAGGAGTACGCCTAGCAGTGCGCCTGCGGGTCCGCCGAGCGACATGAGCGCCGTATAGCCCAGTGAAGACGCCATACCGATGCCCTGTTTCATCAGGAACGTCGGCACCCACACGATGAAGCCGTAGATCACCATATTGATCGCAACCTGCACGACGATCGACACGAACAGGCGGCGAATCTGCGAGGGCCCGAAGAGCTCCAGTACGGTGGTTTTCCTGGTAGCGGCGGGCGGCGCACTGACGACGGGCGGCAACGTTGAATTGCGCGCCGATTCCTCCTCAGCCGCGCGCAGGATCGCTTCGGCTTCCGCGTAACGGCCTTTCGATTCGAGCCAGCGCGGTGACTCGGGCATCTTCTTGCGAAGGACCCACACGACCATCGCGCCGGCGCCGACGACCGCGAACATGGCGCGCCAGCCGATCGACGGAATGACCAGATAGCCGAGGAAGGTCGAGAAGAACAGCGCCGAGTTGGTGATGAGCGACAGATACGCTGACCATTTTCCGCGCACGGCGGGCGGCATGAATTCGCCGATCGATCCGTAGCCGATGACGATCTCCGCACCGAGGCCGAGGCCCATGAAAAAGCGGCACACAATCAGCCACGTCATGTTCGCCGCAAACGCGCCGGCGATCGACGCCAGACCGAACATGGCGAGATTGAATTGATACGTAAACTTGCGGCCTTTCGCGTCACCCAGCACGCCGGCGGTAAAAGCGCCAATCAACATCCCGATGAACGTCGACGACAGGAATGCCGCGTTCAGGTTCATTGTCGACCAGCCGGTCTTTGCGAGCGCGCCGAGCACGCCGCCGGCAAGGTAAATGTCGAACGAATCGAGGAACATGCCCCCGCCGATCAGCCACAGTACGCGCTTGTGAAAGCGCGAGATCGGCAATCGGTCGAGACGTGCACCGGCGCTTACAGGGCTTACGGTTGGGCTATCGGTGCTCGGCATGTGTCGTCTCCAGTATGGTCGTCGTCGCGACTATCGAATGACTGCTCGTAATGCGGTTGCTGCCCGAAGGACGTTGAATCAGGGGGTGGGTTGCCCCCGGTTGGGGCGGTCGAGCACTGCGTTTTCAGCGGCGAGGATATGGCAACGCATGGCGGCTTCCGTCCACGCGGCGTTGCGCTGCTTGAGCGCGCAAACAATTTCGAAATGCTGACGTGCGCTGCGTGCGCGGTCGTCGTCGCTATACGTGCCGAACGTCCACTTGATGAGTGGCGTTTCCTTCATCGACCTGAGCGAGCGGTCGAGCCGCGAGTTGTTCCCGGCAGCCGTGATAATTGCGTGGAATTCTGCGTTCGCGCTGAACCAGGCTTCGCTGGATTCAGGCGTGGATGGGCGGTGTGTGATTTCGAGCATTGCGTCGGCCAGCGTCTGCAGACGCTCGATGTCGGAGACGCCGATGGACAACGCCGCGCGTCCCGCGAGATAGGGCTCGACCAGAAGACGCGCCTCGAATATTTCGCGTGCATCCTGCAAGGTCCACGCTTTCACGCGCACGCCGTAGTTCGGGCGCGTTTCAACCCATCCGTCGGCATCGAGACGCCGTAACGCTTCGCGTACCGGCGTGCGGCTCACCCCCAGACTTTTGGCCAGCTGTTCCTCGCGCAGATATTCACCCGCGCCGTATTGGCCGCTGGTAACCGCGTCCTTGATCGCGGCGTAGACATCGTCCGGCGAACGCGCTGGTTCATCCTTAATTGTATGCAATGTCGTGAGTTTTGACGCCATGCAGACCCTCGAGTCGGCTTTGCTTGACGACATTGTATGCAACTATTCGATTGGTTCGATGTAGAGGATTTCCCGCAGTACGGGCTTTTACGCTCTGACACGGGGCAATGCCCATAGCTCTGCATTGTCGAACCCGGCTTGCTCGAGCCAGCCGTCCATCAGGCCTTGAACCCGCGCTCCGGATGGCTTGCAAGAAACACCGGCAGGTCGGTGGCGGGTGGCTTGGCAGGCACTTCGAAGAACATTTCGCTCGCCCAGCCGCGGTGATACGAAGCGTGATTTACCAGATGCATGAACATCGCGCCGCGCGACATGATGGAACGCTCGCCCGATATGAACGCGAACGACAGTTCTTCCGCCAGCGAAGCGTCCGTCTGCGCATCGGCCCACTGTTCGAACCACGCGTTCAGTTCCTGCTGCGCGCGGCGCAGGTCGCCGAGCTCCGCGTGCATGACTACGTTGCGCGCCTTGAAGCCGTGCTCCTTGCGTTCGAGATGCGCCTTCCAGATCAGATCGACCACATAGTTATGGTTCAACGTACCAATGATCGTTTTGAACAACGTCTGCCGTGTCTTGCCGACTTCACCGGGTGGCAGTGCCTCGGCGGCGTCGAACAGGACATTGTCGGCCCATGTCCGGTAGCGGGAAAGAATGCGGGCACTCTGGGTATTCAGCATGACGGGTATCTCGATCATTCGTCGGTTTCGTTCAACACGTCCAGCGCTGCGCGGCATGCGCCCGCCAGTTGCTCACGCATCAAATCCTGCACATTCGACGCGCGGTTCACAATCGCATCGCGAATCTTGACCGACTGACCGAACGACGCCTGCATGCGGCCACCGCGCGCCATCGCGATACGGCGCACACGCCGCACTGGCCCGATCAGGCCCGCGTGGCTGTCCTGCAGCGTGCGATTGTCGGCGATGGTCATGACGATCGAGTAGAAGCGGTCCAAGGCGTCGACATAACTCGCCGGATCGTCCGCATTCACGCTTGCCTGCATGGCCGCGACCACGTCGTCGAGCTGTGCGGTGCCGAGCGCAGTGATGCGCTCGGACGCGAGTTGCACCGCGAGGCATTCGAGCGCGGCGCGAACGGTGTAAATCTCTTCCACGTCGCGCGCAGTCACCGCGCGCACAAACGCGCCCACGCGCGGCAGCACCGTTACCAGGCCTTCGCGTTCGAGTTGCGCGAAGGCTTCGCGCATAGGCGTGCGGCTCACGTTCAACTGCTTCGCGACTTGCACTTCTGAAAGACGGCTGCCCGGTGCGAGCACGCCCTCGACGATCGCCTCGCGCAATGCGGGCACCACTACGCCTTCGCTCAGCGAGCCGCTGGACGCGTGGATTGTGCGCAAACGCGAATGGTATTTGCTGCCGATCTTGTCGAGCGTGGGAGCGCCCGCATGCGCGGCCGCTCTCGCGCTGGTTTGCGCACCCTGTGCGCGCTTCGATACGGCGGCGGCCGGCTCGCGTTTCACCGCGTTTTTGCTGGTAGGCATTGACACCTCGTGATCCTGTGAATACGCTGTATACAGATTATACATGAGGAGACGATATGGATCGCAGTCCATTGCCGCAGCCGGTTTTGATCGAGCGCGCGGGCGACGTGCTGAGTTTTACGCTGAATCGCCCGGAGGCGGGCAACGAGATTTCCGGTCCCATGTTCGATGCCATGGCGGCCGCGCTGCGCAGCGAGGCCGCCGAGCCGAGCGCGCGCGTTTTGCGCATTCGGGCCAGTGGCGACACGTTCTGCACCGGCCGCGAGCGTGCCGGGCGAGACGCTGTTTCGATCCGGGCGGAAGTCGCGCGGCTGATCGAACTGAAGCGCCTCTTGCGCGGCGCCACGATGATTTCGTTGGCTGAAGTGCAGGGCGACGCGCACGGCTTCGGCTTCGGGCTCGCGATTCTCTGCGACTTCACGCTGGTCTCTTCGCACGCAACGCTGGCCTTTCCCGAGATGCGCAAGGGCCTGCCGCCCGCCGCGATCATGGCCTACGTGGGCCGTTACGCGTTACCCAAGGCGCTGTTTCCGATGGTGCTGTTCGGCGACCCGATCACGCCCGCCGCCGCGTTGCAGGCCGGGCTGATCACGCAGGTCTGCGAGCCCGCGGCGCTGCGCGAGGACGCCGACGCGCTTACCGATCGCATCCTCTCTCTCGACGATGCGGGCGCGCGCCAGTGCAAAGCGTTCTTCCAGGCGGCCGAGGAAAGTTCGATCGAGCAGAACTTCCGCAGCGCGACCGACATGCTGACTGTCACCAGCCTGCGTTTGATGCAGGCGCGCTGAGCGCGAGCATATCGGCAGACTGCGAGCATCGCAGTCCAACTACGGCGCGTGCGAAATGAACGGCACGCCCCAAGGCGGCCGCTTTGCGCGGCGCGCCGACAGCAACCATCTTGCATGGGAGCAAGACATGAACGTCAACGCAGGGCTACGGCTCGATCGTTTGCCGATGTCGGGATTTCATCGGCGCATCATGTGGTTGATCGGCATTGGTATGTTTTTCGACGGCTTCGACATCTATGTCGCGTCGACCGTGCTCGGTGCAACGCTCAAAACAGGTTTTTCCACACTCGGGCAGAACGCGTTATTCGTATCGCTGACTTTTGTCGGCATGATGCTCGGCTCGCTCGGCACAGGCTTTCTCGGCGATCGCTTCGGCCGCCGCTTTACCTATCAGGCGAATCTCGCGATCTTCGGCCTCGCATCGCTCGGTGCGGCGCTCGCGCCGAACATGAGCGTGCTGATTGCGTGCCGCTTCGTGATGGGGCTCGGACTCGGCGCGGAGAACGTGGTCGGCTATTCGACACTGACCGAATTCGTCCCGCCGCAAAAACGCGGCAAGCTGCAAGGGCTCATGGCCGTGTTCGTGGTGTCCGGCTTGCCGGTTGCTGGGTTGATCGGCCTGTTGCTGATTCCGGCATTCGGCTGGCGCGCGATGTTCGTTCTGGGCGGGTTCGGTGCGCTCGGTGTCTGGTATGCACGCAAGTCGTTGCCGGAGTCGCCGCGCTGGCTCGAATCGGTGGGCCGTCACGCCGAGGCGGACGCGATCCTGCGACGCATCGAAAGCGAAATCACCGACGCGCGCGGCGGTCAACCGCTGCCACCTCTTGCTGCTGGAAAGACCTCCGCACCGGCCGCTGCATTGATGTCCTTCGGTTCGCTGTTTAGCGGCACGATGCTGCAACGAATGATTGTCGGCTGCGTCACGCTGGTGGTCATCAATACTCTGCTGTACGGCTTTGTCACCTGGCTGCCGACGTTCTTCGTGCATCAGGGCTTCAGCATCGCAAAGTCGTTCGGCTTCGCGCTCGTCATGTCGATCGGCGCGCCGATCGGTTCCGCCATCGGCGCGTTGACGGCGGACTCGTGGGGTCGCAAACCGACCATCATCGGCGCGTCGTTCGCGGCCATCGTGTTCGGCGCGATCTATCCGTTCGTTTCGAATCCGCTGCTGCTGCCCCTCATCGGCCTGTTGCTGACCATTCCGATCTACGTGCTGGTGGCGCTCCTGTTCGCAGTCTATGTCCCTGAGCTTTTCCCGACCGAAGTCCGGCTGCGCGCCTCGGGAATCTGCAACACGTTGGGACGTGGTGCGACGATCGTCACGCCGTTCATCGTGGTCGCTCTGTATGCGCAGCACGGCATTGTCGGCGTACTGGCGTTGATGATCGGTTTGCTTGCGATCCAGATCGTCGTCGTGGCGTGGCTCGGCGTGGAGCCGACCGGCCAGCGTCTCGAGGATCTGCAACCCGCCGACTTACACACACACGATGCACTGCACGCCGACGCGCACGCATCGTCCCTCAAGTGAACCCACTGGAACTGATCTCTATGGACTCGTTGAATCCGCAGCATCTCGACGCGCAGCTTTTCATCGACGGCGAATGGACCCAGGCCGAGACCGGCCGCACGCTCGACATTGTCAATCCGGCGAGCGGCGAAGTGATCGGCACGCTCGCGGCCGCATCGGCACAGGATGTGGACCGCGCAGTGCACGCTGGCCATCGTGCGTTCGAAGGCGGTGCGTGGCGCGACATGCCGATCCAGCAGCGCGCGCGGGTGCTGAACCGTTTTGCCGATCTGTTCGAAGCGGACCTCGAACAGTTCTACAAGCTCGAGACCTTGAACAACGGTCGGCCAATCTCCGAGACCCGCGCGCAGATTTCGCGGCTGCCGCAGTTTTATCGCTATTTCGCGGCGCTCGCGCTGACACGGCGCAGCGACGTGATTCCGATCGAAGGGCCGTACCTGTGCTACACGCAGCGCGTGCCGCTCGGCGTGGTCGCGCTGATGACGTCGTTCAATCATCCGCTGATGATTCTGTCCAAGAGCCTCGCGCCGGCGCTCGCGACGGGCAATAGCGTGGTGATCAAGGCATCCGAACAGACCCCGCTCACAACGGTGCGGCTGGTGCGTCTGCTGAACGAAGCCGGCGTGCCGAAGGGCGTCGTCAATGTGGTGAACGGCGAAGGGCGCGAGGCGGGCGCGTCGCTCGCACAGCATCCGCTGATCCGTAAGGTCGTATTCACGGGTGGCACGGAAGTCGGCCGTTCGATTGGCGAGGCGGCGGCGCGCAGCTTCGCGCTGACCACGCTCGAGCTAGGCGGCAAGGGTGCGGTGATCCTGTTCGATGACTTCGACATGGAGCGCGCGGTGAACGGCGCGGCGTTCGCGGCGTTCATCGGCGCGGGGCAGACCTGCGTGTGCGGCGCCCGGATTCTGGTGCAAAGGTCGATTTACGCGGAGTTTCTCGAACGTTTTCGCGTCAAGGCGGCGGGCATTCGTGTGGGCGATCCTGCCGATGTAAAGACGCAGCTCGGCCCGGTCATTTCCGAGCGCTCGCGCCAGCGCATTCTTGCCATGCTGGAGCGCGCGCAGAAGTCAGGTGCGAAGCTGTTGACGGGCGGTGGCGTGCCGGCCGGTCTGAAGCAGGGATTCTTTATCGAGCCGACCGTGCTGTTCGATGTGGATCCGCATTCGGAGATCGGTCAGGATGAAGTGTTCGGTCCGGTCACTGTCGTGATGCCGTTCGACGACGAAGCGCACGCGCTGCGCATTGCCAACGATACGCAGTTCGGCCTTGCCGCTTCCGTGTGGACGCAAGATGTCGCGCGCGCGCATCGGGTGGCGGGCAGGCTCGAATTCGGCATGGTGTGGGTCAACGATCACCACCGGCTCGATCCCGCTTCGCCATGGGGAGGCTTCAAGAATAGCGGCGTAGGACGCGAGACGGGTATCGAATCATTCGATCAGTTCAGCGAGCCACGCGCGGTGACGATCAATACGAGCGGTAAAACCGTCGACTGGTATGCGGACGATGGGGAGTTGAAGCGCTTGAACTAATCGATCTGCGGCGACTGCAGCAACGTCGCGGACAAGCGTTTCTCTTATGTTGCACAAACAGGTTTGTATATCAGCCGGCATGAGCCGAATGGAACGAAAACCGTCGACACGGGGTTCGTTCCGCCGCGATACAGATTTTTGAGCAAGACCGAGAGATCTCGAAAGCTGAGCTTGTAACGCAGGTACCACCCCACGCAAAGGATGATCACTTCGCGGTCGAAATGACGTCCATTGATTGAACAACCCGTCGATGTCTTTCAGCTTGCTCATCGGCTCATGATCGTCAAAAGGTTGAGGGTGACAGATCGGCGCATCGGAATTGCACCAGAGCCGTTGTTCGAGCATTTTTGTTTTTTGCCAGTTTTCGCAACGGAGGAAGATACCATTTATCCAGTCGGCGTTGCGGTCATAACCATCCGTCTGCCATTCCAGACGCAACGCCTGTAAACATACTAGCTGTCGAGGCTTTTTTGAAATGTCGGGGTCTGGGCTAATTAGAAATGTCTGATCTCAGGGGTTGTGTGGGTTCTGTCTTTCACGGGTTTCAACTCATGCAGCGTTGAAGGACTGCTTATGAACTGGCAGGGCGTATCAGTCCGTTCAGTGAGCCCTTGCAGACCGGCGGGCTGGTTTTGAAGCTGGCTCTGGCTGTTTGGCGTGTTGCGTGGCGAGCTGCAGGATCGTTTCATTCAGCTCGGCCTGTGTGAACGCGCGCGCCTTCTTCGTGCCGGGCAGGGTTGCCGGTTTGCGTACCGCCGCGCCGCGATTCGTGCGTGACGGCGAGCCTGAGACACGGCGGTTATCGCGCTGTGCCTGCATCGCCTGCGCGACCTGCAGCACAGGCCCCAGCCGCTTGTGCTCAACCACGGCCCCCTGGTCGATTTCCGGGAGCTCGTACGGCACACAGGGCAGCGCGACACCGCCGGCACGCAGTTCGATGCGACCGTCCGGATACTCCCACACGTCGATGTAGTGGCCGATCAGCCGGCGCGTAGCCGGTGTGTCCTCCAGCAGCCAGATCATGAGGTCATTCAGCACCGTCAGCGATTCCGACACCTTGCGCGTCACCCGCCAGGTCAGGATCGCGTCGAGATCCTCACCGTCACGCAGCGGCCGGTGCGCGTCGAACGTGCTCCGCGGCGGCTTCGCGAAGTGCGCGTTGTAGGCGGCCATGAAGGCGGGCGCCCAGGCATTGGCCGCTTCCATGGTCTGGATGCCGCGCAGCCGCAGTTCCTTCACGAGGCGGTCCTGCAGTGTCAGATGCGCGCGCTCCACGCGGCCCTTGGCGGGGCTTGAGTTCGCGCAGAACGTGTCGATGTTCAGCTGGTACATCGCGCGGCCAAACTGCGTGACGCCCCGCGCGCCGGTGCGGCTGTACGTTGGCCGGAAGACGCTGGCGCGGTCGCTGTAGAACGCGACCGGTTTGCCGTAGCGTTCGAGGTACGCACGCGTGGCCTCAAAGTAGCTGAAGGTCGACTCCGTGGCCGTGAAATGCAGCGCCATCAGCCGGCTGGTGGCGTCGTCGACATACACCAGCAGCGTGCAGGCTGGCGCCCGGTCCTCGAACCACCGGTGGTCGCTGCCGTCGATCTGCACCAGTTCGCCCAGGCACGCGCGCCGGGCACGCGGCTGGTGGATCTTCGGTGGCCGTTGCCGGCGCGGCACCCACAGCCCGGCATCGCGCATCCAGCGCCGCACGGTTTCCTTCGCCAGCACCAGGCCATGACATTCGGCCAGCTTCTCGCACGCGAGTGTCGGTCCGAAATCGGCGTAGCGCTCACGCACCAGCGCCATGGCCCGTGCACGCAGATCGATGGGCAACTCGCGATTGCTCGGCTGGCCACGCTTGCCCGACACCAGCCCGGCTGGACCATCGGCCTCATAACGCCGGCACAGCCGGCTGATCTGCCGCTCACAGAGGTCCAGCCGCTCGGCTGCCTGAAAGCAGCGCAAGCGGCCTTCAATGACCGCCTCGATGACCTTGACTCGTTCGAGTTCGCGCATGGTTGCCGTGATCAGGCCACGCCCATTCATGATTGCCCCCTGGGTCAACGCATCGCGACAGCGTGCGCCTCAGGGCCGCAAATCGGACATTTCTAATTAGCCTGAACCGGACATTACTAAAAAGCTCCCACACTAGCTTTGTTGATTCTTGGTATCTATGGTGTGGTGTTGCGTTGGTTTGGTTTTTCAGATTTTGTTATATTTCAACGGGTAAGGCGGCCGAGTTATCCACAGGATATTCACTTTTCGGATGTTCCCTGTTGCGTGGCCGTAGCGCTGGCATTTGTTGCGTCGATGCTCATTCGAGCACGCAACAGGGTGTGGCCCGGCAACGTGATGTTGTCGGACTCCGTGTTGCGTTCCAGCTGGTCCCGTGCTTCCGACTTAGGGTCGGCTTTTCGGTTTCACACCCAGTTCCCAAAGCATGTCGATGTTCTTGAGATACGTAGCGACGTTCTCGGCCGAACTGTGGATGATGGAATGTTCGCGGCCGTCAGCGCTGTCGACTTTCGCCGACCATGGGTCTTCCAGGCACTGGCAGATGTCGTTGATATCGTCGCGATACTGCTTCAGGGTTTCAGGGTCCCAATCGCGCACAACATCGGATGCCAGGAGCACCGAGAGCGTGCCTTTCCGCTCGCCGATATAGCGTACCGGCGCGAGCAGGCCACTGATGTAGAGCACCATAATCGCGTCGATCACGCGATCGTCATGATCCTCATCCCAGATGATAGCGAAGTCGAGGAACGCGCAACGTTCGAGCCGGCTCATAAACTCGTCGTGCCAGACCGGTGCCCGCAGAACAGAGTAGTGAGTTCCCTTGCCGAGATTGCCCACGGGGCGCGTTTCATCGTGCAGGGTCTGGAAGAAGGGGCAATAGGACATGCGATACTCCTTTCAGGAGATAGGCGGCTTCCACCGCAGAACCGCAGCCATTTCGTGGCTGAGGGGATCAAGCGAACTTTGTCACGCCAACTGGACTGTCATCGACGCTTTGTTTCCCCCCGACGCTTCGAACTCTCCGCCGGCATTGGAGATACTGTTGCTTCTGGTATCGCGCCAAGCTCCGCAAGTTTGTCCCGGGCGTCGCGATACTGTTCATAGAACCTGGCCCACTTGCTGAAGCCACCGAGTTCGCCGACGGCGCGCAACATCGCAAGGTGGGAAGCGGTCAGTAGTTGCACAGTGGCTTCGAGTTCTGCAATCCTGATGTCCTTGTCGGCGAGCGAGGCCGCGGTATCGGCGCCGGAGCGTTTCGCAACGCGGCCTCGCCAGCGCCGGTATTCGGCTTGCCGCTGCTGATATTCAGCGAGCAGCTTGCTCCGGGATTCGCTACGAGTGATCGACGACGCCGCATTAATGGATGGGTGTAACCGGGCAACAGCGCGTGCGGTGATATCTTCGTCTTCAGCCAGCAGCGTTTCGAGAATCTCACGCATCTCGTCGTCGCCTGGCGGGGCAATCTCGTTCAGTTCAATCATCAAGTACTCCGCGTTGCCGGGGCAGTGACAGGTCAACGCCGTCAGGGAAGGGGCGTTCGCCCGCTGGCGTTGCAAGAAGCTTCTGTACGCCGGCCAGCCGCTTCTCTGCATGGTCAAGCTGGTTTTTCCAGCCGATGCTGGTCGATGGTCTGGCCTTGATCGACTCGAGGGCGAGCTTGAACTTGCCCTCAAGCCGGATCAGGTTCTGCCGGTTCTCCGGCAGATCGGTGCTCGACAGATGGCGGCAGTCCGCGAAGCACTCGAGATGCTTGGGGCAGGGATCGACCGTAAATGAATTCAGGCAATGCCCATACGGTGTGGCATGGAAACCGTCCGCTTCAGCACGAAGGTACTCGTACGCGGCAGTGTCGCCCTCTGTTGCCTGGATGCGCCGGAACGCGTCTACGATCGGGCCATTGGCCTTGCCGCCCTTGATGAGCCTGGCAACCGTGCTGGCTTTTTCGCCCAGCATGATCTCGATGTCCTTCGGGATCTCGATCTGGTCCAGATCCTCTGCGAGGCTGCGATGGTCGTACTCGTAACTTTGGGCGACGCTGCGCCGATTGAAGCGCTTCGAGATGATGGTGTCGGCGACGCCTAGCCGGAACAACTCAGTGTTTTGGAGATGTCGCAGCATGTGCGACTCGATCTTCAAGGCCCGGTCTTCGTCGGTCTGTCCATATTTTTCGAACAGCGACGGCAGGTGCTTCGCGTCGCCGAGTGCCTGTCCGATAAACGATGGATCGGGTCGGTTGATCCCCATGTAGCGGGTCACGTCGCACAGGCCATCGTTGCGCTCCTCGGCGAGTGAACGCTTCGGATGCACGAACAGGAACTCCCACGGCTGGACGACCCCGGCCGCCAGCCGCAAAGGCGTGGTGTCCGATACCTTCGTTGGTGTTGTCGTGCGGACATGACTCTCAAGTTCGCCAACGTGCAAGTAAGTGTTATGCCAGCCCATGCGTTCCCGGACCCCGATGACCTCTCCATTGGCGCGCCGGAAGTGCAATGCAATTTGCCCGTCACGCATTTTGTCCAGTAGGCGCTTGCCGAACTGATACACGGCCATGTCAAGCGTAAGCTGGCCGGACTGCTGTTTTTCCCGCTGAAGCAGATACAGGTCTGTTAGTACCAAAGGATCGAAGCTCTCTCGATAGCGTTCGATGAACGGCTCTCGTTCAATTTCCGACCAGAACGGGTTGCCCATTAGGTGCGTATACGCCTCGGTGAAGGGCACGACATCATCGACCCCGTACCACGGGAGCAGTCGGCCAGTCTCGCACTGCAGCTTCAGCGTCGCGCGTAGCGGATCTGTGAGCTTCACGACATGGTCAAGCGTCTCGGTAAGCAGGGTCCGGAACATGTCGGGCACAGGCTGTGTGTTTTCACGCAGGATGCGGCTGTCCGACTCGTCGTCCTGCTGCTTTTCCGCGAAGTGACGGACCATCAGCGACGTTGAGATTCCACCGGCTTCGCCGGCAGGTCGCCCCTTTGAGTCCAGATATGTCCGTTCGCGCTTCCAGTCGACTGGCAACAGGGCAGCTTCACCCGCACGCATGCCAGTCACGATCATTGCCCGCACGGCGGAGAACCGCAGATCGTCCATGAACGTGCGTGGTTTCTCGGTCATCACGATGCGGGTCAGTTCCCAGAACGCCCTGCGCTCAGGTAGCCGTTCCTCCCGCTTGCGCGCCTCCAGGTCGGCGCGCAACTCGTCCTGCGACCAGGTATGTTTCGCCTTGATCGCGCTTTTCATTTTCATGCGCGGAACCGAGAGGGACGAGTACAGCTGCCCAGCATCGCAGAGATGCTGGGCATCGAGCACTGTCTTGATGATGCCGACCACCAGGTCTCCCAGCTTTCCTGTGGGCTGGATTGCCTTTCCGATACGGATCGCCAGACGCAGATCGTCGACGGTCAGTTCCCAAGGGTCCTTTTCCACGCACGTTGCGACCACTCGTAGCGGCCGCGCGATGTGTTGCAGTACGTGTCCGGTGGAGTTCCGCTTGAACAGTAACTGTTCGGCAACTGCCGCCTTGATCAGATCCTGCCATGTTGGCGATAGCGGCTGCCTGGGCAGTGGCGTCAGGCCGAGCTCGGCACGTTCCGCATTGATGATCGCCAAAGCCTTCACATCAGGCCCGAGGTCTCGGAGGTAATAGTTCGGCGGCGGTACGTCGCTGGCAATGACAGTAAGATTCCAGCCGACACCGTCGCAAGCGGCGCCTGTTTCGTCGAGAGGCATGTCCCATGACAGGCCTTTCTCATGGGCCAGCGTTTTGCCCAGATCGATGAACGCGGAGTAGTGCGGATTCATCGATTCTCGCCTTCCAGTTCCTCGATGACTGCCTGTATCTCAGCGATCGTGCGCTGCAATTGCAGATAGGCCGGCGACCTTGTGTCGCCGCGGGAACTCTGGTCGAAGAAGATCACCACTTCGCGCATCTCGGCCAGCACGCGCTCATGCATCGTCTTGTCGTGCAGGGGCATGAACTTCCTGCATCCGTAGCACGACGTGACCGGGTTGTAGGGGCAAGCGGGCTGACCAGATTTGCAGCCGCCGATACCGGCGATCGGAATGCCGTGAGGCACGCCGGCAATCTGTTGCTCACCTTTGAGTTGGGTGAGCTCTTCCGGGGAGATGAACCGGTCGTGCGCAATCTTCGCCACACGCCGGTATATGTCCGACGCACCGAGCGCCCGGTTCACCCGCTCCGCGTGGGTGGCCGATGTCGCGTAGTAAACCAGCCCGGTCTGCACATGCGAATGACCCATGAATTCAGCGAGCTCCTCATGACTGGCACCGGCGTCAACGAGTCGCTGCGCTGCGGTATGACGAAGGTCCATAGCGCAAGCATCGTCGCCGATCAGGCTTGCCACGCGGCGAGCAATGCGAGAGCCGGCTTCATGATTGGATCTGACGCCGAAGACACGATCATTGCCATCGCGCCCCTGAGAGTCTGCATATGCAACCAGCGCGATGAACAATATCCCCCATTCCTGTTTCACACGACGGACCATCGGTCTCTTTCGAAGCTTCCCCTGTTGCTTGACCATGAGAAACGTGAGATGCACGGTCGGCTCGCCACTGTGTTCCGGATCCCATATCCGTACGTCACGCATCGTCAGCATCGCGACCTGAATCGGACGCATGGCAAACTGATAGGAACAGAGCACCATCGCTGCATCGCAAAGTGCCTCGTATGGAAGACTTGACCAGCCGCTTGTCCTGATGAGGTCCGACGTTTCGTCCAGGTAGCGCACAATCGCGGCTTCCTCGTCAACGGACAGAAACACATCGCCTAATCGCACACGGGCATACTTGTCTGTTGCGGGGCCGGGCAGGGAAGTGCTGACATAGGTCAGATATGACTCAGACCAGCCATACAGGCGATGCCGGCATAGTAAACGCAGCACAGCCTTGACGAAACGATACGCGTGAACGACTAACTGACGGCCGCGCAGCGTCATCCATATCGTTGATATGCGGGTTGGCCCGGCTTCGACGATGTGTTCGACATCGTGAACATCAAGGTGCATTGCTGCGTTCAGAACATTGAAGCAGGTCGAGATATGCAGGTCTTCACCCAGCAGGAAGACCAGCAGATGCTTCTGGAGGGTGCCGTACGAAGAAGGGTACCGGCTAAGGTCAAGCCGGAACAGGCGACCATTAATGTGAAGCCCGAGGATATCGGCCTGGCGGACTTCGGGCACTGAGCGCGGCTTGTCGTCGAAGTCGTCGTAGTATGAGCGTGAGCACGTAAATCGATGGGAATTCGGGGCGTTTTGAGCAGCTTGCGTGATGTAGCGGTGGGGGTCTCCCTCAGGCATCTTGCACAAACGACGCCCAAGGGAGAGTCTCGTGTCTGCCAAGAACCGAGACTTCCAGAGTGTGCCACGTGAGTGCCCGCGATCCCAACTTCTATCACCTGCTGTTACGTATCGATCAGGACTTCGCCGAACAGACCCGCGCGCAGCGTTGTCGCTGCGGTGGCGTACTCCATAGCGCCCGCTACCCGCGCAAGCCGCGCGGAATTTCATACGAAGCCCGCTGCCACTGCGAGTTCCGCTACAGCTTCTGCTGCGCCGACTGTCGCCGTCGTACCACGCCATTCTCGGTGCGCTTTCTCGGCCGGCGCGTCTACACCGCCGCAATCATGATTGTCGTCAGCGCCACGCGTGCGAGCGCCGGTACGGCCGCGGCAATGCGCCAGCTCGATGCGCTGGGCGTGCCACCCTCGACGATCGCGCGATGGCGGCACTGGTGGATGACCGGGTTTGTCGGCACACCGTTCTGGGCGCTCGGACGGGCGGCGTTCGTGCCGCCCGTCGAGACCGCACAGGTGCCGGCAAGCCTGCTCGAGCGCTTCGCTACCACGCAGCCTGCCGAGCCATTGCCATGCCTGCTGCGCTGGCTCTCACCGCTCACCAGCGGCAGCGCCGTGAGCACCCTGCGTGAGGGACGGTAACCGCCCGCAGAACTTGTCGCTCGCCCCCCTCGGACTGCGCCGGTAGTCTCGCCTCTCCCCCGAATCGCGGCGCGGTGCGCCGCATCCCTGGAGAGAGCATGACTGAACTTCACGATTTACCCCTGCGGGATCGTTGGGCGCGCCTGCGCTTTGCGGTTGTGGGCCCCTTGCTGGCAGCACCGCCTGAACCCGGGCAGGTGCGCGAACTCATCACCGCGCTGGCCGCCAAACGCTGGCGTCATCCCGTCACTGGCGACGATGTCCAGTTCGGCCGCTCCACCGTTGAGCGGTGGTTCTACCGGGCCCGCAAGGCGGCCCACGATCCGGTGGCGAGCCTGCGCGACCGCAAGCGCCCCAGCGGCGCCGGCGCAAGCCTGTCGCCTCAGGCGGTACAGGCGATTCGCGCGCAGTACCGGGAACATCCCGGCTGGACCTGCCAGTTGCACGTCGACAATCTCAAGGTCACGCTCGGCCCGGCGAACCTGCCGTCGTACACGACGGTGCGTCGTTATCTGCGTGCGCAGGGCCTGTCCCGTGAACGCAAGCCGCGTCATACCAGCGCCGGCGCGATGCTCGCACGCGATCGCCTCGAGAAGCTCGAGGTCCGCAGCTTCGAGGTCGAGCACGTCAACGCGCTCTGGCATCTCGATTTCCATCACGGCTCGCGCAAGCTGCTCACGCATGATGGCCAGTGGATCACGCCGATGCTGCTGTGCGTGCTCGATGACCGTTCGCGCGTCGTCTGTCACGCGCAATGGTTTCTCGATGAGACCGCACGTAGTCTGATCCATGGGCTCACCCAGGCGCTCCAGCGTCGTGGCCGGCCTCGCGCACTGATGACCGACAACGGCGCAGCAATGCTTGCCGAGGAGACGACCGCCGGCTTGCTCGCGCTCGGCGTGCTGCACCAGACGACCTTGCCATATTCGCCGTACCAGAACGCGAAGCAGGAAACGTTCTGGGCCCGCATCGAAGGGCGCGTGATGGCCATGCTCGAAGGCGAGCCCAATCTCACGCTCGAACTGCTCAATCAGGCCACCCACGCGTGGATCGAGCGCGAGTACCACCACGCGCATCATTCTGAGATCGGTGGCACGCCGCTCAAACGCTATCTGGCCGGCCCCGATGTGGGCCGCGAATGCCCGTCGAGTGACGCGCTGCGCGCCGCATTCCGTATCGACGTGACGCGCGCCCAGCGGCGCTCGGATGGCACCGTGAGTCTGGCCGGCACGCGCTTCGAGATTCCCTCGGCCTACCGGCACCTGCAGCGCGTGCACCTGCGCTATGCGCGCTGGGACCTGAGCGGCGTCGATCTCGTCGACGCCGGCAGCGGCGCCGTGCTGTGCCCGCTGCGGCCGCTGGACAAGGCCGCCAATGCTGATGGCCAGCGCAGGCGACTCGATGCCGTCAATGTCGAGCCGCCACCGGCCAGTGCGCCCGGCATCGCGCCGCTGCTACGCCAGATGCTGGCCGACCACGCCGCAACCGGGTTGCCGCCAGCCTGGATTCCCGCCAACTGGCAGGAGGAGGCATGAGCCAGCGTCTGCAAGCCCTCTACGGCCTGAAGTGGAACCCGTTCTCGCCGGAGCTTCCCCTCGAAGCGCTGTACGTGCCGCCGCGCGTCGAGAACTTCTGCTGGCGCATCGAGAACGCGCTCGTGCGCGAAGGCGGCTTCGCGATGATCCACGGCGAGCCGGGGACCGGCAAGAGCGTGGTCATGCGCGTGCTGGCCGAGAAGCTCGAGCGACTGACCGATCTGACAGTCGTCTCGATCAATCATCCGCAGAGCAACCTTGCCGACTTCTATCGCGAGATGGGCGACATCTTCGGTCTGGAACTCCGGCCGCACAACCGCTGGGGCGGCTTCAGGTCGCTGCGCGACCGGTGGATGTCGCACCTGCAAAGCACGCGCCGGCGCCCAATCCTGCTGATCGACGAAGCGCAGGAAATGAGTCCCGGCGTGCTCAACGAACTGCGGCTCATGGCCAGCGCCCGCTTCGATTCGCAGCCCCTGCTGTGCGTGGTGCTCGCCGGCGACACGCGCCTGACCGACAAGCTGCGGCGCGACGAACTGCTGCCACTGGGCAGCCGTATCCGTTCCCGCCTGGGGACCGAGAAGGCTTCGGCCGACGACCTGCTGGCCTGCCTCGAACATCTGCTCGCCAGCGCCGGCGCCCCGCAGCTGATGACACCGCCGCTGCGCCACACGCTGTGCGAACACGCGCTGGGCAACTACCGCGTGCTCACCACGCTCGCCAACGAACTGCTCACCACCGCCGCGCAGCGGGAACTGTCCGAACTCGACGAGAAGCTGTACTTCGAGGTCTTTGCACCATCAACACAGTCCTCGCGCCGCACGCCAGCGCGTCAACCCAACGGAGCCCGATGACATGTCCCGTAAAGCATCACCTCACAAACCCAACGCCTCCCGGAGCTTGCCATTGCCCGAGCTCTCCGACGAGGCAGCCTACATGATGCAGTTCTTCATCGAAGACCTCTATCTGTGGTTCAGCCGCGCCTACGCCACCCAGATCCGCCGCTATCGCGAGCCCTGGTACCGCGGTCCGACACAGCCGCCACACCAGAGCATTGACGAGCCATTCTGAAACGACAACGGGAGCTTCATCGCTCCCGTTTTACTTCGTCCCTCGAACATCATTTATGTTGCTCATTGCCCCATCGATTTACGTGCTCACGCTCAGTAGTAGCGCACGATCGGCGGCAGTTCTGGCAACGACGCCACCATGCTTTCAAGCGCCGATGACTCGACTCCTAGGTGAGTCTCGGACGATGGAGCTTCCTGCATGTTCAACGGCCCTGTGGAAGCGCGCGCAATACAGCCGCACGATCATCGAATTCGTCGTTCCATACACTCGCGAGCCGGTTTTCAAAGACGGCCCTGGCATAGCGCGAGGGCATGTCTGATTCTTTTGACCAGCCGAAGAACGTGCGCATCTTCTGTAGTGCTTCGTCCATCGCGTCGCCTCGCTCCAGTAACTGGTGAAGTCGCAGCACAGCGCAGGTGTGCCGGAGGTCGTGGCAGGTCACCGACTTTTTCCCGGTGCGATCGTGCAGTTCCTGCAGGACCTCGGCTGGCAATGCCTTCGATATCAACGTAAAGATCTTGGTTAATGACTCTGTGGACAGAGGACCGCCAGTCTGGGCATTAAGCATGAACGAATGGGAAGGTCGGCCCCGGTAATTTTCGCAATAGATCTGCACGAGCCGCGCCGTCGCATCGCTTACCGGTATCTGCCTGATCGAATGGAGCGTCTTGATGCTCGGTCTCGAGTAGCGGCTATCGCCGTCTGCTTCTTCATACCCATTTTGCCGGACGTTCAGCCAGTACCGCGTCCGATTGACCTTGCGGTCGTGGCTGCTCTTGATGGCATCCGCCGTCAGCAGCAACAGTTCGCCCCGGCGCAGCCCCTGATGGAGCATCAGCACGAATGCAATGAAGACCCGCCAGCGCGTCTGGGGACGCCGGAACGGATTGGCGTCCGACTCTGGATCCAGTATCTGATAGAGCCTTTCGACCACGCAGGCAGGCAGCGATCGGACTGTCTCGCTTCGGCCGCCTTGCCGTATGTGCAACTGGCTGTAAAGCGTCGACAGCCGATGGATCCGCGCTTCGATCTGCCGCATTTTCGCGTCGGCGGACTTCGAAAGCCAAGTGACCACCGATGTTACGAAGGTCAGTCCGGTCTGCCACCGATCCTCGTTGCTGCTGGTCGCCGCAGACTGGTTGCGCAGGCTGACAAACCACGATTCGAGAATGTCTGCGAGCTGGGCGTCGTCGAGACTGGACAGCGCGTCATCGAGCGCATTCGCCCGGAACGACCGATCAGCGTGTTCATAGAGGTTCTCGATGTACCTTAGCCGCATCGTCTGGGTAGACGTCGCCCATTGTGACGCAGCGACGACCAGCCAGACTGAGACCCAGTATCGAGGAACGTGATTGCTGTCGGCCAGCAGGACGCCTCGTAGCGAACGCGGCACGGCCTCGGCGCTGATCTGAACGAACATTAAAACCCCGCAACAGAACGCAACGCCAAAACCTACCATAAATACATACAGCTGTTGCGGTATCTAGGGTCAGAAAGCAGTCCAGCATGCAACACCCTAAAACATACCAACAGGGGTGATAATTTATATTATGTCAAATAACAGAAGCGCCGACACAACCACACCGCCACCCTCAATGCTTCCCATACACAGAAAGATACTCCGCCAGTCCCGTCCACTGCGGCGAGCTCAGCAATTGCGGATGATCCCTTGCCACCTGCAGCGCGACATTATGAAAAGCCTGCGTCGTATCCGACACGCCCGCTTGCACCGCGCTGTTGAATGCAGCCGCCGCGGTCTGTAGCGGCGCACCCGCCAACGCAGGCGGAGGTTGACCCACAGGCTGACTATTCAAAGCGCTCGCCAGCGAATCGAGCTGCGCGTTGCGAGTGCTGACAGCTACGGAATACTGTTTCTGCGAGTCGAACTTCTCGCCAAGCATCTGCAGCACCGCTGTGTGATCGAGTTTTCCCGAGAAGACGCCCCCCGGCGTGACATACGGCGACACCAGAAAAGCCGGCACGCGCAGACCGCTGGTCTTGAAAGAATACCCCGCGATGTCGGCCGCAATGTCCAAAGGCGCCACATGATCGAAGAACCCGCCGTGCTCGTCGTACGTCACGATCAGCAGCGTCTCTTGCCACCTGGTCGGATTCGAAATCAAGGTCCGGTAGATATCCGCAATGAACGCCTGCCCTGCGGCCATCCCCGTTGGACAATGATCGTCGTTAGCGGTGTTATGAGGACCGTCGGTATATTCCGGTTCGATGAAAATCACTTTCGGCAGAATGCTGTTGCCTTGCCAGTCACGAACAAACCTCGAATACCGCCGGAAGTTTCCTCCTGCATCGTTGAGCGGCAGTGTCAAGGACAGCAGGATTTCCGGCAGCCATTCCTTCATCAGGCTGAAGAACGGAAAGAAGCTCCCCGACTGATAGACGCACCAGGGTATGCCGCGCTCGCGAAGCCAATCGTACGCAAGTGGCTGATCGGGCAGAAAGCTCAGCCCTTGCACGTTGTCGCTGATGAGGCTGGTCCCCGCCATCGCCATCAGGCGATTTGCCTGAGTTCCCGAGGGCAATGGAGCAAACCAGTTGTCGCACACAGTGAAGTGTTTCGCGAGAAAGTCGAAGGTGGGCACGGTGCGAGCGTCGTAATAACCCATCACGTCGGCCAGATTCGACGCCGCCGGTTTACGGGTTGCATAGCTCTGCACGAATCCGCCGAGTTCGGGGCATCCTCCCGGCGCGCACGGCGTGTTGATCTGCGTGGCGATTGGGGTGCGGTCGTGAGGCGGATCCGAGATGGCAGGCCCGGCCGGACCCAATGCATGGATGGGATATTGCTTGCCGTTGTATACGTTGATGAAGTTCGCCTGCCACGCCGGATCTGCGGAAAGGCCGTTGACCTGGCTGCCGTTCAGGCTCAGATAGCCGAGTGCGTGATCGAAGGAACGGTTTTCCATCATGACGATCACGATGGTGTCAATCTGGTCCAGAGCAGTCATCGAAGCTCCTTGTGCACCTAGCATTCAGCGCAACCCGATTCGTATCGGACAAGGTAGACGAAAACCATGGCTTTCGCGTCTCGGGTAATTCCCTGGGAGCAACGGGAACGACGCCGGGCCGATATCGCGCGACGGACACGCAGGAGTCGCGCGTCGCGCCTGCCTGATCTTCAAACGCGTCTCGAACGAGTTGATGATGCAGCGCACTCTCGCAAGCTACCTCAAGGCGTGCAGTTCGAGCCCAGCCTCACCTTGCGCTTATCCAGTTGCAAACGGTTGCCTCTCAGTTTGACCTTGCCGGAAAACGAATCGCTTTTCCACTGGATCTTGCAGGTCGACACATCGATCGCATAGACCACCTGCTCGCTGCCGGAATACGTGGAGACGAGAAGCTGCTTGCCGTTCGTATAAAGCGGCCGCTCGACGATGCTGACGTTCGGGTCTACCGAACACGATGCGCCACCCGCACGGCTCAACGTGACCGGACCGAGCCAGGCCGTCGGACTATCGGTGCCGTCGCTTTGACCCAGATCGATGGACAGGTCGCCAACGCTCACCTTGCCCGTGCCGGGATTCACTTCGCTGTAATGACACGGCTGCGCGTTAGCAACCGGCGCCGCAATCAACAGGCCGGCAACGGCCATGACCGCTCGCGTGATAAGACTCTGCTTCATGGTTTGATAGCGTAATACTGGACGTTCGCGAGATCCGCATGCGTCCAGGAAAAGTTAATGGCGGTGTTTTTCCGCCCGACGCCGCCATATCGGCCCCAATACGCGAGCGGATAAGGTTTCGATTGGCCCAGCATGATAATCACGACATGGCCGTGATGTGTCGCCTTCAATCCGGCAACCACCAGATAACCGAGCCCGGCATAAGCGACGGCCTTATCGGCATCCGAGCCGAGTTGAGTCCACGGTGCACGGCCGATCTTGTCGATAATGCGATTCGCATCACCAGTCAGCGTTATATCGAGGTCCGCCGCAACGGCCTTCAGGAAGCCGCTGCAATCGGCTTTCCACTGTGTCCAGTGGTTCTCACACAGGGTTTTGATGTTTTGTCCGCCAGCCATTATCGTGATCCGTTTTGCATGTGACGTTGTCAGTTTTTCTCCGGCCACAAAAAACCGTGACGTAAGCGTTCGGATTATAACGATGCTTACAGAATGTAAATGAATGAATGCCGTAATGCGATGCGGATTAAAAATTGATGCATCAATTCTGAATGCAATCGTGCTCTGTGGTGATCCAGGCGGCTTACCAATAAATGCCTCGCTTCATTTAACAAATTGGCGCAATGAGATTCAGTAGTTGTGCGGCTTGCGTCAGACAAGAGAGCTGTATCCGTCGATTGACGTCGATTGACTTCGGCAACATCCCGAGTATGGCAGCGCCGAAATAACGAAAACGCATGCCCCCAATCCTCCCAAACAACCGATATCCCGCTCGCCGTGCGCACCGCCTCTTGTTATAATTCTTTCACCAAATCGAACAAAACATAACGCCCCTCCACACACTGCGCGACAGGAGCTCCATGCTGAAACCCGACCGCCTCCGCGCCCTAGCCGATGCACTGGGCCGGCAAAACGTCATGCGCCTGCGCGACGCCGCCGGCCTGCTGGGCGTTTCGGAAATGACTGTGCGGCGCGACATCGCAGGCAGTCCCGAGCGATTCACTTATCTCGGCGGCTATATCGTCAGCGCGACCGACGTCCCCAATAACGCCGGCTACTCGCTCGAAGAAGAGAAAGACCACTTCGCGCAGGCCAAGGCCGAGGCGTCGGCGATCGCGGCGGGACTCATCGGCAACAACGAGACGCTGTTCATCGACTGCGGCACGACGCTCACCACACTGGCCAGGCTGATTCCGGTCGAGCGGCATGTCACGGTGGTGTGCTATTCGCTGAACGTCGCGGAGATTTTGCGGCGCAAACCCAATGTGCGAATGATTCTGCTGGGCGGCGTTTATGTGCCTTCATCAGATTCGTTCGCGGGCGAGGAAAGTCTGGAGATGTTGCGCCGCATGGGCATCAACAAGGCGTTCATTTCAGCCGGCGGCGTGGACGCGGCGCGCGGCGTGACGTGCTGGAATTTTCATGAGGTCGCGCTCAAACAGGCGGCCATGGCGAGCGCGGTCGAGCGGCATCTGGTGGTGGACCAGAGCAAGTTCGGCATGGTGAAAGCCGTGCGTTTCTCGCAAGTGGACGACTTCGACTCCATCATCACCGAGAAAGGCCAGGAGCATCGCAAGCGCCGTTAGGCGCGCTTGTTCACCTCTGCATTGTGCGGCCCCAGCGAGCAACGCGGAGGCCGCAGCTTCAATCTTCAGTTCTTGCGCTGCAAGGCGAACAGCGTCCCGGCGATCAGAATGAACGCGCCGATAATCACCTTCTGCCACGTACTCGGCACGCCCACCAGAATCAGCACGCTATTGATCAGCGTGACCAGCACCACGCCGAGCAACGTGCCGGCCACCGTCCCCGTGCCGCCCGTAATGCGCGCACCACCCAGAATCACAGCGGCGATCACATCGAGTTCCGTGCCCACCAGGTCGAACGGATTGGCGAGCCGGTTGTTCGACACGTGCAGAATGCCCGCGATGCCGGCCAGCATGCCGGTATAGCCGAACACGAACAGATGGATCGCGCGCAGGTTGTAGCCGAGCCGCTCGGCAATCGCGAGACTGCCGCCCATTGCATAGACGCCGCGTCCCATCATCGTGCGATTCAGCAGCCACCACGTCACCACCGCGGCCGCCACCAAGGCCACCACAGAAACCGGCAGCACGGCGCGCAAGCCGTCAGCGGTGTGATAGAAAAACAGCGGAATGCGGCCGAAACGATCCATGCTGTGCGGAATGTTCATGAAGAACGTCGTGCCGATAAACGTCAGCAGCAGTCCGCGATACAGATACTGCGTGCCGATCGTGACGATCAGCGAAGGCGCCTTCAGCCGATGCACCAGCAGTCCGTTCACAATCCCAAGCACGACGCCGCCGAGCGCGCCCGTGATCAGGATCAGCGCGAACGGCGCATCCGGCCACCACGCGAACACGGCCTTGGTGATGCCATACATCGTCAGCGCGGCAATGGCCGTGAAGGACACGTCGATCCCGCCGGAGGCCAGCACGACGAGCGTGCCTAGCGCGAACAGCGACATGGTGGTCGCGGAATGCAACAGGTCGAACAGCGTCGCCAGTTGAAAGAAACGCGGATTGATCGCACCGACAATCAGGCACGTCACCGCGATCAATGCCAAGGTGAACCATTCGGGATTGCGCGCGAGCTTGGTCCGCAAGCTCGGCGGCTTGACCTCGGGGGCGACTTCGACGACGGTCGGGGTGGTCATGGTCTGGTTCAGGCGCGAATCGATGCGCGAGTTCATAAATGGGAACGTCCTTTATGCGGCTTCCGAAAGCAGCGCGTGATACAGATCGGCTTCGCTCAACGTGTCGGCCTGGTATTCGCTGGCCACACGCCCTTTCTTCATCATCAGGATACGGTCGCAGTTCTGTAGCAATTCGGGCAAGTCGTCGCTGATCAGAATGATGCCGATGCCGCGTTGCGAGAGGCGCTGCATGATGCGGTAAATGATGTCCTTCGAGCCGACGTCGACGCCGACCGTCGGTCCATGCAAAATCAGCACGCGCGGGTCGATGGCTAGCCAGCGGCCGATCAGCACGCGCTGCTGGTTGCCGCCCGACAGCGATTGCACCGGCTTGTCGACACCCGGCGTGGCGATCTGCAGATCCTTCACCGTCTGCTCCGCAAGCGCCTGCGCGCGGACGCGGTCGATCTGGCCGAAGCGGTCGCGCAAGCTGGAGATCATCGCGGTGATCACGTTGTCGCGAATCGGCTTGTCGAGAAAAAGCCCTTCGTTCAGGCGGTCTTCCGGCACATAGCCGATGCGGTGATTCTTCGCGTCCGAGGGCGTGCGCAGTGAAATCGACTTGCCGTCGAGCCTCACTTGCCCGGATTGCGCGGGCGCCACGCCCGCGAGCGCGCGCGCGAGTTCGTTGCGTCCCGAGTCGAGCAAACCGGTAATGCCGAGTATCTCGCCGCCGTGCAGCCCGAACGACACGTCGCTAAACTGGCCGGCGCGCGTATAACCGCGCACCTCAAGCACGATGTTCGGCTCGTGTGCGCCTTCGCGATAGCGCTCATTCGAAAGATGCCGCCCTGTCATCAGCTCGCTGATCTGCGCCTTGGTGAATTGCGCGATCGGTCCTTGCGCCATTTTCTGCCCATCGCGCAGCACGATCACTTCGCCGCCGATCGCATAGCATTCGTCGAGCTTGTGGCTGACGAACAGCACGGTAACGCCCTGCGCGCGCAGATTCGCTAACACCGCAATCAGATTGTCGACTTCCTTCTGCGTGAGCGACGTGGTGGGTTCGTCCATGATGACGAACTTCGCCTCGCTCGCGATCGCGCGAGCAATTGCCACGAGTTGCCGCGTGGCGAGCGGCAATTGTTCGATCAGCGTGGCCTGAAACTCCGCGTTGCCGGGCAGGCCGACCGCTTCGAGCGCGCGTGCGGCCGTGCGCGCCAGTTCGCGCCGGTCGAAGGTACGGGCCAGCTTGCCTTGATGCGTGGCAAGTTCCGACGTGAGCGCGACATTTTCGGCCACGTTCATATTGGGCAGCAGCGAGAGATCCTGGTAGACAGTCTCGATGCCAGCGGCGAGCGATTCGAGCGCGGAGAGCCGCGCATGCCGCACGCCTTCGATCACGAGCTCGCCTTCGTCGGGCGGCTGCGCGCCGGAAATGATCTTGATGAGCGTGCTCTTGCCGCAACCGTTTTCGCCGAGCAGGTGATAGATCTGACCGCGCTCGAACGACAGGCTCACGCCGCGCAGCGCATGCACGCCGGTGAAGCGCTTGTGCACGCCGACAACCTGCAAAAACGGCTGCGACGCTTCAGGCTGCGCTGACTGCCGTGGTGACTGCGGTGAGGTTGCGTCTTGATTCATTTTAGCGAGTCACAGGTTGAGGCGTCCCCTTTCGAGGACGCCATGACACATGAAACAAAAACCGGAAGCGGCAAAGTTCAGAACGGATACTGCTTATAGTTCGACTTGTCGACGTTCACCCAGCCCTGCCCGCGCACGATGATGCCCTTGCCCGGACCTTTGGCGACCGTCACCTTCGTGTAGCCCGGAATGCCGAGGTCCGCGCCGTTTTCGACCGTCTTGCCGTCCACCAGCATCTGCGCGACCTTGTTCATCGCGATGCCCGCGAGCTTCGGATCCCAGAACGCGATGCCGTTGATCGCGCCGCTTTCGAGGAACTTGCCGGCTTCTGTCGGCAGACCCGTGCCGTAGACGCAGATCTTGCCCTGCATGCCGGCCTCTTCCACCGCGCGGCCAATGCCGATCACGTCGAGCGACGACGAGCCCTGGAAGCCCTTCAGGTCCGGATGCTTGCGCAGCACTTCCTTCGCGACTTCATAGGCGCGCTCGCCGTCGTTGTTGGTTTCGAGCTTCGGCTCGACGAGGTTCATCTTCGGATACTTGGCCTTGGCGTTGCCGATACCGCCGTCCGCCCATTGCACCTGCGAGCGGCTGCCGAGCGAGCCGACCAGCACGGCCCACTTGCCGTCGTCGTGCATGCACGAAGCGAGCCGCTCGTTCAGACCGGCGCCGTAAGCGGTGTTGTCGAACGCCTCGATGTCGACCATCGTGTTCTTCGCGTTGTCGGCTTCATGCGTGACCACCTTGATGCCGCGATCCATCGCCTTCTTCAGCGCGGGTTCGAGCGTCGGCGGATCGTAGGGGACCACGGCGATGGCCGTGACCTTCTTGGCGATCAGGTCTTCGATGATCTTCAGTTGCTGCGCCGCGTCCGCACGGCCGGGGCCGGTCTGATACGCGTTGATGTTGGGGTTGTCCTTGGCGAACTGCTTGACGCCGTCGTCCATGCGGTTGAACCAGTTGATGCCAGTCACCTTGACGACCGTGACGATCGTTTCGTTCGTGGCAGCCTGCGCGGCAGCGATCACGCCTACCGTCAGCGCACCTGCCGCTAGCGCGGCACCCAGTCGAGTCAATTTCATGCAATGTCTCCTTTATCGTTCGATGTCGCCCACTTCACCGTCACGGACAGCCTGGGCTCGCTGTCCGCCGCGTACTGAAACTCTATGCAACGCCTCTAACTTTTTGGCGTTGAACTAGCTGGACTCGCCGCATTCGAAGCGCCTGCCCCGCCGCCGAAGCCGAAGATCGCGCGCACCCGTTCGCCGCCCGCAAACGCCAGCGACAGCAGCAACAGAAAGCCCCACGCGCAGTCGCCGAAAAACTGCGACACGCCCATCAGATTGAACAGGCTGGAGAGAAACTGCAGCACCGTCGCGGCGAAGAACACGCAGATGATGCGGCCATGACCGCCGGCGGGATTCACGCCGCCCATCACAGCGATCAGGATCGCGATCAGCAGATAGGAATTGCCATAGTCCCACTTCGCGCTGGACGTATGCGTCACGCTGATCAGCCCGGCCAGCGACGCGAGCACGCCGCACATCGCATAGGTGGTGATGAGCATGCGGGCGCGCGGAATGCCGGCATAAAAAGCCGCCTTCGGATTCGTGCCCATCAGATAGAGACGCAAGCCGAACGGACTGCGTTTGAGCAGCCAGCCGAGCACGATCACCGCCGCGATAAAGATGCAGAACGCGATCGGCACCTGAAACACCGTGCCGTTGCCGATATTCGACAACGGGTCCACGTAATCGACATGCACCGACGCGCCGTTGCTGAGCACCACCGCAAAGCCGGTGAACAGCAACTGCGTGCCGAGCGTGCAGAGAATCGGCGTGAGTCTGAGGCGCGCAATCACCACGCCGTTCAGCAGTCCGCCGAGCAAACCCATCGTCACTACGATCACGCAAAAGAGCGACGTATAAAGCGCGGGCGAGTCGTCTCCATTGACGAAGCGCGGCACGATCAGCGCGGCTACCATGCCCGACAAATTGGCAAGCCCGACGCCCGAGAGATCGATGCCGCCGTTGCCCGACACCATCGAGAGCATGATGCCGAGCGCGAGCAGGCCGAGTTCGGGCAACTGGCCGCCCATCGACTGCAGATTGTCGATGTCGACGAATTGGCCGCGCGAGAGCCACGTCGCGACCAGCACGACGAGCACGTTGACGATCAGCAGAAAATTCAGTTGCCGGTCGCCGAACAGTTTTCCAGCGGTGAACGCAGACTTCATGGTGACGACACGCTCCTTCGGGCTTCGCAAACGGTCAGTTCAGGATGGCTGGGATACGCCGGCCGCCTGGTTTGGCTGGCTCGGCTGGTTCAGCACTTGGTTCACTTCGTCGAGCGTCGGCATGGAAGGCGCCGTGCCCGGACGCGTCACGGAAATACCGGCGAGCGCGCAACCGAAACGCAACGCGGTGATCGCATCGTCGCCCCGTGCGAGCGCTGCCGCGAAGCCGCCCGTGAAGCCGTCGCCGGCGCCGGCGGTTTCCACCACGCGGCCGCAGTGATACGCGGGCACGAGTAGCGATTGATTCGCCGAGTGCAGCAGCGCGCCGCCCTCGCCCAGCGTGATGATCGCCGTGCCGACGCCTTTGGCGAGCAATACGTCGGCGGCGCGGCGGGCGTCGTCGGCGTTAGCGATCGGCACGCCGGTCAAAGCAGTCGCTTCGGTTTCATTCGGGGTGATGTAGTCGCACAAGGGGAAGATGGCGTCGTCGAGCGGCATGGCGGGCGCCGGATTGAACACGGTGATCACGCCGTGCTTGCGCGCCACTTCCAGCCCGCGGCGCGCAGCTGCGAGCGGCTGTTCGAGTTGCGTGACGAACACGCGGGCGGCGGCGATGTCCGCTTCGATCGCGTCGACGTCGGCGGCTTCCATCGTGCCGGCCGCGCCGGATGCAACGATGATCGCGTTCATGCCGGTGTTGTCGTCGACGAAGATGTGCGCAGCGCCCGTCGACACGCCGTCGATTACCGACGCGCGCGCCGTGATGCCTTCAGCGGCCCACGTGGCGCGTGCAATGGAGCCGAATGCGTCGTTGCCGATGCGGGTGCAGAACACCACGTCCGCGCCGACTCGCGCGGCCGCGACCGCCTGATTCGAGCCCTTGCCGCCCGGCCCCATGGCGAACGCCGTGCCCGCGATGGTCTCGCCGATCTGCGGCATGCGTCCCGCGCGAAACGTCAGATCGGTCACATAGATGCCGAGAATGACGACGCGTCCCTTTCCGTTTAATTGCGCAGGCGTGTTCATGCGTGTTCCCCTTTTGGCGGGGCAGCCTGATTCAAGGGACGTTGAGTCGATGCTTCACATGCGTACAACACCGCTGTCTGCAACGGCAAATCCAGATTCTTCAGCACGTTGTCTCCTCCATTTTCTGGTTGGCGTGCGTGTCTTTACTTTAAGACGTTCGGTACGGCTGCCGGATAGGCCGGTCAATCTCCGTACGGTATCCAGATGTTCTTCACCTGCACCGCCTGACGTAGGAACGGCCGGCCTTCGCTGGCACGGTCGAACCAGTCGAACTGGCGGCCGTAATCGACAAACGTTCGCTTCAGGTTGCCGACCGATTCGCGCTCGACCAGCGTCGAATCCGCCGCGCTGCCGAAGCACCAGACCGCGTCGACGTCGTCGTGTTTGACGAGCGCGGGCAGCAACGCGCCGCGTTCACCGGTGACGATGTTCAGCACGCCGCCGGGCACATCGGACGTCTCGGCCACCTGATAGAAGTCGGTGACCGTGAGCGGCGACGCTTCGCTCGGCAGCACCACCACGCGATTGCCCATCGCCAGCGCGGGCGCCGCCAGCGAAACGAAACCGAGCAGCGGCGCTTCATCCGGACAGGCGATGCCGATCACACCGAGCGGCTCATGCATGGCCAGCGCGACACCCCGCAACGGCGGCGTATGGACGGCGCCGTCGAACTTGTCGGCCCATGCTGCGTACGTGAAAAGACGCTGCACGGAGGCATCCACTTCGGCACGCGCCGCGGCTTCGGTCGCACCGTTTCGCACGACGAGCTGGCGCACGAACTCATCCGCGCGCACGGCAAGGTTTTCCGCCAGATAGAACAGCACTTGCGCGCGGTTATGCGTGCTCGCCTGCGACCATTTCTGCGCCGCGCGTGCCGCTTCGACCGCGTTGCGGATGTCCTTGCGATTGCCCGCGGCGACTTCGCCGACGGGTGTGCCGTCCGGCGCAAGAACCGGCAGTGAATAGCCGCTGTCAGGACGCGCCTGCTTGCCGCCAATAAACAGTTTCGCGGTGCGATCGATCGAGGTGACGTTCGACAACGGATCGAGCGCGGCCGCGTCGCGCACGACGTCTTGCGCCGCCCGACGCTCCGCAAGCTTGAGCCACGCCCGGGGTTTCAGATATTCGTAGATGCCCTCACGCCCGCCTTCGCGGCCATAGCCCGATTCGCGGTAACCGCCGAAGCCGACCGCCGCGTCGAACAGATTCGTCGCGTTGATCCAGACGACGCCGCTCGCGAGGCGCGGCGCAACATCGAGCGCGCGGCCGATGGTTTCGCTCCACACGCTCGCGGCGAGTCCATAACGCGAGTTGTTGGCGAGCGCGATCGCTTCGTCGGGCGTGCGGAAGCTCATCGTCACCAGCACCGGGCCGAAGATTTCTTCCTGCGCCAGCGTGGAAGCCGGTGCTACGCCGGTGACGAGCGTCGGCGGGAAAAAGCAGCCGCCGGACGGGATCGTCGTATCAGGCGACTGCCACACCGAGCAACCTTCACGCCGGCCGGTTTCCACCAGTGATTGAATACGTTCGAGCTGCACCGGATCGACAATCGCGCCGAGGTCGATGCTCTTGTCGAGCGACGTGCCCACGCGCAGCGTCTCCATGCGCCGTTTCAGCTTGGCGATGAACCGCGCTTCGATGCCTTCCTGCACGAGCAGCCGCGAGCCCGCGCAGCAGACTTGCCCCTGGTTGAACCAGATTGCGTCGACCACGCCTTCGACTGCGCCATCCAGGTCCGCGTCGTCGAACACGATGAAGGGTGATTTGCCGCCGAGTTCCAGCGTCAGCGACTTGCCAGAACCAGCCGTGGCCGAACGGATCAGCCGGCCTACTTCGGTCGAGCCGGTAAAGGCGATCTTGTCGACTTGCGGATGTTCGACCAAAGCCGCGCCGGTGCGCCCGTCGCCGGTCACGACGTTGAGCACGCCGGCCGGCAAGCCCGCGCGATGCGCAAGTTCGGCGAACAGCAACGCGGTGAGCGGCGTGTATTCAGCGGGCTTCAACACGACGCAGTTACCCGTGGCAATCGCCGGCGCGATCTTCCACGCGAGCATCAACAGCGGGAAATTCCACGGCACGATCTGACCGACCACGCCAAGCGGCGCGTAATCCGCGAACTCGCTCTCCTGCAACTGCGCCCACCCTGCGTGATGCAGAAAGTGACGCGCGACGAGCGGCACGTCGATATCGCGTGTTTCGCGAATCGGCTTGCCGTTGTCGAGCGCTTCGAGCACCGCGAACAGCCGGCTATGACGCTGCACCATGCGGGCAAGCGCATACAGATGCCGCGCCCGTCCGGCGCCGCCCAACGCGAGCCAGCCCGGTTGCGCGGCGCGCGCGGCAGCCACGGCGGCGTCGATATCGGCCGCATCGCCTTGAGCGACCTGTGCGAGTTGCTCGCCCGTCGCGGGCGCGTTCGAAGCGAAACGCTCACCCGCCGCCGGCGCATGCCACGCACCGCCGATGAAATGCCCGAAGCCATCTTCATGCTGCGCCAGCCAGGCGCGCGCGGGTTGATCGTCCTCGGGTGCGGGACCGTACTCCATCGATGAAAAATACTCGGCTACGCTCATGGGATCGGTCTTCTGTTCAGGCTACGGGGTGACGGTTGAAAGCGGAGTAACGGCCGCTCACGTAATGTTCGAGCTGGCGTTCGATATCGGCCAGCAGGCTCGACGCGCCGATCCGGAACAGCTCCGGTTCGAGCCACGCACGGCCGAGTTCTTCTTTCATCAGGATCTGATACGACAGCACGGACTTCGCAGTCGACACGCCGCCCGCCGGCTTGAAGCCGATCAGCACGCCGGTGCGTTCCTGGTATTCGCGGATCATGCGCACCATCACGAGCGACACGTCGAGCGTCGCGTTCACGCCTTCCTTGCCGGTGGATGTCTTGATGAAGTCGGCGCCGGCCATCATGCAGACCATCGACGCGCGCGCCACGTTCGAGAGCGTGCGAATGTCGCCGGTGGCAAGAATGGTTTTCAGATGCGCCGGGCCGCAGGCCGCGCGGAAGTCGCGCACTTCGTCGTAGAGCGCCTGCCAGTTGCCGGTCAGCACATATTCACGTGTGACGACGATATCGATTTCCTGCGCGCCGTCCGCGACCGAGGCTTCGATCTCTTTCAGCTTCAGCGGATGCGGAATCAGGCCCGCAGGAAAACCCGTAGAAACCGCGGCAACCGGAATGCCGCTGCCGTGCAGCGCATCGACCGCCGCCGCGACGAAGCGGTGATACACGCATACCGCGCCCGTCGTGATGCCTTGCGGCGCGAGCCCGAGCGCTTCGAGCAGATCGGCGCGTACCGGCTGCCGCGCCTTCGCGCACAGCCGCCGCACGCGGCCTTCGGTGTCGTCGCCGTTGAGCGTGGTGAGGTCGATGCAGGTGACGGCTTTGAGCAGCCAGGCCGCCTGCGCATCTTTCTTGACGCTGCGGCGCGTGCCGAGCGTGGCCGTGCGTCGCTCGACCGCCGACTGGTTGACGCGCAGGCCGTCGAGCCAGGAGGCGTCGAACGGCATGCCGGGATTGCGCTCGGGATGAACGATCGGTGTGCCGCGCAGCGCGACGACCGATGAAGACTGCAATGGGGCTTCTGGCATAAGACATCCGAAAATATGATGCGACGCACAACAACCGCCGACAATTTGTTCGCACTTATGCTACAACGATTGATAGAATCATAACAAGCTTTGCGAGCAATCGTTACATCATCAAGCGATTGAACCCGGTGAATGCCCGTGAATGTTATTGACGCACCATATTCATGATGCGAAGATCACAACACGGTTTTCGGCCGGATAGCGTTATACAAAGAAAAGAATTTCGTCGCGTGGACGAAGGAGACATGCCAGATGAGTGAGCCGGTTGCGGTCGCGGCCGCGTCATCGCCTCAGGTTCCATTGATCCGTGTTGCGGGCGTCACCAAGCGATTTGGCGGCGTGCACGCGCTGCGCGGCGTCAACCTCGAAGTGTTGCCCGGCGAAGTCCACGCATTGCTCGGCGAAAACGGCGCGGGCAAATCCACGCTGATCAAGATCCTGAGCGGCGTGCATGCTTACGACGACGGCGTCATCGAAATCGCCGGCCAGAAGGTCGCGTTCGACTCCCCCGCTCAATCGCGCGACGCGGGTGTCGCCGTGGTCTACCAGGATTTGAGTCTCGTCGAATCGCTCTCGGTCGGCGCCAATCTCATGTTGGGACGCGAGCCGCGCACGCGTCTGGGCTTCGTGAAGAACCGTCAGCTCATGGCCACGGTCGGCGAGTTCCTGCGCTCGCACGGCATTCCACTCGATCCGAAAGCACCGGTCGGCTCGCTGCCCTTCGCTTACCGCCAGATGACCGAGATTTGCAAGGCGCTGATGGGCGAAGTGCGCGTGCTGATCCTCGATGAACCCACTTCCGCATTGACCGGCGGCGAAGAGCAGATTCTGTTCGACGCGATTCGCGCGGTCACGGCGCGCGGCGTCGGCGTGATCTATGTGACGCATCGCTTGAACGAGGTGTTCAGGATTTCGCAGCGCGTGACCGTGTTCCGCGATGGTGCGAACGCCGGCACATTCCAGACGGCGCAAACGGATATGAAGCAACTGGTGGCGGCGATCGTTGGTCCCGCTCATGCCGCGTTGCAGGCGCGGCAGAAAACGGCGGTGGGCGATGGAGCCGCAGTGGTGACCACTACTGCAAGCGCGTTGCCGGTAGCTGAACAAGCGTCCAACACCGACGCCGCGCCCGTACTCAAGTTATCGAACGTCAGCAACGACCGCCTGCATCACATCGACCTCGTGGTTCGGCGCGGCGAAGTCCACGGACTCGCGGGATTGATCGGCAGCGGACGCACCGAGATTCTGCAAACCGTCTTTGGCCTGCGATCCGTCGACGCCGGCAGCATCGAACTGGACGGTCGGACGCGCTCACGCATCACACCCGCCGAGGCGATCCAGCTCGGCGTGGCGCTGGTGCCGGAGGATCGTCATTTGGAAGGGCTCGTGCTCGATCATTCGATCGAACGCAATCTGACGCTGCCGCGCTTGCCGCATTTTTCCCGCTGGGGATGGCTGCGTAGTCAGGCCGCCGTTCAGCAGGCGAAGCGCTCCATGAAAGAGCTGGCCGTGAAAGCACCCAACTCATCGACCGCGGTCAAGTTCTTATCCGGTGGCAATCAGCAGAAAGTGGTCTTCGCGAAGTGGAATCATCCGCGCCCCAAACTGCTCATGCTCGACGAACCGACGGTCGGCGTGGATGTCGGCGCGCGCGAGGAAATCTACGGCGTGGTGAACGACGCCGCGCAAGCCGGCACCGGCGTGCTCGTCGTCTCGTCGGACCTCGATGAACTCCTGCGCCTGTGCGACCGCATTTCGATTGTCGCGGACGGCTGCATTGTCAACACCGTCGAGCGCGCGGAACTCGCCAATGCCGAAGCGCTGCATCACCTGATCCAACTTTCCCGTTCTTCCCTCGAGGCGTTAGCAACATGAATGAATCTGTCTCGCCGCTAACGGCCGAACGGCAGGCATCGCCGCTGCAGAAAAGCCGTATGCGGCGCATCGCGCAAGCCCTGCTGCAAGGCGACCGGCCTTATGCGCTGTACGCCGCGTTCGCGATTCTGCTGGTGGTGTTCAGCTTCGCGTCGCCGTGGTTCCTGTCCATCGACAACTTCCTGAATATCGGCCGGCAAACCGCGCTCGTCTCGATCATCGCGATCGGCATGACCTTCGTGATCATCGCGCGGCAGATCGATCTTTCCGTGGGGTCGACGCTGGCGCTCTCGGGCATGTCCGCGGCGCTCGCCATGGCGTATGTGGGCAACAACTGGGTGATCGGCGCAATTGCCGGCATCGGCACCGGCGCGATTGTCGGCGCGATCAATGGGATCGTGACCACGCGCGTGAACATTCCTTCGTTTCTCGTTACGCTCGGCACACTGAGCGCGGCCCGCGGACTCGCGCTGATGGTCACGACCACCAAGCCCGTGATCATCGATAACGACTCGTTCATCTCGATCTTCGGCGAAGGCGATATTTTCGGCGTGCCGGTGCCGATCATCTGGACGCTGCTCGCCGTGATCGCCGGCATTCTGCTCTTGCACTACAGCGTGTTCGGCCGGCAGATCTACGCGGCCGGCGGCAATCCGACCGCCGCGCTCTATTCGGGCATCAACACGCGGCGCGTCACCACCCTCGCCTTCATTCTCACGGGCATGCTGGCCGGACTCGCCGCGCTCGTGCTTTCGGCGCGCTCGCACGCGGCCCGGCCCGACGTCGTGCAAGGCATGGAGCTGGATGTGATCGCATCGGTCACGCTCGGCGGCTGCAGTCTGTTCGGCGGACGCGGCTTCGTGCTGGGGACGCTGCTCGGCAGTCTGATCATCGGCACGCTCAATAACGGGCTGGTGCTGCTCGGCGTGAGTTCGTCGCTGCAACTGGTGATCAAAGGCGTGATCATCGTCGCGGCGGTTGCGTTTACGAGGAAGTAGGCAGGAAACAAGGCAGTTCGGACGTGAAGACGCGAAGCACAGACATGAAGACCAACGGAGGAGAAACATGAAACAACGTCGTGGTTCAAGAGTAGCGTTAGCCAGTGTCGTGGCGGTCGCCGCCGTCGCCTGTCTGGCTTCCTCGGGTGCTTACGCGCAATGCGTGACCGGCATTCCCGCAGGCTCGATCGGCCCAAAGGGTATCGTCGGGCAAGGACCGAACGGCGAAAAAGCCGCCTCGGTGGATGCCGTGAAACTGACCGACGCCGACATCGCCAAGATCAAGGCCGGCAAGTTCAAGGTCGGCATTTCGATGCAGACCATGAATCTCGACTGGTCGCAACTTCAGGTGGCGGGCATCACCGATACGCTGAAGAAGTACGGCGTGGAAGTGATCGGCACGGCATCGGCGGAGTATCAGGTCGACAAGCAGATCGCCGATATCGAGAACACGATCCAGCGCCACCCGAACGGCATCATCTCCATTCCGGTCGACGGCACGGCGACGGCCGCCACCTACAAGAAAGTGTCCGCGGCCGGCATCAAGCTCGTGTTCATGGACAACGTGCCGACCGGCCTGAAGCATCCGCAGGAATACTCGGCGATGATCTCGGCGGACAGCGAAGGCAACGGCCAGATCGCGGCGAAAGTGCTCGCCTCGTGCGTGCCGCAAGGCGCGACGGTCGGGCTCGTGAATTTCGGCGTGGATTACTTCAGCACGACGGAGCGCACTAAGGCCGTCAACGACTGGCTGAAGAAGAATCGTCCGGATATCAAGATCAAGCAGGTCGCCTTCACGGACCCGTCTAAAGTCGGTCAGATCGCGGGCGACTTTCTCACTGGGAATCCGGACGTGAAGGGTCTCTTCGCCGTGTGGGATCAACCGGCGCTGGACACGCTCACATCGATGCGCGCGCAGGGCGTGACGATTCCCATGACGACGGTCGATCTGGGCCTGCAGTCCGCAATCGAAATCGCCAAGGGCGGACCGCTGAAGGCGACCGGTTCGCAGCGTCCGTACGATCAGGGCGTCGCGGAGGCCATGGCGATGATGAAGGCGCTGATCGGCCAGACGCCGCCGGCGTGGATCGGCGTGCAATCATTGCCGGTGGTTCAGTCGAACGTGCTCGAATCCTATAAGACGGTGTTTAAAAAAGACCCGCCGCCGCAACTGGCGGATGCGTGCAAGAAGGCCGCGCCGGCCTGCGGTTGAGGCGCACGAACCGCGCTTCGTCATCCCACTTCTCTCCTTCCGCTTCCGGACGCCGGCGCAACGAGCCGGCGTCAGGCGCGAATCCTGCTACTCGACAGACCTACTACATCGATTCGAACGAGGAGAAAAGATGACCCTGCTTATTTACCTGGTTGGCTGGATCATTCTGATCGGCGGCGTGTCATGGGGATTGATGGCCATGCATGTCGCGCAACATACGATCGCCATCGTGGCGGTTATTCTGCTCGGCGTTGCCGTCATTACCGGCGCGACGCGGGCACGCAGCCGCGACCGGTCATAGCGTCGGCAAGCGTTCGCCCGCCGGGAGCAGCCTGGCCGATACGATGCTGAATTGGCGGCTCACGCCTCCCGGCGACCATCGACGGATGGCGGCCGGTCTGCTCGATGAACCGGATGGCCGGACCGCCGCGCCTCAATTCGAGGTTGACTCCGCGTTCGCTGCCGGCGCCTGCGCTGTGCGAACCGCAGCAGCGTTATCCGTGCGGTGCTCGATCGCATAAAGCTCCCGGTTTCGCGCGACTTCGGCGTCTGTCAGCGGATAGTCGTCGTCGTTTGACGGCACCAGCCCTTCGGCCTGGGCCTGCTGCAACTGCGCCATCACATCGGCGCGCGTCAGACCTGGGGTGCTGGTTTGCGCAAAGGCATGCGCTCCGAATGCCAGGCTGAGCGCGGTGACGGCAACAGCGTTAAGCAATTTCATGATGTCTCTCCGGGTAGGGCAAGCAATGACTGGGTTGCAACACGCCTCCCATTCTTGTCATTTCCCCTGTCCGGGCACTGACCTTCAGATTACCGTTTTGTTATCTGCGCCGGCCGGTTGAATCAGCCTCCACATAACAGAACGGTAATCTAATCGACGGCAGCCCGTCAGCGCCCCCACGCCACACTCCTGACTCACGAAGCCCGCGTCACGCGCCTCGCAGCACTGCAGCGGCGCGTGCCTCCATCGGCCTTTTTTCAGGAACCCGTCATGTGGATCGTCAGGCTGGCGCTGCGCCGCCCTTATACCTTCGTGGTACTCGCCGTGCTGATCTTTATCGTCGGCCCGCTCGCGATACTGCGCACGCCGACCGATATCTTCCCGAACATCGATATCCCGGTGGTCAGCATCGTCTGGAGCTATAACGGCTTCTCGGCTCAAGACATGGCCAGTCGGATCACGTCGAACTACGAGCGTGCGCTGACTTCGGATGTGGACGATATCGAGCACATCGAGTCGCAATCGCTGAACGGCGTCTCGGTAGTGAAGATATTTTTTCATCCGGGTGCGGACATCAATCGCGCGATTGCCGAGGCGGCGTCCAATTCGGCGTCGATCCTGCGTGTGCTGCCGCCCGGCACATTGCCGCCGAACATCATTACGTATAACGCTTCCACGGTGCCGATCCTGCAACTCGGACTCTCGAGCGACACGCTCTCCGAACAGCAACTCTACGACCTCGGCAACAGCCAGATCCGCACGCAACTGGCGACAGTGCAAGGCGCGTCGGTGCCGCTGCCGTTCGGCGGCAAGGTCCGGCAGATCATGGTGGATATCGACCCGCGCGCATTGCAGGCCAAGGGACTCGCCCCGCTCGACGTGGTCAACGCCGTCAACGCGCAGAACCTGATTCTGCCGGGCGGCACGGCGAAGATCGGCACGAAGGAATACAACGTGCAGATGAACGGCAGCACCGACACGGTGGCCGCGCTCAACGATCTGCCGATCAAGACCGTGGCCGGCGGCGTGGTGTACGTGCGCGACGTCGCTCACGTACGCGACGGCTACGCGCCGCAGACCAACATCGTGCGCAGCGACGGCAAACGCGCCGCGCTCCTGACCATCGAAAAATCCGGCAGCACCTCGACGCTGACCATCATCCAGCAGGTCAAGGCGATGCTGCCGCATATCGCGGCCGGCCTGCCGAGCGCGCTGCATATCACCGCTCTGTCCGACCAATCCGTGTTCGTGAAATCGGCCGTGGTGGGCGTGGCGCGCGAGGCGCTGATCGCCGCCGCCCTCACCGCCGTGATGATCCTGCTGTTTCTCGGCAGCTGGCGCGCCACGCTGATCATCGCGGTGTCGATTCCGCTCGCCGTACTGACCTCGCTAATCGCACTGTCCGCGCTCGGCCAGACCATCAACATCATGACGCTCGGCGGGCTTGCGCTCGCGGTGGGAATTCTCGTCGACGATGCCACCGTCGCCATCGAAAACATCACGCATCACCTGGAGAACGGCGAAGCCTTGCAGGACGCCATCCTGAACGGCTCCGGCGAAATCGCCGTGCCGACCTTCGTCTCGACACTGTCGATCTGTATCGTGTTCGTGCCGATGTTCCTGCTCTCCGGCGTCGCGCGCTATCTGTTCGTGCCGCTCGCCGAAGCGGTGGTATTCGCGATGATCGCGTCGTACTTCTTCTCGCGCACGCTGGTACCGACGCTTGCGATGTATCTGATGCGCGCGCGCAGCAATGCGGTCGCCACCGGCAGCGGTCCGATTGCGCGCCTGATCCGTTTTCAGGCCGGCTTCGAGCAGCGCTTCGAACGGCTGCGCGAACGCTATCGCGGTGTGCTCGGCGCGGCGATAGCGAGCCCGAAGCGCTTCATCGCGATCTTCCTCGTGCTTTGCCTCGGCTCGCTCGCGCTCGTGCCGTTCACCGGCCGCGATTTCTTCCCGGCTGTGGATACCGGCGAGATCCGCCTGCATCTGCGCGCGCCGACCGGCACGCGCATCGAAGACACCGCGAGCATTACCGACCAGGTCGAAGCCCGCGTGCGCGACGTGATTCCGAAGCAGGAACTCGCGGCGGTGCTGGACAACATCGGCGTGCCAGTGAGCGGCATCAATCTGACCTACGACTCGTCGGACCCGATCGGCCCCGAAGATGCCGACGTGATGATCACGCTGGCGCCGAAACACAAGCCGACCGCGCAATACGTGGCGACGCTGCGCAACACACTGACCAAGGACTTCCCCGGCGTCACGTTCGCCTTCCTGCCGGCCGATATCGTCAGCCAGATTCTCAACTTCGGGCTGCCCGCGCCGATCGATATCCAGATCGTCGGCAACAAGCTCGACGCCAACCGCGCGGTGGCGAACCGCTTGCTCGCGCAACTGCGCGGCGTGCGCGGCCTCGTCGATGCGCGCATTCAACAGCCCGGCGACTCGCCCGCGATCAACGTCAACGTCGACCGCACCCGGGCGATTCAGGCAGGTCTGTTGCAACGCGACGTATCGCAGAATCTGCTGATCGCGCTCTCCGGCAGTTCGCAGACCACGCCGAATTTCTGGCTCGATCCGCGCAACGGCGTGAGCTATCCGCTGGTGGCGATGATGCCGCAGTACGACGTCAACTCGCTGCAGGCGCTGGCCAATATTCCGGTGGCGGCGAACGGCGATGCGGCGACGGTGGCAGCGGCCGCGGGCATGGCCTCGTTCCCGGCGAACGGCACCGGACCCGCGCCGCAAAATCTGCTCGGCGCATTGAGCACGCTGACGCGCGGCACGCAGCAAGCTGTCGTCTCGCACTACAACGTGCAGCCGGTCCTCGATATCTTCGCATCGGCGCAAGGGCGGGACCTCGGCGGCGTGGCGGCGGACGTCAACCGGCTGGTCGAGCAGATCCGGCCGCAATTGCCGCCGGGCGCGTCCATCGTCGTACGCGGCCAGGTGCAGGCCATGCACGATTCGTTCAGCGGCCTCGCGAGCGGTCTCGTGTTCGCCATCGGCCTCGTCTATCTGCTGATGGTGGTCAACTTCCAGTCGTGGCTCGACCCGTTCATCACGATCAGCGGCTTGCCGGGTTCGCTCGCCGGCATTGCGTGGATGCTGTTCAGCACGGGCACTCGTCTGAGCGTGCCAGCACTCACCGGCACCATTCTGTGCATCGGCATCGCCACGGCCAACAGCATCCTGGTCGTCAACACCGCGCGTGAACTTCACCACGGCGGCAAGCCGCCGTTGCAGGCCGCGCTCGAAGCCGGCTTCAGCCGCTTCCGTCCGGTGCTGATGACCGCCCTCGCCATGCTGATCGGCATGCTGCCGATGGCGCTCGGCCTCGGCGACGGCGGCGAACAGAACGCGCCGCTTGGCCGCGCCGTGATCGGCGGCCTCGCGCTCGGCACGGTGTCGACCTTGCTGTTCGTTCCGGTCGTCTACGGGATGGTGCATGCGTGGCTCGACAAACGCCGCGCGGCACGCAGCGAAAAGCACGAATCCTCAGTCACCGCCCGCACTCTTTGATTTCGACGAGACCTTTTTATGAACGATTCATCACTTCCGCCGGAGTTGGGTGGGCAGGCCGAACAGGCAGCCAACGCTGCTGAAACTCGCGCGCCAGGCGCCGCTCATGCCGCTGACCCCGCGTCGGCAGCTTCGCCCGCTCAAGATTCAGAACGCGGCGCGCCCGAGCATGCCACCGCGTCCGCTGAATCCACGCATGACAAACCGGCCGAAGACGCCGTGTCGAACCGCGAGACGAACGCCGAACCGCGCCGCCGCCTCTGGCCGTTCGCGCTGAGCGGACTTGCAGCGGTCCTGCTGATCGTCGGCATCGTGCCGCGCCTGCATGCGAGCGCCGCGCTGACAGAGCAGACACAAGCGCAAAGCATGCTCAGCGTGTCGGTGGTCGCGCCGCACGCTGCGCCGGCGGTCAACGAACTGCTGCTGCCCGGTTCCGTCACGCCGTTCGCCGAAGCCTCCATCTATACGCGCACCACCGGCTACCTTGCACACTGGAACACCGACATCGGCGCGCAGGTGAAAAGCGGCCAGGTGCTCGCGACGATCGAAGCCCCGGATCTGGACGCGCAGCTGCGCCAGGCCCGCGCCGACGAAGCCACCGCGCAAGCCAATTTCGACTACGCGAAGACCACCGCGCAGCGCTGGCAGGACATGCTCAAGACCCAATCCGTCGCGCAGCAGGACGCCGACACCAAGGTCAGCGACATGGAAGCGCGCCGCGCCATGCTGGCGTCGGCGCAGGCCAATGTCGCGCATCTCGCCGAACTCGTCTCGTACGAAAAGATCACCGCGCCGTTCGACGGCGTGATCACCGCGCGCAACGTCGACGTCGGCGCGTTGGTGACGGCCGGCGGCACGCCTGGCGCCGCGGGCATGTCGGGCGAGCTGTTTCATATCCAGCAGAACGGCGTGCTGCGCGTGTTCGTCGATGTGCCGCAGAACGACGCGCCGTACGTCACGCCGGCCACGGGCGTGTATCTGACCGCCCAGCAGTATCCGGGCCGCCGCATCGCGGCAAAGGTGGCGCGCAGCACCGGTTCGATCGATCCGTCGAGCCGCACCTTGCGCGTCGAGGTCGACGTCGACAACAAGGACGGCGCGCTGTTGCCCGGCGCTTACACGCAGGTGCATCTGCAACTGCAATCGGTCACGCCGGCGCTCGATCTGCCGGTCAGCGCGCTGCTGTTCAGGCCGGACGGCGTGACGGTCGCCGTGGTCGACAGCAACGGCCGGGCGCTGCTCAAGACCGTACAGATCGGCCGCGATTTCGGCACGCACGTGGAAATCACGACCGGACTCGCTGCCTCGGACCGCGTGATCGACAACCCCGGCGATTCGATCTCCACCGGCCAGATGGTTCAGATCATGCCGGCCATGCACGGCTGAGTGCTTCGTCAGATAAAGGATTTGCCGATGATCAACCTGCCTCTTCCCCGGTCTTTGCCGCGCCGCGCGCTGGCGGCCACGCTGATCGGCGCGCTGCTCAGCGCGTGCTCGACCCTGCCTGCGTATCAACGCCCAAGCGCCGACATTCCGGCGCAGTACGCGGGCGCCGTGCATACGGGCGCCGTGCAAGCGAGCGACACACCAGGCTGGGCGCAAGCCGCGCCGGCCGACTCGACGCCGCGCGGTCCCTGGTGGACGATCTTCAACGATCCCGTGCTGAACGAACTGGAGGCGCGCATCGACGTGTCGAACCAGACCGTGCGCAAGGCCGTCGCGCAGGTTCAGCAGGCACGCTCGATGGTGGACTATCAGCGCGCCGGCTTCTTCCCGACCATCACCGCCGGTGTCGCGCAGGACCGCTACCGGACCTCGCAGAACGTGGAAGGGAAATCGCTCGCGGGCAAGACGGTGCCGGACTATTCGGCGGGCGTGTCGGCGAGTTGGGAGCCGGATCTGTTCGGGCGCGTGCGCGACAGCGTGACCGGCGCTCAGGCCGACGCTCAGGCGAGCGAGGCCGACCTCGAAGGCGTGCGCCTGTCGATGAGCGCGGACCTCGCCGCCGACTACTTCTCGCTGCGCTCGCTCGACACGCAGAAGAAGCTGCTCGACGACAGCGTGAACGCCTACGCCGCCGCGTTGAAGCTGTTGCAGCAGCAGCTGAGCAACGGTGCGATCGATGCCTCCGCCGTCGCTCAGGCTACGACGCAACTCGAAGCGACGCGCACCCAGGACACCGACATCGACGTGACGCGCGCGCAGCTGCAGCACGCAATCGCGACGCTGATCGGCGAACCGGCATCGACCTTTACGCTTCCGCCGAACGGTACGGCCGTGACGCCGCCGGCAATTCCGATTGGTGTGCCGTCGCAACTGCTGGAGCGGCGCCCCGATATCGCCGCCGCCGAACGGCGCGTGGCTTCCGCGAATGCGCAGATCGGCGTGGCGCATGCAGCGTTTTTTCCGGATCTCGTGTTGTCCGCGAGCGCGGGTCTCGAAAGCACGTTTTTCGCGCCATGGCTGAGCGCGCCGAGTCTGTTCTGGTCGCTCGGTCCGCAACTGGCCGGCACGCTGTTCGACGGCGGCAAGCGCAAAGCGACCCTGCACGGCGCCACCGCGCAATACGACGGCGCCGTCGCGGATTATCGACAGTCGGTGCTGGTGGCGTTCCAGCAGGTCGAGGACAACCTGTCCGCCCTGCACTCCCTCGCCGACGAAGCCGCCAGCCAGCAGCGCGCCACCACGGCCGCGGACCTGTCGTTGCGGCTCACGACGAATCGCTTCAACGCAGGCGCGGTCAGCTATCTCGACGTGGTGACCGCGCAGACGATTGCGCTGACGAACCAGCGTATCGCGGATCAGATCGCCGCGCGGCAATTGGAGTCGAGTGTGTTGTTGCTGAAGGCGTTGGGTGGGACTTGGGGTGCGGAAGGCGAGGGAGCGGCGGGAGCTATTTAAGCGGAGTTTCAGCGAAACTTGGCGGGGGCACCGCGGCGAACTGCTGAAACGCGGTGCCGGCCAGATGGCGCGAGTATCGTTTGGCATTTGCAGGTGCGCTGCCACTTTCTATTCGAGCAGCGCGCCTCCGCGTCACGCCAGGACCTTTTTGACTTCGTCCAGTGGTATCTCAAACAAATTAGCGATGAACTCGGGACTTAGCTGGTCGTCCCTCGCAAGCTTTCGGATCTCGATCTTGTCGGCTTCACTTAGCACTACGGTTGCTGGTGGAGGCGTTGTCGTGGAAGGTGTTGTTGGAGCAGGCGCAGCAGCGGGAAGCGGGTCGATCGGGTCGTCCGCAGGTGCCACCAGAGGAAGGTCTTGTTCATACAACCTCTCAACCGCCGCCACGTCCACGTGTAGGCCGTCCGCGACCTGCTTTAGCCGCTGCCCGTCATCTAGCGCGCGGATCGCCTGCCCTTCCTGCTCCGCGGTGAGTGGCCGTATCCATTCATACGAAACGCCAACGCTCGCTGTACCATGGGACGGCCCCGGTTGCGGCGACGCGGCGTGCGAGACAATGGAGCCCATCTCGTATTCGCGTTCGACGACCATCACCGTCGTCTCCGGCAAACCAGTGGCTCTCGCCAGTTCACCCGTCGTGAAGGTGCGGTCCTGATCGTCGAGCGCAGCCACGAGATCCGCCAGTTGCTTTGGCATGACAGAGTCCATGGTTTTGCTGCGATATTCATTGGCGAGACTATGGGCTTTCCAAAGAGAGATGCCTAATTTCTCGGCGACGTCTTCTCTGGTATAGCCTTTCTTAAACATATCCTCCGCCACAGCCCCATCCGCGGAGTTCAGTTGGATGTCGTGGATATCGTGTGTGCCCGGGGGAACCTTGTGGCGCAAGCGAAGGACATACTCTGGAGGGATGCCTAGCTTGTCACCAACCTCAATGAAGGACTGTCCCTCCCGCAACAGCTCGCTGGCCAGCGAATCTCTCGCCATTCGCTGCTGGTTTGCGATTCCACGGACCGTTTCGACTGGAAGGCCCTGTTCCTTGGCAATCTCTTTCGCAGCTTTACCCTGATCCAGTTGCCGAAGCACTGCTGTTCGCTTTTCTGGCGTCGTGTCCCACCACGACCTCTTGTAGGTATCAGCGTTGACATTGGCACAAATATCTTTGACCGTGGTCTCCGATAAACCAACAGTGGAGGCGACCACTCGAATAGTTTTTCCCTGACCTCGCAGGGCGAATACCTGGTCGATCTGCTCAGGAGTCGCGGGCGCCCGCAGAACTTTCACAGGCAATCGTTCTTGCCGCGCGATTCGCCAAACGGAATTCCTGGATACGCCGTTGGCCCGGGCAACCTCTCTCTGGCTCGCCCCTTCCGTGAGTTGCCGGATAATGTCCGCACGGACGGCGGCTGTGATTTTTCGGTGCCATCTGTGGGCCGGGAGCGACTTCATCCCGCTTCTGATGTTCAGTACCGAATTCGCCGATATCCCGACTTTTCTTCCTATTTCAGTGGTCGACAGGCTCCCTTCGGCGAGGAGTTTTTCTACTTGCAATCGAATCTCTGGAGAAATCGTGTTCGCAAGGACGGCAATATTGTTGCTTTTCGCAAGCGTGGAGACGAACGCACGCGATATCCCCAATCTTGCTGCTATGTCGCTGCGTGACAAGTCCCCTTCTCTCAACAGCCTGATGGCCGCTTCTCTGGTCGCGGGTGGGATGGGCTGGTTGCGCACCGAGCCAGGAGCAGACTGCCTGATACTGTAGTCGCTGGCGGTGTTTCTAACGAAAGCCATCGACACCCCCATTCTGGTTGCGATTTGCTGCTGTGACATGTCACCTTCCTTGAGTAGCCTTACGATTTCCTGTACTACCCCATCGCTGATTTTCGGCTTTCCTCCCATCAGACCGACGTCTCCATGCACTTCCCAGGTGTTGGTTTTTTCGTTCAACCGCACGGGATATTGTGGTCTCCACGACGCTGCCGGATCGAACACGCGCCAGGTGTCGTTATCCCTGTCGAAGCGGACGCGATAGGCCTTTCCTCCGAGTTCGATATACCGGTCGCCCTTGGAATCCTCGAGAATTCCCGGTTGAGCCCCCCGGCGTAAACTGCCGGGAACGACATGCGGGTCGGCATAGGTAGCAAGCGATCCATAGGAGTTGATGCCAACCGCTTCATGCGCGAGTTCGCTGACGGGATCGACGGCAGGCCCCGTCTCCACGAGAGCCTTCCTCTCGAGCACTTGCGCGGTAGCCTTTGCTTCGGGACTCAACCGCTCATCTGCCAGCGTCTCCCTGGCAATGCGCTCACTGGCATCATCAACGAGGCCTTTGCCTCCAGCGCGCACCACTTTCCCGGCCAGATTGTCAAGCTCGGTTTTTCTCGCTGCCGCTGCAAGCGCTTTAGCCCCGCGGCCCACCTGTTTGCCAACACCCGCGCCGGTAATTAAGTCGAGCATCATCCCGCCGAATTCGAGCCCCATGCGCACGTTGTCGGGAAGGGTCGAAGGTATTTGATCAGCCAGAAAACCTATGGGCGTCATCTCGAGCATGACTCGCATTACGCCTTCCAGTATTTGCGTGGCTAACCTTGCTGCCCGTACCTTGGGGGTGATGGAATGGTTCCTGTGACTGGTGTCGCTCAGGACATCGGTGTACAGGTCGCTAAGATCCCGTACATAGTCGTCGCTCACGGGAGGCAGCTTCCCAAGAATATCCGTGTACCTCTTGGGGCCTCCCACCCCGTGAGCATTCAGTGGGCTGGTTACCTGAATGTGCCAGGCATTCAGCTTGTTCCGCAGTTCCGCCGAAGTGTACATACGTTGCGTAAAGGCCAGCAGGACCTTATCTTTCAAACGGTCCTGCCCGGGAGTGATTTGAAATAGCTGACGACCAATCAGTTCGTAGCGCTTTGCTGGATCGGTCTGCGCTTCTGCTTCCTTCAGAATACGGTCGACTTCCTTATTGGCTTCCTCCCACTGTTCGAGTTGCCCGTATTGGTCCACGTTCACTGCTATACCGATTAGCTGCTGCAAGCGCGCCTTGATCTCGACGGCCAGCTTAAAAATCGCTTTCCGTTCGGCGGGGTCGCGTGCATCCAGGAAGTCTTCTTGCAGCCGTGCGAGTCGGTCGACGTCTTCCCGGCCGCTTAGGCTCAGATAGCCTTCGCCCATCGGAGGTTGAAAAATGCTAAGCACCCGGTCCACAGGATCGTTCGCGGCACGAGCGGATGCATTACGGATGACGCCGTCCAGTTCAAGAGCTTTCTCCAGGATCGCAAGTCGCTTTTTTGGGTCAGTTTCGAGCTTGTAGGCCGCGCTCAATGTGGCTAACGCGCTGCCGTAGAATTCGCGCTGGCTCAAAGGCAAATCAACCAACAGGCCTCGGACATCAAGCTGGCTTTTTTCGAACCGGACCACGTCAGGGGGATAACCCGTCATTTCCAGTCCAACACCAAATTCCATGTATTTTGCAACCTCCATGTTCCGGTCCGAATTCTTGTGAGCGGCGTGGTCACCCGTGTCGTATTCTTTAAGGAGGTCCGTGAACTCTGCGGCGGTGGCGCCAGGCAGCGTGTCCGAATGCGTGATATCCGCGCCGCCAGTCGACGGGGTGGTTCCAGTCGCGCCCCTCGACAACGTCGCCGCGGTAGAGGTCGTCCCGCTCGAACGACCGGACCCCGCAGTGCGCGCCGAGTCCGTACCGCTTGAGCGACTGGGCGTTGAAGCAGCGGCGGCGCTCCTTTGATCGAGTGGCTGGGGGGCGATCGGAAGTTTCTTTGCTCTATCCGCTTGCGACGTATCCTGCGAAGGCGCGGACGAGGCGCCGGATTTATCGACCGAGCTTTCAGTGTCTTCTTGGGACACGCTGGCGTCCTCACCTGACGCATAAGAATCCTGATTAACATGATGCGACGAATCACCGTTTGAGATCTTCATATTCCCGCACTCCTGTTTGACAGAGATGAACGCAGCGAGCGATGGCAATCACGATTGCTGCCCTACGATTGCAGCATGGTCAGCGGGTCTCCATGTAATAGATAGCTATGGGCGCGTAGAGCAAGTACGTGTGTTCGCGTCGGCCCTTTATCAGTGCACGCTCGTCACGTCGGGTGCAGCGCTATATTGGAACCGACAGAACGGAAGTCGAACTGGTCCTTGCGAATACGACGCCTCAACCCAAGTTTGAAATCGTGACCTCCTGCCACGCCCGTTTCGATGGTGTCCGCTATTCGGCATCCATCCGCTCCGCCTGCCACACACCAAACTTCATTTTCAACGTGTTACCTGGGCAGTACATATGAGGCACGATCGGACTTTAGACTGCTTGCGTGGTCGTTCAGTTGTGAACGTGTTCGGCCACGATGGGGGAATAAACCCTTCCCGATCAACGAACCAACCGTTTGAGGAACCATTCATGCAAGCAACATTCGATAACCGTACCCACGCATCGTTCAGCGATATGCAGTCGTCCTTCATGACGAACAGAACCATCCAGCAACAAGCCATGGTTCAACCGATGAGCCCGGCGCTGTCCGGGCCCGTTTCCAGCAGCCTGCAGAGTTACCAGTTCAATTCATCGAGCTTTTCGCAGCAGTCCTCGCAAACGCGCAACGGGATGTCATCGTCGACATCGATGTCCAGCTTTCAACAGGCTGTATCGAACCGCGGTTTCGAGCAATCGTTCAGTTTCAACAGCACACAGGTTCAGGAAAGTTTCGGAAAAGCATCCCATCGCGGGAACGATCGGTCGGACCGCTGCGCTGGTCAGCAGGACAACTGGAGCAATACGCAGGTCAACGACAACAAATCGACGATCGACCTTGGCAACTACAAGCTCGATCTCAACAAGAAAGACTCGTCGATGCTTTTGACGGATAAAAAGTCGGGAGAAACGACCAAGGTCTGGGGTGACCCGCACATCGACAGCAACGGCACGTCGAACATGTTCAATGGCCCGTTATCGCTGAACCTGTCCGATGGCACGAAGATAACCGTCGGCACTCAGGGGAAAGGCAATGTCAGCTACGCCGACAAGCTCACGATTACAAAAGGCAACGACGCTTATCTGGTCAACGGTCTGAGCGAGAAGGACAGTAATCCGCTCACCGTGCAGCACGCAGGCAACGGCCGACAGCTCGACGCAATGACTCCGGACGGCTACTCGCTTGTCGCCAACCAGAATGGCAAGGGCTGGATCGATCCGCAGACCGGTCACGCGCCGACCGCGGCAGACTTCAAGAAGCACTAAGCGTAGCGAGGGCCGCCGCACCATACGGCGGCTCTCTTTCAATTGACGTTGCATGCGCCGCGCGCGCAGCCGGCCGACAGATCGCGCGATCTCCGCCCGACCATCACTCTTCCGGATCATCACTCCAGTGTTGCGCGGCCTCAAGACGACGCAATCGCATGCGAGCGTCTTCCTCTGCAAATGTTTCTCGCTGGAATGCGCGTGAAGCGTCGGCGACCTGCGACTGCACGAGGCGTTCGGCGCGCAACGCGCGCCGAACCGCGTCTTCGAGACTAAACCTTTGCGCGTCATGCCGTTGCAACGCGGCGCGCCACAGAGGTCCGGCTACATTTGCGCTCAGACATGCAGCGAGAATTTCGGTGCGTCTCACCTCGTGTTGCCGAATCGCTTTTCTCTGCCGGACTGTGTCGGCGGCAGCACGCTGAGCTTCAAGGCGAGCCTCATTCAAATCACGGCGCTTTCGCTCGACTCTCAAGCCCCGCACCTTCACGAGCAAGGTCCATAAACGTAACGGCCGCGCAGCGCTCATTCGTGCGACCCATGACAAAGCGCGCTTAACGATCCAATCGTTGCCTCCCAGTCCGAATACTCGTCGTGACGCTGCCGCAAAAAGCGCTCGATCATTTCATGCCGGTCGATCGCAAGATCGCTCGCAGAATCGTTGCCGCGACGATATTCGCCAATCTGCAGCAACAGTTCCACTTCCTGATATCGGCTCATCCAGCCGCGCACGCGGCCGGCATCATCTCGATGCGCGCGGCTCGTCACGCGTGTCATGACGCGGCTCTTGCTTTTCAACACGTCGATAGCCGGGTAATGTCCCGCCCCACCGAGGCGCCCCGACAGCTGAATATGACCGTCGAGCAACGAGCGAGCTTCCTCCGCGACAGGATCGGACATCTCCTCGTCTTCGGCCAGCACCGTAAAGAACGCGGTGACCGCGCCCTGACGTGTAAGCCCCGCGGTCTCGATCAGGCGCGGCAGTTCGGCGAACACGCGTGGCGGGTAGCCTCGCCGCACGGGCGGCTCGCCAACCGCGAGACCAACCTCGCGCAACGCCCGGGCGTAGCGCGTGAGGGAATCGAACAGCAGCAACACGTGCTTTCCCTCGGCGCGCAAATCGCTCGCGACTCGGCAAGCCAGTTCGGCCGCCTTGATGCGCTCCGCCGCAGGCCGCTCGGACGTCGATGCGATCACAATCGACGATGCGCGCCGCGCGCCAAGGTGATCATGAATGAACTCGCCCACTTCACGACCCCGTTCGCCAATCAGTGCAACAACAATTGCATCCACGCTCGCCCCATTGGCGATCATGCCCATCAGCGTACTCTTGCCTCCGCCCGCCGCCGCAAAGATGCCGACTCGCTGACCGACTCCGCAGGACAAGAGACCATCGATTACCCGTACACCCGTTGGGAATGGCGTCGAGATGACTGGGCGGTCGAGCGGATTGATATGCGACAAGATATTCATTGAGTGTTGAGCACTGACGGCTTTCGGGGCCACGCGGCCATCGAGCGGCCGGCCCAGCCCATCGACGACCCGTCCGAGCATATCGAGCGCATCGAGACGTCCCCAGCTGAGCCCGCAGCCCTCCACCTGTGTAATGTCCGACAATCCCGCCAGTCCGTCGAGCGGCACGACCAGCGCCCCCTCCTGCGAAAAGCCCACCACTTCCCCGATCTGTGGTTCTGCGCGATCGGGCCGCATGAGCCGCACCATTTCGCCGATGCGCAACGAGGCACCCACCACGCGCACGACGACACCCCGCGCTTCGACGATCCGCGCGCTCGGCACGGGACGGCTTGAAAGCAGGGAATGCTCTGACATCAACGTCTTTATCTCATCGTTCATGTTTGCCACGGATCAGGCTGGCGCAAGCGTCGCTATCACGCGGACGCGATACTCGTCGAGCGGGATTTCTTCCATCGCGAGTACGTCGGTCCGCATACCCAGTGTGCGGAGAACGCGCTCCAGATGAGGACGCAATACAGCCGTCGTCACCACGAGGCGCACCACATCGTTTCGTGCCGCAAAGCCTCGCTGCAAACTTTCCAGGCGATCCGCGTCGAGCACACAGCGCGGCTCGCCGTCAGGTCCGAGATCTATTTGCGCTTCGAGTTCGGCTTCCCAGGAAGGTTCAAGCACCGCTGCATGGACTTCCCAGCTGCTCAAATCCGCATATGAACGCACCAGTTGGGGCGCAAGCGCGATGCGTGCATCGCGCACCATGCGGTCGTGCGAGCGCTCGCTGTCGGGAACCTGGACGATTGCTTCGAGAATGGCTCGCATATTGCGGATCGATACGCGCTGTTCAAGCAGACTGCGCAGCACGGCAGCGATCTGCGCTGTCGTTACCACCTTTTGGGCCACGGTCACGAGTTCCCGAAACTCGGCGCCGACAAGATTGAGCAGGAACCGCGTTTCCTGCGTACCGACGAAGGACGGCGCGCACTTTTCGCAGACGTCCATCAGGTGATCGCAGAGCAGACCATTGGCGCTCGATTTCATGAGTTGCGTGTCGTCGATTCCAGCGGCCGAGTCGGCCCGCACCCACACCGATTTCTCCGCGCGCGGATGATAGCCGGGCGGGCCTTCCATGGTCACCCGTTCAGTGTCGCCGCTCACCAGCACATGTCCCGCCAGCAGCGTGCCGCCGGAGAACGGCACGTCGTCGATATCGACAATGTAGCGATCCACGTCAAGACGCGGATCGCGCAGGAGCACAAGCCCCGGAAATGGCACGCCCAACCTCACGATCAGGTCACGGCGCAATTGCGCAAGCTGGTCGTTGAGTTCGGCAGCGTTCAGCGCGTTGCAGGCTGCACTGCCAAGCCGTACACGTAGCGGCGAACTCGTGCCGAGCTCCACGTCGTCGAGAATGCGCTGCACGTAGTTGCCGCCGTCGCGTGTCATGGCCGGCATCTTCGGTCGCGCCGCGCGGTCCGCCGCTGCGCGCTGCCGCATCAGCGCGACGGCCAGCCCGATGAGTACGACCGCCGCGAGAACGAACTGGATATGAGGAAACCCCGGAATACAGGCGAGCGCGAGACACGCGGTGCCCGCCATCACCATTGCGGGGGGATGCGCCGAGAGCTGTTTAAAGATGTCTCCGCCAAGATTGCCGCCAACGCCGCCTGACGATACACGCGTGACCAGCAGGCCCGCCGAGATGGAAACGATCAGTGAAGGAATCTGCGAGACCAGTCCATCGCCGACCGTCAGGATCGTGTAGGTGTGCAGCGCCTCGGCTAACGACATGCCCCGTTGTGCAATGCCAACGGCAAGACCACCGGCAATATTTACGAGCGCGACGACAAGTCCCGCTATCGCATCGCCCTTGACGAACTTCATCGCTCCGTCGAGCGAGCCATAGAAATAGGTTTCGCGCTCCAGCTCGCCGCGCAGCCGGCCCGCCTCGGACGCGCCGATCAAACCACCGCGCAAATCAGCATCAATGCTCATCTGACGGCCGGGAATGCCGTCGAGCGTAAACCGCGCCGACACTTCCGCGACCCGGTCGGCCCCTTTTGCGACAACGATGAACTGGATCGCCGACAACACGATGAAGACCACCATGCCGACCGCCACGTTACCGCCCACCACGATTTCACCAAACGCGCCAATGATCTGTCCCGCGTGCGCGTACAGCAGAATCATCTTGGTCGATGCAATCGCAAGGGCGAGCCGCAGCAAGGTCGTCACGAGCAGGAGAGACGGAAAACTGGATAGCTCCACCGGTTTCGCGGCGTAGATCGTCGCTGCAAGCATGACGAAGCTCGCGGTGAAACTTACGCAAATAAACAGATCGAGTACGAATGACGGAACCGGCAAAATCAGCAAGACCAGCACGCTAAGCATGCCGGCCCCGACCGCAAGATCCGCATGACGCGCGATCAGGCCCGGCAAATCGATATTGCCCAGCTTCATATTTTTCATCATGTTATCGGCTCAGCTCCCTGTGCAAGGCACGGCGACGACCCTTGACATGTGGATCGCCATCCTCGTCCCGGTGTTCGCGCTTGATTTCGTTCTTGTCCATGCGCAGCCGCCGGCGCCACTGGAGCCGTTGCAGCCAGAAATCGATGGCCGCAGGAGCCAGTTGCGACGCCGCCATCAGGCCTTGCAGTTGCGCGAGCGACTGGGCAGTGACACTCAACTGTCCGCCGAACGCGAGCGCGAACGCCGGCAACAGTTGTGCGCACCATGTCGCGAACGCATGCCAAAGAACGAACACCAGAATGCAGAACTGCATTAGCACGATGCCGGTATCGATCAGCGTTTTCAGACCGAACAGGTTCTTCAATCCTGTCACCGGATTCAAACGCTTGAAGTCCGGCAACGCACGCTTGACCGCGAATACGCCGCCCGCTTGTGCGACCTCCGGCACGACTACCGCAAGTGCACCGACGCCGAGCGTCGCCAGCAGTATCGGCATCGCCGCGCCGAACGCCCTGGTGATCTGCAGGTAACGCACGGCGAACGGTTGGCCCTGATCGATCTGCGTGGCAACTTCCACCACGTGCACGCAGACCTGATAGACGTGTGGTGCGTCCATCAGCAGAAACAGCAACCAGAAGAGCCCGCTGACGGCGACGCTCACGTGCGTGCTCTTCGCAATGTCGCCGTCCTTGCGGGCACGCCGCAGCCGGTTGGGTGTGGGGGCTTCTGTCTTGTCGCTCATTGGAGTATTGCGCCTTGCAGAAAGAGAGCATTGAGACGTTCGATGAGAACCGGCACGCAGGCGACAATCACCAAGGAAAGCACGATCGCCTTGACCGTGCGTGCGGTCGTGAACGGGTTAAGCCGCTTCGCGTAACGAGACATCAACCCCATCGAAATATCGACGAGCAGCATCATGCCGATGAGCGGCATCGCAATTCGCGCGCCCTCCACCATGGAAAGCGGCAGTCGCTGCTCCGCCAGTTCACGCATCACACGCATGTGATCGGGGCGCGGCGCGCCAGGCGGCCACAGCACCCATGCATCCGCAAAGAAGCCATAGACGGCCTGCAGGCCCTTTCCAGTAAAAAACGTCAATGTCGCGAGCCAGATGAACAGACGTTCGAAAAGCGCCGATTCGTCGCGAAAGTTCGGGTCGTAGCTGGAGCCGATCGAATAGCCGCCTTGCTGATCGATCAGTGCGCCGGCGGCGCCTGCCGCATGAAAGGCGACGCTCAGCAACAGACCGAGTAGCAACCCGACTAGCACTTCGACCGAGGCGGCGACGATCGGGTCGGCCGGCCACCCGATTTGCTGCGGCAGTGTCGCGAACATCAGCATCAATGGCAACCGCAGAGTGACGCCAAGCGACTCGCTGCCGCCAAATGGAACGAGCGATAGCGCAACCACTGGGCGGATGGTGCAAAAGGCAAAGCCCTCGACGTATCCTATGTAATCGGTCATCACTGCACCCGTCCCGCCGCGATGTACGAAAACGCGTGATCGAGAAAGCGCGAGACCTCGCTGTTGCCCCACGGGATGGCGACGATCATCACGAGTCCGACACCGATGATCTTCGCGCCGTACGGTAAAGCCTGATCCTGAATTTGCGTCACCGATTGCAGGAGTCCAACAACGACGCCGATTGCCGTGGCAACGGCCAGTGCCGGCAGCGACAACCAGAAAACCAGCAGCAAGGCATCGCTCGACAACGAACCAAGAGAGGGATATGAACTCATTTTGCGTAGCTGACAATCAAGCCGTGCATTAGCTTCGAAATGCCTGATACGGACACAAGCACGAAGAGTTTCAACGGGGTTGATACCGTGGTGGGCGACAACATCACCATGCCCATCGCCGTCAACACGTTAGCGATCACGAGGTCGATGATGAGAAACGCCATATAAAGGAGAAACCCGGCCTCGAACCCGCTGGAAATTTCGCTGATCATGAATGCGGGAATCAGCAGCGAGAAGTCGGTTTCCTGTGCGTCGCGTGCCGGGTCGATGCGTTTTGCCGCCGTCACGAGGAACGCGCGCTCGGAGGGGCGCGAATGCTCCATCATGAATTCGCCGAGTGGGCCGCGCACCGCCTGGTATACCTCCGTCACGTCGGGGAACTGACCGCGCTCGACACGCTCACCGAGCGACAGATCGCCACCGATCTTCTCCATTGTCGGCGCCATTACAACCAGCGTCGCCGCGAGCGCCAGCGCCGAGATCGCCATGTTGCCGGGCGCCTGTTGCACGCCCACGGCAGAACGCAACAGTGTGAGCACAATGCTGAACTTGGTGAACGACGTGGTCATCGTCACGATCAGCGGCAGCAGACCCAGCACGAAGAAAAAGACGATTATCTGAAAGTTGACGACTTGATCTTTCATGATGTCGTTTGCGTATCCGACATGTGTGCCAGATCGACAATGCGTACGCCCAATGCGTCATCGATATCGATCAATTCGCCGCGCGCAAACGGAATGCCCTGGCAGAGCAGCCTGATTGCATGTCTGCCCACTGGCTGTTGCAATGACACCGTCGAGCCGGTTCGCAGGCGCATGAGCTCGTCGAGCGTCAGCGAAAGCGTGCCGATCACGGCATCGAATGAAAACGTGAGTGCGCTGGCCGGAATCAGCTCGCTCGTCATTTCCGCGGACTGGTTGGCATCGTCGATCATCGGTTGGGCTATCACCATATATTCTCCTGAAGGTTGAAGCAGAATGCGGCGTGCGCCGAGGCGCATCGGCAAACGCAAGTACTGGTCAAAACGGTTAAGAAGCAGTGCATCGCCGCGCCTGATTCTGCGCAGGCGCTGCAACGTAAGTTCGGGTCCCGCCATGCACACGGAGACGGGGACCACCAGCCGTCTTGCAAGGGCGGTCGCATCGCCGAGGTGAACGGGCTGGCGCGCCAGCCATCCATCTATTACCGTGCTATCCAGCGCAAAGTGCGCAGCGCGATGACTTCGCAGGTGCGTGAGGACGAGGCCGTATGCGCCGTGTTGCGGTACTGCATCGAACGACACGCCTGTTATTTCGACCGTGAACCCGAACACGCCTTCGAGTGCGCTTAGCCACTCGTCGAGCACCTGTGAAATCAATGTGCATGCCCTGTCCTCCGCCTGTGCGAGGGACGTCCGCGTCAACTCCGGGAACAACGCCTGCGCATCGCAATCGAGCGTGACAGGCTCTCCCGCCGCATGTCCGTTAAGCCGCAACGGATAGCTTGCGCGGCAGACTTCGAACTGCAGCGAAAACGCCCGCTTTCCGACGCTGACCTGATAGGGCGTGCCAAAATGCAGCGCCGCAACGTTGTGTCGTTGTGCGTGCGCGAGCGATACGCGTTCCACATTTCGCAATGGACTCATCGGGCTCCTCCGCGGTGCTGCGTGCCCCAGGATCCGGCAAGCAGATCAATCACGTCACGCAAGCCATCTTCGATCACGGCAAACTTTTTTTCTGATTCGCCGTCGATGTATCGGTACTCGTTCAGCACCAGGTTGATCGCGTCTCTGACACCGCGTTCCAGCACGCGCAACTGCGGTGTCAAGCTTCCGTCGATCACGCCCTGCACCGTCTCGACCACAAGCGAATGCGCCGGCAGGCCGGCATCGGCGAGTACGATGAACAAGGGGACATTCAGCTCCTGTTCGAGCGAACGCGCGATGCGCTGCGTCTCTGCGCAATCGTCTGTCGAGACGCGCACAGACAGCACCTGCTGCGCGCGTAAAGCACCGAGGCAGCGTCGCAGCCGGTTGCGCAACACCACGTCAGGAGGAAGCTCACCGAGTATCTCGACCACGGCATCGAGCACGAGCGCGGCAAGACGTTCCTCCAGGCAGCGTGATGCGAACGAGGTTGCAGCCGAGGGCACGACAAGCTCGCGCAGGCCCATCCGGCGTCCCGCGTCGTACCCGCGGCGCCACGCCCGCCGCTTCAACGCGCGCACGCGCTCGACAAGACGGGCGGTCTCCTGTTCCGCTTCGCGCGCGCGAGAAGCTTCGACTTCGCGCAAACCGTCGAGCCCGCGCAACTCCACTGACGACACGTAACCGTCCGACTCCACATACCACCCGCCCTTCCGGCAGATCAACATGCGTTACCTCCCGTCAATACGTATGCGGCATCGAGCAGATTCATGGCTGCCTCTGAGTTCATGTCGCAGACACCCAGGCGCGCCGCGCGTTGCGCGACCGCGCGCGGCAGGCGTAGTTCGAGCAGCACACGCTGCGTCGGATCGCCGAGCGCATGCAGCGTAATCTGCATGCCGGCCGCGGTCATATCCGCGCGATCGAGTACATTGAGTATTGCACCCACATTCGCATCGTCGCGGCCACCACGGGGATCGCGTTGGACCGCGCGCAGCACGTGCGGTGCTATGTGGGCGGCGAATATCTCATGCTCCGATGCGCTCACTACCTTGCGCAGGGATGGCGCGTATGCAAGCGCTGCTGTCACACGCATGACCTTTGCGCAGGCCGGACGTGGCAATCCGGCGAACCGGGGCAAGGACGGTGTTGCGCGCCCGCTGAGCAGGTCAGGAATGAGAGCGAGCAGACGGGCGTTCGCAACCGCTTGCGCGCGCTCGCTGAGCGAGCGTTCACCGTCCGCCAGCCAGCTATGGTGCGCCCACTTCGATAAAGCGAGGACTGGGACCAAAGTCATGGTGCGTCTCCTTGGCCGGAGTTGCCCGGCTTTTCGTCTGGATGCGCTTCAGTCGCCGTGGTGGGCTTTCTTCGGCGATAGAATGCCCGTGCAAACGAGCGAATGCCGCTTTTCCACACCCACGCCGATACGATCAGCAAGATCGCCATTACCGCTACGACGATGAGCATCAGTGTGGTGTCGTGACGCGTTTCGACAGCGGGCATCGCGAAGTGCGTCCTGGCGTCGCCTTTGGCGTCGGCGGGCTCGGCAACGGGTGTGACGGGAATAAACGTCAGAGACACGCGGTCGGGCGTCAAACCCTCGACGCTGCCCGCAACGAGGTTGCGGATCTTGTCCCTCATATATTCGAGGTTGTAGTCGCTGCGGTAGCGCAGCATCACCGATGCCGAGGGTGGCGCGACCTGCCGCATCAGCGGGTCGCGCTCTGGTTGCACGATATGCACGCGTGCCACCAGCACTCCGTCGATCTTCTCGAGCGTTTCCGATAGCTCTTGCGTCAAACCGTAGACATAGCGCACCCGGTCTTCGTCGGGATTCGATATCAACCCCTGTCGGCTGAAGAGATCACCGAGATTTGCATGATTGTCGCGAGGCAACGCATATTCGCGCGTGATTTCGGTTGCGCTCACCACATCATCGACATCGACTGAGACGTTCCATTTCTTGTCGGCGCTGCGGTCCTTCACACCTTCGATCCCATGCTGGCTAAGGACGGCGATAATCTGGTTCGCCTGGTCCTCTTCCAGGCCTTCGAATAACGACGATTTGCAGCCAATGAGAAATAGAAACGGCAGCATGATCAGTGCGAGTCGCATCAGTTCCTCTGCGTGAGCGAATTGATTGCCTGCCCGACCTTGTCGGCGATGTTCTTCGCCATCATGGCGCTGGCTTGCATGTCATCGAGGTCGTACTGGAGATGAAGGAGATCGAGCATTCCGGCGGTCGAAGCCCGGTTTCTTCCATATGACGCCAGGTCACCTACGATTCGCGTGTCCTGAGCCTTGCAGGTCTCCTCTGCGCGCTGAATCAGCATGAACGTGAGAGATTTTTCGGCATCGTTATCTTCCAGGCGGACCGCGGACGACTGGACGTGTTGCGCGTCGACAGGCGGCTCCGGAGGGTACATATTCATCACCACAGGTTGCAGTTGCATCTATTTGTCTCTTTTGAACGATAGGTTGTCTCGAGGCGCCGCAGGAACGGCGCCTCTTTCAAACGGTTACTTCAGATTGCCGATCACGCCCATTCGGGTCTGGTTGCGTTTTGATTCCATGTTGCTTTCCTTCGTGATTTGCTCCTGAAAAGCGTTTTGAGCCTTCTGATCCTGAAGGTCCTGGGTGGTTTGACCATTACCCGCACTGGCGGCCGGGCTCGCGCCCCCAACTGCAGGTGTATGATCAGCGTTTCCAACTTGCATAATTTGTCATCCTTATCAAATAACGCGCGCGTTGAGTTTTATTCAACCACCAGTACGCCGAGCCGCGCGCAAATACTCGGCGAACAAACCTGTCATTAAGCGCATTGCCCGGTGTAGTAAGCCGCGCGCCCGCAAGCTCTCACTTGCATGTCCTGGCGTTCTCCGCGCCCTCGGCAAAGAACTCGTACGTAGCTCCGTCGTCATTGCGCACAATCTTCACTGTGCAATTCGAGATGCTTGCGATTCGACCGAGCGGCAAGCGGGCGCCAGTGAAATAGCGCACACCCTGCTGGTCGACAAGCCATGCTCCATGTGCCGAATGCGCGAGGTTCATCCCAATGGCCTGGAGCGGCACGCGAACGGGCCCTTGGTCCGCCACGTGCCCTTCGAACCTGAGTGTGCGCAAACCATTGATCGATTCGCGCGCGAGACGAGTGACGCGCTTGTAATCCCACGATTCCGGTACGGCGTAGGCCTCTTCGGCAGGCGGGCTGACCGTGAACGAGCCCGGTTCGTCTGGTCTGACTTGCGCATCGCGGTAGTACTTCTGCAAAAAATCGACGAGCTGTTCTTTCATTTGCTCAACGACGATCACGCGTATCACAGGCGAGCGCGTATCCCGCCGGGCATTCGCTGCCAATGAGGCGAGCTCGGACGAACTCATCACGTAACCCTCATAGACGTACGCATGCGTTTTGACATCTTCACGCACGGTCACAAAGCGAAACGGGCCGTCAAGGCGCGGTAATGTGCGTTCAAGTTCATGCGGACCGTAGATTCGCCATAGCGATCCCAGGCCGGCCGATGCCATGAGCGTTAGCAGCAACAGCTTCGCGCCACGGGATGTATGCGTCCAGCGCTTCGAGATATAGGCAAGGGGCGCATGCGTCATCAACCACGCAAGCTCGGCGTTGCGCATGACATCGGGTGTCAGCAGATCGCGTCCGCTAAACTGCAATTGGGCATCACCCACCATGAAAGACGCACCGCACATCAACACGGTTGTCTTGCCCGATGCCAATGGATAGCCGAACACAGATACACCGTCATGTAGTGCTGTCAGTTTCAGTCTGTTTCCTGTCAATCGAATGGTCGCGTGATGCGGCGCGATGCCGTCATCCGCGAGCAGGAGACTGGCGCCCTCCCCGCTACCGATTGTCAGGTCATGGCTGTCGGACAGCAGCACACTCGCGCCGGCGTGAATGCCGCCGGTAACGATAATAATTCCGCCCGTGCTCATCGAATCTGCCCCGTGGGTGCTGACGGACCTGGTGGCAGGCCAGGAGGAAGCGGAGGCGTCACACCGTTCCACACCGACATGTCTTCCGGGCGCTGCCGTACCGCCGCCCGCGCTATGCCGGCGCTGCTCGGGAATGAGGGCGCTGGGTGCTCAAGCGAGGAAGTCGACACGCCATTGGCGCCGTCAGGTTCCGTAACGAGCTTCACCATCGGTTTGACACGAGGTGTAATCAGAATGAGCCGCTCAAGACGTTCGACCTGCGTCTGTGTATCCCGGAACAAAGCGCCCACATAAGGGAGATGTCCGAGCACGTGCACCTGCGAAGATGCTGTCTGGCTGCGCTCATATTCGTAGCCGCCAAGGAGCAGGCTCTCTCCGTCCGCGACCACCGCCTGCGTCACAATGGAATGGTTGTTGACCTTCGGAATGCCATCGACGGAGAGCGACGAATCGAATGCGCCATCGTCGATTTGCACGCTCAACAAAATGTTCCTCGCGCTATCCGACCCGGATTCCACTGTAGGTGTGACCTTCAACGTCAGCCCGGTGTCGACGTTGTAAAGGTCGACGTCCTGATTGCCCGCGACTCGAACGTACAGAGAATTGCGCGAGGACAGAATTGCTTCCGAGTTATTCAACGTCAACACTTGCGGTCGGGACAGAATCCGCGCCTTTCCGCTTTGTTCGAGAAGGTGAATCTTCGCGAACAGGTAGTTGGCGGAACTCCCTATCATGGTTGCCAGGTTCAGACCGGCGAGCGCCGGGATGAGCGACGAAGCCAACACCGTAGGCGAAGAGTTCATTACGGCATAGCCACCCGCCCCGCCTCTCGTTGCACCACCCCAATGTATGCCCAGGTCGCTTGCGGCATCGCTTGTTATATCGATGACGACCGCCGTGATCTCGACGAGATCCTGCTGCTTGTCCAGCATCGCGATAGTGCGCGCATAGCTCGGCATCATCGACGGCACGTCATAGATCACCACCGAATTCGTGCGCGCGTCGGCAACGATGTTGCGCTGGATTGGCGCCGCTGCGGGGCGCATGACTTCAGCGACCGGCAAAAGCGGATCGAGCTCGGGCTCCTGTTGCAACCCGGCCAGGCCCAAGCCTCGCAGGCTCGGCAGCGGAGGCGGCCCGCCGCGCTCGGCGCGTGCCTGGTTGCGTGACCTTGTCGCATTCTCCCGGTCAGGCACGCTAACTGGAACGTCGGCCATGAGCTTGCGCAGCAGTGAGGCCACGCCGGGCACGACCTGACGCTGGTTGCCGGACGTGTACGTGATGTCCTGCGCCTGCGCATATTGAAGGGGGAAAACCCGGATCACCGTCTCGTCGACGGAAGGCGTGATGGTCGTCTGCCGCTGTGCCTCTGCAACGGCACTGGAAACCGCATCGACAAATCCCGACGGACCGGATACGACGGCTGTCGTATCCGAGTACCGAACCGGCAAACGGCTGTCGGCGAGACCGAGGCTGGACAGCAAACCGGCTACCTCCTCGCGTGTCATCGGAGCAAAGGGGATTGTCCGGCTTCGGATATCGGAGGCGGGCGATACATGGATGACATTGCCGTCGAAGTACCAGGCAAGTCCATAGGCTTCGACCAGCTTCGCGAACACGCGCGACGGCGGATCATCGAACGCCCCGTTGACGGGGCCTTTCACACCGCGTGCGATTTCGACCTGAAGTCCCGCGGCGCTGACCACCGCTTTCAACACATCTGGTAGCGGTGTGTTACGCGCAAAGTAATGCAACGCCTGTGTGCCCCACACCGGTTCCGCAGTGCTGCCCATCGACGCATACAGGATGATTCCTACAGCGAATGCGGAACGTATCCCTATTACTGCGGGATATCGCCTTGCGTATCGTCCTTCCCCTTTCGCGCTTATGACACGCCGCGTCAAGAACATCTGAATACCTCTCTTTGCCTATTGAGTGCGAATGAATAGGAATTTATCCATTTCTGTTTTTCAGAGGTCATACGGATGTACCACCGGCGCACCTCCAAGTCGGCGAGCATTGGAATTGTTATGTTCCATGTGGAGAAGATCGCAGGACTAACGGTCCCCAATATATGGGTATGCGCATTTGTAAAAAAATGATGTTCCATCTCATAAATAAAGCGGAAGAGATTCTGATAGTCATATGGCAAACAAAGCGTATTGCAATTTCAGCGCCGACCTCCTGAAGCCAAGACAGAGGTCTATTCGGGTCAACGGTCTGGCAACGTGCTTACGGTTGGAAGAAATTTACTGGTCGATTATCGAGGAGCTGGCGCGACGCGAATCGTTGAGCGTCGGAAAGTTGATTTCGCGATGGGCGATGGAAATGGATCTTGCGTGCGAGTCCGTGTGGAATTTTACCGGCTACATACGCGTGATATGCGTTATGCAATTGATGAATCACAGTAATCCATCTCATCCCATGGATTTTGCTCTGGTGCCCGGTTCGTCTAAAGGACGTGGAGGCCAGTAGCGCATGACTGACGGTCGTCGCGAGTACTTTTATGTAACCATCGGGAGGATTCAATGTAAAAATTATTCACATCTTGCAGAATCAAAATCACTCACGTGATAAATCAAAAATCTTACCCTTTTGCGGAAGGGTTTTATCTTAAGGAAGCAAACATGTCATACGATGTCACTCAAACAACTGCCGCGCAATCCTCGACCATCGGCGCGTTCAATCATTCTGCCAATGCGTCCGCTGCCACGTCCCCCGGCCAGAATCAGGCTCAAGTCGTATCGCCGGATAACGCGGACCAAAGTGGCGCGGGCGGGCAATCAGGAGGCGCTGGTTCCGGCGGAGATCTGCTCAAGGATCTGATGCAGTTGCTCAAAGACGTGATGAGCCTCGCATCGGGTGCTATGGGTGGCATGATGGGCGGTTAATACCGGTTCCCATTGTTTAAGACGGCCGGCCGCAGCGATGGTACGGGACGGGACATCCGCTCTTGCCCGAGCTGCGACGGCCGACAGACGCAGCGCTTGAAGTCATAAGCGCTTCCCCACCCTCACATCACCCGCGGAAACCTCAGCACGAAGCGCGTCCCGCGCGCATCGCTCTCCGCATGCACCGAGCCGCCGTGCAGTTCCATGATCGCGCGCACGATGGCAAGCCCGAGCCCGGTCGAACCCGTGGACCCTTGCGACAGCCCCGCCGACGGCAGCGAACTGCGCGACGGATCGACCCGATAGAAGCGGTCGAAAATACGCTCGAGATGCTCGGCGGGAATCGGCTGCCCCGGGTTCTCCACGGTCACGCGCACCGCGTCGGCCGACGCGCCGGCGTCCAGCACGATCTCGCCGCCCCGCGGCGTATAGCGAATGGCGTTGGCGAGCAGATTGCTCACGGCGCGGCGAAACAACTCGAGATCGGCAGTCACCGTAGCCGCGCCGCTCACGCGCAAACGTACATTCGCATCGTCGGCAATACCTTCGAAATACTCGGCGATATGCGTCAGCTCCTGCCCCGCGTCGAACTCGCGCAATTGCTTGACGAACTGCGGGTGTTCGGCGCGCGCCAGAAACAGCACGCTCTCGATCATGCGCGAGAGCCGGTCGCACTCTTCCAGATTCGACGCGAGCAGCGCTTCGTATTCGTCGACTGAACGCGGCCGCGCGAGCGCGACTTCGGCGGCGCCGCGCATGTTGCTGAGCGGCGTGCGCATGTCGTGCGCGAGGTCGGCGGTGAAACGCGACAGATGCTGGAAACCCTGCTCGACGCGTTCGAGCATCGCGTTCAGCGAGGCCACCAAAGCTTCGAGTTCGCTCGGCACGCGCGCCACCGCGATGCGCGTGTCGAGCCGATTCACCGTGACGAGGCTCGCGCTCGCCGCGATATCGCGCAACGGCCGCAGCGCGGCGCGAATCAGCAGGTAACCGAGCAGCATGGCCAGCACCACGCCGGCCACGCCCGCGAGCGTGAGCTTGTCGCGGTAGCGGTCCAGCAGCAGCCAGCGGTCGCTCATGTTGCGCGCCACCAGCAGGCTCGCCGTGTCGCCGTTACGCAGCCTCGCGTCCGTGAAAATGCCGCGGATCGGCGCGCCGTTGCGGCTGGTCCAGTCGCCGATATCGGCTTCCGTGATTCGCGTGGTCGCGGCAACACGCGTGAGCGGCGGCAGCGCCGCAATGGTCGCGGCGCCGCTCGCCGTATCCGGCACGGCGAGCGCGCCGGCGATATTGTGTTCGATCGCCCGCTTGCCATCGGGATCGAACACTTCCATCGACAGCGCTTCGTTGCCGAGCACGACGCTAGTCAGGCGCTCGCTGTGGTCGCGAATGCTTTGCGCCGAGTCCAGCTCCTCGGCGAGGCGCCGTGCGTGACGCGCGGCGAGCACGATGTCGAGATTGTCCTGCGCCTTGATCTGCTTTTCGAGCGCGACATACAGGAAACTGCCGACCAGCACGAAAACCGTCAGCGTGGTGGCGCCGAACGCCAGTGCCAGCGCCGCGGCGAGAGAGCGGCCGCGCATCAAGCGGTGTCCTTCAGTTCGAGCACGTAACCCACGCCGCGCACGGTGTGAATCAGCTTGACGGGAAAGTCGTCGTCGATCTTGGTGCGCAAGCGGCGGATCGCCACTTCGACCACATTGGTGTCGCTGTCGAAATTCATGTCCCACACATACGACGCGATTTGCGTACGGCTCAGCACTTCGCCCTGACGGCGCGCGAGCAGTTGCAGCAGCGAGAATTCGCGTGGCGTGAGGTCGATACGCGTGCCGCCACGCTTCACGCGACGGCGGTTCACGTCCATTTCCAGATCGCCCACCTTGATCAGTTCGCTTTCGCGCGGCGGACCGCGGCGCGCCAGCGTGCGCACGCGCGCCAGCAATTCGACGAAGGCAAAGGGTTTGACGAGGTAATCGTCCGCGCCGAGTTCGAGGCCGCGCACGCGGTCGTCGACGTCGTCGCGCGCGGTCAGGAACAGCACGGGCGTGGTGCGTTTCGCGCGCAAGGTCTTGACGACGGTCCAGCCGTCGATGCCCGGCAGCATCACGTCGAGCACGATCACGTCGTACTCTTCTTCCAGCGCGAGGATCAGCCCTTGCGGGCCGTCGTTGGCCACATCGACCGCATAGCCGGATTCTTCCAGGCCCTTCTTGAGGTAGGCCGCTGTTTTCAGCTCGTCCTCGATCACCAGGATGCGCATCGGTTGCTCCGCTTGGCGTTGACGGTGAAATCATACCGTCAAGCACTCGGGCGGGTGATTACGATCCGGTTATGTTGTTGTGCGCACGGCAGATGCGGCGCGAGGCGCCCCGTGACAGAGCCGCAACCGCTTCGCCCTATTCCACGTTGTCCGCCACGTCGGTCATACGGATCATGTGCGGTTTGACGACGTCGTCCTCGTCGTCGCGGGTCTCCGTGGGCGGATGGATCAAGGCTTCGAGCCGCGCCTTGGTCGCCAGAAACTCGGGCGACGTGACCTGCGAGTAATCGCGCGGCCGCGGCACCGGCACTTCGATCAACTCCTGCACCTCGCCGGGATTCGCCTTCAGCACCAGAATACGATCGGCGAGAAAGATCGCTTCGTCCAGATCGTGCGTGATGAACAGCACAGTCACGTCGATGTTGCGCCAGATATCGAGCAGGTGCGTCTGCATCTTCGCACGCGTTTGCGCGTCGAGTGCGCCGAAGGGTTCGTCCATCAACAGAATGCGCGGCCGGTTCGCGAGCGCGCGGGCAATCGCCACGCGCTGTTTCATGCCGCCCGACAACTGATGCGGATAGGCATTGGCGAATTTCGTCAGACCGACCAGATCGAGCCATTGCAGCGCCTCGCGTTCCGCATGCAGGGTGCTGTGGCCGTTCATCTTCAGACCGAACATGACGTTCTTCTTGACCGTCAGCCACGGAAACAGCGTGTAGCCCTGAAACACCATGCCGCGATCGGCGCCTGGCCCCTGCACCGGTTTGCCGTCGAGCAGCACGCTGCCGCTCGTCTGCGCCTCGAGGCCAGCAAGAATGCGGATCAGCGTGGACTTGCCGCAGCCCGACGGTCCGATCACGCACACGAACTCGCGCCGGTGCGTCTTGAAGCTGATGCCGTCGAGCGCCGTGCACTCGCCTTGTGCTGCCTTGAAGCGCTTGCCGAGGTCCTTCACCTCCAGAATCACCTCGCGCGATTTCAAACGGTCGAAACGCTCGCGTACCGCTTCGGACTGGATCAGGTACGACGGAACGGGTTGCGGATTTAACATGATGGAATCCTTTGAAAGCGGTGCGGTGCATGCGATAAGCCGTGTCACGAAGCCGTCCGCTACGCCTTGAGCGTGCGGTCCCAAGGAAACAGCCTGCGGCCGAGATAGGCCAGCACGAGATCGGTGCCGAGGCCGATGATGCCGATCATCATGATCGCGGCGTAGACGTTGTCGAAATGCTCGTAGCGCGCCTGCTGGGTGATGTACCAGGTGATGCCGGAACTGGTGCCGACCAGTTCCGCCACGATCAGATACGTCCACGCCCAGCCGAGCAGAATGCGCTGATCGCGGTACAGGTCCGGCAGGATGCCGGGAATCACCACATGCGTGAGCAGCTTCAGCTTCTTCGTGCCGAGCGTCATGGCGGCTTCGAACAGGCCGTATTCGAGCTTGCGGGTGGTGTTGGCCACGATCAGCACCTGCTGGAACAACGTGCCGATCACGATGATCGCGATCTTCGGGCCGTCGTAAATGCCGAGAATAGCCACCATCAGCGCACCGAACGCGGGCGCCGGCAAGTAACGGAAGAACTCGAAGAACGGCTCCTGCAAGCGCGCGATCGCGCTGTACGTGCCGCACACGATGCCGATCGGCACGCCGATCACCGACGACAGCACGAAGCCCCAGAAGATCACCTGAATGCTGTGCCACAGACTCTGATGCAGCCAGACGCCGTCGCGCGATGCAGGCGGCGTGGCGAACGCGGTGTAGAACGCGCGCAGCACTTCATGTGGCGCGGGCAGATACACCGGATTGACCGGCTCGCCGGCCGGCAAGGCCGCATGGGCGTCGCGCGCGTGGGCGAGTTCGTCGGCGAACACGTCTTTGTCGACACGCATGCCCGGTTGAAAATAATCGACGCTGCCCGGGCTGTCGATCAGCACCTGCGGATGCCAGATGAACGGCACGTAGCTGACCAGACACCAGACAAAGAGCGGCAACAGGAACGAGCCCGCCCCCAAGAACCATTTGCCGCGCGAGGAGAGTTCGCGGCGCACCGCGAACCATTCGGTTCTGTCAATGACGGCCATGTGATTCTCCGAGGCGGACTGCGGTTGCGTCGTATGCGGACCTTGACGCGGCGGTCGTTTCGTCGAGCCACGCGCGCGCCAGATCGAGCAGCACCCTGTCTTCGTGTGCGCGCGCGACGAAGGTCACGCCGAACGGCAAGCCCGCATGCCGGCCGACCGTGCAGACGCCGGCCGGCACCGCCAGCGCGGCCAGATCGAGCAGGTTGACGAAGTTCGTGTAGTAGCCAAAGCGCGAATTCACGCGGATCGGGTCCGCTTCCAGTTCGTCGACGGTGGCGGTGGTCGCCGAGGTCGGCGTGACGATGGCGTCGATCCGCTGCCAGACGTGCGCCGCCTGCATGCGCAGGAACGCGAGGCGGTCGAACGCGGCGAACGCATCGGCCGCGCTCCAGCGCGCCGCGCCGCCGATGATCTCGCGGATCACCGGATGCAGCGCGTCGGGCTGCGTGTCGGCGAACTCGCGGATCGCCGCGAGCCGCTCCGCTACCCACGGTCCTTCGTAGAGCAGCCGCGCGGTGGCGAGGAACGGCTCGAAGTCGATCTCGACCAGTTCGGCGCCGGCTGCGCGCAGGCGCGTCAGCGCGGCATCGAAAGCATGCGCGTACGAGGTGTCGCCGAAAAATTCGAGCTGATTTGCGCGCGGCACGCCAAAGCGCACACCGCGCAGCGACGGTTGCGCGCCAAGCTGCGCGGCGCCCGTCGGCGGCTGGAATTCGCGCGCATACGGATCGCTCGGCGCCACGCCGCGCGCGGCGTCGAACACGCACTGCGCGTCGTCCGCCGAGCGCGCGAAGATCGACACGCAGTCGAGCGATTTGCACGCCGGCACCACGCCGAGCGTACTCAACACGCCCTTGGTCGGCTTCAGTCCGAGCAGGCCGTGGAATGCCGCGGGCACGCGTCCCGATCCGGCCGTGTCGGTGCCCAGCGAAAACGCCGCCAACCCGAGCGCGACCGATACCGCCGAACCGGAACTCGATCCGCCCGATGCATAGCGCGGATCTAGCGCGTTGCGGCAGGCACCGTGCGGCGAGCGCTGACCGGACAAACCGGTCGCGAACTGATCCAGGTTCGTCTTGCCGATCGGAATCGCACCGGCCGCGATCAGGCGCGCGACTACCGGCGCACTGGCCTCAGGCGTGTACGCATATGCGGGGCACGCGGCGGTGGTCGGAATGCCGGCCAGGTCGATATTGTCCTTGATGGCGAACGGCACGCCGTAGAGCGGCAACGTGTCGATGTCGCGGCCTTCGAGCGCGTCGACGTAACGAATCATCTCGTTGCGGCTCAACGGGCGGATCCATGCGCGATGCGGATCGTCGCCCGAAGTGCGCGCGGCGACGGCTTCCACCAGTTGCGCCGGCGTGAGGCTGCCGGCGCGATAGCGCGCCCGCAGCGCTTCGATCGACATGGACTGGAACAGATCGTCGTGGGATTTCATTTGCACGTTGCCTCCTCGGTGGCGTCGGCTGCAATGCCGGCGCGCATCACCATCAATCGTTGACCCGCGACGACCGCCGCGCCTTCCGCGCAATCGATCGTTTCGATCACGCCGTCGCCGCTCGCGGTGACGGAGATTTCCATCTTCATCGACTCGACGATCGCGACCACCTGGCCGTCGCCGACCCGTTCGCCTTCCTTGACGAGCAGCTTCCACACGCTGCCCGACACGTCGGCGACGATGCCTTGCTGGCCGGTCGCGAGCGTGTCGTTTGCCGGGTTGCCGCCAGCGGCTGCATCGCCATCCGTTTCGCCGACGTACGCGGCATGTCCGGCCGCGTCCCAGCGCTCGCGTTCCGCGTCGAACGCGGCTTGCTGAGTGCTTTTGAACGCGGCAATCGAATCGGCTTCATCCTTCAGGAAGCGGTTGTACGCGCCCAGATCGAATACCGACTCCTCGATCTTCAGGCTCGCGCGGCCCGCGATAAAGTCCGTGCGCAGTTCGGCCAGCTCGGCCTCGCTGACTTCGTAGAAACGGATCTCATCGAAAAAGCGCAGCAGCCAGGGCTTGCCCGCTTCGAACTCGCGCGTCGTGCGATAGCGGTTCCACATCTGCACGGTGCGGCCGACGAACTGATAACCGCCCGGCCCTTCCATGCCGTACACGCACAGATACGCACCGCCGATGCCCACCGCGTTCTCCGGCGTCCACGTGCGCGCCGGGTTGTACTTGGTCGTGACGAGCCGGTGACGCGGGTCGAGCGGCGTCGCGACCGGCGCGCCGAGGTACACGTCGCCGAGGCCCATGACGAGGTAGCGCGCGTCGAATACGATGCGCTTCACGTCGTCGATGCTATTCAGCCCGTTGATGCGCCGAATAAACTCGATATTGCTCGGGCACCACGGCGCGTCGGGACGCACGGATTGCATGTAGCGCTCGATTGCGATGCGCGTCGACGGGTCGTCCCACGAAAGCGGCAGATGCACGATGCGGTTCGGCACGCGCATCGCGTCCACCGCGGGCAGTTCGCGTTCGGCTTGTTGCAGATGCGCGAGCAACGTGTCGTGCGACAGCACGCGGGGATCGAAATGTACCTGCAGCGACCGAATGCCCGGCGTCAGATCGATAATGCCCGGCAAGCGGTGCGCGTCGAGCCAGTTCATCAACGCATGCACGCGAAAACGCAGGTTCAGGTCGAGCACGAGCGGACCGTATTCGATCAGCACGTTCTGATCGCCGGAGCGGCGATAGACCACGCCGGTGCCCTCGCCCGCCGTCGGGTCGCGGTAGAGGATGCAGTCGTGAGCCGCCGCTTCGCTGGCCTCCATAGCGTGCTTGGGCGAGGCAAGCATCGCTTTGACCGGCATCCGTTCGAAGCGCACCGTATCGCCCGGTCGCAGTTGGCCGAGCTTCCACAACTCCTCGCCCACTACCGTGACCGGACACACGAAACCGCCGAGGCTCGGACCATCGGGCCCAAGGATCACAGGCATGTCGCCGGTAAAATCCACCGCGCCGACCGCATAGGCGTTGTCGTGAATATTCGACGGATGCAGCCCGGCCTCGCCGCCGTCCGTGCGCGCCCATTGCGGCTTTGGGCCGATCAGGCGCACACCCGTGCGGCTAGAGTTGTAGTGCACGGTCCAGCGCGTGCCGTAGAGCATCGCGATGTCGTCGGGCGTGAAAAAGTCGGGCGCGCCGTGCGGGCCGTCGAGCACGCCGAGCGTCCAGTCATGCGTCAGGACCGGCACGCGCGATTTATCCAGTTGCGCGCCTGCTGCGCCACTTCCCGCCTCGTCGGCGAGATGCAGCACGTCGCCCTTGCGCAGCGCGCGCCCTGCGTGGCCGCCGAACTGGCCAAGCGTGAAGGTCGCCTTGCTGCCCAGATAGTCCGGCACCTGCAGGCCGCCCTTCAGCGCGAGACATGCGCGCATGCCGGCGCCCGTCACGCCGCCGAGCTTGAGCACGGCGCCCGCCGGCGCGCGCGTGACCTGCCAGAGCGTCACCGGCGCGCCATCGAGCGTGGCGGCGAGTGGCGCGCCGCCGAGAACGAAAAGCGTCGCGGTATTGAAGCGCAGCGTGGCGCCGACCATCGCGCATTCGAGCCCGGCGGCGTCGGCGGGATTGCCGAGCAGTTCGTTGGCGAGACGGAACGACAGATCGTCCATCGGGCCCGACGGCGGCACGCCGATGTCCCAATAGCCGGTGCGTCCCGGCGTCTGCTGTACGGTGGTCTGCACGCCGCCGTCGAGCACGTCGATCGTATGCGGCGCGAACATGAAACGCCCGAGGAACGCGGTGGTCTGCTCACCGCGAGCGAACGTCGCCGAGCCGGCAATGGCGCGCAGATAGTCGAGGTTGGTCTCGATGCCGTACAACTGCGTTTGTTCCAGCGCGGCGCGCAGCGCGGCGAGCCCGGCTTCGCGCGTTTCGCCTTTGACGATCAGCTTGGCTAGCAACGGGTCGTAGAACGCGCTGACTTCCGTGCCGGAATCGACCCAGGTATCGACCCGCGCGTCGGCGGCGAACGCGACGTGCGTGAGCACGCCCGCACTCGGTTGAAACTGTTTGTGCGGGTCTTCCGCGTACAACCGCACCTGAATGCTTGCGCCTTGCGGCACCGTTGCCAGCGTATCGAGCGGCGCAAGCTCGCCCTCGGCTTCACGAATCATCCACTCGACCAGATCGATACCCGTGATTTCTTCCGTCACGCAGTGCTCGACCTGCAATCGCGTGTTCACTTCGAGGAAATAGAAACGGCGCGTGTCGGCATCGAAAACAAACTCCACAGTGCCCGCGGACTTGTACTTCACGGCTTGAGCGAGACGCACGGCGCTCGCATGCAGCGCGCTGCGTTCCGCGTGCGTAAGCCCAGGTGCGGGCGTCTCCTCGATCACCTTCTGGTTGCGCCGCTGCACCGAGCAATCGCGTTCGCCGAGCGAGATCACGCCGCCTTTGCCGTCGCCGAAAACCTGCACTTCGATATGGCGCGCGTTTTCCACGAACTTCTCGACGTACACGCCCGCGTTGGCAAAATTCGCTTCGCCGAGCCGTGCGACCGATGCAAACACGCCTTCAAGCTGCGCGGCGTCGCGGCACAGCGACATGCCGATTCCGCCGCCGCCCGCGGTGCTTTTCAGCATCACCGGATAGCCGATCGACTCCGCCTCGCGCAACGCCGCGCTGACGTCGGGCAGCAAGCCGGTGCCGGGCAGCAAGGCGACGTCGTTGGCTTGCGCGAGTTCGCGCGCCGTGTGTTTCAGGCCGAACTCGCGCATGTGCTGCGGCGTGGGGCCGATGAAGCGAATCCCCGCGTCGTCGCAAGCTTGCGCGAAGGCCGCGTTTTCGGACAGGAAACCGTAGCCGGGATGCACGGCGTCGGCACCGCACGCGCGCGCCGCATCGAGAATCGCCGCGCTGTTCAGATAGCTCTGCGCCGCGAGCGCCGGGCCGATGCACACGGCTTCGTCGGCGAGCATCACATGCATGGCGTGGCGGTCGGCTTCGGAATACACCGCGACCGACGCGATGCCCAGCCGCTTGAGCGTGCGAATCACGCGGCAGGCAATCTCGCCGCGATTGGCGATCAGGACTTTGCGGAATCTCATTGGGCATCCCATATCGTCAGTCGCACGGGCGTTGGGTTGTAGCCGTTGCACGGATTGTTCAATTGCGGGCAATTCGAAATCAGCACCGTGACATCCATCTCGGCGCGCATCTCGACGTATTTGCCCGGCGCGGAGATGCCGTCCTCGAAGGTCAGTTTGCCGAGCGGCGTGACCGGCACGTTCATGAAGAAGTTGATGTTGCTGACGATGTCGCGCTTGCCGAGTTGTGTGCCCACACCGCACGTGCAATGCGTAAGCGCATGCAGGAAGCTGTCGCGGCAGCTATGCATATGGCGCTTGTCGAGCGCGTAACGCACGGTGTTGCTCTCGGCTGCGCAAGCACCGCCGAGTGTGTCGTGGCGCCCGCACGTGTCGGCCACGATGCTCAGCATCGGCTTGCCGAGGTTCGACATCAGCACGCTGCCAGCGGACAGATAGAGATTGCGTTGCGCGCGGATCGTATCCTGCGCGCTGTAGCGTTCGAGCGGATCGGCGCTGTTGTAGAACAGCGTGTCGACCGCCTGATTGCCTTCCAGGTCGAGAATGCGGAACACCTGGCCGCGCTTGACTTCATGCAGCCACGGCTCGCCGGAGGGCAGTGTGAGGTCGTAGACCGCATGACGGAGTTCGAGCTTGCTTTCGATGATAGGCATCGCGGGTCTCCTTAAACGAACAGACGGTCGGTGTTGACGAAGCCGCGGCCGTTCTCCGGACACGCCGAGCGGCACGGATCGTCGGCCGGCACGCAAGCGTCGGCCGCATACGCGCGGTACGCGATCAGCTTCACGGGCCGAGGCTCGTATTCGGATGAAGGGTCGAGCGGATGCGGTGCGGTCGAGAACACGGCGAGCGTGTCCATTTCGAAGCGCAGATCGAAAGCGGCGCCGGCCGGCGAATGGCCCGCCACGAAGCTGAGCGCGCCGTCCTCGCCGATCGTGAGTTTGCTGAAGAAGTTGATATTGGCGACGAGGTCACGTGTGCCTAGCCCGTGCTTCGCCAGTTCGAGCAGCAGGCTGTCGCGGCCGTTGCGGATCATGGCATTGCGATGTTGCTGATAGCGGGCCTCGCCGTATTTCGCGGCGAACAGTTCCGCGTCGCCGACGCCGCCGAGCGGATCGTGCCAGCCGAGCGTGTCGGCGGTGATCGAGGCCAGCACGCGGCCCATGTCCGAATAGAGCACGTGGCCGCGCGTCAGATGCGCGGTGTGCTGCGCCTTCAGCGTATCGGCCATGTTGTAGCGTTCGAGCGGTGCGTCGTGCCGGTAGAACACGGCGGCCAGATTCGCGCCGCCTTCGCTATCGACGACGCGCAACGCCATGCCACGGCGCAGCACACCGGACCAGTGCGTGCCGGCGGGAATCACCGTTTCCCACGCCACGTGCGGGATCGGTGCGAGATCGACAGAGGATTGCGTCGACATGGAGGCTCCAGGTATCGGTTGGGAATAAGCATGAGAGGGCGATTGACCGACATCGCGACCTCCCGGGCTTTTATCCCTCCGTGGAGCCTCGCCGGCGCCTTGAAAGAAGGTGAACGGCAAGACCGGATTGCTCTCGGACCAGACATCGTGCGCATTGATCTGCGCACAACCGGAACCCTAGCGATCCTGAAGATGATGCAAATTACTTCGCACCTCTCGCTGCGTAGCTAAGCGAGTTGTGTGCCAGGGTGGTGGTGAACATGCGGCAAGTGTGACGTGGCAAGGGATTGGATGCGATGCGCGTGGCCGGTAGGCATAAGTGGGCCGATCGCTCGCGCACCAGCGTCGTTTGCGAGTCCGCACCAGACAGATGCGCCGGCACCACGATTGGGCTCGAACCCCGGCGTGCGCAACGGCGGAACATGGCTCCGGCCGATGGCATGGTGTGTGCGTATCAATGCGTCACGTCCACTCCTTTCCTCACACGACCATGCCGACGCTTGCCGCCATTCGACGCGCGCTTTACACCTTGATGTCCGCGCGTTTCATCGAGCTGCAAAAGCAACAGCGCCGCTCGTAACTGGAGCGGCGTTGTTGTCGTGATGCTGCGCATCCAGTTATTTTCTATTTGATCACAGTGCGTTTTCGTTCAGCCTCAAGTGTCCATCTCCGCACTCGCATAGCGCGCCTGTTGGCCGAAGCTTGCCAACGCTTTCGAACCATCGGGCAACAGTAGTTCTCCTCGTTGAAGACGTTCCTTCAGATAAGTGAAGCTCTGCGCCGTCTGCGCGAACAGATGGTCGCCCGCCGATACGGGCGGGTATTTCGCCACCGCTTCGGGCGTCGCGAATTGCGGCAGCGGCGCAACGACCGTGTGATAGTCGCAGGCAAAGAAGAGCGGAAACGAGTAGCGCTCCTCCCTCACCTTGCGCACGCGATGCGACGTCGCGACATAGGTCCCGCCCGTCCACACTTCCAGCATGTCGCCGATGTTCACGACGAATGCGTTCTCGACCGGCGGCGCATCGATCCACTCGCCCTCGCCGTTCATCACTTCGAGTCCTGGCGCGGTCGGCAGCAGGATCGTGAAGCACTCGTAGTCGGTATGCGCGCCGATGCCGGGCCGGTCTTCCGCCGACGGATCGAGCGGATAGTGGATCAGACGCAACTGGCTCGGCGGCTTGCGTAGATACTGATCGAAGTGCTGTTCAGGCAAGCCGAGCGCGAGCGAGAAACCTCGAAACAGGGCGCGGCCGAGTTCGAACGCCGCTTTGTAATAGCCGCCCACCGCTTCGCGAAAACCCGCCTGTTCCGGCCAGCTATTCGGGCCGAGCATCGGCGTGCCGGCACGCACGTCGGGATCGTCGGCGGGCAGTTCGCGGCCGGTGTCGAAGGCTTCCTTCCTGTCGCGCTTGCCGCCCGCGAAGACTTCCTCGCCTTCGGGCACGTAGCCGCGATGCGCCGTCGACTTGCCGATGTAGTAGCGCATCTTCCATTCGTGTTCGGCTGCGAAGAAGCGTTTGGCCTGCTCGATCAACGCGCTTTGTTGCGCGCGTGACACCTGGTGGCCGGTGACATAGAAGAAGCCGGCCTCGCGTGCCGCGCGATCGAGTTCGCGTGCGGTGGCGAGCCGCTGGGCGTCGTCATCGCTGAACAGGCCGCTCACGTCGACGACGGGTAGTTGCTGAAAGCTCGTATGGGTTGGGTTCATGAGAGGTGCCTAGACAAGCTGCGCGATGGTTTGAGATTGCGTTCGCTCTTTTTGCCCGCCGCGCCCTTCGCGGTCGGCGAGGAACTCAGCCAGATGACGCCGTTCCTCGCGCCCCATCCATGTATTGATCTCCCACAGATCGGCCACCGGCGCGTTCGTAAACGGCAGCGTATGCAGATAGCCGTCGGGGCCGAACTCCGGTGTCATCGTCGTGACGGTGTAGCCCTGCTCGATCTGCGCGCCCCATAGCGCTTCCCAGGTCCGCTGATGCGAGGCAAGGCAGTCGGCGTACTCGGGCGCCGCCGGGTGCGGCACCTGCGGACCTTGCGGATAGCCGACACGCCCATGCAGATGATGCGCATGCGGCGCCAGTTCGAGGATCGTGTCCCACTCGCTGTCAAGCAGCCGCTCGCATACCGAGACCCAATGGCTGAAGTCGCAGGTTAGCTTGAGCGTCGGCACGGCACGCGCGACGTCGCGGGTGATCCAAGGGTTGAAGAACGAGCGCCCGCGATGCGTTTCAAAGCTGCACGTCACGTCATGCTTCGCCGCGATCTCGACCGCGCGCGCAAAGAAGTCCACCTGGGTTGGCGCCGGCCACGCATCGCAACCGGCCATCACGTTGAAGAAGCGCGGCTCGAGCGGCTTGCCCCACACGATCTTCTCCTCGAAGTCCCGCAGATGATCGGCCGGCGTCGCCGAGCGCTCCGGCACATAGCTGCCGGCCGTCGTAATCTCCGCGATGAAACCCAAGCCTTCGTCGGCAATCGCCTGCGCAAATGCGTCGCGCGCCGCGCCGCCGGCCGGCACCGGCGCTTCGATACCATCGAAGCCCGCCGCCCGCACGAGCGGCGCGGCGTCGCGAGGACCGCCGTCGAATCCCCAGAACGTCTTGAACAATTCGAATTTCATCGCTGCTCCATTTGCATGCAAATTTGCATGCAATAGTACACATGAAAAGCACGGGTCAATAAACTATTCATACAGAGTCGCGCATTATTTTCGCGCGCCCGATTTCCGGCTCGATTAGCACTTAAACTGTGCAGCCCTCCTCCTCGTGGTGAATCGATGAAGAAGAAAATTGCGCGTACCAAGGGGCAAGCCGTTGCGCGCGCCATTCTCGACATGGACTGGCAGTGGTCGGCGCATTTCGGCGATCTCGGCCTGAACGACCTGAACTACAGCGACCTGTTCTGCCGCATGTGGGTGGATCGGGACGACTACTTTGCCAAGACCGCGCTCTACGAATTCATGCCGGGCGTGAGCCGGCGCACCGCCGTGCGGTACGTGCAGGAGTTGATCGACAGCGGCTGGCTGCTGGAAACGAGTTCCGCCGAGGATCGCCGCATCAAGCAGGTGAGCCTCGCGGCGTCGATAGAGGAACGCCTGGAGCAGTTTCTTGCCTATGTGCATCAACGGTTTGCGGCGCTGGACTGACGGCGCGCGCGCAGTGTACTTGTGTTCGAGCGCCCGCAACGGTCTGGACGGCGCGACCCGCTGGCATATTTCTCGCTAGATAACTGACCGAGAGGTGCGGCAGCGTCGCATCTTAGGGATGCTAGGGTTCCGGTTCGCGAGAATGTCTGGTCCGAGAGCAGCCCGGTGCGCCGGCGGTTCGATTGCGAGTTTTTCACTGCAAGCACGAACCGCCTGCCGCACTACACGGCGGGACAAAAGCCCGGGAGATTGGCGATAGCAATGTCTATCGTGCCTCTCCGTGGCCGGTGTTTGTCTCCCGCAGTTTCCGCGCTTTTTCGTTCGTGCTCTGTCTTCGTTCTCTCGCGGGAACCGGTCATGTTGTTTCATCGCGCAGTCGCCGCGCGATCCAACTCAACAATCGCAATTGACCGGTCTCCTGGAGAAAACGATGAAACGCTTCGAATCCGTCCTGACGTCTCGCACTTCGCGTACTTCCCGCGCTTCCCTCGCCTCGCCTGCCCGCATCGCCTCGGCCCTGCGCACGCGTGGCGCCCTCGCTGTAGCCGCCGCCGCGCTCGCTATCGGGCTTGCGGCGGGTCCTGCCGCCAGCCCGGCGCAGGCTGCGGCCGCGCCGCTCGCCATCGGCTATAGCGACTGGCCCGGCTTCGTCGCTTTCCAGATCGCCATCGAAAAAGGCTGGTTCAAGGAAGCCGGCGTCGACGTCAATTTTCAATGGTTCGACTACTCCGCGTCGCTCGATGCATTTTCCGCCGGCAAACTCGACGCGGTCGGCGCGACCAACGGCGATGCGCTCGTGACCGGCGCAAGCGGCGCGAAGAACGTGATGATCCTGCTCACCGACTATTCGAGCGGCAACGACATGATCGTCGCCAAGCCGCCGGTGCGCACGGTGGAAGGACTGAAGGGCAAGAAGGTCGGCGTCGAAATGGGCCTCGTCGATCACCTGCTGCTCGACACCGCACTCGAAAAACATGCGCTGAAGGAATCGGACCTCACCCTCGTCAATGCGAAGACCAACGAATTGCCGCAAGTGCTCGCCTCATCCGGCGACGTCGCCGCCGTCGGCGCGTGGCAACCGAACGCGGGCGAAGCGCTCAAGCGTGTGCCGGGCTCGCGGCCCATTTTCACCTCTGCCGACGCCCCCGGCCTGATCTACGACGCAATCACGGTCAATCCCGTCAGCCTGCAATCGCGCAAGGCCGATTGGGCCAAGGTGATCAAGGTCTGGTATCGCTGCGTAGCCTATATCAACGATCCGAAGACGCAGCCGGACGCGGTCAAGATCATGTCCGCACGGGTCGGTCTCACGCCGGCGCAGTACCTGCCCTTGTTGAAGGGCACGCATCTGCTCGACGCCGCGGCGGCGAAAAAGGCCTTTACCAAAGGTGACGGACTCGACTCCGTGTACGGTTCGAGCGTGAACGCCGACAAGTTCAACGTGCGCAATGCCGTGTACAAACAGTCGCAGAACGTGAGCGCTTATATCGATCCGACGCTTGCCACCGCGCAGTAAGCGGCCCGCGAGGCGCCGCAATCGCAACCGCTAAAAAGCCCGCAGACCCGAAACTGTTATTCTTGCGTCTCTCCCGACCGTCAACTGGTCGCCTGCCGCCTTCGGGCGGCACTCCAAGCGGCGCTTTGCGCCCGACTTCCGAGAGACAGGAATTTGCATGTTCGGTTTTCTGCGCGGCTATTTTTCCAATGACCTGGCAATCGACCTCGGCACGTCGAACACCCTGATTTACATGCGCGGCAAGGGCATCGTGCTCGACGAACCGTCAGTGGTGTCGATTCGCCAGGAAGGCGGTCCGAACGGCAAGAAGATCATTCTGGCCGTCGGCAAGGAAGCAAAACAGATGCTCGGCAAGGTGCCGGGCAATATCGAGGCGATCCGCCCGATGAAGGACGGCGTGATCGCCGACTTCAACATCACCCAGCAGATGATCAAGCGCTTCATTCAGATGGCGCACGAGTCGCGCATGTTCGCGCCGTCGCCGCGCATCATCATCTGCGTGCCGTGCGGTTCGACCCAGGTGGAGCGGCGCGCGATTAAAGAAGCCGCGCACAGTGCCGGCGCCTCGCAGGTCTATCTGATCGAAGAGCCGATGGCCGCGGCGACCGGCGCGGGCTTGCCGGTGTCGGACCCGACCGGTTCGATGGTCGTCGACATCGGCGGCGGCACGACCGAAGTGGGCGTGATCTCGCTCGGCGGCATCGTCTATAAAGGCTCGGTGCGCGTGGGCGGCGACAAGTTCGACGACGCCATCGTCAACTACATTCGCCGCAACTACGGCATGCTGATCGGCGAGCAAACCGCCGAAGCGATCAAGAAGGAAATCGGCTCCGCGTTTCCGGGCTCCGAGGTTAAGGAGATGGAAGTCAAGGGCCGCAATATGTCCGAAGGGATTCCGCGCAGTTTCACGGTGTCGAGCAACGAGATTCTCGAAGCGCTGACCGATCCGCTCAACCAGATCGTCTCGGCCGTGAAGATCGCGCTGGAACAGACGCCGCCGGAACTGGGCGCGGATATCGCCGAGCGCGGCATCATGCTGGCGGGCGGCGGCGCGCTGCTGCGCGATCTCGACCGCTTGCTCGCTGAGGAAACCGGCTTGCCGGTGTTCGTCGCCGAAGCGCCGCTGACGTGCGTGGTGCGCGGCTCGGGGATGGCGCTCGAACGCATCGAGAAGTTCGGCGGCGCGTTCTCTTACGATTGAGCCTTGGAGCGCATCGAGCAGCTACAACCTACCGCTCAAGACACGAACGGCAGTTTGCTATCGCGTGCTGCCGCGAGCATCGACAGTGTGATCTTGCGCACTTCCAGCTTGCTCTGCGTGATATGCGCGCGCAGCAGAATGATCGCCTCGGTCAGGCGGTTGCGTTCGATCAGATTGAGCATGGTGGAATGCTCGTCGTAAGTGGCGCTGGTGCGGTGCGGTTTCAGAAAATCGAGCCGCCGCACGATGCGGATGCGCTCGGTCACTTCGTTATGCACGCGCAGCATTTCCATATTGCCCGTGGCGGCGACGAGTTGCCGGTGAAAGTTTTCGTCCATGCCGAACATTTTCACGGGATCGCTCTCGCGCAACTCGGGCGCCACGCACCAGACCGCCTTCAACTCCTCGACGGCCGCATGCGCGGCGTCACCGCCCGCTCCCACCCGCTCCACCGCCGCAACTTCCAGCACGATACGCAAATCGTAGAGCTGATCGAGCTGATCGAAGTTGATCGGCGAGACTTTCCAGCCGCGCCGGAAGCCAACTTCCAGGTAGCCTTCGCGTTGCAGACGGAACAGGCCGTCGCGCATCGGCGTGCGCGACACGCCGTAGTGTTGCGCGATGCCGTTTTCGGAAAAGCGGTCGCCGGGAAACAGGCGAAAGCTGAAGATGTCGGTCTTGAGCTGCTGGTACACCTGCTCGGCAAGCGGATTGGCCGGGGCCGGCGCGGCAGGCGTCTCCTGCATGCCGGATGCGGCTGGCGTCTCCAGCAGATTCGTCGGGTCGTCGTTCATGATGCCAAGGTCCCTTTTTTCTTATTATCGGCGTTTCATGGGCCGGCCGGAGAATTGATCAGGCTCACGTGCGCGGCGACGATCTTCCAGCCTTCGTCGGGACTGAATCTCGCCCAGGTTTGCATCTGGCGGCCGAGCAGATGCGTGGCGTCGCTGGTGAACTCGGTACTGACGGTGGCGAAGTCCGTTCCGAAGGTCGTCACCACGGTGCGATGCAGTTTACGCGACTTCGGCACCGGCTCGCAGTGCTCGCGCCACGCACGGATCGCCTCGCCGCCGTGCTGGATTTCAGCGATGCCGTAGCGCACCGTTTCCGGCGTGTGCCAGAACAGCGCGTTCATGGCCGCGACGTCGTTATCCAACAGCGCGCTCTCGTATTCGATGAACGCCGCGTGGACCTGTGCCACGATTTCGGGCTGATTTATTTCCATGCCTGGGTCGTCTCGTCGGTTTTGATCAATGAAGCAAACGGCGCGGTCCAGCCGACAATGCCGCCCTGCGAGCGCACCATCTCGAGCGTCGCCTGTTTGAACGCGGGGAAATAGCTCGCGGTGGCGTCCTCGATCAGCAGGCTGTCGTAGCCGCGGTCGTTGGCTTCGCGCATCGATGTTTGCACGCACACTTCGGTGGTCACGCCGGCGAACACCAGATGCGTGACGCCGCGCATCGCGAGTTCTTCGCCGAGGCGGGTCGCATGGAACGCACCCTTGCCGGGTTTGTCGATCACCAGTTCGCCGGCAAGCGGCGCGAGCGGTTCGACGATCGCATTGCCGGGCTCGCCGCGAATCAGAATGCGGCCCATCGGCCCGGCGTCGCCGATGCGCGCATTCGGCGCGCCGCGCAGACGTTTGGCCGGCGGACAGTCGGACAGATCTGGAGCGTGCGATTCACGCGTATGCACGACGAACCAGTGGTGCTTGCGCGCGAAGGCGAGCAACGCGGCTACTGTCGGCACGATGTCCGCGAGCAGCGAGACGTCGTTGCCGAGCGATTCGCCGAAGCCGCCCGGCTCGATGAAATCGCGCTGCATGTCGATCACGACCAGCGCCGTTTTCGCGGAGTCGAAGCTGAATGGGCCGGGTTGGGCGTCGATGGTCAGCGTGTTAGTCGATGTCATCCAAGGGCTTCCCTGAGTTTTTCGGCGGGCGCGGCGGGCTGCGTTGGCGTGTCGCCGTGGCCGGCCATATGCTGGCCGAGCACGGTGCGATCCGCGCGTGCCGCCGGGGTTTCGTACACCAGCTCGCCCTCGGCGATCACCATGATGCGGTCAGCGAGTTCGAGCAGTTCGTCGAGGTCTTCGCTGACCAGCAGCACGGCCGCGCCCGCATCGCGCGCGGCCATCAGACGCGCATGGATATCGGCCACGGATGCGAAGTCGAGACCGAAAACGGGATTGGCGACGATCAGCACATCCACCGGCTGTCCGAGTTCGCGCGCCAGCACCGCGCGTTGCACGTTGCCGCCCGAGAGCGTACCGATTGCGCGCTCCGGCACTGGCGGGCGCACGTTGAATTCGCCGATCAACTGCGTAGCACGCGCGCGCATGGCGCGGCGATCGAGCCACCAGCCGCCGCGCCGCAACGGCTCACGGTCGAAGTCGCGCAGCGCGAGATTCTGCGCCACGCTCATGGCGCCGACGCAGGCGTTTTTCAGCGGCTCTTCGGGAATCGCGAAGAGCCGCCGTTGCGTCATCTGCTCGCGCGTCGCCTGGTATGGCTTGCCGGCCACCTGCATGTCGCCGGTTTTAACGCGGCGCTGGCCGACCAGTGCTTCCACCAGTTCCTTCTGACCGTTACCGGAGACGCCCGCAAGCCCGAGGATTTCGCCCGCGCGCACGGACAGCGTCGCGTGCTTCACCGCCATGTGGCCGCGATCGTCTTCCACGGAGACATCGCGTAGGGCAAGGCGCACCTGGGCCGACTCAGCAAGCGGTTTGCGCTGCACGCGCTCCTCTATCACCGCGGCCATGACAGGCGCATCGCTCGTGGCCACCGTGCCCATCATCCATGCGGCGAGTTCGTCGCGGCTGGTGTTCGCCACCGCGCTGGTGCCGACCTGGCGCCCCTTGCGCAACACGGTGACGTCGTCCGCGTAGGCCATCACTTCGCGGAACTTGTGCGTGATCATCAGCACGGTGAGCTCGCCGCGTGTGGTCAGCTCGCGCATCAGGCCGAGGACTTCGTCGGCTTCCTGCGGCGTCAGCACGGAAGTCGGTTCGTCCAGTATCAGGAAGCGTTGCTGCAAGTAGAGTTGCTTGAGGATTTCGAGCTTCTGCTTTTCACCCGCGGCAAGTGCCGCAACCGGCGCGTCGAGCGGCAAGCGGAACGGCATGCGCTGCATGAACGCCAGCAGCGCGGCGCGTTCCGTTTTCCAGTCGATTTTCCACGGCATCTGCCCGCGCGCGAGCAGCAGGTTTTCTTCGACAGACAACCCTGAGGCCAGCGTGAAATGCTGATACACCATGCCGATACCGAGCGCCTGTGCATCGCGTGGCGAGTGGATCAGCACTTCGCGGCCGTCGGCGGCGATCTGTCCGTCGTCGAGCACGCCGTAGCCGACCAGGCCCTTCACGAGCGTGCTTTTGCCCGCGCCGTTCTCGCCGAGCAGCGCGTGGATCGTACCGGCCTTGACCTTGATCGAAACGTCGTCCAGCGCGCGAAACGCGCCGAACGATTTGCTCGCATGCATGACTTCAACACCAAGAGCTTGCCGTACGGTCGACATAATCATCCACCTAGCGTTAGCAGCAAAGCGCCGGAGTCCGACACCGTGCCGAACACGCCGCCTTGCATCGTAATCATGTGCAAGGCGGCGTCGTGATTGCCTTTGTCGGTCGCGCCGCAACAGTCGGCGAGCACCGTGCATTCGAAACCGCGGTCGTTGGCTTCGCGCATGGTCGTGTGCACGCAGACGTCGGTCGTGATACCGGTCAGAATCAGATTCTCGATGCCGCGCGTGCGCAGGATCAGTTCGAGATCGGTCGCGCAGAACGACCCCTTGCCGGGCTTGTCGATCACGATCTCGCCCGCGACCGGCTTCAGTTCGTCGATGATGTCCCAGCCCGGTTCGCCGCGCACGAGGATCTTGCCGCACGGACCGTCGTCGCCGATGCCCACGCCGTCGGTGCCCGCGCGACGGCTACGCCAGCGCTTGTTGGCGGGCAGATCGGAGAGATCGGGACGATGGCCTTCGCGCGTGTGAATGATTGTGAAGCCCTGCTCGCGCATCGTCTTCAGCACGCGTTTGATCGGCTCGATCGGCGCGCGCGTGAGCGAGAGGTCGTAGCCCATCTTGTCGACATAGCCGCCGTGGCCGCAGAAATCCGTCTGCATGTCGATGATCACGAGCGCGGTGTTCTCCGGGCGCAGGTTGCCGTCGTAGGGCCACGGGTAGGGTCTCGCTTCGATGAATCGGGTCATGGTCTAGGTGTCCTGGTTTGGGTTCGTGAATGTCAGCAAGGTCCGCGAATGGGCGCGCGTGTCAGCGCGTCAGGCTCAACTCCCCAGGCGCGCCCGCCAGCGTGCGATCCGGACGGCAGTTGATGATCATGATCACGAGCGTCAGCACATACGGCGCGGCGTTATAGAGGTAGTAGCCGCTCGTCACGCCGATCGCCTGCAACGCCGGGCCGAGCGCGCCCGCGGCGCCGAACAGCAACGCGGCCCATAGACAGCGCAGCGGCTGCCAGCGCGCGAAGATCACCAGCGCGACGGCCATCAACCCCTGACCGCTGGAGAGCCCTTCGTTCCAGCTCCCCGGATACACGAGCGACAGATACGCACCGCCCACGCCCGCAAACACGCCGCCCACCGCGGTCGCCGCTATCCGCACACGCGTGAGCGGATAGCCCATCGCCCGCGCCGTTTCCGCGTGATCGCCGACGAGCCGCAGCACCATGCCCCAGCGCGTATTGCGCAAGCCCCATTGCAGAACGAACGCGAGCGCCACGCCGATCACGAACAGCAGGTTCAGATGCAGCGCGTTATGCAACTGCGGCGACGAACTCCACGCGCCGAGGTCGATGAACGGCAGCATCGGCGCTTGCGGTTCGATAAACGGTTTGCCGAGATAGAACGCGAGGCCGGTGCCGAGCAGCATCAACGCGATACCGAATGCGATATCCGACACGCGCGGCAACGAGCACACGAGCCCGTGCAGGCAACCGAGCAGCAAGCCGACCGAACCCGCGGCAAGCACGCCGATCCACGGCGAGCCGCTCAGAAATGCGCCCGCATAACCGCTCATCGCGCCGGACACGAGAATGCCTTCCAGGCCGAGATTCACGCGGCCGCCCTTCTCGGTCAAACACTCGCCGAGACTGACGAACAGATAAGGCGTGCTGACGCGGATCGCTCCCGCGAACAGCGACAGCAACAGAATGACGATGGGTGAGTGCATATCAGGCATGGGTCCGCTCCAGTTGCACGGGAAGATCGGTCTGCGCAATGGCCTGCAACTTCACGCGCCATGCGGCGATGCGGCCGCCGAGCGCTTCCCACGCGAGCAGGTTGGCGAACAGCAGCCCTTGCAGGACGAGCGTGGTGGCGTCGGGCAGATCGAGGCGCCGTTGCAGCAGACTGCCGCTCGCCTCGATGCCGCCGATCATCAACGCGCACGCGATGATCGCGAGCGGGTTCTGGCGCGCCGCAAAGGCGACGAGAATGCCCGCGTAACCATAGCCCGCGAGCAGCGACGCGTTCGCGCTGCCCTGCACCGCCGCCACTTCGAACATGCCGCCGAGGCCGGCCGCGGCGCCGCCCAGCACGCACGCCGTGAGCGCGAGCATATTGACCGGCAAGCCGACCAGACGCGCCGCGCGATTGCTGCCGCCCACCACGCGCATCGCGAATCCTTTGGTGCTGAACTTCACGAACACCCACGCCGCGATGCATGCAACGACGCCCCAGAACAGGCCCCAATGCGTATCGAGTCCCGGAATCGAACCGATCATCATCGCGTCGGGCACCGGTAGTGTCGACGGTTTGTTCAGGCTTGCCGGATCGCGCAACGGCCCTTCCACCAGATGCTTGAATACCGCGATCGCGATATACGACATCAACAGGCTGCTGATGGTCTCGTTGACACCGCGCCATTGCCGCAACGCGCCGACCGCGCCGATCCAGACGCCGCCGGCGAGCATGCCGGCAAGCGCCATCAACGGTGTGGCGATGAGCCAGGGCGTGTTATGCGGCAGCATCTGCGGGACGATGGCGGCGCACATGCCGCCGAGCGCGAGTGCGCCCTCGCCGCCGATCACGATCAAGCCGACCTGTGCGGGCAACGCGACACACAGGGCCGTGAGCATCAACGGCGCGGCACGCAGCAAGGTGCTTTGCCACGCGAACGAGGAACCGAACGCGCCCTGGAAAATCAGCGCGATCGCATCGGGCGCCGGCTGTCCCTGCGCCAGCAGAAACAGCGAGAACAGCAGCAAGGTGCCGAGCACCGCCAGCACGGTCGGCAGCGCGGGCAGGAATGAGAGCATCACTCTCGCGGCAGAGGCATTGGGGCGCATCACGGCTCCTTGATTGAAGCGAACATCGCCGTCACCGGAATCAGATCTGGCCGACGACGCCCGCGACCAGATAGTTCATGCTCTCCAGCGTGTAGTCGGTCTGACTGTGACTCGCGCCCGAGGCGATCGCCGTGCCGCCCTTGTTGTCCTTCATCGGGCCTTTGAAGATCACGAAGTTGCCGGCCACCATGCTGCTTCTGATCGAGTCGGCGTTCTGCTTCGCGGCTGCCGTGACCTTCGCGCCGTACGGCGACATCTTCACGAAGCCTTCTTTCAGGCCGCCGCGCAAGACGTTGGGTTGCGGCGTGCCGGCTTGCGCGCCCGTCACCAGTTGCTTGTATGGCGTGGCCCAATCCCATTCCGCGCCCGTCAGATAACCCTTGGGCGCGAGCGCGGCCTGGCTCGCGTGGTAGCCGCAGCTCATCGCGCCGCGCTTTTCCGCCGTTTCGACTACCACCTTCGGACCGTCGACGTGACAGGTCAGCACATCGCAGCCCTGATCGACGAGACTATTGGTGGCTTCGGCTTCCTTCACCGGCATCGACCAGTCGCCCGTGAAAATCACCTGCGTCGTGATGGACGGATCGACCGACTGCGCGCCGAGCGTGAACGAATTGATGTTGCGCAGCACCTGCGGAATCGGCTTGGCCGCGACGAAGCCGAGCTTCTTGCTCTTCGTCATATGGCCGGCGACCACGCCGTTCAGGTACTGGCATTCGTCGATATAGCCGAAGTAGCTGGTGATGTTCGACGGGTTGCCCTGCTTCCACAAACCGCCGCAATGAGCGAATCGCACCTTCGGATACTTCGCCGCCATCTTCAGCACGTGCGGGTCGAAGTAGCCGAACGAGGTCGCGAAGATGAGCGTGGCGCCGTCCTGTTCGATCATCGCTTCCATCGTCTTCTGCACGGCGATGGTCTCGGGCACGTTCTCTTCCTCCACCACTTTCACGTCAGGCATCTTCTTGATCACCGCGGCGGCTTGCGCTTGCGCCTGGTTGTAGCCGTAGTCGCCGCGCGCGCCGACGTAGATCACGCCGACGGTGGTCTTCGGCGCGGCGAACACCGACTGGATGGGCAGAATATTGCCGAGCGTCAACAGGCTGGCGCTCTTGATGAAATGGCGGCGGCTGGTCATGGTGTCCAATTCCTGATCGAAGGTTAAAGAGCGTTGGTCTGGGTATCGGCTTGCGGATTGGCCTTGGGGTTGGCTTTGAGGCTCGCGAGGTACGCAAGCCAGCCGCCGAACAACGTGATGTCGCGCGCGCCGCTGTCCTCGCTCACCGCCGACGGCTCGCAGATGAAGCCTTTCGCGCTGTGGCCTTCGGCGAGTTGCAACGTGCCGATGCCGAGCGGCGCGGGCACGTCGGCGACGAATTGGCCGAAACTGCGCAGCGGCACTTCCCAGAGTTCGATGGCGATTGGCTGGCCGTGCTGTTCCGTTGAACGCACGAGGCCGGGCTTCGGCGGCTGGGTGTTGGCGAGTGCGTAGAGCTTGTAGCCTGGTGCGGTGTGCGTCGCTTTCACGAAACGCGCGCCGGCTTGCTGGAGTTGCCAGTTCAACGGCTGGCCGCGCAGATGCGCGCCGACCACCGCGAGGGTGACGGTGGATTCCTGAAACGGCAGCGGCTGGATGAGCGCGGCTGTTGTTACGGCCTCCGCGGTTTCGGTGCCGTTCGCGAACAACGCCTGAATCCGCGCGCCGAGTTCGGCGAGGCGCCGGTCCGCGCCGCTCGGCGCGATCAGCGTCACGCCGGCCGGCAAGCCGTCGCTGCGCCGCTGACACGGCACGGCCAGCGCGCATAGATCGAGCAGGTTGACGAAGTTGGTGTAGTAGCCGAGCTGGCTGTTCAATTCGATAGGATTGGCCTGCACGTCGGCGATCAACGGATGCGTCGGCGTGGTGGGCACGATCAGGATGTCGATGGTTTCGAAGAGCGCTTCGGCATGACGTTTCAGATCGGCCAGCGCGTACTGGCCGTTAAAGGCATCGGCGGCGCTGAACTGCTCGGCCTTGCCGATCACCTTGGCCACGACCGCATCGATCGCCTGGTGATGGGTTTCGAAAAACGTGCCGAGCGCCGCGCGCCGTTCCGCGACCCACGGGCCGTCGTAGAGCAAGGCCGAGACCGCTTTGAGCGGCTCGAAGTCGATTGCTTGCGTCGGCAGATGCAGGTGCGTGGTGAGCGTGTCTAGCGCGGTTGCAAACGCCCGGCTCGCGATGGCGTCGCCATAAAACTCCAGTCGCTCCGGCACACCGATGCGCGGAACCGAACGCAGCAGGCCAAGGCTCGGCACCTTGCGCGAGTAACCGTCGAGCGAATCGAAGCAGGCGATTTCGCAGAGCACGCGCCACGCATCGTCGACGTCGTGCGCGAACACGGAGATCGTATCGAGGCTTCGGCACGCGGGCACCACGCCACGTTTGCTGACCAGTCCCAGCGAAGGTTTCAGACCGGCCAGCCCGTTGAATCCGGCCGGCACGCGGCCAGAGCCCGCGGTGTCGGTGCCGAGCGAAAACGCCACGCAACCCGTCGCCACCGCGACTGCCGAGCCCGAACTCGAACCACCCGACACGCGCAGCGGCGACTCGCTGTGCCGCACGGCGCCATACGGTGAACGCGTGCCGACAAGGCCGGTGGCGAACTGATCGAGATTGGTCTTGCCGATCAGGATGGCGCCGGCGTCGATGAGCCGCTGCACGGCGAATGCCGACGTGTCCGGCGTGTAGGCGAAAGAGTCGCAAGCGGCCGTAGTCGGCAAGCCGGCAACGTCGATATTGTCCTTGACGGCGAACGGCACGCCGAACAGCGGCATGTGCTCGAACACCGCGCTCCCCTGTGCGTCGTATAACGCTTCGAGCGCCTTCGCGCGAGCCTGCACGTCGGCTGCCGGCACACGCAGAATCCAGGCTTCCGGGCGATTGCTGGCTTCGATTCGCGCCAGCGCCGACAACACGGCTTCGGTCGGCGTGAGGCTGCCTGCCGCGTATGCCGCGAGCAGACCTTTGACCGTCATGGGTGAAGAAATAGGCACCTGTTTTTCCTTGAGTTCAATCTTGAATACAAGTTTGGACTCAAATTAGCAGGAGCTATGCCAAGTGTTTATTCAACCTCGGCAAACCGCTTCAAACCGTTGCTGGGCGGGGCTCTTCCGCCCGTGCCGACGCGCGCGAAGCGCCGCCGGAAACGCCCCGCCCAGCGCTGCCCGTGGTGCAGCGCTCACCAACTCGGGGCTCACGCGCCCTGGATTCGCGCCGACACACGCTTGGGCAACGCGGGCTGCAACCCGGGCTGCGATGCGGGGGCCACCACGAACGCGCGCACCATCTCATGCGCCTGAGCTTTGTGATCTCCCTGCCACTGCGCGGCGAGCATGTCGGTGTTGAAAATGCGCGACAACGTATAAGCATTCGACTTGTGGAACGAGCACAGACTCACCAGCGCCACGTACAGATGCAACGGGTCCATGCCCTTGCGCAACGAGCCGTCGTCCTCGCCACGCGCGATCACCGTGCGCAAAAGCGTCAGCACCGGCGACGACATTTCCGGAATCGCGCTCGACCGTTTCATCACGCGGGCGCGGTTCAGGTTCTCGAACGAGAGCAGCTTCGACAGTTCGGGATGCGCCGCGAAGTGTCCTTCGATGAAATCGTAAAGCTGCACGATGGCCGTGACCGGATCGATCTGATCGACATCCAGCTTGAGTTTCAGCTCGGCTTCCCGCAGCCGCCCCAACACGAACTCGAGCACTTCCAGATAGAGCGCTTCCTTGCCGCCGAAGTAGTGATAGATCATCCGGATGTTGACCTTCGAGCGGCTCGCGATCGTCTCCACTCGCGCGCCGCTCAGGCCTTTGTCGGAGAACTCCGCGATCGCAATTTTGAAGATGCGCTGACGGGTTGCCGCCGCGAGCTTTTGACGCTGCGTCGTGGGCTCTGTCGAAGCAACGGCGGATACAGCGGAAACCGATCGGGCTGAAGCACGTGTCATAGGGATGGAGAGCGTAGCGTCAAGGGGATGCGTGGCGATGCAGAACTACCGGCAGTAACTACCCGCATTAACTACCGGCATTGTAAGCGCGGCCTCAGCGGCGAAACGGCTGGGTGAGCGCGAGCGGCGCGGTTTGCCGGCCGATCAGCCCGGCCACCGCGATCAGCGCGAGCAGATAAGGCAGCATCACCAGCAGCGCGGTCGGCACCTGCACGCCGATCAACGGTAACTGGAACTGCAGTGCGCTCGCGGCGCCGAACAGCAGGCACGCCCCCACCGTGCGACCGATCTTCCAGTTACCGAAGATGATCGCGGCAATCGCCAGATAACCGGCTCCGCTCGTCATCCCTTCGGTAAACGTGTGAATGTCGCCGATCGAAATGAAGCACCCCGCCGCGCCGGACATGACGCCGGAAAACAGCACCGCGCCATAACGCAGACGCGTCACCGAGAGCCCCGATTGATCGACCGACCTGGGCGCCGCACCGACCGCGTGAAGCGCGACGCCGAGCGCGGTACGCCGCATGACGAGCGAAGTCGCGAGCAGAATCGCGAGGCCGAGATAAACCAGCCACACCTGATGAAACACCGGCTCGCCGATCACGGGCAGCGCGCCGAGTCCCGGTGGCGACCAGCGCGCGAGCCCTGGAATCACCGCGCTCGAACGCTCGCCGAACAACTCGCGATAGGCGAGCGTGGTCGCGCCGAGCGCCAGAATATTGATGCCGATGCCGGTCACGATCTGATTGGCGCGCAGCGTCACGCTGAGGAACGCCTGCAGCAACGCGATCGGCAGCACGCCGAGCATGCCGATCGCGAGACCGAGCGTTGCGTTGCCCGTCGCCCATGCACCGGCCGCACCGAGAAACGCCCCCGAAAGCATCATGCCTTCAACGCTCATGTTGAGCACTCCGGCCCGCTCGCTGATCAGCTCGCCGGTCGATGCCAGCATCAGCGGCGCCGCAAAACGGATCGACGAGCCGACGAAAACCGCTACGAATTCCGCGTTCATCAGCGTGCTCCTTTGGGTTCGAGCCACAACGAGCCGCCCGCCAGCGCGACGATCACGATGCCCTGCACCACCAGCACCAGCGCCGACGGCACCGACGCGACCATTTCCATATTGATGCCGCCCGAGCGCAGAAAGCCGAACAGCAGCGCCGCCGCGCAGACGCCGGTGATCGAACCGCGCGCGAGCAAACCGACCACGAGGCCGTCGAAACCGTAGCCCGATGAAAAGCCCGCTTTCAGCGAGTACTGATCGCCTTGCAGCATCAACGCACCGGCGAGACCGCCGAGCGCGCCGGCCAGCGCCAACGCGCCGACGATGGTGGACGTAATCGGCATGCCGGCACGCCGCGCGGCCAGCGCGTTCAAACCGACCGCGCGCAGATGCATGCCGAAGCGGCTATACACCAGCACGAGCGCCACCGCGATACACAGCACGACCGTGATCGGCAAGCCGATGTGCAATCCCGTCGAACTCGAACTGGCGAGCAACGGCAGCCTGGTCGAATCGGGAATATCCAGCGATTCGGGCAGCGTGGCCGCGTTGCTCATCGGCTGGCGCAGCAGCGCTTCGGATTGCACGCACCAGTAGAGAAACCACACTGCGATGAACGTCAGCAGCAGTGTGCTGATCACCTCGTTGGTGCCGGCGCGCGCTTTCAGCCAGCCGGGAATTGCGCCCCACGCGGCGCCCGCCAGGGCCGCCCCCAGCATCGGCACGACGAACGGCAGGCCGAGCGGCAGATGTGCGACGTGGCCATACAGACTGACCGCGGTGGCGGCGATGCCGCCCATCGCGATCTGTCCTTCGCCGCCCACATTGGTCAACTGCGCGCGATTGGCCAGCACGAAGCCGCTGCCGACCAGCGCGAACACCAGGCTGCGATTGATCGACGCGCCGATCGCGTACGGCGAGCCCCACGCACCGTCGGCGAACGCGGCCATGGCGTCTCCGAGCGGCACGTGGACGATGGCGATCAGCGCCATGGCCGCGACAATCGCGACGAGCGCCGCGCCGCTTAGCACCGCGGCGGTTCTCATCCGCCGCGAACCACGCCAGCCGGCGCGGGAAAATGGACTCGATAAAGTGGTCATGCTGTCTGCCCTGCCATCCATGCGCCAATGCGCTCGCGTTGAAGATTGAATTGCGACGCCTCCGGCACGCAGGTGCCCATGATGCGGCCGCGATACATGACGAGGACGCGGTCGGCCACCGCCATCAGTTCGTCGAGTTCGGACGAGATCAGCAGCACGCCGACGCCTGCGTCGCGTGCCGCGCGGATATGGTCGTACACCGCGGCCACCGCGCCGACGTCGAGCCCGCGCGTAGGCTGCGCGGCCACCAGCACGGCGAGGCCGTCGAGCGTGAGTTCGCGCGCCAGCACCGCTTTCTGCTGATTGCCGCCGGAGAGGCCGCGAAATGCGACATCGGGACTCGCGGCGCGCACGTCGAAGCGTTGCATCAGCGCGCGCGCATCGCGGCGCATCGCGCGACGCCGCATGAAGCCGCCCCGCGCGTAGTCGTCGAGCCGGTTGAGAAAGAGGTTCTCAGTCAGGCTCATGTCGGGCACGCAACCGACCGCGTGGCGATCTTCCGGCACCACGCCGACACCCGCCCGGGTCAAGGTTTGCGGTGCAGCCTGAGTGCAGTCCTTGCCCTGTACGAAGAAGCGCCCCGCACTCGCCTTCTGCATTCCCGCGAGCACCGCGCCGAGTTCGCTCTGCCCGTTGCCCTCCACGCCCGCAATGCCGACGATCTCACCGCGATTGACCACCAGCGTGCAGTCTTCGAGACGTGTCACGCCGTCGGCGTCGCGCACCGTAAGGCCGTCGATCTGCAAGGCTTCGTCGGCGAGCGGACGGGTGTAGGGCGACGTGCTGCGGGTTGCCGAACGCGGCGTGGCGCTCGCATTGGAATTCGCCGCGGCGCCTTGATCCGTACTGTCCGGACGCTGGATCATCGCGCGGACGAGCGCGTCGACATCGGCGGACGGCTTGCTCGAACGAGCCACCACACGGCCGCTTTGCAGCACCGTCGCGCGGCTCGCGATACGGCGGATCTCGGCCAGCTTGTGCGTCACCAGCACGACCGCGCAGCCGCGCGCGACCACGCGTGCGCACGTGTCGAGCAGCGCGTCGATTTCAGCGGGCAGCAGCACAGCCGTTGGTTCATCCAGCACCAGCAGACGCGGCTCGCGAATCAAACACTTGACGATCTCGACGCGCTGCTTTTCACCCACGGAGAGATCGGCGACCCGCGTATCCGGATCGAGCGCGAGCCCGAGTTCCGCCACCAGCGCACGCACGCGCTGCGCCTCGCGTTTGCGATCGAGCCAGCCGCGCACCTGTCCGAGCAGCAGGTTATCGAGCACGCTCACGTCTTCGACGAGGCTGAAGTGCTGATGAACCATCGCGATGCCGTGCGTGAGCGCGTCGCGCGGACTATGCGGCTGGTACGGCGCGCCGTCGAGCCACATCGCGCCCGCGTCGGGCTGATGCACGCCGAACATCACGTTGCACAGCGTCGACTTGCCCGCGCCGTTTTCGCCGAGCAGGCAATGCACTTCGCCGGCAAAGAGTTCGAGCGAGACATCGGTCAACGCCTGAAACGCGCCGAAGCGTTTGACGATGCCGTCCATGCGCAGCACCGCCGCGCGCGGCGTGCCGGCGCTCACGCGCGCATCGGCGTAGACGGTGGCAGAAGCGGAAGTCGCGTCCATGTCAGCCTTCGGAGACCTTGATCTTGCCGCTTTCGATGTCCTGTTCGATCTGCTTGATCTTCGTCGACATCTGCGGCGTCGGCGAGCACACCACCATGCCCGACGCTTTCGGTCCCATCGCCAGGCCGAAGGCCTTATAGCCCGGCTGCCAGGTGCCGGCCGCCATCTGGTCGATCGCGTATTGCACCTGATAGCCGACGCCCGTAATCGAATACGCGATATACAGCGGGTCCGTGCCGCAGCGGTCCGTATAGCTGCCGATCACGTGCGTGTGCTTCTCGCTGGCCGCCTGCTCCATGCCGCGCAAGCCGAGATTGAGAATGTGATAGTGGACGTCCGCGCCTTGCGAGATCGCCGCGAGCGTCGCTTCCTTGGCCTTCGACACGTTGTCGAAGTCACCGGTGTAGCTCTCGAAGTATTTGATCTTCGGATTGATGGAGCGCGCGCCGTTGCCGAACTCCTTGCCGGCGTTGACGATGGACGGAATCTCCATGCCGCCCACGTAACTCACCGCGCCGTTCTTCGACAGCATCGCCGCGGCCGCGCCGGCGACGTAGGCGATCTCCGCCTGCTTGACGTCATAGCCCGCCACGTTCGGCGGCATGTCCTGCCCCTTGTTGCCGCCGACGATCGCGAACTTCACATTGGGAAAACGCTTCGCGATCTTCAGCACCGACGCCTGGGTCTGCCCGCCGACGCCGATCACCAACTGGTTCTTCGACGCGAGATTGGTCAGCGCCTGCTCCATGTCGGCGTAGTTGATGTTCTCGATCATCTGCGTCTTGAGCTTCGGGCCGAGTTCCTTCTGCGCCGCGACGAGGCCGTCGTAACCGGATTCCATCCAGCCCTTGTCCGACTTCGAACCCGGAATCAGCACACCGACACGCAGCGGATCGGCGGCGACGGCATGGATCGCACTGGTGGATGCGGCGAGCGCGACGACGCAGGTCGCGAGAGTTTTGAGCGTGGCGATCGACATTCTGGCATTCCTTTTGCGTTTGGTTTGGGTAAGTAGGTTATTCATGAACGAAACCAATGCAACTTCGATGCCATGCGATCGATTTAGCGGCACGTGCTGCTTGTTTTCAACCTGCCCGCTGAAGCGATTCGAAGCACACACAAGCAGTGCGTCGCGCCATCCACGCGACCCGCTTTCACTAGCGATTCCAAACCAATGGAGAGTTCTCAATGAAACAGCACGACGCATACGGCACAAGCGTTTCCGGTCAGTTGGGCCGCGACGGCCGGCCTCGCTGGAGCGCGAGTGAAACGCTCGTCGACATGTCGTTGCCCGCGCCTGAACCCGTCGTCGCGACACTGCCGTGCGAGCCGCAAAATGTCCGTATCGATCTGCGCAGCACGGCCATTATCGTGATCGACATGCAGAACGACTTCTGCACCAACGGAGGTTGGGTTGCCCAGATTGGGGGCGATTTCGCGGTCGACCGCGCGCCGATTGCACCATTGCAGCGCTTGCTGCCGGTGCTGCGCAAAAGCGGCGTGCCGGTCATCTGGGTCAATTGGGGCAACCGGCCCGACCTCGCCAACATGCCGCCGAATCAGTTGCATCTATATAAGCCGACGGGAACGGGAACCGGCTTGGGCGAGCCGCTCGCGAGCAACGGTTCGCACGTGCTCGAAAAGGATTCGTGGGCCGCGGCGGTGGTCGATGAACTCGCGCCGCTGCCGCAGGACATCTGCGTGGACAAGTACCGGATCAGCGGCTTCTGGGACACGCCGCTCGACAGCATCCTGCGCAACCTCGGCATTCGCACCGTGCTGTTCGCGGGCGTGAATACCGATCAGTGCGTGCTGCATTCGCTCACCGACGCCAACTTCCTCGGCTACGGTTGCGTGCTGGTGGAAGACTGCTGCGCGACGTCGTCGCCGGACTTCTGTACGGAAGCGGCCGTCTGGAACGTGAAGAAGTGCTTTGGCTTCGTCACGGATTCCGCGCGAATCGTCGATGCCTTGTCGGACGCCGCATGAGCGCGTTCATTCCGGGCTCCCGCGTGCAGGCCGCCGCGACGGCGAGCGGTCCGCTGGACGGCCTGCGCTTTGCGGTCAAGGATCTGATCGACGTCGCCGGCGAACCGACCGGCGGCGGCAATCCCGACTGGCTTTCGACTCACGCGGCGGCTCGCGTTCACGCGCCATGTGTCGACGCGCTGTTGGCGGCCGGCGCGACGCTCGACGGCAAGACGATCACCGACGAACTCGCCTATAGCCTCGAAGGCGAGAATCATCACTACGGCACGCCGCTCAATCCGCGCTGGCCGCAAGCACTGCCGGGCGGATCGTCGAGCGGATCGGCGTCGGCGGTAGCGAATGGCGACGTGGACTTCGCGTTGGGCACCGATACCGGCGGCTCGGTGCGCGTCCCCGCCGCGTTCTGCGGCCTGTTCGGCATGCGGCCGAGTCATGGCGCGATCGCACTCGACGGCGTGCTGCCGTTCGCGCCGTGCTTCGACACGGTTGGCTGGTTCGCGCGGTCGATCGCTGTATTGCAGGCAGTGGGCGATGTGTTGTTGCCGGTGATGTCGCGCGGTGATGGCGCTTCTTTAAATAGGCCGGTTCGCCTAACCCGCGTCGCCGAAGCGTTCGCGGCTCGCGAGCGCAATGAACCCGACGACGCGGCGCGACTCACCGCGCTGGCTGAATCGCTCGGCGCGCAAAGCTTGCGCAATGTGTTCAGCGGTGGCGGCGCTCGCTGGCTCGCGTGTTATCAGGCCGTGCAGGACCTCGAAATCGACGCCTCGCTGGGCGAATGGATTCGATCGACGCAGCCGCGCTTCGGGCCATCCATCGCGCCGCGCTTTGCGCGGTTGGAAACACTCGACAGACAGCGGGCAACGCAATGGCGCACCGTTCTTCAGGAGTTACGCAGCGCGTTGGACTCGTTGTTCAAAGAAGAGGAAAACACGGTACTGGTCATGCCCACCACGCCCGTTTCGTTATTGCGGAAAGACGCCTCGGGCGAAGCAATCGGCCGCTTCTACGAAGACTCGCTCACCATGAACTCACTCGCCGCGTTCGGCGGCCTGCCGCAGATCACGCTTCCGTTCAACGATGCACTCGACCGGCCGCTAGCGCTCTCGCTGATCGGTGCGCGCGGCAGCGATCGCGCGTTGCTGAGCCTCGCGCGCGATCTATACTCGCGACACGTTCTCGCGCACCCTCAGTAGCGGAGCATCGATGCACAATCCACAACCCGCCGGCGCTCGCGGCGGCATGGTCACCAGTCCCCATGCGCTAGCCAGCGAGGCCGGCCGCGATGTCCTGCGCGCGGGCGGCAATGCCATCGAAGCGGCCATCGCGATCGGCGCCGCGCTGTGCGTGACCTACCCGCATTTCACCGGCCTTGGCGGCGACGCCTTCTGGGTGATCGGCGACCGGCAAGGGACGTTGCGCACGCTATCGGGCATCGGCCAGGCCGCGGCGCAACTGCCCGCGTTCGACGGTGCAATTCCATTGCGCGGCCCGGCTTCTGCAATTACCACCGCCGCGACCGTCGATACATGGAGCCAGGCATACGAAATCAGCCAAAACGTTTGGGGCGGCATGCAGTCGTGGCCGTCGCTGTTCGACCGTGCACTCGAACTTGCCGCCGACGGTTTTCCTGTCACGCCGTCGCAGCATTTCTGGCAAACCCTGCGCGCCAATGAATTGCAGGCGTTGCCCGGCTTCGCGGCGACCTTCGCGCCGCACGGCCACATTCCCGCGATCGACGCGCGCTTCACTCAACCAGCGTTAGCAAAGAGCCTCGACCGTATTGCGCGTTTCGGCGCGCGTGAGTTCTATGAAGGCGAGCTGGCTGAGCGCATCGCCCATGGCCTCCGGCAAGCCGGTTCGCCGCTCAGTGCGAGCGATCTGGCCCGCACGCATGCGCGCAACGAAGCGCCGCTGCGCGTCGCCTATCGCGGTGGCGAACTGGTGAGCTTGCGGCCGCCCACGCAAGGCATAACGACCTTGCAGATCATGGGCACGCTGGAACGCTTCGATCTTTCCGCAATTCCAGAAGGCAGCGCCGACTACTATCACCTGCTCGTGGAAGCGGTCAAATGCGCGTTCGTGGATCGTGACCGCTTCGTCTGCGATCCGGAGTTCAACGTCGTGCCGGTCGACGAGATGCTCTCGCCCGCCACGCTCGACGCCCATGCCCGCTCGATCCATCCGCGTAAAGCGCGCGCATGGCCGCATGTTTTCCGTCCGGGCGATACGGTGTTCATCGGCGCGACGGATCGCGAGGGCCGCAGCGTGAGCGTGCTGCAAACGGTCTACTTCGACTGGGGCAGCGGCGTGGTGGCGGGCGATACCGGCATTCTGTGGCACAACCGCGGCGCGTCGTTCAGCACGAACCCCGCGCACCATAATGCCGTGCAGCCGGGCAAGCGGCCTTTCCATACGCTCAATCCCGGCATGTATATGAAGAACGGCCGCCCGCAATTGCTGTTCGGCACGCAAGGCGCGGACGGCCAACCGCAAACGCTGGCGGCGATTCTCACGCGGCTGATCGACTACGGCATGGACCCGCTGACCGCCCTCGCCCGTCCGCGTTTTCTGCTCGGCAAGACGTTCTCAGATACGCGCGACGCGTTGAAACTCGAAGCGGACGCCGGCGCCGACGTGTTCGCGGCGCTCGCCGCACGTGGACATGAAGTAAGCGCGATCGATGCGCAAAGTCCGTTGGCGGGGCATCCGGGCGTGATTCGCATCGAGGCGGACGGCTCGGCCACGGGGGCGCACGATCCGCGCAGCGACGGCCGGGCGCTCGCGGTGTAATCCGACGTGACGTGAGGCGATGTGACGTGAGGCGATGCGATGCGCGGTTATGTGACGGACGCCGGCACCTCACCCAAGGGTGAAGCGGTCCCGCGTCGTCACATAGTCGCTCGCGCCGAAGCGGCCCACTGGAAAATAATGCTGTAGCCGAACACGCCACGTTTGCGTATCGATCAACTCGTCCCGAGCGTGCAGCCGATGCACGCGTCCAATGAAAATCTGCCGGCTCGTCGTCTCCAGCGTCTCCCACGTCGTGCACTCGAACGCGACGGGCGCTTCAGCGATTCGCGGCGGCTTGACGTGCGAACTCGGCACCGGCGTCAGGCCGACTTCGGCGAGTTCGCTCACGTTCGGCGGCAATCGTTCGCCGCAGCGGTGCATTTTGTCCGCAATGGCTTCGTCGGCGAGATGCACGACGAACTCGCCGGTGCGCACGATGTTCACCGCCGTATCCTTGAGCGTGCCGTCGGCCACGCGGTTCACGCTGATCATCACGATCGGCGGCTCCTCGCCGAGCATGTTGAACATCGAAAACGGCGCCGCGTTGATCGTGCCGTCGGCGCCGAGCGTGGTGACGAGCGCGATCGGACGCGGCACGATCAGGCTCGCCATCAGCTTGTAGCGCTGGTATTCGGTGATCGCTTCGAAATCTATTTCCATGTCGGCGCCCGGTTGGGAGTGACGGATGCGGTGATGCCGAGCAACTGGCCGAGGCTCTTTTCCCCGCGCATGCGCGAGGTTTCGATTCGTTCTTCGAGGTCGCGCAGATGCGCTTCCATATGCGCCATCGCGCCTGCCGCATCGCGCGCCTCGATGCAGTCGACGATCGCCGCGTGCTCCGCGTGTTCGCACGGCGCATGCCCTGGCGGCTCATACACGCCGACAATCAGCGAGCAGCGCGAGACCAGTTCCTTCAGATAGTTTTGCAGAATCGAATTGCCGGCCAGCGCAGCGATGCGCATATGAAAGCCGCTGGCGAGCGTCGCCCACGAAGGCTGGTCGAAGCGATGCATCGCCTCATGCTCGCTCGCGAGCTGTTGACGCAACGCCTTGATGTCTTTGGCGTTCGCCCGCTGCACGGCCAGTTCGACCAGCATCCGTTCGACGGAGCGGCGCGCTTCGAAGATCTCACGCGTTTCCTCGGGCGTGGGCTCGGCGATCACCGCGCCTTTGTTCGGCCGCAATACGACGATGCCGTCATACGCGAGCTTTTCCAGCACGCGCCGCACCACCGCGCGGCCCACGCCGAACAACTGGCACAACTCGGGCTCCGGCAGCTTCGTGCCCGGCGTCAGACGGTGATTCAACACGCCGTCGAAGATCGATTGATAGATGCGCGTGTCGAGATCGGCATCGTCTTTCAGGGGCTTTTTCGCGGTGGCCGCGCCGGCTTTCGCGTTCATGCGATGACCGGACGCACGACACCGTCGCGCTCCAGCGCGTCCATATGATCCGCAATGGCCCCCGGCGTGGTGATCCACACGTCGCCCCGTGCGCGCGCCGAGGCGATATGTTCGAGTGCGCGGCGCAGATGCCGCAAACGATAAGGCTGCCCCACCAGATACGGATGCAACGCGATGCCCATCACGAGCGACTGCGGCTGCGCGCCGCGATTGGCCTGTTCGAGCATCTCGTCGAACTGATCGACGATCATATCGGCGAACGCGCGGCCATCCATATGGCGGCCCACCATCATCGGCAGATCGTTGAGTTCCTGCGGATAGGGAATCGACCAGAGCGGCGCGCCGCGTGTGGCCATCCTCACGGGACGGTCGTCATGACACCAGTTCAGCGTGTAGCGATAGCCGGTTTCCGCGAGCAGATCGGGCGTGAGATGGGTCTCGGAAATCCACGGCGACAGCCAGCCTTGCGGCGCTATGCCGGACACTTCAGCGATCCGTTCGCGGCAATGCAGAAGCAGTTCCCGTTCGCCGGCTTCATCGAGATCGCTCTGGCGGTGCGCGTTCGTATGGCCGTGGCCGATCAATTCGTCACCGCGCGCCACGCAGGCCGCGATCAACTCCGGGCAATGATCGTAGAGCGCGGTGTTGATGAGCGTGCCCACGGGCAACGCGAGTTGATCGAACAACTCGATACAGCGCCACGCGCCGACGCGATTGCCGTACTCGCGCCAGCTATGGTTCAGCACATCCGGTTGCGGCGAGATCGGACCGAGCGCGGCGCCCAGCCCTTCGCCAAAGGCAAAGTGTTCGATGTTGAAACCCAGATAGACCGCGAGCCCGCTGCCGCCGGGCCAGCGGTACGCGTCGCTGTCGGTGATCGGGCGGTATGCGAAGCGGCCATGCGTGGCCAGCAATTGATGCGCGCGACTCTCGGCGGCGGGCATGTTCCGTATGTCGTTCATTTGAAGAAACCGTGGGTGGGAAATAGCGCCGCGCCGCGTGAGCGCATGAACCGGAATGGCCAGTTCATGCCCCGCGACCGACCCGGCACGCACCGCGATCGCGCAAAAAATCGTTTGAATCGCTAACGATCGACGCTGCGGATCGTTTGCAATATGTGAGCCAACTCGTAGACGTTAAGCACACCGGTGCGTCGGCAATCAATCGGCTATCGCGATGCAAACGATGGCACATGTCTTGCATTTGCCTGGTCTCGTTGAGCGCCGCGTTGCTTTTTCTGCGCCCCGCTTTTTCGTCGCTTACGAGGACACCCCTTCATGATTCAGCCTGCTTCAACGGTGCTCGAAACCAAAGCCGCCGACATCGAACTGGTGCACGTGTCGAAGCAATATGGCGACTCGCTCGCAGTCGACGCGATCGACCTGCGCATCGACGGTGGCCAGTACTGCTGCCTGCTCGGGCCATCGGGATGCGGCAAGACCTCGACCTTGCGCATGATCGCCGGTCATGAATCGATCACCGATGGTGACATTCTGATCGCCGGCCGCAACGTCACGCGCGCCGAACCCGCGGCTCGCGGCACTGCCATGGTGTTCCAGAACTATGCGCTGTTCCCGCATCTGAGCGCGCTCGACAACGTCGCGTTCAGCCTGAAGATGCGCGGCATCGCCAAGGACGTACGGCGCAAACGCGCTGGCGAACTGCTCGAACTGGTCGCCATGTCGGCGTATGCCGAGCGCAAACCGGCGCAGCTATCCGGCGGCCAGCAGCAACGGGTCGCGCTTGCCCGCGCGTTGCTGAATCAACCGGGTTGCTTATTGCTAGACGAACCGCTCTCCGCGCTCGACCCGTTCCTGCGCGTGCAGATGCGCGCCGAACTCAAGCGCTGGCAGAAAGAACTCGGCATCACTTTCGTGCACGTCACGCATTCCCAGGAAGAAGCGATGGCGCTCGCCGATCTCGTCGTGGTGATGAGCCATGGACGCATCGAGCAAAGCGGCACGCCGCACGAAGTGTTCAACCGTCCGCGCACCGAGTTCGTCGCGCGATTCCTCGGCGGTCACAACGTCTTCAATACCAATGGCCGCTCGTTTACCGTGCGCGCCGATCATCTGCGCGTCGTGCCGCATGGCATTACGCCGGTGCAGAACGCGAGCGGCGACAACGGCATGACGCGCATCGGCGGCGTGCCCTGCACGGTGCGCGAAGCTGAATATCAAGGCACGCATCTGCGCGTGACGCTCGACCCGCTCGACGGTTCGCCCGAACTCGTTTCGCTCGTGAGCGATGGCGATTACGATCCGGCGCGGCTCGGCCCCGAAGCGCGGGTCGTGGTCTGGTGGGAAGAGCGGGACGCGCATCCGCTCGCGGCGTGAGTATCGAGTGAATATCGAACCGCGTCGTCCAGACGTGACTGCAACATCCAGCAAGCGATAAGCAAACGTCAATCGAACGTCAACTGAGGAGAAAGCAATGAGTGAAGCGAACGAAAGCCCGGCAGCGGCTGCAACCGATGTGAAGGAAAAAGGCCTGTCGCGCCGCACGTTCATCAAGGGTGCGGTGGCGGCGGCCGGCATTGCCGGTTTTCCGTACGTGCAGGCACAGGAAAAAATCACGTTGCGCTACCTCGGCACGGCGGTCAATCAGAGCGCCGACATCGCGAAGAAATTCAAGGAAGACACCGGCATCGAGATTCAATACGTGCCGGTGACCACCGACGACGTCGCCAAACGCATCATCACGCAACCGAACTCGTTCGACATTGTCGACACCGAATATTTCGCGCTCAAGAAGTTGATTCCGGCCGGCACGCTGGCCGGCATGGACGCGAAGCGCATCAAGCTGGCCGACAAGATCACGCCGGTGCTCACGCGCGGCGAAGTCAACGGCAAGAAGATCGGCGATCAAGGCACCGCGCCGAAGAAGGTGATGTTCCTCACCGGCCCGCGCTCCACGGAGTTCTCCGCCACGCCGACCGAATGGATGACGCTGATTCCCACCACCTACAACGCGGACACGCTCGGCATTCGGCCCGACCTGATCAAGCGGCCCATTGACAGTTGGGCGGAACTGCTCAATCCGCAGTTCAAGGGCAAAGCGGCGCTACTGAACATTCCCGCGATCGGCATCATGGACTCGGCCATGGCGATCGAGGCGATGGGCCACATGAAATACGGCGACAAAGGCAACATGACCAAGGCCGAGATCGATCAGACCATCAAGATCCTGATCGAAGCAAAACGCGCCGGCCAGTTTCGCGCGTTCTGGAAGGACTTCAACGAGAGCGTGAACCTGATGGCCTCGGGCGAAGTGGTGATCCAGTCGATGTGGTCGCCAGCGGTCACGAAGGTGCGCACCATGGGTGTCGCCTGCAAGTTTCAGCCGCTCAAGGAAGGCTACCGTTCGTGGGCGTCGGGCTTCGGTTTCCCGCGTTCGCTGCAAGGCAAGAAGCTCGACGCCGCCTATGAGTTCGTCAACTGGTTCCAGGACGGCTGGGCGGGTGCGTACCTGATGCGTCAGGGCTATTACTCGGGCGTGCTGGAAACCGCGAAAACGCACATGCAGCCCTACGAATGGGACTACTGGATCGAAGGCAAGCCGGCAGCGCAGGACATCAAGGCGCCGGACGGCCAGTTGCTCGAAAAGACCGGCACCGTGCGCGACGGCGGCTCGTACAACCAGCGCATGGGTGCGATTGCCTGCTGGAACGCGGTGATGGACGAGAACATCTATATGGTCCAGAAGTGGAACGAGTTCATCGCGGCCTGACGGGCGCAGCGGTTCGAGATGACAGCCGGCACGCGACACGCCGGTTGTCACCACCTGTACGAATGAACGCATAGTCCATTCTTTAGAAATACGCCCATGGCAACGATCGAGCTTCCCTCGCACGCACAGGACGAGCCTGTCAAACACCGCCGCGCGCCGGCGTGGTTGCAGGCAACGCCACTTTCGCTGACGTTCCTGCTGTTTTTTATCGTGCCGCTGGTCATCACGCTGATCGTCAGTTTCTGGGACTTCAACGAATACCAGATCATTCCCGCGTTCACGCTGAAGAACTATGCGGCGATCTTCAACGGCTGTTCGTCGCTGACGGATGTTTGTGTCACCTTCAAGACATACTGGTCGACGCTCAAGTTCTGCGCGATCGTGTGGGCGGTGACCTTGCTGCTGGGCTTTTCGATCGCCTATTTCCTCGCGTTCCACGTGCGCACCACGAGCATGCAGACCGTGCTGTTCCTCGTCTGCACGATTCCGTTCTGGACCTCGAACGTGATCCGCATGATTTCGTGGATGCCGCTGCTCGGACGCAACGGCCTCGTCAATCAGGCGCTGCTCGGCGCGCATCTGATCGATCAGCCGCTGGAATGGCTGCTGTATTCGAACTTTTCGGTGGTGCTCGCCTTCGTTCACCTCTACACGTTCTTCATGATCGTGCCGATTTTCAACGCGATGATGCGCATCGACCGCTCCCTCCTGGAAGCCGCGCGCGACGCCGGCGCAAGCGGCTGGCAAGTGGTGCGCGACGTGGTTCTGCCGCTGTCGAAAACCGGCATCGTGATCGGTTCGATCTTCGTCATCACGATCGTGATGGGCGACTTTCTGACCGTCGGCGTAATGGGCGGCCAGCAGATCGCCTCGGTGGGCAAGATCATTCAGGTGCAAACCGGCTACCTGCAATTTCCCGCGGCGGCGGCCAACGCAATCATGCTGCTCGCCGTTGTGTTGATGATCGTGTGGGGCTTGACGCGGGTCGTCGACATCCGCAAGGAGTTGTGAAGATGCAGGCCATTCGTCTCAAACATCGGGAACACCGTCCGGCGAGTTTCTATTGGCTCGCGCTGCTGTTCGGCCTGTTCGTGCTGTTTCTCTACGGACCTGTGATCACGATTTTCATTCTGTCGTTTCAGGGCCCCGAAGGCGGCCTCACGTTTCCGATGCGCGGTGTGTCGCTGCACTGGTTCGCCATGCTGCGCGACGGTGTGGGCGATGTCGATATCTGGGGTGCGTTCGGGCGTTCCGTGCGGCTCGCGTTGGCGGTCACGGTACTGACGGTGCTGTTTTCCGTCGCGGCGGGTCTCGCGTTTCGCAGAAAATTTCGCGGCGATACAGCGGTGTTTTACGTCTCCGTGGCCAGTCTGATCATGCCGTCCATTATCGTGTCGCTCGGCATCGGTTTGACATTCCGTCTGCTGGATAACGGCGTGAAGTACTTCGCCACCGCGTGGGGCTATCAGTCTTTCGCCGACAGCTACACCACGTCGATGGGCTTGTTCACCTCCGCACTCGGCGCGCATCTCACGTGGACGCTGCCGTTCGGTTTGCTGGTGATGTTCGCGGTCTTCAACCGCTTCAATCCCGCTTACGAAGAAGCCTCGCGCGATCTGGGCGCCACGCCCTGGCAAAGTTTCCGGCATGTGGTGCTGCCGATCATCGGCCCTTCGGTGGTGGGTGTCGCCATGTTCGGCTTCACGCTCTCATGGGACGAAATTGCCCGCACCTCGCAGGCGATCGGCGATCAGAACACCTTGCCGCTCGAGCTTCAGGGTCTCACCACGTCGGTGACCACGCCCGTGATCTACGCGCTGGGCACCATGACGACGGTGTTGTCGCTGACCGTGATGGGCGTGTGTCTGCTCGCCGTGCGATTGCTGGCGCGCAGGCGCGCGGTGGCGGCACTGAAATAAGCCGCGCCGCTTATCGCGGCGTGTGCCACAACCATTTCACTCCTGCTGCTAAGAATCGGCCAAATACTTCGTTGCTAGCACCCTGCCGCGTCCCTTAACGTTCTCTGATTGCGCCTCGCGCGCATCCTGTTTCGGAGAACCCATGTCCGCAGTTGAGCTAGCAACAAACCCGCATCACAGCATTGCCGACGCCGCGCAACTCTTCGGCGACAACCCGCTGATTCGCCGCTTTGCGCCGGTTTTCGCGCGTATTGCTGAAGGCGCGGTCGAGCGCGAGCAGCATCGCGAACTCGCTTATGCGCCCGTCGAGTGGCTGCGCGAAGCCGGCTATACCAAACTGCGCGTGCCCAGACAATACGGCGGCGAAGGCGTCTCGCTGGCACAGTTCTTCGCGCTGGTTACGCGCCTCGGCGAAGCAGATTCGAATCTGCCGCAAATCCTGCGCGTGCACGGCGGCTTTATCGAATCGCTGCTGGAACAAGACGACGAAGCGTTGCGCGACCGTTGGCTCACACGTATTGCGCGAGGTGAGATAGTCGGTGGCGCGGTGTCGGAGCGCACTGGCGTCACCAGCAACAGCGTGCGTCTCACGCAAACCGGCGGTGCCTGGCATCTCGACGGCGAAAAGTACTACACCACCGGCACGCTCTACGCCGACTGGGTAGACGTCACCGCGCACGACGGCCAGAGCGATGTGCGCGTGCTCGTCAAAGCCGATACGCCAGGCCTCGAACGCATCGACGATTGGGATGGTTTCGGACAACGGCTCACGGGCAGCGGCACGGCGCGCTTCACGCACGTGCCGGTCTCGCTCGACAATCTTTACCGCCGCTATCATGCCTCCGAGCCGCGTCGCAATAGTCTGCTGACGGCTTACTACCAGGCACTGCATGTCGCAAACCTCGCGGGCATCAGCCGCGCAGCGTTGCGCGATGCGGTCGCGTTCACGCAAACTAAAACGCGCACCTTCGGTGTGCCGGGCGAATCGAGTCCGCGCGACAACCCGCTCGTGCATCGCGTGGTCGGGCGGCTCGCGAGCCTGGCTTACTCGACGCAGAGCATCAGCGCGTCGCTCGCGCGTGCCATCGACGACGTCTCGGTCGCGCGCCAGGAAGGCCGCACCAACGAACAGACTTACATCAACCTCGACATTCAGACCTTCCAGGCGCAACAGATCGTCATCGAGCAGACGTTGCAGGCGGCCACACTGCTGTTTGAAGTGGGCGGCGCATCGGCAACCAGCGAGACGCGCCGTTTCGACCGCTACTGGCGCAATGCACGCGTGCTGGCGTCGCACAATCCCGCGATCATTCGCGAGGCCGCGATCGGTGATTTTTACCTTAACGGTAACGCGCACAGCGAGCGCTTCGGCGTGGCGCGAGAACAGGTGTTGGCAACCGAAGCGGCCACGGCAACGGCATAAGGACCGTTGCCGCGCGGGTCGCCCGCTTCATGTGGCAAAGTATCGTCAGACGCACGCGCCAAGCTTGCGCAACCGAACAGCCCTGACGAGCGACATGAAGAACTTGCCTGCCTACGAGCCGCCGGTCGACGAAAACCAACTCCTGTTGAAGTGGATCCGGCGCGCACGCGAATCCCAGATGAGCCATTACGACATGGCCGATCTGCTGTCGGCGCGCGACCGCAAGGTCGGCTGGCTCGTGACCGCCCTCACCGCTTTCGTGGGCACGGCGGTGTTTGCATCGCTGAATCTGTCGGCGGTTTCGCCGGGACTCAGGATTTTAGTCGGCCTCGTGAGCGTAACGGCCGCGGTCTCGGCCGCGTTGCAAACATTCCTGCGCTACGCCGAGCGCGCCGAGAAACATCGCGCGGCCGGCGCACGCTATGGCGCGGTGCGCCGCCGCCTCGAAGCGATTTACGCGGGCGATGCCGATGCGCGCGACGGCCACTACCTCACCGCCATCCGCGACGAACTCGACCGGCTCGCCGAAGATTCCCCCAACGTGCCGCCGCGCGTTTTCTACCGCACGCAGCGAACGCTGTCCGCGGATGCGCAGCGCAAGCGCGGCGACTAATACGTCACCGGATCGTCGTAAATGTTTTGTGTCTTGTGTAAATAGCCTTAACCGGAATTAGCACAGATCGAATACAAGTACATTACGAATGCCGAACGCGCCGGCTTGCGTCTTTGTTCATGCGCTGTGGACGCGAAAGCGCCTCGCACGATTTTCAGGGCACGGCCCAAAGCCCTCGCAAGCACCGCGCAATTACGCTTAAGCGTCACTTAAGGTCGGATACCCCATCATTCGTCACGTTGAAAATAGCCCGCTTCACCAAGCGTCTATTTTGTCAGCCAATCGAAATACACCCTTTGCGCCTGAACATTCAAATTTTACACTTGCCCGATTTTAAGTCAGCGCGCTTATGGTATTGTCCGGCCTACGCTCGAATGCGCGTGTCACACTCAATCGGGAAGCGCCGTCGCTCCCCATAAATAAATATCATGGAAGTTCAGAACGCCCGACGCTGGGCACCACGGGGAACGCGCGCCTGGCTTGCCGCCGCGGCCGCATTGGCGATTGCCAGCGGTGTGCGTCTGTTGCTCCACCCCTTCATCGGCCCATTTCTGCCGGGCTCCGCCTTTTGTATTGCGGCATCGCTGGTCGAATATTTTTTCGGGCTGGCGCCGGCATTGACGGTCATGCTGCTCGGCCTGTGCATTGCCGACTATCTATTCGTGCCGCCTTACGCGGACATTACCGTATTCGATCGCGCGGACCTGGCGCTGGTGATTTCCTATCCGCTCGTCACGCTGCTGGTGATCGTTCTGATCGAGCGTTTGCGGCGCTCGCAATTTCGCGCGGAGCTCATTGCGTCGGTCGCGCAGTCGCGCTATGAAATGCTGCTGCGTCATGATAACGAACGCATGCTGGCGCGGCGCGCCGTCGACGAAACGCATCGACTGCTGCGGCATCTGTCGCATCATCACAAGACCTTTATTTTCATTCAGGCGCTCGAGCGCAACGCCTTGCAGCCGGTGGACGACCTCAAGCCGCAAAGCGCGCTACCGCGTTTGCCCAATGAAATCGCTCCGGGCCCGCGCTTTGCCGACGCTGATCCCGACGACATTGCGCGGCTTAGCAAGGCACTGTGGCCGGGCAGCCATCGCGTACGCATGAAAAGCGGCGACGGCGCCGCGAAGCTCACCGAATGCGTGTGCGAGCGTTTCACGACGCACGCCGGCGACTTCCTCGTGCTGCGGATCGGAACCTGAACCATGAGCCAGCCGACCACCCGGCCGACCAGCCAGCCGAGCGCCCTGTTCTTCCCCGGCGACGACCATGCCGTGCTGATGTTGCACGGCCTCTCGAGTTCGCCGCTCGAATTGCGCTTCCTCGCGCGCTTTCTGAACGCCGAAGGCTTCACCACCTGCGCGCCGTTGTTGCCCGGCTATAGCGCCGGTTCCGACGAAGCCGCGATGGAAACGTGGATCGAGGCCGCCGTGCGCGAGTACGACGCGCTGGCCGCGCGCTTCACGCGCGTGTCGATCTGCGGCCTGTCGATTGGCGCGGCGTTGGCGCTCGCGCTGGCGCAGCGCCGGCCGCAGGCGCAGTCGCTCGTGCTGCTTTCGCTCACGCTCTCGTACGACGGCTGGGCGATGCCGTGGTATCGCTTCCTGCTCGACTGGGCGTACTACACGCCGCTACGCAAACGCTGGCGCTATCGCGAAGCCGCGCCGTTCGGCCTGCGCAACGAAGCGCTCCGGGCAAAGATCGCCCGCGCCATGCAACGCAGCGATTTCAGCGAAGTCGGGCCGTCGACGATCTCGCTGCCTGCGCTGCACGAAGCGAGCCGCCTCGCGTCGAATGTGCGCGCGCTTGTGCGCGACATCAAGACCGATTGCCTGATCGTCCATGCAATCGACGATGAAACCTCGAGCCCGCGTAATGCCCGCTTCGTCGCCGGACATATCGGCGCGGCCTTCTTGCGCACGATCTGGCTGGATGATTCGTATCACATGATCACGTCGGACAACGAGCGCGAGATCGTCGCGCGCGAAACCGCGCTGTTTTTGCGCGAAAGCGAAGCCGCTCACAGCGGCGACGAAGGCGGCAAACAACCCGTCGTCTCAAAGGCGCTGGCGCGCCGTCTCAGGCAACTTGCGGCGCTCGGCAAGGAACGCGCATGACGGCGCGCAAACCTGTGAGACCGACGCCGGCATCGTTGCTGCTCGCCGCAGCGCTGGGTCTTTCGGCGGCACCCGCCGCCCACGCCGACGACACCGCTTTAAACGCGAATGCAGGTGCTGATACCGGCACGAGCACTGTCACAAGCACGTCCGCCGACAGCAAATGGAAGATCGGCGTCGGCCCCGGCGTCGTGATAACGCCGAAATATCCGGGCTCGCGGCAGCTGAGCTACATCCCCTTCCCGGCGCTCGATATCTCTTACGACGACCGGTTCTTCTCACAAGGCCCGGACGTGCTCGGCGTGAATGTGCTGCGTGGTCCCGCGTATCACGTGGGCGCCGCGCTGAGTTTCGATTTCCAGTCGCGCAAGGAGTCGGACGATCCGCGCCTGCACGGTCTCGGCGACGTGGACGGCGGCCCCAAGCTGAAGCTGTTCGCCGACTACACATGGTGGGCATTCACGGGCTCGGTCGAGTTGTATCAGGACATCGCCGGACATCATCAAGGGACGACTGTCAGCACCGACGTACTGGCGTCGGCGCCGGCGGGCGGCTGGCTGTTTTCAGTCGGTCCGGGTTTCACGTGGGCGAACGGCACCTATACGCGGACCTTCTTCGGCGTGTCGGACCAGCAAAGCGCCGCGTCGGGACTGCCCACCTACCGAACGAGCGCGGGCGTGCGGGACATTCATATGAACGCGATGGTGACGTACGATTTTTCGCGCCACTGGAACGGTTCGGTCGCCGCGACCTTCGGGCGTCTTCAGCATGATGCAGCGAACAGCCCGATTACCGAAAAGCGCTTCGAACTCAATACGCTCGCTTCCGTGAACTACAAGTTCTAGGCTTGCCGCTTTCCCGCCTGCCGCGCTGAGATCATGCGCGACAGGCCATGCGAACGCTATTCGCCTGCCGTGAGATCGCCGGCATCGATACCCAGCTCCGCCGCCATGCGGCGTACCAAGGTCTGCAGCCGGCTCACTTCGTCGGCGAGACGCTTCTGTTCGGCCTTGACTGCCTCGAACGCGGACAACGGCACCGAGTCGTCTTCATCGCCCGGCTGCGCCAATTCGCTCACGCTCACTTCACCGCACAGCAGATGCATCCAGCGGTTCTCGCGCTCGCCCGGCACGCGGGCAAGTTTCACGACCCGTGGCGGGTCGTTGGCCGCGAGTTCGTCGAGAAACGCCTCGACCGACGAGATATCCGCGAAGCCATGCAGACGCGCGCTGTTCAGGCGCAATTCAGCCGCGGTTTGCGGACCACGCAGCAGCAAGATGGTCAGCAACGCCGCCGACTGGCTCGGCAGCCCGAGCACGCGATTCATGTTGTGCTCGAAGCGCGGCACGCGGCTGCTGCTGCCTTCCATCACGAGGCTCAGCCGCTTCAGGCCGTCGACGGCGGTCAGCACCTCGGCTTCCGTGGCGTTCATGACCGGCGCGCGGCCGGTCTTCTGGTTGCAGCCCAAGGTCAGCGCGTTCAGCGAAAGCGGATAGCTGTCCGGCACCGTGTGCTGCTTTTCGACGAGCACGCCGAGCACGCGTCCTTCAAGCAGGGTCAACGCACGGATCGAAGGACGGGAAGAAGCGTCGGGAGTGGAATTCATAAGTGATGTCGCGGCAAATGCCGCCGGGTCTCGTGGATGAGGTGCCTTACCGTTGCAAAGCCGGGCGGCGTTTCTGGTTTGTGGGCACTATGATAAACGGCCCGAGCCGCGCGAGTGTGCGAATCTCGGCTGCATCGCGGCGCGCGCGGCGCTATCTGGCATGTCGCGTGCTAAAACGGGAAGCCCTTCATTCATGGAGTCAATCGATGGCATTACGCCGACAATCGGTGCTGCGCGTCAGCACCCTTTCACTTGCGCTTGGCGCGGTGTGCCTGCTCGGCGCCTGCGCGCTCAGTCCAGCCGGCAAGAGCGGCAATGCGCATGTGCCCGAGCCCGCCAAGCCGGTCGACCTGAGCCGCTATGTCGGCCGATGGTACGAACTGGCGCGCTATGAAAACGGCTTCGAACGCGATTGCGAAGCGGTCACCGCCGAGTACGCCACGCGCGACGACGGCCTGATCGACGTCACCAACAGTTGCCATAAAGGCGGCGTGAACGGAGCGCTCGACGTGTCGAAAGGCCGCGCGAAAATGGTCGCCGGCTCGCAGAATGCCAGGCTGAAGGTGTCGTTCTTCGGACCGTTCTTTTTCGGCAACTACTGGGTGCTCGATCACGCGGACGACTATAGCTGGTCGATCGTCGGCGAGCCCAGCGGCCGTTATCTATGGATTCTCACGCGCGAGGCCATCCCCGCCGCGAGCGTGAAGGACGCGCTGATCGAGCGGGTTCGCGCGCTCGGCTACGACACGTCCATGCTGCGCATGACCCGGCACGAGTGAGCCAGCGGCGCAGCTTCCGTCGAAACATCCACGTTTTTTCCTGGTTGACGAGTTTCCATATTCGAGATAATTTCCCGAATATGGAAACCACACTCACCGATGACAACGCCATCGACCGCCGCATCGCCCAGCGGCTGCGCGCGTTGCGCGCCGAGCGCAACTGGTCGCTCGACGAGCTCGCCAAACTCAGCGGCGTGAGCCGCGCAACCTTGTCACGCCTCGAAAACGCCGCCGTGAGCCCGACGGCGAACGTGCTCGGCAAGCTCTGCGTGGCTTACGGACTGCCGATGTCGCGCCTGATGCACATGGTCGAGGAAGATTTCGCGCCGCTCGTGCCGCGCGCCGCCCAGCCGCTCTGGACCGACGCCAGCGTCGGCTTCCGGCGGCGCTCCGTGTCGCCGCCCGCGCAGGCGCTGAGCGGCGAGGCGCTCGAATGCGAACTCGACGCGGGCGTGCAGATCGCCTACGACGCGTCGCCGCGGCCTGGGCTCGAACATCATCTGATCCTGCTCGACGGAGAACTGCAAATCACCGTCGACGGCCAGAGCCACGGCCTGCAACCGGGCGACTGCCTGCGCTATCAACTGTTCGGTCCCAGCGCATTCGTGACGCCCGCGCATAGCGGCGCCCGCTATCTTCTCTTTATCGTGTGAGCAAGAGCATGAGCAAGGACATGAGCGTGAGCACCCTCACTAACATCACCACCTTCACCGCCGACGATCTCGTGCGTCATCTTCCCGAACTCGGCGCGCTGCTGCGCGCCTGCGTGCATGACGGCGCGAGCGTCGGCTTTGTGATGCCGTGTGACGTCGACGAGAGTGAAGCGTTCTGGCGCGGCAAAGTATTGCCTTCGCTGCGTGCCGGCGGTGTGGTGCTGCTGGTCGCGCGTCGAGGCGGGACGATCGCCGGCACCGTGCAACTCGATTACGACACAATGCCGAATCAGCGGCATCGCGCCGAAGTGCGCAAGCTGCTGGTCCATCCGGGCTTTCGCCGCCAAGGCATCGCGCGGGCGCTGATGACGGAACTCGAACGCCACGCTTCGGTATTGCAGCGCAGCCTGCTCACGCTCGACACCCGCACCGGCGACCACGCCGAGCCGCTTTACACGGACCTCGGCTATCGCACAGCCGGCGTGATCCCTGGATACGCTCGCGGCACGCACACCCATGAGTTCGATGCGACCACCATCATGTACAAGGCGCTATGAGCGTTTGCGCCTCAGGTTGTCCGTGAATACTTGAACGTGCCCTGCGCGCTGGCGATCAGCAGCTTGCCGTCCACCCAGGCCTCGCCACGTGAGAAGAAAATCGAGCGGCCCGCGCGCTCCAGAAAACCCTTCGCGGTGACGGACTCGCCGAGTCCCTTGTCGAGATAGTTGGTGGTCAGCGAGAGCGTGAAAGCATGCCGCGCCGGCGCGCCGCTTGCCGCGAAGATTCCCGCATAGCCGGCCGCCGCATCGAGCAGCGTCGCGATCGCGCCGCCTTGCAGCACGCCCTGGCGATTGAGCTTGCTCGCGTCGATCGGCATGAGCAGTTCGGCGTAGCCATCGCGCCATTGCGTGAGACGAACGCCAAGCGACTCGAGGAACGGGTTGTCGATAGGAAAGTCGGACATGGGCTTGCAGCTCAGCGACGCGAATCGAGCGCGATGCGCACCGCGAGTCCGGCGAGCACGGTGCCCATCAGCCAGCGCTGCACTTGCAGCCACACCGGCCGGCCGCCGAGAAACACGGCGATCGAACCCGCCATACTCGCGATCAGCGCATTGACGGTCACGCTGACGACGATCTGCACGCAGCCAAGCGCGATAGATTGCGAGAGCACACTGCCGTGCCCCGGCGAAATGAACTGCGGCAGCAGCGACAGGTACATCACCGCGATCTTCGGATTCGCGAGGTTGGTGACGAGGCCCATGGTGAAGAGCTTGCGGCGGCTGTCGTGCGGCAGATCGCGAACCTGGAACGGCGAACGGCCACCCGGCTTGACCGCCTGCCACGCCAGGTAAAGCAGATAAAGCGCGCCGCCGAAGCGCAACGCGTCGTACGCGTACGGCACCGTCAACAGCAGCGCGGTGATGCCGAACGCGGCGCAAAACATGTAGAACACGAAGCCGAGCGCGACGCCGCCGAGCGATATGAGACCCGCGCGCCGCCCTTGGCACAGCGATCGCGAGACCAGATAGATCATGTTCGGACCCGGCGTGAGCACCATGCCGAGCGAGACCAGGCCGAAGGCGAGCAGCGTTGTGAAGGCGGGCACGGCATTCTCCTCAGTGAGCGGATTTGGGCAGTGGCGTTGAATATAGCCGATCCAGGCATTTGCCGTGCTTCGACTCGGCTGCCGTTGCCGGCTACAAAATCCCGTAGTTCTGCTAGTGTTCTCCCCATACGTATCAGCGCAGCGGAGAACCCATGCCTCACGCCCGAGCAGAAAAACACAACGCAGACAGCGCGCGTTTGAGCGACGCGCAGATCGCCGCGGAGGCGACTCGGCGTCTCGCCTGGGACGCCGCAGTACCCGAACACGCTGTGAAAGTCCACGTCTCGCACGGCCGCATCACACTGCGTGGCGAGCTGCAACGCGATCAGCAACGCGCCGCGGCGCTCGAAGACGTGACACGCCTGTTCGGTGTGACCGGCGTATCGGATCACACCGTCGTCAAGCCGGAATGAAGGTCAGGCCTGCGTTGCCTGCTGCAATAACGTGCGGCAATGCCGCGCGATCTGCTTTTCTTCTTCGGTGTGAATCGCTCTTACCTTGCCGGCCGGATCGCTTTGCGTCAGCCCCATGAAAGCAAGCCCGTCACACACGCGCTTGCGAATCTCCTGGCTGTGTTCGCCGATGCCGCCGGTAAACACCAGCAAATCGATTCCGCCCAGCAACGCCGCGTAACCGCCGATCGTCTTGCGCACGGCGGTCGCGAACGCATCGAGCGCGAGCGACGCATTCGTATCGCCCGCCGCGGCGCGTTTTTCCAGCGCCTGCATATCGCTTTCGCCGTCCGCGTAACCGGCGAGACCGCTCTGGCGATTCAGCAGCGTCTCCAATGCGCCGGCATCGAGCTTTTCCACGCGCATCAGATACAGCAGCACGCCCGGATCGAGATCGCCGCTGCGCGTGCCCATCGGCACGCCGCCGGTGGGCGTCAAGCCCATCGACGTATCGATCGATCTGCCGTCGCGCAATGCGCACACGCTCGAACCGTTGCCGAGGTGGGCGAACACCGCACGCGCCGGCAAGTCGGCGCCGAGTCGCGTCACCAGCGATTCGTACGAGAGCCCGTGAAAGCCGTAGCGCATCACGCCGGCCTCCGCGTAACGGCGCGGCAACGCAAGGTGTGCGGCGCGCAGTGGCAGCGTCGCGTGGAACGCCGTGTCGAAACAGGCGAAATGCGGCGCGTCGTCGAAAATCTTTTCGGCCTCGTCGATCAACGCAAGCGCCGGCGGAATATGCAGCGGCGCGAAGTGCACGGCCTCGTGCAATTGACGGCGCACGTCGGCGGTAATGCGCTGATGCGTGCGCAAACGCGGTCCGCCGTGCACCACCCGATGCCCCACCGCCGCAGGCCGCGCATGGTGCTGTTCTTTGAGCACCTGCGCGAGCTTTTGCAACGCGTCGATCTGCGATTCGAGCACGCGCTCCTGCTGCACCAGCACGCGGCCGTCGGGCGCCTTGATGCGCAAACTGCCGTCGTCGCGCCCAATGCCTTCGGCACTGCCTTCCAGCAGCAGGGATTCGTCATTGCCCGCGCGCCTGAACAGTCCGAACTTCAGCGACGAGGAACCGCTGTTCAGCACCAGAATCGTTTGATCGTCAGCGCTGTTTTCAGTGTGCATGGTCATGCCTCGCTCAGCCTTTCCACGTCCAGTTGCGGATTTCTTCCTTATCGATGCCCTCGGCGTGCGCATAAGCCAGATGCTCGATGATCTGGCCACGCAGCCATTCCTTGGCGTGGTCGCCAACGCCGCGCAGCCTCGGCACGCGGTCGATCACGTCGATCGCCAGCGAAAAACGGTCGACCTGATTGATGATCGCCAACTCCAGCGGCGTGTTGATGTTGCCCTTCTCGTGATAGCCGTGCACATGCAGGTTGTCGTGGTTCGTGCGGTTATAGGTCAGCTTGTGCACCAGCGACGCATACGAGTGGAAGTTGAAAATCACCGGCTTGTCAGTGGTAAACAACGAATCGAAATCGCGGCTGGACAGGCCGTGCGGATGCGCATGCTCGGGCATCAGGCGAAACAGGTCGACAACATTGACGAAGCGGATCTTCAGGTCGGCGAACTGCTCCTTCAGGATCTGCACGGCGGCGAGCGCCTCCATGGTCGGGATATCGCCCGCGCAAGCCATGACCACGTCCGGCTCGACGCCTTGGTCCGTCGACGCCCAGTCCCAGATACCGATGCCCTTGGTGCAATGCGTGACGGCCGCGTCCATGTCGAGATACTGCAGATGCGGCTGCTTGTCGGCGACGATCACGTTGACGTAATCGCGCGAACGCAGGCAATGATCGGCGACGCTCAGCAGGCAGTTCGCGTCCGGCGGCAGATAAATACGTACCACGTCCGGGCTTTTATTCGTGACGACATCCAGAAAGCCGGGATCCTGGTGCGTGAAGCCGTTGTGATCCTGACGCCAGACGAGCGACGTGATCAGCAGGTTGATCGACGGCACCGGCTGGCGCCAGCCGAGATCGCGTTTGGCTTTCTCCAGCCACTTGGCGTGCTGGTTGAACATGGAGTCGATCACGTGGACGAAGGCTTCGTACGTGGCGAACAGACCGTGGCGGCCGGTCAGCACGTAGCCTTCGAACCAGCCTTCGAGCGTGTGTTCGCTGAGCATTTCCATCACGCGGCCGTCTACCGCGAGTTCGCCGCCGTCCGCGTCGCTCGGCACGGTTTGCGCGAGCCAGGTTTTTTCCGACGCCTCATAGATCGCGGTCAGCTTGTTGCTCGAAGTCTCATCGGGGCCGAACACGCGGAAGTTCGTCATGTTGTTGCGCATCACGTCGCGCAGGAACTTGCCGAGCACCTCGGTCGGCGACGTGTACGAGCCGGCTGGCTTTTTCACCGCCACCGCGTAATCGCGAAACGGCGGCATGGCGAGCGTCTTGCAGAGCACACCGCCGTTCGCATGCGGATTGGCGCTGATGCGGCGCGCGCCTTCGGGCGCGAGTTCGCGCAGTTCTTTCACGAGGCGCCCTGCTTCGTCGAACAGTGTTTCGGGCTCGTAACTGCGCAGCCAGTTCTCGACCAGTTTCAGGCTCTTGCTATTGGTCGCCGGATCGAGCACCGGCACCTGGTGCGCGCGCCACGAGCCTTCCACCTTGTGTCCGTCGACTTCCTTCGGACCGGTCCAGCCTTTGGGTGAGCGCAGCACGATCATCGGCCAGCGCGGCCGGGACGCGTCGTTGCTCTCGCGCGCATGCTGCTGGATCGCGCGGATTTCGCCGATGCATTGCTCCAAAGTCGCGGCCATCTGCTGGTGCATGACGGCGGGATCCTCGCCTTCAACGAAATACGGTTTGTGGCCGTAGCCGGTTAGCAAGGCTTCGAGTTCTTCGCGGGGAATGCGCGCGAGAATGGTCGGATTGGCGATCTTGTAGCCGTTCAGGTGCAGCACCGGCAACACCGCGCCGTCGCGGATCGGATTGAGGAACTTGTTCGAGTGCCACGAGGTGGCGAGCGGACCGGTCTCCGCTTCGCCGTCGCCGATCATCACCGCGACGATCAGATCGGGATTGTCGAACGCGGCGCCGTAGCCGTGCGAGAGGCTATAGCCGAGCTCGCCGCCTTCGTGAATCGAGCCCGGCGTCTCCGGCGTGCAGTGCGAACCGATGCCGCCCGGAAACGAGAACTGCCGGAAGAAGCGCTCCATGCCGGCGACGTCCTGACTGCGGTCGGGATAGATTTCCGAGTAGTGGCCTTCGAGATAACAATTGGCCAGCGTGGCTGGTGCGCCATGACCGGGACCGGCTACGTAGATCACATTTAGATCAAGCTTCTTGATCAGCCGGTTCAGATGCACGAGCAGGAAGCTCTGCCCCGGGTCCGAACCCCAGTGGCCGAGCAGGCGGTTCTTGATGTGTTCGGGCTTCAGCGGTTCGCGCAGCAGCGGATTGTCGCGCAGATAGATCATGCCGGCCGAGAGGTAGTTGCAGGCCCGCCAGTAGCGATCCATGTTGCGCAACGTGTCGGCGTCTAAAGTTTGCGGCGGCGTGGGATGGGCGGTTGCTTCAGCCATGGTGTCACTCCTTGAAAAGGACTGTCAGGCAGGTTGGCGAATGCGGCAATGGTGGTTCGTGATTCGTGAGGCGGCCGGCGTGAAAGAATCGGCAACGCCGGTCATCCTGTCACGCGAACGACACAAGAAAAGCGTACGGGTAGCGTCCCGTGTTGGCGGCGGGCGTGAGTGCCCTTATCCGGTGAGCTTCAGTGTGACAGGAAGCGCGCCGCATGGTTCGACGCAATCGCCCAAACCTTGATCCAACTGCGACTTCGCGACTTCGCGACAGCTGCAAGCGTCGGCCTCACGCCGCATGCGCTAGACTTTAAGCGCCTATTAAGTGAATGCCTTTATGCTCTCCATTTAGCTCCCCTTTATGCTCCTGATGCCGCATGCGCGAGCGCGAACCGCATCGGGCGCATCCCGCCTTGCTCACCTCCTACCCGAACGCTCAATCATGCCGACACCCAGCCGCCTCAAAGCGCCGTTGATCCTCGTTCTGACCTGCGTGTTCCTGTTCGCGGGTGTCGCCATCCTGATCGGCGTGTTCGGCTTGCTGGTCAAGCTGTTCGGCCACGCCTGATTGCCGCCGCGTGGGCGTCGCCGGCGCAACATGTGTATCCTGAGCAGTCTTCCCGGCGCCTTCACACAGGGTCTCGTGCCTTCCCGAGACCTGGGGCGCCCGGCTTCATTGCAAGGAGTTTCCATTGACGGACCACGCTGATACTTCCCCGTCCTCCGGCCAGCCGCTCGATCCGGAATTGCTCGAACTGGCGCATCAGGTTTTCGACCTTGCGCGGCGCGGCGATGCCGCCATGCTTGCGGCAGTGATCGAAAAAGGCGTGCCGCCGAATCTGCGCAACGACAAAGGCGACAGCCTCGTCATGCTCGCCAGCTACCACGGTCACGCAGACGCCGTGCGCACGCTGCTCGAACACGGCGCCGATCCGAATCTGCGTAACGACAACGGACAGACGCCGATTGCGGGCGCGGCCTTCAAGGGCTTCGACAAGGTGATCGAAACCTTGCTCGCGCATGGCGCGGATGTGGAAGGCGCGTCGCCGGACGGACGCACCGCGTTGATGATTGCGGCGATGTTCAATCGCACGGCGATCATGGAGTTGCTGATCGCGCGTGGCGCGGACCCGAAGGCTCGCGACGCCAACGGCGTGACGGCAATGGATGCGGCCGGCCGCATGGGCGCCGGCGATGCGCAAGCGCGCCTGAAGGAACTCGGTTCATAAAGCGCACCGTGCCTGGCACGCGGCGCTCCCTCATCTCCGTATGCACGGCACGCACATTGAGATGCCCAATACGCCGCAAACCGCCGCGAACCGCTAGCCTTTCTCCGCCAACAAAGCGTCCACGTCGATCTCCGCCAATTCGCCGATCCGCTCCACCGTCACGTCCGCCGGTGGATTGCTGGCGATCTCTTTCGGATCGAACGCGTAATGCCCCTGGCGGGGAAACACCGTCGTCAGTTTTGCGCCCCACGCCTTTTTCATGGCCGTGAGAATGCGCAGCTTGTCGTCGACCATCACATAGTGGCGCGCGGGATAACACTCCATCACCTGGTCGAGCATCAGCTCTTTGTGGATGTAGATCAGCACGCGCCCTTCGACCTGGTCCCATAGCCCCGAGCGGGCGATCTTGCGCGGCTGGAACACCACGTCGCCGTCGGAGAGGATCACCGTGGGGCCGCGCTTGCCCACATGATCAAGCGCATCCAGCGCACCCGGATACAGGCGGTTCGCAAACGGATATTCGATCAGGAACGACGACATCAACAGCAAGCGCGTGTCCCGTGGACGCTCGGAGCGATACCGCTGCAGCGCGCCCAGATAGTCGGCATAGCCGAGCTCGGTGCGCAGGTTCTCGAAGATTTCCCAGTACCGCGCGCTGTTCTCCGCGCCGAACTCACGCATCATATGCGCGCGCAGATCCGCGAGCACATGGTCGTTGTCCAGCAAGGTGTTGTCGCAGTCGAATAGAAATACGACGTCGTGCGGCGTAGAGGTGGTGGCTGGCATCGCGGCTCCCTGGAATCAGCTTTTCGGCTTGTCGGACGGCGTGGCCGCTTTCTCGGCGTGGCCACCGAAATCGTTCCGCATGGCCGAGAGCACCCGGTTCGCGAAATCCGCCTCGCCGCGCGAACTGAACCGCGCAAACAGCGCCGCGCTCAGCACCGGCGTAGGCACGCCTTCGTCGATGGCGGCCGCCACGGTCCAGCGCCCCTCGCCTGAATCGGATACGCGCCCTGCGTAGTTCTTCAGGTCGACGTCGCTCACGAGCGACCCGGCGATCAGATCGAGCAGCCAGGAACTGATCACGCTGCCACGCCGCCAGACCTCGGTGACGTCGGCGAGATTCAGATCGTACTGGTACAACTCGGGGCGGCGCAGCGGCGAGGTTTCGGCGTCGGCCTCGCGCGCATGTTTGCCGGCGTCGGCGTGATGCAGAATGTTCAAGCCCTCGGCATACGCGGCCATCATGCCGTACTCGATACCGTTGTGAACCATCTTGACGAAGTGCCCCGCACCCTGCGGCCCGCAATGCAGGAAGCCCTGGTCCGCGGTGCTCGATCCGGCGACACGGCCCGGCGTGGCCGGCTCCGAGCCGGCACCCGGCGCGAGCGTCGCGAAAATCGGTTCGAGCCGCTTCACGACCTCCGGCTCGCCGCCGATCATCAGGCAGTAGCCGCGCTCGCGGCCCGCCACGCCGCCGCTCGTGCCGACGTCCACATAGTGAAGCTTGCGCTCGGCCAGTTCGGTGCCGCGGCGAATGTCGTCGTGGTAATAGGAGTTGCCGCCGTCGATCACGATGTCGCCCGGCTCCAGCAAGGGCACGAGCTTCTCGAGCGTCATGTCGACCACGGCGGCCGGCACCATCAGCCACACGGCGCGCGGCTTGTCGAGTTGCGCCACGAGGTCTTCCAGCGACGCCGCGCCCGGCACGCCGTCCTGTTTCAGCTTCTCGACCGCCGCCGGCTGCACGTCGTAGGCGATACACTGCTGACCGCCCTTCGTCAGGCGCCGCACCATGTCGGCGCCCATGCGTCCCAATCCAATCATGCCTAGCTGCATATCTCGCTCCGGAAAGTGCCTCGTTGCGCTGCTGGATGTGCTTCGACGATTTGCTTCGTTCTACTGCGGCTCTGCTGCGTTTTCGCTGAGCGCTTCAGTTGCGGCGCCAGGTTTCGCGCATCGCTACGCTCACTGTAGTGGTGTTTTTTCGCGTGCGCCGGACACACGGTAGCAGCCCAGAAGCGCTCTTGCAGCGAAGCGGGCAGCGCCGTATGCATCGAAAGACGATACGCCCTTTTGCAGAGGTTTTGCGCGGCGTAAAGTTCCTCGCGGTTGCAGTTGCGCTGGATTGCGAGGTGCGGCGCGCGCACAGGCTTCGATTCGGCTGACTACCTTCTTACAGTTCGTTTCGCCGCTGGAGCCGTCGCAGCGGTTTCAGTCGCCGCGTCTAACGCTGCCGCTCCCGCTGTCTGGCCTGCAGCTTGCCATATTGCGAACGCGCAAAACGCTTCACGGCTTTCCACATCAACGGATAGCGATCGCCCGGCACGGCGAACAGCACCAGCGCGCACAGCGCCAGCAAGCCGCAGAACAGAAACGTGCCGCGATAGCTGAACGCCTGCACCAACAAGCCCGACAACACGCCCGAGAGAATCGAGCCAACGCGCGCCGCGTTGAAGAACAGCGCCGTGGCACGGCCCGGCGCGTGCGGCATCAGGTCCTGCACATAGGTCATGCCAAGACACGAGGTCACGGCGACCACGAAGGCGTTGAGCATCTGCATCGGGATCAGCACGTGGACGCTCCCCGCCAGCGACATGCCGACGAAATACACCGCGTGCACCGCGGCGCAAGCGGCTAGCCAGTTAGGCTTGTGCAGCGCCGACGACTTCGCGCCGAGCGCGAGCATCATCGGAATTTCCATCAAGGCGCCGAGGCCGAGCATGATCGATACGTCCAGATGCGTGCCGTTCAGCCCGTGCACGATATAGAGCGGCAGCACGATCATGGTCGCGTTCGCGGCGAGGCCGAGCAGCGTGAGCGCGGCGACCGCGCGGCCGATGTCGTTGGCCGAGGCGACGCCCGGCAGATTTTCGTGCGCCTCTTCGCCTGGCGTGGTGAGCGGCGGCACGGTGATCGAGGCCGACGGCTCCGACGCGGTGTCTTCCACCGTGTGATCGCCCAGATGGCCTTGCGGCTCGCGCATGCGCCAGACGATCGTCGCGCACGCGCCGAAACTGGCCGCGGCGAACAGGAAAAGGCCGTAAAAGCTGCTGGCGGCGAGCACCAGCGCGCCCACCGACGGCCCGAACACCCACGCCGCCGACAGAATGGTCCGCAAGGTCGCGCTGGCGAATACGCGCTCCGCCGGATCCGCGACCGGCAAGGCCGCGCGACTGAACGAGAACACCATTGAAATGGCCGAGCCGCCCGCGCCGATAAAGACGATGCCGACCACCAGCAGCAGCCGGTAATCACGCACCACGCACAAACACAGATAGCCGAGCGCCGCGGCGATCAGCGCGGCCAGCAGCAAGGGCCGGTGCCGTCCGCTCGCGTCGCTCCAGCGGCCCGCGAAGGTGCTGGCGAGCACCCCGCTCGCCGCGATCAGCGTCATGAACACGCCCAGCCTGAACGGCGTCATGCCGGCGCGCTCGACGCCGAACAGGGAAAGATAGGGAGCGGTGAACGACATCGCCACGCCGAGCATGAGCGTCGCGGCGGCGAGCGGCTTGAAGCCGGGGATGCGCAGTAGATCGAAAAAACGCGAGGTCTTTAACACGAGGGGCGGTGGGTCAGGGAAAGCGAGCCTGCGACGCGCGATGCACGCCGCACACTTCGTGGCCGGAACGACCGGGGCATTATCGGCTTAGCTTGCGGGCGCGTAAACCCGCGCCATCGCGTCCCAAAATTGCAGGCCGTCCGGTTGCCGCACGGCTGACCACGTGAGCACGCTATTTGCCGTCCATTGCGCGCATTTGCTGCGCTTGCGCCTTGTAGTCATAGGTCGGATAAAACTCAGTGCGATAGCCGCCCCATGCGGTTGTTTCGATCGCCCGGTTGACTTCGCGCAGACGGCTCGCGGGCACGCGCAGCGTGACCACTTGGCCGATGCCCATCATCACGTACCACGACACCACTTCGATGCCGGGCGGCGGAAAGGTCTTGAAGAAACCTTGTGCGCGCAACTGGTCGTTGATCTTCGGCAGCGGCTTGGACTCGTCGTGGCGCAGGAAGATGGTGAGCAGGAAGGTGTCGTCGGGTGCGGACGCCGCCGATGCCGCCGGTGCTGCCGGTGGGGACGCTGCCGCCCCGGCGGTGCTCGACGCGCCGGGTGAGCCGGTCATGCCGGCGTTTGGCGCTGCGCTCGGGTCCGCGCCATATGCAAGCGGCGCACTGCCGAGCGACACGGCCAGCGCCGCGCCGGCCAGGTTGCGCAGCAGCGGGCCGGACAACCCGGCGGAACGGCGTGGAGCGACTGCATTGGGCATGGGGTGCCTCCATGACGCGGTTGGGAATAGGTTTGACGGCGCGCGCTTCGGTCTCTATGTTTCGGTCCGTTTCGTCTCGGTGCAAACAGCACGCGCCGCGTATGGCAAGCAATATCCACTCCCGCGCGGCACGCTCAACCGCGCGTTACAGCACGACGTAACCGCGTTTCTCCAATGTCCAGCGGTGCCACTGATTGCCATACATCCCGCAAGCGATACCGAACAGCACCGACAGCACGAGTCCGATCAGGTCGGCAGTTTCGCCCCATAAACCCGAGCAGAAAAGCAGCAGATTGATCGCCAGCATGACGAAAGCAGCAAACCACATCTTCTTCGACAACGCCCACACGAAACCTAACAGACACGCGCCCCAACTGAAGCCGGTGGCCACCGCGACGGTTTCGTCCTTGCCGGGATACCGCAGATAAATCTTTTCGCCCATTTCTTCCCTTTCCGCCCTCGATGATTCGCCGCACGTCGGTGACACCCGGACGAATGTTTAACACGCCACGCCGGCAGGAATATGAGTTTGCGTGAAATTCACACCACCGAGCTTCGAGCCGCGCTGCCCGCGCACTCAGGCGAGGCCACGCTCACTGACGATCCCGCGCATAGCTGCTACTCTTGGCGAATCCATCCGCAGGGGACGCCGCCACGGCGCGATCCCCTGCCTGCACAGGTTAATCCTCTCCGGAGCACGCATGGCAACCCAGACCGCCTATTCTTCCAAAGCCCCCTCGCGAGCCCAACTCGACGCCCTGCCGGGTGCCACCCTCGTCGAATTCGGCACGGACTGGTGCGGCTACTGCCAGGGCGCGCAGGCGTCGATTGCCCAGGCTCTCGAAGCGCACGACGGCCTCAGGCATCTGAAGATCGAAGACGGCCCGGGCCGGCCGCTCGGCCGCTCGTTCAAGGTCAAACTCTGGCCCACGCTGATCCTGATGCGCGACGGCGCGGAAGTCGCGCGCGTGGTCCGCCCGGCCAATGCGGCGGCAGTCGCTGACGTTCTGACGTCGCTCTAAGGTCTCGCGGCGCATGCTGCATCTAATGCACCGCCCCACCCGATCACTATCATGCGACAAGCCATCCACCATCTGAGCGTCAAGGCCCGCAACCGTGGCCTCGTCGAATTCACCGACGAAGCGCGCCGCTTCGTCGCCGCGCAAGGCATCGAAACAGGCCTGCTGACGCTGTTCTGCCGCCATACGTCCGCCTCATTGCTGATTCAGGAGAACGCCGACCCTTCCGTGCAACGCGATCTGGAGCGGTACTTCGCGACCCTCGCGCCCGAAGACGCCGAGCGTTACGAACACGACGCCGAAGGCACGGATGACATGCCGGCCCATTTGCGCACCGCGCTCACGCAAGTGCAACTGTCGGTGCCGGTCGAACACGGGCAGATGGTGCTCGGCACGTGGCAAGGCCTATATCTGTTCGAGCATCGCCGACACACGCAGCAGCGTGACATCGTGCTGCATCTGATCGGCGAATGACGCGCGGCTCACCGCGTCACAGCGGCGCCCCGCCGAACGCCTGACGCTGCGCGAGCGACACGAAGGCCTGCGCGTCGCGCGCCGCCTGCACCACCGCCGCCATGCCGAAGAACTCGTGCGTCGCGCCCCGATAGTTGCGATGCTCGATGGGCACGCCCGCGCCGTGCAGTTTCTGCGCGAGCTTCTCGCCGTCCGAGCGCAGCGGATCGATACCCGCCGTCACGATCACGGCCGGCGGCAAGCGTGACAGATCCGCGCTCACCACGTCGATCAACGGACTGGTGAGATCGCTCTCGCTGTTGATCACGTTATGCATGAACCACAGCATCATCGACTTGTTCAAGGGTTTGGCGTTGCGGTTCTCTTCATAAGAGATCGACACGATGTTGTTGCTCGCCACCGGATAGATGAGCGCCTGGTGCATCGGCATGCGGATGCCGGTATTGCGCGCGCGGATCGCTACGTTGATCGCCAGATTGGCGCCGGCGCTCTCGCCCATGATCGCGATCTTGTCCGGATTGCCGCCAAGGTTCATCGCATTGCCGATCAGCCAGCCCCATGCGGCGAACGCGTCGTCGTGCGCGGCGGGCAAGCGGTGTTCGGGCGCCTGGCGGTAATGCGCGGACACCACGATGGCGCGGCTTTGCGCGGCCATCGAGCGTGGTGTGGCGTCGTAGGTATCGAGATCGGCGATCACCCAGCCGCCGCCGTGGAAATACAGAATCAGCGGGAACGGCCCTTCGCCTTGCGGCGTGTAGACGCGCGCCGAAATACTGCCGGCCGCGCCCGGAATCAAGATGTCCTGGTCACGCACCGCTTCAAGCTCCAGCGCGGGCCGCGCGCTGAATGCCGGGTCCTGCATGAGTTTTTTGACGGCGTCGGCAGGCGTGGGCTGCTGCCTCGCCTCCTCCACCGTGCAATCTTCGATGGGCTTCGGGTCGAGACTCTTGAGCGCCTCGAGCACCGCTTTCATGTCAGGATCGGCATGTCCCGTTGGATCCATGCCGACCATGCCTTTGATCGTATCGCCGAGTGTCATGTCCGTGCTCCTGCGCAAAGTGAGGGGCACGGATTCATCGGAGGCTTTCACGACGGGCGCTCGACAACCGTGCATGCGGTCAATTTCAGCAAGGGCTATACCCGTGAATGGCGAGCCTTACGGTTCACACGCCACGAGCGCGTGCAGTTCGTCGATATTGAAGGGCTTGGCGAGTATCGCCACGCCAAGGCGTCGCGCGCGTTCGAGTTCGTCCGCGTAGCCGGTCATCAAGGCGATCTTCTGCGACGGCCACGCGCTGCGCACCTTCTCCGCGAGGTCGATGCCATTGAGTTTGCCCGGCATCTGGATGTCGGACAGCACGAGTTCGAAGCGCGCGCCACCCGTGAGGACGTCGAGCGCCTGGTCGGCGGTCAGCTCGTGGCGCACCTCGCAGCCGAAAGTCTCCAGCACCGCCGCCACGCCTGCCGCGACTTCTTCGTTGTCTTCGACCAGCAGTACGACCCCGCTCGGCGGCGGCACCGGCGCCGGCACTGTCTCGGCTTGCACGACCGTTGTCTTGCGGCGGTCGCGATAGCGCGGCAGATACATCCTCACCGTCGTGCCGCTGCCCGGCACGCTGTCGATCCTCGCCGTGCCGCCCGCCTGTTCGCACATGGACAGCACCTGTGCAAGGCCGAGGCCGGTGCCCGAACCACGCAGCTTGGTCGTGAACAGCGGCTCGAAGGCGCGCCGCGCGACGGCTTCGGGCATGCCCTCGCCGTCGTCGGTACAGGCGATCAGCACGTATTCGCCGTCGGGCAGCAAGGTGTCGCTGCCGACCAGCCGGTTGTTCTGGCAACGAATCACGAAGCGGCCGCCGCGCGGCATCGCATCGCGCGCGTTGACGGCCAGATTCATGATGGCGAATTCCAGATCGGTCGGATCGGCCAGCACCTGCCAGACGTTCTCGACCATGTTCAAGGCGAGCTCCACGTTGTCGCCGAGCGCGGCGTCGATCAGAGGCGCGGCGGCGGGCAGCCACGTGGCGAGATCGAGCGGCTGCTGTTTGAGCGGCTGCTTGCGCGCCACGCTCAGAAGGCGCCGCGTGAGCGATTCGGCGCTGGCGGTGGCGCGCTCTACCGCGAGCACTTCTTTCTCGACGTTGTTGAAGCGCTTGAGCCGCGCGAGCTCCGTGTTGGCGGAAACGACCATCAGCAGATTGTTGAAATCGTGCGCGACGTTGGCGACGAGATTGCCGAGCGCGCCCATGCGCTGCAGTTGCCGGCTCGAAGCTTCGGCGGACAGACGCATCGCCACTTCGCCCTGCCAGCGTTCCCACGCGCGGCGCTCGCCTGCCAGTTGACGCAGCGAGTAGAACACCAGCAGCCAGATGGCGATGCAGGGCAGCGCCGTCAGTGCAGCGATCATGACGAAGTGCTGCCGCCATGCTTTACCGATGGACGAAGTGGCGTAAGCGCTCATCACATAGAGCGGATAGTCGCCGACGCGGCGAAACGCCAGCAGCCGCTCCACGCCGTCCACCGTGGAATCCAGACGGACGTGGCCAAACAGTTGTCTGTCGCGCAACGCCTGGGTGAATTTGCTTCGCGGGCTGGGCTGCGCGCCCGCCGGCCACGGCGGATAGCGCACCAGCAGGCTGCCGTCCTGGCGATACAGGCCCAGCGCGAGCGACGCATCGCCGTTGGTCAGCTCACGATAGAAGCGCGAGAAGTACTCGTTGCGCAGCGCCACCGAGACCACGCCGAGGAACTGGCCGTTGTCGTCCGAGCGGCCCGTCGCGGTGGTAAACACGTTGGTTTGCGAGAGCGGGCCGAACATCGGCAGAGAAAAATACGGCTGCGGGCGCATCGCTTTCGCGCTGATGAAGTCCTCGCGCTGCGCGATCGACAGGGCCGGCGCGGGATACGTGCGGCTCGACACCAGCAGATCGCCTTTCGCGCCAAGCAGATAGATCGACGAAACCTGCGGAAAGTCGCCACCGATTCCGTGCAGACGGTCGTGCAGCATCGCTTCGCGCGCGCGGATCTGCGCGTCGTCGTCATTGCCGAGCAGTTCGACGATGCGCGAGGACATCTGCTGGTTCAGATCCATCACCTTGACGGCCTGTTCCTCGGCGACGCGCGCGAGCCGGTCGATCATGTCGTTCGAATCGGCAATCCGGCGCTGGTAGTCGAAGTAGCCGTAGGCCGCAAGACAGATCAGAGGAAAGGCAATCGACACAGCGAGGACGATCAGCAGCATGCGCCGCGTCGCCGCGAAATTGCGCGACGGCATGGGGAAATCGACTGCTGCACGTTCCGCACGTTGCACGGTCACGATCTCCATAAAGGTCAACACAGGTCAGGCACGCCCAGGGACGCCATGGCACGGCGTACTCGCCGCATGTTCGTGCGCTGTTTCTTTTTCCCTGAATTTACCGCACTTCAGCGGTTCTCCATAGTGCGCCGGCCACGGATACCGGGATTGCGGGGAGCGCGCAGGTGGGCACATGACTTGCTGAACGACAGGAGTTCTACAACCGGAAAGCGTGCTGCATTGCGGCGTGCTCATGCGGGTTGCGCTGCTTGCGCTGATTTGCGCTGCGCTTTTTCACTCCACCGTCCGCGAGGAACCGGCCATGCCTACGACTGCCCGATGCGTCGCCAAGCTCTCGCAATTGCGAACCGACCGCGCTCAACGTGTCGTGGTGAACGACGAAAAGATTCTGCTGGTGCGCGACGGCGATACCGTGCACGCCTACTCCGCCGATTGCCCGCACGCGGGTGCGCCACTCGAAGAAGGCGCGCTCTGCCACGGCCGGATCATCTGTCCGTGGCACAAGGGGACCTTCGACGCCGCCACCGGCAACGTGCTCGAACCGCCCGCGCTGGTCGGGCTCGATCGCTATCCGGTGGTGGTGACCGGCGACGACGTGATGGTCACGCCGGAAAAGATTCCACAACCAGCGCGCAACGCCAACGCCAAAGAACCGCATTACGTGGTGATCGGCGCGGGCGCGGCAGGCGCCGCCGCTTGTGCGGCCCTCCGCGAATCTGACTTTAGCGGCCGCATCACGCTTGTCGGCTATGAACCGCATGCACCTTACGACCGCACCGCGCTGAGCAAATTCGTCCCATCCGGTGAAATGTCGCCCGTCGACGTCCCTCCGCTTCTTGCGCCGGACTGGCTCGAGCGGCACGACGTCGAGCGCATCGTGCAGAAGGTTGCGCGGCTCGATGTGCCCGCCCGCATGATTCATTTCGAAAACGGCGCCGCACTGACGTACGACACGGCCTTGCTTGCGACCGGCAGTGTGCCGAAGCTTCCCCATATTCCTGGTGTGGAACTCGGCGGCGTGCACGTGCTGCGCAGTCTCGACGATGCCGCCGCGCTCGTCGACGCCATCGGCGACGATGCCGGCCAGACTCAGGTCGTCATTCTGGGCAGCAGCTTCATCGGACTCGAAACGGCTGCAGCGCTGCGCAAACGCGGCACGCCAGTCACCGTCATTTCGCCGGAGAAAGTGCCGTTCGCGCGGCAGTTCGGCGAGCGCGCGGGCGCGATGTTCCGCGCGCTTCACGAGCGCAACGGCGTGGTATTCCATCTGGAAGCGAAGGTCGCTTCGCTCGAAGGCGAAGAAGGCAGCGTGCATCAGGTGATGCTCGAAAACGGCGAGCATGTCGCCGCCGACATCGTGCTATTGGGCACGGGTGTGACGCCGGCCACTGGTTTTGTCGAAGGCCTGCCGCTGCAAAAAGACGGCGGCGTGCTCGTCAACGCGGGCATGCAGGCCGCGTGCGGTCTCTACGCGGCGGGCGATATCGCCGTGTTTCCGCTGCATGAAGATCAGGAACCGGTGCGTATCGAACATTGGCGCGTTGCCCAGCAGCATGCGCGCATTGCCGCGCAAAACATGTGCGGTGCGCGGCATCGCTATGCCGGCGTGCCGTATTTCTGGACCTATCATTTCGGCAAGAACTTCGAATATCTCGGCCATGCGAGCGAGTGGGACGAGATCGTGACCGACGGCGACCTCGATCGCCAGCAATTCCTCTCGCTGTACCTGAAGGACGACAAGGTGGTCGCCGTACTTGCCTGCGAACGCGAAGCGCAGACCGCGCGTCTGATCGATGCCATGAGAAGCGGTGTGTCGCGCGCGGATGCGTTGGCAATCGTCGGCGGCGCTTCGTGCGTCACGAAATGAACAACCGGTAACCTGAAGGAGAAACGCCATGACAGAACACAAGGAAAAGCACCCGCACTCGAACAAGAGCGAAAAGCAGATCGACAAGCAGGTCGAAGACAGCTTCCCCGCCAGCGATCCGCCTTCCACCGGCGGCACCACGAAGATCGTCCCCGACAAGGATGCCGCTTCGAAAGACCAGTCGGCCGCAAAGAAGCCGGCTGCACACTAGGCCGCGCTGAGCCGCGTCAAGCGGAGATGAACCGCCCTGCCGCTTTGCCGGTAGGCGGTTTTTTCAATGATGTATCGTGCCGTTCAGACGCGCTGTGAGCATCGCCGGGCAAAGAGAACACCTTTCAGTGAAATCGTGGCGACCTAACCGTTGACCACGATGGGCAGTACTTTCTCGGTTCCGCTTCTCGCCGAATCGACACGCCGGCAAGCCGCGAGAATTTCCTGCAGCGTGCTCGCATAACACTCCGCCCCGACAGCGCTTCGCAGATCTGCGCTCCACTTCTCCGTATCCTGCGCCGCCCACAATCCAACCACGATCGACACGTTCGGCAATCGTGCGCGAATGCGCCTGACCAGATAGCGCAAATGCGACGGGACACCGTCGATCTGCAAGTAGAGAATGCAGACGATGCCGACATCGTCCGCGTCGAGTTGATCGATCGACGCGCGCGATGCGGCCTCATGCGGCAACGCACGTGACGCAAATCCGTGCTTGGCTAGCAACTGCAACAGGATAGTGGTCGCTAATGCGTCGAGCGGGCCGCGTCCGGGAATGCACAGCACGCGGCTGCTCGCAGCGACCGGCGACTGGTTCGTTGCATGAGTTTCTTCCGAATGGCCTGACGTAACGGACGGCGGATTCGCTGCTTCAGTTCGTGCAACATTGGATTCGTCGGAAGCTGCAGGCGACAACGGCCCTGCCGCACTCCAGTTTTCGTTCGCGGCAGAGGTGACCGGCTCGCGGTCGTCATAACCGTCGAGGCCGTCCACGAGGTCGTTCGTCGTCGCCTCGATGCGCGCAAGCTGCGTCGCCGTGACGCTCCCGCGCATTACGTCGTTGGCCGCGAGCTGCAGGCCCTTGATCGCGACCTCGTCGTAGTACGAGGACAAGGAGCGCTCGCGCAGCAGCAGTTCTGCTTGCTCGATCGCTTCGTCCGGGTCGCCCGCCAACGCACGCTGATAAAAGTTTTCCACGGGCGTCAGCGCGGGCTGGTCGCCCAGCAGCACGTCGAGAAACTCCAGGCGCCGCACATGCCGGCCGAGTACGAGCAAACAAAGCGTCAACGGCGTGGACAGAATCAAGCCTATCGGCCCCCAGATCCAGCTCCAGAAAATCGCGGCCACCACGACCGAAAACGGCGAGAGCCCCGTGCTGCGTCCATACAGCAGCGGCTCGACGATCTGCCCGACTAGTACTTCCACGCTGACGAACAGCGCCAGCGACCAGATCGCCATTGTCCAGCCCGGACTCACCGCGGCGGCGAGCGCGGTGGCCAGCGTGGCCGAGATCCATATGCCGACGTAAGGCACGAGCCGCAGCAGCGCCGCGAGAATGCCCCACAGAATCGGACTCGGCACACCGATCATGAACAGGCCCGTGCCGATGATCACGCCGACGCCCGCATTCAGCCCGAGTTGCGAAACGAAGTAACGGCTCAAACGCCGCGCGGCTTCGTCCATCACCGTGGTCGTGCGGTGCAGGTCGCGCGAGCCGAACAGACGGATGGCGCGGTCGCGTAGATCGTCGCGTTGCAACAGGATCACCACCATCACGACGAAAACGATAAACGCCGTTTCAAGCGGACTGATCGCCGGCGACAATACGCGTCTCGCAAGTTCGAATGGCGTCGGCACCGGCTCGCGCACTTCGACGGGCACGGCAGCGGGCTCGCTGGCTGTCGAACGCGCACTGTCGCGAGAGGCCGGGCCACGCTGAGGCGCCGGTTGCGGCGGCTCGACCGTCGCGCGCTGCAGCGCTTGGCCTGCCGCACTCGCAAAGCGGTTCAGTTTGCCGATGGTCAAACTGTGCGCCGTCTCCATCTTCTGCTCGATGGTGGCCTGATAACGTGGCATGCCGGCCGCAAGATCGGTCAGTTGCGTGGCAATCACCGCGCCGAGCATCCCGATCACCGATACCGAGATCACCACGGCGGCGAACACCGACGCCACATGCCCAAGCCGCAAACGCATCAACGCATTGGCGAGCGGCGCGACAAGAAAGCTGAGCAGGATGGCGAGCGTGATCGGGATCAGTACGGCGCTCGCGAAGTACAGGCAAGCGACCACCGTCACGCCCACCGCGAGCGAGATCAGGCTGTCCAGGCTGAAGGCCGTGGCGGGCGCTCGAATGTGCGTGGCCGGTCTCACGCCGCGCGGTTCGGGGATGTCCTTCATTTGCGCAAACCTGTCCGGTTGTGTTCGGTACCCGTTCCTGTCAGACGGGACGTGCGAGGCGAATTGCGCACGCCGACGCGCTGTAGTGCATCGCGCATGTGGTCAACCTTCGCGTTCAACCTTCTGTCGCGTTGCGATAGCGCGCTTACTTCACAGGCTCGCCGGAATCCGGCCCACTTTCCACCGGCGGCGCTTCCTTCTCTATCTCGGCGCGTGCCTGATCCCAGTACTCGTCGGGCGTACCCTTGGGATCTTCAGCTTGCTCCCACAGGTAATAAGCGCGCATGCGGATTTGTTCCTCTTGAGAGGTTTGTTCCTGTTCCATTTGATCACCTCGGTTGAACCTGGCGTGGGCCGATGTCGGCTACTGTACTGCGCGCAGCCGCCGCAAAAATAGCGGCTCGCGCGCAGTTGCTAACAATCGAGCAAGCGCTATACCCGGCGCGCCAGTTCGACTGCGTTTCACGCCCGGGTCCGTCACGCTCCGGCGGAGGGTTCGCTTTCGTCAGTGGTGAGCTGCTCTTCGAGGCGGTCGAAGACACGCTGCGTCGCGCGGTTCGGTGCGTCTAGGGCGAACAGAAGGAGCGAGCGCCCCGTCACCTGATACGCGTCGCCGGCACTGAACTGCGGCAATTCGGAACGCACCGGCATGTTGGTGTCGACCAGGCAGGTCCACCGGTCGCCCTCGGGAACGTCCGGCAGCGTGAAGTTGACGACATCGTGATGCGCATTCAACACCAGCAGCAAGGTCGCGTCCGAGGCCGGCCGGCGAATGCCGCTCGCCTGCGCGCGGCCGTCGATCACGAGGCCGAAGCAGCGCATCGACGGATCGTCCCACTGCTCCTGCGAGAGATCCGTGCCGTCCGGCGAGAGCCAGCGCGCGTCGGTCACGTCCAACGCCTCGTTGTATTCACCGATGATAAAGCGGCCACGCCGCAATACCGGCAGACGATGACGCAGCGTGGTCAGATTCTTGACGAACTCGGTAAGCGCGCGGCCGTCGTCGTCGATGGCTTCCCAATCCACCCAACTGATCTCGTTGTCCTGGCAATAGGCGTTGTTGTTGCCCTGTTGCGTGCGGCCGAATTCGTCGCCCGCGAGAATCATCGGCGTGCCTTGCGAGAGCAGCAACGTGGCCAGAAGATTGCGTTTCTGGCGCTCGCGCTGTTGACGAATCTCCGGATCGTCGGTCGGACCTTCCACGCCCATGTTCCAGGACTTGTTGTCCGAGTGGCCGTCCTTGTTGTCCTCGCCGTTGGCTTCGTTGTGTTTGTCGTTGTATGAAACCAGATCGTTGAGCGTGAAGCCATCGTGCGCGGCGATGAAGTTCACGCTGGCCCACGGGCGCCGGCCACGATGATTGAACTTGTCGCCCGAGCCGGTGAGGCGCGTAGCGAGATCGGCGACCTTGCCTTCGTCGCCCTTCCAGTATTCGCGCACCGTGTCGCGAAAGCGGTCGTTCCACTCGGCCCAGCCGGGCGGAAAGCCGCCGACCTGATAGCCGCCCGGGCCGCAGTCCCACGGCTCGGCAATCAGCCGCACGCTCGAGAGCACCGGGTCCTGCCGGCAACTGTCGAGGAAACCGCCGCCCTCGTCGAAGCCGTGCAGTTCGCGGCCGAGAATCGTCGCGAGATCGAAACGGAAACCGTCCACCTTCATTTCCGTCACCCAGTAGCGCAGGCTGTCGGTCACCATCTGCAGCACGCGCGGATGCGAGAGGTTCAGCGTGTTGCCGGTGCCGGTATCGTTGATGTAGTAGCGCGGCTCGTCGGGCATCAGGCGATAGTACGACGCGTTGTCGATGCCCTTGAACGAGATCGTCGGGCCACGCTCATTGCCTTCCGCGGTGTGGTTGTAGACCACGTCGAGAATGACTTCGAGATTGTTGTTGTGAAAGCGGTCCACCATCTCCTTGAACTCGCCCACCGAATCGATCGACGAGGCGAAGAAACGCGGATCGGCCGCGAAGAAACCGATGGTGTTGTAACCCCAGTAATTAGTGAGGCCTTTATCGAGCAGATAGCTGTCGTTCACGAAAGTTTGAATCGGCATGAGTTCGACCGACGTCACGCCGAGGTTCCTGATGTAGTCGAGCACGACCTGTTGCCCAAGTCCGGCGAACGTGCCGCGCAGATTTTCCGGTACTTCCGGATGCCGTTTGGTAAATCCGCGCACGTGGGCTTCATAAAAAATCACGCGCTCCCACGGCAGCGCGTTGCGCTCGGGATGACTCCACGAAAAATTGGCGTCGACCACCTTGCACTTCGGCACGAAGGGCGCGCTGTCGCGCTCGTCGAAAGACAGGTCGCCCTCTTCGGAATCCAGCGTATAGCCGAAGATTTCCGGCGCCCATTTGAGCTCGCCGATATGCGCCTTCGCATAGGGGTCGAGCAGCAGCTTGTTCGGATTGAAGCGATGGCCCTTCTCGGGTTCATAAGGGCCATGCACGCGATAGCCGTACACCGCGCCCGGTTTGAGGTTTGGCACGAACACATGCCACACCTCGTCGGTATATTCCGGCAGTTCGATGCGTTCAATTTCGTTTTCGCCTGTTTCATCGAACAGACACAATTCGACCTTGGTGGCGTGCGCCGAGAACAGCGCGAAGTTGACACCGCTCCCGTTCCATGTCGCGCCGAGCGGAAAAGGGGTGCCCTCCGCGATGCGCGACGAGTAGTTGGCCTGGAATGACATAGTGGTTCCTGTGGAAGCAAGAGGCGCTGGCGCGCGTGTTTTAGTCTAGGGGTGGATCAGTCGATCCAGGAAATTCCGGCCGCATGGAATGCACCATCGGAACGTCGAACAGCAAGCTCGCTAATTAGCAAATTCCGGACCTGAGAGCAGTCGTGCAAGTGTTCGTGTGTCGCGGCACAACTCTTGCAGCCGGCATGGTGAAGGCCGACTCAGTGAAGCGCAGCGCGGCAGAAGATGCGCCGCACATGTCATCAGGGAGAAAATCATCATGCAACGACTACAGATCAAACCGCTGGCCGCCACCGCCCTGCTTCTCGCCACACTGGCCTCGTATGGCCATGCTTACGCTCAGGGCGCGCCTCAGGCGATTACGGAGAAACGGACGGACGTGGTGCAACTCGCAAGTGGCTACCGCGCGTCGAAGTTGAGTGGCGCCGATGTCTACAACAAATCCAAGGATACGATCGGCACGTTGGACGATCTGATCGTCTCACCGAGCGGCGACCGCAGCACGTATGCAATTCTGTCGGTAGGGGGATTCCTCGGCATGGGCAAGCATCTGGTCGCCGTGCCGTTCAACGATCTGCAGATCAATAACCGCCGTGTGGTGCTGCCCGAAGCCACCAAAAAGTCGCTCGAGGCGTTGCCTGAATTCAAGTACGCTCCGGACTGATCAAGGCCTTTGATTGCACTGACCCGCTGCAAGGGACTAGCCTTGCAGCGGGTTCTTTCTTTGGCATCTGCAATGTGATCGGCAAATCCGTTCGGCACGAACAATATATTCAATTAACCTAAATAATTGGCGTGCCGCTCAGCGCTCGATTCGCGGCGAATTCCACTATTGCTGAATGGGGAATTTCTTTCAAACCGCGCGCAGCCTTTACGACGGACCGGCCGCGTGCAGCGCCGCCGCCGATTCAAGCACCCGCAACAGACGCTCAGGCGTCAGCGGCTTCGCGCAATGCGCGTCGAAACCAGCGGCTTTCGCACGTGCGCGGTCGTCACGTGAGGCAAACGCTGTACACGCGACCAGCAACATATGCGAAGTCGAAGGATGGGCGCGCAGGCGCCGGGCCAGTTCAAGGCCATCCAGCCCCGGCATCTTGATGTCCAGAACGACCGCGAACGGCTGCCACTCACGCGCCATTTCGCAAACGGCAAAAGGGTCCTCCAGCGCCCGGCACTCGAAGCCGTCGGCCACCAGCAACATCTGCAATGCCTCTGCCGCTTCCTGGTAATCGTCCACCACGAGGACGCGCCGGTGCGATGCCATCGCGTACTGAATAGGCCGCCACACTACGACGTCTTCGTTATCGTCCATCCGGTCGTCGAACGTCACCCTCTTCTCCTTGGCATTTGCGCGTGCCACTCGCGGGCACTTCGGAACCTGCGTGCAAGATTCGCTCCTGACACGCGAACAAAACTCATCGTTTGCCAGACGATGGTTTTCCAGTTGCGTCGCCTTCGCGACGTACGCCCTACCTCATCACCTTAGCTCAGGCAATAAAATGCCGCTGACTAAAAACCCTGCACCTTTTTAGGGATTTGTACTCAGCGGGTTATCCCGCACGATCGTCGATGAAGCCCTTTAGCATCGCCAACGTATCGGCGTCGTCGATATGTTTATCGGTCCGCCAGCGCAGCATGCGCGGAAAACGCACCGCTACGCCGGACTTATGACGGGGACTCGCCTGAATGCCTTCGAAGCCAATTTCGAAGACCAGCGTGGGCGTGACGCTGCGCACGGGGCCAAATTTTTCGATCGTGGTCTTGCGCACGATCGCGTCCACCTGGCGCATTTCTTCGTCGGTTAGACCGGAATAAGCTTTCGCGAACGGCACCAACGTGCGTACGCCGTTCGCCTCGTCCCATACCGCGAAAGTGAAATCGGTGTAGAGACTTGCACGGCGGCCGTGGCCGCGTTGTGCGTAGAGCAACACCGCATCGATTGCATACGGATCGATCTTCCATTTCCACCACGTGCCGGAGGCTTTGGTGCGGCCCACGCCGTACATCGATTCGCGTTGCTTGACCATGAGCCCTTCCACGCCACGCGCGCGGCTCTCGTCACGTAACGCAGCAAGCGCCTGCCAGTCCACTGCATCAACCAGTGGCGACACGCGCAGCAGATCTTGCGCGAGCGTGCCTTCGATTGAAACAGCCAGCGCCTCCAGTCGTGCGCGCCGCTCGACGAGCGGCGTCATGCGCAGGTCCTGGCCGCGCGCTTCGAGCAAATCGTAGGCAAGCAGCGTAGCCGGCGAATCGGCGAGGATTTTTTTAGTCAGCGTTTTGCGGGCAATGCGCGGTTGCAAGCGCGCGAACGGCAATGGCGCCATGTCGCCGCGTTCCCACGCGAGAATTTCTCCGTCGACCACGAAACCATCCGGCAAGGCCTCACCCAACGCCGCTACTTCTGGGAAGCGATCCGTGATCAGATCCTCGCCGCGTGACCATAGCCAGACACGCCCGCCACGTTTGACGAGTTGCGCGCGAATCCCATCCCACTTCCATTCGATCTGCCATTGCGACGGATCGCCGAGCGTCGCCGGATCGGCTTGCAATGGATGCGCGAGAAAGAACGGATACGGCAGGCCGAGGTCGCTCTCGTGTGGATGATCTCCGGCCTGCGTCTCATCGCCTGTTGCCTCCGGTGCGATCAAACGCAGATAGCGCGCGGCATCGGGCTTCTGCTGCGAGTCGGTCCAACCGACCATGCGCTGCGCGATCCGCTTATGATCGACACCCGCGACTTCCGCGAGCGCCCTCACCACCAGTTGCCGCGCAACGCCCACCCGAAACCCGCCGCCGATCAGTTTGGTCAGCAGGAAACGGCCGCCCCAATCGAGTTCGTCCCAGTAGCTGAGCAAACGCGTGCGCAACTCTTCCGGCGACACGCCACGCAGAGTGAGCACGCGTTGCTCGATCCATTGCGTGAGACCCAATTCCGAACTGCGTTGCGCGGGCGGCAGGATATGGGCGATGGTTTCGGCCAGATCGCCCACTGCGTGATAAGACTCTTCGAATAACCATGCGGGCAAGCCGGCACGCTCGCGGGCGATCTCGGTCAGCAGACGCGTCGGCACCGATTGGCGCGGTTTGCCGCCGGCGAGAAAATACGACGCCCACGCGGCGTCTTCCGGTTCGGCCACGGCGAAGTAGCTGGTAAGCGCTTCGAGTTTGTCGTGCGTGGACGTGGTTGCGTCGAGCGCAGTGTAGAGGGCGGCGAAGCGTTTCATACGCGGCTCGACGGGTTGGCCGCGGCTGTGTCATCAGTGGAGGCATCGCGCTCGGCGGCCTGCGCGAACTCGTGCGGCACACTGCCAGTCGCGGCGGTTTCATCCGCGCCCGCGGCATCGGCTTCGACTGTATCGTCGCCGTATTGCGTTTCAAATGCGCCCGCCTCGAGGCCTTGCTCGCGCAACCATCGCACCATCGGTTCCACCGAACCGTGCGTGACGATCACGCGTTCGGCGCCCGTCGCCTGAATGGCCGTTTGCAGGCTGGGCCAATCGGCGTGATCCGACAGTACGAAGCCACGGTCGACACCGCGTCTGCGACGCGCGCCGCGCAGACGCATCCAGCCTGACGCGAACGCATCGCTATAGTCGCCAAAGCGCTTGAGCCATGCGCTGCCTTGAGCGGACGGCGGCGCCACGATCAATGCCTGGCGGAACGCCGCCTTGTCCTTGACCGGTATCTCGCTCACGGGCCGCACCGGCGGCAACTGCACGCCGGCGTCGCGATACGCGCGATTGAGCGGCTCCACGGCGCCGTGACAGAAAATCGGCCCAATGCCCGCATCGACACTCGCGAGCACGCGCTGCGCCTTGCCGAACGAATAGCAAAACAGTACGGAAGCGCGTCCTTCGGCTGCGTTATGACGCCACCACGAATCGACGCCGTCGAAGATGGTTTGCGGCGCGTCCCACCGGTAGATCGGCAGGCCGAAGGTCGACTCGGTAATGAAGGTGTCGCAGCGAACCGGCTCGAAGGCATCGCAGGTCGGGTCGGGGTCGAGCTTGTAGTCGCCCGAGGCGACCCACACGCGACCGCGATGCTCGATCCGCACTTGCGCGGAGCCGAGCACATGCCCTGCGGGATGCAGCGACACGGTGGTGCCGTTGAGATCGAGGCGCTCGCCATACGCCAGGGTTTGCAATGATATGCCGGGCAAACGCGACAGCAGCACATTGGCCCCTGCTTGCGAAGCGAGGTAGTGCCGGTGCCCAAAGCGCGCGTGGTCGGAATGGGCATGCGTGATCACCGCGCGTTCGACGGGACGCCACGGATCGATATAGAAGTCGCCAGTCGGACAATACAATCCCTCCGGCCGCGCCACCACGAGGTCCGCGAGATCTGATGCGTCAGAGGCTATAGTCAATGCTGGTTCCGATGAAAAGCGGGCGTGGTGCAGCAGGCGGATGCAACCGCGTGCCACCTCGATACAGCCGCCAAGCAAACTGCATTCCTGGCACCTGCCAGTCACTCGGAATACCGAAGACAAACGGCAAGGTGAGCGTGGCTGTATTCTTGCTTGAGTATGCACGAGCAACAAGGCAAGCGCATCGGCAAGGCCAGCAGTCCGGCAGGCCAGCCACGCGCGCTGAGAGGTCCCATGCAAACCATCATCGATGACCACGCGTTATATGTGGCGAAGCATCCCGGTGCATTCGCGCTGCAAACCTTGAAGGCATTTCGCGCCAACCAGGGGCTGCTGCTTGCGGGCGCGGTAGCGTATTACGCGCTGTTGTCGATCGTACCGCTCATGATCCTGATCGTGATTGCCCTGTCGCGCTTTGTGCCACAGCATGTGTTGCTCGCCGCGCTTGCGCATCTGTTGCAATGGCTGGTGCCGGGCCAGTCGAATGCGCTGGTGCACGAGCTGGCCAATTTTCTCTCGCATCGCGCGGTGATCGGCTGGGTCCTGCTGCTGACGATGATCTTCTTCAGTTCGCTCGCTTTCACCGTGCTCGAGAACGCGATGTCGCTGATTTTCGTCCACCGCGTGGTGGTTCGGCGGCGGCACTTCCTGCTCTCGGCGATGCTGCCGTATTGCTACATTCTGTGTCTCGGCGTCGGCATCCTGATCGTCACCTTCGTCTCGAGCGGACTCGAAGCGATCGGCGCCGAAGGCATCGATCTGTTCGGCCTGCATGTTTCGTTGCAGGGACTCTCGCGTGTCGTGTTGTATTTGCTCGGCCTCGCGGGCGAGGTCTTCGTGCTGACCTCGATCTATCTGGTGATGCCGGTCGGTCGTCCTTCGCTCAAACATGCGCTGTTCGGCGGCGTGGTCGCCGCCGTGTTGTGGGAGATCACGCGGCATGTGCTGGTCTGGTACTTCGCTACGCTCTCGCAGGTCAGCGTGGTGTATGGGTCGCTGACCATGGCCATCGTCATCCTGTTCAGCCTGGAATGGCTTGCGACCTTGCTGCTGCTCGGGGCGCAAGTGATTTCGCAATACGAACGCTTCGGGCTCGAGCCGCTTCAGGCGCCGCAGCCTGACATAAAGACCACTTGAGCGCTCGCCGCGATGCGCGTTATTGGCCGGCAACGAGGTCTCGCGGCAAGACTGCTGTAACATTCCGTTGAATACCGGCCGAGGCGCACGCCTGGCATAACCGCCGCTTCGACCCGGCAGGCTTCAGGACCCACGATGAGCATCACCCAGCGCAACAACCTACAGATTTCCGGCAACGGCAAACGCACCATGGTGCTGGCGCACGGCTTCGGTTGCGATCAAAGCATGTGGCGCTTGCTTGCACCGTCGTTTCATGACGAATACCGCACCGTGCTGTTCGATCACGTCGGCAGCGGCTCGTCGGATCTGAGCGCCTACGACATCGACAAATACGACTCGCTGTACGGCTACGCCAGCGACCTGATCGAGATCATCCGTGAAGTTGCCGAGGGCCCGGTAGTGTTCGTCGGTCACTCGGTCAGCGCGATGATCGGGCTGATCGCGAGCCTCAAGGCGCCACAGCTTTTCTCCGCGCTGATCATGGTGGGGCCGTCGCCGTGTTACGTGAACGACGGCGACTACGTCGGCGGCTTTTCGCGCGAAGACATCGAAGATCTGCTGCGCACGCTCGAAAGCAACTACCTCGGCTGGTCGAGCACCATGGCGCCGGCCATCATGGGCGCGCCGGAGCAACCGGAGCTTGGCGTCGAACTGACCAACAGTTTCTGCCGCACCGATCCCGAGATCGCGCGGCAATTCGCGCGTGTCACGTTTCTCTCCGACCATCGCGCGATACTCTCGCGCACCACCACGCCCACGCTGATTCTGCAATGTAGCGACGACATCATCGCGCCGCGCGTGGTCGGCGAATACCTGCACCGCATGATCCCTGGCAGCACGCTGCATATCATCGAGAACATCGGCCATTGTCCGCATCTGAGTTCACCGAGCGCGAGCGCGGACGCGATGAACGCCTTTCTCGGGCAGATGAGCCTGTAGCACGATGCACAACACGGACCGCCCGCTGCCCTCAGCCGATGCGTTGTTCGAGCACGCCGCTTGCGGCCTGCTCGTCACCGATGCCGACGGCCGCATCCTGCGCGTGAACGCGACCTTCTGCGGCTGGCTCGGCTATGAGAGCGCGGAACTTACCGGGGCGAGGCATATCCAGGATCTGCTGAGCGCCGGCGGCAAGGTGTTCTATCAAACGCACTGGGCGCCGCTTCTGCAAATGCAGGGTTCAGTGGCCGAGGTCAAGCTGAACATGGCGCATCGCGACGGCCACATGGTGCCGATGCTGCTCAACGCGGTGCGCCACTGTCATGGCGACGTGACTTACCTCGAAGTAGCGGTGCTGATCGTCGCCGACCGTCATAAGTACGAGCAGGAGCTGCTGCTCGCGCGGCGCAATGCCGAGGCGTCCGTGGCCGCGCATCAGCGCGCGCAGCGCGAACTGCAGGAAAGCCGCGACGTGCTGAGTCTCGCCATGCGCGGCGCGCGCATGGGCGCGTGGTCGCACGAGCCGAAATCGGGCAAGTTCTGGTGGAGCCGCGAACTCGAAGCGCTCGCAGGCTACGCCGAAGGCCGTTTTGCCGACACGCCCGGCGGCTTTTTCGAACTGATTCATCCAGGCGATCTGATCGCGCTGAACGAGGCAGTGGACCACGCGGTGGAAAGCGGCGACGACTATGTCGCCGAGTTCCGCTTTCTGCACGCGAGCGGCGACTGGTGCTGGATGGAAGGCCGCGGGCGCGCCACTTACGACCGCCACGGCGAGCCGCTGACGATCTACGGCCTCGGCATCGACATCACCGAACGCAAGGAAGCGCAGACGGTCCTGCTGCGTCAGGCGGCAATCTTCGAGCACCTGAGCGACGCGATTGTGATCACCGATCTGCGCGGCAATATCACCGACTTCAACGTGGGCGGCGAACGCATGCTGGGTTATCGCATGCGCGAGATTCTCGGCAAGCCGGTCGCGCTCTTCCTCCCGCCGGAAGAGACACTGAACATTCGCCGCGAAGCACTTGCCGCCCTCGCCGCCGAAGGCACCTGGCGCGGCGAATTGCCATTCGTGCGGCGCGACGGTTCGCGCGGCGTGTGCGAGACCGTGATCAAGCCGCTCGCCAACGCGCGCGGCGATATCTACGGCGCGGTCAGCATCAATCGCGACATTACCGGCCGCCGGCATGCCGAACAGCAACTCACGCGGCTGAATCTCGAACTCTCGAAGGCCGATCGCCGCAAGGACGAATTCCTCGCCACGCTCGCACACGAACTGCGCAATCCGCTCGCGCCGATGCGCAACGTGCTCGAGATTCTGCGCCTGAAGGAATTCGCCGATCCGCAGTTAAGCTGGTCGCGCGACGTGTTCGACCGGCAACTCCAGCACATGACGCATCTGGTCGACGACCTGCTGGAAGTCTCGCGTATCACGCAGGGCAAGCTGGAGTTGCGCAAACAACGTCTTGAACTGGCGCGTGCGATGCAGTCGGCCATGGAAGCCGCGCGGCCGACCGTGCAGGCCTCGTCGCACCATCTGAGCGTGACGCTGCCCCGCGAGCCGCTCTATCTGGTCGCCGATCCCACGCGCCTGTCGCAAATGATCCTGAATCTGCTGAACAACGCCGCCAAGTACACGCCGCCCGGCGGCACCATTTCACTCGCGGCGGAACGCGACGGCGACGAGGCGGTGATCGTCGTGCGCGATTCCGGCATCGGCATTCCGGCCGAGCATCTGAACAGCGTGTTCGAAATGTTCTCGCAACTCGCGCCGGCGTTGGACCGCTCGCAAGGCGGACTCGGCATCGGCCTCGCGCTGGTGCGCGGCCTCGCGGAACTGCATGGCGGCACGGTTGCGGCCTTCAGTGACGGTCCCGGCAAAGGCAGCGAATTCGTGATCCGGCTGCCGGTGACGAAAGCCGCAATGCAGCCGTCCGATAGCGCGCCGGTCGAGGTGCCGCACGCGGGCGGCCTGCGAGTCGTGATCGTCGACGACAATGCGGACGCCGCCGAAAGCCTCGCGATGGTGCTCGGACTCGAAGGCCATGAGGTGCGCACGGCCGGCGACGGTCTTGCCGGTCTCGAACTGATTGGCGCATTCGAGCCGCAGGCGGTGATACTCGACATCGGCTTGCCGCAACTGAACGGCTATGAAGTGGCGCGGCGGATTCGCCAGGATTATCCGGACGCGGGCATTGTGCTGATCGCCGTCACCGGCTGGGGCCAGCAACAGGACAAGCAGACGGCTCTCGCCGCGGGCTTCGACCATCACTTCACGAAGCCGGTCGATCCAGGCGAGTTGCAGCGGGTGTTGAGCCGGCAGCGGGTATGAGCGATGAACGCGCCTTGTTAAACTGACGCGATTTTCGCCCACCGCCCTTCCTTTATGTTTATCGACACCGCCGCCCTCCTCACTTGCGAAACCATTTCGCCACGCACCGGCACGCCTGCCCATGCTTGACGACGCTCAGGTCACGCGCACCCTGGCTTCGCGCGGCATCGTGCCCGACGCGAGCCAGCGCGAAGCGATCGCCGCGCTCGTCACATTGCTCGACGCGAGCGGACAGCGCGCGAGTTCCGATCCGACACCGCAGCATCAGGGCGTGTATTGCTATGGGCTGCCCGGGCGCGGCAAGAGTCTGGTGGTCGATACGGTGTTCGAGCTGGCAACCTGCCGCAAGCGGCGTCTGCATTTCCACGAATTTCTGCGTGAGATGAACCGGCGGCTCGTGAGCGAGCCGCGCGGCGACGACCGGCTCGGCTCGGTGTCGCGGCAATGGCTCGACGGTATCGAACTGCTGTGCTTCGACGAATTCCATGTGCACGATATCGCCGACGCATTCCTGATGGGCCGCTTTCTCGATACCGCGATCGGTCTCGGCACACGTATCGTGCTCACCTCGAACTACGCGCCGGAAGGCCTGCTGTCAGACCCGGAGTTTCACGAGCGTTTTCTGCCGACCATCGAACAGATCGAGCGCTGCTTCACCGTGATTCATTTCGACGGCGCGCGCGACTACCGTTTCGGCGGCGAAGAAGCGCAAGTGCCGCATTTCTTCGCGCCGCTCGATGCCGCCACCCGGGAAACCTTGCTGCGGATTTTCGTGCGCTATGAAGGCAGCGAAACGCTGGATCCGGTCACGGTGAACGCGGCCGGCCGCCCGCTTGCCGCACGCGCGGCGGGTGCGGCCTTGCTGTGGGCGGACTTCGAGAATCTGTGCGTGGCGAGCCGCTCGCATCTCGACTATCTGGATCTGGCCGAGCAGTGGCATGGTCTGATCCTCGACAATCTGCGCACGGAGTGGCTGAGCACGTCCCACACACTGCAACGGCTGATCTGGCTGGTCGATATCTTCTACGACCGCAAGCGTGCGCTGTTCATCGCGTCCGATGAACCGATCGAGGCGGCACTCAGCGGTTTGGAAGGCGCGCACGATCTGTCGCGCACGCTGAGCCGCCTAGCCGAAATGCAATCGCGCGCCTATCGCAACACGCTCGACGGAATGCGCGACGTTTCAGCGGACACGCCCGCAAATGCGCTGGACGGTTCCGCGTAAGCCTGACGACCAGGGGCGCGTTTTCTGCAAATCTTGCAAATCAATCGCAAATCCTGCGCGCCTCTGCGGATCGCCGTCATCGAGCAAAGGCCGCTATTTATAGGACGAAACGATAAAAAGCGGCCACGCGGCGCAGTTCGGGAATAGGGCCTGCTACCGCCGTTGCGGGCCCATTCTTCAGCGGATAACGCACCGCTCTTCCCGTTCCATGATCAGAACCGCTTCTGTTGCCGCGGCATTGTGCGCGGCCTGCCTCACTTCCGCTTGCGTGCATATCGGACCATCCCGCCTCAAAGCCGACCAGGTCGACTATGCGCGCGCCCTCGGCGATGCGAAGAAACGCGAGATTCTGGCGGCCGTGGTCGGGTTGCGTTACGGCGACGCGCCCGCGTTCCTGACGGTCAGCAGCATCATCGCCGCCTATACGTTCGATGCCACCGCGGGCGCCACGGCCAACGTCGGCTCCGGCAGTCAGCCGAACTACGCGCTCGCCACCGGCGGCGCGTCCTATTCGAATCACCCCACCTTCACCTTCACGCCGACCACGGGCGAAGCCTTTGCTTCGGCCTACATTCGCCCGCTTGCGCCGTCGCTGGTCTTGCCGCTTGCCGAAGGCGGCATTCCGATCGATCTGTTGTTGCGCATCACCGCGCAATCAGTGGGCGGCTTGCAGAACGGCAACGCCCTCGGCGGCGAAAACAGCGCGGGCGCGCCCGGGTTCTTCGAATTGCTGCAAGCGCTACGGCGTCTGCAACTGGCCGGCGAACTTAACGTCGAGTCGCGTCAGGCGGACGGCAAAAGCGGCGCGATGAGCGTGTATCTGGTGATGGGCGCGACCACCAGCGGCGAGTCGCCGGCCACGGCGGCCGATCTTGCGCGCGTGCGCAAACTGCTGCATCTGTCGTCGAACACAAGGACGTATGAGATCGTCTACGGGCCGTCTTCGGCATCGCAAAAGGGCGACAGGATTCCGATGGTGACACGCTCGGTGCTCGGTATCCTTTCCGATCTCGGCGCTCAGGTGCAGGTGCCGGTCGAGCGTATCAGCGATGGCTCGACCAAGCCGACCGTCGGCCTGATCGGCGGCGAGACGCGGCCGACCATCATCGTGCATTCGGGCAAGACTCCGCCTGATAATGCTTACGTGATGATCGCCTATGGACCGTCGACGTATTGGGTCGATCGCAACGACTTCGACTCGAAATATGCCTTTACGGTCGTGCAGAATCTGATGGCGCTGGCCGAGGCCGACACAAGCAGCAAGGCGCCGGTGGTGACGATCCCGGCGAATTGATCGCGCGATGGCAGCGGCCAGCGGATGTGCGGGTTCGCGGATTTGCCGGGTGGCGTAAAAAAACCGGCGGCTCTCATCGAGCCGCCGGTTTTTCATTAAGCACCTTTTCGCACCTTTTATTCTGGGCTGCGCTTCGACTTCACCCGCTCGATCTGCTGCTTCGCCGCCTCATACACATGCTCAGGCGTGAAGCCGAACTTCTTCTTCAGATCGGCGAGCGGCGCGGACGCGCCGAACGTATGCATTACCACCTGCGCGCCGAGGCGGCCCACATAGCGGTCCCAGCCAAGCGAGGCAGCCTGCTCGACGGCGACACGCGCGTGCACGTCCGACGGCAACACCGATTCCTGATACGCCTCGTCCTGGCGCTCGAAGATGTCCCACGACGGCATCGACACCACTCGCGCCGCGATGCCCTCGCCCTTGAGCTTCTCGTACACGTCGACGCACACCGAGAGTTCGCTGCCTGTCGCCATCAGGATCACTTGCGGCTTCTGTCCGTCGGCTGCATCGGCGAGCACATAAGCGCCCTTCCGCGTGCCGCTGGCGGCGGCATAGCGGCTGCGGTCCAAGGTGGGCAACGCCTGGCGCGACACCACGATGCACGACGGCCGCCGCGGATCCGACAGCGCCGCACGCCAGGCCTCGGCGACTTCGTTGGCATCGCCCGGGCGCAGCACGGTGAGCCCCGGCACGCCGCGTAGCGAAGCCAGTTGCTCGATCGGCTGATGGGTCGGACCGTCTTCGCCCACGCCGATCGAATCGTGCGTGAACACGAAGATGGACGGCACTTCCATGATGGCCGAGAGGCGGATCGGCGGCTTCATGTAGTCGCTGAAAATCAGGAACGTGGAGCCGAAGGGACGCAGATTCGACAGCGCGAGGCCGTTCACCGCCGCGCCCATCGCGTGTTCGCGAATGCCGAAGTGCAGATTGCAGCCGCCGTAGCTATCGTGCTCGAAGCTGCCCGCGCCCTCGAATTTCAGGTTGGTTTTGGTGGACGGCGAGAGATCGGCGGCGCCGCCGATCATCCACGGCACGCGCGCGGCAATCGCGTTGAGCACCTTGCCCGACGAATCGCGTGACGCGACGCCCTTCGGGTCGGCATCGAACGTGGGGATGTCGCTGTCCCAGCCCGCCGGCAATTCGTGTGCTTCCATCTGCGCGAATTCACGCGCGAGTTCCGGGTACTTCTTGTTGTAGGCGTCGTACTGCGCCTGCCACGCCTCGCGCGCCGCCTTGCCGCGCGCGCCGATGCCCGCCGCGAAGCGCTCGTGCACGCCGTCGGGCACATAGAAGAATTTGTCCTCGGGCCAGCCGTACGCCTTCTTGGTGAGCGCCACTTCATCGACGCCGAGCGCTTCGCCGTGCGCCGACGACGTGTCCTGCTTGTGCGGCGAGCCCCAGCCGATAATGCTATGCGCGACGATCAGCGTCGGCCTGTCGGTAATGCTTTTCGCCTCGACGATAGCGGCTTCGAGCGCGGCGGCGTCGTTGGCGTCGTTCACGCGCAGCGTATGCCAGTTGTAGCCGCGGAACCGGGTTTCCACGTCGTCGCTGTACGCGAGGTCCGTGTGGCCTTCGATCGTCACGCGGTTGCTGTCGTAGATCCAGATCAGATTGGACAGTTTCAGATGCCCGGCGAGCGAGGCCGCTTCATGCGAGATGCCTTCCATCATGTCGCCGTCGCCGCATAGCGCGTAGACGCGATGGTCGAAGAGCTGCGCATCCGGCTTGTTGAAGTGGCTCTCGCACCAGCGCCCCGCCATCGCCATGCCGACGCTGTTGCCGAGTCCCTGGCCGAGCGGGCCGGTGGTGGTCTCGACGCCGGTAGTCATGCGGTACTCGGGGTGCCCCGGCGTATTGCTGTCGATCTGACGGAAATGCTCGATGTCGTTCAGCGAGACGGCGGGCGCGCCGGTGGGCCTGCCCGCGTCGTCCACGGCTTTCACATTGGCCAGATGCAGCAGCGAATACAGCAGCATCGACGCATGCCCCGCCGAGAGCACGAAACGGTCGCGGTTCGGCCACAACGGCTCGTCGGGATCGTACACAAGATGGTTTTGCCACAGATGATAGGCCACAGGTGCCAGTGCCATCGGCGTGCCGGGGTGACCGGAATTGGCCTTTTGCACAGCGTCCATCGACAGCGTGCGGATCGTGTTGATACACAGCTGATCGAGGGCGGGATCGTTTTGCATGGGACACTCCTTGTTCGGCGGTTGAAGAGAAAGCCGGAACGCACCGTGTCGGCGCACCGGCGAACCGTGTTACGTGGAAGAACGCATGAGGAACCGCTGCGAGGCTCAACGATGATGCGCCGATGCGCGCAAATCTGCACGGAGCGTTACACGCGGCATGGGGGCGGGCTTGCAGCGGGAAACGGATCTTTCAGCGGGCTTGCGATTTGGAATCCGTCCGGATCGGCGCGGACACGCAAAAGAAAACGGCGCGCGCCTGCATCAAGCCGCGCGCAGCCAATGCTCGACCAGCGGACCTTGCTTGCCGTCGATCGGATCCAGCGGCGGAAAAGGCAGTGCCTCCATGGCCGCGAGTTCGTCCGGCGTCAGCGCCTCGCGGCGGATGTCCCACTGCTGGCCCTCCGGATAGCCGGCGACGACCTGGAAATGCCGCGCGAACGATTGCAGGCAGTGGCCAGTGCCGGCCGGCAGCAGGATCGCATCGCCGGCGGATAGCGTCACCACTCTGCCGCCTGGACCGCCGATGATCACCTGCGCGGAGCCATCCGTCACGCCAAGTATTTCATGCGCTGTGGCGTGGAAATGGTGATAGTCGAAAATGCCGTCGCGCCACTGCGGCGGCCATGCATTGCCTTCGAAAAGGAGTTCGAAGGCGGCCGCGAGGTCGCCGCTCTCCGGCAAGAGCGCGCGCCGGTAGATCACGACAGGCAGGTGGCGATTATTCGGCACCCAGTCGTGCGGCTTGAGCATGAAGGCTTCGTACTCGGTTTTCGCGGCGTCGAATCCATGCTTTGAATCGTTGAACATGGTTTGCTCCTTGGCGTCCTGAAGATCGCAGTGCTCCGTTGAAGCCGGCGTCGAAGACACTCTGCTCGTCGGCTCGGGCGTTCTTTTCAGGGCCGCATGAAGCGCGCCCGCCCTGGCATCCGCTTCTTTTCTGGCGTGTTTGTACGCGCTGCCGTGACGATGGACGAATTTTGCAAACATATGAGGTATTGATCGCTGGTTACGCCGGCTCGCATGGCATCGCCGCGACGGTCGAGGGCCGCGCAAGCCGGATATGGGTCAGCCGCCGCCGATGCCTTGCAGCACCTTGCCCGTGCCGCCGCACATCGCGCATTGTTTGCCGTCCACCGTGCCGGTGCCGCGACACGTGGCGCACGTGTCTTCGCCGACGCCGGGTGCATCGGGCGATGCTTCGTCGCCGGGATTCAGCGGTTCGTTTTCGTGTTGCATGAATCTCTCCCTCCAGTTCCTGGCTTCTAGTTTCAAGCCAGCGTACGCCGCTTCATTCCTTGTGCTGCGATTCACGTCCGCCGCCTCCGGGCGGCTCCGCATGCGTGTCGGTGCCGAGGGGCACTTCGGCGGTTTGTGCCGGGCGCTCGTTCGAGCGCGGCGGATTGGTCGCTTTATCGACGCCGGTCTGCTCGACAGGCTCGATGCCAAGCGGGCTGGGTTCGATATAGTGCGCGCCGCTCGGCTTGTTGCGCTGTTTGACCTCGTCCGTGACCAACGCGTCCAGCTCGTCCTGCGATTTGATGTTCTGCATGTGGCTCTCCTCGTGAACTCGAATACAGGTTCGATGCAGCAACATCCGGTCCCTCTCCGTCAACTCGTTCATTTCACGTGAACGGCCGGCTGGGCACGGCCGTTGCGGAAAATGCGCTGAAGCTCTGGACCGACATTTGTAAAAAGGAGATCCTCATGACGATGACGACGATTCGCGTGTCCGATACCGAAGTGCAAGTCGAACGCACTTTGTACACATTCGCGCAAAAGAACGACGCGGATGCATTCCAGCGCTGCCTCGCCGATTCTTCGATCGACAGTTGCTACCGCACCCATCCGCCACTCTCGGCGCAACCGACCCTGCCTGACGCACAACCCGACGACCCCGCCCGCGGCAGCACGATTTCTCCGTCGCTCGGCGGCATGCCATAAGTCAATCGGTCTCTCCGGCGGCGCGCTTACGCCGCCAGTCGGCACATACTCTCACTTCTCAGGGCTCGCACGATCCGCGGCCACGATCTCCCGGCCATAGTCGATTGCGGCGCGGCGCGCTTCGTCGGCGGTCGCGTAGGGCCCGATTTCGGGCGCGCCATCGAATGGAAACAGAATTTTTCGATCTGCTTTTCTGACGACCTTCAGTCCACCTACGTAACGGCCGTCGCCTGTTCCGTGATAGCTGGCGTAAATCTCGAAGTTGTCGTCGGCAACGTCGGCCTTATGTCGCGCCATTTGTCTTTCCCTTATCCCTGCACTTCAGTGCGTCATGTTCCGTGTGATATCGCGGCGCCTACCACCGCTGTGGCGTACGCGCTTGCGATGGTCGAGCAATAGCTGTTCCACACGGCGCGCCCGCGTTGCGGGCGGCTCGCGCCAGTGGCATGCCGGTTGCGGTTTGATGGTGACGCACACGCAGCACACCACGGAGACGATGACAATGACGAACACGCGTTGCATGCCGGGTCTGCATCCGCACACCCCGATGCCGCCGGAAATCGACCCCGACGCGCCGCACCCGACGAGCGATCCCGATCCATCGCCACCGCCTGACGATGTCCCGCCGAATGATCCGGATCGTGCGCCCGAAGGCGATCCGCCTGCCAGGCCGCCGCCGGTCAGCGCCGCGTGATCCTGTCCAACACGCTTGTCCAACGCGCATGCCCAACACGGTCGAACACAGCGAAGGCTCGGCGGGATGGTTGTAAGCACAAATTAATCCAGTGGTCCGGTAATTGCGGACGTCTCGGTTAAAGCGGTGCGCAAGCACCGGCAACCCGCCAGGAGTCAACATGAGCACCGATCACACCGTCGACAGCGCGCCCGGAAGTGGAGCGAAAGAGACATCCGGCACGCCTGACAGCGAACCCATCAAGCCATATCGCAACGCCGCCGGGGGCTGGGGCTCGGTGAAAGCGGTCGCGTCGATCCTCGTGCAGGAACACGTGACGCTGAACGGCAGCCGCATTCTGGCCAAGCAGAACAAGCCCGACGGCTTCGCGTGCGTGAGTTGCTCGTGGGCCAAACCCGCGGACCCGCATCTTTTCGAATTCTGTGAGAACGGCGCGAAGGCGACCGCGTGGGAAATCACCAGCAAACGCGTCGACGCGGACTTCTTCGCCAACCATACGCTGAGCGAATTGCGCGCATGGAGCGGCCTGGAACTCGAATCGCGCGGCCGGCTGACCACGCCGATGCGCTGGGATTCCGCCACCGACCGCTACGTGCCGACCACCTGGCAACATGCGTTCACCGAAATCGCGAGCGAACTGCAAGCACTAGATCCGAACGAAGCGGTGTTCTACGCGTCGGGCCGCGCGTCGCTGGAAACGTCGTACATGTATGCCTTGCTGGCGCGCCTGTACGGCACCAACAATCTGCCGGACAGTTCGAACATGTGTCACGAAAGCACTTCGGTCGGCCTGCCCAAGACGATCGGCGTGCCGGTCGGAACCGTGCAACTCGAAGATTTCGAGCACACCGACTGCATGCTGTTCTTCGGCCACAACACCGGCACCAACGCGCCGCGCATGCTGCATCAGTTGCAGGATGCACGCAAACGCGGCGTGGAGATCATCACCTTTAATCCGCTCAAGGAACGCGGGCTCGTCACCTTCGCGAATCCGCAGTCGCCGCTCGACATGCTCACCCCGGCCGACACGCGGATCAGCACGCAATATCATCAGGTCAAGATCGGCGGCGACGCGGCGGCGATTGCCGGGCTCTGCAAGCTGCTGATCGAGTGGGACGACGACGCGCAGCGTAACGGCGAGCCACGCGTGCTCGACGCCGCCTTCATCGCGCAGCATACGCACGGCTTCGACGAATTCGCCGAGGCGATGCGCGCCACGTCATGGCAAGAGATCGAGCGCCACTCGGACCTCAGCCGCGCCGCGCTCGAAAACGCGGCACGTGTCTACGCAAAAGCGAATGCCGCGATGGTTCTCTACGGGATGGGCATCACCCAGCATCGCAGCGGCGTGCACAACGTGCAGATGCTCTCGAACCTGCTGCTTCTACGCGGCAATATCGGCCGGCCGGGCGCGGGCATCTGCCCGATTCGCGGCCATTCGAACGTGCAGGGGCAGCGCACGGTCGGCATCACGGAAAAGCCTGAACTCGCGCCGCTCGACAAGCTGAAGGAACTCTACGGCTTCGAGCCGCCGCGCAATAAAGGCATGACCACGGTCGAAGCCTGCCGCGGCGTGCTCGACGGCAAAGTCAAAGCGTTCATCGGCCTGGGCGGCAATTTTCAGGTGGCGATTCCCGATCACCACGTGATGGACCCCGCGTGGCAGCGTCTGCGGCTCACGGTGCAGATCGCCACCAAACTCAATCGCAGCCATCTGCTGCATGGCGAGGTCGCGTATCTGCTGCCCTGCCTTGGGCGCATCGAGATCGACCGTCAGGCGAGCGGCGAGCAATGGGTCAGTGTGGAGGACAGCACGGCCTGCGTGCACGGCTCGCACGGGCTCGCCGAGCCGGCCGGCGACATGCTGCTGTCGGAACCCGCCATTGTCGCCGGTCTTGCAAAGGCGCTGCTGCCGCGTAATCCGAAGATCGACTGGGATGCCTGGGTCGACGACTACTCGTTGGTGCGCGACGCGATCGAACGCACCTATCCGGATCAGTTCAAGGACTTCAACCGGCGCTTCAGGGAACCCGGCGGGTTTCACCGGCCCCTCGCGGCTTGCGAGCGCAAATGGAAGACGGAAAGCGGCAAGGCGAATTTCATCGTGCCCGAGACGCTCGACGAAGACGCCGACATGCCGTCGCGAGGCCCCGACGTGCTGCGCCTGATGACGGCCCGCGGCGACAGCCAGTTCAACACCACCGTCTACGGTCTCGACGACCGCTTCCGCGGCGTGTACGGCAGCCGCAACGTGCTGCTCATGCATCAGGACGACATGACGCAGCGCGGCTTCGCGGAGGGCGATGCGGTGTGCATCTCCACCGTCTCGAACGACGGCGTGACGCGCGAAGTCGACGGCATGCATGTCCACGCGTTCGACATTCCGCCCGGCTGCATCATGGGCTACTACCCGGAATGCAATCGCCTGATTCCCCTCTCGCATCACGCGGAATCGAGTCAGGTGCCGGCGTCGAAGTCGATTCCGGTGCGCTTGCGCAAGTCGGTGAGCGAGGATCTGGCAGTTTAAGAATGCACGAAGAGCGCACCGGCGTGAACCGGGGCGCCCCTTGTGGCACGCCGAGCCACCTCTCGCTACCCGCGTCTAGCCGACCGCGTCTAACCGACCGTGTCTAGCCGACCGCGTCTAGCCGACCGCGTCAGAACTGATGCAGCATCCCGACATACGCGCCGGTCTGCGATTCGCCCACCAGCGGACTCGTTTTGCTGGTCGCATCGCGCGGCGATGCTTCCAGCGAGAAATTCGAGTTGCTGCCATTGCGCACATAGCCCACCGTGCCGTACAGGAAGGTGCGCTTCGACAGGTTGTAGGTGGTGCCGAGCACGTACATCATCGCGTGGCCGGAGGGGTCGTGCGCGGCATCGCCCGAGCCGTCGCCGACCTTCACGTAGAAGCCGCCCGCCGTCATGGCCCAGCGCGGCAGGAAGTTATAGGTGGCGCCGAGCCAGTAGTGATCGGCCGAGTCGGCGACGCCGACCGGGGAGTCAGGCGCCGAGTAATGCGTGTAGGCGCCCTGTATCTTCACCGAGTCGAAATGCACGTTCACGCCGGCGAAATATTCGCGCGATGCCTGGAAGATGTTGCTGAAGCGGCCGTTGCTGTCGCGCAGTTCGTCGTAGATGCCGCGCACGTCGAAGAGCGGCGAGTGATAGGTCAGCATGATGCCGTCCGAGCGGCCGAACTCGCCGGCCGCACCGCTGTTGAAAGCGCCCGCCTGATTGCCGAACGCATATTGCGCCTGCACGTCGAATCCCCAAAACACCGGGCTGTGATACTCGACGTTGTTGCTGGTTTGCTGCCAGTTGCGCCCACGCACGAGCGAGGCCGACGAAAACGCCTGCTGCACGAACGGATCGAATTCCCATACGCCGTCGCTGTCGATAAACAGATTGCGGCCGGCCTGCAACGTGCCCCACTGCTCACTCTTCAAACCGGCGAACGCGCGCCGCGACCAGAGCCGCCCGCCGCTCGTCGTACCGTTCATGACCTGCAAGCCGGTTTCGAGGTTGAAGATCGCATTGAGGCCGCCGCCCAGATCTTCGTTGCCTTTGAGGCCGAGCATGCTGGTGCCCCAGTCGCCGCCTTCCGCGCTCCAGCGGCTCGAACTGCCGCCCGCGCCATTATTGATGTGATTCAGGTATTCGAGGCCCGCGTCGAGACGGCCATATAAGCTCACGCTGGTTTGACCATAGGCCAGCGGACTTGCCACGGCGAGGGCCGCCATTAATTTTGTAGGTAGTCTCATTGTTTTGCCGTCAATTTTTTTGCGTCGCGATGCGGGCCAAAGCAGACTCCGGTTGCTTTCAAACACGATCGGCCAGAAAGATGTTGGGGAAACCGCAGCGCCAGGTCCGACCAACTATAGGCGACAGGCGCTTCATGGCCTATTCGATTGACGCAATAAATATTTGCCTGGCATGCGCTCGACAAAGCCCGCTTGCCAATGAAACGGGAACACCGAAAGGCACTCAAGATAAGATAGTCGGTCATTCGGCCTCAGCCAAATTGCAATGCATGATTCGTTATTGACTATTCAACATCTGCCATGAACGCGCCCGAACTGACCGAAGACGAAAACCTTGGCCTTTACCAACGCGCAACGGAGAACGGCGCGGAATGGTGGCGCGTCAGCGTGGCCGACCGGCCGGAAAACTATCGGCTCGAACATGGCGTCGACAATGGCGGCGGCCTTGGCGCGGTCGATATCGATCTCGTGGTCGACGCGGAAAATCTGCGCGCCAAGCTGAAGAAATGGCGCCGCGAAGGCTTCGCGATGGATACGGCCAACGCCGCGAGCGATCAGTCCCCAGCCGGCCGCGTCGCCTTCATGCCGGAGTTGCAGCGCGCGGCGGCGCAGGCTTCGGCGGCGAAACATCGGCAGCCGGAAGGCACCGGCGAGACCGTGCGCATCGGTCATGTGGAGGTGCCGTGTGGCGTCGGCAATCCGCTCGTGCCGCGCATCAATCCGGCCTATCTCTTCTCCGAGCGCTTCAACGACATTGTCGAAGACATCGTCGAGAACCGGCGCGTGATGCTGATCGGTCACACCGGCGCCGGCAAGACCAGCCTGATCGAACAGGTCGCGGCGCGTTCGCGCCACGGCGTGCTGCGCTCCAACATGAACGGGCAGACCACCGTCGGCGACTTCGTCGGCTTCTGGACCGTCAAGGGCGGCGAGACGCTGTGGGTCGACGGCGTGCTGCCCACGGCCATGCGCGAGGGGCTCTGGCTGATCGTCGACGAAATCGACTTTGCCGAACCGTCGATTCTCGCCGCCCTCACCGCCGTGCTCGAACCGCACGGCCGTCTCGTGCTGAAGGAAAAAGGCAACGAGATCGTCGCGCCGCATCCGGCTTTCCGCCTGTTCGCCACGGCGAATGCGGTCGGCGCGATGAGCCAGTTCCGGCATCTGTATCAGGGCGCCAATCTGATGAACGAGGCGTTTCTGGATCGCTGGCGCGTGTATCTGCTCGACTATCTGACGCCCGCCGAAGAAGCCGACGTGCTGATCGCCACCCTCGCCCCGCATATGACGCGCGCGCTCGCCACCACGCTCGCCGCGATTGCCGCCGACTGCCGCGCCGCGTTCGCGCGCGAGGATCTCTCGAGTGCATTCTCTACCCGGCGGCTGCTCGACTGGGCCGAACTGATGCTGCGCACGGGCGATCCCGAACGCGCCGCCGGACCGGCCATCTACGCGAAGGTGAGCCCGGAAGACGCCGCGTTGATTCGCGGCATCGTCCGTCATCACATCGCGCCGGCCCCGCAAGCGTGAGCGCGATGCATGCAACCCGCGACACCCGCGGCTTCGCATTCGAATCCACGCTCGGCAAGGTCGCCCGTGTACTAACCGGGCAATACGGCGTGACGGTCGTGTTCAGTCCGGACGGTCCGCGCGTGGAGCCGGGCCGTATTGTGATTCCCGACTACGAGTTGAATGGCGAGGTCGAGCGCGACGTTCTGATCGGCTATCTGGATCTGCTGGTCGCGCGCGCCAAGCATGCGTCGCTCGCGCAACTCGACGCGCTGCCGGCGGGCGTCGCCGCGAAACTCGCGCAGGTGATCGACGACCGCCGCGTGTGTGCGCAGTTGCTCGACGAATATCCGGGCGCGCGCTGGTTCATTGGCAAGCTGCGCCAGCATGCGGCCGAGCGCGTGCAGCAGTGCTGGCCGAAGCTGCACTGGCGCGACCGGCTGGTCTGGCTGGTCGAGCGCGCGTTGTGGGACGAACCGCCCACCCGGCTCGAAGCGAGCCATTCGTTGCTCGCCGCATTGCACGCCGCGCAGGATCTGCTGCACGAGGCGCGCGCGAGCCGCTCCACCACGCAGAGCATTGCGGCGGCGCAGGCGCTGGTGGCGCGCGTGCGCGCGCTGTCGGCGGGTGAGGTGAACAGCATGATGTTCACCGCGGACCCGGTCGAGGACATCGATACGGAAACGGCGGCTTCATCGTCCGCGCCAATCGACGATGAAGACACGGTGCTGCCCGATCAGGACAGCGCAAACTCCCCGCCGTCCGATCGAAGCGGTGGCGCGCAGGCGGACGACGCGGTCGGCATGGGTCAATCGCCGGCGGACGCGCAGCAGCCGTCCACGCGTTCCTCAGAAAGTAAAGCCGGCAGCGCGAATACGCATGCGTTCAAAGCCACACTGTCGATCCCGCTCGCCACTGAATTCGACGACATCCGCGATCTCACGGGCCAGGGCGACAGCGCCGCATGGCGCGAGCTGCGCGCGCAGGCTCGCGCGGACACGGCGCCGCTCAAGGAAAAGCTCGAACGCGCGCTGAGCGCCGACGAACGCACACGCTGGCGCCGCGAGCAGGAGCGCGGCGAGATCGATCGCACCGCGCTGGCGAAGCTCGCAACCTCGCCCGGTTACCGCACGCCGTTTCGCACGCAGCGGGCCGCTAAAGGACGCGATGTCGCCGTGACGCTGCTGATCGACCGCAGCGGCTCGATGGCGGGCCGCAAGATCGAACTCGCGCGCCAGTGCGCGGCCGCCTTGTGCGATGCGCTCACGCAGTTGTCGTTCGATTGCGAAGTGCTCGGTTATTGCTCGGTCGAATCCGCGCCCATGAAGCAGCTCTACGAGCGGCAACTCGCCGGCGGCGCGGATCTGCGGCGCTACAACCGCTTCGTCGAACGGCTCGACCTGAAGGTTTATAAGCGCTTTGGCGCGACGGACCTGAGCGGGATCGCCGCGATCGACTGCGGTCATGAGAATCCGGACGGCGAGGCGCTTGCCTGGGCCGCGACGCGCCTCGCCGACCATCAGGCCGAACGGCGCATTCTAATGATGTTCTCCGACGGTTATCCCTCCACCGGCGACGGCGACCCGCAGGTATTGCGCAGCGATCTGCGCGAGCGCGTCGCGGCCATCGGCAAGCGCGGCATCGAGCTGGTGGGAATCGGCGTGCTGACCGACGCGGTTGAAGACTTCTATCCGCACAACGTGGTGGTCAGCCGCCTTGCCGAATTGCCATCCACCGTGTTCTCCGTGTTGAGCGCGATGCTGCTCACGCGTTGACCCCGGCGCTCACCCGGTTCACGCAAGTCACGCCGCGTGCGGCTTGAACGGATACTGTTCGATTTCACCCCCGCGTGCCACCACCGCCGTGCTTTCGGGAATCTCCTGCCACCAGCCGGGCAGGTCCGCGAGCGGCTCGGACAGCACCAGAAACGCATTCTCGCCGGCCGCCGCGATACGCGGATCGTCTGGATACAACGCGTGCAACTGCTGGAACGAACTGCTGTGAAAAAGCGAGCGCGACTGCCCTTCGCTCGAATAGCGCACCGCGACGATCTGCTCGCCGTCGGTGGCGCACACGGTCATGTTCAGCGGTTCATCCACGCCGTGCTTGTGAGCGGTCTCTTCGACGAACGCCACCATCCGCTCGAGCGCGGTGACCGGCGCCAGTTCGAGGCCGAAGCTCAGCGCGAGGAAAAACATCACCTCGGAGTCGGTCGAGCCTTCGATGGACGGAAACAGATCCGAGTCGATCGCCAGCATCAGATCGCGGCGCACGGACGGATAGTTGCGGATCAGCCCGTTATGCGCGAAGAGCCAGCGGCCATAACGAAACGGATGACAGTTGGTTTCCTGCGAAGGCGTATCCGTCGCCGCGCGAATGTGCGCGACGAACAGCGGCGCGCGAATCGCCCGCGCGGCCTCGCGCAGATTGCGGTCGCTCCACGCGGGATGGATGCAACGGTAGCGAAACGGAATATCGGTCGGATGGCCATACCAGCCGATGCCGAAGCCATCGCCGTTGGTCGTGGTCTGGCCTAGCCGCGAATGCAGGCTCTGGTCGATCAAAGAATGCTTTGCATTGAACAACACCGTTTCAAGTTGAATCGGGTTGCCCGTATAAGCGAGCCAGCGGCACATAAGCTTCTCTCCTGTTCGGTTCCACGCAAGACAATGGCTGTCCGGTACGCATGAACTCTCCGGCGCGGCGTGCCGCCGGGTACGCGTCTACTTGACTACCGGCTGCATCGTCGCGATCGGAATGAGGAATTCGGAGAAACCGGTCAACATGATCTGCACGCCGATGCACAGCAGCAAAAAGGAAGATACACGCATGGCGACCTTGGTGCCTTCCACGCCGAGGTATTTGGCGAACACCACCGCGCGGCTATACACCAGATAGACGGTGACCGCCACCGTCACCGAGATCACCACCGAAGCGATGCTCGAAATCACGAACTCGGAGAGCTTATGCGTGCGGTTCGCGGTCAGCGCGACAGCCGTGGCGATCGAGCCCGGCCCGGTGGTCAGCGGAATGGTGAACGGGAAAAATGCCTTCGACATCGCATTATCCGCGTCCACCCGCTTGACCGCGGGTTTTTCGGCCGGCTGCGTGTCGGGCGCATTGAGCATCTGCCAGCCGCCCACCGCGACGGCCAGCCCGCCGCCGATGCGCAGCGCCTGCATGGAGATGCCGAAGAAATGCAGGATCGGCGTGCCGATGAAGAACGCCACCAGCAGCACGCACATCACATTGATGGCGATCTTGCGGGCGAGCGCGGTGCGCTCCTCCGTGGTCAACGAAGCAGTCCGGTCCAGGAAGACGAAAGCAATGCCGATCGGGTTGATGATGCTGATCAACCCCGTAAAGCCAAACAGAATGTCCGAGATCAGACTTTCGACCATATGCGTTCCGTGTCGAGCGGCGGCTCGGGCGGCTCCACTGCACACCCGGCACGCCGCGCCATGTTGATGAACCCGGACTCTCTCCGGCGCTGCGGATGTTGTCCAGAAGTTGCTCGCGTTGCGTGGCGAGATGATATCGCGCCGCGCCAGTCAAAGCCGTAAAAAAGCCAGCCGCCGGCAGGCGTGCGGCACCCCGCCACGCCATCCCCGCCGCCTTGCAGCGCAGCAACCGGCCGCATAAAGATGCGTCCGCAACTTTCAGAAAGCCTACACTTTTTTGACCCACTTTACGGGACCAAAGCATCCGGCATACAGTCCCCAGCGAAGCTGCACTTTCAACGAGACGTACTTACCAGTTCGAGGAGTTGCCCCCATGTTGCTTCGTGTACTTGCCGCGCTGCCGTTCATCGGCATTTTGCTCGGTGTCCCGTTTGTGAATCGTGTCGAGCCGCTGATGCTCGGCATGCCGTTCGTGCTGGCCTGGATCGTCATGTGGGTGGTGCTCAGTTCGATCATCATGGCGATCGTCTACCGTCTGGATTCGTCCAACCGTCAACTCGCCGCCGATGGCGAGGAGGTCAGCTCATGAGCGCACTCGTCATCATTGCGGCAATCACGCTGTTTGCGCTTTACCTTGGCGTGCGCGCCAAGCGCGGCCACGACATGAGTCTGGAGCAATGGACCGTGGGCGGCCGCAGCTTCGGCACCGCCTTCGTGTTCCTGCTGATGGCTGGTGAAATCTATACGACCTTCACCTTCCTCGGCGGTAGCGGCTTTGCTTATGGCAAGGGCGCGCCCGTCTATTACATTCTGGCGTACGGCACGCTCGCGTATATCCTCTCGTACTGGATGCTGCCGCCGATCTGGCGTTACGCGAAAAATCACCGGCTCGTCTCGCAGCCGCACTTCTTCACGCGCAAATACGACAGCCCGGCGCTCGGCACGCTCGTCGCGCTAGTGGGCGTGGCCGCGTTGATTCCCTACCTCGTGCTGCAACTGAAGGGGCTCGGCATCATCGTCGCAACGGCCTCGTACGGCGCGATTTCGTCGACGGCGGCCGTGTGGATCGGCGCCTGTGTGGTGACGGCCTATGTGATCGTCTCCGGCGTGCGCGGCTCGGCGTGGAATTCGGTGGTGAAGGACATGCTGATTCTCGCGATCGTGCTGTTCCTCGGCATCTATCTGCCGCTGCACTACTACGGCGGCTTCGGCGACATGTTCCGCGCGATCGATGCCGCGCGCCCTGGCTTCCTGACCTTCCCGGCCAAGGGTTCGAGCGTGACGTGGTTCCAGTCGACGGTGCTGCTGACCGCGCTGGGCTTCTTCATGTGGCCGCATACCTTCGGTTCGATTTTCACGGCTAAGGACGAACGCATTTTCCGCCGCAACGCGATGGTGCTGCCGCTCTATCAGCTGATTCTGCTGTTCGTGTTCTTCGTCGGCTTCGCGGCGACGCTGAAGGTGCCGGGTCTGAAGGGCGGCGACATCGACCTCTCGCTGTTCCGTCTGTCGCTGCAGACCTTCGACCCGTGGTTCGTCGGCGTGATCGGCGCGGCCGGGATTCTGACCGCGCTCGTGCCGGGCTCGATGATCCTCACGTCCGCATCAACGCTGCTCGCCAACGACGTGTATCGCGGCATGGTGAACCGAAACGCGTCGGACGCCACGGTGGCGAAGCTCGCGCGCTTCCTCGTGCCGGTAGTGGCGCTGGTCGCGGTCGGCTTCACGCTGCAAGGCGGCGAAACCATCGTCGCGTTGCTGCTGATGGGCTACAGCTTCGTGACCCAGCTCTTTCCGGCGGTGATCTGCAGCCTGCGTCCGCATAACCGCGCGACGAAGCAAGGCGCGTTTTGCGGGATTCTGGCCGGCGTCGCGGTGGTGGCCGTCACGACCACGATGCACCTGAGCATCGGTCAGTTGATGCCGTTCCTGCCCGATGCGCTGAAGGACATCAATATCGGCTTCCTCGCGTTGGCGGTGAATATCATCGTGTTCGCGCTAGTGAGCGCGATGACGCAGCCGCGGCCGGTCGAGCAGACGCACGCACCGGTGCATTGATTCGGGCTTGCCTGTTTGCGTAGTGACGAAGGGCTGTCGTTTCGGCGACAGCCCTTTATTTTTTCAGACGCTGCCCCGGCTTGTCGAATCGATGTCAAACCTACACACAAATGAAAAAACGGCGCCGCAGACTGCTGAGCGTCAAGCCAGATAAATAGGCCTTTCAAGCCAAAGAATCGCCCATCCGCACTGCAACACAAACCCTCCTCTCGCCCCCTTGCATAACCGCTGACGTCAGGCACATCCCTTGCTGAACTGACGCGTCCGCGAATCCCACCGCACTGTGCAAGTGCAAAAAACCCGTCCTTGGGGGCCACTTTGCCGCTTAACGTTCTTCTCGTCGCTTCCGAAGCCCTGCCGCTCGCCAAATCCGGCGGCCTCGGCGACATGGTCAGCGCCTATGCCGCCGCGCTGCGCGATGCCGGCGTCGATGTCTCGATCCTGATGCCCGCTTATCCGGCCGCGCTGGAACGCGCGGTCGACGTCGAGCCGGTCGCGCGCATGACCGGCCTGCCCGGCGGCGACGCGCGGCTGCTGCGCGGCCAGATGCCCGATACCGGCGTGCCGGTGCTGCTTCTGCAAATGGACCACCTGTTCGCGCGCGAAGGCCTGTATCGCGATCCTCAAGGCCGCGACTACCTGGACAACCTCACGCGCTTCGCCTCGCTCGCGGCAGCGGCCGCGCGAGTCGCGCGCGGCGTGCGCAACGTGAAGCGCCCCGACATCGTGCACGCGCACGATTGGCATGCAGGACTCACGCCGCTGTACCTGCGGCTCGCGGGCGTCGCCGCGAAAAGCGTCTTCACGATTCACAACCTGGCGTTCCAGGGCAATCATCCGCTCGCCATGGGCGGCTGGATCGGCGTGCCGCCGGAACTGCTGGCGCCGGCGCTTTCCGACGAGCGCAGCATCGAGTTCTACGGCTCGCTGAGCATGATGAAAGCGGGCATCGTCCATTCGGATCGCGTCACGACGGTCAGCCGGCGCTACGCACGCGAGATCCTGACGCCGCACTTCGGACACGGCATGGAAGGCGTGCTGCAGGCCCAGGCCGCCAAGTTGTCGGGCATCGTCAACGGTATCGATACGAGCGTGTGGAACCCGGCCACCGACAAACATATCGCGCGCCCCTACTCCGTCGACGACACCGCCGGCAAGCAGGCCTGCAAGCGTGAACTGCAACAGGCCTTCGGTCTGACGCGCGATCCGTTCGCGCCGCTGGTCGCCATCGGCAGCCGCCTGACGGAACAGAAGCTCGCCGATGTCGTCGTGCATACGCTGCCGGCACTGCTCGAACGGCATCCGCGGTTGCAGTTCGCAATTCTCGGCCAGGGCGAGCCCGGGCTCGAACAGGCCTTGCAGGACGTCGCGGCCGCGTGGCCGGGGCGCGTCGGCGTGCAAATCGGCTATGACGAGCGGCGCGCGCACATGCTGCACGCGGGCGCTGACATTCTGCTGCACGGCAGCCGCTTTGAACCGTGCGGCCTCACGCAGCTCTACGCAATGCGCTACGGCACGATTCCGGTGGCCTCGCGCGTCGGCGGCCTGGCCGATACCATCGTCGACTACGTTCCGCACGACCCTCGTGGCGAACAGAAGGCAACAGGTTTCCTGTTCGACGGCGAAAGCCCGGACGACGTGATGCATGCGCTCGGCCGCGCGCTGGCCGCGTTCGTGCAACCGTCGTCGTGGCACGTGCTGCAGCGTAATGCGATGAGCCGCGACTTCGGCTGGGACGCGTCCACCGCGAACTATCTCGCGTTGTACGCGGATCTGGTCGATGCACGTCCGGCGCTGCGCGATCCGCGAGTTCGCAAGACCCCGCTTCGGGCGCGTACGGCGATCGCCGCGAGTTCAAAAAGGGAAGAGTTCAACACGGGCATCGGCGAGATGGCGCGTAGCGCCTGAACCGTTTTGACGCACTCGGGCGCGCTGCGGCGCGCGCGGCACGTTATGCTTTGCGGCACATCCGTATTTCGTGGAGTTGCCGATGCAGCCGCCCGTTCTCCGAGTCGCTCGCCCTACCAACGATCTGCATAAGGTCACTGATTTCTATAAGCGGGGATTGGGCTTCGAAGTCCTCGCGAGCTTCGAGAATCATGAAGGCTTCGATGGTGTGATCGTCGGGCGGCGAGACTGTGCATGGCACATCGAGTTCACCCATCAGCACGGCGTGACCGTCGAACGCGCGCCGACCACCGAGCACCTGCTCGTGCTCTATCTCCCGGAACGCGACGCATGGCGCGCGGCCGTCGAACGGCTCGAAGCGCTCGGCGTGCCGGCGTGCGCAGCGGAGAATCCCTACTGGGACCGCCAAGGCAAAACGTTCGAAGATCCGGACGGCTACCGGATCGTTTTGCAGAATGCAGCGTGGGGATGATGAGGCGCGGCAGCCTGCAACCAATGAGTTCTGGTCGGTGACCAAGCCCGCGTTGCCGAGCCGATGACTGCGCGTTCCCTCGCCGATTGCGCATAGGCACGCGCCGGGAACGGCGGTAGACTGTCCGCCGGATCGAAACCGGACCTCAAGCCACTATGCCCCGCGATTCCACCTCATACGTGCTTTACTATTCGCCCGGCGCGGCAAGCATGGCCGTGCACTGGATGCTGATCGAGCTCGGCGTCTCGTTCGAATCGCAACTGATTGACATCGACGCCGGCCGGCAACACGACCCGGCGTATCTGCGGCTCAACCCCGCGGGGCGCGTGCCCACGCTGATGGTCGACGGCACGCCGCGCCACGAGTCGGTGGCGTTGCTGATCCTGCTGGCCGAGCGGCATCCCGAGGCCGCGCTCGCCCCCGAGCCGGGTTCCGTCGATCGCGCCGCGTGGCTCGAAATGATGGTCTATCTCGCCAACACGATTCTGCCCGCCATGCGCGACTGGTTCTACGCGGGCTCCGACGGCGACCCCGCCGGCGCCGAAGCGGTTCGCGCGCTGGCCTGCCGTCGTCTCGACGCGGCGTGGGACAAGCTCGATGCACATCTCGGCGAAAGCCACGACTATCTGATCGGCGACAAGCTCAGCACCGCGGACTTCATGGCCGTCATGTTGATGCGCTGGACCCGCAATATGCCGCGGCCCGCGCTCGGCTGGCCGAATCTTGCCCGCTACATCCGGCAGCTACGCGCGCGGCCTTCGTTCACCGAATTGAATGCGCGCGAAGGGCTGACGGAATGGCGCAACGAAGAAGCGTGACGCGCACCTGAGCGCGATCGCGCGGGCGCCGGTTTGCTGTGGGCGCACTCGCGTGAGCCGCCACTCGTGCCGCACGATTGAATGTCGCAGCCGCCTCGGCAAGTGGCGATCAACCCGGCCGCTTGCCGATAATCACGATACCGCGTGAAATTCCACTCACGCTATCCACCGCCAACGCGGCTGCATACAACTGCGCGACCGGCACCCATACGGCCGGATATTTATAGCGCGCCACGTCGAGCAGCAACGCGCTGTCGCTCGCCGAATCGTAGGCGGCGAGCGGCGACCAGTGCCCGCCGCCCGTCTCGCCGATTTCCACCCGCCTGAAATTCAACAGCACGAAGCGATCGCTGTGGCTCGTGGTCGCCCGCACCAGATCGCGGAACTGACCGAGCGACAGGTCCGCCGCATGATATTTTCGCACCTCGACGGGAAAGGCCTTCAAGGCCGAGCTGAGCTGATCAAGCGTCATGCCCTCCTGCGAGACCTTGGCGGCGTTGGCCACCTGCGGATCGATGCCGTGGAAGAAATCTTCCTGCGAGAAGAACGGAAAGTCCGGGTACAGGGTCGACTGCGGCCGGCGGATGCCCAATGCGTTGAGCGCCATGACCGAGGTCGCGACGGAGCAATAGGCCTGGTTGCGCTGGGTTTCGAAATACTGCGAGAGCGGCCAGTACGACTGGTTGGAGGTGGCGCTCGTCAGGCGTTTCTCGCCGGCCGGCTGCGTCAGCGCGACGAGGTTCGGCGGCACTGCCAGCGGGCCGTCGGCCGGGCGTCCGGAGGCTTCGGTATCTGGCTGAAAAGCGGGCTGAACAGCGGGCCGAATAACGGCAGGCGGAACGACGGCCTGACTGCTGGCCGGCGGCACCGGCGCACAGGCGGCGAGCGCCGCGGCCATCACGGCAACGATCCACTCAGGCTGGCTCAAGCGCCCAACGGCGCGCATCAACGAATATCTGAACATGGATCTTTCCGCTGTGGATGAACCGGCGCGTACGCGCAAGCCTCGATTTTGTAGCACGAAACAAGACTTCGCGTGCGCGACGGTGCGCACCCTTTGGCCCGCGAAGCGCGCTTCTCCCCTACAATGCTGCAGCATTTTTCTAACCGACTCTCGCCGATTACCGTCGAGGTCAAGCCCACGGAACCGCTGGTCCGATCATGACAATCCAGTCACCCTGTATCGACATTTGCAAACTCGACGGCAAAACCGGCTTCTGCCTCGGCTGTCTGCGTACGCGCGACGAAATCCGCGCGTGGAAGACCATGAGCGACGACGTACGCCTCGCGGTCATCAATGAAAGGCCAGGCCGGGAAGCGCTACTGGAATCGGAAAGGGAAAGGGAAACGGAAACGCAAGCGCAAGCAACACCCGAGACCCAAACCTCCTGAGCGCGCCGCTCAATCAGCCTGAGCCGCGAACGCGTAGCCGTTCTTGCCGCCACGCTTGACGTGATACATCGCGTCGTCGGCCGCGGCGACGAGGCGCTGATAATCGCTGACGAGATCGGGATAGCTGGCAATACCGATACTCGCGCGCACCACGCCAATGCCCATCTCCGTGTCGGTCTCGACCACGCACGCAATCAGCCGCTGGGCAATCTCGGCCAATTCATCCGGCGTCGAATACTCTCGAATCAGCACCGCGAATTCGTCGCCGCCGATGCGCGCGACGACATCCACTTTGCGCACCGACTCGCGAAAAGCACGCGACACCGCAATCAGGAACTCATCGCCGACGCGGTGACCGAGCGTGTCGTTGACCTGCTTGAAGCCGTCCAGATCCACATACAGCACGGCGATCTTGCGAGACATCGGGGCGGCGTGCAAATTCGCCGCCACCTCGTCGAGCATGGCGAACAGGTTGCGCCGGTTCGGCAAGCCGGTCAGGGAATCGTGCAGCGCCGCGTACTCGAACTCATATGATTCGCCCGCCAATTGACGATTGCGTTTTGCGTACATGCCGAGCGCCGTGAGCAACATGCAGAACAGCAGCGCGGCCAGCGCGATCAATACATTCGCAACATGGGCAATGCGCAGGCGCACGTCGGCGCCATCGGCATCGCGCTGGGCGCGCCAGTACGGCGGGATCGTGGCAAGCAGCGCATCAATGCCGTTCAGACTGGCATCGGGCGTCAACGCCGACGCCGGCATCCGTGGCGCCGCCAACGGACTGGCATTCACCAATGCCGCGAGCGACTTCAGGCGATCGGCGAGTTCCATGCGTGCATGGCGATAAGCCTGCGTCTGCGCCTGACCGTCGCCGGCCTGTTGCTGCCACACGCCGACCATTGCGCGAGCGCTTTCTGCGCGCTCCGCCGCTTCGAGCACGAGTCCGGCGTATTCCTGCTTCAGCTGATCGGAGAAGATGGTCCTGATCTGCGACGCGAGATAAAGAAGACCGACCAGCAGACAAAGCAAAGACGCGCCGGCGAGCAGCGCGGGAGCCCGTCTGAAGGGGCTCACCAAAGCGCCGGTTGGACCGCCGCGCCCGGCACGGCGCCGCTCACGGATGGGAGTAGATGTCTTGCCGATTTGTGTTGCCATGCTGCCGGTAACTAACTCGACGGAAGAAGAGCCCCATGCGGGCGAACAGATTGTTCTTGTGGCGCGCGCTCTCGGGCACGGCGCGGCGCTCCTGAGGCGTCGCGCGGCCATCTTTGCCCGGACGCGACGCGGCCAGTTGCTGCGTCGGTGCGGCGTTTGCGTTTGCTGGCCGGCGAGCGGACGCGGGCGGCGGTGGCGTGGATGCGGACGTGCCGGATGCCGCATTCGCAACGACCACAGGCTGCGCCGCCGGTGCCTTGACCTGGCCCGACCAGGACGCGAACTGCCCGCCCGCTTCCTGATCCGCGACGGCTGGCGATGCCGCCGCCGTCGCGCCGCTCGTCACCGTTGCATGCAACGGTTGCGGCGGTGTTGCCGCTACAGCCGCCGCCGGCGCCGCCGTCATGCTCGCGGTTTTTGCGATCACAGCCGCGTTCGCCGACGCGCCGTTGCCGAGCGCCCGGCGTGCGCCGGCCATGGCTTCGGCGTATGCCTGCTGGTCGTGGTTGAACCAGACGCTATACGCCACCGTACCCATCACGCCGATGACGAGCGCGCTGGCCGCGGCCACGCACATGGCGAGGCGTCCGAACCTCGGCGGCGTGGCGGAAATTGACAGACTGCTCGCCTGGCCGCCGGCATCCTGGCCATCGAGCACCGATTTTGGCGAGTCCGCATCGTTGTACATCGCAATAACTCCGGAATCCTCACGTCTGGCCGCTAGGCCGACTTTGTTCACACGATTTTCACAGGTCGTCGCAGGTCATGAGCCGTTCGAAGAATCTGACCTGCCCATCGCACGAGAACGTCAACATCGCAATGCTGCGCTTTAAACACTGTCTTTGCGAGGCAGTTTTGCACGGAAGAAACAGGTAAAACGTTCCACGCCGCAGGTAGTGACGCGCGATGTCCGGGAAGGGCTAGCTGGCTGTCTGGTTAAGCCGAACAGGCGTGCGCGGCAGTGAGCCGATGGTGGCTTCGAAGCACACGACAACCACGCCCGAGCGCAGTAGGGACGTCGACGCTTCGAGGGCACCGTTTGAAACGCAAGCGCTGTTCCTGACGCTGGCTTCGCGGCCGCGACGAATTCTTTTTGGGGAGCACGCTCCTGGCGGCTCGTTCTGTTTTCACCGCCAAGTCTGATTCGCAAAAACGCTCGTCTTTAAACGGACGCCGCGCGCCGCCATTGATCCCGCTCCGGAATGATTCATATGCCGTCGCGCGCCTTCCCGGGGCATTTCGGAATGGATAAATTCTCCATCAACGAATCGGCAACTCGCTGAACGTCTCCGAACTCACTACCCGGTAAAGGAAAGATCATGGCTCACCTGTTCACCACGAAGAAGGTCGGCGCTTACACCCTCGCGCATCGCGTCGTGCTCGCACCGATGACCCGCCTGCGCACCATTCAGCCGGGCGACATTCCCAGCCCGATGATGGCCGACTTCTACGGCCAGCGCGCCTCGCAAGGCGGCCTCGAAATCGTCGAAGGCGTCAGCATCTCGATTCCCGCGCGTTCGTATCTGGGCGCCGCGAGCTTCTATCACGACGGCCAGATGGAAGGCTGGAAAGCGATCGCCAATGCGGTCCATGCCAAAGGCGGTCGCGTCTTCATGCAGCTGATTCACGGCGGCCGTCAAAGCCACGTCGAGATGACCGGCGGTGTTGCGCCGCTCGCGCCCTCGGTCGTCCCGTTCGAAGGCGTGGCGCTGACTAAAGACGGCTTCGTACCGGCCTCGCCGCATCGGGCGCTCGGCATCGAGGAAATTCCGGGCATCGTTGAAGAGTTTCGGGTGGCCGCGCAGCGGGCGCTCGATGCGGGCTTCGACGGCGTGGAGTTGCACGGCGCGAACGGCTACCTCGTCGACCAGTTCATTCAGGACGGCACCAACCATCGCACCGACGCGTACGGCGGCCCGATCGAAAACCGCGTGCGTTTTCTGCGCGAAACCGTCGAGGCGCTGATTTCCGTCTGGGGTGCGGACCGGGTCGGCGTACGTATCTCGCCGTCTGGCGAATGGGGCGGCATCTCCGACAGCGATCCGGAAGCCACCTTCAGCCACGTCGCCCGCGTGCTGGATGGCTATGGCATTGCCTACCTGCATGTGATCGAACCGCGCGTGAAAGGCGACGATACGTTGCACGAAGGCCACGCGCCGGTTGCCGTGAAGTATCTGCGTCCGCACTTCTCCGGCCCGATCATCGCCGCGGGCGGATTCGACGGCGACAGCGCGGAAGCCATCGTCGCGTCCGGCGACGCGGACCTGGTCGCCTTTGGCCGCCACTTCTCGTCGAATCCGGACCTGCCGTACCGGCTCCAGCACAAGCTGCCGCTCACGCCCTATGTCCGCGCGGCATTCTGGGGCGGCGACGAAAAGCACTACTCGGATTTTCCGGTTTATTCGCCTACTGTAGAAGCCGCTGAACAAACTGCTGAAACTGCCTGAGCGCACCCGCCTTCGCCCTCGCCTCGCTGGCCTCCCTGGCTCGTTTGTGGCGGGGGCACCCAACCCGGAGACTGTTAATGCCACGCACCATAATGTTTGCGAAAGCCGGTGGTCCTGAAGTGCTCGAATTCATCGAAACGCCGCTGGCCGCGCCCGGTCCGCACGAAGTTCGCATCAAGGTCGAGGCCATCGGCCTGAATCGCGCCGAATCGATGTGGCGCAACGACGCCTATATCGAACCCGTCCGGTTTCCCGCTGGACTCGGCTATGAAGCCGCGGGCGTCGTCGATGCGGTCGGCGCGGACGTGAAGGGTATCGCGCCCGGCGACAAGGTCAACGTGATGCCGTCGTTCTCGATGAACCAGTACTTCACGTACGGCGAATTTATCGTCGTGCCGGACAGCGCCGTCGTGAAGCATCCCGAGTCGCTCTCGTCCGCCGAGGCGGCATCCATCTGGATGATGTTCGTGACGGCCTACGGCGCGCTCATCGAAGACGCGAAGGTGGGCCAAGGCGACTTCGTCATCGTGCCCGCCGCGTCGAGCAGCGTCGGCCTCGCGGCAATTCAGATCGCCAACTACGCCGGCGCAACGTCGATTGCGCTCACGCGCACTTCGGCGAAACGCGAGCGGCTGCTGGAAGCCGGCGCCGCGCACGTGGTCGCCACCGGCGAAACCGATCTGGTGGCGGAAGTCAGGCGCATCACGGACGGCAAAGGCGCGCGCGTGGCATTCGATCCGGTTGGCGGCCCCAGCTTCGCGAAGCTGCTCGCAGCGCTGTCGTTTCAGGGCATCGCCTACATCTACGGTGCGCTGAGCGAGCAACCCACGACCTTGCCGCTGCTCGACATGATCGCCAAGGTGCTGACCGTGAAGGCCCACAACATCTGGCTGACGAGCGGCGATCCAATACGGCAGAAGGCCGCAGTGGACTATGTGCTCAAAGGTTTCGCGAGCGGCGCGCTCAAGCCGGTGATCGACCGCACCTTCAGATTCGACGACATGGTGGAGGCGCACCGCTATCTGGAAGAGAACGGCCAGTTCGGCAAGATCGTCGTGACGCTCTAGACTGGCCTCGCGGATTCGAGCGCCTGGTTCGCCGCGCGTGAAGCAGGAGTCGCTTCGTCGGCGAGGCAGTTTTCCACGAAGGCGGTGAACTGTCTTGCCTTGGTGCTCGCGAGGCGTCCGGTCGGATAGACGGCCGACAGACTGATGGTGGGCAGCATCCAGTCGTCCATGACCGACACCACCGCGCCCGACTTCAGCTCCGGCGTAAAGGCCCATTCGGACGCCACGGCAACGCCCATGTCGGCGAAGACGGCCGCGCGCAGGCCTTCGGTCGCGGTGATCCTGAGGCGCCCTTGCATGCGCACCGAGACTTCCGCGGTTTCCTTGCGGAACTTCCAGTCTTCGCCGCCGCCGTCGCGCGTGTAGATGAGGCACTTGTGCGCGAGCAGATCGGCCGGCGCCGCGGGAATGCCGTGACGGTTGAAGTAAGCCGGTGTGGCGATCACGCGGCGGCGCGCCTCGGCAATGCGGCGCGCGGTCATGTTGGAATCGGTGAGCTCGCCCATGCGCAAGGCGACGTCGATGCCCTCCTCGACGAGGTCGATATTCCGGTCGTCGAGCACGAGTTCGAGTTCGAGGTGCGGATGGTCGTCGAGAAACGCCGGCAGACGCGGCACGATATGCAGCCGCGCGAAACACACCGCCGCCGAGACCCGCAGTTTGCCCGAGAGGCCGGCCGCCGAGCCGCGCGCGGCCATCACGGCTTCGTCGGTTTCCTCCACCGCGCGTTTGGCGCGCTGGTAGAAGCTGGTGCCGGCTTCGGTCGGCGTGAGGGTGCGCGTGGTGCGAAGCAGGAGCTTGACGCCGAGCCACTCCTCGAGTTGCGCGATCGCTTTCGACACTGCCGGCTGACCGACATCGAAATGGCGCGCGGCGGCCGAAAACGAGCCGGTGTCGACCACGCGTATGAAAATTTCGATTGCCGCCAGGCGGTCCATCACATGTCTCCCGTGGAATAAGTGCAGCCGATTTTGCACCTTTCGCACGGACAGTGGAATGAATAAATGGGTCGCCGGGACACGGAGGGAAACATGGCAGACGTACAAACCGATGACAGCGCCGCAATGCGGCCAGCACGGCAGTCGCGGCAATCGGAGATCGACGCCGAGCTGGCACTCGGCGCGGCGGCCGCAGTGGCGTCGAACGCCTTGCGGGCGGGCTCGCGCGCGCCGCTTTTCACGTTGTCCGATCGCGCCGGCCGGCGCGTGAGCCTCGACGAACTGCTGAGCGCCGGACCGGTCGTGCTGCATTTTTTCAGAGGCGGCTGGTGTACGTTCGCCGAGTCGAGTCTGGCCGATTTTGCGGCGGGCTACGAGGACGTGCTCGCGCTCGGCGCGAGCGCCGTCGCCATCGCGCCGCCGTGCGGGAGTGCGGTGCAGCGCGCCTCTGGCCATCTGCGTGAATTGCTCGACGTGGACCTGCAGGTCGCACGCGCTTATGGCGTTGCGTTCGAACTGCCGCTGCGTCTGCGCGCCACCTATGAACGGCTGGGTTACACGCGGCCGGCGGCCAGCGAGGCAAGCCGCTGGCTGGTTCCCATTCCGGCCACGTTCGTGCTAGATCGCGACGGCGGCGCCGCCCTGGTTCACGTCGACGTGGACTATCGCAAATCGCTCGACATCGAATCGCTGCTGCGTGCGCTCAAGGCGCTTCAGGCAAGGCATGCAACCGGTTTGCATGCAATGCGCGAGCGCCCTGGCCGCAGTTTGTAGAGGGGTCTCCCGCGACGCTCACACTCACTGCACCGTGATGGTCTCCTTCATATTCGGATGAATGCCGCAGAACACCTTGTACACGCCTGGCTTGTCGAACTTGAACTGGTACGTGTCGTTCTGATCGAGCGCGGCGGAGCGGAACATGCCCGAGTCGTTCACCACCGTGTGCGGTTCGCCGTCGAGATTTTTCCAGGTCACGGTCGAACCGGCTTTGACCGTCATCTCCATCGGCATGAACATGAAATTCTTGATGGTGACGGTGTTCGGCGTCTGCGCGCGCGCCACGGACAACCCCGACGATGCCGCGAACAATGCCGAACTTGCGGCCACGGCGAGCAAAACGCGGCGAATGTTTTTGATTTGCATAACTGATCTCCAGCGATAGAAAAGAACTGACGTTTAAACCAGCGTGGTGTCGTCGAGCGTGGCCTTGAGTGGATGCCGGGCAATCTTGATGCTGGTCACTCCGAGCATTTTCGGAAGCTGGTCGCTCGCCACCGTCAACGGTCCAGGACCCGGGCCGTTGCCGGCGGTCGGCTGCGGATAAGCCGTCGAGCGCGCCGTGTGGAAAGTGATGTTGCCCTCCACTTTCGACACGATCTGATGAATGTGGCCGTTCAGCACGGTCACCGAGCCGAAGCGTTTCAGATAGCTCATCGCCTGGCCGGCATCGCCCGTGCCCCAGCCCCACGGCTCGTAGATCGTCCACATCGGCATGTGCGCGAATACGACGATCGGCGTGCTGGACGAACGCCCTTTCAGATCGTTTTCAAGCCACTCGAGCTGGTCGTCGCCGAGGCCGCCCAGGCCGTTCGGCTTGAAATGCATCACGTTGACGAGGCCGACGAAATGCACGCCCTGATGGTCGAAGCTGTAATAGCCCTTGTTGTCCGAAGCCTTGCCGAAGCGGCTGAAATATTCGGTTCCGGGGCCGTCCGTCACGTCGTGTTCGCCGGGCACGGTGTGCAACTCCGTGATATTCAGACCGGACATCAACTGGGCGGCCAGATCGAACTCCGATGGCTTGGAAAGATGCGTGATATCGCCGGTATGAATGGTCAACGCGGGCTTGACCGGCATCGCGTTGACGTACTCGATGGTCTGTTTCAGCGTGCCCGCCACGTCGGGATTGGCTTCCTTGTTAAAACCGATATGCGAGTCGCTGATCTGCAGGAAAAGCGGCACGCCGCCTTTTGCAGCGGACGAGTTCGGGTCGGCCGCGAGGGCCAGCTCCACGGGCGTGAGAATGCCGCCCGCCAGAACGAACACCGTGCCGAGACCACCGAACGCAAGACACTTGAGTGCGCCGCGCCGCGACGCGTTGAATGAATCATGTGATGACATGTTGACCTCACGATTAAGAGTCGCAGTCGAGCCGTGGATCATCCGGCGGCCCTCGCGAGTCGTTCGTCAGGCATGACTGCGCCGGTGCCGGTTTTATTCCAGCTTCGATTAGCCGGCGGATGAATCGTGTTGCTGCGTCGACGGACTGATAGAGGCTTACGTCGCGGCGAGCGAACGCCGCGCTCGCGTCGAGCACTTGCGCTGCATCTGATACGCATGCCTGAGAGGCATGCCCGCCAGCTTATAAAGTCTTTTTACTCCGGCCGGGAAGTCACTAAATTGCAGTCAAGGCATCGATTCAAGCAGATCAAACCCGCTCAACCAGCCAGCGGCCTGCTTCGCCCCCATACCGCAAATACATACCCATCAGGAGTTTGAAATGAGCCAGCCCGTCGTTCTGATCACCGGCGCACTCACCGGCATCGGCCGCGCCACTGCCTTCGCCTTTGCCGACAGCGGCGCCCGTCTCGTCGTCTCCGGCCGTCGCGAAGTCGAAGGCAAGGCCCTCGAAAAAGAACTGCGCGAACTCGGCGCGGACGCCCACTTCATCCAGGCCGACGTGCGCCGCGACGACGAAGTCGCGAACCTCGTCGACCAGACAGTCGCGCGCTTCGGCCGCATCGACGCCGCCGTGAACAACGCCGGCACCGAAGGCCAGCCCGGCGCGATCACGAGTCAAACCGTCGAGAGCTACAGCGCCACGTTCGACACCAACGTGCTCGGCACGCTGCTCAGCATGAAGCACGAACTGCGCGTGATGTCGGCGCAAAAGAGCGGCAGCGTAGTGAACGTTTCGTCGACGTACGGCCACGAAGGCGCGGCCTTCGCTTCCGTGTACGCCGGCAGCAAGCATGCGGTGGAAGGCATGACGAAGTCGGCGGCGCTCGAAGTGGCGTCCACCGGCGTGCGGGTCAACGCGGTCGCGCCGGGGCCGACCGATACCGGCATGCTCGACCGCTTCACCGGCACGCCGGAGAACAAGGCCGCGCTCGCCGCCAAGGTGCCGCTCGGCCGGGTCGGCCAGCCGGTCGATGTGGCGCGCGCCGTCGTGTTCCTGGCGTCGGAGGCGGCGTCGTTCATCACGGGGCAGATCTTGACCGTCGACGGCGGTAAGACGGCGGGCTGATTGTCGCCCGATTGCAGCGGCGCGCGGCCACGCGCGCGCCGCGAAGCATCATTCAAAGGACTCTAAACATGACTACCGAAACATTGACGCTTTACCATTCCACCGCGTCGCCGAACTCGCGGCGAGTGCGCATCTTTCTCGCCGAAAAAGGCGTCACGGTGAAGCTCGCGGCGGTCGACCTCGGCAAACGCGAACAGCACGGTGACGCGTATCGCGCAATCAATCCCCGTCGTGTCGTGCCGACGCTGGTGCTTGAAGACGGCACGTCGATCGGCGAGGTGCCCGCCATCCAGCGCTATATTGAGGACGTCTATCCCGGCACACCGCTTTTCGGCATCACGCCGAAAGACAAAGCGCTGATCACGATGTGGGAGCGGCGCGCGGAACAGGAGGGGTTTGCCTCGGTGATGGAAGCGATCCGCAACACCGCGCCCGGTTTGAAGGGCCGCGCGATTGCCGGCCCGCACGACTACGAGCAGATTGCCGCGCTCGCCGAACGCAGCCGGCAACGGGCTGTCCATTTTATGGAGGACCTCGACAATCGCTTGAAACAGTCCGCGTTCGTGGCGGGCGAACGCTTCTCGGTTGCCGACATTACCGCACTGGTGACAATCGACTTCGCCGCGAAAGCAATCGACTTGCAAGTGCCGGCTGATCTGAAATCGCTCAGGCGTTGGTATGACACAGTGTCCTCGCGGCCCAGCGCCACGGCGTGACCTGTCGCGGCATCCGTAGTCCGTAGCGGCACGAAGAAAGCGGCCCGCATCGCTGCAATACGATGCGGGCCGCCGAACTACCCAATACGCCCGCTTATTGGCCTTGCTGCGCCTGCGGCTTCAGTTTGAACTTGCCCTGATAGCGGATCGTCGGACGCTGCGATTGCGTGGTCGGCGCCGTCATCAGCAACTGGCGTGCGAGCGGTGTGGCCGCCGGGCTCAGCGAGCCGATACTCGTGACGCGCGACGGATCCGCGAGACCGTTATTCACCAGCAGCTTCGCTTCGAGTTGCAGACTGGTCAGCAGAACCGGATCCTTCAGCGCGTTACCTTGCGCGAGCAACTGGCTCCACGCGCTGTTGCTGTAGTTGGTCACGTAGTAGTCGAGACCGCTCGGATCGGCAAGCACCGCGGAACAGCCGTTCAGACGCACCTGGGTTTGCGTGTCCTTCATCGCCAACGTCTTGCGCGAAGTGAGGCCGTCGCCGTATGCGAGTGTCAACGGGATGGTCCACTGTGTGCCCGGATACTGATTCTGATTCGGGAACGGCGACTGTTTCAGCGTGACCACCGTCTGGTTAGTCGTCAGATCGCACTGCGTGTCGAGCGAAATCAGCGGCACGCCTGTTTGCCGCACGAAGCTGTCGCCGATCGCCACCATCGGCTGGCCGCTAGCCTTCGACAGTTCGTCCCACAAACGCCTGGGCGTAACGTTGCCGAGCGAATAGTCGGCGAGATACGACTGAAGGCCCTTGCGCATCGTTTCTTCACCCAGATAGTTCTCCAGCATCTTCAGCACGTGACCGCCTTTGTCGTACGTGAAGGCGCTCGCGCTCAGCACGAAGTCGTTCGACGCCCAGCCGTTGAAATTCGGCTGCACCGGGAACGCCGTGGACTTCAGGTCAGCGTTGATCACCGCGTACTTGTTCTTCACGTCGTCGACCCAGCTGAAACGGTCCGGGAAGAAGCGCACCTTGGTCTTGTTCTCGAAGAACGTCGCGAACGACTCGTTCAGCCAGACATCGTCCCACCAGTCGAGCGTGACGAGATCGCCGAACCATTGGTGCGCCGCTTCGTGCGTGAGCACCGTCACGCCGTAATCGGACATGGTCGTGCCCGGCGCCGGCAGAATGTCGTCGGCGAATTCGAGAATGGCGCCCCAGTTCTCCATGCCGCCGAAGTTCAGGTCCTTCTGCTCCTTGAACGCGTCGTTGGCCGCGATCGTGTCGAACTTGGTGAGCGGCAGCGGAATGCCGGTGTAGCGATAGTAGTAATCGAGCGCCTGCTTGGTCTGCTGCATGGCCGGTTTGGCCCAGTCACGCATGCCGGGCGGCGTGAAAATCCGCAGATGCAGTCCCTTGCCGTCGGGCAACGGGCTCGTGAAGTCGTCTTCGAGAATGTCGAACTGCCCGCCGCCGAAGAACAGCAGATACGACGGCATGGGCGGCGTCTTCTCGAACGACACCAGCTTGTAGCCGCTATCCACGTTCACCGCCGGTTTCTCCGCCGCGTTCGAGACCACGTTCCAGTTCTGTGGCACCTCCGCGCTCACCTCGTAGGTGGGCCGGAAAGCCGGCTCGTCCCAGCCGGGGAACCATTGGCGCGCGAGGTTCGATTCGCCCTGCGTGAGGATCGCGCCGCTCGTCGTGCCGTCGGTCGACTTCAGGTCGACGCGGAACACGCCTTCGGCCGCGGAGCAACCCGGATACGGATCGTCGCCGCAACTGCCGCCGGTCTTGGCGACCGGATCGTCATAGGTCTTGAAGTTGATGATGCCGCTCCACTCCATATGCAGCGAGTAGTTGCCGGCGGCGATCTGCCCGCTCACGGGGCGCAGTTGATAGAAGTCGCCGTCGTCCTGCGGCGTGGCGATCAGCGCGATGTTACCGGGCTGAAGCGTAATCGTGCCGTTGGTGAACTTGACCCGGTGCCCGGCAATCGTGATCGCGTTGACGGCCTTCTGCACCTTGATCTGCACGTCGGCGCGGCCGTCGAATGAAGACAGCGCGGGGTTCGGCCGGAACCACAGCTTGTAGTTGATCGGCGTGACCGTGTCGGGCAACTCGACCGGCGGCACCGTCTTGTTGATCGAGGTGTCCGCCACGACCGGCGCGGCGGGCGGAGCCAGCGCCACTTCGGAGGCGCCTGACGCAACTGCGGGCGCCTGCGCGGATTTGCTCGTCAAGGAAGACGAGCCGTCGCTGCCGCCGCATCCCGCCAGAATCGCAATTCCGGCTAGTGCGAGGCACTGCATCTGCAATCGGAAATTTATACGCATGATTAATCCTCGACTCCCAATATCGGCAAAATAAAGTGCATTGAGTGTTTAAGCTGGTTTTCTTTTTTTTCAGCGAAAAAGGTCTCCCGCACTAGCACCGAATTGCTAGCGAGAATATAAGGACGTGTTGGCGCCTCAGCACTTGTGGCTGATTTTAGAAATGCGACACACATTTATTACAATGCTTTCATATCGACAGCCGGGGGATTTTCCCCGGCTGTTATTCGATCGTCTCGCTGATCGGCAAAGTGGCGGCTCGCCTGTGTCTCCGGGCAGGTGGATTAGACCGAATCAGTTTTTGGACGACAGTGCGTAGCCTAGTTTGGCAAACGTTCCCGTGTCAACTTCCTTTCACAAACTTTCTTTCGCTCATTCGATTTGCATGCAAATCGAATGGCATCGGCAATGAAGCCGAGTTAATCCTCTAGGAATCGCGAGATCGCGTATGACTACGGGAAACTTTATTTTTCCTGGCGCGCTATTGTGCTATGCGAAATGGCGCGAGCGAATAACGTCGAATGAGGTTTTAATTTGAACTAGCTGGAGAGTTCACCAAGGAATTATTGCGAATAATACGCAAACGATCGGTTAGCCATTCACCGTCGCCACGATTCGTGCGCATATCGCCTCGTCGGGCAATGGGCCCGAACCGGCCCGAACATTGTCCGCCATGTATTGCGGACGCCCCGTGCCGGGAATCACGACCGTCACCGCGGGCTGAGCGAGCACGAACTTCAGAAGAATCTGCGCCCAGCTCGTGCAGCCGATTTCCGCCGCCCACTCAGGCAGCGGCGTTTTGCCGACGCGTGCCAGCAAGCCGCCGCCGCCGAAAGGCTGATTGATCACGACGCCGATGCCCAAGTCCGCCGCGAGCGGCAAGATGCGCGTTTCGGCGGCGCGGTCGTCCGCGGCGTAGTTGATCTGCACGAAGTCGGGCTTCTCGCTGCGCATGACAGCGGCGACTTCGTCGAACGCACTCGACGTGTAGTGCGTGATGCCGATATAGCGAATCCGGCCGCGCGCTTTCCAGTCGCGCAGCGTGGCGAGTTGCGTGCGCCAGTCGAGCAGGTTGTGAACCTGCATCAGATCGATGCGCGGCTGCTGAAAGCGGCGCAGCGATTCTTCCATCTGCGCGATGCCGGCTTCGCGTCCTTCGGTCCAGACCTTGGTGGCGACGAAGGCTTTGTCGTGCGCATCCAGTTGCGTAAGCAACGCACCGGCCACGGCTTCCGACGAGCCGTACATCGGCGATGAATCGATCACCGAACCACCGGCTTCGAACAGAATACGCAGCACGTCGGCGAGTTGCGCGCGGCCGGCGGGATCGGCGCCGACATCGAAGGTGCGCCAGGTGCCGCAGCCGACCACGGGCAAGCGTTCGCCCGTGGCGGGAATTACGCGTTGCGACATGCGTGGGAGCGGCGTGGTGGCGGATGCGGCTTGCGATTTGGGCGTTGGCGTTGGCGTTTGAGCCGCCGCCATCCGAGGCAATGCGAGCGACGCCGACAAGCCGACCACAGTGTGTCCCGCCGAGCGCAGAAAACGGCGCCTGCCCGAAATCCCCACAGCGTTTTTCGACGAAAGTGCCATGACGTGCCCTCGATTCGCGCGCAGTACAGTGACTTCGTACGATACGGCAAATCGGCACAGCATGTTAAAGCTACGCAAGAGGCAACGCGCACTAGCGGATAAAGTGCCCGCAAATCGGCATACTACCCAGCCGCGCGATCAACGACGACTGTTGTCCACCACCCGCCAGCGCAAACTGGTCCGCCGCCATGGCGGACCCCGCCGCCGCACCGATCGCGATAACCGCAATCGCAATCCGGCGCAGCCGCCCGACGCGGCCGGCGAGCGAACTCGACACGCTGCGCCAACAGGCCAGCAAGGTCATCGTGAGTGCAACTATCGCGCAGCACATGACTCCTCCTCAGGCGTTCGCCGCGGCGCGCTCCTGCCGCGCGGGAAACGGATCGCGCCATGCGTCGATCGCGTTCAGCTGATCGTGCCAGCGCACCACTTCTGGAAACTCTTCAAGCGGCATCGCCGCGTTTTTCGCGTACGGCAGCGAGATGCCAACCGAGAAATCCGCGAGCGACAGGTCATCGCCAAGCAACCACTTGCGTCCCTTCAGATGCTGGTCGAGCACGGCGGCATGCTTGCGGAAGAACCCTTGCGCCTCGGCGACCTTGGAAGCATCGGGCTCGCCAAGTCCGGCCCACGGCTTGATCAGATACTCGAAGTACAGCGCTCCTGCATGCCGGAGCAGATGCTGGCTATTCCAACTGAACCAGCGCACGACGTCGATCTGCTGCTGCGCTCCTCGTGGCCAGAGCGGGGATTCCGCGCGCTGCGCGAGATGGCACATGATCGCGTCGGCCTCCCAGATGACCTTCTCGCCGTCGACGAGACACGGCACCTTGCCGTTCGGATTGATCGCCAGATAGTCCGGCCGGGTATGCTCGCCTCTGCGCAGATCGACAAAGGCATAGTCGATTGGCAACCCTAAGTATTGGGCCAGCGCGCAGGTTTTCCTGGGAGACAGCGTTTCAGCATAGTAGAGCTTCATGGTCGACCTCAGTATGCGTTGACTTCGGTGGGATGTGCTTCATCTGGCTTCGTTTTCCAGCTCGGCAACCAGTGCATCCAGCTTTTCGAATGCACCGGTCCAGCCAGTTTGATGACCATCGCGCGCCGCCTCGTCGAAGAACTGCGCGTGAGTGAAATGCAGTTCGGTGCCCTCTTCTATCGGACGAAACCGGATCGTCACCAGCGACCGGCGCTCGGGCAGCGTGACCCACTCCCATGTGAAGACGAGCTTGCGGTCCGCTTCGACTTCCTGGTATTCGCCGCGGCAGTCGTGCGTTTCGCCGTCCAAGGTCTGAAACACCACGCGAAAGCGGCCGCCCACGCGCGGATCGGCTTCAGCGCTCAGCACCGGCCCGGCGTCCGGTCCCCACCAGCGCGCCATCAGTTCCGGCCGCGTCCATGCTGCGTAGACTCTTGCAGGCGGCGCTTTGATGCGCCGAACGATGGTCAGGCTGGGCTTTTCGTTCATTCGTCGTCCCTCTCCACAAAATCGGCGAGCCGGTCGAGACTCGCGGACCAGAAGCGTTCGTAGCGCCGCAGCCACGCCATCGCCTCTTCCATTGGACCGGCGACCAGTTGCACCGAAACGGTCCGGCCATTCTTGGTGCGCGCCACCAGACCCGCTTCGCTCAGCACGTCGAGATGCTTCATGACGGCGGGCAGTTTGAGCGGCAACGGCCGCGCGATCTCCGTGACGGACAAGCCCGGCTCGCGTTCGAGGCGCGCGAGGATGGCCCGCCGCGTAGGGTCCACGAGGGCTGAAAACGTGCGATCGAGTTGACTGACTGGAGACTTTGCCATATGGTGAACTATAGGCCCGGGACTCCGGGAGTCAAGGTTTTTTGCGGTCGACTCCGGGAACCCGTAGGCCCGTTCACACTGTCCGCCCTGAACGCGTCACGGCTATCATTCCAACGATTCGCGATCACGGATTCGCTCAGCGTCGAGAGGACAGCACCGTATGGATCTTCTTCAAGGCATGGCAGTGTTCAAGCGCGTCGTGGACGCGTCTAGTTTCTCGAAGGCGGCGGACTCACTGGAGATGCCGCGCGCTTCCGTGTCCACCGTCGTGCAGAATCTGGAAAGTCATCTCGGCGTGCGCCTGCTCAACCGCACGACGCGCCGCGTGCAGGTGACCGACGACGGCGCGCTTTACTACGAATACTGCGCACGCATTCTCGCCGAGGTCTCCGACGCCGAGTCAGCGCTATCGAGCAAACGTCAAAGTCCGCGCGGCACGGTCCGCGTGGACACGTCCGCCACGTTCGCGGCTCACGTGCTGATTCCCGTGATGCGCGATTTCAACGCGCGCTATCCCGACATCACGGTGAAGCTGGGACTGGCTGACCGCAACGTGGATCTCGTGCAGGAAGGCGTGGATTGCGTGATCCGCATTGGCGTGCTCGACGATTCGAACCTGGTGGCGCGCTCGCTCGGCAGCGTGCGCATGACGATCTGCGCCGCGCCGGCATATCTCGAGCAGATGGGCGAACCCGCCACGCCCGACGATCTCGACCGGCACCACGCGGTGAATTATTTTTCCGCGCGAACAGGGCGCGTCTATCCGATGGAGTTCGAATCGGACGGCGTACTCATCAAGAGACCGATCGAGGGCAAACTCGCGGTCAATGAAGGTCAGGTTTATGTCGCGTCCGCGGTGGAAGGCCTCGGCCTGATCCAGACGCCGCGCTTCATGGCGGCGAAGGCAATCGAATCCGGCGCGTTGCGTGAGATTTTGCGCGACTGCCATTGCGCGCCGTTGCCCCTCTCGATTCTTTATCCGCACCGTCGTTTGAGCATGTCCGTGCGAGTGTTCAGCGAGTGGGTGCACGAACTGGTGCAGCAGAATCCGGACTTCTGCGATTAGTACATGCGAAGACAACCACAGTTGCTATATCAAACCGCGACGCTGCAAGTCTTCCGACAATGAGCCGACGCTGACGAACATGTGTCCTTGCAGTCCTGCATCGATCGCGCCGTTCACGTTGGCGGCCGTGTCGTCGACGAAAAGCGTTTGGGCCGCGGGCACGCCGATCTGCTCCAGACAACGCAGATAGGTTTGCGCCGCCGGCTTAGCGGCGCCAAAAGCCGCCGACGAGTAAACGTGCGGCCCGAACAGCCGCGCGACAGGCGGATTCAGATAAGCGATGTGATCGATCAACAGGCGGCAATTATTGGTCAGCACCGCAATGCGGTGCCGCTCGGCGACCTGGGCGGCAAGCGCGAGCGCGTCCTGGTTCGGCGTAATCGACGCGTGACGGGCGGCCAGCCATTCGTCGCGGCTGATGGGGTGGTTCAGCAGCATGCCTAACTCGCGCAGATACTCGTCATCGCTGATTTCCCCGGCGTCGGCGCGCGCTTCGAGCCCCGAACCCCAGATCGCGTGACGCACCGTGTCCGCTGTGCAACCGGCGGTTGCCGCCAGATGATCGACTCGCGCGGCGCGGTCGTAGTGGGACAAAACACCTTCCATGTCGAACAGAACCAGCGTGATGGATGCGGTCATGCTGTCGGCCTCGCGTCGAAAGCTTTCAGAAATGAAGCAACCGCGCGACGCGATGACGCCGAACGGTTGCCTGTTTCTATTCTGCCTCGACAAAACCATGACTGCCGGTAACGGCAACGGCGTCGACATCGGCCGGCGTCACGGTTCTCTCACAGACCTCGGAAAAGCAGCAGCTTGATACGCTCCGCTTTTTCAAAAACGCCCTCACGCGCCGCTGCCTCCTACCGTCTTGACGCTTTTCCACTGACCCTGCTCCACCTGGAACAGCGTGTACGGCGGCTTGATCAGATCGCCGTAAGGATCGAAGGTGATATTGCCGGTGACGCCCGTGACCGTGACCTTGGCGAGGCTGTCGACGATCTTTGCGCGATCGAGCGAGTCGGCGGTGTGAATCGCCTTCAGCATGGCGAGCGCCGCGTCATAGGAAAACGGCGCGTACAGTTCGACATCCTGATTGAAGCGCGCCTTGTAGCGCTTGCCGAATGCCTGCGCGGCCGGCAGTTTGTCGAGCGCCGGGCCCGGTTCGAGATCTTGCGTTCCGTTGCCCGCCGTGCCGGCGATCTGCAGGAATGCATTGCTCTTCAGCGCGCCGGCGCCGAACAATTGCGTGCTCATGCCCAGCGAGCGCATCTGCTTGACCAGCATCGCACCCTGCTCATCCAGCCCGCCGAAGAAAATCAGGTCGACGTTCTTGCTCTTGAGCGTGGTCAGAATGGCGCGAAAATCGATCGCCTTGTCGTTGGTGAATTCGCGATCGACGATATTGCCGTTCGCTTCCTTGACGCCCTTTTCGAAGGCATCGGCCAACCCTTGCCCGAAAGCCGTGCGGTCGTCGATGATGGCAATGCGCTTCGCCTTCATCTGCTCCACTACGAAATGCCCCGCCACGACACCGCCGATACCGTCGTGACCCATCGTGCGAAACACGTTCTTGAAGCCTTGCTTGGTCAATTGCGGATTGGTCGAACCGGGCGTGATCATCGCCACGTTCGCCTGGTGATAGACCGTCGAGGCCGGAATGCTGCAGCCCGAGTTGTAATGGCCAATCACGCCGACCACGCCGTCGTCGACCAGCTTCTGCGCGACCTGAATCGCCACGCGCGGGTCGGCCTGATCGTCCTGCACGTCGAGCACGAACTTGACCGGCTTGCCGCCGATCATTGGGTTCTTCGCGTTCTCTTCATCGAGCGCCAACTGCGCGCCGTACTGCAAGTCCTTGCCGACCCGCGCAACGGGCCCCGTCAACGGTCCGACGAAACCGATCTTGACGATCTGGGGGTCGGCGGCCCACGAAAACGGCATATACGTGGCGAGTGCACAGACAGTGGCACTCAATAGCCAATAGCGGCGATTCATGATGCGCTCCTTGCGAGATGTGACGTCGCGCGTGTGTGTGCAGATTGGCCGATCCGATGCGCGACGCGTCGAAACCGCTCTGCGATGCTTGTGGTAAAACCTTTAAAAAATCTGCTAACCAACTCTCAACTGCAATCAAAAGCGCGTGGCCGCATAGGGCGCGAGATCGAGCGGCGGCGCACGCTGTGCGATCAGATCGGCGACGATGCGCCCGCTCACGCCGGCCAGCGTCAAGCCCAGATGCTGATGACCGAATGCGTAGATCACGCGTGCGCTCGCGCGTGAGCGCGCCAGCACCGGCACGCCGTCGGGCAAGGTGGGCCGAAAGCCGAGCCAGTCGCTATCCGGTGTATCGAGTGCGGGTAACGCCCGCTTCGACGAAAACGTCAGCAGGTCGAGCAGCGAACGGTTGCGCGTGTCGCCGAAACCGGCGAGTTCGACCGTGCCCGCCACGCGCAGGCCGTCGCTCATCGGCGTCATGTAGAAACCGCGCTCGGCCCAGCCGACCGGCCGCGAGACTAACTGCTGCGCGCCGGGAAAGCGCACGTGATAGCCGCGTTCCGTATCCAGCGGAACCGAGTCGCCGCACTGGCTGGCGAACTGCGCCGAACGCGCGCCGGTCGCCACCACCACATGATCGAAACGCCGCGTCATGCCGCCGACCGTCAGGCTCGCGCTGTCCGTGCCGGGTTGCACCGCGTCAACGGTCGAGCGTTCGAGCTTCAGACCCTGCGCGGCGAGCTGTTCATACAGCGTCTGCAGAAAGCCTTGCGGATCGGAAAAATGCCAGCTGTTGCTGAACAGCACGCCGCGCTCGAAGATCGGCGCCAGCGCCGGTTCAAGTGCGCGAATGGCGGCGCCGTCGAGCACCTCGAACGCGACGCCCAGCTTGTGCCGCAGATCGAGCGCGGGACGCGCGGCATCGAACGAAGCCGCGTTCGAGTACAGATAGAGACACTCTCGCGGCCGGACAAAACGCGCCAACTCCGCATTGGCGAGTAGCGGCGCGTAGCCGTCCTGCGCGCAATCGAGCAGCGCGGCGAGCGCACCGGCGCTCGTTTCATAGCGCTGCGGCAGCGAACTCATCATGAAGCGCACGAGCCACGGCGTGAGATGCGGCAGATACCCCCAACGCAATCTGAACGGGCTTTGATTCGACAGCAGGAAGCGCGGCAAATCGCGGAACACGGACGGGTTGTTGACCGGGATGCACGCATAGTGCGCGAAGGTGCCGGCATTGCCGAACGACGCGCCCTGCCCCACGCCGGCCGGATCGAATAGCGTGACCCGATGGCCGTCGCGCATCAGTGCCACAGCGCTCGCGAGGCCGATGAATCCCGCTCCGATGATGGCAATCTCCGGCATCACTTGCGCCCTTCGCCGAGGCCCATGCGCGCGTGTCCAGTGAACGAGCCGGCACCGGATTTCCGCCTGCTGGCGCGCGCGGAGGACTGGGGAAATCTCATCGGACAACTCCTGCGGACAGATTGCTGAACACCGCCCGGCGACGTCTCCCGATTCACGCCACCAGACAAACCATGGCATCTAGAATCACACAATATTTTTTTGTGTGCAATTAAAACGCACATTGTGTGGCCCTGGCACTTTCCCTGGATCGTCGCGGGTGTGCTCCTTGCCAGCGCGCCGGGGCCGGGCGAGCAGGCGCTTGAAGCGCTTGCAGTCGGGCAGGTCTGGTATAGAATCGGCAAAACTCCGCACAATCGCGGACAAAGCCGGTTTTGTATGGAGACACCTGATCTTATGGCTTCTGACAAAGACGCCGCCCGCTCCGCCCCTGGCGCGCCGGAGCAGGCGAAACGCTCCACCTATATCGAGGTGTCCAGTTCGATCGAAAACGAGATCCGCAGCGGCATCTATCCGCCTGGCAGCCGCCTGCCGCCGCAGCGGCAACTGGCCACCGAACTGGGCATCAACGTGTCCACGGTGTCGCGTGCGTACAAAGAATTGCAGCTGCGCGGACTGGTGATCGGCAGCAAACGGCGCGGCTCGCTCGTGACCGGGGGCGCGATGCCGAGCGTCGAGCCCGCGCAGGCCCGGGCCACCAGCAACGCGGTAATCGATCTGACCGTCAACCGTCCGGCCACGGGCGAGTTCCTGAACTGCCTCGCTCGCACGCTGGCCGATTTGCCGCGCGATCCGCGCTACCCGCAGTTGCAGGAGTACCAGCCGCCGCAAGGGCCCGCGTGGGCGCGCGCGGCCGGCGCGCGCTGGATGGCCGCGCCTGGCTTTGCCCCGTCGGCCGATCACGTGGTCGTCACGAGCGGCGCGCAGCATGGTCTGTATGCGGTGTTGAACAGCCTGATCGGCACCGACGGCGTGATCCTCGCCGATCAACTCACCTACTACGGCCTCAAAGCGCTCGCGCCGGTGTTCCAGTTCGAGATCGTCGGTATTCCTAGCGATCGCGAAGGGCTGCTGACCGACGAAGTGGAGCGCGCCTGCCGGCGCATGCCGGTGAAAGCGATTTTCACCGTGCCGAATCTGCAGAATCCGACCGTCACGACCATGAGTCTCGAACGGCGCATGGCGCTCGTCGATATTGCCCGCCGGCACGGCGTGGCGATCATCGAGGACGATGTATATGGACCGCTTGTCTCGCAACGCCTGCCGACGATCGCGAGCCTGTGCCCGGAACTCACTTTTCACCTCGCGGCTACGTCGAAGATCCTTGCCCCTGGCTTGCGGCTCGGTTATCTGCTGAGCCCGCCGGACAGCGCCGCGCTTTGCGCGGAAGCCGTGCGCACAACCGCATGGATGCCCGCGCCGATGTCGATGCTGATCGCCTCGATCTGGATCGAGGACGGCACCGCGCGCCACATCATGGACGCGCAGCTCGCCGAGATTCGCGCGCGTCAGGACCTCGCGCGCGAACTGCTGCCGCAGGAGTTGCTGCAGACCGATCCGGCATGCATGTTCGTGTGGCTGAAGCTGCCGCCGCCGTGGCGCGCCGACGACTTCGCGGCCAACGCGAAAGCGCGCGGCGTCGTGGTGATGCCGTCGTCGGCGTTCGCCGTCGACCGGTCGGAGATCGAGCATGGCGTGCGAATCAACCTCGCCTGCGCGACCAGCCGCGATCAGCTCGTAAGCGCGCTGCGGCTCCTGACCGGCACGCTCAAGGATCGTCCGCGCGCACTGTTCGGCACAATATGACGCGCCGCCCGACTGGCCGCTTCGCGTCGATCAAAAAAACTTCTTTGCCAAGGAATAAAGGCGCGACGCCGTGCGTTCAATAGGCGCAATGACCATCGGTCATGACAGAGAGGTGCGGCCATGAAATCTGTGCTTAAGGCATTGGGCGTCGTCGTGGGCGGCGCGGCATTGGTGAGTCTTGTCGCGTCGTGCGGCGGTTCCGATTCGGTCAACAACCAATCGTTTACGTCGACGGCACTCGTATCGGACGGCGCCGTCGCTGCGGCGCACACGGACCCTAATCTGAAGAACGCATGGGGCGTTGCGTTCAATCCAAAAGGTTTCGTCTGGGTGGCCGATAACGCTACCTCGCTGGCAACGCTTTATGACGGCAACGGCACGCCGCAATCGCTTGTCGTCAGCATTCCGAACGGAATCAACGGACCGGCGAATCCGACCGGCATCGTGTTCAACGGCACGACGGATTTCGTCGTGACTCAGGGCGCCAAATCCGGCGTGGGCGCCTTTATCTTTGCCGGCGAAGGCGGCACGATCACCGCGTGGGCGCCGGCGGTCGGGCCCACCAACGCGTTCGTCGTGTTCGACAGCGGCAGCGCCGCCGCGGTCTACAAGGGCCTCGCGCTGGCCAGCAACGGCGGCGCCAACTTCCTCTACGCCGCCGACTTTCACAACAACAGAATCGACGTCTTCGACAAGAGCTTCGTGAAGGTCTCGACGCCCGGCAAGTTCCAGGACGCGTCGCTCCCGGCGGGCTTTGCGCCGTTCGGCATTCAGGCGATCGGCACAAAACTCTTCGTGACGTACGCGAAGCAGGACGCGGCGGCGCACGACAACGTCGACGGCCCCGGCCTCGGCTTCGTGGATGTCTATGACGCGGCGGGCAACCTGTTGCAGCGTTTCGCCTCGGGGGGCGTGCTGAATGCGCCGTGGGGCATCGCGCAAGCGCCGGCCAATTTTGGACGCTTCAGTGGCGACGTGCTGATCGGCAATTTCGGTGACGGCACGATCAACGCCTTCGATCCGGCGAGCGGCCGGTCTCTCGGCGCCATCAACTTGCCCGACAACACGTCGTTCGTGCAGCACGGCCTGTGGGGGATCGCTTTCGGCAATGGGCTCAGCAATCAGCCGGTCAACACGCTGTTTTTCGCAGCCGGGCCGAATGACGAAGCGAACGGCGTATATGGACGCATCGACGTGAAAATGTGACCGGCGAACGGGCGCTGCGAGCGCTCGCCGCCGTGCGAAAGTGACTGGCACGGCGGCCTCTTCACGCCGTGCAGCGCATGCGCGCCGCGAGCCGCTCCACGTTCAGCATCCTTACGATCCGCTTGAGCGCGTGACGCACGCGGCCGCGCAAATGCGCCGCGCGCATGGTGCGCCAGAAGCGGTCCGGCGCGAAGTCGTCGAAACGCGCTTCTTTTTCGAGCAGTGCCTTGCCGCCGGGCAAATGCACGAACGAACAGCAGCGGAACCAGCGCAAATCCCGATAGTTGTTGCCGGCCCAATGGCGTCCCACAGCCTGATACGCTCCGACTTCGATCAGCACTTGTCCTTCGTCACTGAGCGCATTGAGCGCGGCTGAGATGAACGCTTCGTCGCCGTGATGCCTCAGACGCTCGCTTTCGCTGAGATAGCGTGCGTAACTGGCGCGCGCGCGCGGCACCAGCCGGCGCAACGCGGCGGGTGTCGCGATCAGAAATTCGCCGCCGTACCAGCGCGGATTCATCAGGCGCCGTTCCGCGACGATTTCCAGATCCGCGACCACGCGCTCGCTGCCGTACGCCGGAAATACCTGATCCGAAATATCGAAGACACCGAGACCGGCTTGCGCGCATCGTTCGATCAGATCGGGATCGAGCGGCAGCAGCGCCACCATGTCGGCGTCGAGCAGCAACATCATCGTGTCGGCGGGCAAGCTCTCCGCCACCTGGTCCATCAGGTCGAGTTTGAAATGCGCGGCGTAGAACGGCGTGTTCTTCGGCAACTCGATCGTCGCGGTAAGCAACGTCACCGCCGGGCGATTCTCCGCCGGCATACCCGCGAGCCGGCGCGCGACCTGCTCCGGCGCGTTGGTCATGATCGTCAAGGTCGGCAGGCCCACGCGCCGCAAGCTGTTATTCAGGCAGATCGCCTGACTCACATACGAGAGCGGATCGCGATTCGTCGAGTTGGGACCCGGCTTCGCATCGACATCGACATAAACGAGAGTGCACGGAAAAAGATTCACGTTGCTCCTCAGCACGCGTGAGCGACGGACCGCCTTTTGAGCGATGCCGTGATTGTCGGAGGTTGATCCACATGTTCTTGCCTGAGGCGCGGTAGCACCTGCAAGCTGCGCGACGTATGAAAATCGCGAATCGTGCCGTCGCGGCGTCACAGTCGAGCCGGGCACGCTGATCTGCGGCGATGGAGTTGGATGAACCGGGGCGCAGGCATCAGGGTTGGTCTATCGTTTCACGTCCTTGCATTGCCTTTCCGCCAAAACGCAGAGAGATTGACGTGACGCTATCGCAAGCTAATGCGAACCAATGGGCATCGCGCAATAATTGCGGATTCGTTTCGGAGTGTCGCGAATAACTTACCCGTTGCAAGCTGTCGATGCGCTTGCGATTGACAGACACTTCATTTGCATGCCCGCGCGTTCGCAACTTTGCGACAGACGAACGCGCTATTCCGCCGCGTCCGGTTCGTCTCCGTATCGCATGCCATGTGAAGTGAGCAGACGGTAAAGCGTGGTGCGCGAGATGCTGAGTTCGCGCGCGGCGTCGCCGGGGCGGCCGCGATGGCGTAGAAGTGCGAGTTCGATTGCCTGGCGTTCGGCGGTTTCGCGCGCCCGCGCGAGTGTGATGGGCACGGCCGTGACATAGCTCGACAGTTCGAGGTCCTCGGCGGTGATGGTGCGAGTCTCCGACATCACGATCGCGCGCCGAACGCGGTTGATCAACTCCCGCACATTGCCCGGCCAGTCGTATCGATGCATCGCGGCGATCGCGTCCGGCGCGAAGCCGTAGAGGCGGCGGCTCGCGTCCGTGCGGTAGCGCTCCAACGTGTAGAGCGCGAGCAGTTCGATGTCCTTGCCGCGCGCGCGCAGCGGCGGTTCGTCGATCCTCAGCACGCACAGGCGGTGGTACAGGTCCGCGCGAAAGCGGCCGTCTTCGATCGCGGCTTCCATATCGACGTGAGTCGCGGAGATGATGCGCACGTCCACATCGATCGAACCGTCGCCACCCAGCCGGCTGATGGTGCTCTCCTGCAGAAAGCGCAGCAGGCTCGCCTGACTCTCGAACGGCAGATCGCCGATTTCGTCGAGAAACAGCGTGCCGCCATTCGCCGCTTCGACGCGACCGACCCGGCGCTGATTCGCACCGGTGAATGCACCGCGCTCGTAGCCGAACAATTCGGATTGCAGCAGTTGCGCGGGAATCGCGCCGCAATTGATGGCGACGAACGGCGCGTCGCGGCGAGGCGAACGCGCGTGAATCGCTGCCGCGGTCAGTTCCTTGCCGGTGCCGGATTCGCCGGAAATGAAAACGGGCGCATTGGTCGTCGCAACTTTGCGGACCGCGCGGAACAGCGCGTACATGGCATCGCACGTACCGATCATCTGGCCTTCGGCGGTGGACGTGTCGAGACAGGCGGGCTCGCCGAGTGAAATCATGCCGCAGGCGTGGCCTACGGTGTCGACGATCCGCTCATTCGCAGCGGGGAGCGTCACGTAGTCGAAGCAGTAGTCGCGCACCAGGCGGCGCGGGATCGCGTCGTCGAGGTGCGTGGCGGCCGCCATCGCCACCCAGCCGATGTTCGGCATGGCGAGACAGGTTTCCAGCGCGGCGGCCTCGCCTGGCTCGAACACGCTGGACAGATCGACGAGACCGCCCGCCAGCGAGCCGCCTTGCGCGAATTGCCGGACTTCACGCACCGAGCCGACGACCTCGACGTCCCACTCGCGCTCCCGAAAGCTCGCCAGCAATCCTGGCGCGGGATCGCGCGTGAAGTAGATGACGCGTCGCGTAATGGCCTTGGTTTTCTGCATCGTCGTTTCTTGTTTGTCCCTCAGCACCTGCCCTGAACCGTATTGCGAAGAGACGCTTCGTCACTGCCGTGTTCCGGTGAATCCGTGCGACCTTCAAATCATACGTGCTGGCGTAAGGACGGCGGCACAGTCTGACCAAATTTAACGGTTCAAGAGCAGCCGCCGTTTATACGATTTGTTGTCTAGCCAAATCGGGGTATTCGTACAGATGTCCGCATGGGGCGTCGGTTCTAACGCGGTCTGCTGCAGCATCGCGGCCGCGTTTTTGACTAGCGCCGCTGCTGCCGCAGCGGCCGGAAGAACTGGCGAATTTCCCCGGCGAGCAGATCGGGTTTTTCCATTGCAGCGAAATGTCCGCCGCCCGGCATGTCGGCCCACTGCACGACGTCGAACGTTCTTTCGAGCCAACTGCGCGGCGGGTGATTGATCTCCTTCGGAAAATGCGCGAAACCGACAGGCGGCGTGACGCGTTGACCTTCCGCGAAACGCATCGGCTGCAAGCCGTTTTCCCAGTACATCTGGATCGCCGGGCCGATGCACTGCGTGTACCAGTAGAGCGAGATGTTGGTGAGCAGATCGTCTTTCGAAAACACACGCTCCACGTCGCCTTCGCAATCGCTCCATGCGCGAAACTTCTCACCGATCCATGCAGCGAGTCCCACCGGCGAATCGTTAAGCGACGCAGCGAGCGTTTGCGGCTTGGTGCTGTGCATGTGCGCGTAGCCGCCCTCCTTCGCGGCCCACTCGTTTTTCTCGCGCAAGAAATTTTCTTCGGCTGGCGTAAGCGGCTTTTGCGCCGCGCCGATGGCCGGCTCATACGAGCTTGGCAGGAAGTTGAGATGAATGCCGTCGACGGCTTGCGGATGCCGCGCGGCGAGCGCGATCGACACGCCCGCGCCGAGATCGCCGCCTTGCGCGCCGAAGCGCTCATAGCCGAGGCCTCGCATCAGCGAGGCCCACAAATCGGCCACTTGCCACGCGGATGTGCCGGGTTGCACGGGCGCCTGCGAAAACGCGAAGCCGGGCAGCGACGGCACGACGACATCGAAGGCATCGGCAGGATCGCCGCCGGACGCGGCCGGGTCGCATAAGCGGTCGAGCAGCGCATGAAATTCGAAGAACGAGCCGGGCCAGCCATGGGTGATCACAAGCGGATACGGTGCGGGCCCCGCACCGCGCCGATGGACGAAATGCACGCGCTGCCCTTGCACATCGGCGAGAAATTGTGGCTGCCGATTCAAGCCGCGCTCGGCCGCGCGCCAGTCGAAACGCTCGGCCCAGTACTCAGCGAGTTCGCGCAGCCATGTGGCATCGGCGCCCTGTTGCCAGGCCGGTGACGGCGTCGCCGGCGCCCATCGGGTCGCGCGAATACGCCGGCGAAGATCCTCGATCTCGCGATCGTCGATTGCAATCTGAAATGCTTGTATCTGCATGGCAACTCGCCTGGGACGGTGTGTTGGTTGACGTGCGCATCTACCTCAAACAGCAAAGGCCGCGCCTTGCTCAGGCAGCGAGGCTGCACAAGGCAATCCTCATGGTACACAATGGCGCATTTTCCGTTTCGCGTTCCGGAGACTGCCATGCTTCAAGCGCTCGCCGTCCTGCTCATTTTTCAGTGCCTGGGCGAAGGTGTGTCGTACGTGTTCCATTTGCCTGTGCCGGGTCCGGTGATCGGCATGCTGCTGTTGTTCGGCTTCCTCATGCTGCGCCCACAAACCACCGATGCTATCGAGCCGACCGCGCTCGAATTGCTCCGCCACCTGTCCTTGCTATTCGTTCCAGCGGGCGTCGGCATCATGGTGTCGGCAAGCCGGATTCGCGGCGACGCCGTCGCGGTGATCGTCTCCATTGCGGTCAGCACGACGCTCGCGATTGCGGTGGCAGCGCTCGTCACGCGCGCGTTGATGCGCCGCCAGCGCCGTGAGCCCTCCGCGACAGAGTCCGCATCATGACCGCCATTCCGAAGCTCGGCGCGATCTGGGTGTATCTCGCCGCGAGTCCCTTGCTCGGGTTGACGATTACGCTGATCGCCTACCTCATTGCCCAGACGATCTATGCGAAGGCGCGCTTCAATCCGCTTGCCAATCCCGTGCTGATCGCGGTGGCGCTGCTGGTCCTGCTGCTCGAGATCACCGGCACACCGTATGCGACGTACTTTGAAGGCGCGCAATTCGTTCACTTTCTGCTGGGCCCCGCGACCGTGGCGCTCGCACTGCCGCTTTACCGGCAGTGGCCGAAGCTGCGCCGCTCCGCGTTGCCGCTGATCGGCGGGCTGGTGGCGGGATCGTTGACGGCCATCGTTTCGGCGGTCGGCGTGGCGGCGCTGTTCGGCGCGTCGCATCAAACGCTTGCGTCGCTCGCACCCAAATCCGCGACCACGCCGATCGCGATGGCGGTCGCTTCCGAGATCGGCGGCATTCCGTCCTTGACCGCCGTGCTCGTCATTTCGACCGGCGTATTCGGCGCCGTGTTCGCGCGTACGATTCTCAACGCGCTGCGCATCGCCGAACCCGAGGTGCGCGGTTTCGCGCTGGGCATTGCGTCACATGGCATCGGCACAGCGCGCGCTTTTCAGGTGAGCGAGGAAATGGGCGCGTTCGCCGGCCTCGGCATGGGCCTGAACGGCGTGTTCACCGCGTTCGTCGTACCGGTGTTGATGCCGCTCGCGGCGCGCTGGCTGACGGGCTGAACGATGGCTGGATAATGATGCATACCTTCCCCTACCCACCCAAAGGAGTTAGCCGCGATGCCCGCCTATGAATCCAAAGTGCCGCGAGTCCTGTTGACGAACGACGACGGTATCGACGCGCCCGGCCTCGCCGTACTCGAAGCAGTGGCCGCCGAGCTCGCGCACGAAGTCTGGGTCGTCGCGCCCGAGCACGATCAGAGCGGCACGTCGCATTCGATCAGCCTGCATTCGCCGTTGCGTGTAAGCCGCCAGGGCGAGCGGCGTTTCGGCGTGGCCGGCACGCCCGGCGATTGCGTCGTGATGGGCGTGCGCCATCTGATGCGCGACACGCCGCCCACGCTGATTCTTTCCGGCATCAATCGCGGCGGCAATCTCGGTGTGGAAACGATGTTTTCGGGCACGGTCGGCGCTGCCATGACGGGGCTGCTGCTCGGCTTGCCGTCGTTTGCGCTGAGCCAGACCTTCAGCAATCGCGACAACGTGCGCTGGGACACCGCGCGCGCACTCGCGCCCGGCGTGATCCGTCAGTTGCTTGCCATCGAGCAGGCGGCGCCCACCTGCCTGAACATCAACTTTCCCGACGTCGACGCGGCGCTTGCCGGTCCGCTCACGCCGACTCGCCAGGGCGTTGGACTCGTCGAAGATATCGACGTGTTGCCGCAAGTCGATCCGCGCGGCATGGCGTATCACTGGTTGCGCTTTCAACGCGGCGCGCGCGCGAACGATCCCGATAGCGAAACGGCCGTGGTGGCGTCGGGGCGCGTATCGGTCACGCCGCTCGCTTTCGATCGCACCGACGAGCCCACCTTCGCGCGGCTCGCGGCTTCGCTGAGTTAAACCCGTGGCCTGAGCTTCCGCCAGGCGTCGGTCGGTTTGCGCGGCGTTACGGACGCGGCGCGCTGGTGAGACTCGGTGCCCCGCCCGGCCCCGCGGGGTCGGGATTGCCGAATGCGGGAAGGCTGCCGTTTTCCCGGGCGCGGACGATTTCCGCGCGCACCTGCGAGCGCGTTTTCGGGCCGTCGTCCGATCTCGTCACCGTGCCGCCGGAGGGCATGGACTGCACCAACGGCGGTGACGGTAGCGTGGCTTGCGTGGTCAGGTCGGCTTGGGGCTCCGTCGGTGCGATTGGAACCGTCGGCGGTTTTTGCGGCACTTGCTCGACCAGTGGAGGCGTCACGACGCCCGGCGCGCTGCTCGCGCTCTGCATCGCTTTCATCCCGGTCTGAATAGATGAAGGCTGCCTCGCCATAGCCGGTCCACCGCTAATCGGCGTTCTCGCGCTCGGCGCGCTATTGCTGTCGACGCGCGCTACCAGGTTGTCCAACGCCGTCTGACTCTTCGCATAACTCGTCACGCGATTCGTCTCGCGATTTGCCTGCTCGCGGCCCACAGCGCGGCTTTCACGCGACCGGCCATGTTTCGCCGACGAAGACATCCGCACCGGCTTCGCAGCCGGTTGCTGCGCCTTGTCGACTCGCGCCGTGTTCACTGCACGCTGCTCGTTATCCGCGCGCGCCTGGACTTCCTTTTGCAACGCGCGCACCTGATCGTCGTCCTGTTGAGCGGAAGGGACCGCGTCCAGTTGCGCCTGCGCGGCAGCAAGATCGTTGCGTTGCAGACTATTGCGCGCCGCCTGCAGGCTGCTGGCCGAAGCACCGCTCGAATCGTTGCGAGCAGTGACCGGACCGGATATGACCGCGCCGCTAATGGTGTCGCCGCGCGTGCGGTAAGCCGGCGTATCGCCTCGCGCGGAACCGAATTCGTCCGTCGACTGCCAGGGCTTGCCGGCTTGCGACACATACGCAGCGATTGCAACAGCGCCGACGACGAGACTTGTGAGAACGATCTTCCTGGGTTCGCTATACATGACGTCTCCCCCTTCAGTCGAGTTACATGCGCGTGCGCGGCTTCACAAACGTGCGCGGATTCATCAGAGGTTAGCGGCGAATGAGGCTGTTCGACGCCGCAGCGATGACCGCGCGCTCGTGCCGATCAAGTCACGTACGGAGGCGCACGCGAGCTGGATGCGCTCATTTTCTATTTATATTCTTGGGGCGTCGAATCGTCGGATTGTGCATACCACGTTGGCCGAAAAAGCCAGTTCAACGTGTATTTATTCCCGACGATGGTTGGAACTACCAGGCAATCCGGCAAGACCGGAGCGTGCTCGCCAATTCACCACAGGTATCTATACGAGCGGCCCTTCTTGCTGCTTTCCACGCATCGCAACGGCAACCGAACTGGTCACAATCAATGCAATGCCGAGCAGCGACATGGCGCCGATCGTTTCGCCCCACGCCACATAACCGAACAGCGCCGCCCACACGATGCTCGTGTAGTTATACGGCGCGAGCGCGCCGGCGTCGGCCTGGCGAAATGCCATGGTCATCAGCAATTGCCCGGCCGTGGCGAAGCCGCCGAGCAAGGCCATCACCGCGAGCGCCTGGAGCGTAGGCGCGCGCCACGCGAAAAACAGCGAAACGCTAGTGACAATCGTGCCGATCACCGTGAAATACAGCACCGTCGTGCCCGAATCGTCCGAGGCGCGAATGCGCTTGATCTGAATGATCGACAGCGCGCCGAAGAAGGCGCTCGACATCAGTAGGACAGGACCGAGCCAACTCGAATGCGAGCCGTCCGGACGCACCACGAACAGCACGCCGACAAAGCCGACCGCTGCAGCCAGCGCATCGCGCGGCTTCAACGCCTCCTTCAGCAGCAGCGGCGCGAGTACGATCACCAGCAAGGTCTCCGAGTAGACGATCGCCACTGCTTCGCTAAGCGGCATGTACGGCAGACCCGCGAAGAAGAGACCTGAGGCGCCAAGCAACGTCAGTGCGCGAAGGGTCTGCCCGCGCACGTCCATGTGCCTGATCCGCTCGACGAGCGGCTTGCCGCGCAGGCATACCGCGACAGCCGGCAGCAGGCCGAACAGCATGCGAAAGAACGTCACTTCGTTGGCCGGATAAGCGAGCGTTACGGATTTGGCGAGCGCATCGACCAGCGCGAAACAGAACATCGACACGAGGATCAGCGCAACGCTGCGCAGGGGCACGGCGCTCGTGCGGACAGCGGTGATGGGCGGCATGGACTTTCCTGGGAGCGCGCGAAACGACGCGTCGCCCCGGTTTCGCGGGCCGGCTGCGCGGCTCGCATGGGTGGAAATCGGATTATGCCTGCGCCGCCGCGAAGGGATCGACAAGCACCGTGACAATTGATTCGAACTGCGCCGTCCCTACGACTAATTGCGGCTCGCCTGGCGTGATCTCGCGAGCCACATTACCTACTTCGTCGGCCCGCACCGTAAGGACGCGCGCATTATCTTCTGGGAAGCGCATCAGCGGACCGGCAGTAAGTGCACATATACCAGCCCGTCTTGTGCAGCGCAGCGGCATGCGTACCTCGCGTATGCCTTCCGCATCGGCGTTTGTAACGCCCCGTGATTTGTGCGATGCTAGCCACGCCCTGGTTATCCCTAGAAGAAACATTGGGCGCGAGGCAGACCGATCCTGTTGTCCATTCCTCTGGAGGAGACATGATTGAGTCATCGCAACCGCGCAACTTCGGCCGCGCCGGCATCGCATCCCGCACCGCTTTCCGTAGCGTCGAATCCACCAGGCTGCATCGCATAGCGGCCGCTTCAAGCTTCGTCTTCCTGATCAATCTCGCCGGCGTCTGCCATGCCGACACCCAGGTCGGCGGGCCACTTCCGCCCGCGCCCGACAAACTCTACGGCGATCTCTTCGTCGCCGTGCAAACCGCGCAGATTTATCCGGACCAGAAGACCTTCGTCGACGCAACGCCGAATGCCGATCCCGCCGCGATCGTGCAACTGTACGAGCAGCAGAAGCACAACCCCGGCTTTTCGCTGGCGAAGTTCGTCAACAAATACTTCACGCCACCGAGCGAGCCGGTCATCACGCCACCCGCCAATCAGACGCTGCGTGAACACATCAACTGGCTATGGCCCGCGCTGACCCGCACCACCACCAGCGCGCCGCCGAACAGCTCGCTGATTCCATTGCCGAAACCCTATGTGGTGCCCGGCGGCCGGTTCCGCGAAGGCTACTACTGGGACACCTATTTCACGATGCTGGGTCTGCAGGAATCGGGCAACGAAAATCTGGTCGACGACATGCTCGACAACTTCGCCTACGAGATCGATACCTTCGGCCACATTCCAAACGGCAATCGCACCTACTATCTGGACCGTTCGCAGCCGCCGTTTTTCTCGCACATGGTGGAACTCGCGGCAAAGATGGAAGGCCACGGCGTCTATCAGAAGTACCTGCCGGCGTTACGCAAGGAATACGCGTACTGGATGCAGGGCGAGTCCACCACGCGACCCGGCTCGGCCACGCGCAATGTCGTCGTGATGCCGGATCGCACGGTGCTCAACCGCTACTGGGATGAGCTCGACACGCCGCGCGACGAATCGTACCTGGAGGACATTCAGACCGCGCAACAGGCGAGCGGCCGCAATCCGAACGACGTCTACCGCGAGTTGCGCGCCACCGCCGAAAGCGGCTGGGATTTCAGCTCGCGCTGGTTCGGCGACAACATGACGCTCGCGACGGTGCGCACCACGTCGATTATTCCGGTCGACCTGAACAGCCTGATGTTCCATCTCGAGATCACCATCGCCAAGGGTTGCGGCGAGACGCGCGATTTCCGCTGCGTCGGCGAATTCGCGCAACGCGCCGCGAAGCGTGCGCTCGGCATCAACCGCTATCTGTGGAATCCCAACGGCTATTACGGCGACTATGACTGGCAGCTCGCCAGGCCGCGCGACAACAAGACGGCGGCGATGGTGTTCCCGCTGTTCGTCGGCGCCGCGTGGCCGGATCGCGCGCTCAAGACGGCGAAACAGGTGCAGTCCACCTTGCTGCAACCGGGCGGCCTCGTCACGACGACCTACAACACCACGCAGCAGTGGGACGCGCCGAACGGCTGGGCGCCGCTGCACTGGGCGGCCATTCAGGGCTTGAAGCGTTATGGTCAGGACGCGCTCGCGCAACAGATCGGCACGCGCTTTCTCAGCGACGTCAAAGGCGTCTATGCGTCCGATCAGAAGCTGGTCGAGAAATACGTGGTGGAAGGCTCGGGAACGGGCGGCGGCGGCGGTGGCGAATATCCGCTGCAGGACGGCTTCGGCTGGACCAACGGCGTGACGCTCAAGTTGCTCGACCTGTACAGCCCGGGCGATTGAGTCCGCACGGAGGGCGGTCCGGCGGTCGCGGCAGGTCATGAACACTGTATAAAAACACAGTATAATGATTTGCCCGAGCCGCCCTTCGTTGCGTGACCGCGCGGCGCCCAACCCACGTTGGAATCATGGTGTCCCAGCAAGCCCTATTCGCGCCAGAGCCCATCGCCCTTCTCCATGACGAGGAAGGCGGAATCCGCTATCTGCCCGAGTCGATCCCGGCTGCCACGGCGCAGGCGTGGTTCGAGACTGCGCTGCGCAATGTCGGCTGGCTTAGTCAGCAGCGCATGATGTACGACCGCGAAGTCGCCGTGCCGCGTCTGCTCGCCACCTTCGCCCGCGATGCCGGCGATCTGCCCGCGCCTTTGGGCGAGGCATTCGAAGCCGTACGCGCGCTAGTGGGTGCGCCGTTCAATCGCGTCGGTCTTAATCTCTATCGCGACGGCAGCGACAGCGTCGCGCCGCACAGCGACAAAACAGAGAAGCTGGTGCCCGCCCAGCCGATAGCGATCGTTTCGCTCGGCGCGAGTCGCCGCATGACGATCCGGCCGAAAGTCGGCGTCGGCGCAGGACGCATCGTGCATGTCGAACTGGAGCCCGGCAGTTGTCTCGTCATGAGCTATGCGTCGCAATTCACGCATGAGCACGGTATTCCCAAGCTTGCGGGTGTCACACAGCCGCGCATCAGCCTCGCGTTTCGCTGCTTCAGCGGTTGACGAGCGCGAGCAGCGGTTCTGGCTTCACCGCTTTGAACCGCTCATTTCAGCCATGCACGGAATCAGCCGGCGTGACATCCGGGCAAGAGTCGCATCAGAGCAACGTGACCTTCCCCGTCGCGAGATCGTAGATACCGCCGACAATCTTCACCTTGCCGCTCTTCACATACGGCCCGATAAGCGGTCTGGATACGATCAGCCGGTTGGCATTCAACCTGACGTTTTCGATGGTGGTTTGCGCGACGAGATCCTCGCCTGGATCTCCCTTCGCCACTTTCGCCACTTTCGCCATCTGCATGGCCGGCTTGATCGCGCGGACCAGTTCGGGCAGATGGCCGGGCAAACGAGCGCCATCCTTGAGCGCCTTGACCGTAGCCGTCACCGCGCCACACTGCGTATGCCCGAGCACCATGATGAGCGGCACGCCGAGGAATTCGACGCCGTATTCGAGGCTCGCGAGAATATCGTCGTTGACGAAATTGCCGGCCACGCGCACCACGAACAGATCGCCCGGCCCCTGATCGAAGGCAAGCTCCGGCGCGACCCGCGAATCCGCACAGCCAACGATCGCCGCAATCGGATACTGCGCCGAAACACGCGCCGCGCGGCCCGCGGAATAGTCCTTGTTTGAAGGGTTATTCGCGGCGTAGCGGGCGTTGCCCTGCATCAGGCGATCAAGCGCTTCGGAAGGTGGAATCGAATTCGGCCCATTGGCGGACGCAGGTTCGGCCGCCACCGCAACGCGCTGCGACAACCCCGCCAGCGTGATCGACGACGCACCGGCCAGCAGCAGATTGCGCCGCATGGGGGAAGACAGATGACGGCCGCACATGGCTCGCCTCCTATGTCATGAGCAACGCCCCAGCGGTGCCGTTCGAGCCGGCATGAGCCGTGAAAGTTGGTCGCGCACGCGACGTCTCATCGTGCGCCTCTCACGTTCAAACATCAAGTTAGACGGCGTAGATGTCCGGGTTGTCCACCAGCGGCAAGAATTTTCCGCTAGGTCCGTCGAGCGCGAGCATCGTGCCGGTTTCGATATCGAAGATCCAGCCGTGCAGCCGCAGCGTTTTGTTCGCGAGCCCGACTGCCACCGAAGGATGCGTGCGGATGTTCGCGAGTTGCGCAATCACGTTGTCCTTGACCAGCGCGGAGAGACACTCGGCGTCCGAATGGTAAGTGCGTGATGCGTTGATGGCCTTGGCCGCATCCGCGTGACGCAGCCAGCCCGCCACCGCCGGCAGATGATCGAGATTCTTGCAGGTCGAGATTGCCGTCATTGCACCGCAATTCGAGTGGCCGCAAATCACGATATCGCGCACGCCCAACACGGCCACCGCGTACTCGACGGTCGCCGACACGCCGCCCGGCTCCGGGCCATACGACGGCACGATATTGCCCGCGTTGCGGATCACGAACAGCGAACCGGGCTCGGTCTGCGTCAGCAACTCGGGCACGACACGGCTGTCCGAGCACGTCACGAAAAGCGTGCTGGGACTTTGCGCCATCGACAGGCGCTTGAACAATGCGCTCTGCTGCGGAAAGACTTCCTGTTGAAAGCGGATGAGACCTTCGATGATTTCCTGCACGGTTGTTCTCCAGATAAATCGAAGCCTGAGCCTGCAGTGCTCACGATAATATGAAAGCCGGGAGCATACATGCGATCTATTGGCGCGACTATACCGCAGCCTCAACCGCAGTCTCAACCGCAGCCGCGAACCGGACAACCATGCGGGCGCGTGCGCAGCGAAATAAAAAAAGCCCCGGCTGTTACCAGCCGGGGCCAACTCTCTCGCTCGCACACCGGAAACCGTGCGTGCCTGACTACTTTACCGATACCGCCGATGCGGATATATACGCCATGCTGGAAGAGTCCCTTCCAACGCGGCCCGTCCCACACTGCGCGGGGCGCGTCGGATCAACGGCTATACATTGCATTCCAGTCGGCGGCGGGCACAGCCGGGCGGCCGCTTTGTGACGAACCCGCCACGCTGCCGCCATAGCCGTTAGTCTCGCCGTTGCGCGCGGCGACGCGCGCTTCCGCCGCCTGAATCGCGTCCGGGTAATGCGCCTGATCGCCGTCGCCGACGTGGTAGCCGGACGCTTGCAGTTGAACCAGTTCCGCGCGCACCTGCTCGCGCGTGACGTGGGAATTCGATTGGGCGAACACAGTGGCCGAAGCAGCCAGCGAAGCGACGATAACGACAGCCTTGATCAGGGACTTCATGATAAAAACAACCTCCGGTTATTGATGGTCGGCGGCGCTTCGAATCACTCTGCGCGCCGCCCGTGAAATCAATATAGGCGCCGATACCCCAGAAAATAACGGCCGCCCGCCGAAGGGATTGTTCCTGAATCTGGAGAAATCACGCTCAAAAGCGCGTGCGGATCCCCACCGTGCCGACCACCTGATTACCCGTGGACGACGCGCCGCCCGCCGTGTTGATAAACGCCGTGTAGCCCTTGCCGCTCACGTGCTGATACATCGCTTCGGCATACACGTCGGTGCGCAACGACAGCGAATAGACGGCCTGCAGATTCATCTGATTCCATTTCGGATCCGCCCCGAAGCTCGAGGTGCCGCCCACATGCGCGTCCGTAAAGGTGTAGGCCGCGCCGAGGCTCAGCGCGGGCGTCATGGCGTACTTGCCGTTCACTTCATAGTTATCGAAGCGCATCGAGCCATGCGTGGCGCCGAACGACGCGGTGTTCTGGAACTGGCTATGCGTATAGACGAAGCCCGCCGTTACGGGACCGAAACCATAGCTCAACGCGGCGCCGGCCGTGCGCTGCACATCGGCGCCGAGCTGGAAGCCGCCCGTGCCGTTGGCCGCGGATTCGCCGAGATCGACCGCGCCGGCCGTGTTGGCGCTCGAGTTCGAACCGTTGATCTGCAAATAGCCGGCAGCCGCCTTGAACGGACCGTTGGCATAGCTCACGCCCGCGCTATAGGCACGATTGACCGCGAAGCCCGTGTTGTTCGAGAAGGCGTACATTCCGCCGAACTTCAGACCGGCATAGTTCGCGCTCGCGTACTTCACGGCGTTGCTCATGCGCACCGAGTGATTCAGATTGTCGTTGTCGAACGGATGCGCGAAGCCGGTATCGCCGAACGTGCCCGCCGTGCCCGAGAGCGGCGCGACGAAATCGACCAGCGAATCGTACTGGCGGCCCAGCGTGAACGTGCCGTACTGCTTGCTGCTCAAGCCGACAAACGCCTGACGGCCGAACAGCCGGCCGTTCTGGCCGAGCTTGCCGTTCTGCAAGTTATAGCCGTTCTCCAGCACGAAGATCGCCTGCAATCCGCCGCCGAGATCTTCCGCGCCGCGCAAGCCGAAGCGGCTGCCGTTGATGTTGCCGCTAGTGGCCTGAACCAGCGCGCCCTGCGAGCCGCCCTTCTTTACGTTGTTGGTGTACATCACCCCGGCGTCGATGAGGCCGTACAGCGTGACTGAACTTTGCGCATGCGCCGTGGCGGCGGCAAGTCCTGCGAACGCCGCAACCGCGGCGGAAATCTTTTTCACGTCAATGCTCCTGCGTAGCTGGAATGTCAGGTTGAACAGCGACGCGAGTATAGAAACGCGGGCATCGAAAACGAATGCCCGTGCCCTGGAGCAGTCCTTTATGAAATCTGGAAGAATCCGTCATCTAAACGCAGCAATCGCGATGCGCTGCGCTTCGACGAGGTGTTTTGAAAGCTGAAGGCGCGTAGCCCGAGGTCTGCGCGCAATGAACGGGTTGTATGTGAACAACAGGCGTCAGGCGTTGAGGCGCTTGCGAGCCCGGCGTGTGCGCCGGACTCATCCTCAATGGAAACGGGCCGCTTAGCTTCTGTTGAAGTCGCCGGTCTCGAGTTCCACGGACTGCCCGCCGTTTTTTTCGAGGACTTTGCGCGTAGCCTTTTCAATCTGCGCGCGATTTGCCTCGAACGTGTTGACAAGGTTATGGGCCGATGGGCCGTCGTTGCCGAAATGCTCGTTCAACGCATCCAGCGACACGCTGCACCAGACGTCGGCCCCGTCGACATTGGCTTCGAAGGCGACGCGTGCCGCTGCAACCACTTCACGGCGTCCGGTGAATTCGATCCTCATGATGACCCTCCATTTGTCGAAAGAAAGCTTCAAGCGCGCAAACGCTGTGCCACGGCGGCTTGGTCCGCAAGGCGGGCCGTTGTCAGCGCGTATTCTCAGCAGGGTGCATACTCGACATCGGCCGTCCTCGTACGGTCGTGCTGATGCGTCACGGCATGGCCACCCTTGGCCGCGCTGCCCGACGTGCCTTATATCCTAATACTAACTTCTGGCCCATGTCCCGCAACCCGCAATCGTCGCGTCCTCTCGTCATTGCCGCCGTGATGGCGTCCATGGCGATGGTCGCCATCGAAGCCACCATCGTTTCCACCGCCATGCCTCAGATCGTCGCGCAACTCGGCGATCTGCATCTGTATAGCTGGGTCTTCTCGTCGTTCCTGCTCACGCAGACCGCGATGACCGTGGTGTTCGGCAAACTCGCCGACCTGTACGGCCGCAAGCCGGTCATGCTGGCCGGCATCGCAATCTTTCTGCTCGGCTCGGTACTGGCCGGCTTCGCGTGGTCGATGCCGGCCATGATCGCGTTCCGCCTGATTCAGGGCGTCGGCGCGGGCGCGATCCAGCCGGTTACGCTGACCATCGTCGCCGATCTTTATCCCGCGCGCGAACGCGGCAAGGTGCAAGGCTACCTCGCGAGCGTGTGGGCGATTTCCGCGGTGGTGGGTCCGATGGTCGGCGGCTTCATCATTCACAACATGTCGTGGGCGTGGATCTTCTGGATGAACGTGCCGATCGGCCTCGCCTCCGCGGCGGGCTTCATCGCGTTCCTGCGCGAATCGGAACGGCATGCGCGCCCTTCCATCGATTTCGGCGGTGCGGCGCTGTTCATGGCGGCGATCGCCTCGCTCATGATGGCGCTCACCTACGCCGGCGACGACCAGATCGCGCAAGCGTCGATGGCGGGCGGCGCGTTCGCGCTGTGCGTGCTGCTGTTCGTGTGGCAGGAGCGCCGCGCGGCCGAACCGATGATCTCCTTCGCGCTCTGGAGCCGCCGGCCGATTGCTGCCTCGAACGGCGCGACGTTGCTGTCCGGCATGATCCTGATGGGCTCGACCACGTTTTTGCCGATGTACGTGCAGGGCGTGCTGCATCGCTCGCCGGTGATCGCCGGCCTCGCCCTGACGATGATGATGGTGGGCTGGCCGACCGGCGCGACGCTCGCGGCAAAGTCGTTTCATCGTCTCGGCTTGCGGCGCATTCTGATTGGCGGCAGCGCGGCCATTCCGCTCGGCGCGGTGCTGCTGCTGTTTCTGTCGCCCGGCGGCTCGCCGCTCGTCGCGGCGTTCGGCTCGCTGATCATGGGCTTCGGCATGGGCACGTCGAGCGTCAGTTGCCTGATCCTGATTCAGGAGATCGTTCGCATGGACGAACGCGGCAGCGCCACCGCGTCGAATCTGTTTTCGCGCAATCTCGGCAGCACGTTGGGCGCGACGCTGTTCGGCGCGGTGCTCAATTTCGGCCTCAGCCATTCGAAGGGCGTGGCCGTGGTCACGTCGGATCAGTTGAAGGCGCTGCTGCAGAATCAGACCGCCAGCCTCGGTGACAGCGACATGATCCGCACCGTGCTGCATCAATCGCTGCACCTCACGTTCATTTCGCTCTTCGTCATCGCGATCTTCGTGGTGGTGCTGCTGATGTTCGTGCCGGCCGTCAAGATCGGCGGCGACAGGAAGATGCCGATCGAAGCGTTGGCGCCGCTGGAGGATTGAAATGCGCGGCGGCGTACCGCGCGCTGCCACGCTCGGTTCGATAACGCCGACGCATTGCTATCAGCGTCAGCGCGCCGGCAAGGTCGCCGCGAAAAAGCGGATCGCCCGGTCAGTTGCCAGCGCATGCATCGCATCGCGATTGACGCCCGGTCCATCCTGGCAAATGCCCGCGAGATGCGCGACCACCTCGGGGAGACAGGTGTCCAGAAAGGTGTAGTGCGACGCGCCGGGCACCATCTCCACGTGCGCATTGGGTAGCAAGCCCGCGATGCGGTGAATGTTGGTGGCCACCGGCGCGGTGACATCGGCTTCGCCCGCGAGCAGCGAGACGGGAATCGTCACGTCGGCGAACGAGTTGCTATCGAAAGCTTCGCCGAGTGCGGGCGCAATCGCGAACACGGCTTTCACACGCGGATCGCGATACGACGCGCCGGACCGTGCGCGTGACGCCTTCGCCTGCGGCGAAAGATCGTCGAGCGTCGAGAGCGCCGCGCCCGATGCGTCATGGATCCGCGCTGCTTCCGGTGGATGGCAGATCGCGTCGGCCTCGGGCGATGTGCAGAAACGCTCGAACGCCTGCAGATTGGTCCGCGCGCCGGCCAGTTCCAACACCGTATAACCGCCCAGCGAAAAACCCACCGCGCCGATCCGCTCGCGGTCCACATGCGGGCCGAGCAGCGGATCGGCGAGCACGCCGTCGAGCACTTCGCTCGCGTCGGTGGCGCGCTCCCACCAGAGCATGAAGCCGTCGCGCGTCATCGGCTCCGCCGCAGTGTTGCCCGGATGATTGGCGCCGGCCACGATATAGCCTTGCGCGGCGATTGCGGCAGCCAGCCAGTCGAGACTGTCCGCGGTGCCGCCCGTGCCGTGCGAGAGCACGAGCAGTGGATAGCTTGCGCGCGCGGTAGACAGCGGCGCATCGTCGGCGGCGGCGTGACCGTGAAAGATCGGCTGACCGGGCGCGCCGATCTCGTGCGGCGTCTGTGGCACGGAGGCATCGACCGGATACCAGATGCGCGTCACCAGCGCCTCGGTTTTCGCGCCACGCCAATTGCGGGCCACGGCGGGATGAAATACACGCATCGTCTCGCCCACATGCAAGCCGGCCTGATCCGCCGACGCGGCGCCCGCGCAGCACAACGCCGCCGCACACGCCAATCCGGCGATGACGGCACAACTCACACGGAACATGGTCAGTCCTTGCGGATAGGAATCATCAGGTCGGTCACGCACGTCTGCTGCAGACCGGCAACCAGCGGCAAACGATACAGCTCCAGCGCGGGACGCCGGTCGCGCAGATAACCGCTTTGCGGCAGCCAACCGCCGTAAAGCGCGCGAAAGGTTGGCGAGATCAGCGCATACGGCCCGATCAGCCGATGCACCGCATACAAGCCGCCTTCGAGCCGCAACGGTTCAACGACATCGCTCGCTTCGGCTGGCACGTCACGCGGCCCCGCGACAATCGCCGCGCGATAGCTGAAGCTGTCCTTCACCGCGGGATCGCGCACGCAGATACCCACGCGCTGATCCATCACGGCGTTTTCGTCGCAGCGCAGCATCGTCATGAGCGAGCGAAAGGTCTGGCCGATGGTTGCGACGGGTCCGTCGTGCCGAAGACTGAGCACATCGAACGGCGCGATCTCCGTGAGTTCGACGGCAGGCAACGCCGGAGCTGGCGCATTGTTCTTCGACGCGGCGAGTTGCGCGTCCGCCGCCCGGCCCACGCATGGCGCGGCCAGACGTTTCTGCCGTGCCTTGAACTCGCTCGGCGAGACGCCGGTGAAGCCGCGAAACGCACGCGCGAAGGCTTGCGGGCTGTTGTAGCCGGCATCGTGCGCGACCGTGGTGACCGACGCGGCCGCATCGGTCAGCCGTTGCGCCGCTTGCGCAAGCCGCAGACGTTGCACCGTCTCGACGACGCTCTCGCCCGTCAGCGCCCGGTAGACCCGGTGGAAATGAAACGGCGACAGATGCGCGACCGCGGCGAGGCTCTCCAGCGTGTGGTGAGCGCCGGGTTCGAGCAGAATTGCCTCGACCACGCGGGCGATCCGTCGGCGGTAATCACGTTCGGTGCTGGGCTTCATCATGGCGCTAGGATAGCGGCGTCGCGGTCGCAAGACGGTGCAGAGCTTGCCGAATTTTCAGACGGTGTGTGCGGGTGATGCGGTATGGTGTTTGCCGCTCACGCGGCTATGCAGCGTTCTCGTTGCCGCTCACGCCGGCTATCGCAAGCATGCTCATTGCACTTACTGCGCTCATTACGCCCCTTGCACCTCACGGCACAGCGCGATCATCCACGCATGCACCGCGTCCACCGCGGCCGAGCGCGCCGGTTGCGCCGAGCGCATCAACCAGAGCGGCGCGAGCGCGAAGCCCGGCACTTGCGGCAGGACTTCGACGCGGCCGTTTGTCAACGCGTCGCCGACGTCGAGTCGCGACACCATCGCGATGCCCGCTTCCTGCTCCGCAGCGGCTACGAGAAAACGTGGATCGCTGACCGTGAGCGCCCGGCGCGTACGCAAGCCGCCGCGCTTCAATTCGGGCAGCCACGGCGCCCATTCGGGATGCGCCTCGTGAACCAGCAACGGCGCTTGCGTCAAGACATCGGGAAACGGCGCATCGCGCAGGCGGCGCGCCGTCAGCGGTCCGCAGATCGCCACGGCCGCTTCTTCCAGCAAGGGCTCGCACACCACTTCCGGCGTTCGGATGGCCTTCGGCGACACGACCAGGTCGACATCCACGCGGTCGATCTCGTTGACTTCCTCGCCGGTCACGAGCCAAAGCTCCAGCGTGGGCAACGCCTCGGCGAACGCGCGCATGCGCGGCATCAGCCAGCCCGACGCGAACTGCGGCGCGCACACGAGAATCACCGAATCCGGATTGCCGTACGGCTCGATCCGATCGCGCCCGTCGGCGAGCGTGGCGAGCGCCGTCGTCACCGTTTGCGCGTACAGCGTGCCGGCGGCCGTCAGCGCCACGCCACGGCCGATACGGCGAAACAGCGGCTGCCCGGTCCATTCCTCGAGTTGCTGGATCTGATGGCTGATCGCCGACTGCGTCAGCGCCAGTTCCTGCGCGGCGCGCGTGAAGCTGCCGAGACGCGCGGCGGCGTCGAAGGCGAGCAAGGCTTGCAAGGGCGGAAGTCTGCGCATCGTCTGGTTGGGGCGAGATATTAGAAATATCGATACTTCCAGCAAGATTCTTCGCTTTTCGCGAGAATTTTTCCCCGCAATCATAGCGCCAGTTGCCCGTCACGCATAACTCACCGCTACGCGGCCATTCCGCTAGACATGAGAAATATTTGTGCGACGAGCGCCTCATCAATCCGACTGGATCGCTCCGTATGACCTCGAATCTGACCCCGCCGAACGCTTACCTCAAAAGCCCTGCCCAGGACGGCGGCCAGCCAGCCGCGCCGACCTACGCGGGCGTGCTGTCTTTCATGCGCCGCCCCTACTCGCGCGATCTCACCGGCGTGGACGTCGCCGTCTCCGGCATTCCGCTCGATCTCGCCACGACCTTCCGCCCCGGCACGCGCTTCGGCCCGGCGGGCGTGCGCGCCGCCTCGGTACAACTGGCGGAACTCGGCGCGTTTCCGTGGGGCGTCGATCCTTTCGATCATCTGAACGTCGTCGACTACGGCGACTGCTGGTTCGACGCGCACAACCCATTGGGCATTCGCGACGCGATCATCGCGCACGCCCGCGGCATTCTCGCCAGCGGCGCGCGCATGCTGACGTTCGGCGGCGACCACTACATTACGTATCCGCTGCTGGTCGCGCACGTCGAGAAATATGGCAAGCCGCTGAGCCTGATCCATTTCGACGCGCATTGCGACACCTGGCCGGACGATAACCCCGACTCGCTGAACCACGGCACGATGTTCTACAAGGCGATCCGTGAAAGGCTGGTCGATCCCGCGCGCTCGGTGCAGATCGGCATTCGCACATGGAACGACGACTTCATGGGCGTGCGCATTCTCGATGCGCCGTGGGTCCATCGCAACGGCACGCAAGCCGCCATCGACGAAGTGCTGTCCATTGTCGGCAACGCGCCTGCTTACCTGACCTTCGACATCGACTGTCTCGACCCGGCGTTCGCGCCCGGCACGGGCACGCCGGTGGCGGGCGGTTTGAGTTCGGCGCAAGCGTTGGAGATCGTGCGCGCGCTCGGCGCCGTGAACCTGGTGGGCGCGGACGTGGTGGAAGTGTCGCCGCCCTACGACCACAGCGACGTAACCGCGCTCGCCGCCGCGCATCTCGCGTCGGACATGCTGTGCCTGATGCGCAATCAGAAGCTGCAACGCCTCACGAATCGATAAGCCCGCGACCCGTTGAACCCTTTCCGACGAGATGACCCACCATGCCTCGCAACACGATAAAACCGCTTCTGGCCGCCTTGCTGCTCGGCGCATTCAGTGCCGCCTCGCTCGCCGACGAAAAACAGCTCAACCTGTACAACTGGGCTGACTACATCGCGAAAGACACCGTGCCGAACTTCGAAAAAGAGTCCGGCATTCACGTGCGCTACGACGTGTACGACGGCGACGAAACCTTGCAGGCGAAACTGCTGACCGGCTCGACCGGCTACGACGTGGTAGTGCCGACCTCGAACTTTCTCGCCAAACAGATCGAAGCCGGCATCTATCAGAAGCTCGACAAATCGAAGCTGCCGAATCTCGCGAACCTCGACCGCAATCTGCTGAAGCTGGTTGCCGACGCGGACCCCGGCAATCAGTACGCGGTGCCGTGGGCGTGGGGCACGACGGGGCTCGGCTACAACGTGACCCGCGTGAAGAAGATTCTCGGCAACGAAGCGCCGCTCGATAACTGGGACATCCTGTTCAAGCCCGAGTACCTGAGCAAGCTGAAGAGTTGCGGCGTCTCCGTGCTCGATGCGCCGTCCGATGTGTTCGCGGTCACGCTGCACTATCTCGGCCGCGATCCGAACAGCGAGAATCCCGCCGACTATCAGGCCGCGTACGACGCGCTAAAAAAGATCCGCCCGTATATCACGCAATTCAACGCGACGAGCTACATCAACGATCTCGCGGGCGACGATATCTGCTTCGCGCTGAGCTGGTCGGGCGATGTCTCGATGGCGAGCCATCGCGCGCGAGAAGCCGGCAAGAGCTACGAGGTCAAGTACTTCATTCCGGAAGGCGGCGCGCCGGTGTGGTTCGACATGATGGCGATCCCGAAAGATGCGCCGCATCCGGAAGCGGCGCTCAACTGGATCAACTATATCGAGCGCCCCGAAGTGCACGCGGACATCACCAACACCGTGTTCTATCCGAACGCGGATGCCGCCGCGCGCAAATTCGTGCGGCCCGAAATTCTCAACGACCCGACCGTGTATCCGCCTGAGCCCGTGCTGAAGACATTGTTTCTGCTCAAGCCTTTGCCCGCGCAGATCAAGCGCCTGGAAGGCCGCTTGTGGGCGCAGTTGAAATCAGGTTCGTGAAGCGTCGTTGAACGAGCCGCGCATTCGTCACGATGTACGGCCTTCTTCCGTCAGCAACTCGATGCCGTCGAGTTGCGCCGCGCAGGTATCGCGAACGATCCTGACGAAATCGTCGAAATAAGGCCGGCTTGCCAGGCCTTTCCCGGCCACCGCGTACAACTCGCTCCACAGTCCCTGGGTGCCGACGCGCTTGGCCAGCACATAATCGTGATCGACGTAGTTTTTCACGCCCCAGTTCGGCAGCGCCGCAATCCCGCGGCGGCTTGCCACCAGTTGCATGATGGCGATGGTCAGTTCCGCCGTGCGCCGTTCGAGTTTGATGCCGGCCGGCTCCAGCACCTGCCGGATCAGATCGATGCGCGCCTCGGGCACCGGATAGGTAATCAACGTCTCGTCGCGCAGATCTTCAGACGTCACTCGACGCTTGTTGCGCAAGCGGTGTTCATTGGCCATCACCACCAGAATCTCGAAGCGGAACAGCGGCGCGATATGCAGGCTGCGTCGCGTGGCCGGTTTCGAGCCGATCACCACGTCGGCCTTGCCGTCGCTCAGCAAACGCACCGGATCCGCATGGAAGCCCGCGACAAGGTCCACTTCGACTTCCGGCCAGCGCCGGCGGAATTCGTCCATGACCGGCATCAGCCAGTCGAAGCAGGTATGGCACTCGAGCACGATGCGCAACTCGCCGCGCGTGTCGCCTTTCAGGCGAACAAGATCGCGCTCCGCCGCGCTCACCGCCGCGATCGTTTCGCGGCCGAGCGCAAGCAGCCGCTCGCCGGCGGCAGTGAACCGCAACCCCTGCCTGGTGCGCTCGAACAGCGACACCTCATAGTGCGCCTCGATATCGCGAATCTGATGCGAGAGCGCGGACTGGCTCAGATGCACGCGCTCGGCAGCCGCCACCAGTTTGCCCGACTCGGCAATGGCAATCAGCGAACGCAGGTGGCGAAGCTCAAGCATGGAATGGCTCCGCATCGAACGAAAAAAGCTTGATATGAATCTGGCTCATACATTGGTGAAAACATGTCGCTTGATGAATCATAGCGTGACTTTCACACTGGGCGCCAATTCACACAACGAACAACAGGACTTCACATGGCCCGCACGCATATTCCCGGCTTTCCTCGCATCGGCGCGCAGCGCGAACTGAAATTCGCGCAGGAGTCGTTCTGGCGCGGCGAATCCGACGAACAGTATTTGCTCGGCGTCGCGCGCGAACTGCGCGCCCGTCATTGGCAATTGCAGCAGGATGCCAAACTGGACTTCGTCACCGTCGGCGATTTTGCCTACTACGACCAGATGCTCAATCTGAGCGCGCTGCTCGGCGCTTTGCCGCAGCGTTTCGGCTTTGATGCGAAGACTTTGTCGCTCGCCCGGTACTACGAGCTCGCGCGCGGCAACGCCGCGCAACCGGCCATGGAAATGACCAAGTGGTTCGACACGAACTACCACTACCTCGTCCCGGAACTTGGACCGCAGACGACGTTCGACGGCGGCGTCGAGTGGCTGTTCGACGAGATCGATGAAGCGCTCGCGCTGAATCTGCCGGTCAAACCGGTGCTGATCGGGCCGATCACTTACCTGTGGCTATCGAAGAGCCATGTCGCCGGCTTCGACCGTTTATCGTTGCTGCCGAAGCTCGTGATCCGTTACAGCCGTTTGCTGGAGAAGCTCAAGCAGCGCGGCATCGAATGGGTGCAACTGGACGAGCCGGCCTTGTGCGTCGATCTGCCCGTTGAATGGCTCGACGCGTTTTCCGCCGCGTATGACGTGCTCGGCACGTCGGGCGTGAAAGTGCTGCTGGCCACGTACTTCGAAAGTGCTGCAGAACACGCGCCGCGCGTGGCTGTACTGCCGGTTGCCGGTGTGCATCTCGACCTCGTGCGCGCGCCGCAGCAACTCGACGCTTGGCGCGCTGCCTTGCCTAAGCACGCGGTGTTGTCGGCCGGCGTGATCGATGGACGCAATATCTGGCGCGCGGATCTTGGCGAGATTTTCGAATCGCTGCAGGCCCTTCATGCGGAATTCGGCGAACGCTTGTGGGTTTCGTCGTCGTGCTCGTTGCTGCACGTGCCGGTCTCGCTCGATGCGGAGCAAAAACTCGACGCCGATCTGAAATCCTGGCTCGCCTTCGCCACCGAAAAACTCGGCGAAGTCGCGACCCTCGCCCTCGCCTTGCGCGACCCTGCGGCAGCCGAGGCAACACTCGCCGCCGCCGACCGCGCGCTCGACGCGCGCCGCCATTCCAGCACAGTGGTCAACGCGCTCGTGCAAAAACGCGTGGCCGCGGTGAGCAGTGCGATGGCCGACCGACAAAGCCCGTTCGCCGAACGCAATCGCCTGCAACGCGAAGCGCTCGGCCTGCCGCTGCTGCCGACCACCACGATCGGCTCGTTCCCGCAAACGCCCGCGATTCGACAGGCGCGCGCCGCCTACAAGCGCGGCGAACTGCGCGCGCTCGACTACCTGCAGCGCATGCGCGCCGAGATCGAGATCGCCGTACGCAAACAGGAAGAGCTGGGCCTCGACGTACTGGTGCACGGCGAAGCCGAACGCAACGACATGGTCGAATATTTCGGCGAACAATTGTGGGGCTATGCATTCACGGAAAACGGCTGGGTGCAAAGCTACGGCTCGCGCTGCGTGAAACCGCCGATCATTTACGGCGACGTGTATCGTCCCGAACCGATGACGGTCGAAACCACACGCTACGCGCAATCGCTCACGCAGCGCCTGATGAAAGGCATGCTGACCGGTCCGGTGACGATGCTGCAATGGTCGTTCGTGCGTGACGACCAGCCGCGCTCGACGACCGCGCTGCAACTCGCACTCGCGATCCGTGACGAGGTGGTGGATCTGGAAAAGGCCGGCATCCGTATCATCCAGATCGACGAACCGGCTTTCCGCGAAGGGTTGCCGTTGCGTCGCGGCGATTGGGCCGCGTATCTGGAATGGGCCACGCGCGTGTTCCGCATTTCAGCAGCGGGCGTCGCGGATCAAACGCAGATTCATACGCATATGTGCTATTCGGAGTTCAACGACATTCTGCCGTCGATCGCCGCGATGGATGCCGACGTGATCACCATCGAGACCTCGCGCTCGGCGATGGAACTGCTCGACGGCTTCGGTGCTTTCGCGTATCCGAACGAAATCGGCCCGGGCGTTTACGATATCCACTCTCCGCGCGTGCCGGATGCGCAAGCCATGCAACGTCTGCTGGAACGCGCGTGCGAAGTGATTCCCGCTGAGCGCTTGTGGGTCAATCCGGATTGCGGGCTGAAGACGCGCGGCTGGCCGGAAACCGAAGCGGCGCTGACCAACATGGTTCGGGCCGCCAAGGCATTGCGTGCGAAGCTGGCGGCGAAGCAGCCGGATGAAGTGACGGCGTGAGAGGAGCGGCCGTTGGCCTGATGTTGATCTGGGATTGATCTGTTGCGGATCGCTCATCCGCGCACTGTGTCTGGGTGCGCGGATGAGCTTTTTCATACAGGCCGTTCAGTCTTTCGCATACAGCGTCGAGTCCGCGAAGCCTTCCGCGGCCAGCACCTGTCCGACCAGAATCAACGCGGTCCGCTCGATGGATGTCGATTCAACCTTACTGACAATATCGTCGAGCGTGCCGGTGATCTTCTCCTCGTCGGGCCAACTCGCGCGATAGATCACCGCGATCGGACACGCACCGCCATAATGCGGCCGTAATTCATCGACGATGCGCGCAAGGTGCCGCACACCAAGGTGAATCGCCATCGTCGCGCGATGCCGGGCGAGGTCGGCGAGCTGTTCGCCTTCGGGCATGCTGGTTTTGCTCGCGAATCGCGTGAGAATCAGCGTCTGCGAAATATCCGGCAATGTGAGTTCGCAACCCAGCGCCGCCGCGCACGCCGCCGTGGCGGTGACGCCCGGCACGATCTCATAGGGAATCTTCAGTTCGCGCAGTCTGCGGATCTGCTCACCGATCGCGCCGTACAACGATGGATCGCCGGAATGCACGCGCGCCACGTCCAGACCTTGGTCGTGCGCGGCCGCAAGCAACGCGATGATCTGATCGAGATCGAGTTCGGCGGTATTGACGACCTGCTGCGCCGCGTGACCTTCGAGCACGGCAGCCGGCACGAGCGAACCCGCGTACAGGATCACCGGACAACTGCGCACGAGGCGCTGCCCTTTCACCGTGATCAGTTCGGGGTCGCCCGGACCCGCGCCGATAAAAAACACCGTCATTCACTACTCCATGATTCGTTGAGGCGGCATGGCATGCATGCGTGATTCGTTCGGGCGCAGGCTCAATCGGCGACTTGCAGCGCGTCGAGCAGGTCGGCCACGTTCTCGAATTCCCTCTCTGCAGCCGGCAACTCAGGACGGCGCAGCATCACGACCGGCAAACCGCGTTCACGCGCGACTTCGAGCTTCGCTTCAGTCGCCTGGCCGCCGCTATTTTTGCTGACTAGCACGTCGAAGGCTTGCAGCGCGAATAGCGCACGCTCACCTTCGAGCGTGAATGGACCGCGCGCCGCGAGTATCCGCGCACGTGCCGTATCTTCGTGCGCTTCAAGACAACGTACGACCCAGAACTGATGCGGTGGGATCTCGTAGAGATGCGCAAGCGGTTCGCGGCCTAGTGTGAAGAGCGGCTTTCTGAACGGCGCCAGCGCATCGGTGAGTTCGTCCCAGTCGCCGACCATACGCCAATCGTCGCCGGCTTGCGGCTGCCACGCCGGGCGATGCAGTGCCCAATACGGCACGCGTGCGGCGCGGCTCGCCTGCGCCGCGTTCGCGCTGATTTGCGCGGCATAAGGGTGCGTCGCGTCGATCACGAGATCGATACCTTCATCGACGATGTAGCGCGCCATACCTTCACTGCCGCCGAAGCCGCCGACGCGCACCGTACACGCCAGATCGTCCGGCACCTTGCCGAGGCCGGCGAGACTATACACGTGCTCAGGGCCGAGTTGCCTCGCGATCCGCAGCGCGTCGCCGGTGCCGCCAAGCAGCAGAATCCGCTTCATTTTCATTGCGCGGCTCCGATCAGCAAGCCCCGCCGGTCGATCGCGAACATTTCGACGTTGACCTGCGGCGGTACGATCTCGCGCGCCACTGCCAGTGCATGCCGGCAGACGATATCGCCGAGCGGCACCTGCTGCGCGTGAGCCAACGCGACCGCCTGCTGACTCGTGTTGGCCGCGCGGATCGACGCTTGAAGCGCGTCGTCGGCGCCCTGTTCGGCGGCCCATTGCGCGAGCCGTTCGAGGTCGATGCTCGAATTGCGGCTATGCAGGTCGAGATGACCGGCCGCCAGCTTGCTGAGCTTGCCGAAACCGCCGCACACGCTCAGGCGCTCGACCGGCGCGCGTTTCATATGCTTGAGCACCGCGCCGACGAAGTCGCCCATTTCGATCAGCGCAATATCCGGCAGGCCGTAGTGCGCGCGCATGGCGTCCTCGCTTGCGTTACCGGTGCAGGCGGCGAGATGCGTGTAGCCGTTCGCGCGCGCGACGTCGATGCCCTGATGTATCGACGCGATATACGCCGAGCACGAAAACGGCCGCACGATGCCGGTGGTGCCGAGGATCGACAGGCCGCCGAGAATGCCGAGACGTGGGTTCATGGTTTTCAGCGCGAGCGCTTCACCGCCTTCCACGCCGATCGTCACTTCGAAGCCGCCGCCGTACGCGTGCTCCGCCGCGAGTTCGGCCAGATGCTCGGTCATCATTCTGCGCGGCACCGGGTTGATCGCAGGTTCGCCGACCGGCAGCGTCAGCCCCGCGCGCGTGACCGTGCCGACGCCCGGCCCCGCGCGAAATATCACGCCCGGTTCGGCAACAAGCCGCACGCGGGCGAAGACGACCGCGCCGTGCGTGACGTCGGGGTCGTCGCCGGCGTCCTTGACCGTGCCGGCTTCCGCGCCTTCATCGCCATTCCCGATCAGGCGGCAGAACACCAGCGGCATCGGCACATGCTGGCCTTTCGGCAACAGGATCTCCGCCACTTCACTGACGACACCCGCGAGCAACAGACGCGCCGCCGCCAGCGACGTCGCGGTGGCGCAACTGCCGGTCGTGTAGCCGCTACGCAGCGGCGCGGGATGTTCAGGGGTTTCTTCGCGCATCAGGAACTCGCAGCGCTCGCAATGTCAATCATGGCATGGGTCCCGTTCACGCTCGCTCTCCGCCACCGGCCTGCTTCGTCACCTCCAGCAGCGTGATCGGCAACGCTTGCCGCCACGTATCGAAACCGCCAAGCGGTTGCGCGTCCGCCAACGCGATCCGTGTCAACGTCCCGCCATGCCGCTCGCGCCATGCCGCCAACACCGCCTCGCCTTGCAACGTCACAGCATTGGCAACCAGCCGCCCGCCCTCGCGCAGACCAGCCCAGCAGGCCTCCAGCACGCCCGGCACAGTCACCCCGCCGCCGATGAACACAGCATCCGGCACCGGCAACCCCTGCAGCGCTTCAGGCGCGCGCCCCGCCACGAGTTGCAGCCCCGGCACGCCCAACGCATCGCGATTGTGTTCAATAAAGCGTTGCCGCTCCGCATGCCCTTCAATCGCAATCGCGCGACAACTGGCATGCGCGCGCATCCATTCGATGCCGATCGAGCCGCTGCCCGCGCCCACATCCCACAGCAATTCGCCGGGCGTTGGCGCAAGGCGCGCGAGCGTGATCGCGCGCACGTCGCGCTTGGTCAACTGGCCGTCGTGACGAAACGCATCGTCGGGCAAACCGCAAGTCAGCGGCAGACGCGGCGCGCCTTCGGTCGCGCGGCAATCGAGCGCGATCAGGTTGAGCGCGGCTACATCGCCCACGGACCACTGATCGGCGCGGCCGTCGATGCGCCGCTCGAGTTCGCCGCCCAGGTGCTCCAGCACACTCATGCGGGTCGCCCCGAAACCGCGCGCGTTCAGCAGCTCGGCAAGCGCTGCGGGCGTGCGCCCGTCCGCGCTCAGTACGAACACGCGCGCGCCGTCGTGCAGATGCGCGTTCAGCGCGGGCAACGGCCGGCCCACCAGCGACACCGTCGCGACATCCTGCAACGGCCAGCCGAGCCGTGCGGCCGCCAGCGACAGCGACGACGGCGCGGGCAGCACCCGCAGTTCGCCCGCCGGCAATTGCCGCGCGAGCGTAGCGCCGACGCCGAACAGCATCGGGTCGCCGCTCGCCAGCACGCACACGGCGGCGCCGCGCTCGGCCAGCAAGGGCGCGAGATCGAACGGACGCGGCCAGGCGGCACGGCGCGCGGCGAGACGCGCGGGCAGCATCGCCAGATGACGTTCGCCGCCGTACACCACCGACGCTTCCAGCAAAGCGCGCCGCGCGGGCCTCCCCAGACCGGCAAAGCCGTCGTCGCCTATGCCCACCACCGTCAGCCACGCGGGCATGCATCCATCCTCATTCTGTGCCTTCAAATAATGCGCTGTGCCACGCCGGTCAAAGCGTCCAGCCTCGTTGTGCTGTTCGAAAAAAGGCATAATACAGCCGCCGGTGCCCTTCGGGGCCGAAGAGGGAACACAGTGTCGCTGTGGCTGCCCCCGCAACTGTATGCAGCGAGTCCGCCTGCGCTCCACGCCACTGGTTCAACCGGGAAGGCCGCGGCGGACCATGACCTGCCAGCCAGGAGACCTGCCGGCAAGACTGTTCGTGCCAGCCAACATCGGGCGGGGTGTACCGATGCCGCAGCCATGCCCGCCTCACGGCATGCTCGGGCCGTCGCGCGACGCTCAACCCGGTGTCCGTCTTGAAGCAAGCTTCGCCTTCCTCCGTTTTATCCGACGCGGCTGCCACGCCGCGGCCTTCGGCGTGTCCGGGGCTGCTGCGCATCGTCGCCGCGCGCGACGGCGGGATTTGCCGGATCAAACTGCCCGGCGGCGAATTGAGCGCGGCGCAGGCGCGGGCGATCGCTGACGCTAGCACGCGGCACGCGGCCGGGGTAATCGAGTTGACCAATCGCGCGAATGTGCAGGTGCGTGGCGTTAAGCGTGGTGAAGAGGCGGCGTTGATTGCGGCGTTGATCGATGCGGGTCTTGGGCCGATGCCGGTCAATGGCGTGGCAAGCCACGGGAACACAACGGCTGCGGAGAACGCTGTGAATGCCGGGGTTGCCAGCGCTGTAGATGCAATAGTGGCCCCCGCCGCAGCCGACGACGTCCGCAACGTCATGATCAGCCCCGCAGCCGGGCGCGATCCATCCGCGCTATTCGACACGCGCCCGCTGTGCGCCGAACTACTCACGATGCTGCAAAGCGAAACGCGATTCGCGGCGCTTTCGCCGAAATTCGCGCTGCTGCTGGACGGCGGCGAGCGGCTTGCGCGAGTGGATCATCCGCACGATGTGTGGCTGGCGGCATCGCAAGAGGCGGACGGCGTGCGGTTCGTGTTCGGGTTGGCGGGTTGTCCGCCTATGAGCGCCCATGCCGGCGCATTTACGCAAAGCCAAAGCACGGCGTCTGAGAAACCGCGCGTGAACGACACAGGCGCACTAGCCGCGATCCTGCCGTCACAAGTGCCGGCACTAGTACGCGCGCTGCTCCTCACATTCCTCGACCTCGCTGCCGCAGACGCCACCCGCATGCGCCACCTGCTAACCGCGCATTCCGCCGAAGCGATACTGCATCACGCTCAGCGATACCTCGACTTCCCGCTGACCCAAAACGCGAAGCTCGCCAACTGGCATCGCGTCATACCAGCCGACGCCAATCTCCGTCTCGGCGCCCACGCCCAACGCGTGCCCGGAACCTGGCACGTCGGCGGGCAACCGCCGCTGGGACGCCTCGACGCCGACACGCTGCATGCCCTCGCCACGCTGTCTCAACAGCACGGCAACGCCACGCTTCACCTGACCCCCTGGCAAAGCGTGCTGCTACCCGACATCGCCACGCACGCCGTCCCGGTCGTGTTGTCCGGCCTGAACGCCCTCGGTCTCGCCTGCGAACCCGCACAAGCGATCACGCACCTGGTCGCATGCGCCGGATCGAGCGGCTGCGCGAGAGGCCTCGCCGACACCAAGACCGACGCGTTGCGCCTCGCGGCTCGCCTGCCTGCCGGCGTCGACGTGCATCTGAGCGGCTGCGCGCGCTCGTGCGCCGCCGCGCATTGCGCGCCGTACACGCTGCTCGCCGCGGCGCCCGGCCTCTATGACTTTTATCGACGCGACGGCCGGCCGGGCTTCGGCCAGTGCGTCGCGCGCCAACTGACGATCGACCAGGCCGCCGATATGCTCGAACGCCTGGTCCGGAGTGACACCGATGCTTGATTACATTCGCGACGGTCAGGAGATCTATCGCCAATCCTTCGCAACGATCCGCGCGGAGGCCGACCTGTCGCGCATTCCCGCCGACCTCGAAAAGCTCGCGGTGCGCGTGATCCACGCGTGCGGCATGGTCGATGTGATCGACGATCTGCAATTTTCCGCGGGCGCGGGCACGGCGGGCCGCGCGGCGCTCGCGCAAGGCGCGCCGATCCTGTGCGATGCCGGCATGGTCGCGCAAGGCATCACGCGCGCGCGGCTGCCGGCCAACAACGAGGTCATCTGCACGCTTACGCATCCGGACGTGCCGTCGCTCGCCCGCGAACTCGGCAATACCCGCTCGGCGGCGGCGCTCGAATTGTGGCGGCCGCATCTGGCGGGCAGCGTCGTCGTGATCGGCAATGCGCCGACCGCCCTTTTTCATCTCCTCGATATGCTTGACTCCGGTGCTCCAAAGCCTGCGTTGATTCTCGGCTTTCCCGTGGGTTTTGTCGGCGCGGCCGAATCGAAAGCCATGCTTGCGGACGATAGCCGCGGCGTGCCTTACGTAGTGGTGCGCGGCCGGCGCGGCGGCAGCGCGATGGCGGCGGCCGCCGTGAACGCGCTGGCCACGGAGGTCGAATAAATGACGGCGCAAGGACGTTTGTTCGGACTCGGCGTCGGCCCCGGCGACCCGGAACTCATCACGCTGAAGGCGCTGCGTTTGCTAAAGGCGTCGCCGGTGGTCGCGTACTTTGTCGCCAAGGGCAAGAAGGGCAACGCGTTCAGCATCATCGAAGCGCATTTGCACGATACCCAGCAGCATCTGCCGCTCGTGTATCCCGTGACCACAGAGGCGCTCGAACCGCCGCTTTCGTATGAAGCGATCATCGCCGACTTCTACGACACCGCCGCGCAAGTGGTCGCCGCGCATCTCGATGCGGGCCGCGACGTCGCCGTGATCTGCGAAGGCGATCCGTTCTTCTACGGCTCGTACATGTATCTGCACGACCGGCTCGCGGCGCGCTACGAAAGCGAAGTGGTGCCGGGCGTGTGCTCGATGCTCGGCGGCGCGGCCGTACTCGGCGCGCCGCTGGTGTATCGCAATCAGAGCCTCTCGGTGCTCTCGGGCGTGTTGCCCGAAGACGAATTGCGCCGGCGTCTGGCCGATGCCGACGCCGCCGTCGTGATGAAACTCGGCCGCAACTTCGACAAGGTGCGGCGCGTGCTCGGCGAACTCGGTCTCGCGGACCGCGCGCTCTACGTCGAACGCGCGACGATGGGCAACCAGCGCATCGTGCCGCTCGCCGAAGTCGATCCGATGGCGTCGCCGTATTTTTCGCTGCTGGTGGTGCCGGGGGAAAAATGGCAAGGATGAGCGCACCCGCGATCGTGATTCTCGGCGCGGGCGCCTTGGCGACGGCGCGGCGCGTTCAGGCGCTGTACGCGGGCAGCCAGGTGCATGCGTTACGGGGACGCGTCGAGGCGGACGTGTCGTACAGCGAACTCGGCGCGCATCTGCGGGAACTGTATGCACGCGGAACGCCGATCGTCGCGTTGTGTGCGGCGGGCATCGTGATTCGCTGTCTGGCTCCGTCGTTGTCGAACAAGGGCGTCGAGCCGCCGATGCTGGCTGTCGCCGAGGACGGCAGCGCGGTCGTGCCGCTGCTCGGCGGCCTTGCCGGCGTCAACCTGATGGCGCGCGAGATTGCCGCACTGCTGGCCGTGCCGCCGGCCATCACGACGAGCGGCGAATTGCGTTTCGGCACCTGCGTGCTGAATCCGCCCGAGGGCTACACGCTCGCCGATATCGGTCAGGGCAAGCGCTTCGTGTCGGACCTGCTGGCCGGCGAGAGCACGCGCATCGAAGGCGAAGCGCCGTGGCTCGATGACGCGCAGCTGCCCCGCTCCGACTCGGCACGGCTCGCGATCCGCGTCACGCCGCGGGCATGGGATGGGCGCGACGATGAACTGGTGATTCATCCACGCAGCGTGGTTGCCGCAGTGACGGCCGTGGATGGCGAAATCGTGGCGCGCGTACGCGACGCCTTGGATGCGCACGGGCTCGCGCCGCTGTCGCTCGCGGCATTGCTGGCCTCGTCCGAACGCATGGCCGACCCGGCGCTCGCCGAGGCCGCGGCGAACCTGAAGGTGCCGCTGCGTTTTGCATTAGCAGGACCGGAAGATGGCGAGCCGCCGGCCAATCTGCTGCACGCCGCGCTGCGCATCCCCTACGAGACGCTGCACAACGACGCGTCCGCAGGCGTCGCGCTCGCGTTGGCGCCACTCGCCATCGATCCCGACACGATCGGCCGCGCGCGTGGCCGACTGACTGTGATCGGCCTCGGCCCTGGCAGCGCCGATCTGATGGTGCCGGCCGCACGCGCGGCGCTCGACAAAGCCACCGATATTCTCGGCTACGACACCTACGTGAAAATGGCCGGCCCATTGCGCGCCGACCAGCGCGTGCACGGCACCGACAATCGCGAGGAAATGCAACGCGCGCGGCATGCGTTCGAACTGGCGAGCGAGGGACATTCCGTGGCGATGGTGTCGTCGGGCGATCCGGGGGTGTTCGCGATGGCGGCGGCGGTGCTCGAGGCGTTGGAAGCGTCGGATAACGCGGACTGGGCTGCGGTCGAACTGACGATCGTGCCGGGTGTGTCGGCGGCGATGGCGACGGCGGCGCAGGCGGGTGCGCCGTTGGGCCACGACTTCTGCATGCTGTCGCTTTCCGACAATCTGAAGCCCTGGGCGATCATCGAAAAGCGTTTGCGGCATGCCGCCGAAGCGGATCTGGTGATGGCGTTCTATAACCCGATTTCGCGTGCACGGCCGTGGCAGTTGGATAAGGCGCTGGATATCGTGCGGGAATATCGCGCGGCGCAGACTCAGGTGGTGCTGGGCCGCGATATCGGCCGGCCTGGCGGCACGCTGCGCACGCTTACGCTAGGTGAACTGCGGTCGTCCGATGTGGATATGCGCACGATGGTGATCGTGGGATCGTCCATGACGCGGCGGTTTGGTGATGCGGCCGGAGGTGGGGAGTGGGTTTATACGCCGCGGTGGTATGAGTGACTGGACAGGCGGTGGTTATGATGTTTTCCTGTGGATGAACCGGCGCATCGCGAGGCAGCATACAAGCACAGGTGCGCCGATCAGCAGCATAGCCACTGACCAATAAAGGTTCATGACATACCACAATACATCGCCCTCGTTATCTGCCTTACTGCCCTCGCCCGTGACTGACAACCAGAGTCTGACTATTGCACTGACAGATGGCGGTATATGCAACGGGTATGTCGTGTACGGACTCGACAGGTACCATCCAAGATCGCTAATGGCGAGAAGCGCAAGTAAAGATGCAATGAGAGTCACGGAAAAAGGCATCTTGGGAGTCTTCTCGCCACTCTTTCTTGCAATGAGATAGCGCGACAGCCACCCTTTGAATTTCGCCAGAGCTAAAGCAATCAATAACGTAGAAATTAGCCAGTAAAGCAGCCACGCAAGCACTTCCATATCATCAGGATTATCCAGATATTCCGTGTTTGTGCAGCGTAGCCAGAATAGGATAAATGCTTCCACACTGCTGGGCATTTCGACCGGAAGTATGTCCAGGAGATGCGTTATGTACCAACCAGCGATCACCGATATCAACGTCAAAACAGTGTAAATCGAAAGACGGATTGCGAATCGTTTTTTCATTTCACGTCAACCGTTCCGTAAGCGCGTAAAGCTATGCCCGGCACCGGCACAGTCGGGCCCCTCGAACGAATGAATTTCTGAAGTCGATCGAATTCCTGAGAGTTCTCGACGGTGATACATCCATGACTCAACCCCAAGTAGCCCATTGGATGCAGTCGGAAGTGACCGCGCTTGATGCCATTGATATTGGTCGTGTCTCCCGTTGCCGGATTCCAGAGCGTGAACCACTTTCGACGGTCGGTAGAGACGGAGCCGGTCGCGTAGCACCATTCGTACAGAAAGCCCATCAAGCCACCTGACTGGCGATCGACAAGGTAGTAGGTCCCTTTCGGAATCGGTCCAACGTTTTCCACCGCGGTGTCGTCTGGGTTATCTCTGCCATGATCCATTCCCGAGAAGGCGGCAACGGACGCGGTCCCTTCGCACGAGAAAACCGAGTCCCTCTGCCCATTGAGAACAAAAGTACATTTAACCGGCATATCCTCTGTCCCCCGCCCGGTCAATTCGTCGTGTTGTTCTTGATATACAGAGTGGCAGTCACCGCACCGCCGCTCCCTCCCAGCGCGTTTTGCACGAAGTACTCATGCTTCATCGTCGAGAAAGACAGGTGAACATCTTCATGGCACTCGTCGCCGCCGCCGATCGGTTCCACCTGGGTAATGATCACGTCGTACATCGTGATCTTCAGGTATTCGAACGGCATGCCCCCGGCCTTTCGCACAGTCAGCTTCACCTGGTCCACATGCTTGCCGGTGAAGCAATATTTGGCCAGGTTCGGACTGGCTCGGTCCAGCTTGTGCGTGAATTCCAGATCGGAAACGCTAGCCTTGCCCGCGCCGCCGCCGGAGCCCGCCATCATGGTCGAGTCCTGTGAAATCTTCCAACGCCAACCGATTACGTCGATTTCGTTCAGATGCGAGGCATCCTGCGATTCGCCGTCGCAGCCGTTAATCTTGATGAACGTATCCTGTGCCATTAAGCATCCCCGTGACATGTGCGACTGTTCAAATGGTCGTCACGCGGACATGCAGAAACATTCGGCACACGCAGATTGAAATACTGTCGGCGAAAGGATCAGACCGCAGCGAAGACTCGAATCAGCAGTGTCGGGGGAATGCCGACCCGCGGAGTTGCGAACTTTCTGCAAATTCGTGAGGAATTGCGTTCTTTCATCGGCCGCATGCGGAGATTCATGCGGCCTGACTCGTTCGCCCCTGGCGCCGGGCTTGCCTGGCCCTCTGCTTAGGCCGCCACCTTCAAATCCTCGATCGCCCGCTGCCTGACGCCCAGGTCGTCCCACAACTCCGGGTGGCACGTGAACACCAGAATCTGATGGCGCGTGGCCGCGTCGATCAGCGCGCGCTTGATCGCATCGCGCCTCGCGGCGTCGGTATGCACCGCCGCGTCGTCGAGCATGAGCAAGGTCGGCCGGCCTGATGCCTTCAACAGATCCGCGTAAGCGAGCCGCGTCAGAATGCCGAGTTGTTCGCGTGTGCCGAAGCTCAGCGCCTCGAGCGTGTCCGCGCGGCCAAAGCGGTCCAACGTCGCGGGACTCAGATCGTCACCGAGCGCGATCGTGGATTGCGGGAAAATCCGCTTCAGATAATGCCCGAGGCGCTCGGTCAATGGCGCGCGCAGTTGCGCGACCGCGGCGTCGCGTTCGTCGACCAGCACCTCGTCGAGCAAACTCAACGCGCTCGCGCGCAAGCTGAGTTCGTCCTTGCGCCGCGTGGCCTGTTCGACCTTGGCCTGCACCGCCGCCAGACGCTCGCCGAGACCCGAGGCGCCGGCCGTCTCCAGTTGACCACGCAACGCCGCGATCTTCACCTGCCGCTCGTTCTGCTCGCCGCGCGCGAGTTCCGCCGACGCGCGATAGCGCTTCGCCTCAGCCTCCGGGTCGTCGAGACGTGCTGCTTCCAGTTCGCGCTCGCGCCCTTCGCGCTGCTTGCGCAAGGCCTCGACCTGCACGCGTTGTTCGACGATCTTCGCCTGCCACTGCGCGCGGTTGCGACGGAACGCTTCGTCGTCCAGTTGCGCCTGCTTGCGCTGCAATTGATCAGCGAGCGATTCCGCGTTCGCCATGCCGGTCGATTTTTTGTCGGCCGCCTGCGTTAGCACTTTTCGTGCGGCTTCCAACGCGTCGCGCGCGATCTCCGCGTTGCGGCGCGCTTCGTCGAGCGGCGGCGCAGCGGAAACGTCGGGCAAACCCGCGAGCCGCTCGTTGGCGGCCTGCATGCGCGCCGCAGCCGTCGCCGACGCTGCGCGCAGCGCGTCGATGCCCTGCGGTGCGTGCACGTCGAGAATCTTTGCCTGGCTTTTCTGCTGCGCGAGCGCCGCCTTCCAACGCTCGTGCCGCGCTTCGCCCTCGCCGAGCGACGCGACGCCGAGCGCCTGCAACAATTGCGCATGCTGGGCTTCGAGCGACGCGAGTTCGGACAAACGCGCCGGCAGATCCGAGACACCCGGAATCACCCGCAATTCACCGAGCGCGCCGAGGCCGATCCGTTTCTCCTCGTCCACACGCAGGACGCCTTCGCCGCTCACCGGTTTTTCGTCGACGGTAATCGCGCCGTTCAGGCGATATTCGATGCGGGTCATCGCTGCTTCAGTGCGAGCACGCAACACACTCAGCTCACTGCCGAGCGCGGCGAGCCGCTTGAGCTTAGCCTCGTCGATTTCGAGCGTGGCCGCTTCGCGCGCGGCTTCGAGCACGGCTTCGTTAGCCTTGCTGGCGGCGGCAATCGACGCTTCGAGCCGCTCGCTTTCCGCGCGAAATAGTCCGATCTGGCTGCGCAGATCGGCTGCCGTCACGGCCGCATTGGCCAGTTCGAGTGCGCGGTTGGCATCGGCGAAAGCCTGCTCGAATTGCGTCACGCTGGCCGCGGCATCCGCGTGTTCGGCCTGGACCGCCGCGACGCTCGCACGCAGCGCGTCGAGTTGCAGGCGCTCGCGCGCGACGGCCGCTTCCAGGTCGAGCGCGTTCTGCTCCTGCTGCAGCGGCAAAGCCAGTTCGGCTTCGCTCGCTTTCAGCGACTGCTCAAGTCCTTTGAGGCTGCCTTCGAGTTGCACGACGGCGTCGGCGCGCAATTGCGCCTGCACGGCTTTCTGCTCGTGAATTTCCCACGGGCGTTTGCGCTGCGTATCGTCGAAGGTTTGCTGCTGCGTGGCGAGACTGGCAATGTTCGCCTCGAACTGTTGACGCTGCTGTTCAAGATCGGCGCGCTCCTCGATCAGGCGCGTGAGGGTCTGTTCGGCCTCGGCGAGCGGTCCGGTCGACTTCTGCGTGCGCGCGGTCAGCAGTTGCCGAAGTTCGCGCTGCACGGCGGCGATCAACGCATCCTCACCCGCCGATTCGCGGCCGCCCGAGAGCTGCGACAGCGCATCGCGCAGATACTGCGCCGCGTGGCCGGTGGAATCGCGCATCTCCTGCGTGCCGCCTTGCTGCACCCACAACAAACCAGGTACGCCCGCGTTCTCCGCCTTCAACGGCCCACGCGCGGGACGTGAAAAGCCGAGCAAGGCTGCGAGCTTGTCTTCGGCTTCATCTTCACCAAACGCGCTCTGGCCGATCCTCAGCTCACAGCGCTGCCGCGTGACGAACTGCTTCGACAAGCGGCACGCCATGCCGTCCAGTTCGAAGCTCACTTCGACCGACGGCTGCCCGCTCGCCTTGCCCCACGGCAACAGGTCTTTCAGATGCGAGGCCTTGTAGCGCTCCAGAAACACGGCGCGTACGGCTTCGGCAATCGTGCTCTTACCGGCCTCGTTCGGACCGACGAAAAGATTAAGACCGGGCTGCAGATCGTCGATGACGAGCTTGCCGGTGAACTGCTTGAACTCCTGAATCGCAATGCTTTGCAGCTTCATGCGGACCTCGCTTCGCGCGGCAATTCACGTTGAAAACGCGCCAGAAGCAGCAATGCCTCGGCCGCGCGCTTGATCTCTTGCGGGTCGGACTGCGGGTCTTCCTGCAAGCCACGCAGACGCGCCACCACTTTCGCGAGGTAGCCGCTTTGCGCGCCGAGTTCGGCGAGATCGTCGTCGGTGGGCAGCACTTGCAGGCCGCTCAGGTCGACGCGCAAGGCTCGCACGCGCGCGCGGGCTTCTTCCACCGCGACGTGAAGCGCTTCGGCGTCGGCGAGCGCTGCCGTGCCGCCGACCGTCACGCGCAACACATCGTGGCTGCCTAGCGTGGCGAGGCGCGCCTTGAGCGAATCCACATCGGTCGGCACGGCGATGGTTTCCTCCCACCGATGCCATTGATATTGACCGACCCGCACCGGCTCGACCACCGGCGAGGCGCCCGGCTCGCTCAACGTGACATCGAGCATGAAGCCCGGATCGTTGGCGCGGAAGCGGTCCTGTTCGTGCGTGCCCGCGTACCAGACGCGCTCATCGACACGCAGATGCCCATGCCAGTCGCCGAGCGCCAGATAATCCAGACGCGCGCTCCCGGCACGCGTCGGCGCGATAGGATTCGACGAGTCGATGCCTTCCTGCAAAATTCCGCTCACGCTGCCGTGTGCGAGCCCGACGCGGTGATAGCCAGGCGGCGTCTCCGCACTGTCGAAGAAACCGGTGGTGTCGTCATACGTGATGCGTTGCGTGAGCGGCGCGCACAGCAGCGCGCACCGGCAGTCGTCCAGCAGCACGACACCGGGTTCGAGCACCACGCGCACATTCGGCGCGATGCAGTTCAGGCGCTGCGCGCGCGTCCACACGCTCTCGACGAGCGCGGCATCGTGATTGCCCGGCAACATGATCCACGGCCCCGCGAACGCTTGCAGCGCGCCGAACAAACGGCGGATCACCGTGTCGGAGACGGTTTGCAGATCGAAGACGTCCCCGGCCACGAGCACCGCATCGACATTGCGCGCGGCGGCTTCTCCGGCGATCCGGCGTACGGTCTCGAAGCGCGCCTCGGCAAGATGCGCCGCCTCGTCCGGCTCGAACTGGCCGAATTGCGTGCCGATCTGCCAGTCCGCGGTGTGCAGAAACCTGATCACTGTGCCTCCCTTCTGTTTCATTCCGTTCAATTGCAAGCTGGCTCGCCGGGCAAGGCAGCGCGGTCTAACCGCAGATGTTACCGTGCCCGCGCGGCAAAGCTAGTCCTCGACGGCGAGCACGGGCCTGGCCCACACGCCGGCGAGCGGCGCTACACTCGCGTTTTCCGGCTGTGCTCGCCGAGCGCGCCGCAGGATTTCAATCGACCCGGACCCGTTGCCCTGCCGCCGATGAACAAAGCAATCGAACTGAAGAAGGCCAAGCGCACCCCGCTCCTGCTGTTGATCGCCGCCGCCTGCGTTTTTCTCGTGACCGCGTTCATGCCGCGCGGCATCTGGGTGGACGGCATCAAGGCGGTCGCCGAGGCCGCGATGGTGGGCGCGCTCGCCGACTGGTTCGCGGTAGCCGCCCTGTTTCGCCGCGTGCCGATCCCGGTCGTCTCCGCGCACACCGCGATCATTCCGAGGAACAAGCATAAGATCGCCGACAACCTCGCGGTGTTCGTGCAGGACAAGTTCCTGGATGTGCCGTCGCTGGTCGGTCTGATCCAGAAGCACGACCCGGCGCGCAGCATCACCGCGTGGCTGACGCAGCCGGAGAATACAGCGCGTTTGGGCGACTACGTCGTCAAGCTCACCAGCGGCATTCTCGAACTGACCGACGACGTACGCATTCAGGTCTTCATCAAGGACGCGCTGCGCGACGTGCTGGCCAAGGTGGATCTGTCGCAATCGATGGGCTCGATTCTCGACACGCTCACCAAGGACGGCCGCCATCAGGAACTGCTCGACGCCGGCATCGAACAGGTCGTCGCGCTGCTGCGCGAACCGCACGCGCGCGAGTTCATTGCTGAGCGGATCGTCGAATGGGTGAAGGCCGAGTACCCGAAGATGGAGAAGATTTTGCCGTCGACATTTTCTACCTGGCTGGGGGACAAAGGCGCCGAAACCATCGCCAACGCGGTGAATCGCATACTCGAACAGATCAGCGAAAATCCCACGCATCAACTGCGTCAGAAGTTCGACGACGCCGCGCACAAGCTGATCGTCAAACTCAAAACCGATCCCGCGTTCCTGCAAAAAGGCGAGGAACTCAAACGCTATCTGGTGGAAGGCGACGCGCTCAGTTCGTATGTGAAAGACATGTGGAGCGAATTGCGCGCGTGGCTCAAGCGCGATCTGCAAAGCAGCGACTCGGCCCTGCACGCACGCGTGGTGGCGATGGGCCAATGGGTCGGCCGCGAACTCGCGCACGATCCTGCGTTGCGCCAATCGCTCAACGATCACCTCGAAGAAGCCGCGCGCACCATGGCGCCGGACTTCGCGCGCTTCCTGACGCGCCATATCAGCGATACCGTGAAGAACTGGGACTCGCATGAGATGTCACGGCAGATCGAACTGAACATTGGTAAGGATCTGCAATACATCCGCATCAACGGGACGATTGTGGGCGGTTTTATCGGCCTGTTGCTGTACGCGAGCTCGCAATTGTTGGGCTTGCTGCGCCTGCACATGGGATGAGCAATAGGCCGCCCTGTGTCAAAGCGCCTACAATCCGGGCATATGAATTGCTCATGCGCTGTGCCCGGACACCTTCACCCTGTCTGCGAGCGGCCCTTATAAAAACGACAGCGCGTCTCAATCGGAAAGTCTGCTCATGAAAATCTCGTTACCGCCGTCTGGGCGGCCGAACCGCGTTTACCCGCCGGGCACGCCGAGTCTGCACGGCCTTGCGTCGGTGATTACCGGCGTGGTGGTGGTGTGCGGCCTGTACTTCGGCCGCGCGGTGTTGATCCCGATCACGCTGTCGGTCTTGCTCAGTTTCCTGCTCGCTCCGCTCGTACAGATGTTGCGGCGTTTCCATATGGGGCAGTTGCCGTCCATCTTCATCGCGGTGTTGTTCGCGTTGGCCAGCTTGCTCGCCGTCGGTGCGCTGATCACCGCGCAACTCGTGCAACTCGCTGCCGACCTGCCGCAGTATCAGGAGGCGATCGAGCAGAAGATCGAGACGGTGCAGGAAAAAACCGTCGGCCGCGCCGATTCGCTGATGAGCCGCGCCGCCGTCGCGTTGCAACGCGTGTCTCCGCCCAAGCCGAACCCGCCCCGTCCGACCGGACGCGCCGCGCGCAATGCGCCCGCCGTGCCGCAGCCGGTCGAAGTGCACGAACCCGCGCCCACGCCGATGCAGCTCGCGCAGCGCGCGTTGTCGCCGGCCATCGCGCCGATCGAAACGACCTTCATCGTGCTGGTCGTGACGATCTTTATCCTGCTGCAACGCGAGGATTTGCGCGACCGTTTGATCAGCCTGTTCGGCTCGCGCGATCTGCATCGCACCACCACTGCGATCAATGACGCTGCCGTGCGGCTGTCTCGCTACTTCGTCGCGCAACTCGGTGTAAACCTGAGTGCGGGTGGCGTGATCGCCATCGGGCTCGCGATCATCGGCGTGCCGGGTGCGCTGCTGTTCGGCGTGATCGCCGCGTTGCTGCGCTTCGTGCCGTACATCGGCATCTGGATCGCCGCGATTCTCGCCGTGTTCCTCGCGGCCGCGATCCAGCCGCAATGGACCATGGCGGTTTATACGCTGATCCTGTTCATCGTCGTCGACGTGGTGGCCGGGCAGATCGCCGAGCCGCTGCTGTATGGCCACCGCTCCGGCCTGTCGCCGCTCGCGGTAGTGGTGGCGGCGATTTTCTGGAGCTGGCTGTGGGGGCCGATCGGCCTCGTGCTGTCGACGCCGCTCACGTTGTGCGTGGTCACGCTGGGCCGCTACGCCGACCGGCTGAACTTTCTCACGGTGCTGCTGGGCGATCAGCCCGCGCTCACGCCCGCGCAGAACTTCTATCAGCGGCTGCTCGCGGACGATCCGCATGAGGCCATCGTGCAGGCGGAGCGCCTGTTGCGCGAGATGTCGCTGATCGACTACTACGACAAGGTCGCGCTCGAAGGCCTCAAGCTCGCCCGCAACGATGCCATGCGCGGCGTGCTGATGCCGGACCAGTTGCAGCGCATCAACGACGCGCTGGTGGACATCGTCGAAAACCTGGAAATCGCGGACGGCTTGCCGGACCGCATGGCGCGCAGCGAGCCCGCCGATACCGCGAGCGCGCTGCTCGCTTCGGCCTCGGCCGATCTGTCCGAGCGGCACGACAGCCACATTGCTGCGCACCCGCAGCTGCGCCGTGAAGCGGAAAAAACCTCCGTGCTGTGCGTACCCGGGCGCGGTTCGTTCGACGAAGTCACCACTGCAATCGCCGTGCAACTGCTCAGCCGCCAGGGCCTCGCGCCAATGATGGCGACGCACTCGGGCTATCGCAGCGCACGCGCCGACGAACCGAGCTTCAAGGACGCACCGATCATCTGCATCGTCTCGCTCGATGCGCCAGAGTCGCCGCCGTATCTGCGCAACATGCTGCGGCGCACGCGCGAATGGCGGCCGCGGGCGACGCTGGTGGTCGGCGTCGGCGGCGCGCCGGAAGGCGGCCCGGAAATGGGCGCGACCGGCGCTTCGCACGCGGCGCCCACCTTCCGCGCAATGATCGAGGAATGCCTCGCCGCGTCGAGCTTGCCGCACGCGCGCCACGCTTCGCATGTGGGCGGAGCGGACTAGGCGCTTCGCAGTGGGTACAGCCACCTGGCGGCACGGCTGTACCCAAAATGAGGACAGCCGCGCGCGCACCCTCCTTCATACTTCGTTATCGAAACGCACCGCCTCGAAGAGCTGACCAGCCCAGGCGGGCGATCCCCGGCATCGAAGCTCCAGGAGACACGCATGAGCCGCCCCTTCAAACCCTATCCGTTTTCACCGCGTCACTATGAAGGCGTGGCGCCACCGCTCGTCGACGGACGCGATCCTGTCAGGCGGCCGGTGGCGATTGTTGGCGGCGGGCCGGTCGGCATGACGCTGGCGCTCGCGCTGGCTCGCCAGGACGTGCGCTCGGTGCTGATCGAAGCCGACGACAGCGTGTGCACCGGCAGCCGCGCGATCTGCATCTCGCGGCGCAGCCTGGAAATCTTCAAGCGACTCGGCGTCGTGCAAGGCTTCCTGCAAAAAGGCTTGCCGTGGACGGGCGGCCGCAGCTTCTACCGCGATGCCGAAGTGTTCCGCTTCGCCATGCATCAGGACGACGAGCAATCGCTGCCGCCCATGATCAACATCGCGCAATATCAGATCGAACAGTTGCTGCTCGACGAAGTGGAACGGCATGCCGATCTGATCGAGATCCGCTGGCAGACGCGCGTGACCGGCATCGAACAGCACGCGGCTGAAGGCGATCGCGGGAACCGGGAAGGCACGGCCGGCGCGACGCTCGCCCTGCGCACCGGCGACACGGCCTGGCAGATGAACGCCGACTGGGTCGTCGCCTGCGACGGCGGCCGCAGCACGATTCGCGAGGCGCTCGGTCTCAAGCTCACCGGCACCACTTACGAAGGCCGCTACGTGATCGTGGATATCGAACTGGACAGCGCGCGCGCCACCGAGCGCCTTGCCTATTTCGATCCGCCGTCCAATCCCGGCTCGACGGTGCTGGTGCACAAGCAGCCCGACAACGTCTGGCGCATCGACTACCAGCTTCGCGACGACGAAGACCCGGAAGCCGCCGTGCAGCCCGAGAACGTCATGCCACGCGTGCAGAGCGTGCTCGATTCGATGGGCGAAACCGGCGCATGGTCGCCGATCTGGATCACCGTCTACAAGGCCAACGCATTGACGCTCGAACGCTACCGGCACGGCCCGGTGCTGTTCGCGGGCGACGCCGCGCATCTCGTGCCGATCTTCGGCGTGCGCGGCGCCAACTCCGGTATCGACGACGCGGACAACCTCGGCTGGAAACTGGGCTGCGTGGTGAACGGAGCTGCGTCGCCGCGTCTGCTCGATAGCTACAGCGACGAGCGGGTGTTCGCGGCACGCGAGAACCTGAGTTACGGCATGAAGAGCACGGAGTTCATGGCGCCGCCCTCGTTCGCCTTCGATCTGATGCGCCAGGCGGTGCTCGGTCTCGCGGAGCATCATGCGGCGGTGCGTCCGTTGATCAATCCGCGGCAGACGCATGCGATTGCCTATGTGCAGTCGCCGCTCAACCAGGCCGCTGGCGACGCGAGCGATGCTTTCGCGCAAGGCCCAGCGCCCGGTACTGTGCTTCCGGAATGCCGACTCAAACGCAGGGACGCAGGCGTCTTTCACGATATCCATCTGACGGATCTGCTCGGGCCATGCTTCACTGCATTGCGCTTCGGTGCGAACGCGAACGACGATTCCGCGCAAGACGCAGCGTGGCAGCAGTTGCAAGACACGCTGGCCGGACAACATATCCCGTTCAAAACCGTCAAGCTGGTCAGGAACGACACGCATAGCGTCACCAGCTCAAACGTGGTCGATCACACCGGCCGTCTTCACGACATGCTCGACGCGACGCCCGGCACGGTCTATCTGATTCGTCCCGATGGCCATGTACTGGCCCGCTGGCGCGACGGCAGCGCGGAGGCCACGCAGCGCGCCATCCGCGCGGCGCTGACGATCTAATACATCTAATAAAAAGGAGACAACCATCATGACCGATAGCGATCTCGACCTCGTCTACACGACGCTCTGCAAGACCCTCACGAACGAAGGCGAAGCTCAGGCGCCGCTATATCTGGCCCGCCTCGCGATGCTGTGCCTGACCGAACTCGACAACCCGCGCCGCGCGTTGTCGCTGATCGAAGCGGCACGGTTGCCGGCGGCGACTGTGGTGACTGCATAAGGCGTAAAAAAACCGCCGCGCCATGCGAGGCGCGGCGGTTCTCCTTTGAGACGACTGTTACTGCTTCGGATACAAACCCAGCGTCCTCGCATGCAGACGCGCGAGACCGAGCAACGCATCCGTATACGGCGTAGCGACGCCTGTCAGTTGGCCCAGTTCGCGCACCGCGGCCACCAGCGCGTCGAGTTCGACCGCTTTACCCGCCTGCACGTCCTGCAGCATCGAGGTTTTCATCGCGCCGAGTTTCAGCGTGACTTCGTGGCGGTCCTCCGGGTCCTGATCGATCGGAATGCCGAAGCGGGCACCGATTTCCTTCGCTTCCAGCATGATGCTCGTGACGAAGTTGCGCACCAACTCGTCGCTGAGAATTCGGTCGGTGGTTGCGCCGGTGATGGCGCTGATCGGATTCATCGTCATATTGCCCCACAGCTTGTACCAGACGTCGCGCTGAATCTGCGCCGACGCCGAGGCATTGAAGCCGGCCGCCGCGAGCTTGGCCGCGAGCGCCGCGCCGCGCTCGCTTGCCCGTCCCGACGCCTCGCCGATAATCAGCCCATTGCCCTGATGATGCCGGATGACCCCCGGTGCTTCGACGAGGCAACTGGCGTGCACCACGCATCCCACCGTTTGCGCGCTCGGAATCGCGGTGGCAATCGCGCCGTCCGGATCGATCGACTTGAGGCGCTTGCCGGCGAAGTCCGCGCCGAGTCCGTCGCAGAACCACCAGGGCACACCGTTCATCGCGGTCAGGACGATGGTTTGCGCGCCTAGCAGCGGCGCGATCCGCGCGGCCACCGACGCCATTGCCGGACCCTTGACGGCGACCACGACGAGATCCTGCACGCCGAGATCCGCGGGATTCTCGCTCGCGTTCACTTTCACGGCATGCGTCGCGCCACCTTCGATCAAACGCAGGCCGTGCTCGCGCAGCGCGTTCAGCGTCTCGCCGCGCGCCACCACGCTCACGTCATGGCCGGCCTGCGCGAGCTTCACGCCCATCCAGCCGCCGATCGCACCCGCACCGTAGATTGCTGCTTTCATTGTTTCAATCCTTGTAACTGGCGTCGATGCGGTCCACTCGCCGCACCAGCGCGTCGAACACATCCTGGCCCGCACCGTGACGCGGATCGAACTGCAGCGCGTCGCGCGAGCAGCGAATCGCGACGTCTTCCGGCACCGGCCGCGCGCGGCCCATCGCAAACGTCGCCATCTGGATTTCGCAGGCGCGGTTGAGCGTCCACAGGACCGCGAAAGTTTGCGGCAAGGTGTGGCCCCACGCAAGCAGCCCATGGTTGCGCAAGATCACCGCCTGCCGGTTGCCGATATGTTCGAGCAGGCGCGGACCTTCTTCCGCGTGCACGGTGATGCCTTCGAAGTCGTGATAGGCAATGCGGTCGTGCAATTGCGCGCTGTAGAAGTTGGTCTGCTGCAGACCGTCCTCCAGACAGGCCACGGCGACGCCCGCCGTGGTGTGCGTGTGCATCACGCAGTGCGCGTCGGGCAAGCCTTCATGAATCGCCGCATGCACGACGAAGCCGGCCGGATTCACCGGATACGGCGAGTGATCGAGCACGCGTCCCTGTGCATCGATCTTCACGAGATTGCTCGCGGTCACTTCGCTGTAGTGCAGCCCGAACGGATTGATCAGGAACTGCCGCTCGCCGCCGCTCACGCTGGCAGGAACCCGCAGCGTAATGTGGTTGTAGATCATCTCGGTCCAACCGAGCATGTCGAAGATCCGGTAGCACGCTGCAAGCTGCACACGCGCATGCCATTCGTCAGGATGCATCGCGTGGGCCTTCGGCGCGCTCGGCGCTGGTATATCGAGAGTGGTCATTTGGGTCTCCCTTGTGGACCGTTGTTATCGCTCTGTTGCTTGAAAAACCGCGCTCACGCGCCCGACACCACGGCGGCGATCGACGCAGCCACATACTCCGCGTTGCGCTCGTTCAGACCGGCCACGCACATGCGCCCGGAGCGCAGCACATACACCGCGTATTCGCTGCGCAGACGCTCCACCTGGCTTTCGCTCAAGCCCGTATAGGTGAACATGCCGCGCTGCGCGACGTAGCGTGCGCGCATCACTTCATCCACACGGCCCGCGAGTCCGGCGTGAATCGTGCCGCGCATGGCGAGAATCCGCTCGCGCATGGTGGCGAGTTCCGCTTCCCACGAAGCGCGCAACGACGCATCCGCGAGTACGTTGGCGACGAGCCGCGCGCCGTGCGTCGGCGGATTGCTGTAGTTCGCGCGCACCGTCGACATCAATTGACCGAGTACGCGGCCGGCCTCTTCCGCGCTCTTGCAGACCACGCTCAACGCACCGACGCGCTCGCCGTACAGCGAGAAATTCTTCGAGAACGAATTCGCGGCGATCAACGGAATGCCCGCGTCGGCCAGCAGACGCACGCAAGCGGCGTCCTCTTCAAGACCGGCGCCGAAGCCCTGATAAGCCATATCGACGAACGCGATCAGCTTGCGGCGCTGCAAAACCGGCACCAGTTCGGCCCATTGCGCCGGGCTCAGGTCCACGCCGGTCGGGTTATGGCAGCACGCGTGCAGCAGCACGACGCTCTGTTCGGGCAAGCTGTCGATCGTTTCGATCATGTCGGCAAAACGCAAGCCGCCGGTGTGTTCGTCGTAATACGGATATGTGTTGACCGTCAGCCCCGCGCCTTCGAACACGACGCGATGGTTTTCCCAGCTCGGGTCGCTGATCCATATCTGCGAGCCGGGGAAATAACGCTTCAGGAAATCCGCGCCCACCTTGAGTGCGCCCGATCCGCCAATGGTTTGCAGCGTCGCGATGCGCCCCGCCTTGCGCGCCTCGCTGTCCGCGCCGAATACGAGCGCTTGCGCCGCGTCGCGATAGAGCGGCAGGCCAGCCATCGGCAGATACGAGCGCGGGCCGATCGAATCGAGCAGCGCGGTTTCGGCGCGGCGCACGGCGTCCATGACGGGCAGCTTGCCGGCGTCGTCGAAATAGATGCCGATACTCAGATTGACCTTGTTCGAGCGCGGGTCGAGTTGGAAGTCTTCGTTCAGGCTCAGAATTGGGTCGCCTGGATAAGCGGGAATGTGGTCGAACATGGTAATTCCTTGAATGTGGCCGCTGCGCGGCCTCGGGGTGGCGCTCGGTATCGCGCGCGCTTGGTGCGCGTGTGGCGGATAACGGCCCGCGTGAACCGGCTTGACTCAGACTGGCGAGACGGAAGTCTAAGCGGGTTTGGCCGGGTGCGTCGATTGGGACAAGTCTGTGCGCATGCGGCACGCTACACAATCAATCGATTTTTCACGATTCGTTAGTTTTTCTTTAGAATCGCGCAATGCCACTCACACGCGTCACCATCCGTCAGTTCGAAGCGTTTCTCGCCATCGTCGATCTGCATAGCATCGGCGCGGCGGCGGACCGGCTCGGGCTGACTTCGTCGGCGGTCAGCCAGTTGCTCGCCGACCTTGAAACGGAACTCGGCTTCCGCCTCTTCGACCGGACCACGCGGCGAGTGAATCTGTCGAGCGCGGGGCAGGATTTTCTGGCGTCGGCGGAATCGGTGTTGCGGCACGTGCGTGCCGCCGCGCAATCCGCCGACGATATCCGCAACCGCGCCGCCGGCATCGTGCGGATCGGCGCGCCGCTAGTGCTGGCGGCGACCGCGCTGCCCGCGGCCATCGCCGAATATGCGCGCGACAAGCCGAAGGTGGTCGTGCGCATTTGCGATACCGTGGTCGAGCAGTTGGTAGAGCGCGTGGAAAGCGGCGACGTGGATCTCGCGATCGGCCCTGACCGGCCAAGCGGCACGCGCGTGCGTTGCGACCCGGCGTTCGCGAGCCCGTGGGTAATGTGGTGCGCGCCGACCCATCCGTTGAACGCGCGCCGCCGCGTGCAGTGGCAGCACTTGCGCGACGTGCCGATCGTCGCCACCGGCCGCGACCACGAACGCGCGGTCGGGCAGATGCTGGCCAATCTGCCGGCGGAAGCCCGCATCATTCCCGTAGACGTGGTGGACAACGTCACCACGGCGTTCGGCCTCGCCTCACAAGGGCTGGCCATCACGCTCGCGCCCGCCTACGTCGCGCCGTTGGCGCGCACCTTCGGGCTGGTGATGAAGCGCATTGTCGATCCCGAAACGATCCGCGAGGTGTGCGTGTATCGCTCGACCGAGCGCGCGCTGTCGCCGCCCGCCGACGGTTTCGCAGATTTCATCATGCCGTGGTTAAAGCGCTGGGATCGCGAGACGCAGGCGGAGGCACGGGGCAAGCGCACGTGATCGGTGGCTACGGTGCGGGATGGCTGCGCTCAAGAGACAAAACAGAGTGAAGGCCGCTCCGGCTTAACGTGAAACGTGCACGCCGGCCGCGCTGCGTTTCAGAATCAAGCCAGTTCGGGCGTCATGCACAACGCAAACAACTGCCTCTGGCTCGAAATCCCGAGCCGCGCGTATGCGCGCTTCTGATAGGTAATCACACTGGCAGGCTTGACCCCCATTTGCACCGCGATTTCAGCGGCACTGGCGCCTTCGAGCGTGCCGCGCAACGCATCGAGTTCGCGCGACGTGAGTGCCGGGCAAGCACGCCTGACCCGCGCCAGCATCGCGGCGGCCGAACCTTGCTGATGCTGTCCATTCAGCGCGTAATGGCCCTTCGCTGCGTGTGCGAACAAGTGCGCGAGGCTTTCGATGCGTTCAAGTTCGCCCGGCTGAAACACGCCATACGCACGGTCGCGATACAGATTGATCGACAGCCAGACGCATTCCATGGGCTGCACGAGCAGCGATAGCCGGTCGGACACGTTCGGCTGCGCATAACAGGCCGCGCGATAGGCTTCGTTTTCTATCTCCTCGCTTTGTTGCTGGTGCAGCACCAGCGCGTCGCGCGCCGGTTTGTCGTGCGGCCGGCCGATGATCGCGCGATTGCCGTCGAGCGCATAGAAGTGCGTGGCGTAGCGATCGGCGACGTCGCGCAGAAAGCGGCCGCCGCGATGATCGGCGGCGGAAACCGTGCGCGGCCTCGCGTCGAATTCGTAGGCAAAGATGGTGCACTGCGAGACCGGCAGCGTATCGCCGACAGTTTTTAGAATGCTGGCTGCGAGCGCGTCGGCATCCGCATGCGAAATCGACATGACGAGTTCAGTCGCGCGCGAAGTGCTGATCTGTTCGCTGCGATGCGGTGGAGAAATGCGCCAGGAACGCATGATGGAAGTCGGTCGCCGTGCTGTGTGTTGGTCCGGCAAGCGTAGCACAGCGGAACGGGAGGCTGTTTCCGGTGGTCTGCGAAAAACGCCTACCGTGCCAAGCACGCGTGATCGATCCGATGAGGCAGTTTCTCGTGGCACGGCTCGCGCGCTAGTGACGGAGAGCCGTCCAACGCTGCGCGAGACTCTCGCAGCTTACTTCCCCGTAAACGACCCGCGCTGCAACGTCACCATTCTGGGCAACTCGATCGTGAAGACCGTGCCTACGGCTTCGTCGGAATTCACGCTGACGTTGCCGCCGTGCATGCGCGCAATTTCCTGCACGATATGCAAGCCCAGCCCCAGCCCTTCGCGCGAGCGACCGCCGCTGTTGTTCGGGCCGAACGCTTTAAACAGATGCGGGAACACCTCGGCCGGAATCGTGCCGCGATTGGCGACTTTCAAACGCACGGACTCGACCGCCTCGCCATCCACCTCGACGCCGATATCGCCGCCCGGCGCGCCATGATGCAGCGCGTTGCTCACCAGATTCGACACGGCTTGCCAGACGAGATCGGTGTCCCACGCGCCCGACGTATTGCCGCGGCTTGCGAACACGATCTGCTTGCCGTTCTCGCGCGAAGCGAATTCGTCGATCACCGAGCGGCACAGCGTCGCCAGTTCGATCGAGCGCGGCTGCAGCGGCAGGCGCCCGCCCTGCAACCGCGCGAGATTGAGCAACTGGTCGACCATGCGCGCCATACGCAGCGAACTGTTCTTCACGCGCGCGGCGACGGTGGCCGACTGTTCGTCGGCAGCCGTGCGCATCAGATACTCCGCCGACGCCAGCACCGCGCCGAGCGGCGTGCGCAGGTCGTGACTGAGCACGGCCATCAGCATTTCGTTGGCTTCGAGCATCTGCCGCGTGGTGACGAGCTGCGCCGCGAGCTGACGCTTCTGCTGTTCGAGTTGCACGAACACATCGACCTTGGATTGCAGAATCCGCGGATCGAACGGTTTGTAGAGAAAGTCGACCGCGCCGGCCTCATAGCCGCGGAACGTGCGCGACGCATCCTGCGCGGTCGCCGTCAGAAAGATGATCGGCACGTGCGAGGTGCGCGGGCTGCCGCGCATCAGCGCGGCCAGTTCGAAGCCGTTCATGCCGGGCATGTTGACATCGAGAATCGCCAGCGCGACTTCGTGCTTGAGCAGCAAGTCGAGCGCCGCCGTGCCCGAGTCGGCCACCAGCACGGCGAGATCCGGCCGCGCCAGCAAGGCTTCGAGCGCCGTGATGTTGTGAACGATGTCGTCGACGATCAGAATGTTCACGGGTGAGTTCGTCATGGCATCGCGTCAGAAAGAGGCCGGCAATGCAGCAAGCCGCCGGGCCATGGTTTCGGGAGTGTAGATAAAGTCCGCCGCGCCGCGTTCAATCGCGGCGCGCGGCATTTCCGGGGAAACAGCGGTGTCCGGCGCCTGCACCCAGGCCGTGCCGCCCAAGGCGCGCACGCGCTTGAGGCCTTGCGCGCCGTCGTCGTTGGCACCGGATAGCAGGAGCGCCAGCAACCGTCCGCCATACACGGCGGCCGCCGATTCGAACAGCACGTCGATCGAAGGACGCGAAAAGCGCACGGCGGCGTCGGTCGACAGCGCAACGGTGCGGTCCACTTCCACCAGCATGTGATAGCCCGGCGGCGCAATATGCACGCGGCCCGGCATGATGCGCTCGCCCGCATCGGGTTCGAGCACCGGCAGCGCGCAACGATGCGCGAATGCAGGCACCAGATAGCTCGGCGAATCGGGCGGCAGGTGCGTGACGATCATCACGGCTGGCGCAAAACCCGCGGGCAGTGCTCCGAGCAGCACGTTGAGCACTTCGATGCCGCCCGCCGAACCGCCGATCACGACGAGTTCGTAGCCGCGCGCCGCTTCGGCGTCGACATTGGGCTGGACAGTTGAGCGTGACATGACGACCGGCCTAGCGTTTCTGATAAATGCGTTCGGTCGGACGGAATTCGTCGAACGCTTCGTAGTGTTTGGAAAACCGCAGACTTTCCTTGCTGCCCAAACCCAGGAATCCGCGCCGCACGAGCGCGTTCTCGAACAGACCCAACGCGCGATCCTGCAAGCCGCGGTCGAAATAGATCAGCACATTGCGGCACGACACCAGATGCGCTTCGAGAAAGACTTCGTCAGTGGACAGGCTGTGGTCGGCGAACACCACGCGCTCTTTCAGCGAGCCCGCAAAGCGCGCGCCGCCATAAGCTGCATGATAGTAGTCGGACAGCGAACGCTTGCCGCCGGCCGCCAGATAGTTTTGCGTGAAGCCTTGAATGCGCTCCAGCGCGTAGATGCCGGCCTCGGCGCGCGCGAGCGCGTCCGGGTTGATATCCGTCGCGTAGAACAGCGTGCGTTCTGTGAGACCTTCTTCGTCGAAGAGGATTTTCAGCGACCAGAGTTCCTCGCCCGTGCTGCACCCCGCCACCCACACCTTGATCGACGGATAAGTGCGCAGACGCGGCAGCACGTGTTCGCGCAGCGCGAGGAAATACGCGGGGTCGCGAAACATCTCGCTGACCTGCACCGTGAGGTACTGGAACAGCCGCGAGAACTCGTCGCCGTTGCGCATGATGCGGTCCTGCAGCTGCGACAGCGTCTTCAGCCCGAATTCCTCGAGCGCCTGCGTCAGGCGGCGCCGCAGCGACGACATCGCGTAATGACGGAAGTCGTGCTGATACTTGAGGTAAACCGCCTCCAGCAGCAGCTTCAACTCGATGTCGAAGTCGCTGATGCGTTGCGGTGCGTCGAATTCCGACTGGCTCATCGTGTTCCCATGCTCCTTCTACCGTTGCCTCAGCCAGACGCGGCACAGCGCGACCAGCTTGTCCACGTCGATCGGCTTCGAGACGTAGTCGTCCGCGCCGGCTTCGAGGCAGCGCGTGCGGTCGTTCGCCATGGCCTTCGCCGTCAGCGCGATGATCGGCAGATGAGCAAAACGCGGATCGCGGCGAATCTCGCCCATCGCGGTCAATCCGTCCATCTCCGGCATCATGATGTCCATCAGGATCAGATGCACTTCGGGGCCGTTTTCCAGCGCTTCGAGCGCTTCGCGGCCGTTGCGCGCAATCTGCAGTTTCGCACCGAGCGGCTCCAGCACGTGCGAGAGCGCGAAAATATTGCGGACGTCGTCTTCGGCCAGCAGGATCGTGCGGCCCTCGAAGGCATTGTCGCGCTGACGCACCGTGCGCAGCATGCGCTGCTGCTCGGGCGCGAGCGACGACTCCACGCTGTGCAGGAACAGCGTCACTTCGTCGAGCAGGCGCTCGGGCGACTTCGCGCCCTTGATGATGATCGATTTCGAATAGCGGCGCAGGCGGTGCTCTTCCTCGTCGGACAGCATGCGGCCCGTGTACACGATCACCGGCAACGCGGCATGCGCGGTATTCGCCGCGAGCCGTTCGAGCAGATCGTAGCCGGTGCCGTCGGGCAGCGCGAGATCGGTCACGACGCAGTCGAAGCTGAATTTCCCAAGATACTCCAACGCTTCAGTCAAGGTTGCGACTGCAACGATCTCGGTGTTTTCGCTTTGCAGCAATGCGCGGATGCTCTCGCGCATCGGCGCGTCGTCCTCGATCACCAGCACGCGTTTGAGGCGCTGCTGCAGGCGCGCTTCGAGGCGGCGGATCGCGGCTTCCATCGTGCTGCGCGCGGTCGGCTTGAGCGTATAGCCGATGGCGCCGAGGTGCAGCGCCTTGTCGGCGTGATCGGTAGCGGAGACGATGTGGATCGGAATATGACGCGTGAGCGGATCGTTCTTCAGCCACTCCAGCACGGTCAGGCCGGAACGGTCCGGCAGGCCGACGTCGAGCAGGACCGCCGCCGGGCGCATGTCGCGCACCAGCGCGAGCCCGCTGGCGGCGCTGCTCGCGTGAACGAAGTCGAAGTCGAGTTCGTGGGTCAGGTCGCGCAGGATTTCGGCGAAGGCCGCATCGTCTTCCACGGCGATGATCAGACGGCCGGCGCGGGTACGGTTGTCGCGGTCGTCGGCAATCGGACTGCGGGTGGTTTCGGGCGAGTTGCCGTTGGTTAGGCCGCTGGTTGAGCCGCTAATCAGGCCGTTGGCCGGCGTGATCACGGTGGGCTGGCTGCCGCGCGAAAGTGGGTGCGCCAGCAGCGGTTCCGTCGTCGGTTCGGCCACGGCCTGCGCGCCAGCCGGTGCCTGAGCCGGGGCGAACATCGGCGCCGTTGCGTGGTGCGCGTCCTGGCTCGCATTCAGCGCCGCTTCGGCATCGAGCGGCAACCAGAGCGTGAACACACTGCCCTTGCCGACTTCGCTCGCGACGGTGATCCGGCCGCCGAGCAGGCGCGAAAACTCCCGCGAAATCGACAGGCCCAACCCGCTGCCGCCGTATTGACGGCTGGTGGAACCGTCGGCTTGCTGGAACGCTTCGAAGATCATGTCCAGCTTGTCGGCCGCGATGCCGATGCCGGAATCGCGCACGTCGAAGCGCAGCATGCCGCCTTCAGCTGGCGCGACAGACAGCGCCACCTCACCGCGTTCCGTGAATTTCACCGCGTTCGAAAGCAGGTTGCGCAGAATCTGCGTGACACGCTGGCCGTCGGTGATGAAGGTATCCGGTGTGCCGGGCAAGCGGTCGAACGCAAGGCTCAAATGCCTGGCGCCGGCCAATGGCTTGAAGGTTTCCTCGAGCGCCTGCAAGGTCGCGTCGATCGACACCGTTTCGAGTTCGACCGTCACCTGCCCGGCTTCGACCTTCGACAGATCGAGAATATCGTTGATCAACACCAGCAAGTCGCTGTTCGACGCGTGAATCGTTTCCGCGTAGCGCACCTGCTCTTCCGTCAGATTGCCGGTACGGTTCTGCTGCAACAGCTTGGCGAGAATCAGCGAACTGTTCAGCGGCGTGCGCAGTTCGTGCGACATGTTGGCGAGGAACTCGGACTTGTAGCGGCTCGACTGTTCGAGGCGCGCCGCGTTGGCCGCGAGGTCGTCCTGCGCGCGCAGCAGGTCGGACTTCTGCCGCTCGAGACGCTGCGCGTATTCTTCGAGTTGCACGTTGGTCTGTTCGAGCTCGGCTTGCTGCGCTTCAAGACGCGTTTGCGATTCCATTAGCGCGCGGCCGCGCTCTTCGAGCCCTTCGTTGGAGACGCGCAATTCTTCCTGCTGCACCTGCAGTTCTTCGTTCAACTGCTGCGTTTCGGCCAACGCGTCCTGCAACCGCTCGCGATACAGCGCGGCTTCGACAAAGTCGCCCATGCTCTTCGCGATCAGTTCCATGAACTCCTGATCGCGCACGCCCAGTTCGCGAATGAAGCCCAGTTCGACGACGCCGTTGACCTGGCCGTCGTTTTCGATCGGCATAACAAGCAGGTTTTTCGGCGCGCTCTTGCCGGTCGCGGACACGACCTGCACGTAGTCCGCCGGCACGTCGCGCAAGACCAGCGTGCGGCGCGCCGCAGCCGCCTGGCCGATCAGCGTCTCGCCTTCGGCGAAACTGCGCGCGGCGGCCTGCTCGCTTTCGCGGCTAAAACCGTAAGTCGCGATCCGGCGCAGCGTGCCGTGCTGCTTATCGCGCACGTAGAGCGCGGCCACGACGGCGTCCAGATATTGCGCGAGAAAGTCGAGCATCGCGCGGCCCACCAGCGGCGAGTTAGTCTGCCCGACCACTTTTTCAGCAAGCAGGCGCTGCCCGGAGCGCAACCACACTTGCTCCTGCAGCATCTCGGTCTGTTCGGCCTGCTGGCGCAACGCGCCATCATAGGTGGTCGACAGGCTCATCAATTCGCGGCGGCCCATCCATGCGAGCAAACCGCTCACGCCCAGGCTGAAGAGCAGGAACACGCTCACGAGTATCGTGGTGACGCGGCGCGTAGCTTCGCTGCGCTCCTGGCGCAGGCGCAGCTCGACGTCGAGAAAATCGCCGAATTCACGGCGCGTTTCGTCGAATTCGATCTTGCCGCGCCCGCTCGCCACGGCGGCCTCGAAGTTCTGATTGCGACGGCGCGCGTCGATCATCTCCTCGGCAAAACGGCTCCAGCGTTGCTGGATCGCCTGAATCTGCTTGAGCTTTTCGACTTGCGGCGGGTTGTCGGCGACCATCTGCTGCAGCGCTTCGATCTGCGTCTTGAAGCGCGGGCCGCCATTTTCAAAAGGCGCGAGGAAGCTCTCGTCGCCCGTGATCAGGAAGCCGCGCATCGACGATTCGCGATCGACCGCGAGACGCAGCATTTCATTGGCCTGACCGATCACGCGCTCGGAATGCTCGGCCCAGTTCATGGTCGAGACCAGATAAGCAATCAGTCCGACGAAGACGGCTATCGTGACCAGGCCGACACCCAGGGGCAAGGCAATATTGCGGCGAATGATGCTGCGAAAACGATTCTGGTCGACGGCCTGAGATGCGGTCATTTTTTCTGTCTTCGGCGTGGCGAATCGAGTCGATTCGGAATATTTTTCGGGTATTTCGCGTGATGCTTTGTCTCGCGAAGCGACGCGCGTAATCATACAGGATGGGTTTGTTTTTGAGACGTGCGCGTGGCGGTTCAGGCTTGCTGGACGGGGCTGTTGCCGCTGCCGTAGGCGTATATCGTGTCGGGCGACCGCTTCGATGAGATCCGCTACTGGGACTCGCGGTTCATCATGCTCGGCTTTGAACAGAGCGGATAGCATGCGTTGGTTGTGGGCGAACTGAGAACTTCGCAACGCTGATCGATCGGTGCGGCCATAGTCTGGACGACAACCGTATTTACTGAATCGCTCGCAACCGCCGTTCAGCCGGCTATGAGTGATCCGTCGAGTTGGAGCTCTCGACTCGCTGCCCATTCTCTCGCGTGCTGTATCCGCAAACAGTGCAAACGTCGCGTCCTGGCGATATTGCCGAAGGCCCGACGGGCGTGTCGACAACTGCCGCTTCCGCCGCCGCGCCGAAGAATACGCATCGTCTGCACGGCACGCGCGCGAATCCCCAACACTCTCCACGCCGCAACAAAAAAAGACCCGGCCAGTACGAACCAGCCAGGTCTCTTAACGACTCACCGCACGCTCAAGCCGGCACGGTCTCAGCCTGCTTCGCCCGCGACCACACGCGATGCTGCCCGGCCGCCTTGATGAAGGCCTTCAGCACATCGGCGGCCTGCTTGTCATCGCCGGTGGCAACACCGTCGGCGTGGTCGGGCAAGTGCGCGGCAGTGAGCACGTCACGTCCCGCGCCGATCGCCGCGATCGCCTTCAGATGTTTGAACGCCTCGAGCACGAAATGCCGCGCGTCGCCGGATTGCGCCAGCATCTTCGCGCCCTTGTCGCCGCCCACCACGATCACCGCGTCGAACATGATCGACGGCAAGCCGGCAATCGTGGCGTCCGGCGCCATGCCGTCGATCGCGGCGAGCGTCGGCGCGATCAGCATGGGCACCGCGCCCTCGCCTTGCAGCGCCTGCTGAAGCTTCTTGATGGCGGCGCCATCCGAACCCGGCGCGGCGAGCAGCGCGATCTTGCGCGTCTTGATGCCCGGCTGCACGCGGTTTAGCAAGCTCAGCGCGCGCGATTCCTTGGGGCCGGTCAGCTTCGCGGTGCCTTTCTTCGGCGCCGGCAATCCAAGCCCTTCGGCTACCTGCGCCGCGAGTCCCGCGTCGAAGTTGGCGAGAATCTCGTTCACCACGCGCGCGCGAATCTCGGGCTTCGTCACCTTGCCGAGTTCGAACTGATAGGCCGCGGCGATGTGGTCTTTCTCAGGCTGCGACATGCTGTTATAGAACAACGCGGCCTGCGAGAAATGATCGGCGAACGATTCGCTGCGCACACGTATCTTGGTGCCTTCCACACGCTCCTGATAACTTTCGAAGCCGCCGTCGGACGGCGCCGGATCGGTTTCCTTCGGCCAGCCGCCGCTCAGCGAATTCGGCTCATACGAGGCCTGGCCGACATTGATCGTCTGGCGGTGCATCGCATCGCGCTGGTTGTTACTGAACGGGCACACCGGCCGGTTGATCGGAATTTCGTGGAAGTTCGGGCCGCCCAGCCGGCTGATCTGTGTATCCGTGTACGAGAACAAACGGCCTTGCAACAGCGGATCGTTCGAGAAATCGATGCCCGGCACGATATGCCCCGGATGGAACGCCACCTGTTCGGTCTCGGCAAAGAAGTTGTCCGGGTTGCGATTGAGCGTCATCTTGCCGATGATCTTCACCGGCACGAGTTCTTCCGGAATCAGCTTGGTCGGATCGAGCAGGTCGAAATCGAATTTATGTTCGTCGGCTTCTTCAATGATCTGCACGCCGAGTTCGAACTCGGGGAAGTTGCCTGATTCGATCGACTCCCACAGATCGCGTCGATGAAAGTCCGGATCCTTGCCGGCCAGTTTCTGCGCTTCGTCCCACAGCAGCGAGTACGAGCCCAGCACCGGGCGCCAGTGGAATTTGACGAAGCGTCCCTTGCCTTGCGCATTCACGAAACGGAACGTGTGAATGCCGAAACCTTCCATGGTGCGCAGGCTGCGCGGAATCGCGCGGTCCGACATGGTCCACAGCACCATATGCGCGGACTCGGGCACCAGCGAGACGAAGTCCCAGAAAGTGTCGTGCGCGGAGCCGCCGGTCGGCATTTCGTTCGGGGCTTCCGGTTTGACCGCGTGGACGAAGTCGGGAAACTTGATGGCGTCCTGAATAAAAAACACCGGCATGTTGTTGCCGACCAGATCGTAATTGCCTTCCTGCGTGTAGAACTTCACGGCGAAGCCGCGCACGTCGCGCACCGTGTCGGCGGAACCGCGCGGACCCTGCACCGTGGAAAAGCGCACATAAACCGGCGTCTGCACAGCGGGGTCCTGCAGGAACGCGGCCTTGGTGTATTCCTTCATCGACTCGTACACCTGAAACACGCCGTGCGCCGCCGAACCGCGCGCATGCACGATGCGCTCCGGAATGCGTTCGTGGTCGAAGTGCGTGATCTTCTCACGCATGATGAAATCTTCGAGCAGCGAGGGGCCGCGTGGACCGGCGCGCAGGCTGTTCTGATTGTCGGAGATCTTGACGCCCTGATTGGTTCTCAGCGCCTGGCCTTCCGGACTGACTCGAAACTGTTCGAGATCCTTCGACTTCGGATCGGCTTGCGGGGCTTGCGGGTTACTCGCCTGCGCGTTCTTCGCTGCGGGCTTCTGCGTAGTCGTTTTACCTGCCATGAGAATCTGCTCCTTGCGTTCGGGGGCGTGCCGGTGGGGAAATCCGGTCTGACGCACCGAAACAAGGCAGCAATCGATATACCCGCGTTGGCTCGTCCCTAATCACGCTCGCTGGTACATAAGAAGCGATGCCGAACGCGCGGTGCGGCGGGCACGCTGCGGATCACGCGCCGCCGTCCGTCCATTGAAGCGCCAATGCGCGCGATCAGAAGCGGTAGTTGATCGAAATATCGGCAACGCCGTTGGCTTTGCGGTGGGTGACCGGACTATTGCCTGCGCTCCCCACCAGTTGCTGGAAGGCGCCGTCCGCTGTGGCAAACCAGTGCTTGTCGAACAGCCACACGGCGCTGATGCCGAAACCCACCGACTTGAAGCCGGCGCTCGCGTGGTATTGCGAGTATTTCGAATTCGCCGCCTGCGTCTGATTCACGCCGAACCAGCTATTCATATAAGTGGAATCCGCCAGCGTCACGTTCGGCCCGGCGAACCAGAAGAACTTCTTGGTGCTGCCCGGCATCGGCATATAGGCGCCGAGATCGCCGATCCAGCCGTTCGAGCCGCCGAAATAGCGCCTGACGTCCGCTCGCAGCACGAGCGGGAAATCCTTCGAGATCACATACTCGCCGGACAGCTTGACGCCCGGCGCGAGGTTGATATTGCCGAGGCCGTCCAACTCTTGCGGGTCGTCGTGACCGCGACGTCCCAGATCGTAGACGGCGGCAAGACTTGCGCGCCAGTTCTCGCCTTGCGCGAAGTTGACGCCGAGACCCTCGCCGCTAGAGAAGAAGAACAGATCCTTGTAACGCACGTCGATACTGGGTCCCGCCATCAGGTGATACCGGTCGGAACCCTCATAGCGCGGCTGGAACGACGTCGCCGCGCCAACTCGCACCTGCCAGTCCGGAATATTGGGCTGCCACATCTTCTGCAGTGGAATGCCGACCGAGTATTGCCATTCGCCCAGTGGCGAGGGCGTCTGCGCCGAGGCCGAACCCGGTATGACACCGACGCCGCCGATCGCCACCGCCACGAGGGAAGTTGCCGCGATGCCTGTTTGTTTATTGCGGGACTTGCCGCCCCGCTTTCTACGGCTGTTAAACACCAGAAGCCTCCGATCTCGCCTATCGCGAAGGGGTTATGTTCTCGCCCCGGGATCCACAAGGGATAAAAGCACCCGGGCGACCGCCGCGTTACTACTTGCGGCATGTAATTTTTTCAGCGAATGACACACATGGCTCGGCGAATTACACGATCCGCATCTGGTCAGAAGCCTGTAAATAGAGCCATTTGTCTGAACAGAGCGGTGCGAAAGATTTGCCGATGGACGCACTAGTGCAAAATGCGGGCCTAGTCGCTGGAGAACGGGCTCGGGTGGGCTGAAGACAAAGAAGGGAATGCGCGGGACGCAGATGCGGATGCGAGGGACAAGGCACGGCCGGCACCGTACGAAACGGCGCCGGACACACTCGTGGCCTACTGCGATGCTTCGACCAGCACCGGCTTGTCGCGATACAGATTCGGGAACAGACGCTTCAGGTTGGCGACCTTCGGCATGTCGTTGATCGCGATATACGCCGAGTTGGGATGCAGCGTCAGATAGTTCTGGTGATACGACTCGGCGGGATAGAAGCCTTTAAACGGCTCGGCCTTCGTAACGATCGGCGCCGGGAAGGCGCGTGCCTTGTCGAGCTGCGCGATGTAGCTTTGCGCGACGCGCCGCTGCGTATCGTTTAGCGGAAACACCGCCGAGCGGTATTGCGTACCGCTATCCGGTCCCTGCCGGTTCAGTTGTGTCGGGTCCTGAATCACGGAGAAATACACCTGCAGCAACTGGCCGTAAGTGACCTGGGTCGGATCGAACGTCACCTGCACCGACTCCGCGTGCCCCGTCTCGCCGCCGCTGACCGTTTCGTACTGCGCGGTATCGCGCTGGCCGCCCGAGTACCCGGAAACGGCTTTCGTGACGCCGCGTACGTGCTGGAACACGCCCTGCACGCCCCAGAAGCAGCCTCCGGCGAAGACTGCGGTCTCTTCGTGCGTGGCCGTGGCGGACACCGGTTCGTCGAGCCCCGGCGGCGCGATCACGACGGCGGCCTCCGATGAAAACGCCATACGCTGCGCCAGCAGCAGCGCAAGCGCGCCGAATCCGACCGACAGTGAAATCGCCGCCAGGCGCGAACGCGCCGGCTTGCCATCAATGCGTTTCTCGAACTTCGTCATATTGGTCACCTGCTTTGCTGAACTCACGCGCCCGCTGTGGGCGTAAATGTCATCGCCAGACCGTTCATGCAGTAGCGCAGGCCGGTTGGCTTGGGGCCGTCGTCGAACACGTGGCCGAGATGGCCGCCGCAGCGCCGGCATAGCACTTCGTCGCGCGTCATGCCGAACGACTTGTCGGTATGCGTGACGACCGCGTGATCGAGCGGTTGCCAGAAACTCGGCCAGCCCGTGCCGCTATCGAACTTGGTCTTCGACGAGAAGAGCGGCAGTTTGCACCCCGCGCAGGCAAACGTGCCGGCGCGGTGCTCGTCGTTCAACGGACTGGTGAACGGGCGCTCCGTGCCCGCCTCGCGCAGCACGCGGTATTGCGCGTCGCTCAATAATTTGCGCCACTCGGCGTCACTGTGCGTGACCTCGTAGGCGGCAGCCGCGCTGCCGCCTGGCGCTTGCGCTGGTTGCGCCGCGCGCGCCGTGCGCCACACCGAGGCGCCGCCGGCCAGCGACAGCGCACCGATTAACCTGAAGAATATCCGTCTGTTGCAAGCCATGATGATCGCTCCGGAAAGTCCGTACCGTTCACCCGTTCCCGGCGCCGAGCGCGCCGCCCGCGAGTGGTCCCGATGCTTGGTCGCACGAGAGCGGGATAAATGACAGCATGCGCGTCTTTTCGTGCCATGGTGGCAGCCGCACTGGCAACTACAGTGGAAATTTCGTGGTCGAGAGGATTTCCTTGAGCACCATGAACGAGCGGATTTGCCGGACGCCCGGCAGATAGAGCAACTGCTCCGCGTGCAGGCGGTTGAAGCTGTCGCTGTCGCGCGTGCGAATCGTCATGAAGTAGTCGAATTCGCCGGTCACCACGTGGCATTCCATGCAGCCGGCCACCTTCTGCGCCGCTTTCTCGAACTCGGCGAACGACTCCGGCGTGGAGCGGTCCAGCACCACGCCGATGATCACCAGCATCCCCGCCCCCGCCGCCTTCGGGTCGATCAACGCGACGACGCCGCGGATCAGCCCGGACTCCTTGAGCCGCTCCACCCGCCGCAAACACGCCGGTGCGCTCAGCTTGACTTTCGCCGCCAGCGCGACGTTCGAAATCGACGCATCGGTTTGCAACTGCCGCAGGATCGCGCGGTCGATGCGGTCGAGCGCCTGCAGCGGATCGGGCGGGACCGTAGCGGTTGCTGCCGCTGTCGGAGTGCTACGAATTTTTGTTGCGTTCATAGGTTCCTATTTGGCTACTTTATTAAGCGGACCATGGTTTTAGATTTCTAAAAGTATGCCCGATCCAATTTTTTCGCAAGCTCATTTCCAGCTGTTTTCCCTACCATTTGATCAACGCGACGGTATGCCGTTCGCGTCCCACTTACCCCGACCACGGAGCTGCCATGAACCTGCAACGATTCCCTCGTTACCCGCTGACCTTTGGGCCGACGCCGATCCAGCCGCTCAAGCGCCTGAGCGACCACCTCGGCGGCAAAGTGCATCTGTATGCGAAGCGCGAAGACTGCAACAGCGGCTTTGCGTTCGGCGGCAACAAGACGCGCAAGCTCGAATATCTGATCCCCGAAGCGCTCGCGCAGGGTTGCGACACGCTCGTGTCGATCGGCGGAATCCAGTCGAACCAGACACGCCAGGTAGCGGCCGTGGCGGCGCATCTGGGCATGAAGTGCGTACTGGTGCAGGAGAACTGGGTGAACTACTCGGATGCGGTCTACGACCGGGTCGGCAACATTCAGATGTCGCGCATTCTCGGCGCCGACGTGCGCCTCGTGGCCGATGGTTTCGACATCGGCTTTCGCAAGAGCTGGGAAGATGCGCTGGAAAGCGTGCGGGCGGCCGGCGGCAAGCCGTATGCGATTCCGGCTGGCTGTTCCGACCATCCGCTCGGCGGACTCGGTTTTGTCGGTTTCGCGGAGGAAGTTCGCCAGCAGGAAGCGGAATTGGGCTTCAAGTTCGACTACATCGTCGTGTGTTCCGTGACCGGCAGCACGCAGGCCGGCATGGTGGTGGGTTTCGCCGATGACGGCCGCGCCGAGCGTGTGATCGGTATCGACGCGTCGGCCAAGCCCGCGCAGACGCGCGAGCAGATCACCCGCATCGCGAAGCAGACTGCGGAACAGGTCGGCCTGGGACGCGATATCACCAGCAAGGACGTGGTGCTCGACGAGCGCTTCGGTGGCCCGGAATACGGTTTGCCGAATGACGGCACGCTCGAAGCGATCCGCTTGTGCGCGCGCCTGGAAGGCGTGTTGACCGATCCTGTCTACGAGGGCAAATCGATGCACGGCATGATCGAGATGGTGCGCAACGGCGAGTTTCCCGAAGGTTCGCGTGTGCTGTATGCGCACCTCGGCGGCGTGCCCGCGCTGAACGGCTACAGCTTCATTTTCCGCAACGGCTAAACCAGCCGCTTGCTCAAATGCTCCCTCAGGAATTCCACGAACGCCCGGATCGTGAGGGAGCTTTGCCTGTGCTGCGGATACACCGCGTAGACGCTCGTCGCGCTGGGCAGGAATGCTTCGAGCACTGGCACGAGCTGGCCGCTTTTGAGCGCGTCGGCGACGATAAAGTCAGGAAGCCGAACAATCCCCAGGCCCGCGACGGCCGCATCGCGCACCAGTTCGCCATTGTTGGCGCGCAACGGCCCGTGGACCTCGACGCCTTTCGTCACGCCATCGACGACAAACTCCCAGCTCACCGCGCCGCCGTGCCCGTATAACAGGCACGAATGGCGCTCCAGATCGCCGGGCACCTTGGGCGCGCCACGCCGCCGCACATAACCGGGACTGCAGCAGGCCACCATCCGGATATCCACGAGCTTCTGCCCGATCAGCGTGGAATCCGGCAAGCTGCCGATCCGGATCGCCATGTCGAAGCCTTCGCCGACCACATCCACCGTGCGATCGCTCAATTCCATCTCGAAGCGCACGTCGCCGTGCTCACGCAAAAACATCGCCACCAGCGGCGACAGATGCGCCATGCCGAACGACATCGGCGCGCTCACGCGCAGCAGTCCGCGCGGCCCGGCGCGCCGCAGCGACATGGCCTGCTCGGCGTCTTCCACTTCACCGAGGATACGTTTGGCGCGCTCGTAAAACTCCTGGCCGAGATCGGTCACCGCGAGCTTGCGCGTATTGCGGATCAGCAACTGCACGCCGAGCGTTTCCTCCAGCGCCATCACCCGGCGGCTCACGAACTGCTTCGACAGCGACAGACGGTTGGCGGCGGCCGTGAAGTTATGCGCGTCGACGGTGGCGACGAAAATCCGCATGTCATCGAGTTGCATTGTATTGTCCACTCCTCAGTGACAGTGTTTCCGATTTTGCGTCGATTATACCGGCGTGGATTGACCTACACTCTCATTCATGGATCGCGGACAAACATCTGGCCGGATCGCACAACCCAAGGAGAAAAAAGATGCTTGAAATCAGACACGCCAATCAACGCGGCCGCGCGGAGCACGGCTGGCTCAGCTCGCGTCATACGTTTTCCTTCGCTAACTATCACGATCCGAAGCAGAACGGCTTCTCCGACCTGCTCGTGATCAACGACGACCGCGTTGCGCCGGCACAGGGCTTCGGCAAGCACCCGCACCGCGACATGGAAATCTTTTCGTACGTGCTGGAAGGCGCGCTGGAGCACAAGGACACGATGGGCACCGGCTCGGTGATCGTGCCTGGCGACATCCAGTTGATGAGCGCGGGAACCGGCGTCGCGCACAGCGAATACAACCATTCGAAGAGCGACCCGGTGCACTTTCTGCAAATCTGGATCGCGCCGGGACAGAAGGGTACGACGCCGCGTTATCAGCAGCGTCACTTCGGTGCGGATCAGAAGCGCGGTGTGTTGCGCCTCGTGATCTCGCCGGACGGTGCTGAAGATTCGTTGACGGTGCAGCAGGACGCGCGGGTCTATGCCGGTCTCTTCGACGGCGATGAAACGGCGCGGCTCGAACTGGCGAGCGATCGCTACGCGTATGTCCACGTGGCGCGCGGCAGCGTGACTGTGAACGGCGTCGAGTTCAAGGAAGGCGATGGTGCGCGTGTGCGCGGCGAAGAAGCGCTAACCTTCACGCAAGGCCACGATGCGGAAGTCCTCGTTTTCGACTTGCGCAACATCGAGATGTCGGAGTTGTGGGCTTGAACGGCCGATTGAGCTAAGTACGGCTCGCCGGAAACAGGCCGGCGAGCCACCCTCTTCTTACCCTGTCGAGAAAAATCATGCGCTATACGCTGTTTGAAAATCAGAAGGACGCGGTCATCCTCGTCGCCCGTGTTCTGTTGATGGTGCTGTTCGTCATGTTCGGCTGGTCCAAGCTCACGGGCTTCTCCGGCACCGTGGCTTATATGACGTCGAGCGGCGCGCCGGTGCCCGAGTTGTCGGCGGTGATCGCCGTGGTAATGGAGTTCGTTGTTGGCATCGCGCTGCTGGTCGGTTTCTTCACGCGGCCGCTTGCGTTGCTGCTCGCGGTTTATACGCTCGGCACCGCGTTTATTGGCCATCATTACTGGAACATGACCGGCGCGGTGCAGTACGACAATATGATTCACTTCTACAAGAACATCAGCATCATCGGCGGACTGTTGCTGTTGTGTGTGACGGGCGCCGGGAAGTATTCGATTGATCGGCGTTGAGGTTGCTGCATTGTGCGGTGTGTCACGAGAAAAGCCGCCCGGTTCGATGCCGGGCGGCTTTTTTTCGCGTCGAACCGTTCGCACTAACCCGCGAACTTCGCGAGGACGCGCTCGCGAATGGCAGGTCGAATATTCGACTGCGCCATGTCGCCACGATAGTGTGCGACGACGCGCGGATTCATCACGCGAAACCAGAGCGGCGGCACGTACGCGAGCATGATCATCGTGGCATAACCCGACGGCAGTTGCGGCGCGCCGTCAAAGTGACGCAGCGCCTGATACGAACGCGTCGGATTCGCGTGATGATCGGCGTGACGCTGCAGCTGATACAGAAAGAGATTGGTCACGATGCGATTGCTGTTCCACGAATGCTGCGGCTGGCAACGCTCGTAACGGCCGCTCGCGAGTTGTTTGCGGCCGAGACCGTAGTGCTCCAGATAGTTGACCACTTCCAGTAGCGACGCACCGTACACCGCCTGGATCAGCAGGAACGGAACCACGGTCTTGCCGTACAGCGCGATCATGGCGCCCCATAACGCCACGGTCATGGCCCACGCATGCAGAACCTCGTTGCGCCACGTCCACGGCGACTTGCCGAGGCGCGTCAGGCGCTGCTTTTCGAGCCGCCATGCGGACGCGATGCTGCCGAGTACCGTGCGCGGCAAAAAGGCCCAGAACGATTCGCCGTAGCGCGCGCTGGCCGGATCGTGCGGCGTCGCTACCCGCACGTGATGCCCGCGATTGTGTTCGACGAAGAAGTGGCCGTAAGCGACCGGCGCCAGCGTGATTTTGGCGAGCCAGCGCTCGAAGCGGTCCGTCTTGTGACCGAGTTCGTGCGCCGTGTTGATCGACACGCCGGTCGCCGCGCCGAGCGAGAGCGCAAAGCCCACGTAGTCGTACCACGTCATTGCATGCGTGCCCACGATCCATAGTGCGCCAAAGAACGACACATATTCGATAAACGTGGCGAGATACACGACGCGGCGGTAATAGCGCTCTTTTTCGAGCGTGGAGACGATGTGCTCTGGCGGATTGCCGGGGTCGTCGCCGATCAGGTGGTCGAGTACCGGAATGATGCCGAACACGAAGATCGGGCCGAACCACCAGAAAATGTGCCAGCCGGTTTGCAGGGCAAAGTTTGCGGCGTGCAGCGGCAGGGTGATTGTTAGTGCGCCGAGCAGCCATAGATAGCGCTTGCCGTCGACCCAGCGCGCGGGGGCCGCTTGCGATGTTGCCATTGTCTCTCTCCTTTTTTGTGTGGCCCGCGCGGAGCTTGCGCACGGCCGTACTGCGTGCGCATGGGCCGGCGGACTTTTCTTTTCCGACTCCCGGATTTATATGGCTTGATTGGCAGGATAGCCAAGGAATATGGCCAGGTGGAGGTCTCCAAACGGAGCGAGCACGGGCGCGACAGGCGGGGTGTGGGTCGAGCGGGTGAATGAAACGGCTGTTTTGAAGCGGCGCGAAGGCCAAATAAAAACGGCGGCCCAAAGGCCGCCGTCTACTTCCACTACTTACTCAACTGCATCAAACCGCTACTGCAACCTCAGCTTCACCAACCACTTCCACTTCTTCACTATTACGGATCAGGTGATCGAACGCGGAAAGCGATGCCTTCGCGCCTTCGCCCACGGCGATCACGATCTGCTTGAACGGTACCGTGGTCACGTCGCCGGCGGCGAACACGCCCGGCACCGACGTCGCGCCGCGCGCATCCACGACGATCTCGCCGTGCTTCGACAACTCGACCGTGCCCTTGAGCCATTCCGTGTTCGGCACGAGACCGATCTGCACGAACACGCCTTCCAGTTCGATCTGCTTCACTTCGCCCGAACGCAGATCCTTGTAGACCAGACCGTTGACCTTCTTGCCGTCGCCGGTGATTTCCGTGGTTTGGGCTTGCGTGACGACGGTCACATTCGCGAGGCTGCGCAGCTTGCGTTGCAGCACTTCGTCAGCGCGCAGCGTGGCGCCGAACTCGAACAGCGTCACTTCGCGCACGATACCCGCCAGATCGATCGCCGCTTCGACACCGGAATTGCCGCCACCGATCACCGCGACGCGCTTGCCCTTGAACAACGGACCGTCGCAGTGCGGGCAGTACGCGACGCCATGATTACGGTACTCGCGCTCGCCCGGCACGTTGATTTCGCGCCAGCGTGCGCCCGTCGCCAGAATGATCGTTTTGGCCTTGAGCACCGCGCCGTTTGCCAGACGCACTTCGTTGATGCGGCCCGGGATCAGCGCCTCAGCACGCTGCACGTCCATGATGTCGACTTCATAAGTCTTCACGTGCTGCTCGAGCGCCGTGGCGAACTTCGGTCCTTCGGTTTCCGTCACGGAGACGAAGTTTTCTATGGCCAGCGTGTCCAGCACCTGACCGCCGAAGCGCTCCGCCACCACGCCCGTCGCGATACCCTTGCGCGCCGAGTAGATCGCCGCAGCCGCGCCCGCAGGGCCGCCGCCGACGATCAGCGTATCGAACACTGGCTTCTTTTCCAGTTCCTTCGCGGCGCGCGCACCGGCGTTGGTATCGAGCTTCGCGAGGATTTCCTTCACGCCGCTGCGACCCTGGCCGAACACTTCGCCGTTCATGAACATGGTCGGTACCGCCATGATCTGGCGCGCTTCGACTTCGTTCTGGAACAGCGCGCCGTCGATCGCGACGTGGCGGATGCGCGGGTTGATCAGCGCCATCACGTTCAGTGCCTGGACGACTTCCGGGCAGTTCTGGCATGACAGCGAAAAATACGTTTCGAATTGATAGTCGCCGTCGAGGTTGCGGATCTGTTCGATCACGGCATCTTCGAGCTTGACCGGATGACCGCCCACCTGCAACAACGCAAGCACGAGCGACGTGAATTCATGACCCATCGGAATGCCGGCGAAACGGATGCCCGTGTCCTTGCCCGGCTCGCCGATCGAAAACGACGGCTTACGCTCGGCGTCGCCACGACGCTCGATCACGTTGACGCGCTCCGACAACGTCGCGATATCGTTCAGCAATGCCAGCAGCTCTTGCGATTTTGCGCTGTCGTCGAGCGACGCGACGATCTCGATAGGCCTGCTAACCTTTTCGAGGTACGTTTTCAATTGAGTCTTGAGATTGGCATCAAGCATGGCTATTCGATTCCGTGACGATGGGTGTTGGGTTCCCGGCGCCGCACGCATCCGGATAGGACGGGTGCGGCCCGGGCACGTGCGAATCACTGTAAAAAGCGATCCGCACGGTGATGCGCCGTGAGGCGCCAACTGCGAAAGGTCGTGAGACCTTAGATCTTGCCGATCAGGTCGAGCGACGGGGTCAGCGTTTCTGCACCCGGCGTCCACTTGGCAGGGCACACTTCACCCGGGTGAGCCGCGATGTATTGCGCAGCTTGCACCTTGCGCAGCAGTTCGCCGGCGTCACGGCCAATGCCGTTGTCGTGAATTTCGGCCAGCTTGATTTCGCCTTCCGGGTTGATCACGAACGTGCCGCGCAGTGCCAGGCCTTCTTCTTCGATCAGCACGTCGAAGTTGCGCGAGATGGCCAGCGTCGGGTCGGCGATCATCGGGTACTTGATCTTCTGGATCGTATCCGACGTGTCGTGCCATGCCTTGTGCGTGAAGTGCGTATCGGTCGACACGCTGTAGATTTCGACGCCGAGCTTCTGGAATTCGTCGTAACGGTCTGCCAGGTCGCCCAGTTCGGTCGGGCACACGAAGGTGAAGTCAGCCGGGTAGAAAACGAACACCGACCACTTGCCCTTCAGGCTTTCTTCCGTGACGGTCTGAAAATCGCCATTGTGATAAGCCTGCGCCTTGAACGGTTTGACTTGACTGTTGATGATCGGCATTTTGCTGAGTCCTCTTTCGGAGTGGTTGGAAAGTGGAGTCAGTATGTCAGACGACGCTTAATAGGTAAAGCAGTGTATTTTAATCATGACGATAGTCTGACACTATTTATCGCACTGCGGAAGACTATCGCGCCGTGCCTCAGTCCTTCAGAAGACGCCAGAGGGTAGTGCGGCCAATGCCCAGCGCCCGGCTCGCCGCAGCGCGGTTGCCGCCGGCCTGTTCGAGAGCGTGGAGCACGTCCCCGCGCGTTGGGCTGATGCGGCTTGGGGCGGGCTCCGCGGCGGCATTCACACCGTTTGCGCCGTTTTTTGTCCCGCTCACGCCGAAGTCGCTTAACGTCGCGGCGGCCGCCTTCATGCGCCCGAATTCCGGGAACATCGCCTGCCAATCCTGACCGGCGTCACCCGCTGCATCGCCGCAATAGATCGCGGCACGCGTCAGCAGATTTTCCAGTTCCCGTACATTGCCGGGCCACGCGTAGTGCTCGAACAGCGGCGCGAGAAACGCCAGCACTCGCTCGGACGCGCCCTCCGTCAAGCCATATTGGAGCGCACTGCGGCTCAACAGGTAACGCGCCAGTTGCGGCACATCGTCACGCCGATCGCGTAGCGGCGGCAATTTTAGCTGAAGCAGATTCAGACGAAAATACAGATCCGCGCGAAACGCGCCCTGCTCGACCAGCGCGTGCAGATCGCGGTGCGTGGCGGCGATCACCCGCACGTCGACCGGCGTGGCGCGTCCCGAGCCGAGCTTCATTACCTCGCGCTCCTGCAGCACGCGCAGCAGACGGCTTTGCAGCGCCGCCGGCATCTCGCCGATTTCATCAAGAAAAATCGTCCCCGTGTGGGCGATTTCGAACAGCCCCGGCTTGCCGCCGCGCCGCGCGCCCGTGAACGCGCCTTCCTCGTGGCCGAACAGTTCGCTTTCGATCAGTCCCTCGGGCAACGCCGCGCAATTGAACGCGACGAACGGATTGCCGCGCCGCCGGCTCGCATTGTGGATGCCCTGCGCGACCAGTTCCTTGCCGGTTCCGCTTTCGCCGCTCAGGAGCACGGTGGCGTCGTGCGCGGCGCCCGCGCGCGCCAGCCGCCGCACGCGCTCGAGCGCCGCCGAGTTGCCGATCAGATCGTCCAGTTGATGCCGCGCGACCAGATGCTTCGGCCGCTGGCTGGTGCGCAGCGAGCGGTCGATCCGCTGCGCGACCAGCGCGTCCTGCAACGTGATGACCGAGCCGGAGCGCACGCCCTGCTCCACGATCGGCACGCAATTGACGATCAGCGCGCGCCCGCCGATCTGCTCGATACGCTCCTCGATCGGCAGGTTGTGCTCGATCGTCTCGCGCAGCAAAGGCCCGACAGCGCGTTCAACTTGCGCGGGCACGTCCTGCTCGCGATCCAGGCCGAGCAGGTCGAGCATGGCGGGATTGACGGCTTCGACCTGGCCGGCGTCGTCGAAAGCGGCGACGCCGTCGCGCAGGTGCGCCACGATCGTGTTCAGGCGCACGCGCTTCGATTCCTTCTGGCGGCTCACGCGAGCCAGTTCGACCGAGCGCTCGAACGCTTCTTCGACCGCGCCGAGCGAGTACAGGAAAACGCTCGCGAGGCCCGCCTGCTGGGCGAAATCGCACGCCATGCCGGGGCCGATGATGACGCTGCAGCCTTCCGCGGCGAGGCTGTCGACTGCGAGCCGCACCTCGTCGACCGAACGGTAGGCGCGCTGTTTCAGGCTGACTTTCAGCCACGCGCTCAGGTCGGCCAGTTCGTGCGAGATCGTTTCGTGCAGCACGAGGCCGATCTGCGCGTTGGGCCACGTGGTCGTGGCGCGGGTGATTGCGCTGAGCACGTCGAAGCCGTTCACCTTGACCATGACGACCGGCACGTTCAGGTTGTCGCGCAGGTAGGCGCCGTTCGAACCAGCGGCCAGCACGACGTCGACCGATCCCGCGTCCACGTAAGCCTGCAAGGCGGTGACGGCGGCGCCGTAGCCCTCCCGGACGGAGAAGATTTTGGCGCGCCCGGCATAGCGCGGTGCGACAGTCTCGCAAAGCGACTGCAACCGGCTGATACTCACCAAAGCAATGCCTGGGCGGCCCGGATCGGGATTCGTATGGGACGACGTGAAAGTGGACACCGCGGCGCTCCCGTCTACGTTGAAACGTTCCACGAAACGTTTCATGGAACGAAATTCTCATTGTGCCATGGAACGCCGCGCCGCCTTGCCGTCACTAACTTGCTGATTGTTCGAGACAAACCGCCGAGCCTGGCGAATGGCACGCTTCCTGCAAATTCCCGCTCGCGCCATTTATCCGACTTTCCTGAAAGGAGACAGACCGTCATGAGCACATCCGCCACCCGCCGCGCAGCCTTCCGCGCCAAAGTCAACGAACGCCAGGGCCTGCTCGTGCCCGGCGCCTTCAATGCGATGAGCGCCCGCGTGATCGAGGACGCCGGCTTCGAGGCGATCTACATTACGGGCGCGGGCGTCACCAATATGTCGCTAGGTTTGCCCGACCTCGGCTTCATCGGCCTTGCCGAAGTCGCCGAACATACGGCGCGGATTCGCGACGCGGTCGCGCTGCCGCTGATCGTCGACGCCGACACCGGCTTCGGCAATGCGCTGAACGTGCGCCAGACGGTGCGCGTGCTCGAGCGCAGCGGCGCCGACGTGATCCAGTTCGAAGACCAGATCATGCCGAAGAAATGCGGCCACTTCTCCGGCAAGGAAGTGGTGAGCGCGAGCGAGATGGTCGGCAAGATCCGCGCGGCCGTCGATGCCCGCGAAGACGGCAATCTGCAGATCATGGCGCGCACCGACGCGGCCGCGGTTCACGGCATCGAAGACGCGATCGAGCGCGGCCATCGCTTCATCGAAGCCGGCGCGGACATTCTGTTCATCGAAGCGACCGAATCGCTTGCCGACATCGAACGTTTGCCGGGTCTGTTCGACAAGCCGCAGCTGATCAATATCGTGATCGGCGGCAAGACGCCGGTGCAATCGCGCGAGGCGCTCGCCAAGCTTGGGTACGGCATCGTGCTGTATGCAAACGCGGCGCTGCAAGGCGCGGTACTCGGGATGCAGCGCGCGCTCGGCACGCTCAAGACCAATGGCCGTCTCGACGAAGACGCCACGCTGGTCGCGCCGTTCAGCGAACGCCAACGGCTGGTCAATAAGCCGCTGTATGACAAGCTGGATCGGGAGTACGCCGCGAAGGAGTGAGCGGTGGAGCGGAAGGTGTGTTTAGGGCGGGCGGGTTAGCGGCCCGGGGGATTGTGGCTCGCGGGTCTGCGGTTGCGGTTGCGGTTGCGGTTGCGGTTGCGGTTGCGGTTCGCGGTTCGCGGTTCATGGTTCGCAGGCTCGCGGATTGCGGCTCTACGGAGGCGCGGCTTCGCGGACTGCAAACTCGCGAACTCGCTGCCTCACCGCCCCGCCAACCTTCCGCGCCACAGAAGCACCACCTACCCCACCTGCCATCGTCACCAATATGGCGCCCCATATTGCGTTAGGATTCAGGGCCAGCCATCGTTTGGCCCTCTTCGGCAAAACCATCCTCGATAGCTTTGCCGACGCGCCGCCCGCGGCCACGATCCCGCCGCGCGTCCGCCTCCTCCGGATGCCGTAAACACGTTTTCAAAAGGTAGTCGCAAGAACATGAAGGCCCAACCATCGCGCGCGAAGCGCCGCCACTGCAGCGGCACTGACAGGCGCTCGCACGACACCGCAAGCAGCGCGACCGGAGCCGCCCAATGAGCGGCAGCGAGACACGCAACGCGCACGTCGGCTGGCTGCCGTATATCGTCGCGGCCACCTTCTTCATGGAATACCTCGACACCACGGTGATCGCCACCGCGTTGCCGCAGATGGCGCACTCGTTCGGCGTCGGTCCCAACAGCCTCAGTCTCGGCATGACGGCCTACATGCTGGCGCTGGCGATCTTCATCCCGGCGAGCGGCTGGGTCGCCGACCGCTGCGGCTCGCGCACGGTGTTCTTCAGCGCGATCGGCGTGTTCACCGTGGCTTCCGTGCTGTGCGGCCTGTCGCAGAACGTCGCCGAGTTCACCGCAGCCCGTCTGCTGCAAGGCATAGGCGGCGCGATGATGGTGCCGGTGGGCCGGCTGATCGTGGTCCGCAGCACCGAAAAAAGCCGCATGATGCAGGCGATCTCGACCATCACGTGGCCGGCGATTGCCGCGCCGGTGGTCGGGCCGCCTATCGGCGGCTTCATTACGACTTACGCGTCGTGGCGCTGGATCTTTCTGCTCAACGTGCCGTTCGGCCTCGCGGCCATGGCTGTTGCGCTCGCGCTGGTGCCGAACCTGCGCGGCGCCGAACGCAAGCCGCTCGACGTAATCGGCCTGCTGCTGAGCGGCGTAGCGTTGACGGCGATTCTCTACGGCGCGGAGTTGGCAAGCCAGCCCGGCGAGAATCCGTGGATCGCCGGGGCGATCGTCCTCGGCGGTTTGCTGGTAGGCGTGGTGGCGTTCCAGCATGCGAAGCGTCATCAGCACCCGCTCATCGACGTCTCGACGCTGAAAATCCCCACTTTTTCCGTGACCGTGGTGACGGGCTCGTTCACGCGCATCGGCATCGGCGCGGTGCCTTATCTGATGCCGCTGCTGTTTCAGGTGGGCTTCGGCTTGTCGGCGTTCAAGTCGGGGCTGTTGCTGCTCGCGAGCGCGCTCGGCAACCTCGGCATGAAGGCGCTGACCACTCGCATCCTGCAGCGTTACGGTTTTCGCATGGTGTCGATCGTCGACGTGACGGTGGCCGGCGTGTTCATTATCGCGTGCGGATTGCTCAGCCCGAACGTGCCGCTCGCGCTGGTGCTGTTCGTCGTGTTCATCTACGGCGTGGCGCGTTCGATGCAATTTTCGACGCTCGCCACGCTCGCTTACGCCGACGTCGCGCAACCGCAGATGAGCGCGGCCAGCACGCTATGGAGCGCGGCCGCGCAGATGACGATCGGCCTCGGCATCGCGTTCGGCGCGGTGTCGCTGCGCGCGGCGGCGTTCTTCAACGGCGAGGTCACGGGCCGCGTGTTCACGCTCGACGATTTCCGTCTCGCGTTTCTGTTCGCGGGCATAGTGACGCTGGCATCCGTGATCGGCTACATGGGTCTCGCGCGCGATGCCGGCCAGAGCATCGGCGGCGGTTCGCGCGGCAGCGAGGATCCGGCCAAGGGTTGACGACGAAGCACTGTGATAAAACGGGCGGAGATACGCGGTGCAACAGCAAGAACTGACGATTTCGCACGACAAGGCCGACCTCGACATCGAGATGGTCTACACGTTCCTGTCGCAAGAAACGCCGTGGGCGAAGGGCATGCCGCGCGAGACGTTCGAGCGGGCCGTCGCGGGCTCGCTGTGTTTCGGCGGCTATATCGAAGGCAGACAGATCGCGTTCGCGCGCCTGATCACGGACGAGGCAACCTTTGCTTACCTATGCGACGTGTTCGTGCTGCCGGCGTATCGCGGTAAGGGATACGCGTCCGCTTTGATGAAACACGTTTTCGCCAGCCCTTCGCTGCAGGGCCTGCGAAGAATCATGCTGGCGACAACCGATGCGCATCACGTATATGCATCGCATGGTTTCGAACGGCTCACGAATCCGCAGCTTTTCATGCAGGTGCACAACCCTGACGTCTATAAAACGGCCTGAGCGCGGCGCACGCGAAGAACAACAATAGCGACTGAGGGCAAACGCAAACTCGCGTCACGCATGTGACGCTCACAGACGAAAGAACCTATAGCGAATCGCAACGGGCAGAGCACGGCGCGCCGGCGCCGCGAACCCTCGCGGCGCTGTCATCGGCGTGCCACGTTGGACGGTTAATTTGCTGCGGGAACAGAAACCGCACAACAGCAAAAACCGTCCCCAGCCCATGCCACAGCATTCCGCGCGCGCGCCTCGCAGCGATTCCGTCGACGGCGGCCGCCTTGTTTAAGGCCGCCACCGCAAGCGCGCTGCTCAACGCGTTCCTATCGGCAATGCAGATCGCGATCGGTTTGATGGCGCATTCGGATGGGCTCTTTGCCGACGGCGTCCACAGCTTGAGCGACCTCGCCGCCGACGGCGTCGTGCTAATCGTGCTGTACCTCGCCACAAGACACCCACGCGCTGCCGAAACCAGCACCGATACTGGCATCGAACAGGCGCTGGCTACGCTGTTCATCGCCGCCGTATTGATGATCACCGCCGCCGAAATGCTCTGGACCAGCGTCGCGCAAACCTCCACGCTGAGCGGCGGCACCGCGATGCATATCGGTGCGCTGGCGGTGAGCGGTTTCGTGATGCTCGCCAAAGAAGCCCTGTTTCGCTTTATGCGCGCCGAAGGCGCCCGCACCGGCTCGGCGATTCTGCTGGCCAGCGCGTGGCATGCACGCGTCGACGCGGTGTCGGCGCTGGTGGCGACCTTGGGACTCGCCGGCAGTCTGGCCGGCATGCCGATGCTGGATCACATCGCCGGAGCGGCGATCGGCTTGATGATCATGCGGATGGGTTACATGAGCGGGCGCGGCGCGTTGAAGCAGCTATTCGCCGGCTCGCCGGGCAACGCGACTGCGGCTGCCACTGCCACCGCCACCGCCGGCCAGCCGGCTGAATAGCGTCTGCAATCGGTTGTCGTCAGCCGTAAGCGCGTTCGCGCATCCACTTCGTCATGATCCATTTGTCGCCGCCGAGTACCGGCGCACCGCCGTGCAAGGTCAGTGGATCGAGTTGGCGCTGGCCGTTCATATAACGGAAATACACCGCCCCACCCTGTCTCGCCGCGACCGATATGCCCGCTTCGGGGAAGATGGTTTCGCCGCCGTCCGGCACATCGTTCAGGTAGATCACCAACGTAGCGACGCGCTGGCCGCCCTGCGCGGTGTGCACCGCGCTGCCGGGTTGATCAGGCGGGAAATAGTCGAAATGCGGGCGGTATTCGCCGGTCGTGCCGTAGTGCAGAATCTGCAGCCCTTCGCCGTTTTCGACCGGCCAGTTCATCAGGCTCGAAATGCGCCGATCCATCCGTTCGATGAAGGCATCTTCGCCGCGCTGATACCAGATGCCTTCGCTGGTGCGATTGCGGATCACGTCTTCCTTGCCGGTCTCCGGATTGACCGTGGTGGAGCGCTTCAGCCGATGACGCGAACGCTCGATCATCTCGGCGCATTCGTCCGGAGACAACACGTCGCCGAACACGATCACCTGGGGACGCTCGCAACGCACCAGCACACGCACGTCGCGATCGTGCGCGCGGATCACGTTGCCGCGCGCGACGGGCGGATCGTCGTATTGGTAGATTTGCGGCGCGGCTTTGGCGAGCGCCGCTTCGGTCGCGGCCGCCGCGGCAAAGGCCGGATTTGCCGCTTTAGCCGGGTCTTGCCCGAAAGTGCTGTGCACGGCTGCGCGCGCGGCGTCGGTGGCAAAACCGGCTTGCACCATGGCGTCGACCATCGAATCGGGACTACAGCCGCGCGCCACGTTGCTGCTCAGCCACTCTTCCCATGCGGCATCCACTACTGGCATAGCATTCCTCATTCGTCCGCTTGAAGAAATTCAGCATCACGTGGCTGAATGATAGCAATTAGGCGGTCTTAGGCCCGACTGCACGGCACGCTGCTCAAGTGCGCTGCTGACGGCGCCGGTAGAGTTCGAGGCCTTTTCTCGCCTGCGTTCTAATCGCGCGCTGCACGAGCGGCGACCAGCCGAGCAACGTCCCTTTGAGACCCAACGCCTGGCGCGTCCAGTTCCACAAATCGAAGCTGTCGCGATGTTCGACGATGCGGCCGTCGCGGAACACAAAGCGGGCGTCGATGCGATTGACCACCGCGCGGCCGGTCTGGCTGAAGAGATAACTTGCAACCCAGCGGGCGCTGCCGCTACGGTCGTCCGCTTCGACGCCCTCGAAGGTCAGCGAGAAGTCTTGAGCCCGCGCCACCAGCATGCGCCACATATCGCGCGCTTCCTCGCCGCGCAACTCGCCGAACGCGGGGTCGCTGAATACGACGTCGTCCGCATAACAGGCCACCATGGTTTCGGCGTCGCGTTGCTGGAACGCCGTGTAGAAGCGTTGGATCAGTTCGGTGTTAGCGTTGGCGTTGGGGTGGCTCATTGTTTTGATGGGGTGTGTTGGCCGTGTTTGAAGTCGATCCGGAAAAGCGCCCGGCGATCAATCGACGCCGGGCACGCCGCACACGATATCGGAAAACCGGGCCCAACGGGTGACGCAGCGTGCCTAGCCGTTCGACGCCGCGCCACGCATCCGCGCGGCCTCGCTTTTGCCGGCCAGCAACCACACGCCCACCGCAATCGACACCGCAATGACAGCGGCCAGACCCAGAGCGGCGGCAAAACCACTTGCAAAGCTCGCGTGCGCGGCCGACATCAGCGTGGCGCGTACGGCGGCCGGCAAACCAGCGGTGGCCTGCGCCGTATCGCCGGCCAGCACGCGAGACATGAAGCCTGAATCGAACGCGGTTTTCACCTCGGGCGTCACTGGCGTCGCCGCGAGAAATGCCTCGTGCGTGCGCGCCGCCAGCACCGCACCGAGCACCCCGACCGAGGTGACAATGGCGGTGAAGCGCGTCGTCGTGCTGATGCCGGAGGCCATGCCGGTGCGATCCGGCGGCACGCAGGCCATGATCGCCTTCTGCGTGTCGCCGTTCAGAATGCCGGCGCCGAGTCCCGTCACGATCATGCCGAGCGCGACCAGCGCATAGCGTTCGTCGCCCGCAACCCATGCCGTCAGCAGATTGCCGAGGGCGATCAGCACCAGGCCCGCCGACAGCACCGCCATGCTCGACACACGCCTGCCGAGCGCGGCGCCGATATACGGCCCGACCACCATCGACAGCGCGAACGGCAACATGCCGACGCCCGCCGCCACCGCCGACAGACCGAACGCGTTCTGCAGATACAGCGGCAGGAACGTCATCATTACTTGCGCGCAGGCGGCGTAGCCGAACATGGCAAGCACGGCGGCGACAAAGCGTGGTTGCCGGAACAGCGCGAGATCGACCATTGCATGTGCGCGTACTCGTTGCACCTGAACGAAGGCGGCGAACAACAGCACGCAGGCAAGGAGCCGCGCGACGGTCGGCCAGCCCGCAAGGCCGTCGGCCGGTACTTCGATCAACGCCCAGATGCCGAGCGCGAGCGCGCTGCCGAACAGCACGCTGCCGGCGAGATCGAGCGGACCGGGTTTCGGATTGCGCGACTCGACGATCGCGCGCGACGCGCACCACGCGAGCACCGCGCACACCGGCAGATTCAGCAGAAAGATCCAGCGCCAACCGAACCATTGCGTGATGACGCCGCCGACCAGCGGCGCCACCGTGGTGGCGAGGCCCATGCAGGTGCCCCACACAGCCCACGCGCGCACCCGGGCGGGGCCTTCGTGGAACGTATTGGCGATCACGGCGAGCGCGGCGGTGAGCAGCATCGCGGCGCCGACGCCCTTGACCGCCCGCGCGATGTTCAGCGCCGCCGCCGTGGGCGCCGCGCCGCAACCGAGCGACGCCAGAAAGAACACCGCGAGCCCGAGCAGCAGCATTTTCTTGCGACCGACGCGGTCGGCGAGACCGCCCGCGGGCAGCAGGCACGACGCGAACGCGACCATGTACGCGCTGACGACCCATTCGACGTCGGCGAAACTCGCGTGGAACGAGCGCGCGATCGACGGCAGCGAGACCGCCACGACATTGGTGTCCAGCACGATCAGCGCGCAAGTGGCCGAGGCGGTGGCCAGCACGAATGCGGGATTGACGGTTGTTGGGCGCTGATGTGGGGAAGGAGGCGGCATAGGAAGGCAAATTGGCCGTGAGTCGGAGTCATCTCATCGTAGCGAACCCTGTATTGCCTGTCATTGGCATAAAATCACAGAATAATTAGCTTGAATGGAAATACAAAAAACCATGCGGCAACTCGAACTCCGCCACATCCACGCCTTCGTTTGCGTTGCGAAACAGCTTCATTTCTCGCGCGCCGCCGACGAACTCGGGATTGCCGCGCCGTCGCTGACCAAGCTGATCCAGGAGGCGGAACGGCTGCTCGGCGTGCGGCTGTTTCATCGCACCAAGCGCTCGGTCGCGCTGAGCGCGGCGGGCAGCGCCTATCTCGCCGAGGCACTGGTCGCGCTCGATCACCTCGCGCGCGGCGAGGAGCGCGCGGTGCTGGCCGAGCGTGGCGAACTTGGACGCGTCGAAGTCGGGTATGTGGCGTCGGCGGCGTATGCGGGCGTATTGCAGCGCGACGTCGGCGGATTTCGTGGCACGCATCCGGGCGTCGATATCTCGATCCGCGAGGTGCCGATGGACAACATTGCCGCGATGCTCCGCGACGGCCTGCTCGACGCCGCCTACGTGCGCCCGCCGATGCTGCTCGCCGACGGCATTCAGGCCACGACCGTGCATCGCGACCAGTTCGTCCTAGCGCTGCCGGCCGACTCCGCGCTGGCAGACTCGGCGAGCGTCAAACCGGCGCAACTGCGCGACCAGTGCTTCGTGCTGCCGGAGCAGGAAGCGGGCACCTTCGAAGTCGCGCGCCGCGGACGCTTCTCCGCACGCCTCGGACCGCGCCCCGGCACGCTCGCCTCGGTGCTCGCCTGCGTGTCGCTGGGCGGCTACGTCGCCGTCGTGCCGCATACGCTCGCCGACTGCATCGCGTTGCCGGGTGTGGTGTACCGCGACATCGCCGGGCCATCCATCGCGTCGGAGATCGCGATTGCCTTCCGCAAGTACGAGCGGGCCCCGGCCGTCAAGGCGTTTCTCGACTTCGTGAGACGCAAATGACAGCGGACTGAAGGTGGCGCGAAGGGCCTGGAAACGGCTCCCGTCCCAGGAATGCAGCCGCCGCTCTGACCGCCCTGCTCCGAATGCGCGGCAGGCGGATCGATAGCCGCGCTTAAGGCGTTGCGGTCTGGCCAGCGAGCAACGCGGCGCATTAGCCTTCGTGCGCGTGAGCGCGGCTTCTGATTTCAGCAAGCGACATATCGACCAGCAGCTTGCCGGAATCGAACACTGTCACCAACGCTTCTTCCCAATCGCCTTCGACGGCAACGGGCAGCGTGGTCGTTCGATACTCGCCCGTGTGGTGATTCTTCAGCAGCGTCAGCCGCCCTTTCATGGAGCGCTTTCCGGCGTCCGTGACAGGGTCCTTGAGCACGTCGTGCCACTCGTCGCCTAACCGGATTGCCGAGCACTTCATCGCGAAGCGCTGCGTGTCGCGATTGATCTGCTGCAACAGCGCACCGCCCATGCCGAACACGATGTTGTCCGTAGCGAAACCGGCCTGGTCCATGGTGGCGAGAGTTGCTTCGATCGAATCGGGATTGACGCCGTCGCCCTGGATCACGCGCACGTTGTTGAGCACACGCCGCCCTTTGCCGTTCACCACCGATCCGAACGACGCCTCCAATGCCCGCAGCGTTTGCAGCACGATGGTTTGCGGATCGCCAGAGTCGGGCCGGATGACCAGCGTGCCGCCGGAGTCGAGCACCGCCTGCTTTAACTCCGTGCCCCAGGCGTTCAGCGCGGCGAACAGATCATAGGAGTCGGATACCACCGACACGATTGCGCCCGGCTTGCCGAAGCGCGCGATCATGTTGCGAAACGCGTCGGTTTCGCGCTCGCGGCCCCACGAGGTGATCGTGCTGTGCTCCGCCGCCGGCACGGAAAACGCCGCCATGGTTTCGTTGTAGTAGTGGTTCGCCGCGACCACACCGAGCACGGTATCCGAGCCCATGAAGCTGACGAGATGCGCCGCGCCGCCGATCGCCGCCGACTCCGCGCTCGACACGCCGCGCGCGCCGAAGTCGTGCAGCTTGAACGGCAATTGCGCGAGGTCGTCGCTGCTCTTCAGCAGATAGCCGCGTATCGTCTCGCGCAGATGCCAGCTTTGTGTCGCGACCGTAATCGGATACCACACGCGCAGCAGCATGGTCTCCAGATACGACGCCAGCCAGAACACCTGCGGGTCGTCGCATTCCACCGTGACGAGCACGTTGTGTGTCGGCACGACCGAGCCTTCCGGCACCGCACGGATGCGCACCGGCAGATAGCCGCCGTGATGTTCGACGATGTAGCGCCAGCCCGCTTCGTTGAACGGCTCGCCGTGCGCCGTGAAAAATGCCTTGGCCTGCTCGATCATGGCCGGCGTGATCGGTCGGCACAGATATTCCTTGATCAGCATCTGCAGGCCGAAGAACAGCGTGCGGTCGTAGCGCCCGCCGCGCGATTCGATGTATGAAAACATCGCCGACGCTTCGGGCGGATATTGCAGGTAGTGCGACGCCTTGTACGAATCCGTGTTGAGGATCGGATTGGACAGGATCGACGCGATATCGTCGGGACCGCTGGACTCGTTTTGCATGGGCGATGCCGCGCTCAAGGGCGCGCTGGAAAGTAAGCAGACGGACCGCGCATCCAGGCGGCCACGACAACACGATACACCGTCAAAACACGCCGGGAATCACGCGAAACCGCACCTTGCTTCGATAGGCGCGATAGCTCTCGTCGTCGGACAACAGCTTTTCTTCGCGCAAGATGCGGCCCACCTGCAAGGCGAACTGGCATCCATACACGATCATGTTCTGAATCCCGAAGTTCACCAGCAAAAAACCGATGTCCATCACGAAGTAGCCCAGATACATGGGATGACGCACGAAGCGGTACGCGCCGCGAGACACCACGCCGCGATTGGCGGGCAAGATACCGAACGACCTGCGCAACGAGGCCTTGGCGAACAACTCCCAGAAAATGCCGAACACCTGCAGCGCCGCGCCGGCCATTTCGGGAACCAGATGAACGCCGGGTGCGAGCCGCACAGCCAGAAAATAGAACGTGCCGCCTACCGCGCAAATGAAAGCGAACGGCGTCCAGTCGCGCTGCATCGGCACGCGCGCAAACAGCGACAAGCCTAGCGTGACGAACGCGCCCACCACCAGCAGCAACAAGGTGATGCGATTCGGCTCTTGCTGCCAGCGCTTGATCGCCGCATAGGCGAAGAGACTGAACATAAGCGCGGCGGCGCAACGCGCGAGCACTTCCACCGAAGCCGCGCGCATGCCGCTCGCCGTGATCGCGCGCGGCAGCGCGTCGACGCGATCCGCCACACTCTCCGTTTCACCGCTCTTCTTTTTCGCAGGACAATGCTCGCCATGACGCTCCGGCGGCGGAGTGGTCCATGTCATTGCAGACTCGTTTCGATATGCGAATTATTATTCGAGCCGGCTACGCCACGAGCCGCCGGCCTCCCAGTGCCGCAGCGTAGCAGCGGCACGGGTCCGCTGTCCAGATCAGGCCATGACGTGCGGATTCGCTTCCAGCGAGTCTATTCCGCTTGACAGGAAGGTTTCAATGCCCCGGCTTGAGCTGCGGCGGCACGTTCGGCCGCGAGGCGAACAGCCGGCCGAGCACGCCTTTGCGGCGCTCGGCGCTGCACGGCCACAGCATGTCAGCCAGCAGACTGATGCCTTGTGCAAGCGTGCTGTCTCTCGCCGACGTCACCAGCGGCACACCGCGGCTGAGCGCGTCGTTGGCCTGTTTGTCGTCGCGCGGAAGCTGATGCGCCACCTTCGCGCCAAGCGTCTGTTCGAGCTTCGACAGGTTGATCTGGGCGTTCTTGTCGTAGTGATTCACCACCACCCGCACCTTGCTGGCCGGATAGCCCAGTTCCCTGAAAATATCCAGCATGCGGCGCCCGCCGTGCAGGTAGAGCAGGTTCTGACGCACCACCATGCAGATCGCGTCGCTGCGATCGAGCGCGTGGATCGTCATCGGATTCAGGCTCTGCCCGACGTCGATCAGCACCGCGTCATAGCGCTCGCGCGCGAGCGCGAGAATGCGCTCCAACTGCGCGGGCAGCAGTTCGGCGGCCTTGAGCGGATCGCCCGCGCCCGCCAGCACATCGAGATTTGCGTGGACGTGCATCACGCATGATTCGAGTAGCGCGGCGTCGAGACGCTCCGCCTGGGAGCAGAGATCGGCAAGCGTGGTGGGCGGCGGTTTGTCCGCCATGAGCAGACTGGCGTCGCCGAATTGCTGGCTCAGGTCGATCAGCAGCACACGCCGGTTGCTCAGCGCGGCGAGCGAATACGCGAGATTCACGGCGATCAGCGTGGTGCCGCTGCCGCCCTTGCTCGAAGCAAGCGAAACCACGCGGCCGGCGCGGCGGCTGGTGGCGTTTTTCCGCGCGTCGGCCTGAATGAGTATGGTGGTGATCTCGTCGGCGTCGACAGGCCACGACAGCACATGCCGCACGCCGACGCGCATCGCCACGCCCAGCAAAGCAGTGGACGGCGCCGCTGTCATCAGCACGCAATGCAGGGCCGGCGTGCAGGCCAGCGCTTCCTCGACGCCGTCCAGATCGCGCGTGCCCAGATCGGCGTCGTCGACGATGAGCATATCGGCGCTTCGAATCGCACGGTCGTGCGCCCGCACTTGCCGGGCCGTGCCGTGAGCGGTCCGCAACCGGTAGGCCACACCACTTGCCTCGAGGCGAGCGACGATTTGCGGCGCACGCTCCATGCTGGATGAAATCAGGAAGATGTCGATCATGTCGGCTCTCCGCCGGTCTGACGCCGTTCGGTTGGCGAGGCCACCTCGATAGCGGTCGATGTTCTTTTTATTCGTCGGCATCGGACGGGTCAACGTCCGCACCGCGTTCGTAGTTTCGTTCCCGCGACACGGGCATTTCATACACCGAGTCGCGCAGCGCCTCGCGCTGGATTTCCGCTTGCGCCCGGCGCTTGATCGCCTCGGCGATCACCAGCGCCGTCAGATCGACCGGCGGCGCGGCGAACAAGGCACGCGGCGCGGCGATATGCCGTTGATAGGAGACGCCCACCGAATAAGTCGTGGTTTGATGATCCGACCATGCTATGCCGGCCGGTTTGGCGATCTGTCTGGTCATCACAACCCCCGTAAAGATGTGCTTCTTCTACTGCGCTGTCCAGGTGAGCCGTGTCCGCAACTTCGCGGACACGGCGCCCGGTCCACCTCGTAACCCCGCCTCTCTGTGGAGGCTCCGGCCATTTCTCCCCGCTTCTTCGCGCCCGGTTGACCCTCGACCGTGCGCTGCCCCGTCGCTGTTCTTTTGCTGTTTTCTTGTTGTTATGCGTACCGTTCGCTCGCCAACTCCGCCAGCGCGGTACGTGTTGTTTTTTGCCATCCCCTTCACATCCGCCGGACCAGACGGAAAAAGTGGCGAGGTCAACCTTTACATCGTCCGGTCGCAATGAGCGGTACGTTGTACCGATCATTGCGCCGTTCTTTTTATGACATCTGTTTTGTCATTGGCCCCGCCGCACCCTCGTAGAACACATTGGCTTCCCCGGCCGCGCCTACGAAGTCTCTTGCCACCGGTCTCTTCTTTTTCTGGCTTCCCTGAACTCAGGACCGGGCGGCACCAGCTTTCGCTGTGCAGAGCATATTGCAACGGCTATGCCATGCACCCTCAAACCCTTATGGCGCCGTGATGGTCGCCACGGCGCACAGGGTTGGGGCCGCCTTCGCAGCACGCGTTGATTCGAATTCGACACGTGTTCGCGCGCCCGGCGATGCGCCGCAGCAAGGTATTCGCTGCCGCCGGCACACCGGGCAGTCCGCACGCTCCATGCGTGGCCGGGCGTTGCGTCGTATCCCGGCCAAATATGCCGACACTTCGGAACCCTACCTGGTGGCGTTTGTACGTATGCCCAATGTGTCGCACGCGTGAGACAAGGCAAATCCCGACCTACAGTTCCGTTTGACATTTGCCGTAAAACGAATTGAGGCGCTATGTGGGATGCCACGCATAGCAGGACTTGACCGACGATTTTTGACTCGCAAGGACATAGGCGTAACGTAAAAAACGTTTCTGAATCCAGACTTGTTTGTATGGCGCTCGAAAGCGGTTTCGCTTATCGTTAAGCCCATGCGCCAACAAGAGCGCCTGTATCAGGCCAACGAGGTTAGAAACGGCTTGAGTGATTCGGGGAAAAGATCGCGTGACGGTTACAACGGTGAACACTGTTTCCGCCATTCGTCCGATATGTTGCACCTCGCGGTTTGCGCCGCCTGCTCCATGCCCCCCGAGATTGCCGCTACCGTGAATCGTGACCGCCGGGCTGGGAGGAGCAGAACCCCAAAGCGGTGGATCAATCCATGTCCGGGCCCGCGCAAGCGGACCGGCTGGCTCCGTTGGTCGGAAGCCGGCATGTTGCCGGTCTGTCGCGTCCGTCGCAGAACAGTCCTGAGAGCTGCATCAAACCGGGGGTAACATGAATACGACTTGCACGCCTGTCGACACGGAACGCACCGTTCTGTATGTGTCGAATTCGCCGGATCAGAAACTCGCCGCTTTTCTGGCGGCGTCTGGCTGGCAAGCGGTGCATGCCAAAAGCACGGCCGTCGCCGAGCGTATGCTCGAACGCGGCAATATCAAGGTCGGCCTGGTCGAACTGCCTGGCGACTGCACGTCCCAACATCTTTCCGCGCTGGCGTCCTGCATGCGGCGCGTCGAAACCAACTGGGTCGCCCAGATCGCGCCAGGGCAGGCGGAAAACGAACTGGTTAGCCGCTTTATCCTCGACTACTGCTTCGACTTCGTGACCCGGCCGTGGCTCAACGAGCGGCTCGTATTCGCGCTTGGCCATGCGCATGGCCTGTCGAGCCTGCGGCATGTGGAAGTCGCGCCGGAGCCTTCGGCCGGCCGGCACGGCATGGTCGGGCAATGCGAGGCGATGCAGCAGTTGTACCGGCGCATCGACAAATGCGGCGTGACCGACGCGCCGGTATTCGTCGCGGGCGAATCCGGCACGGGTAAGGAACTGACCGCCAAGGCGATTCACGAACGCTCGCCGCGCGCCGGGCGCCCCTTCGTCGCGATCAATTGCGCGGCCATTCCGCCGAGCCTGCTGCAAGCCGAACTGTTCGGCCATGAACGCGGCGCGTTTACCGGCGCGCTCCAGCGCAAGATCGGCCGGATCGAGAGCGCGCACGAGGGCACGCTCTTTCTCGATGAAATCGGCGATATGCCGCATGAATGCCAGGCGGTCCTGTTGCGCTTCCTGCAGGAAGGCACGATTGAACGGCTGGGCGGTAACGGCCCGATCAACGTCGATGCGCGGGTGATTTCGGCGACCCACGTCGATCTGGACAAGGCGGTAGAAGACGGGCGCTTCCGCTCCGACCTGTATCACCGCCTATGCGTGCTGCGTCTGGTCGAGCCGCCGTTGCGCGAGCGCGGCGGCGACATCAAGCTGCTCGCCAACTATGCGCTGAGCATGTACAAACAGGACGGCGCGCGCAAACTGCGCGGCCTGTCGAGCGACGCGATCGTCGCCATGTCGAACTATCCGTGGCCGGGCAACGTGCGCGAGCTGATCAATTGTGTGCGCCGCGCCGTGGTCATGAGCGAGGGCCGCTTTATCACGGCCAGCGATCTTGGGCTGCCGGAAGCCGACAACGGGCCGGCCGTGACGCTGGCGGAAATCCGCAGCAAAGCCGAGAAAGATGCGATCGAACACGCTTTGCAGCGGCACGGCTACAAGTTGTCCGAAGCGGCGGCCGAACTCGGCATTTCGCGGGCCACGTTGTATCGGCTGATGCACGCCAACCGGCTGCATCAGGAGCCGGCGGCCGGGCGCGCTTCCAACACCGCCGGCGGTGCGGATGCCGATGGCGAGGCGGAGCGGCGGGCGCCTTCGCTGGTGTGAGCGGATAAGTTCGGCGTCGCGCACTGCTTCGGCTGATTCTGCTGGCTCCGGCTTGGACCTCGGCGGTTGGAGCATCGCGGGCCGCGCATACCGCCACTCCGCGCACGCCATGGCGTGCAATGACGTGACTCGATGCGTCAGCAGCGCCGCCCGCATCCCTCGCGCCTTTCGCCGACGCCCCGGCATTGCTATGCTAAAGGCCGTTCATCCATCCTCCGGGAGCGGACTTGGCCGACCCGCACGCACCGGCGCTCGAGCGCCGTTCCTCGTCCGTTCTGCCCGCTCAGGCCAGCCCGTGCGATGCGCTCGTCATCCGCGCGCAGCCTCTCAGTTCCGTCCACCCGTGCCGGCGTAAAAAACTCGCGCTGGCCGCGACCATCCTCGGTTCGAGCATGGCCTTCATCGACGGCTCCGTGGTCAATGTCGCCTTGCCGTCTATCCAGAGCGAACTGGGCGCGAGCGTGGCGGCGATCCAGTGGGTCGTGGACGCCTATCTGCTGTTTCTCGGCGCGCTCGTGCTGGTGGGCGGCTCGCTCGGCGACAAGCTCGGCCGGCGCACGGTGTTCATCGCGGGAATCGGGCTGTTCACGCTGGCCTCGATCGGCTGCGGCCTCGCGCCGGGGGCCGCCGCCCTGATTGCGGCGCGCGCCGTGCAAGGCGTGGGCGCGGCGCTGCTGGTGCCGAGCAGCCTGTCGATCATCGGCGCGGTGTTCGACGACAAGGAGCGCGGCCAGGCGATCGGCACCTGGGCCGGCGTCGGCGCGATCACCTCGGCGCTCGGGCCGGTCGCGGGCGGCTGGCTCGTCGATGCGTTTTCGTGGCCAGCCATCTTCTTCCTGAACGTGCCGATTGCGTGTGCGACGGTGGCGCTGGCGGTCATGGCCGTGCCGGATAGCCGGCAGGACGATGAGGGAAATTCGTCCACGCTTGCCGGCGGGACCACTGGACACGCGGCGGCCCGCCTCGACTGGCCGGGCGCCGCCACGGCCACCGCCGGTCTTGCCGCCCTGACCTACGGCCTGACCCTTGCCTCGGCGCGCGGCTTCGGCAACCGCTGGGTGCTGGCGTCGATCCTCGGCGGTCTGCTGGTGCTGATCGCTTTTGTCGCGCTCGAAGCGAGAACCCGCAATCCGATGATGCCGCTCGACGTGTTCCGTTCACGCGACTTTGTCGGCGCCAATCTCGTCACGCTACTGCTCTACTTCGGCTTGGGCGGTGCGCTGTTCTTCCTGCCGTTCACGCTCATCCGCGCTTACGGTTACAGCGCGACCCAGGCGGGCGCGGCGTTGCTGCCGGTGCCGGTGACCATCGGCCTGCTGTCGCGCTTCACCGGCGGCCTGACGAGCCGCTACGGCGCGCGCGCCTTGCTGACGGCGGGCCCGGTCGTCGCCGCGGCCGGCTTCGCGATGCTCGCGCTGCCGTGGGTCCGCGGCGACTACTGGCGCGGCTTTCTGCCCGCGCTGACCGTGCTCGGGCTCGGCATGACCGTCACCGTTGCGCCGCTCACGACGACCGTGATGACCTCGGTGTCCGCCGCCCGCACGGGTGTCGCTTCGGGCATCAATAACGCGGTGGCGCGGGTGGCGAGCCTGCTGGCGATCGCGGTGCTGGGCATCGTGTTCGTGTGGTCGCACGACGCGGCACTCCATGCGCGGCTCGATGCGCTGCATGTGCCGCAGGCAGCACGCGACGCGGCGAGCCTGGCGCAGATCGGCATGGATACGGGCTCGGCGTCGCCGGCCACCGGGACCAGTGCGTCGAAAGCGAAAACGGGCGCGGCGGATCTGACCGCGGCGCACACCGAATCCGACGCGGCTCCAACAAACGTGGATACGGCGCGAGCGCAGCCCGAGATGACGCGGGCACAAGCCGACGCCCTCGGCGCGGCATTGCGCGCGGTGGCGCTGGTGTCGGCGTTATGCGCGCTGGCTGGTGCAGCGCTGGCGTTTTTGACGATCCGCTCGCAACCGCCGGTGTAGATGCGCGGCGCCTGAATTACGCCTCGCGCACGGTCGCCATCCATAGTTCAGACCGCGCTGAAACATCGCTGCCCGGCGCGCTACATACTGCAGTCACGGTGCTTCACACCACGACCTTCGATTAAACCGGGAGCTTGCACATGGCGATTACCTGCTTCATCCGCTACCAGATCGATCCGTTCCAGCGCGATGCCTTCGACGAATACGCCCGCAACTGGGGCCGCATTATTCCGCGCTGCGGCGGCCATCTGATCGGCTATTTCCTGCCGCACGAGGGGACTAACGACATCGCGTGGGGTTTGATCGCGTTCGACAGTCTCGCAGCCTATGAAGCATATCGGGCGAGACTGCGCGCCGATACCGAGGCTCGCGACAATTTCATGCTGGCCCAAACGAAGCGCTTCATTCTGCGCGAGGAGCGCACTTTCACCGAAGTCGTGGAAGGCACTTTGGGTGTGCCGCCGGTGCGCCGGGCGGCGGCGACGGAGTGATGGCGAGTGGTGAGCGTAACGGCAGCAGGGGCGGTTGCGCGGGGGGAAGGCGTGTGGGAGCGGTTGCGGTTGCAGAGACGTTTGCAGTCGCGCGAGCACTCGCGAAGGCGAGATGAACCGGAATTCCGGCGCGTCGCGGCCGGCATGGGACAATGCGGTTCTTTTCCGACGGGCAGGTTTTTTGCTTCCGCCAAGATGCCGCCGCACGGGGCTTGCCGGCTCTCCGATACCTCGTGCCAAGGACGCCCAAGGAACTTGTGCGACACAACCCGAGTCGGTTCATGGTCACGCCGCCGAACCGGTCCGCATGTGTCGGCACAGCCTCCCGCATCTGTCCCCCGCTTTACACCCTATGCGCAAACTATTCCCAATCTGGCTTGTCTTCCTCCTCGCTTTCATCGCCGCGCCGGTTTTCGCCGCCACCGCGCCGGCCGCGCCCGCATCGTCGGCTTCCGGCGTCGGCGTCACGCTGACGCCCGAGCAGGCCCGCCAGGCACTCGCCGTCCTCAATGATCCCAAGCGCCGCGCGCAAGTCGCCGACACGCTGCAGGCCATCGCCGCCGCCGGCGCGCTGAGCGCGCCGCCCGCTTCCGCGCCCGCGGCCGCCTCGGCGCCCACCGCGGCAAGCGGCGCCGCCGCGCTCGTGCCGGCGGCGTTCAAGTCGAACGGCCTCGCCTCGCAACTGGCCCGTCAGGGCGCGCACTGGGCCGTCCACCTCGGTACGTCGTTGCGCAGTTCGATCGCCGCATTGCTCGACGTCGCCTCGGTCCGCGCCTGGTGGAACTGGCAGTCGACCAACCCGCAAGCGCGCGCCGTGCTCGGCCACGTCGCCTGGTCGCTGCTGGCCGCGCTGATTCCCGCGCTCGTGCTCGAATGGCTCGCGCGCCGCCTGCTGCGCCGCGCATACCGGGCGCTGGCCGCGCGCCGCGAACTGGAAGAGGAAGACGACGCCGCGCGCGCCGACCTGCCCGTCGACGTCGCGCCCCAACCCGCCGACGCGCCGAACGCCGCGCCGCCCTTGCCCGCTTCTCCGGCTTCGCCGGTCAGCGCGGCGCAGGCACAAGCCGAGGCCGCGCCGGCAGGTACCTCGGCCGCCACGAAGGCTAAAGGCAAGGTCAACGAAGCCAAAGGCAAACAGAACGCCAAACACCACTGGACGCTCCTGCGCCGCCTGCCGCGCGCGCTCCTGACGATGGTGCTGCGGCTGCTGCCGCTGGTAGTGTTCGTCGGCGCGGCGAGCGCGCTCATGTCGATCTTCACCGACGACGGCACGCCGCAAGATCGCGCGCTCGATTCGCTGGTCGATATCTACGTGCTGTGCCGGGTGATCGTGATTGTCAGCGGTTTCTTCCTGCAGCCGGCCGCGCCGCGTTTGCGCCTGCTGCGCATGAGCGATGCGTGGGCCGCCTTCATGCAGCGCTGGGTGGTGCGGATCGTCAGCGTGGTGGGCGCAGGTTCCGCGATCGCGGAGATCGCGCAGTCGCTCGGCCTGAACGACGCGGCGCATCTCGCCTTGATGAAAGTGGTTGCGCTCGCCGGCCACGTCCTGATTTCGATTCTGCTGCTGCAATGCGCGAACCCGGTCGGCGAACTGATCCGCAAGCGCGTCGCCGAGCGCAAATCGCTGGAGATCGTCGGCAATGTCTTCGCCGAGGTCTGGGCGTGGGCCGCGGTGTTCGTCGTGATGGCGCTGTGGTTCGTCTGGGCGCTCGACGTGCAGAACGGCTATCACGCGCTGCTGCACCTCGGCGGCATTTCGCTGGCGGTGCTCGTGGGCGCGCGGGTCGTGTCGATCGTGGTGTTCGGGGCGCTGGCCCGGCTCTTCAATGTGCAGGACGACGCGACGAAGTCGCTCGTGCATCTGCATGCGTACCGCTATTACCCGCTGCTGCGCCGTGTGGTGGCGTGGGTGATCGGCGTCGTGACCGCGCTCGCGTTGTTGCAGGTGTGGGGCGTGCATGTGGTCGACCTGTTCCGTACGGGCACGATCGGGCACCGGCTCGCATCGGCGATCATCACGATCGGCGTGGCCGCCGTGATCGCGCTGCTCGTGTGGGAAGGCGTCAATGTCTCCGTCGAACAGCGGCTCGACCGCTGGACCGCCAGTGGCGACCTCGTACGCGCCGCACGCTTGCGCACCCTGTTGCCGATGCTGCGCAGCGCGCTCTTCTGCGCGATCGCGCTGGTGGTGGTGCTGACTGGTTTGAGCGAACTCGGCGTGAACATCGGGCCGCTGCTCGCGGGCGCGAGTATCTTCGGCGTGGCGCTCGGTTTCGGCTCGCAAAAGCTGGTGCAGGATTTCATCACCGGCATTTTTCTGTTGATGGAAAACGCGATGCAGGTCGGCGACTGGGTCACGCTCGCGGGCGTGTCCGGCACCGTCGAATACCTGTCGATCCGCACCGTGCGGCTGCGCGGCGGCGACGGCTCGCTCTACACCGTGCCGTTCAGTTCGGTGTCGACGGTGAACAACACGAATCGTGGCATCGGCAATGCGGCGGTGAAGGTCAACATCGTGTTCGGGCAGGATGTCGATCTCGCCATCGACACCTTGAAAGAAATCGGCGCCGCCTTGCGCGAGGACGACAAGTTCAAGGACGGCATTCTGTCGGACTTCAGCTTCTGGGGCGTCGATGCGCTTGACGGCTCCGCCATCACGCTGGCCGGGCAAATTCAGTGCCGCGACAGCGCGCGCTGGGGCGTGCAGCGCGAATTCAACCGGCGCATCCTGTTCCAGTTCCAGGAGCGCGGCATCGAGATCGCGAACCCGCAGCGCAATCTGTTGACGTGGGATCCGGAAAGCGCGCCGGCCAGGATCGAAGCGGACGACGCGCACAAAGACGGACCGGGCTCATCAAGCACAACGCAGAACGAATCGCCCGCCTCAGCGCCGTCCACCGACGCCGCCGATGCCGGCGGCAAAGCCGACGCGCCGGTGGAAGACCAGTTGCCCGTCGATCCTAAGCCGGCTGGCGGCCCAGGAACGCCAGCAAATCCTGGTTCAACCTCTCCGCATGAGTGAAGTAAAAGCCGTGGCCGGCGCCTTCGTAGACATTCAGTGACGCGCCGGGTATCAGCGCGGCGGTGGGCAGGTCGATTACCTGAGAGGTAACGAGGCGCGCTGACCAAGCCCCGTGCCGCCGCGCTATTGCACGTCCCACCAGCGTGGCAGCAAGCGCCGCACTTCCGGCCGCCGATAGCGGTCGTCGATCAGGTGCACCACGCCCTGGTCCTGCTCCGTGCGAATCACGCGTCCGGCCGCCTGCACCACTTTCTGCAAGCCTGGGTACAGATACATGTAGTCGTAGCCGTTGCCGAACCTCGTCTCCATCGTGCGACGCATCTGTTCGTTGATCTCGTTCATCTGCGGCAGACCGAGCGTGGCGATGAACGCGCCGATCAATTGCTGGCCGACCAGATCGACGCCTTCCGAAAATGCGCCGCCGAGCACCGCGAAGCCCACACCCTGGCTCATGGTGCGAAAACGCGCGAGAAAAGCGTCGCGCGCCGTTTCGTCCATGCCGGGTTCCTGCGCCCAGACCGGCAAATCCGGATGCCGCTCGCGCATCAGCGCGACCACGCGCTGCAGATACTCGAAGCTGCTCAGAAAGCCCAGATAGTTGCCCGGCTGCGCCGCGTATTGCTTCGCGATCAGATCGACGATCGGCATGAGGGAACGCTCGCGGTCGCGCCAACGCGTCGATACGTTGCCGGCCACGCGCACCTGCAACTGCTCGGCGCGAAAAGGCCCTTCCACGTCGAGCCATTGGGTCTGTTCTGGGAGGCCAAGCGTGTCGCGATAGAAATGATGCGGGTTGAGCGTGCCGGAGAACATCACCGTGGTGCGCGCGGCCGCGTAGCGAGGCGCGAGAAACGGCGCGGGAATCACGTTGCGCACGCACAGCGTGGCATTCGTTTTGTCGCGCGGCGCGTAACGGTCTGTGGCGAGCGTGATATCGAAGATTGAATGCTCGCCGAACTGCTCGGCCAGCGCGACGAAATGCATCGCGTCGAAGAAAAAACGCAGCGACGCTTCGTCGATGGAAAGCGGTGCTTCCGCCAGTTGATCGGTGACGGCGCCGATCAGATTCTGCGCGGCCGAGAGCAGTTTGCCGGGGACCTCGGCATACACCTGATAGGGCGCGGTCTGCGCGCGCTTGACGGCGTTCCACTCGCGGTGCAGCCGCTCCAGCGGCTTGCGCAAGGCGGCCGGCGCCGTCTTGCGCGCGAGCCGGAACGTGGCCTGATCGAGCGACGCGCTGTACATGCGCCGCGCGCGGTCGAGCAGATTGTGCGCCTCGTCCACCAGCACGCCGACGCGCCACTGGTTGATCTGCGTAAGCGCGTACAGCATTGCGCTGCTGTCGTAGTAGTAGTTGTAGTCGCCGACCACCACGTCGGCCCAGCGCGCCAGTTCCTGCGCCAGATAGTACGGACAGACCTCGTTGGCGAGCGCCGCTTCGCGCACCGCCGCGCGGTCGAGCCGCGGACCGGCCAGCGCCGCGCCGCGGGCCGCGTCGAGCCGGTCGTAGAAGCCGCGCGCGAGCGGACAGGATTCGCCGTTGCAGGCTTTGTCGGGATGCTCGCAGGCTTTGTCGCGCGCGACCAGTTCAAGGGTTCTCAACGGCAGACGCGTGGCGCCTTGATGGAGTGTTTCGATCGCGTCCAATGCCAGCGCGCGGCCCGGCGTCTTGGCGGTCAGAAAGAATATCCGCTCGATCTGGTCCGCAGCGCACGCCTTGAGCAAGGGGAAAATCGTCGCGAGCGTCTTGCCGATGCCGGTCGGCGCTTGCGCCATCAAAGGCTTGCCGTCGCGCGCCGCGCGATACACCGACACCGCCAGCTCGCGCTGCCCACTGCGAAACTGCCCGTGCGGAAACTGCAGCGCGCCGAGCGCCGCGTTACGCGCGGCCCGATGCGCTTCTTCCTGCACCGCCCAATCGAGAAAGCACTCGCATTGTCCGACGAAGAAAATTTCCAGCTCGCGCGCGGTGTGCGTTTGCGTCAGCAGTACCTCTTTCTGCGTGCCGATATCGAAGTACACCAGCGCTACGGTCAACTCCGTTAGCTCCCGCATCCGGCACAGCAGATGACCGTAGACGAGCGCCTGCGCCCAGTGCAGCGTGCGGTGATTGGCTGGCATGCGTTCGAGATCGCCGCGATGCGTCTTGACCTCTTCCACGCGGTTCGCGACGGGATCGTAGCCGTCGGCGCGCCCGCGCACGGTCAGATTGCGGTGCGTGCCGGTCAGCGTGATCTCGGTTTCGTAGCCGCTCGCGCGCCGGCCGGCCACGGTCACGTGGCCCGCCATGCCTTCGAGCGAGGTCGGCGCGGGCGTGAAGCGCAGATCCAGATCGCCACGCCTCGCGGTGAACTCGCACATCGCCCGCACGGCGACCACGTAGGTCATGCGCGGGCCTCGGAAGTGGGGGTGATGGTGGTTTTTGTGGCGGGTTTTGTGGCGGGTTTGGTGGCGACCTCGATAGTGGCTTTTGTCGCGGCCTCGGCAGCAAGGTCGATAGTGGCGTTGATGGCGGTTTCCAAGGTGGCCTCAGAGACAGCTTCGACGGCGACTTCGGCGGCATCTTCCGCCGCGCCACCTTCCGCGACTACCGCTTCATCGGCCCAGCGCACATCGAGCACGCGCACCGGCATGCCGTGCTGCGCGCAATACGCGAGCCAGCGAATCTGGTTGTCCTGCAAACGGTCGCCCGGGCCCTTCACTTCGATCAACTCATAGCGGCGTTCGGCCGGCCAGAAGCGGATCAGGTCCGGCAAGCCGGACCGATTGCCGCGCACATCGCGCAGCAAGCGTTCGAACCACAGCTTCAGATGCGCGGCCGGCAGACAGTCGAGCGCCAACGCAACCAACTCCGGCGTAAGCAGCCCCCAGAACACGAACGGCGATTGCAGCCCCGCCTTGCCATGCAGATGCCGCACAATCGTCTCGCGATAGACACCGCTATCGAGTTGTTCGAGACACGCGGCGAACTGCTCAGCGCGGCGCGCATGAAAGTCCGGCGCGTGCAGATCGGCGGGACCGCGCTGGAACGGATGAAAAAACGCGCCGGGCAACGCCGCGAAAACCGGCTCCCAACACAACAGCCCGAACAACGAGTTGATCAGCGCGTTCTCGACGTAATGCACCGGCGCGGCCTCGCACGTCAAATGATCGCGGGCCACGTATTCGACCGGCGTCGGCGCCGCGGGTCGCGGCAACACGAGCATGCTGCGCTCGACCGGCCGAGCGGCGCGTGCACGAGCGACCGGTTCGCCGCGCTTGCGCTGCAAACGCGGCAGCATGCGCGCAACGCGTTGCGCCTCTTCTTCGCTCTCCGGCGCGGCGGCGGCTTGCGATGCGAGCGCGAAAGCATCGTCGAAACGCTCGCTGCGTTCCAGCACCCGCATGCGCCGATGACGCGCGCCGGGCCACGCGCAACGCTCATAAACGGCGAGCGCGGCCGCCCAGTTCTGCCGGCGCTCGCACAGGCAGCCGATGCGGAACAACAGTTTCGCGCGCCGGGTTTCGAGCCAGGGGTTGCCAGTTTCGATGGCGGCGACAGCGGCGACGATCTCTTCGACTGCGACGGCTTCCGTCTCGTCACCGGGTAAGCATTCGAGCGCTTCACGGCATGCGTGCAACGCCAGATAAACGTCGACGTCCGCGCGCTGCTGAAACGCGCGCGATGAAGGCGCGAACGCCACTTTCTCGTACTGGAATACACCGAGATCGGCGAGCACAAACTCCGACCATTCCTGCTGCAAATTGCCGAAGAACATCAACCGCAAGCGTTCGCAAAGCGGCGCGATCGTCACATGAAAAACGCGGTCGTCCGTTCGACTATGCCATGCCGAAAGCGGACGCGCCGTCGCGTCTTGCTCGTCGCTTTCACCTGCATAAAACGGGCGCAAGGTTTCCAGCAGATCCGGCTTGCGCAGGCTCCGCGCACCCGGAATCATCGCGATGGCATCCGCGAATATCTCCATCAACCCGGCACGCGTGGTGAGCGCGAACAATTCGTCCAGCGTGAGCCTCGGTTGGGCGTCGACCCAGCCGAGGGCCGCGATCGGCGCCGCCGCCTGCACCGGGCAGCCGATCTCGTCGTAAGACAGGCGGCTTGCGCGGAATAGCGTGCCTTTGCGCATCAGCATGCGAACCAGCAACGCGCGCGATGACCGAGGCAACGCGGCGAACTCGCGCAGAAACTCTTGCTCGCGTGCGTCGAACAGATCGTCGTAACGCTGCGCGAGCCACGCCAGGGCGCGTTCGAAGTTCAGCAGATAGTAGAGAGCGTAGGGAGAAGCAGTTGTTGCCACGGCACTTTCATGAAACCTGTATGTTTATACAGTGATGATAGCAAAGTCCGTGGCGAGCCCCGCCGGATTGCCCGAAGGCAACGTCATCGCGCGGCGTCGAGGTACGCCCATTCGAAGCCGTCGGCGGCCCGCGTCACACGCCCCGCCGATGTCTGCGGGAAATGCGCGGTGAAGAGTATCGCGTCGCGATCGGCCGCGTAGTTCAGCGCCCACTGCCGCGACTCGCGCGCCGTCGCTGCCTCCAGGCAGAAGGTCGAGCTCCATTCCGGCCGGTAGACCTGAATGGGGTTATGCATCACATCGCCGGTAAAGAGCGCCTCCTCGCCGCGCGAGCGGATCGAAATCGACATATGACCGGCGCTATGCCCCGGCGTGGGATGAAACACGATACCTTCGCGCCACGTGCCGCCTTCGGCGGGAATCGTCGCGACCTGGCCGGATTCAATCACCGGCACGATGCTGTCTTCGAAGACCATCCGGCGGCTGTCGCCCGCTGGGGTCGCGAAGAAATCCTGCTCCGCTTGCGAAAACACGTATTGCGCGTTCGGGAACGTCGGCTGCCAGCGGCCGTCGAGCCACTGCGTGTTCCAGCCGACATGGTCCGCGTGCAGATGCGTGAGCAGCACCTCGTCCACCTGCGTGGGCAGGATACCCGCTTCGGCGAGGCGTTCGAGGTATGGGTTGTCGAGTTGATGGAACAGCTTGCTGAACGGCCTCTCTTTGAAATTGCCGATGCCCGTGTCGATCAGCACGGTCAGGCCGTCCATTTGCACGACCCAGGTGTGCACGCTCAGCATCACCTCGTTGCGTTCGAGATCGAGACTTGCCGTCGACAAACAGCGGCTCAATTCATCGGCGGCGGACGGCGCCCACTCGGGATAAAGCACGGCGGGCGCCAACGGAAAACGGGTTTCGCTGACGCGGGTGATGCGCGCGTCGCCTACCCGGTGCGTAACAACCTCGGTCGGCATGATGTGACTCCGTGAAAAAGTGCCGCGGCAGCGAATGGGTGGGTTATGTCACGCTGCCGCGATGAATAGCTTCACTATCGCAAATCCATGGCTTGCCGGCCAATGCCGTTTTCTGCGCGTGGCGATGCTTTACGGACATCGGTACGCGAGTTGCGTTATGCGCGAGCCAACCCAGGCGTCTGGCGAGCCGCCACGCCGTAAAGCAGCGCGCTGAGCGCGGCTGCCACGCCGCCGACGCAAGCCAGCGCCACACCCAAACCACCGCTCTGCCCGCCGAGCCGCTCGTTGATGAAGCCGACCGCGAACGGTCCGACTCCGCCGCTGATCGCGTTGGTGAGGAACACCAGCAAAGCAATCGAACGTCCGCGCATGCGATTCGGAATCGCGATCTGGATCGGCACCGGCGCCAACGCCATCGCGACGCTCGCCGCAAACGCGCAGGCGCCATACAGCACCACGGCGATATGAACGTCGCCGACAAGCGGCATCGCAATCGCGGCCGGCACCAGCAATACAGCCGCCGACGCGGACAGCGCCAGCACCTTGCGCACGGCGGCAGCATCGCTGACGCGCCCGGCCAGCCAGCCCGCGCTCAGCACACCGAGTATGCCGCCGAACATATAGGCCGGCGCCGCCATCTGTCCGACTACGCGCGGCGTCAGATGAAAATGACGGATCAGCAACGTCGGAAACCACGCTGCGTGCGAGTAGAACAGCGTGATCAGCGCGACGTAAGCGGCGAAGTACGGGAGACAGAAGCGGTTCTTCACGAACAGTTCGCGCAGCACATCTTTCAGCGGCGGCGTACTGTCCTGCGCGGACTCGGCTGCGAAAGCCGTCGATGACACATGGTCAGTCGAAGCGACACCACGCGCAGCCTGCTCGACGGCACTCGCTTCAACCGGGGAAGACATGCCCCGCCGTTGCGGCTCCCGCACCGTCAACGCGACGATCGCAGCAAGCGCCAGCCCTGGCAAACCTACCGCGACGAACACCGCCTGCCATCCGCTCAAGCCGGCGCCCGCGATCCACGCAGCACCCACGCCGTGCTCGATCGACCCGAGCAGCATGCCGCCGCCGAACAACGCGACGCCACCGCCGATATACGGTCCCAGCATGAACACGCTGCTGGCCCGCGTGACTTTGCGCGGCGGATACAGGTCACTGAAGATCGACAGCGCCGCCGGGCTCAAGCCAGCCTCGGCGATCGCGGTGCCCGCGCGCGCCGCGAGCAGTTCGCCGAAGTTGTGCGCGAACCCGCACAGCGCCGTTGACACAGCCCAGATTGCCACGCACACGGCGATCAACCTCACGCGATTAGAGCGGTCGATTAGCCGCGCGATGAACACGCCCGCCGTCGCGTAGCACAGCGTGAACGAAAACCCTTGCAGCAAGCCGATTTGCGTATCGGTGAGCGCCAGCGTTTCCTTGATCGGTTGCACGAGAATGCTCACGATCTGCCGGTCGAGATACGAAAACGCAAAGCAGACAAAGAACAGGACGACGGCGTAACTGTGCCCACGGCGCGCATCGGCGTCGTCGGTATCGGACACGGTGGTGACTGCATTCATGGCGAATCTCCGGCTGGCTTCGGTTCGATGGACGGGGTCATTGCCATTGCGCATCCGCGGCCAGCACGGCGATGCAGTCCCCCGGCTCGACGCGTGCAAATGAACGCATGCACACCACCACGCCGTCGCCCGCAAAACGGATTTCCTGGGGTTCGCTCCACGGCGCATACGGATCGAATACCCGCGCGGCCAGTTGATCTTTTTTGACCTGATCGCCGAGCCCGAACACCGGTTCGGCCACGCCCGCCCGCGAGGCGAACACGTAGTGGCGCGCACCCTCCACTTTCAACCAGCGCGTGTCGTGCCGCGGCGCCGGCGGCCGATCGTCGGGCGTGACACCCAGCGTGTGCAGCACACGCCGCAGACCGTCCTCGACGATCGCGACGCCGTCCGGATCGCAGGCCGCATAGCCGCCGAATTCGCCGCACAGGAATAGCTTGCCGTGCCGCTCGACAGCCGCGCCATACGTGCGGTCCTCGCCGAGCAGGTCCATCAGCATGGTTTGCGGCGCGGCAAACGCCTGCACGAGGCGCCGGTATTCGGCGCTGCGCGAGATGTCGGCGGGCGGCGCCGCGAGCACAGTTGGCAGATGATTGAACGACGCGCCGCCCGCGTGCAGATCGATCACCACGTCGGCGCGTGGAAATAGTTCGGTGTCCGCATAGTGCGCGATCATCTCGGTGATGTGGCCGTTACGCGCGCCGGGGAAAACGCGGTTCAGATTGCCCCTGTCGATCGGCGAGGTGCGCGAGCCGTTGATAAAAGCCGGGAAATTCAGCGCCGGCACGACGATCAATCGGCCTTTGATCGACATCGACGGCAATCGCCGGATCAGTTTCATCAGCGCGACGGGGCCTTCGTATTCGTCGCCGTGATTGCCGCCGGTGAGCAGCACCGTGGGACCGTCACCACCCTTGAGCACGGTGATCGGAATCGGAATGTGTCCGTACGCGGAGCGGTCGTGCGAATACGGCACGCGCAACGTGCCGTTTTGCAGGCCGGGGCGTTCGTAGTCGATGTCGGTGGAAATCAGCGATTGTGTGGACGGCATGGTTGTCTCCCGATAAGAAAGCGGGCCTCGGCGCTGTCGTCGGATGACGCGCCAAGGTCGTACATTCAATATCGTCGAGGCAAAAAACCAGCGCCAATGCCGATTTTTAGGGAAGCCGATGCCTTAAAGGCATCGCGGCAAGGCATTGCAGCCGTTCACTTCTGCGCCTGGAGCAAGGCGATGAACTGCGCGAGCGCGGGATTGCGGTGCTGCTCGCGATACGCAAAATGCAACGGCAGCGCGATCGACACATCGGACAGTGCGAGGAATTGCACCAGCGCCGGCGGCCGCTCGCGATTGGCCGAGTTGACGATCGCCGCGCCCACGCCCGCCGAAACGAGCGAGAGAATCGCGGCTTCCGTCGACACTTCCTGCACGACATCGAGCGTCAAACCGGCGCGCTCGCACGCGCCGATCAGGCGGTCGTAATAAGCGGGATAGACATGGCGGGGAAACGTGATGAAGGGCTTGCCGGCGAGTTGCGCGGCGCGCACCGTCTTGCGCCGCCCGAACGACCATGCGGCCGGCGCCGCCAGCACGACGCCGTTTTCGAGCAAAGGCAAGCTGACGAACTGCTCAGGCAGCGCGCCGAAGCGATAGATGAAGCCGCCGTCGAGTTGGCCCGCTTCGATCGCGGCCAGTTGCTCGGGCGTGTTCATCGGCGTGAGTTCGATGCCGACCTGCGGCGCCGTCTGCTGAAATGCTTGCAGCGCATTCGGAACGAGGCCGCCCCACACCGCGTTTTCGACGAACCCCATGCGCACATGCCCCGACACGCCCGCCGCGATCCGCTGCGCCACACGCGCGGCCGACTCGACCTGCTGCAGAATGCCGCGCGCCTCGCGCAAATAGGCGTCGCCCGCGAGCGTCAGCTTGAGGCCGCGCGGCGTGCGCTCGAATAGCGCGACGCCCAAGCTTTCTTCGAGGTCCTGGATTTGCCGCGAAATGGCCGGCTGGGTTACGTGAAGCTGCTCGGAGGCGCCGCGCACGCTCGCGTGCTCCGCAACGGCGACGAAGTATCGGAGATGCCGGAGTTCCATGTCAGCAGAGTGGCAGGCTTATCGAACAGGATGCCGCATTGTGCCATTCGATCATGGCGCCGCTACTGCATTTTCATTGCGCCGCCAGCCACACCACCGTCAACGAACGCACGCCTTGCGCGCCGCGAATCAGCACGCCCTCGATATCCGCCGTCGCCGACGGTCCGGTGACGAGCGCCGCGTAACGCGCGTCGCGGAAATCGTCACGCCTGTACACGTCCTGCAAGCCGTCGATCAATTGCGCCGGATCGAGCAGCACGATCAGATGCTGCACGATATAGCCCAGCGCGTTGACCACGTACTCGCGTTCGCTGAACCACACCGAGCCGGTTTCGGCGACGCCGAAGCGCGCCCGCACCACGCCGACGTCTATATCCTGCAACGAAGCAGGCTCCGTGTCGGCGGTAAGCGCGCGTGTGCCCGGCACCTCAGTGGTCGCCGAGGCCACTGACGCCTCAGCGCCGAAGCGCTCGCGAATCAACCCGCTCACGTCGGTCGCGGACACGGCTTGGACGCAGGTGCCGCCCATCGCTTGCAAAGCCGCCGTGAAGCGCACGCGCAGATCGCCGCCCGGCGCGTCGAAGAGTGGCACCTCGGGCCGCGGCCGCGACGGCGGCTGTGCCTGGCGAACCTTGTCCAGAAAAGCCTCACGCGTTGCCATTGCCGTCTCCACGATTCTTTTTGTACCAGGCGTGAAAGGTCAGCTTCGGCGCCTCCGGCAACTCGCGTTGCTTGCCCCAGATATTGAGCGGGTTATACAGCACGAAATTCGGCAGCCGACGCAAGGCGCTGCCCATCGACGACACCGTCGCGCGATACAAGGTCGGGCTCGCCAGCAAACGGCCCGCCATCTTCAGCACTTCCTGCTTCACGAACGGCACTTCATGACGCTCTGCGATCACCGTGCGCCACTTGTAGATCTGCTCGTGAATATTGATTTTCACCGGACAAACGTTGGTGCAACTGCCATTGAGCGTCGACGCGAACGGCAGCGCGCTATAGCGCTTCAGATCGAAAGTCGGATTGATGATCGCGCCGATCGGCCCCGAGTACGTGCCGCCGTACGACAGCCCGCCGCTGCGCCGGTACACGGGACACGTATTCATGCACGCGCCGCAGCGTATGCATTTGAGCGAATACCAGAAGTCCTCCATCGCGAGCCGCTCCGAACGGCCGTGATCGACAAGGATGAAATGCATCTCCGTGCCCGGACGCGGCGCGCGGAAATGCGAGGTGTATTGCGTGATCGGCGAGCCGAGCGCGCTGCGCGACAACATGCGGATGAACACGCCGAGGTCCGACACTTTCGGAATGAGCTTCTCGATCCCGATCGACGCGATATGCAACGGCGGCACATTCGCCGACAGATCCGCATTGCCTTCGTTCGTACACACTACGACCGTGCCGGTCTCGGCCACCGCGAAATTGCAGCCGGTCATGCCGGCAGTCTTCTCGCGCACGAAGTACGGCCGCGTGTTCATCCGCTGGCTTTCCGCGAGATAGTGGATGTCGCTGTTCTTCGGATCGGTGCCGATGGTGCGGCCGAACAGTTCGGCGACATCGGCGCGCAGTTTGTGGACCGCCGGCACCACCATATGGCTCGGGTCCTGATGATCGAGTTGCTGGATGCGTTCGCCCAGATCTGTTTCCATCACCGTGATGCCGCGCGGTTCGAGATACTCGCGCATCTTGCATTCGTCGGTGAGCATCGACTTGCTTTTGACGAGCGTGGTCATGCCGCGCTCGGACATGATCTGGTGCACGAGCGCGTTGTGCTCTTCGGCAGTGGCGGCCCAGTGAACCGTCACGCCGTTAGCCTCGGCCGCCGCCGCGAACTGCTCGAGATACTGCGAGAGGTTCGACAGCGTGTGTTCCTTGATACCCGACGCCAGTTCCCGCATCGTCTCCCATTCGGCAATGCCATGCGCCTGTGCGTCGCGCTTCTCACGCAAATCCCACAGACGTTTGTCATGAAACGCCACGTGCTCAGTCTTGCCGATGAAAGCGCCCGCGGCTTTCGCGTGATCGATCCGGTTGCTCATGCGCGTGCTCCGTTGAGGACCTGCGCGATATGGATGAAGCGCGCGTCGGCTTTCATGCGTTCCGCGCAGCCTTGCTGATGCATGAGACACGACATGTCGCCCGAGACGATGTATTCGGCGCCCGCGTTCAGATGGTCGCGCACCTTGTCCTGCCCCATGCGTACCGACACCGGCTCTTCGGTGACGGAGAACGTGCCGCCGAAACCGCAGCATTCGTCGGGCCGCGCCGGCTTGACGAACTCGATGCCCTTCACGCCTTCGAGCAAGGTACGCGGCTTCGAAAACGGCGCGCCCGCCACTTCCGAAATCGACGCTTCCTTCAGATGCCGCAACGCGCTGCAACTGTTATGCAAGCCCACGCGATGCGGAAACTCGGCCCACGGAAATTCACGCGCACCGACCACGTCGTGCAGAAACTCGACGAGTTCATACGCGTTCGCGCGGACCTTCTTCACTTCGTCGGTTTGTTCGAGCGCGGTCAGATGCTCGCGCACGTGATGGATGCAGCTCGCCGACGGCCCGACGATGTAGTCATAGCCCGCGAAGTTGCGCGCGAACACACGCTCGGTGCCGGCTGCTTCGGCATGCGCGCCGCTGTTGGCCATCGGCTGGCCGCAGCAGGTTTGCTCCTGCGGATAGTCGACCTGTATGCCGAAGCGTTCGAGCAATTCGAGCGTGGCGATCCCTACTTCGGGATAGAAAGCGTCGATGAAACACGGGATGAACAGGGCGACTTTCATAAGCTCTTTGAAAAGAAACAGCGGCATCCGGCGATCCACCTACTCTACTGCGGAATCGCGTTGGGGAACGAGCGTGGTGCGGTGTGGGCGACGGCCATTTGACAGAATTTCGGCCGCTTCAGCCAGACTGGTAAGGTTGGTCTGACCAAGAATATAAGGAAGTCGCGAAAGCGTGTCAATGGCGCGCTGGCGAGGGATGACAGCTTGCGCCGCGGGAATCCGATGCGCTACGCCAAGCTATCGAGACTTATGACCGAACGGTCCGTTCGGGTCGATATAGGGGTTATCGGTTTTTCGCCTCACGTCCGAATGCGTTTCGGACAATCCCGCCTGTTCCCGCAAAGGCGCGGGCACGCCCTTTCCAGGCTTCGCATCCGGCTTGATGTCCTCGAGACCTCGCGCCCACGCCTCCAGCATTCGCTTGCCGACATTCCTGAACTCGGGATAACGGTCCGTGTACGCGCTGACCAGCGGAAGCACTTTCTGCACCGCGCTCACCACCTGTTCAAGTGCTGCGTTCATATCCGTTGGCGAGAGACTCAATCGCGCACCGCCGTATTCGAACAGCGCCTTACCGCAACACCACAGTTTTTTGCCCTTCAGCGACAACGCCGGTGCGTCATCCTGATAGCGAGGGTAAGCGGTGACAGTCACGATGTCGTACACCGGCGAAAGGCGAGCGTCCCGCTCTTTCGTGTACGTCAGCGCGTAGTTCTTCATGTGCGCGTCGGCGTTACGCAGCGAATAGTTCAGCAGCAACAGCAGGAACAGCTTGCGCTTGCTGTCTTTGCGGTGATCCACCCCGAGATACTGATTACAGAGTTTCGCAAGGTCTTCGACGGTGCCCTGGTATTTGCGTACAGGATCAAAGCCCTTCAACGCGCAGAAATCTTCGACCCCAACGCGCGCGCCATCCGCTTGCAGATCGAAACGCCGGATCGCGAGCACGCGGCCGTCCTCTGAAAGGTGTGTTTCCGGAACATTCAGGTCCGTGTTTCTTGCGACCTCGAGGCAGAGGTATTCGTTAATGCTGAGCCCCGGCAGGTCGACCGGGCCAGTCTTCAGGATGTACTCCTCCGTCCAGACGGTCGCCTTCTCCTCACCGGAAGCGAGTGTTTTGGGCATGACCCCCGAAACACCTTCGCTGATGCCTGCTTCAAGGTGTTTGAGCAGGTTATCTCTGGAGTTCGGGCTCGCGAGGAGCGTCGCCATATCGAACCTGGACCTCGCAGTAGCGAGCGGCGCCCCGTGCGGGATGGCTCTTACCCGCCCGATGGTGTTCGATCCTGTCAACGCGAGAAGCCCCATATCGCTCACGTCCGCGTGAGGGCCGAGATGTTGGCGAATGAGGTCCTTCTTGAAGCCTTCCGGCAGATTCATCTGAAACGAAGGCATGATGCCCCCGGGCCAGGTGTACGACGCGTTTCGGACCGGCATGAGAAGCGAGACGACGTCGCCCGTGGGCGTACCAGGCAGATAGGTGAAGACGCCACTGTGCGCCTCTTCCGTCAGCGTCCCGACCAAGGTGGTGTTGCAGTAGATGTCGAGTACGGCCATGAGCTATTCGCGCTTTCCGGCAGTCCTGACGCTGGCCTCGGAGCGGGAGGGCCGAACACGCCGCCGGGTTTCGTCGACGGAAACCGCGGGCGTTCTCTGCTCGGTCAGAACGTCGTCGAGCGTTCGCCGATGGCCTATCGGACGAGCCAAAAGGTCGAGCCCCACCGCCTCGAAGAGACTCAGCAGTTTGACTGTGCCGAGTTCGGGAAGCAGTCCGGTCTCAAACCGGCTAATCCGCGCGCGAGTAATGCCGCTTTGCTCGGCAACCTGCTGCTGAGTCTTGTTTGCGGCAATCCGGGCGAGGCGAAATGTTTCGCCAAGTTCGAAGAGGTCCATGTGCCACCTGCGATACGTTAATTGCAATCAACGTCGATATTGTATTCCAAGAGATACGTTATTGGGTCAAAATAATGTATCTTATAGTGAACATTAAACTGATTTTCTCCATTAATGTACCTTATACGACACATAAAGACGCCGCGGGGACCGCTTGAGCGGTCGTCACGGCGGTGCAGATTTCTTTTGGCACTGACCGCAAGCGGCGTGAGCTAAGCGCGTGGTCTTGCCGGGAGTGTCCGGTCATGCATCAGGCGGGAGGGAGGGCCCAGGCGCGTCACTTCGCACGTTGATGGACCGCCGCGCGGGAAAAGGATGATTGAGCGCGAAAACTGAAGACAACCGATGCCGGGGTGAGCCGCGGGCGCCCGCGCAATCACGACACCGCGCTCGACGAAGGCTTCGCCGCATCTTCCCTGTACATCTCCCGCACGAAGGTCAGATGACGCTCGGCGGCCTTGCGCGCCTTTTGCGCGTCACGCGCCATGACGGCGTCGTAGATGGCCTGATGCTGGCTCATCAGCTGCTTTTCCATCGCGTCGTCGTAATCGATCAGCCGATGATATTGGCGCATGCCCTCGCGAATCAGCGTATGGATGCCGTGCATCACATGCGCGAGCGCGATATTGTGCGTGGAGTCGGCGATCGCGAGGTGAAACGCGGCGTCCAGTTCCGCCAGATTCACGCGATCTTGCGACTGCGAGCCGGCCTTCAAAGCCTCGAACGCCACGCTGATATTCTTCAGGTCGGCGGCCGTGGCGCGCTCCGCGGCATACACCGTGGAAATCGATTCGAGCCCCTGGCGCAATTCAAGAATATCGGCACTGGTGCGCGGATTCTGCAACAACAGCTCGGCGAGCGGCTTGGAGATGATCGGCGCCGTGACGTCGACCACCGTAAAACCGCCCCGCCCCGATGTCTCGATGTAGCCGTCCGCTTCGAGCCGAATCAACGCTTCCCGCAACGACGGCCGCGACACGCCGAGCTGCGTCGCCAGATCGCGTTCGGCCGGCAAGCGGTCGCCGGGCATCAGCGTGCCGTCCGAGATCAGTTGCTTGATCTGGTCGGACACCACGTCGGAGAGCCGTTTGCGCGTGAAGGACTGGATCGGGAGAAATGGCATGGGCAGCGGTATGTGAAGCCGGTTGATCGAGCGGTTTTCAGGCCGTGGGAGCGTGTCCAAACACGATGCGTTGCAACGTTGCAGTCGCGCTTGAAGGATGCAGCGAATTATACCGTTCAACCGAACACGCCGAATCCGGTAGCCGGGCAAGCCCCGGCCGCGCTGCGAGTCGTTTGGAAGCGGCTAGCGCGCACCCGCCGCATAGAAACTCGCGAGATCGCGCCTGAGCGTGTGCAAGGCCGCGTCGTCGAGATAGATCATGTGACCGGTCGGATAGTAGGCGATGCGCACGTTGGCGCGCAGCGGCCCGTCCACACCCAGGTGCGCGAGCGCATATTCAGTCGCGTAGAACGGCGTGGCCAGATCGAAATAGCCGTTCACCGACATCACCCGCAATTGCGGATTCTGCCGCATCGCTTCAGCCAGATCGCCCGCCGCATAAGGTACGGGCAAACGCTCGCCCCACCATTCGCGATGCTTCCAGTCCCATTGCGTCAACGCTTCGTCGTTAAAGACGCGGTAGCGGTCGGCCGGCGTGAAGTGCAGGTCCTCGGCGAAATGCTGATGCAGCGCGGCGCCGAATGCACTCGACACGCTGCTCACCGATGCATCGTAGTCGGGGCGATCGGCGACGCTATCGAAGTCGATGCCTTCAAAGCGCGCATCGTAGCGGCCAACGCTACGCGCCTGATCGCGCAGCAATTCACTCCGATAACGCGACGGATAAAGACGCAAACGGCTGCGCTTCACATAGGCGACATCGAGGCCGGTGAATTGCGCGACGCGCGCGGCGATTACGTCGCGCTCGGCCTCGGGCAGCGCGTCGCCTTGCGCGAGGGCTTGCGCATACGGGCCGCGTGCGAACGCGCGCGCTTCGTCGAGAAAGGCTGGCAGACTGGCAGGCTTCGGCACGATCTTGTCGTGATACCAGGCGATCGCCGCGAAGCTCGGCAGATAGCTTTCGCTCTTGAAATCCGAGCCAGCCGAAAACGCGGCCGAATCGAGCACCGACGACATCAGGATCACGCCGTTGAGCGCGATATTGTTCTGCCCCAACTGATACGCGAGCATCGCGGCGCGCGCGGTCCCATACGATTCGCCGAGCAGGTACTTCGGCGAATTCCAGCGCTGGTTCACCGTCAGATAGCGGTCGATGAATTGCGAGAACGCGTCGACGTCCTTGTCGACGCCCCAAAAGTCTTTGCCCGTTCCATGACCGACGACACGCGACAAGCCCGCGCCGACGGCGTCGATAAAAACGAGGTCGGTGCTATCGAGCAGGCTGTCGGGATTGTCGGCGAGCGTATACGGTGCGGGCGGCGTGATATCGGGACTCGCGGTACGCACCCGCTTCGGCCCGAATGAGCCGATCATCAGAAAGACAGTGCCGGCGCCTGGGCCGCCGTTAAACAGGAACGTAACCGGCCGCGTCCGCGGAGTTTTACTCGGGACGGTGTAGGCCACGTAAAAAACGCTCGCGTTGGCCTGGCCTGTCTTGTCGCGCAACAGCAGGTTGCCCGCGGTGGCCGTGTAGTCGATCTTGCGGCCATCGAGCCGGATGGAATGCTGCGTGACCGACGCGGTTTCCGGCGGTACGGGAATCGCCGCCGGCTCCGCTTTCGCGTTGCGCTGCGCCGTGCTGCCCGACGCTTCGTTCTGCGCCGACGCGACTGCGCGTGGCTGCCGAGGCGCGCGTGTCGGGGCCGCATGCGAATCCTGCAGCGGTTGGCCGTTCGGCTCCGCGCGCTGATTGGGCTGGCCGCTCACGAAGCGGGGCGCGTCCGGCGCCGATGCCTCTATATCGGCGCTCGCGGCGGCTTCCGGCGAATCGTCCGGTTCAGCCGCCGCGCACATGGTGCTGAACGTGACGAGCACGAGCGCCATCGCGACCAGCGCGGTCGCCATGGACCCTGCCATCAGTGATTGGCGCAACCAGAAGGTGTAGCGAAGGCCCATGAGTTTTCCGACCGAGAGTCGATAGACGCCGATGTCCTGAAGGTCAAAGCTGAAGACGAACTCGGCGCTCGATTTTTGACGCAAGCATTGGCGGCGTCAATCGAAAACTGGCGAGAATACGCATTCCTCCCACGACGCATCGCCGCGTTACGCCAATCGAAATGCAAACGAAACGTCGGCGAAAGACTCAACGACCCAACAACCCGCCGACGAATGCAGCGATACGTTCGCACGCATCGATCAGACGCGCTTCGTCGACGACAAAACCCAGCCGCACGAAACCGTTCGCGGTCTCGCCGAAAGCGCTCGCGTCGAGCAGCGACACACCACGCGCGCGAAACAGCTGCCAGGTGAAGTCGACCGTATCGAGGCCCGTGCCGCTCACGTCGACCATCATGAACATGCCCGCCTCGGGCAACAGGCATCGCAATCCAGGCACACGATGCAAACGCTCGAACACCACGTCGCGCCGGCGCCGGTAGATCTCGCGCATCTCGGCGGCGATCCGCGCCTTGTGCTGCACAGCCGTCAATGCGGCCTGCTGGATGAAGCCGGGCAAGCCGTACAGCATGGCAAGCGCGAGCCGCCCCATGTGCTCGATCAGTTCCGTGGGCCCGATCGCCCAGCCCACGCGCCAACCGGCCATTGCATGCGATTTCGACAGACTGCCGAGCGTCACGGTGCGCTCCGCCATACCGGGCAGCGCCGCGATGCTCACGTGCTCGCGTTCGAATGTCAGCTCGGCATAGACCTCGTCGGAGAGCACCCATAGGTCGTGCCGGCACGCGAGCCGCGCGATACGTTCGAGATCGGCGCGTTGCATGACCACGCCGGTCGGATTGCAAGGCGTAGCAAAGAAGATGGCTTTGGTGCGCGAAGTAACGGCGGCTTCAAGCGCGTCGCAGTCGACGTGAAACGCCCGCGCCGCATCGACTGGCACCGTCACGAGCGTGGCGCCGGCCGCGCGCACGCAGGCCTCGTAGGTCAGATACATGGGCTCGGGCACGATCACTTCATCGCCCGCTTCCAGCAGGCACAGCGACGCGGCGAACACGCCGTTCTGCGCCCCCGCAGTCAGGATCACGTTGGCGGCGCTCGCGGCGCAGCCGGTCATGCGCGTGTGTTCCGCGGCGATTGCCGCGCGCACCGGCTCGCGGCCGGACACGGCACTGTAGTGCGTATCGCCGCCACGCAAGGCCTCGATTGCACGTTCGACGATCGGCGCGGGCGTGGCAAAGTCAGGGTCGCCCACGCTTAACACGATGACGTCTTCACCTCTCGCCTCCGCCTGCTGCGCGACACGATGGATTTCCCACGCGGAGGTGCGCCGGCCTTGCAGGCGTTCGACCAGATTCGAGTACTTCATTGACTGCGCCCCGTTCCCTTGGACCCGCCAATGTAAAGGGGCGCGCGCGAAACGTCCAGATACGAAAAAGCGCCACGCGAACGGACAGTCTCGCATGGCGCTCGGGCGTTGCCCCTTGTTCGCGGGGCGCGGCGCGCTTAAATCTGGCGGCGCAGCTCCGCCGGCGGCACCTTCATCAGATGCCGGTATTTCGCCACGGTGCGGCGCGCCACCAGCACGCCCTGATCGGCGAGCATCTTGGCGAGCGTCACGTCCGAAAGCGGATCGTGGGTGTTTTCCGCGGCGATCATTTCCTTGAGCAGCGCGCGCACGGCTGCGGCTGAACAGGTACCGCCGCTTTCCGTGCCCAGTTCGCGAGGGAAGAAATGCTTGAACTCGAAAATACCGCGCGGCGTGGCCATATATTTGTTGCCGGTGGCGCGCGAGATGGTGGATTCGTGCAGGCCGAGTTCGTCGGCGACATCGCGCAGCACCATCGGCTTGAGCGCGATTTCGCCGTACTGGAAGAAGGCCTTCTGATGCGCGACGATGCATTCGGCCACGCGCTGAATCGTATCGAAGCGTTGCTGCGCGTTACGGATCAGCCAGCGCGCTTCCTGCAGTTGCTGCGCAAGCGGCGAGCGGCTTGCGCCCGCCGACTGCGCGAACAGTTCCGCATACATGCGATGGATGCGAGCGCGCGGCTGCACCGCCGGATTGATCGTCACGACCCACTTGTTGCGGACCTGACGCACGATCACGTCCGGCACCACGTAGTTGTCTTCGGTGCGGCCGTAGCTGTTGCCCGGCTTCGGGTCGAGCTTGCGCACCAGCGCGCAGGCCACGCGCAATTCTTCGGCGCTGCAGCCGATCTGTTTCTGCAGTTCGGCTTGCTCGCGACGCGCGAGCCGTTCCAGATGATGTTCGACGACTTGCCGCGCGACATCGCGCCCAGGCGTGTCGGCGGGCAAGGCATTCACCTGCAGCAAGAGGCATTCGGACAACGAGCGCGCACCCAGACCCGGACGATCGAGCGATTGGACGAGGCGCAGCGCCACCAGCAATTCTTCTTCCGTCAGTTCGGGTTCGAGATCGACGCTGTCCGCGAGATCGGAGAGTTCCTGACGCAGATAGCCGTCGTCGTCGAGTGCTTCGATGATAAAGCGGGCCACCGCGCGGTCGCGGTCGTCGAGTCGGTAAAGGCGCAGTGAATCGTGCAATTGCTCGCGCAGGGTCGGCTGCGAGCGTGCCCATTCGGCGGGATCGCTGCTGTCCGAGTCGCCGTTCTGGCGGGTCGAACTGCGGCTGCTGTAGTCGCCGGAGAAATCGCCGGGCATGTCGTCGTGGCCCGCGCTTTCCAGTGTGTCGTTGTTGCCGGATTCAACCGGCAGCGAATCGGGTTCAGCGCTCGCGACCGTGTCGGTGGCGGGCAGCGCGCCGCCGTCTTCGCCGGAGGTCGCGGTGGCCAGCGCCACGTCTTCCGTCTCCGACGAGTCGTACTCGAGGAACGGATTGGTGTCGAGCGCGGTGCGCAGCTCCTGCTGGAACTCCAGAGACGACAACTGCAACAGACGCACTGATTGCTGAAGACGCGGCGTGAGTGCGAGAGACTGCCTTGTGCGTAGTTCAATAGAAGGCATTGTAGTGAGGTCCCGTTGATAGCCGAAAATTGGTAAGTAGCCCGTTTAGAGCAACTGTCGTACCAGCTCGCGCAAACCCCTGTTTTTTCTACGCTTTGTGTTTTCAGGCCCGCCAATTGCGCAGGCCGCCCGGCGCCTTTTTTACAAGTACCCGGCAAATTCCGGTCCGTGCCGCAGCGAGCCGTCGCGCCCCGCATCGACGCATCGCGGCGTCTTATTCCTCAGCCTAAATACCTGTGTTGTAACGGCTTTTCCTGCGACGCCAGGCTTTTGACGCCATGCCGGGCACACCGCTTGCGTGCTTGCACTATGTGGACGGACGCCGGTCCATGCATGCGAGACGCTGAAATCATACTCAGGTGAAACGCATGCATCGGCCGTCGGCCGGTGTCGATAACGGGCCCTGACGGAACCGTAGCGGCAACGATCCCACGCGTGTCATCAGCGGTTTCGACCGCGATCGACCGCAGGCAACAAGACCGCAATTTTGATCAACACCCGAAGGAGAAACCATGAAGACCATCCAACTTCTGAAGACCGCAGGTAGCATCGCTTGTGTCGCTTTCGCACTGAACGCAACGAACGCCATGGCGCAAAGCAGCGCTCCGTCGGCGGCGTCGGAAACCATCGGCCAGCACGTCGACGACGGCACCATCACCACCAAGGCCAAGGCGGATTTGCTGGCCGCGAAGAACGTCAAGTCGACGCATATTCACGTGAAGACCCGCAAGGGCGTGGTGTGGCTCACGGGCACGGTGCCTTCGGCCGACGACAAGGCAGCAGCTGGCGAAGTCGTGGAAGCCGTGAAGGGCGTGTCGAGCGTGAAGAACCATCTGAAGATCGCGGCCGAATAAAAGCGGCGGGTCTGTCCGGGGAGCGCCGACCTCGGTTGGTGCTTTCCGATGCTACTGCTGCAGAACGTAAAAAAGCCATCCGCATTGCGGATGGCTTTTTTACGTGCGGCTCGCTATCGAATGGAGCCCTTGCGATGGAGTCCCTGCAACCGGATACGAGCAACAAACAAACGGCGCCCCGCAGGGCGCCGGTCACTCACCTGCTTTTAACGCTTCGCCGCCGCATACTGATCGCGCAGATCACGCACGCGGTCATGATTCTGCAGCACACCTTGATACTGCCGCTCGACGATCGCCCGCACATCCGCCGGCAATTCCTTTTCGAGCGCTTCGTGATAGCGCTTCTTCGCGACGTCCTCGCCCTTCTCACACTCGGCCAGAATGTCGTGGTCGCTGCGATCCGTCACGGCCGACTTCACGTCGACCCACCCGCGATGCAGCGCGCCGCTCATGCTGCCGCCCGTTTCGGGCTTGCCGCCCAAGGCCTGAACCGCATCCTGCAACTCGCGCGCGCCACGCGAGCAGTCCTCGGCACGCGACAGGAATAGCGTTTTCAACTGTGCGTCGTGCGCATCTTCGGCTGCCTTGCGAAAGCCCTTCTCGCCGTCCTTCGACGTTTCGACCAGATCGTTCAGCACGGAAACAACGTTCGTAGCCATTCAATACCTCCAAGGGTTTCGTTAGTCATGGAATCCGCCGATGGAGATGAGTTGCCTATCGAGAGGCACTCGTCTTCCAGCGACAGAGTTCATGGATGTATTCGCACGGGGCGTGCCCGACGCACATCGCTATGGATGTTTGCGCGTTGCGTCGACACGCACATCCAATCTTTGCCAACGCGCGTAAATGTTGCCCGCCGCAATGCGCCGCGATTGCCGGCAAAGCCCCGCGCGGCGGTCCTCCATTCGATGGCACAGCGGTTGCTCTATATGCTCCGCCCGGCACGCGTGCAACGCAGCAACCAGCACACTGCAAGACGTGCCAACGGATTGAAAACAATGGGCAGGCAACAGCAACAGGGAGAATCATCATGAAGATCAGGAGCGCAGAATTTCTGGCCGCCGTCGCGATCATCAGCTCAGCCGCCGTGATGCAAATTCGCGAACACGTGCTGGCGCAGGAAACGCCGGCTTCGAATGCGCAGGCCGTGTCGCCTCCGTGTGGCGTGACGCATCAAGGATTGGTGCCGGCAGCTTGCGAACCGACGCGTGAAAAACGTCAGGTGGATCGCGCACCGCAGCCGCAGCGTAGCGCGCCGCAAATCTGGGTTTGAGCCGACGTTTGACTACTGCTTGAGTATCGACAGACAGCTAAAAAAGAACGGCCCGATCGATGTCGGGCCGTTCTGCTAATTACCGCAACGAAAACTACTGAAACGAAAACGTTCAGCGCTCAAGCGCTCTTCTCACTGAACTCGCCAAGCGGGACCGGCTTTTTCAACGGATCGAAGTCGGCCCAGCGCCCTTGCTGCCAGCGTCCACTCGCCCGCTCGATCGCCGTGCCGCCGGCTTCGCGCAGCACGCGCGCGGCATCGAACTGATTGTCCGGCGAGACGTGCACGGCGACCAGCACACCGGAATCGCGCGTCTCTTCATGGAATGCAGAACGATGCCCTGCGTGGCCGGCGTCGCGCGTACGCGACATAGCTCCGACCAAAGAGCCGACATATGCGCCGACGCCCGCGGCAATCAACGACACGATGATCGGCGCGGAAAAAGCCGCGAAGATCCCGACGCCCACCACGGCGCCCGCTACCGCACCGATCGTGACGCCCAAGCCGGCGCCTTTGGGCGCATCCTTCGCGCCAGCATCGGTGCCGGTGTCGCCGCCGATCGGATAGCGCGCGTGCTGACCGCGTGGATTGACGAAAAACAGCGTGACGTCTTCCTCGACGAAACCTGCGTTGAAGAGCTTGGCCGCCGCGTCTTCAGCGGCGGGGAAAGTCGTAAAGCGTGCTGCGACGATGAGTGACATAAGGCCTCCTTGCATCGTTGGATAGCGTTTGCGGACCATGCCGTCGCAATTCGCCGCGCTGTACAGCGCGCGAGCGACGGCACGCGCCGGCCCTACGCCGTGGTGCCGCGATCCGGTTCCATGCCTTCCACTCTGAACAGTCCGCTATGCAACACTACGCCTTCCCCGTCGTTCTGGTCGAGTGCTTCGGCGCAAACTGAACGGATACGCTGACGGCCTTTGTCGAAGGCCGACATCAGCGCGGCTTCCAGAGCAGAATCGGCGCCGAAATGATCCTCGAGCGCCTCAGCGGTAATCGTGCACACGACCGGTTCGCCGTCCACCCGCGCCATGAAGCGCACGGTCAGATTCGCTCCGTCGAAGACCGGCTTGTCGTCGGAAAAAGTGATCTGCATAAGGGAATCCTCATAGGCCGGCCGCGGCAGGATCGCGTTCATGGCGAACCCTTCATTGCGCCGGCGAGTTGCTGCGCCATCGCGAGATGATGTTTGATGGTGGGCAGCGCATGCTGGGCCGCGGCTTTGAGTTGCGCGTCCGTACCGCTCGTGCTTTCCTGCTGGAACAGATCGACCGCGCGCTGGTGCGCTTCCACTCCAACCTGCTCGACGTACGCCTGATCGAATTCCTTGCCCTTGAGCGTCTGGAGTTTACCGACCAGCGCCGAATCCGCCGACGGCGTCGAAGTGAAGCCCTTCTTCGAGACGAGCGCCGCCATGCTGCGCGAGAGTTTCGTGTGATCCGTGATCATCTGCTGCGCGAATTTCTTCACGTGCGGATCGCTGGAATTCTTGAGCGCGACCTTGCTCGCCGCGATTTCGGTGGCGTCGGACTGAGAGGCGTCCTGCACGAACTGCTGATCCGCAGGCGAAAGCTTCGTGCCGCTGACCGGCGCATCGCTTGCCGGGGCATCGCTCGCTTGCGCGTAGACCACGCCGAAGGGCGCCGCGCTCAAACTCAGCGCAACAGTCATCGCTTGTAGGGAATACCGGAATTTCATGCATTTTCTCCCAGGTCGACGGATACGCCGAAGCGGAACCGATAAGACGGAGCGCAGCCTTCATTCAATCTGCGCGAGCGGTTCGTCACCGCACTCATGCCGCCCTGCGCTTCGACAATTGCGCAATCAGCGTTTTGTTAAAGGCGGGGAGATCGTCGGGTTTGCGGCTGCTGATCAGATTGCCGTCCTCGACTACCTCTTGATCGACCCACGTGCCGCCCGCATTCCGAATATCGTCCTGCAGGCTCGGCCAACTCGTCATCGTGCGGCCCTTGATGATTCCGGCCGACACCGGCAACCAACCGCCATGGCAGATCACCGCGATCGGCTTCTTCGCGTTGTCGGCTGCCTTGACGAAGGCTTGCGCCTGCGGCAGCAGACGGATCGCGTCGCCGTTGACCACACCGCCTGGCAACACCACCGCGTCGTAGTCGTCCGCGCTGGACTTGTCGAACGTCGTATCCACCTCGACGGCATCGCCCTTGTCCACGTGCTTGAAACCCTGAATCTTGCCGGGCTTCGCTGAAATGACATGCACCGTCGCGCCTGCCTCGACGAGCGCGCGTTGCGGCTCGATCAGTTCGGCCTGCTCGAATCCGTCCACTGCGAGTACCGCCACCTTGTAACCATTCAGCGTGCTTGCCATGCCTAATCTCCTTCGTTTCATTGCTGGGCCAGCTATGCCGCGTGGCCGGCCCTTCCGTTAATGCGATGTCAGCAAAGTACGTGCCCAAGTGCCCGCTTTACGCCCCGTTAAGCGGCTACCGCCCGGGCCGGTTCAAAGACCTTGCGGGTCGTCGTCTAGACCGTCATCGTCGTTAGCCAGCGGATCGATTACACGGTCGGGCTCAATATCGGCGTCCGGTACGAGGGTGGAATCGCCGTCGGCCGCGGCGCGCTCGCCCGTGCCGGCACGATCCGTGTCGCTGCCGAGCTCGGTGTCGCCGGTTTCGAGCGCGTGGTTGTCCAGTTCGGTATCCACGTCGAACTCATGACGCTTCGCGCCGGCGACATCGCTGCCGCTGTCGGACGAATCGCTCGGACCGAGCGCGCCGGTGGTGCCGGCGGTTTGTTTGACGACCTGTTGCGGCTCTTCATCGGGATTCAGGGTGCTGCTCATGGCGCTCTCCTTGGTTGATTCGTTTCGTTCGTTACCCATAGCGAGAGTTCGCAAGGACCGTTCCGCTCGGCCGCGAAGCAATCCGAAGGAGCCGAAGCAACCGAAACGACCACGGTCGCCGTGCCGACGCCGGCGCTGGGCATTGCCTTTGCTTGCAGGCACGGTCACCGGCGCCACGCGCCTTCTGCTTGAAATTTCTACCTTCGACGATGGCTGCCACCTCCACCCCGATTCAACGCCGCCCTGAACGCACGGACGACGACAGCGCGAAACAGCCGACGCCCGCCGTCATGCCGCCGGGTTTGCGCCATGCCGACGACACGAAACCCGGTATCACGCGTCAGCGTGAAAAAGACGGCTTCGCGTATTTCGACGTGGCGGGCAAACGCATCGTCGATGAAGACGAAATCAAACGCATCAACGCGCTTGCCATTCCGCCGGCGTATGAAAGCGTGTGGATCTGTCCGGATGCGCGCGGCCATATCCAGGCGACGGGCCGCGATGCGCGCGGCCGCAAGCAATACCGCTATCACCCGCGCTGGCGCGAAACGCGCGACGCGGACAAATACGAGCGCATGGCCGAGTTCGGCCGTGCATTGCCCAAGATCCGCGCCCGTGTCGCGCGCGATCTAAATCTGCCGGGCATGCCGTGCGACAAAGTCGTCGCCGCGATCGTGCAGTTGCTCGACACAACGCTGATCCGGATCGGCAGCGTGGAATACGCGCGCGATAACCAGTCGTACGGTTTGACGACGCTGCGCAAGAAGCACGTGAAAATCGAAGCCGGCCAGTTGCGCTTCAAGTTTCGCGGCAAGAGCGGCATCGAGCACGACGTGACGGTGAACAATCCGCGCATCAAACGCATCGTGCGACGTTGCGCCGAATTGCCGGGCCACGACCTGTTCCAGTATCTCGACGAAGACGGTACGCGCCGCACCGTCGGCTCTGCCGATATCAACGACTATCTGCGTCGCGCGAGCGGCGCGGATTTCACGGCCAAGGACTATCGCACGTGGGCCGGCAGCGTCTATGCGCTGGCCGCGCTGCGTCGCCTGATGTGCAGCAGTGCGGCGGAAGCGCGCCGTCATATCGTCGCGACCGTGAAGGACGTGGCGGCGTTACTGCGCAATACGCCGGCCGTGTGCAGGCGTTGCTACATCCATCCCGCCGTGATCAGCTCGTTCGAAGCGGACGAATTGCAGCGTCTGGCGCCAGGGCAATCGCGCCGCGGGCTGAGAGTGGATGAAGTCGCCTTGGCCACGCTGCTCGCGCAAGCGGAGAAACGCGCGACGAAGCTCGCGCGGCAGGCCGGCGCGAAAGGCCGCAAGGCGCGCGAATCGGCCGTGACGGAAAGCATCGACGGTTCGATCACGAGTTTGCTGAAGAAGTCGCGCGTGGTGCGCAAGGCCGCAGCCGCAAAGGTTGATGCGAAGTCCGGTGCGCAAGCCGCACGGCGCGCGGCCGCGCCGCGGGTTGCGGGCACGCGCGCGGCGGGTGCATCACGTGCAGTGAAACAGACCGCACCTTGAAACCTGGAAATCAGAAATTGGAGAGATTGCGGCTCGCGGCGCTTCGCGCCTCTTGACTTTTCGCGTTAGCGCCGCCGCTTCAACGCGCGTTCACTGACCTTTCGTATCGCTGCTCGCATCCGCGCCCGGCATATTGGTCGAATCGGTCTTCGGCTTTTTCATTTTCGACTTGGACATGTGATGCGATTTGGAGCCGCTGGAACTCATCGCTCCCGACGTGGGTTGTCCATCCGTGGTGGGTGCCGCGGTGGCCGCGCCGTGAGCGTTACCCGAGCCGCCGGAGCCGCTGTTGCCGCCATTACCGTTGCCGCCGCCCGCTTGTGCGTACGCTACGCCCGACATGGCAACGAGTGCCGACACCAGCAATGCTTTTGTATGTTTCATCGAAGTCTCCCAGGATAGGTTGGACAGCGCACGTAGGTGATTGATCGCGCTGCTGGTCGAACATCCCGCAAGGGCTATGCCTCATGGCAAGGGCATGCCGTCCTCAGTTGCCCACCCCTGCCCAGGCGAAATATTTTCAATCGCGTCAGCACGCTTTACGCAAGTCAGCACGACTCTGCGCACGCGCTTCGCGCCAGACGCACACTCCCGCCATACCTGGATCACCCTCCGCGGTATCCGCGCGCATTCCCTCCAACGCATGAAGGAACGCCGGTTGCTCAACGCTTCACACACCCAACCTGTAGAGGAGCCTCATCATGGTGAACCAGACACAAACGCAAGCCGGCATGCGACAGGATCAAGGCGCCCGGATCGTCGGCAAAGGCAGCGCGACCGCGGAAGGCCCCGGCCCGGACGTGATGGCCGCCGCCACGCTCGACGGCAACAAGGTGCTCAGCAGCGACGGCGAAGATATCGGCAAGATCAAGGACATCATGCTCGATGTCGGCTCGGGCCGCGTTGCGTATGCCGTGCTCTCGAGCGGCGGCTTTCTCGGCATCGGCGACAAGCTGCTCGCCATTCCATGGCACGCATTGACGCTCGATACCGGCCGCAAATGCTTCGTGTTGAACATGACCGCGGAGCGCGTGAAGAACGCACCGGGCTTCGACAAAGACCATTGGCCGTCCATGGCGGACCAGACTTGGGCCACGTCCGTGCACCAGTACTACGGCAGCGAACCCTATTGGGGCCGCGACTCGACGGTGCGTCGCGACGACTACGGCGTGGGCGACATTCCGCCCGCGTCGTCGGACGCGCCGGAGGCTGGCGGCCTGAAGTTGTAACGCGTGGTCACTGCGGGCGCGCGTGGCCATGAGCCGCCACGCGTGCAGGCATCGATGCGCCGGCACGCCGCCATCGCGGCAGCCGGCGCGTTTCACTTTGAGCGCACAATGACCGCAATGAGCACGATCAGCGCGTGCACGATCCGATAAGGAGGCGGCAGCATGGCCACCCGAAAAAAATCCACCAGCAAGTCCAAACACCCGGTCTCGCGCGGCAAGTCGGGCCGGCCGCCGCGCCAGCGGCATGCCCAGGCGCACGCGGCGCATCGCGCCAAAAGCCCGCAGAAGTGGTCGCATCACGTAATGGAAACCAGTGACGCGATGGATATCGAGCACGATGTGTTCAAGACCGGCAGCGCGGAGTCGATCGCGCAATCGCTCAAACGGTCGTCCACGAAAAGCCGCCGCCGCAAAGGCACGCCGTTTCAGTCGGCCATGTCGATGCTGAACTTCTATATCAATCGTGCCGGCAGGAACCTGCCGAAGGCGCGCCGTGACACCTTGCAGCAGGCCAAGCGCAAGCTGCGCGAAGCATTCGGACGCGCGCCTTGAAGTGACGCGTCGGTAACTGACGCGTCCGGGCGCACCTTTCTTCAACCGGCCAAGCATGCGGCACGCGCAGGCAGGCCCTCGCCGGATGTTCATGCACGAAACTTTGTGGTTTCTCATCGTCGGCGCCGTGCTCGTCTTTATGGGCCTCGCGGCAACGACACTGCAGCGGCTGCCTGTTAGCGCCGCCATGTTCTATCTCGCGTTCGGCTACTTTCTCGGGCCGCCCGGTGTCGGCCTGTTGCGCCTCGATATGATCGCCGACGCGCATCTGCTGCGTATCGTCACCGAAGTCGCGCTGCTCGTCTCGCTGTTCGCCATCGGCCTGCGGCTTCGGCTCGGCATGCTCGAAAAACTCTGGACCGTGCCGCTGCGTCTCGGCTTTCTTGCGATGCTCGCGACCATTCCGCTCTTGATGCTGTTCGGCGTGTATGTCCTGCATCTCGGTTGGGGGCCGGCCTTGCTGCTGGCCGCGATCCTCGCGCCGACCGATCCGGTATTGGCCCACGACGTACAAGTGCACAACCCCGGCGACCACGACCTGCTGCGCTTCGCGCTTTCCGGCGAAGGCGGACTGAACGACGGCATCGCGCTGCCCTTCGCTATGCTGGGCCTCGCGCTATGCGCGGCACCCGCCGCCGAAGCGCGCGATCTGTTCAACCTGGCGCTCGTGGGCGGCATCGTGTGGGGCGTGGCGGGCGCAATCGCGATCGGCGGGGCGCTCGGCTGGGCCACGACTCACGCGGTGACATGGCTGCGCACCCGGCACGCGCAGGCACTCGGACTCGAGGGTTTCTTCGCGCTTGGTTTGATCGTGCTGTCGTTCGGCGCCGCGCAGCTCGCGCATACGTATGGATTTCTGGCGGTGTTCGCAGCCGGCGTCGCGATGCGCCGTGTCGAACACCGCGCGAGCGGCGGCCAGTCGCCTCGCGAAACCATCGGCACCGTCGATTCCGAAGACGTCGACGCGACCGCGGCCAATCCAAGCAAAGCGCACGCGTATATGACGGAGTCGGTGCTCGGCTTCACGATCGAGCTCGAACGCATCGCCGAGGTTGCCGTCATGGCAATGGTCGGCAACGTGCTCGCCACGATACATGCGCCGCTCTTCACGTGGCAGACCGTCGCGCTGAGCGCGGCGCTGTTCGTGCTCGTGAGGCCGGTATCGGTGGAGCTGTCGCTGCTCGGGTCGAGTGCGACGGCGACGCAGCGCCGTTTGATGAGCTGGTTCGGCATACGCGGCATCGGTTCGTTTTACTACCTGGCGTACGCGCTCGAAAATCGCGCTACCGCGGACGTCGCTCCGCTCGTGCCGCTCACGCTGGCGGTGATCGCGGCGTCGGTGGTGATTCACGGCGTTTCGGCGACACCGTTGATGAGCTGGTATCGCCGGTTACGCAGTGGTGAAGGTTAGCTCGACCGTTAATTGGAGTCGCTAGAATACGGGACCTCCACGCTGCAACAACGCTGCTCCCATTCGATGACCCCACCCGACGATTCCCGCCGCGCGGCACGGACGAGCGCCGCCAACTCGCTGTTTGCCTTTCTCAAGTCGTTGCCGCTCGGCGAGCGCCTGATCGAAGGCAGCTTCATGGCCGTGCAGGCGGTCGCCGGCGCAAGCCTCGCGGTCGCCATCAGCCGCCTGCTGCATACCGAGCAGAGCTTCTGGGCTGCCATCACGGCAATCGCGGTCAGCCAGCACAGCTATGTCGACACCCGCAACCTGTCGCGCGATCAATTCATCGGCGCGATGGTCGGCGGCTTGTGCGGGCTGCTGGGCGCCACGTTCGGCGCCGGCTATTTCGCGGCCTATGCGGCCACGGTGGGTGTGGCGATCGCCCTGTGCTGGGTCCTGAACGTCGGCAGCGCAGCGCGTCTGGGCGGCATCACGGCGACGATCATGCTGCTGGTGCCGGGCATGGGACCCGCGTGGGACAAAGCCCTCATGCGCCTCGGCGAAGTGACGCTCGGCACGATCTGCGCGTTGCTGGTGGCCTTCCTGATGTCGTGGATCGAGCATCGCTGGTTCGGCAAACCAGGCAAGCTTTAGCCAGTTTCCGCCCCATCGTTCTCTTGCGGACGACGCCGATAGCGTCCCGGCGGCACGCCGACACTTTGCTGAAACGCCTTGCCGAAGGCGGCTTCCGATTGATAACCGACCGCCTCGCCGATCTCGGCTGCGCTGCGCTGCGTGCGGCGCAGCAGATCGCACGCGATGGTCATGCGGATCTGCGTGAGAAAGTCCATCACCGTCATGCTCGCGCGCTCGTTGAAATGGCGTGCGTAAGTGGCGCGCGACATGGCGGCGAGGTCGCCGAGTTCGGCAATGGTCCACGCCCGTTCGGGCGCGCTCAGCATGGCCTGCACGGAAGCGCCGAGGCGCGCGTCGGCAAGCAATGCGAGCACGCCTGAAGCCGCCGCGTTCTGCTCGCCGTGCACCCTAAGCGCGATCGCGAGCAGCGCGTGGCTCAAGGCCGTGACGATGGCGAGCGCGCCCGCCTGGCGCCGTTCGGCCTCGCTGCGCATAAGCGCGATCACCGTTTGCAGCGAGTCCAGCGTTTCCATGCCGCTCAGCGAGACATGGAACGGATCGGGCAGCGCGTTCAGCAGCAAGGCCGACGAACCCGGCGAATAGACGAAGCGGCCGCACAGAAGATCAAGGTCGGCGGCGATGCGCGCGCTATCGAGGCTATCGTGGCTGTCGCTGCCGTCGTTGCGTCGCAACGGCAGCATGCCGTCATGGCTTTGCGTCAAGGGTGCCGTGACGGCCGAGCGCTGCACATCGCGCACACGATGCGCCGCGCCGCGCGGAAACAGCATGAAGTCTCCGGTGCGCAACTCACGCTGCGTGCCGTCGGCGGTTTCGACGACGCATGCGCCGTCCAGCACCAGATGAAACGGCGCAATACCCGCTTCCAGCGGGCCATGGTCGATATCGAACGCGCCCGAGAGCAGGCAACGCAGGTCGAGGCTGGCCTGAGGCCGGGCGAGATCGAGCAGTCGGCTGAGCGTATCCATGAGACGAACGCGCTAAAAGTTGAGCGAATCGAGTATTCAGGATATCGCGGCGCGGCGCAATACTTGTCTCACGACGCCGGCACCCGCCGACGCGCATCAGACCAAGGAGCACTGCCATGTTGAACTGGATCGATTACCGTCAAGAACTGTTCGGCCGTATCGGCGAGATCGCCAAGCTGTCGCCGGATACCGTCAGGGGCTATCAGGCGCTCTCGAGCGCCGGTCAGAAGAAGGACCTGCTCGGCGCCAAGACGCGCGAACTGATCGCGCTCGGGGTGGCGGTCAGCCTGCGATGTGACGGCTGTATTACCGTGCACACCGCCGAAGCGCTCAAGCACGGCGCGACGCGCGAGGAAATCGCCGAAGCGCTGGGCGTGGCGGTGGCCGTCAATGCCGGGGCCGCGATGGTGTACTCGGCCCGTACGATCGATGCCGCCGCGGCATATGCGGAGCAGGCGGCCGCGGAATAAGCCGCGGCATCGCGAGATGCGTGGATTAGCTGAAGCGGTGTAGCCGATCGGCTGCGTCCGCTTTCGCCAGCCGCTGCCGCTACGCCGCCGGATGCCGCGCCTCTTCAAGCTGCTTGCGGCGCGGCTCGCCTTGCCGCTCCAGCATCCAGCCCGGATATTCCGCGGGCAGCGTGCTGACCTGATCGAGCTTCGCAAGCTCGTCCGCGGTGAGCGAGACGGCGGTCGCGGCGATATTGTCGTCGAGTTGCTCGACCTTCTTCGCGCCGACGATCACCGTGGTCACCACCCGCTGATGCAGCAGCCACGCGAGCGCGATCTGCGCGACCGACACCTGCTTCGCCTCGGCGATGCCGCGCATCACGTCGATGCAGTCATAAGCACGCTCGCGATCGACGGGCGGAAAATCGAACGTCGTGCGGCGGCTGCCCGCCTCGCCTTGCTGCTCACGTCCATATTTGCCGCTCAGCAAGCCGCCCGCGAGCGGACTCCACACCATCAGGCCGAGGCCTTCGCTGCGCAGCATCGGCGCGAGTTCCCGTTCGAGGTCGCGGCCCGCCAGCGTGTAATACGCCTGCAGTGTTTCGAAGCGCGCGAGCCCGAGGCGCTCGGAAATGCCGAGCGCCTTGACGATCTGCCACGCGGCCCAGTTCGACACGCCCACGTAGCGCACGTGGCCGTGCTGCACCAGCGTGTCGAGCGCGCGCATGGTTTCCTCGATAGGCGTAGCGGGATCGAAGCCGTGAATCTGATACAGGTCGACGTGATCGAGTTGCAGACGCTTCAAACTCGCCTTCACACCGTCGATGATGTGATAGCGCGAGGCGCCGCGCGCATTGGGAAACTCGCCCGTCTGGCCGAAGACCTTGGTGGCCACCACGACTTTGTCGCGCGGCACCTTGAGGTTTTTCAGCGCCTGGCCCGTGATCTGTTCGGACAGGCCCTCCGAGTAGACGTCGGCTGTGTCGATGAAATTGATGCCCGCATCGAGCGCCCGGCCGACCAGCCGCTCCGCGTCAGCCTGCTGCAGATCGCCGATCTGCTTCCAGATGCCCCCGCCGCCGCCGAAGGTCATCGTGCCCAAACATAGCTCTGAAACAAATATCCCGGTACGGCCCAACTGGTTGTATCGCATCGTCGAGACTCCAACGTGGTTCGTGGATGGGTGAGGCGTAGAGAGTACTGCAATCGGCGGAATCGGGCAGCGCGAGACGCAGACGCGCGTCACCTGGCAAAAATTCCCGCAACGCGGCTGTCGATTGCGACATAAATGCCGACATGTAGCTATCGGCAAAGCCGGAGTAAACCTGCCAGACTGATTCCTGAACCTTGCAACCGGATGCTTTCGCCGCCTCTGGATATGGCACGTCCCGCCCCCAACTATGCAAGCATGACTTCGGCTTCCTCCACCACCGCTGCCTTGGGCGCGGCACCCGCCGCCACATCCGTCGCGACGCCCGCTATCGGGCTCTCGACGGCCGGCGCGCTCGCCGATTTCCATCCCGCGGTCGCGAGCTGGTTCCTCAAAACCTTCCCCGCGCCGACCGACGCCCAGGCCGCCGCGTGGCCGCAGATTCGTCGCGGCCGCTCGACGCTGGTGGCCGCGCCGACCGGTTCGGGCAAGACGCTCACCGCCTTCCTGTCCGCGCTCGACGATCTGGTCCAGCAAGGCCTCACCAACGGCGGCGCATTGCCGGACGAAACGCTGGTGGTCTACGTGTCGCCGCTGAAGGCGCTCTCCAACGACATCCGCCTCAATCTGCAAATACCGCTGCAAGGCATCGCCGCGGAACTCGACGCGCGAGGCTTGCCGCCGCTGGATATCCGCACCGCCGTGCGAACCGGCGACACCACCCAGCGGGAACGCAACGCGCTGAAAAAGCGCGCGCCGCATATTCTGGTCACCACGCCGGAATCGCTTTACGTGCTGCTCGGTTCGGACTCCGGCCGCCGCATGCTCTCGACCGTGCGCACGGTGATCGTCGATGAAATTCACGCGCTCGCCGGCGGCAAGCGCGGCAGCCATCTGGCGCTCAGCCTGGAACGGCTCGATGCGCTGTGCCAGCGGCGCTTGCCGCGTATCGGTCTGTCGGCGACGCAAAAACCGGTGAGCGCGGTCGCGCGCTTTCTGGTGGGCGGCGGCAGCATCGACAGCGGCATTCCCGCCGATTGCGCGATCGTCGACGTGGGTCATATTCGCGAACGCGATCTGGCGCTCGAGATTCCGCCCGTGCCGCTCGAAGCGGTCATGCCCAACGAAGCGTGGGAGCGCGTCTACGATCGTCTCGCCGAACTGGTGGCGATGCATCGCACCACGCTGATTTTCGTCAACACACGCCGCATGGCCGAGCGTGCCGCGCGTCATCTCACCGAACGGCTGGGCAAAGACGCGGTCGCCGCGCATCACGGCAGCCTCGCGAAAGAACATCGTTTCGATGCCGAACAGCGCCTGAAACGCGGCGAACTGCGCGTGCTGATCGCCACGGCTTCGCTGGAACTCGGCATCGATATCGGCGACGTCGATCTGGTTTGCCAGATGGGTTCGCCCCGCGCGATCGCGCCGTTCCTGCAACGCGTCGGACGCTCGGGACACCATGTCGGCGGCATGCCGAAAGGCAGGCTGTTTCCGAATTCGCGCGACGATCTGATCGAATGCGCCGCGCTGCTCGATTGCGTGCGGCGCGGCGAACTCGACGCGCTGCGCATTCCGCGCGCGCCGCTCGATGTGCTGGCCCAGCAGATCGTCGCGGAAGTATCGAGCGCCGAGTGGAACGAAGACGCGTTGTTCGAACTCATGCGGCGCGCCGCCCCCTACGCGGACCTGACGCGTGAGCAGTACGACGCCGTGCTGCACATGCTCGCCGAAGGCTACACGAGCCGCAACGGTCCGCGTGCCGCTTACGTTCATCGCGACGTGGTGAGCGGCACGCTGCGCGGCCGGCGCGGCGGCAAGCTGGTCGCGGTCACGTCGGGCGGCACAATTCCCGAGAACGCCGACTACGCCGTGGTGCTCGAACCGCAAGCGATCAACATCGGCACCGTCAACGAGGATTTCGCCGTCGAAAGTCTGGCCGGCGACGTGTTTCAACTCGGCAATGCGTCGTACCGGATACTGCGGATCGAAAGCGGGCGCGTGCGGGTCGAGGACGCGCAGGGACAGCCGCCGAACATTCCGTTCTGGCTCGGCGAAGCGCCGGGGCGCAGCGACGAGTTGTCGTTCGGCGTCGCGCGTTTGCGCGAACAGATCGGGCGTCTTCTCGACGATAACAAGGCGGCGAAGGAAACCGACACCGCAGCAGAAACGCTACCCGCCCGCATTGACCAAGCGATCGACTGGCTGGTCGACAACCTGCATCTCGACGAAGCCGCCGCGCGCCAGATCGTCGACTACCTCGCCCGCGCGCGCGCCGCGCTCAGCGTGCTGCCGACGCAAAATACACTGGTCATGGAGCGTTTCTTCGACGAATCCGGCGGCACGCAGCTCGTGATCCACGCGCCGTTCGGCAGCCGCGTCAACCGCGCGTGGGGCCTCGCGCTGCGCAAACGGTTTTGCCGCACTTTCAACTTCGAGCTGCAAGCCGCCGCCACCGAGGACGCGATCGTGCTGTCGCTGACCAGCAGCCATTCCTTCGTGCTCGACGAAGTATGGCGTTATCTGCATTCGAACAGCGCCGAGCATCTGCTGATTCAGGCGCTGCTCGATGCGCCGCTGTTCGGCGTGCGCTGGCGCTGGAACGCGACCACCGCGCTCGGCCTGCCGCGCTACACCGGCGGGCGCAAAACCGCGCCGCAATTGCAGCGCATGCGCAGCGAGGATCTGCTGGCGAACGTGTTTCCCGAACAGGCCGCGTGTCTTGAGAACGTGGTCGGCGAACGGGAACTGCCGCACCATCCGTTAGTGGACCAAACCGTCGACGACTGTTTGCACGAAGCGATGGACAGCGAACGCTGGCTCGCGCTGCTGCGCCGTATCGAACAGGGCGACGTGCAACTGGTCGCGCGCGATTTGCCGGCGCCCTCGCCGCTCGCCGCCGAAATCCTCAACGCGAAACCGTACGCCTATCTGGACGACGCGCCGATCGAGGAGCGCCGCACGCAAGCCGTGCTGAACCGCCGCTGGACCGACCCGTCGAGTGCCGACGATCTCGGTGCGCTCGACGCGGAGGCGATCGAAAGCGTGCGCGACGAGGCGTGGCCGCAAGCGCGCAACGCCGATGAAATGCACGAAGCGTTGACCGGACTTGCGTGCATCACCGAGAGCGAAGCGCGCCGCAACGAAGGCTGGCCGGCCTGGCTTGCGTCGTTGGCTGAATCCGGGCGCGCCACCCGCTTGCAGCTCGCCCACGATTGCGCCCTGTGGCTGCCGGTCGAACGCGTCACCTGTTTTCAGGCGCTCTATCCGCCCGCTGAATTCGCGCCGGCGCTCGCCGCGCCGAAAGGCTACACAGAAAGCTGGAACGCCGACGACGCACTCATCGACGTGCTCCGTGCGCGTCTGACCGGCTTCGGCCCGCTGCCTGTCGACGCGATTGCCGAAGCGCTGAAGCTGCCGGCCGCATCGGTCGAACAGAGCCTGACGCGCCTCGAAGCCGAAGGCTACGTGATGCGCGACCGCTTCACGCCGCAAGCCGCCGAAGAAGAATGGTGCGAACGGCACCTGCTCGCACGGATACACCGTTACACCGTGAAACGCTTGCGGCGCGAGATCGAACCGGTGGAACGGCACGACTTCATGCGCTTTCTGTTCGAGTGGCAGCATCTGACGCCGGACACGCGCAGCGAGGGGCGCGAGGCGCTGGCCGCGGTCCTCGAACAGCTCGAAGGCTTCCAGGCCGCGGCGGCCGCCTGGGAGGAAGACATCCTGCCCGCACGCGTGAAGGCCTACACGAATACTTCGCTCGACGAACTATGCCGGGCCGGCAAGATAGTCTGGACGCGCCTGACGGAACGCGCGCGCGGCGCCGCCGGGCCGATCCGCAGTACGCCGATCGTGCTGCTGCCGCGCGCGCAAGTGCGCCTATGGAGCGCGTTGCTCGATCCGTCGAAACAACCGGAGTTGTCGGCGCGCGCGCAAAGCGTGTATGACACGCTCGTGCAACACGGCGCGATGTTCTTCGACGAATTGCTCGCCGAAGTTCGCGTATTGCGTATGGAGTTGGAGAGCGCGCTGGGCGAGCTGGTGGCCGCGGGTCTCGTGAACTCGGACAGCTTCGCGGGCTTGCGCGCCTTGCTGAAGCCGGTCGCCAAACGCAACGCGTTTTCCAGCAACCGGCGCGCGCGTTCGAGCGCGCTGATCGGCGGTATGGACGACGCCGGACGCTGGGCGCTGGTCAACCGCCCCTCCACTGGTGCTGCGGCAGAGCCTGTGCCGGAGCGCCGCCGGCAATTGCCGCCCGAAGTACTCGAACACGTCGCAATGACGCTGTTGCGCCGTTATGGTGTGGTGTTCTGGCGTCTGCTCGAACGCGAAGCCGAGTGGCTGCCGCCGTGGCGCGACCTGCTGCGCGTTTTTCAGCGGCTCGAAGCGCGTGGCGTGATTCGCGGCGGACGCTTTGTGAATGGCCTCGCCGGCGAACAATTTGCGCTGCCCGAAGCGATTCCCGTGCTGCGAGAAGTTCGGCGGCATGCGAACGACGGTGCTTTTGTCTGCGTCGCCGGAACTGATCCGTTGAATCTGGCGGGTACTTTGCTGGTCGGCGAACGTGTACCCGCAGTAGCGGGAAACCGGATTCTGTATCGCGACGGCGTCGTGGCGGCCACGCTCGTCGCGGGGACTTTCTGGTTCGACGCGTTACTGGAAACGGTTCCCGCAGAAAGGGAGCGGGCTCGCGCGTGGCTGGCGCGGCGATTTTAGCTTCAGGAATGCGCGCCGATCGCCGTAAATTACCGGCGGATGCTGAAAAAAGAGCAGGTAAAAAAGGCTATGGAAAAGGCTAAAGGCGCAAGGCTTACTAACCGTTAATCTTTATAAGCCTTAATTCCAATCGCTTCGCTACAATGGGGACAGTCTTAAGTATGATGAAGACTGTTTGCCGACTCCGCCTGCAAGGCGGCCACCGGCACACACCGCCCGGGGACCTCATGAACGACGACCAACACGAGCAGGTGCTATTTGCCCAGTTCGGCACAAGCAGTCCATGCTGGCGTCTGTCGAACGACAGCAACGCGCTCGAACTCACGCCCGTCACTGGCGACGTGCCGGCTAATGTCGCCATTCCGCTGAATCCTCAGCAGGCTTCGCAAATCCGCTGCCTCACTGGCGTGACCTCGCACCTCGTGCTCGACGTGCGGCTGTTCGGCGAACCGTTGCGTTTGCATCTGGTCGGTAAGAAGCTCAGCAGCAACAGCTGGGCCGGCACCGCATCGGCCTACGACGACACCGAATCCGTCGCCCGCGATCTGGTCCACGGCCTCTCGTTTGCCGAACAAGTGGTGTCCGAAGTGAATTCGGTCGTCGTGATCGTCGACCGGCATGGTCGAATACAGCGCTTCAACCGTCTTGCCGAGGAACTCACGGGCGTCAAGGAAGAGAACATCGTCGGCCGCAACGTCTGGGCGTTGTTCATGTCCACCGAAGACGGCGCAGCCTCCAGCCAGAACATTGCGGGCTTCTTCAATCGCGGCGTGTCGTACGAAGTCGAGCGGCGCGTCAAGACAGTGCATGGCGAGCGGCTCTTTTTGTTCCGCAATAAGTTCGTGCAGAGCGGCAGCGGCATCGACGAACAATTCCTGATCTGCTCCGGCACCGACATCACCGAGGAACGGCTCGCGCAGGAACGCCTCACCCAACTGGCGAACACCGACTCGCTCACCGGCCTCGCGAATCGCAACGCGATCCAGGACAAGATCCGCGCCGCCATCGAAGACGCCGCGCCGGGCGAAGCCGTCGGCGTGCTGTTCCTCGACCTCGACAACTTCAAGAAGGTCAACGACCACTACGGCCATGTCTTCGGCGACCGCCTGATCCGCGATGTCTCGTCGGCGATCAGCGAGTGTCTGAATGAAGGCGATACGCTCGCGCGGCTCGGTGGCGACGAATTCATCGTGCTCGCCGCCAAGGGCACGGCGCACGAACTCGAAACCACCGCGCAGCGCATTCTCGAACGCATGCGCACGCCGTTCGCCCTCGGGCTCGTGGAGGTCTACACCGGCTGCTCGATCGGCATCGCGCGGTATCCGGAACACGGCGACAGTCTCGAATCGCTGATCCGTTCGGCCGACACGGCCATGTACGTCGCCAAAGACGAAGGCAAGCGCACGCACCGCGTGTTCTCGCCGGAAATGAACCGTCGCGTCGCCGAGTACATGTGGCTCGACACCAACTTGCGGCGCGGGCTCGAAGAAGGCCAGCTGACGCTGCACTACCAGCCGAAACTGTCGCTCGCCACCGGCGTGGTGCAAGGCGTCGAAGCGCTGGTGCGCTGGAATTCGCCGGAGCGCGGGCAGATCATGCCGAGCGAGTTCATCCGTTACGCGGAAGAGTCCGGGCTGATCGGCGTGCTGGGCCGCTGGGTCATGGAAACGGCCGCGAAACAGGCCGCCAAATGGAAGGCGGACGGCTACAACCTGCGCATCGCGATCAACGTGTCGGCGCGGCAACTGGTCGATACGGCGGTCGTCCGCCATTTCAGCGAGGCGCTGCAGAACGCCAGGCTCGACCCCTGCCTGATCGATCTCGAACTGACCGAGAGTTGCCTGATCGAAGACGAAACGGCGGCGATCGATCTGATCAGGCAGTTCCGCCAGCTCGGCGCGCAGGTTCATCTGGACGATTTCGGCACGGGGTATTCGTCGCTCTCGCAGCTCGGCCGGATTCCGCTCGACGTCATCAAGCTCGACCGCAGCTTCGTGCGCTCGATCAACGCCGACACCAAAGCGCAGGCACTGGTGCGCTCCATGGTGGCCGTCGCGCAGGAATTGAATTTCAAGGTGGTCGCCGAAGGGATCGAGACCGAGTCGGAAGAAGTGTTCATGAAGGGCCTGGGAGTGGATTACGTGCAGGGCTTCCTGTACGGTCAGGCCATGCCGGCGGCTGAATTTGAACGCTGGCTGCAGGATAGACAGAAGCTCAGGCTGATTGCCTGAGCTTCTGGCGCCGCCCCCCTTGCGGCTTACTATGGTCAATCTCGTGGTCAAACTGGTGGTCAAAGCAGCGGCCGACCTCCGGTCAGTTCAGGCGAAATTGGCCGCACTGGCCGTCTGACGCAGGTTCGAGGTACGACGGTTCTGCAGCATCACCAGCCGCTCCATGAAGGCGAGATCCTTCTCCTCGATCGTGAAGGCCGCGTCGACCCAATCCTCGGTGATTTCCATCAACTCGGCGCGCGAGAGTTGCAGCACGCGCTGGCGCGCCCGCAGCATCGCCCGAATACCGTTCATTTTCGGCTTGAGCGTGTCGATGAAAGTGCGGGTCGCCATATAGGCTTCGCCGGGTTCGAACAGTTGGTCGACCAGACCCTTGCCGTAGTGCCATTCGGCCGTATGCGATTCGCCGACCCCGATCAGCTCCTCCGCGAGCCGCATGCCGGCCTTGCGCGCCACCAGTGAATAACCGCCCATGCCCGGGAACAGATTGAACGCGATCTCCGGGAAGCCCATGCGTGCGTCGCTCTGCGCGAGCAGAAAGTGATGCGCGAGCGCGGCCTCGAAGCCCCCACCGAGTGCCGTGCCCTCCACCATCGCGATCGAGATCGCCCCCGTGTCGAATCCCCGTGACGCCGCGTGCACGCAATCCACACAGGCCCGCGCATAGGACATCAGCGCCTGCCGCTTGCCGGCGCGAATCGCGTCCGCGAAGAAGTCCAGATCGCCGCCGACGTTGTACATGGTCGGAATCAACGAACCGGTGACCCAGAAATCGATCGGCAATCCCGACTCTCGTGCTGCCTGCGCGAGTTCCAGGATGTCATGCACCAGATCGAGATTGAAACAGGGACGCGGCTGCGCCCGCAACATCATCCACATGACGTTGCGGCCTTCTTCGTAGTAAGCCGAAATTTGCGAAAGGTTGCCGGCTTCGAGGAACGGACGGCAGGCGTGATGGTTATGCAGATTCATTTTGAACGGTCCTTTTAAGGTTAAACACTGGTATTGCTATGCGAGCCTAAAGCAGACCGGAATCGGATGGGAGCGGGGTAACCAACAGATGAATGCAAGCCGCGTTCAAAAGCCCGCCAGCAGGCCTTCTGCGGGATAGAGAACGGTCGGCGGCATGTCGCATCGGCGCAAACGCTTGCGCACCGAAGATGGGCGAAATTGACCCACAAACAGGCGCGCAACGGCGATCAATTTGCGCAAGGCCGAAGTTAGAATTTTTTGCCGAACCGGCAAAAATAAAGGAATAGTCTTCGATTAGAAAATGCAATCGAAAATAATGAGCGCCGAATTGATTTTTTCTTTGATGGGTGGGCTAACAGACGGTCTATCCGTTATGCATGATCGAACGCGAAACGCGGGCGGCTAATCGCGCCCGCGCCTTTACATCAAAGTGGTCTATTGCAATCGCGCGGACCAGCGGCCGGCTTCTTCCGCGCTCATGCCGACGGCGAGCGCCGCGGCGAGAATCTGTGCCCATGTGGCCGCATCCACGGGAATGCCCTCGGCCTCGCGCTGCGCGCGCGTCACGCGCTCGGGTTCGCCAGGCTCATAGATACGGTCGGCGCCTGCTGCGAGCGGCGAGGCCTTCACCCAGTCAATGAACGCATCGGCTTCGGCTTGCGCATCGGGCGCGTCGAACGCGGCCGGATCGATGATCACCGACAACATGCAGTTGATGATCGCGTTGGTCGTGCCGAGCGTGGTGGAGTGCGTGGTGAAGCCGCCCGACAGCGCGCCGCCGAAGATCTCGCACATGGCTGCGAGTCCGAAGCCCTTATGTCCGCCGAACGGCGTCAGCGAACCGAATGGCGCTTCGTGCATGACTTTGGGTTCGAGCGTGGCGCGGCCCTCATGATCGATCAGTGCGCCCGGTTGCACCTGCTTGCCCTGGTTGTAGGCAACGCGCGTTTTGCCATAGGCCACCGTGCTGGTCGCGAAATCGAGCACGAGCGGCGGCTTGCCGGGCCGCGGATAAGCCGCGCAAAACGGATTCGTGCCGATGCGCCGGTCCGCACCGCCGAACGGCGCGACGAGTGGATCGCCCGCCACGTTGACGAAGTGGAACGACACGAGACCCGCCCGCGCGCACTGTTCCGCCCAATGCCCGATGCGCCCGATGTGATGCGCGCCGCGCAATCCGACCGCGCAGATGCCGAGGCGTTTGGCGCGCTCGATGCCCTGCTCCATGGCTTCGAACGCCACCACCTGCCCGAAGCCTCTGCCGCCTTCGACGGTCAGCACGGCGCCCGCGTCTTTCACCACATCGGCGTGCAGGTTCAGTTGAAGTTCGCCGTCGGCGAGCGACGCCACATAGCGCGGAATCATCCCCACGCCATGCGAGTCATGCCCCGTCAGATTCGCCGCCACCAGATGATCGGCGACCAGTTCCGCTTCGCGCGGCGTGCTGCCCGCCTGTTCCCAGATCGCCCTCACATAGGCGTGCAGTTGATCGGCCGGAATCCGGGGCGTGACGGGTTGAGCGGTCGAGTTATCGGTCATTCACAAGGTCGGTGGATGTGACGGATTCAGGGCAGGCGATAGTGGGAGGACACGCTCAGGGCGCGGCGGCGATCACCTCGGCAACCGCGGCCGTGAGCTTCTTGCCGTACGGCACGTGCAGGAACTCGTTCGGCCCGTGCGCATTCGACTTCGGTCCGAGTACGCCGCACACCATGAACTGCGATTTCGGGAAGCCTGCCTTCAATACGTTCATCAGCGGGATGGTGCCGCCCTGCCCCATATACGCGACGTCGGCGCCGTAGTGCTGACGCGACGCGTCGTTGAGCGCGGTGGCGAGCCACGGGGCGAGATCGGGCGCGCTCCAGCCGCTCGCCGCGCCCGCGTCCGGCTTGAAGGTGACCTTGGCGTTGTACGGCGGATCGACTTCGAGCAGCGCCTTCAGTTCCGCGACGGCCTTCTCTGCTTCGATCATCGGCGGTAGACGCAGCGACAGCTTGAACGCGGTGCGCGGACGCAGCACGTTGCCGGCGTCAGCGAGTGCGGGCAAGCCCGCCGCGCCGGTCACCGAGAGCGACGGACGCCACGTCGAATTGAGCAAGGCCTCCTTCGGATCGGTGGTGGTGGGCAGCACCTGGCGGCCGTCCTGGCCGCACGCCCACGGCAGCTTCTTCCAGACGTCGTCGCCGAGAATCCTGGCGGTGGCTTCCGCCTCACGCAGACGGTCCGCGGGGATGTCGATATGGAAACCCTTCGGCAGCAGCGTGCCGTTGGCGGAATCTTCAAGACGGTCGAACAGTTGCCGCATGATGCGGAAGCTCGACGGCGCGATGCCGCCATAACCGCCCGAGTGAATGCCTTCGTCGAGCACCTGCACTTCCAGATCGCCGGCGACCAGGCCGCGCAACGACGTGGTGAGCCACAGCTGATCGTAGTTGCCCGCGCCTGAATCCAGGCACACCACCAGACCCACCTTGCCGAGCCGCTCGCGCAGCGCATCGACATAAGGCAGCAGATCGTAGCTGCCCGACTCCTCGCAGGTTTCGATCAGACCGACGCAACGCGGACGCTCGACACCTTGCGCGTCCAGCGCGGCAAGCGCGGTGATGCTTGCGTAGATCGCATAACCGTCGTCGGCGCCGCCGCGGCCGTAGAGCTTGTCGTTCTCGAGCTTCGGTGTCCACGGTCCGAGGTCGTTGCGCCAGCCGTCGAACTCAGGCTGCTTGTCGAGGTGCCCGTACAGCACGATGGTTTCCTCGCTGCCCGAACGCGTCGCCGGCGACTCGAAGAAGATCACGGGCGTACGGCCCGGCAAACGAATGATTTCGAGTTTCAGGCCGCGCACCGGCTGCTGTTCGGCCCATTGCGCCGCGTCGGTGATCACGCGCTCCAGATAGCCGTGCTTGACCCACTCGGGATCGAACGCCGGGCTCTTGGCCGGCACGGCGATGTAGTCCGTCAACGCGGGCACGATCTCGTCGTTCCACTTGCGGTCCACGAATTCGCGTAGCGTCTCGGGGTTGATGCGTTGAGCCTGCTGGGTATCGTCGGAGATCATGATGGCGGTCCGTGGGGATCTGTTCTGTCGAAACGATCATGATAGTCCCGATGCGGGATTGGCTGAACCCCTTGCAGTGCATCGGACTCGCTGAACGATCGGGGCGAACTACCGGCGGCGGCCATCTCACGCGCGGCGCAACGCTTTCGCGGCGAGCTTACGTAAACAAAACAATCGCGCGACAATCGCAGCATAGGTCGCCTATCGGGAAGGAGCCGCTTCATGAGAGGCAACGTCGTCGTGCAGACCATCGCCGCGGTGCTGGCGCTGGCGCTCTATTTCTTGCCGGCCGTCGTGGCGGACCGGCGCAAACGTCATGACGTGCTGACGCTCGCGCTCTTTAACGCCTGTCTCGGCTGGACCGTGTTCGGCTGGCTGCTCGCGCTCTACTGGTCCTTGCAACCGAACCCGCCGAAGAACATCGCGGGCGAGGTCGAGCAGACGCGCAAGCTCGTGAGGATGCGAGCGTTTTCTTCCGCGCTGCTGGTGCGCGTGCAACGACGCGCGAGCGCGCGGGATCGCTCAGACAGGTAAATCAGGCGTGGTGTGGCGAGGCGGAAAACGGGTTGATCGGCGAAGGCGCCGGCCGACCATGCCGCGGGGCGTTCAGGCCGCGCGGCTCATGCGGTTCCACAAGACGGAACCGGCAGGAATGGAGCGCGGCTCGACGCGCACGCTCGCGGGTGAAAACATCTCACGGCGCAGTTCGCCGTGTTCATCGAACCATTCGCAAATCAGCCAGTCACCGGGATTGAGCGCCACGGGGCCTGCGTAGGTTACCGTCATGCGCGAACCGCCTTCCTTCAACGTGACGACGTCGCCGGTATTGAACTGGATGGGAAGCGGTGTCTGGAATGCGTCAATGGTAGCGGTCAGCATATTCATCCCCCTACGGAACCGTTGAACGGTATTTAAGTCATTGCGCCAGTTTTTTCGACTTTAGCCCTGCTGAAGGAAAACTCTAAAAGGTTAGGCAAGATTAACAATCGAAATTAATGCCTGCAAGCGCTTTTTATTGATACCGTTTTCATCCGCAGTGGAATGGCTGCCTCTGCCGACTGTGGCTGGGTAAAATCGGGAAAACCCTGCAATGCGCCACCTGGCCGCCTCTTCATGCCGCACTGCACGATCGTAAGACTTACTGCAGCATGCCGACCAGTCCAGTCGAAAATGCGAAGTTGGTTTCGTCATATCTAATGTGCCGGCAGACAGCTATTCAGGGTTAATTCCGATCCGCCGTAGCAGAATTACCTGTGAATAACGAACTCACCGGTAAATGCGGCATGCTTAAAATCGGTCTCGTTTAAAAAAATGCCTAATAACTCTAGCAACCTTTGTTGAAAACGATTGCCGCCGCGGTTTTTTCAAACCGGCCGCGCCAAGCGGCGCAACAATGCGGCCGAATCGCGTTCGTGGCAACCACGGTCGAGATCCATATGACCGCGCGCATGCCAATAGAGCGCAGGTCAGCAAACGTCATTAGCCGGTTCCCACCCAGCTTTGCCCAACGCTCAGGTGCTAGTGCGATCGAGCTTTGACTCGACGTCGCGCTCCAGCCAGTCGACCGGAGTTTCTAAAGCACAATTTATCCGTTTCGTGTGCGTTCCCCGGTACTACCCGTCGTTTCGTCGCTCGTGGCTTCATGGTCACAGCTGCTCGACCCGTGCAGGGGCGGCGCGATCTTGTGAAAAAATCAGCGAGGTGCAACCATGACAACGTCGGCGATAGGTAACGGCCCCAAGAATTTCGACGATGCGGACTCGAGCGCGAGGCAAGGCGATTCCTCGGGTACTCAGCAACAAGCAGCAGCGGAGCAAGACGCCAGGGCGTCAAGACGGCTGAGCGGCCAGCAGCCGCCGAGCTTGACGCCAAGTGGCCAGCGAATGGACCAGCGAGCGCATGGCCCGTCATTCCGGATATCCCAGGGGAGCGCGCAAACCAGACAGGACGAGTGGGATGACCCGGCACGAATTCAGGGCATGACGTCCGCAACGCTGAATGCACGTGCGCCCACCGACCAGCCTGGACCTAAATCCAGCTTTGCAAGCACCTATTCCCGGTTGAGCCTTAGCGCCGCGACGACACAGCGGCCGGGCATAGATGCCACGGCCGACACGGCAACAGGACACATGGTTGCGAGCGGTACGCCCGCAACCGGGCGAGACAAACGACAGACGCCACCTACTTCCGGTCCGTACGAGCAGACTTATCACGCTTACATGGATTCCGCGGCAGGAGAGAACGGTGTAAGTGAGAGGATGCTAAGTTCAGCGGCCGGACAACCCGATGTGTTGACTGACCACTGCGCGGGCCTCGTCTGGTTGACCATGCATGAAGTGATGGCCGCTCGATCGCACGACCTAAGGGGAGCGACCGACTCTGTTTATCAGCAGCTTCTCCACCCTTCCACGCGACGTTCGCTGCTTGACGAAATTGGCCGTCTGCAGATGGCGAACGAAGAAGCTCCCCCTAGTGATGTGCCGGGCTACGAAATGCGTCCAGGTGGTGTGAGAATGACGAGCGCCGGGGCTGTTGTTAGCGATTTGCAACGTCACTTTTCGACCCCGCTACCGTCTCGAGATGGGTTGGGCACAGCTCAGGACACGTTCGTGGACATGACGTTGAGATTTCCTCACGGAGACGACCATGCGATCCTCATCCAGCGCGCTAACCGGTCGGCAGATTACCGGACCGATGAGTATCAGCTTTACGACCCAAATTACGGGGTGTTCACCTATCGCGGCTTTGATGCTTTGGCCGCCGGCATCAAGAGGCTCTACGAGCATGGATACCGGCAGTTTGGTGGCGTTACCGGGGCGTCCACGACCTACTACGCAGATCCGCTCACCTGGCGCCCCTACACGGGTGTCGCGCCGGATGCCCATCGGGCGATGATGCAAAACACTGCGCTTCGCGCTTTTGGCGCCGAGCGAACCCCTGTGCTCGCGCCAACGGATCCCGGCCAGTTGCCCCCGCCCCCTGCTTTTGATCAGCCTGGCCCGTCAGGCTGGGACGGCGGTTCGCATACCGAATTCAAACGATCCACCGATGCTCACGGCCCGGATCATCCGTTCGCGCTCTTTCGCCCGTCGCAGACAAGCCCGGACCAGCTCAAGAAGCAACAGGGCTTTTCGGTCGAAGACACCGCGCTTGGCAATACCAACCTCGACCTTCACGATTCCATCGTGACAGGCAATCGGGCGGCGACCGATGGCGGCGGCTACGTCGGCACATTCACCGGTCGGGGTACGGCGCAAGAGCGTATCGATGCAACACCTGAGAAGAAGGGGTACATCTATTACGTCGCTCCGTCGCCAAACATGGTCGATGTGCCGGGCAGCCTTGGCAGAAAGCATGCGCGGGCCCCGGGCGATGGCGAAGTGGCCGCGATGGGCCGTATCGACTACACCCAGGTCCGCGGCTGGCAAAAATACGAGAACGGTAAGCTCGGGCCGTATATTGCTAACCCGGACTATCGCTGGGACGTGTACGACGGGACCCGCACTGCCGGTGCACGACCGCAACTGGCGCATTTCTCGCCGGACGACCCGGCGTGGGCGGACGCCGATCATCGTCCGTTCGTCACTCCGTTTCAGCAGAACGGTAAAACACTCTACCGACCGAACGAGGATCCCGCACTGGTGCAGGCGAGGTTCTACCAGCATGCGAACGCCGATGTGTCGCAACGAGTGGATGATCAGACGCATCATCTCGAATATCGGGGCCCTGTCACCATTGGTCCGGAATGGGGCAACGGCGGCTCCGACAATCGGTCGCGGCTGAACTTCACCGCCGGCTATCCCTCCATTGACCGATCGTCGGCCAACCGCGGAGGTGACCGCTTCCGCATGGGCGACGATGGTCGAATCCATTTAGCAAACGATGACAGCAAGGTGCTGCGCATCGACGGCGACGGGAATGCCTATATCGGCTCTGATCCTGGCGCTGGCAGCCTGAACGGGGTGTTCTTCCATGCTCCGAACGGTGCCCTGATTCACGCCGAGGACGGCAAACTGCTCACGGAAGGAGCCATGGCCTATACGCCCTACGTCGCAGCGTCCCACGGGCAGTCCGGATTGATAGACAGGCAGAGGTGGACGTTCCGGGACTCATCCGGCAATACGGTGCAGCCCCCGCTCCCCCTGGTCGCATTCAGGAACTCGACAGCCGGCAGTCCCGACCAGCTCCGCCGGTTCTACGACGACCCGGATAGCGCCTTGCCGGACGGCACGTCGCATTTCGTCACCAGCGTGCCAGGAGTCAAGTCGCATGAGGGTTACAAGTTTGTCTCCTATCCGGATCACATTGCGCCGGGCGACGCCGCCGTTGCACGCAACTGGCTTGCAGCGCACAACGCCGCATGGCTGTTTAAGGACGGGTTCTATGCGGTGGCGAGCGGCCCGGACACGCTGGAGGTGCGCACGCTGGGTGGGACGCCAGTATGGCGCGCGCAAATCGACCCGGTGACGGGTCACGAAACATATTTCATGTTGCAAAATGGGATCTCGTCGAATTACGAGGCTCCCCCGCGAACGTGGCAGCGCGTATTGGACAATGAGAAGCGTGACGCGGCACTGTCGCAGCGCATGGGTCAGAACTACATGTGAGTTGCCTGAGACTTCCAGCGGTAAACCACGGCCGAAGCCAGCACTATGTGACGCCGATGGCGAAGTGCGTGCGCGTTCGAAACAGCGCTTAGCAGCGGGAAAGTTGAGAGCACGCTCTTCATCCATCAGTGCTCGCAGCAACTTGAATGGACACGGCGGCGTCAAAAATCCGGCGCCGGGTCCATAACCGCCCCTCCTGGATGCGCACAGCTATGCATCAGGTTCTGTTAGACGACGTAGCGGCGAAAGCCAGGAAAACGGGATACGCGATTGACGACCCGATGGTAACTCCGGCGCATGCCGACAAGGCCATGGCCAAGATCCATTTCAAGGACCGGACGATATCGGTCTGCAACGCCGGTCCTGCAGCACCTGAATCCGTGACTTGCGGAACGTCGGAAAACTATTGAGCGCGGGCGACAGCCTGGAGTTGCTGGTGCCGCACGAGCAGCACACTCAAGCCAATGCATACGAACATCAGGGCTGCGTTGATCGCGAGGCTGATCTGGAACGCGTGCGCGTAGTCGCCCGACGTCGCGCGAGCGCCGATTGCGCCGAAGAACGCACCGCTGATGGCGGCCGTGCCGAACGCCGAGCCGATCTGCAGCGTCGACGACACCACGCCGGAAGCAAGCCCGGCTTTCTCCGGCACGACCTCGAGCAACACGATGCGCATGATCGACGGCAGCAGCAGGCCGTGACCGACGCCGGCGCACACCAGTCCGCAATAGAACAGCAGATCCGGCGTGGCCGACTGCGTGGCGGACCAACCCGTGACCGTGAAGCCGACCGTCATCATCGAAAAACCGAGCGTGAGCACATGGCCGCCGATGCGCTTGACCACCGCCGGCGAGGTCAGCGGCCCGACGACGAAACCGATCGCGAACGGCATGATCGCCATGCCCGAGGCGAGCGGTGTCCAGTGCAGACCGGTTTGCAGGAAGATCCCGTAGGTCAGGAAAAACGCGCTATTGCAGTAAAACAGGAACGCGAGCACGAGACCCAGCGCGAAGGCCCGGTTGCGGAACAATTGCAGGTCCACGAGCGGATGGCCGCCGCCGCGCTCCACGCGTTGCTCGGTCGTCACGAAGAGCGCGAACGCCGGCACGGCAAGCGCGAACATCACGAAGGTCCACGCCGGCCAGCCGGCCTCGCGGCCGTGCGTCATCGGGTAGATGACCAGCAGCAGCACGGCGGACAGCAGCGCCACGCCCTTCACGTCGATGCCGGTTCGCGTGGCCGGCTGATTTTCCGGCACGAACTTCCACGTGCCGACAAACGCCGCGATGCCGATCGGAATGTTGATCAGAAAGATGATGCGCCAGTCGAGTCCGAACGGGTGATACGTGATCAGCGCGCCGCCGCCCAACTGCCCAACGATCGACGACAAGCCGAACACGAAACCATACAGGCTCATCACCTTGGTCTGCTGATGCAGCGGCACCACGGCGCGAATCGTGGCGAGCACTTGCGGCGCCATGACGGCGGCCGCGATGCCCTGCACGATCCGCGAGATCACCAGCATGTGCCCACTGGTCGCGAAGCCGCACAGCGCCGAGGCGACCACGAACGCCGCCATGCCCGTCATGAACATGCGGCGGCGGCCGAACAGATCGCCGAGCCGCCCACCCGTGATCAGCAGAACCGCGTACGCCGACGCATAGGCGGAGACCACGAGTTGCAATTGTGCGTCGGTGGCGTTCAGGCCGGTGTGGATCGAGGGCAGCGCGAGATTGACGATGAAGTAGTCGAGCGGCGCAAGGAAGGCGCCGACGAACAGCACCGCCAGCGCAAGCCCTTGCCGTTCGAAGCGCGGGCGAGCGTTGTCGGCCGATGGTGCCGCGCCCTTGGCATGGCCCTTTGCGACGCCCATTGCGACGCCCGTCGCCAGATTCGCGGCCGCAGAGCCAGGACAGATCACCGCTGAGGCGGCGGCGCCTTGAGCTCCAACGCTTGCCGCCGGAGCGGACTTGATCGCTTCGCTTTTCATGACTGATCGTTCAAAAATTCGGCAAAAAAATTAGAGGAGCGCTCGCATGGCGACGTCCACGATTCCAGTGAGCGCGTCTTCTTTGTGGGCGACCCGCCCCAACACGCGCAGGCCTTGCATGACGCAGAGCAGAAAATCGCCGACGGCTTTTTCGTCGAGCGTGGAGTTGAAGGCGCCGCTCGCCTGGCCGCGTATCACCGACGCCGCCAGCAGCGTTGCCATGCGGCGCTGAATCGCGGCGACGCGGGTGCGCAGTTCTTCGTCGCCGGGTTGCATTTCAAGCGTGGTGTTGGTGATGAAACAGCTACGCTGGCCGGTCAGCGCGCACGCGACCCGTGCGTAATGCAGCAAAGCGTTGCGCAGCGACTCTTCCGGCGGCACGGGCGCATTCAGCCGCTCGGCGAGCCGCGCGACCGACCCTTCCGCGTAGTGATCCAGCGCGGCCAGCATGATGCCGTGCTTGTCGCCGAACACGCCGTACAAGCTGCCGCGCAGCAGGCCGGTGGCCTTGCACAGGTCGTCGATCGAGGTGGCGTGGTAGCCGTGGTTCCAGAATACCTGGCTTGCGCTCGCCAATACCGTGTTTGTGTCGAACTCGCGCGGCCGGCCCCGCGAGCAGACCTCGCCGGATTTCTTCGTGGAGTGTTTCGGATCGCCTGATTGCTTCATGAAGCGGATATTATGACCAACCGTTCAAGAAAGCAAGACGAGTTTCCGTAGGATGCGGCGCAAAGGCATGTCCAGAAAGCTCCATGGCGGAATTCGTACGGTGCAGTACAACGGTTAAAACCGCGTCAGCACTTTCGTTTTCCCCTATGAGTTCGACGGCTGCCGCGCGACCGTACAACGGAGGTCAGAATGGCGACGACAAAAGACATTCCCACGATCGGTCTCGCCCTCCAGGGCGGCGGCGCGCACGCGGCGTTCACGTGGGGTGTGCTCGACCGCCTGCTCGACGAAGTCGAGCGCGGAACGCTGTCGATTCTTGCGATCAGCGGCGCGAGCGGCGGCGCGCTCAACGCCGCGGCCTGCACGTACGGCCTGAGCAGAAGTCCCACCGATGCCAAACGGGCGCTCGAACAACTCTGGACGCTGGTCGGCGCCGCGTCGAAATGGCAGCCGTTCTACAACTTCCCCACGAATCTGCTGAAGTCGCCCGAGCGCTGGAATGTGGATCTCAATCCGGTCGTGCTCGCCCAAAGCATGCTGGAACCGTTGAGTTCACCGTATGCAATGCCGTGGCTGACCAATTCGCTCGGCTCGATCATGGAGGCGGTGATACCGGATTTCGGGGTCGTCAATGATCCGAAAGACGCCGTGCCGCAACTCTACGTGGCGGCGACCAACGTCAACCTGACCGCGCTACGCATCTTCGGTCCGGGCGAAATTTCGGCGAAGGCGCTGATGGCCTCGGCCTGCTTTCCCACGCTCTTCGAGGCGGTGAAAATCGACGGCGAATTCTATTGGGACGGCGGTTACTTGGCCAATCCGGCGCTCGCTCCACTCGTTGAGTGGGCCGACGATATTCTGAGCGTTCTCATCGATCCGCTCTACACGAAGCATGGGCCGCCTGAGCGCCCCAGCGAGATCAACAACCGGATCAACGAAATCAGCTTCGGCGCGTCGTGGGTCGCGGAAGTGCGTCAGATACAACTCATCAACGAACTCGCCGCCGAAAACCCCGGCCTCGAGCACCATGGAAAGCCGTACTCGCCCAAGCGCTTTCACGTGATTCGCGCCGACCGCTTTATGGACGAAATCGGCGCTGCCTCGAAGAACACGCCCTCCATCGAATTTTTCCGCGCCTTGCGCGAGGCGGGGCATGCCGCCGCCGACGCATGGGTGCGCGATTGGCTGCCGAGCGTCGGCAAGACTTCCACTTTCGATCTCGACAAGCTCGTGAAGAACCGGATCAAGGGAACGCCCGCCGCGATGCGTACCGTTCAGCAGGCCGAGGGGAAAACGGTGTGAGCCGCTTTATCTGATCGAGCCGGACGAAGTCGGCTCGTCTTCGCGCCAAGGCTTTGCTTCATCGCGGTGCGGGAAGGCCAAGGCGTGACCGCAGAGGCGACCCGCTTCAAGGTCAGCAAACAAAAACCGGCGCCCGGTTTGACCCGTGCGCCGGCGTTATCGCTTGTCAATCACCAAGGAAAATCCCGAACTCAGGTTTCGAGCTTCGCGTCCATCGTAATCGTGGCGTTCAACACTTTCGACACCGGGCAACCGGCCTTGGCGTCGGCGGTGGCTTTATCGAAAGCGGCTTTGTCGCCGCCGGGGATTTTCACGGCCACGTCGAGATGCACCGCGGTGATCGCGAAACCGCCGCCGTCCTTGTCGAGCGTGACGGTGGCCGTCGTGCCGATGCGTTCGGGCGTGATGCCGGCCTTGCCCAGTTCCGCCGACAGCGCCATCGAGAAACACCCCGCATGCGCAGCCGCAATCAGCTCTTCCGGATTCGTGCCGATGCCGTCCGCGAAGCGTGTCGAAAACGAGTATTGGGTCTCCTTGAGGACGCCGCTGTCGGTGGAAATCGAGCCCTTGCCGTCTTGCAGGCCGCCTTGCCAGACTGCTGATGCCTTGCGCTTCATCGCTCTCTCCTGTTTGTGCCTGCTTCGCGCGCTGCACGACCGAATCTGATGCCTGCCGCAACGGTCCCGCCCGGGTGGTTTGCGGTTTCGGCATCGGTCGCGAGTGTCGCGCGGCGTCGCCGGCGCGGGCGTGGACCGAACTTCATCATAGGCGCTTCCGTGTGCCAGCGTCGTGACGATGCCGGCAATTGGCCGAACAGAAGCGGCCTCGGAAACTATTTCAGTAACGGTAATAATCTTTACTCGGAATGCGGCTTTTTCACCGACCTCGTAAGAAATAGACTCGCTTCAACGCATCGGCACACAGCACTCAACCGATCTCACCAACACTCGAATACTGGAGATCATCATGAAATCGCTTATTTCCGCAGTCGTTATCGCTTCGGCGCTGATCGTCCCGGCTGTTTCGTTCGCGCAGCAGGCGAATGGTCCGGTGACCCGCGCTCAAGTGCGCGCTGAACTGGTTGCCGCGCAAAAAGCGGGCCTCCTGAACCAGAACGACACCGACTATCCGAAGACCGCGCCGCGAAGCGCGACGACCGTGGCCGCCGTGGCGCAGGGTTCGCAGGACGTCGGCGGCGTCAAGGCGGTTTCGTCGGATGCCGGCGCGCGGGATTCGGTGCAGCAAGGTCTGTTCTCGACGTATCGCGGTCAGTAAGCTGGTAAACCACGTGGTTCGCGGTGTGGCTCTTGCCGCCGCAGGCAGTGAATCGAAGGTGAAGGTGTAGTCGCAGTAAAAAAGCGCCCCGGTTGCGAAGTTCGCAAACCGGGGCGCTTTTGTATTGTGCGTACTGTACGGCGGAAAAGTTGGGCGACTTTTGCAAAAGAGGCGGCGATTGAAGCCGACGCCGGCCACGCCTAAGTTGCGTCTCGCAGCGCGTGCGCAATTACATGACGAGCGCCGCCATGCTGCCCGCCTATTCAGCGAACGGCAAGCTCTCCTGCCCTAGCGCGCGCATGCCGAATACGTTCAGTGTCATGGCGACCAACGCGTAATAGCCGAGCAGACCCACCAGGTTGATGACCACCTGATGTCCGAAGCGTTCGACCGCCTTCGCATAGATCGCGTCCGAAACGCGTTTGGTGTCGTACAACTCGCTCGCGAAGTCGTGGATCAGCGCGTCGTCGGCGTCCGCGAAATCCGGGCGCTTTCCCTCACGAATCGTCTGGGCATCCGCTTCGGACACGCCGGCTTGCAACGCGATCGGATAGTGGATGTACCACTCCGCCTGCGCCTGCCAGCGCGCCGCGGTCACCAGAATCGCCAGCTCCGACAGGCGCAGCGGCAAACCCGTCCGGTAACGGCAGAACGCGCCCAGACGTTGCGCCTGCTGCGCCAGTTCGGGACTATGAATCCAGCCGAGAAACGGCCCGTTCAGATTGCCGCGCGGGCCGGACAGAATTTCGTCGAGCACCGCTTTCTGTTCGGGCGTGGCCGCGGACGGGTTGAAGTGAGGCAAACGCTCGGTCATGATCGTTCTCTTGAGTGGTGGTGTCGGAATGTTCAAATGGCGGCGAGCGCGCCGCCGACCGCATCCGTGAACCGGCTGACGATCTCGTCGATGTCGCGCTCGGTGCAGATGAACGGCGGCGCCAGCAGCACATGATCGCCGATCTGGCCGTCGACGGTGCCGCCCATCGGATACACCATCAAACCACGCGCGAACGCCTCGCGCCGGATCACCGCGTGCAGCTTGAGCCGGGCGTCGAAAGGCGTCTTGCCGGCCCGGTCCCTGACCAGTTCCACGCCGACGAACAGCCCCCGGCCGCGCACGTCGCCAATATGCGGATGCTGCGCGTAATGCTCGCGCAGTTGGCCACGCAATTGTTCGCCGCGCGCGAGCACGTTGGGCAGCAGCTTGTCTTCCTCGATCACGCGCTGCACTTCGAGCGCCGCGGCGCAAGCGGTGGCGTGGCCGATGTAGGTATGGCCGTGCTGAAAGAACCCCGAGCCGCCGACGATCGCCTGATAGATCCGGTCGCTCACGAGCGTCGCGCCGATCGGCTGATAGCCCGCGCCGAGCCCTTTGGCGATGGTCAGGATGTCCGGCGCCACACCGTCTTCCTCGCAGGCGTACAGGTGGCCGGTGCGGCCCATGCCCGACATGATCTCGTCGAGAATCAGCAGCACGCCGTAGCGATCGCATACCGCGCGAATCTTGCGGAAGTACTCGCGCACCGGCGGTACTGCGCCGGCCGTCGCGCCGACCACTGTTTCCGCGACGAAGGCCGCGACCGTGTCCGCGCCGAGTTCGAGAATCTTCTGCTCGAGTTCATCGGCGAGACGCTGCGCGAAGGCCTCTTCGGTTTCGTCGGCGCGCTGCTCGCGATACGCGTAACACGGGCTCACGTGATGCGCTTCGATCAGAATCGGCAGGAACGGCTCGCGGCGCCATGCATTGCCGCCGATCGCCAGCGCGCCGAGCGTGTTGCCGTGATAACTCTGCCGACGCGCGATGAAATGGCGGCGCTGCGGCTCGCCCTTCTCCACGAAATACTGGCGCGCGAGTTTCAGCGCCGCCTCGATCGCCTCCGAACCACCCGACACGAAATAGACATGTTCGAGCCCCTGCGGCGCGCTTGCGACCAGCCGGTCCGCGAGTTCTTCGGCAGGCGCGGTGGTGAAGAACGACGTGTGCGCATACGGCAACTGCTGCGCTTGCCGTTTGATCGCGTCGATCACGCGCTGGTTGCTGTGACCGAGACACGAGACGGCCGCGCCGCCCGACGCGTCGATATAGCGCTTGCCGGTGGAATCGATGATCTCGATGCCGTCGCCCGCGACGGCGACCGGCAGCGACTGTTTAGGCAAACGATGAAAAACGGTGGACATGGTGTTTCGGTTTCCTGTGGCTGCGGCAAGCGCCTAAGCACCTAAGCGCCGGTTCGTTCAGATGCCGTGCAGGCGATGAAGATGTCGAATGCGCGCTGCCCTTGCCGGTAAACTTTCATCGGCACACCTGCTTCGACGTCGCCGTCACACCCACTCAACAATCGGTACGTATTTATACGTTAAAACAACATTTGTTGTCAAACGATGTAACGCCGATCCAGATGGAGATGTCCCGCTTTCACGAAAGACCTCAGCCCAATCAGAGACGAATGTTCAAGGCACGTATGCGCCCTTCGCGTGCAGCGACTGCTCCGCGATGGCGAGTTGTTCGACTGCATCCGCGCCTTCCAGCGCGAGCAGATGCGCGACCAGCGACTCGGCCAGCGCCGTAGCCGCCACCAGCGACGGAAAGAACGACGGGCTCTCGTGCGAAAAGATCAGCACCTTGTCGGCGTTCAAGGCGATCGGCGAGACGGCGCTGTCGGTGATGGCAATCAGCTTGCTGCCTTTTTCCAGCGCGGCTTCGGCCACGCGCGCGGCCTCCACCGAATACGGCGCGAAACTGATCACGATGGTCGCGCTGTCACGCTCGATGGTGCGCAGTTGCATTTCCAGCGTGCCGGCCTCGCCGTTGAGCAAGGACACCGAGGAACGGAACAGCCGGTAACCGTACACGAGACCGAACGCCACCGCGTAACAGGACCGGAAGCCGGCCACATGAACATGCGGCGCGCGCCGCAACAAACGCGCGGCTTCAACAATCACACGGCCGTTATGCGCGGCGGTGACCTCGAGGTTGTGCTGCTGCGCGACCAGCAGGTCGTTCGCCAGCGCGTCTTTCGATTTGACGAGCGAGCGGGCGCGGCTCGTGAGCGGCTCGGGGCGCGTGCGCACGCGCGCGACGAACAGGTTACGCAATTCGTTCCACCCGGGGAAACCGAGTTGCTGCGACAGACGCACCAGCGAGGCCGGTTGCACCTGCGCCCGTTCCGCCACTTTGCGCATGGACGAGACCGCGACCTCGTCGGGATGATCGAGCAGGAAACCCGCTCCCATCTGGAACTGCGGACTCAGTTCGGAAAAGCGCGCCCGGATCAGGGCGGCGAGCTGGTCGAAACTGTCTGGCATGCGGAGGTACCGGGCAAGCGGTCGATAAGGATGACAACAAATGTTACCACCCGGCACCTCGCATCCAACAGCAGTTCCGGCAGGTGATAGCTGGCAAACAATAGCTGTCTTATCGCGATCGATCCTGCCCCAGCCAGCCTTTACAGAACAGGACAGACTGACCCGACCCGACCCGAACGCTAAACACGCCTCTGCTGCAACGCACCCACTATCCACCGCTCCTCGGATGCCTTGAGATGCGTCCGCATGGCAGCCTGCGCTGCAAGTGGGTCGGCGGCCTGTAGCGCCTTAAGAATTTCTTCATGCTCCCCCACCGCCGCCGACCACGTCTCAGTGCTTTCCGCGTGGCCACGAATCGCCGCGGCGATCGGGTCGTGCCGGCTGTCGAACATTTCAGCGACGAACCGGGTAAGTACCGAATTGCCCGCCGTCTCTGCGATCAGCATGTGGAATTGGCGGTCGGCATCGATGGGTGACTTTCCTTCCACTGCCAGTCGTTTCATCCGGTCCACCGTGCGGCGCAATTTGTCGAGCGCGGCTGCCGAAAACTTTCCAGCGGCCAGAACGATGACCGTCCCTTCGATTGCCGCCCTGGCCTGCATCAATTCCGACGGGCTTTCTCCAAGGGCGGGAATCACGCTTTCGCCGCCCTCGCCTGGATTTCGGACGTAGACCCCGGACCCGATACGTATTTCAACCTGCCCGCCGATCTCCAGTGCGATTAATGCCTCACGCAACGAAGGGCGCGATACGCCTAGCCGGGTGGCGAGCTCACGCTCGGGTGGCAGACGCGCGCCGGGCGCAAGTTCGCCCTCACGGATGAGCGCAAGAATCTGCGTGGCAACAGATTGGTAAAGCCGCTTTGATTCTGTCTGCTTCATTTTCCGGGATTTTTTCCTGTCACTGGCCCGCAAAAACGGACCAGTCAGAGTCTAGCATAGCCGCAGAAGCCAATACTGTCCTCGCATTGGGCCTATGCAAGGGTTTTCCTTATTGGACTGGCCAGTGTGAAAATATGATATTGGCTTGACCATTCGGACTGTTCTGCGCTTTAATTTCGTCAAATTGGACTGGCCAGTTGAACCGCTCGCGGTTTGGCGATCTGCCGCGAATCCTGACGAAATGGAGACGAGATTGACGAATGCCACGCAGCGCGGGCCCGGTCCCGCGGCTGAGCCTGAGCCGCCTGTATCCCGCGAGATCTTGCAACTGAAAGGTGTGAGCAAGCGCTTTCCAGGGGTCGTCGCCCTCGATGGCATCGACCTCGATCTGTGCGCCGGCGAAGTCCATGCCGTGTGCGGCGAAAACGGCGCGGGCAAGTCGACATTGATGAAAATCATTAGCGGCCAGTATCGCGCGGATGAAGGCGTGGTCCGCTACCGCGGTGCGCCCGTGCAGTTCTCTTCCACCTCCGACGCGCAGGCGGCAGGCATTGCGATCATTCACCAGGAACTGAACCTCGTCCCGCACCTCTCGGTCGCGGAAAACATCTACCTTGCGCGCGAACCCAAACGCGGCCCGTTCGTGGATTACCGCACGCTGAATAGCAATGCGCAGCGGTGTCTGCAACGCATCGGGCTGAACGTGTCGCCGAGCACGCTCGTCGGCGCGCTTTCGCTTGCGCAACAGCAGATGGTGGAGATTGCGAAGGCACTGTCGCTAGATGCGCGCGTGCTCATCATGGACGAACCCACCTCCTCGCTGACCGAATCGGAAACGGTCCAACTGTTCCGCATCATCAGGGAACTGCGCGCTGGCGGGGTGGCGATTCTTTACATCTCGCATCGGCTCGATGAGATGGCTGAGATCGTGGACCGCGTTACGGTGCTGCGCGACGGCCGTCACATTGCAACGAGCGATTTCGCCTCGACCACGGTCAACGAAATCGTGGCCCGAATGGTCGGTCGCCCGCTCGACGATGCCTATCCGCCACGCCAGTCCACTCCCTCTAATCAGATCCTGCTGCGCGTGCGCGACCTGCAAAGGACAGGCGTTTTCGGCCCGCTTTCGTTCGAACTGCGCAAGGGCGAGATTCTAGGCTTCGCGGGTCTGATGGGCGCGGGGCGGACCGAAACCGCCCGCGCGATCTTCGGCGCCGAGCGGCCCGATTCCGGTTCGATCACGCTCGGCGACGAGCCTGTCACGATCGGTTCACCGCGCGAGGCCATTCGACACGGGATCGCATACCTGTCCGAAGACCGCAAGAAAGACGGCCTCGCCCTCTCGATGCCGGTTTCCGCAAACATCACGCTGGCCAACGTCCGGGCCATTTCGTCGCGCGGCTTTCTGCGTTTCTCCGAAGAAACGGCCATCGCCGAGCGCTACGTTCGCGAACTCGGCATCCGTACACCGACGGTCAAGCAGATCGCGAGAAATCTGTCCGGTGGCAATCAACAGAAGATCGTCATCAGCAAATGGCTGTACCGCGGCTCGCGCATTCTGTTTTTCGACGAGCCCACCCGCGGTATCGACGTCGGCGCGAAATACGCGATTTACGGCCTGATGGACAGACTCGCGGCGGACGGCGTCGGTGTCGTCCTGATCAGTTCGGAGCTGCCCGAACTGCTTGGCATGACTGATCGTATCGCCGTGTTTCATGAAGGGCGTATCACCGCGGTCCTTGAGACCAGACAGACCAGTCAGGAGGAGATCTTGCACCATGCATCAGGGAGAAGTCATGCTTGAAATCACATCGGGCCCTAACCAGGCCCTCGACAGGCAGGTACAGCAGCGACGCCGCGACCTGATCCAGAAATTCGCGGCACTGGGCAGCCTTGTGGTGCTGATCGTCGCGTTTTCGCTAACCAGCGCGGCGTTTTTCTCGGTCGGCAACCTGATGACAGTCGCGCTCCAGGTCACGTCCATCGCGTATCTCGGTGTGGCCGCAACGTGCGTCATCATCACCGGCGGCATCGATCTGTCGGTCGGCTCAGTGCTGGCGCTCGCGGGCGTCGCGGCCGCCCTGCTGGTCAAGGCAGGCGTACCCATCCCCGTCGCGATGCTCGGCGGCATGCTCGTCGGCGCCGCGTGCGGATGGGTCAACGGTATCTGCGTCACGCGTATGGGGCTGCCGCCGTTCATCGCGACCCTCGGGATGATGCTGGTCGCGCGCGGTCTCGCCCTGCAGATCACCGGCGCAAGACCGGTCTCGGGGCTGGGCGACGCGTTCGGCGAACTGGGCAACGGCGCCCTCTTCAGGATCTCCCACATCGGCGCAGACGGTTTTCCGGACACCGTCTTTCCAGGCATTCCGTACCCGGTCGTGATCATGGTGGTTCTGTTCGCGGCTGTCTCCATCCTGCTTTCGCGAACGTCGCTGGGCCGTCACATTTACGCGGTCGGCTCGAACGCGGAAGCGGCGCGACTCTCCGGCGTCAACGTGCAGGGCGTCAAGCTCTTTACCTACGTGCTCTCCGGGCTGCTCGCCGGCGCCACCGGCTGCGTGCTGATGTCGCGCCTCGTCACCGCGCAGCCGAACGAAGGCGTGATGTACGAGCTCGACGCCATCGCAAGCGCGGTAATCGGCGGCACGTCCCTGATGGGAGGCGTCGGCACGATCTCCGGCACCGCCATCGGCGCATTCGTGATCGGCGTGCTGCGCAACGGTCTGAACATGAACGGCGTATCGAGCTTTATCCAGCAGATCATCATTGGTGTCGTCATTCTCGGCACCGTATGGATCGATCAACTCCGAAACCGGAAGTTGTAATCAGAAGACGAAGTCCCAACCACAATCAAGGAGCGAGACATGAAAAAGTTATCCGTGCTGGCTGCGGCCGCGGCGATGTGTGCAATGTTCAGCGCGTACGCGCAGGCGGCCGGCGGCGAAATTGCCGTGATCGTGAAAACGGCGAACTCCAACTACTGGCAGAACGTCCAGAAAGGCGCCACGGCCGCCATGGCGGATGCGAAGGGTTACACGATGACCTTCCAGGGCCCCGCGGCAGAGTCCGCCATCGCGGATGAAGTCAACATGGTCGAGAACGCGGTGAACCGGCATGTCGCCGGCATCGTGCTGGCGCCGTCCGATCCCGACGCGCTCGTTCCGGCCATGAAGAAAGCGTGGGAAGCCCATATTCCCGTGGTGCTGATCGACTCGACCGTGTCCGACGCGGGCAAGCAGTATTACCAGTCGTTCCTGTCGACCGACAACACGAAGGCCGGCGAACTCTGTGCGCAGGCCATGATCGATCGTGTCGGACAGACCGGCAAGGTCGCGATCATGTCGTACGTGCCGGGCGCAGGTTCGGAAATCGGCCGCGTCGGCGGATTCCGCAAGTACATCACAGCGCATTCCAAGCTGCAGGTGGTCGGGCCGTTCTATTCGCAATCGCAGATGGCAACCGCGCTGAATCAGACGACCGACGTCCTGTCGGCCAATCCCGACCTCAAGGGCATTTTCGGCGCGAACGAGCCGACCGCCGTGGGGATGGGGCGCGCGCTGGCCCAGTCCGGAAAAAGCGGCAAGGTCATAGCAATCGGTTTCGATGGCAACCAGGACCTGCAAGGGTTCGTTCGCGACGGCACGATTCAGGCAATCGCGGTTCAGAGTTCGTACCAGATGGGCTACAAGGGCATCCAGACCCTCGTCAATGTGATCGAACGCAAACCCGTCTCGAAGCAGGTGGACACGGGCGTCATGATGGTCGAAAAACAGAACCTCGACTCATCCGAAGCAAAGAACGTTCTCTACTAATGAAACGCGCCGGCGTGGCGTCTTTTGCGGCCGTCCGCCGGCACCTCCTCCATTCAGACATATCCTCGATGAAAGCCATTGCAACGCACGCGCTGCCACGAAGCGGATTGGCGATGACCACGCTGGGCCTCGGCTGCTCACAACTCGGCGGACTCTACAAGCCTATGTCCGCCGCGGAGGCCAACGCGCTAGTCGACTGGGCGTGGGACGCCGGCATCCGCTATTTCGACACGGCGCCGTTCTACGGCTATACGCTTTCCGAGCGACGAGTCGGACATTCGCTGCAGATGCGCGAACGGGAGCGCTACGTACTGAGCACCAAGGTCGGGCGGCTCATGCGGCCCGATGCCACCGTCCAGCCCGGCGACGACGGATGGGCACACCCCCTGCCCTTCCGGCCTCGTTTCGACTATACGTTCGACGGCATCATGCGCTCGTACGAAGATAGTCAGCAGCGTCTTGGCATGCAGACAATCGACGTCCTCTATGTCCACGATATCGGCGCTGCGACGCATGGCGATCAGCATTCACGCTACTGGGAACAACTGACCCGGGGCGGCGGATTCCGGGCGCTCGCAGAACTGCGCGACTGCCACGCCGTTTCCGCGATCGGGCTCGGCATCAACGAATGGCAGGTCGCCGTCGACGCGATGCAGGAAGCCGATCTCGACCTCATCCTGCTGGCGGGCCGCTACACGTTGCTCGAACAGGAAGCGCTCGCGCCATTACTCGATCGATGTGCGCGCAACGACACTCGGATCGTCGCCGGCGGCGTGTTCAACTCCGGCGTACTCGTGGGCAACGGCAAGTTCAACTACGCCGATGCGCCGGTCGAAGTAGCAGACAGGGTCGCGCGTCTCGCCGCCGTCTGCACCCGGTTCGAAGTTCCGCTCGCCGCCGCGGCTCTCCAGTTCCCACTGGCGCATCCGGCCGTGGTGTCCTGCGTAATCGGCGCGAGCAGTATTGCGCAGTTGCAGCAGAACATCGCATGGCTCGAAACGCCGCTTCCGCCCGAGTTGTGGCAAGCCTTGCAGCGCGAGGGGCTGATCGCAGAATCGGCCCCGGTCCCGGAGGTCTGCGCGTGACGCTCCGAATCGACGCTCACCAGCACTTCTGGCAGATTGCCGACCGTGAAGGTTACTGGCCGCCGCACACGCTGGATGCCATCTACCGGGACTTCGGTGCGCAGGACCTCGAGCCTATCCTCGCGCGATCCAACGTTCAGCGCACAGTGCTGGTCCAGTCACTGCCGACGCCGGAAGACACGCGCTATCTGCTCGATATCGCGTGCGCATCGAGCGTCGTGGCGGCAGTCGTCGGATGGGTGGACCTGAAATCCGCCGGGGCGCCGGCAAGTCTTGCCATGCTGGCCCGGCAGCCAAAATTTCGCGGCGTTCGACCCATGCTGCAGGATCTCGACGATGACGGCTGGATCGACGACCCGATGCTCGAACCTGCGGTTGAGGCGATGTTCGAACACGATCTCAGTTTCGATGCGCTCGTCACGCCTCGCCATCTGCACGCGTTGCTGGCGTTCGCACGCCGGTACCCTCGCCTGCGCATCGTGATCGACCACGCGGCAAAGCCGCCGATCGCGTCCGGCCGGTCTGAACCGTGGCACGTCGCGATGAGCCGGCTTGCCGAACTTCCCAACGTCCATTGCAAGCTTTCCGGACTCTGGACGGAAGCCGGTCCCCATCCCGACCTCACACTTGTCGAGCCGTACGTGCGCGCCGTATGTGAGTGGTTCGGCGCATCGCGGCTGATGTGGGGCAGCGACTGGCCCGTGTCCAGACTTGCCGGCCATTTTGGTGACTACGGCGACTGGCTCGCCTGGTGCGAACAATGCTGTGACCGCTTCCTCGGTCCCGACGCGCACGCCAGCGTTTTTGGCGGCAATGCATGCCATTTTTACAGAATCGATCATCCGTCCGACGATCGACAAGCCCAATAGAGAGGATGCCAAAATGCTTAGCGTCATTTGCGAATCGCCCGGCGTACTGCGCCACGAAGAACGCGAACCGCCTCGCCGCGCTGAAGGTGAAGTGCTGCTGCGAGTTCGCCGCGTCGGTATCTGCGGCACGGACATGCACATCTATTCGGGGAATCAGCCCTACCTGCAATACCCGAGAGTCATGGGGCACGAGCTGTCAGCGATCGTTGCCGAGGCTGATCCCGGCGCGCACGTCGTGCCCGGCGACGCCGTCTATGTGATGCCCTATCTGTCGTGCGGAAAATGCATCGCCTGCAGACAGGGTAAAACCAACTGCTGCGTCAACATCAAGGTGCTCGGCGTGCATCGCGACGGCGCGTTGACGGAATATCTGTCGGTGCCCGCACAGTTCGTCCATAAGGCCGACGGCGTGACCCTGGATCAGGCGGCAATGCTCGAGTTCCTCGCCATCGGCGCGCACGCGGTGCGGCGTGCCGATGTGGCGGCCGGCCAGCGGGTTCTCGTTGTCGGTGCCGGCCCAATCGGCATGGCGGCCATGCTGTTCGCGAACCTGCGCGGCGCGCGCGTCGCCTGCCTGGACACGCGAGCCGATCGTCTTGCGTTCTGCCGCGAGCACATTGCCGTGTCGACAGTTCAGATCGGCCCGAATGACGTCGATGAATTGTCTGCGCTCACCGATGGCGAGTTCTTCGACGTGGTGTTCGACGCGACGGGCAACGTCAAGGCGATGAACCGCGGTTTTGAGTTCATCGCCCACGGCGGGAAATATGTGCTGATTTCGATCGTCCCGGGCGAGATCGCATTCTCCGATCCGGAGTTCCACAAGCGCGAGGCGACCCTGCTCGGCAGCCGCAACGCGACCGCGGAAGACTTCGAAACGGTCCTCGACGCCATGCGCGCGGGCCACATCCCCGACAAAGCGCTCAACACGCACCGCATGAGCCTCTCGGACGTACCCACCGAGTTCCCGAAACTGATGGAGCCCGGACAAACCGTCGTCAAGGCGCTGGTCGAGTGCTAACCGAACCCCGTGGTGGAATCGTTCGAGATGAGTGAACCTATTCTTCAGTTTGGCACCAGCCGGTTCCTCCAGGCCCATGTCGCGCTGTTCGTTTCGCAGGCGCTTGAGCGGGGCGACGCAATCGGCGGCATCTGCGTGGTGCAGACTACCGACAACCCGTCCAGCCAGGCGCGCATCGCCGCACTGGCCCAGGCAGCCAGTTATCCGGTGAAAATCCGCGGCAGGGAGGGCGGCGCGATCGTGGACACGGTCGTCGATTGCCGCGCCATCCGCGCTGCCTGGATTGCCAATCGCGATTGGGCGACGATACGGCATGCGGCGATTCATGACGTGCGCGTGATCGTGTCGAACACGGGCGACATGGGCTATCGCCTCGACGAGCGTGATTCGCCCGCCCTGCTCGCGCGGGAGGGTCAGGCGCCGCACAGCTATCCCGCGAAGTTGCTCACGCTCCTTCATGCACGGTGGCGTGAACGGCCTGACTCGGGCATCTCGATCTTTCCGTGCGAACTCGTCGCCAGCAACGGCGACACGCTGCGCGATCTGGTGACCGGCCTGGCTCGACAATGGGTGCTGCCCACGCCGTTTGTCGCCTATCTGTCGCAGCGATGCATCTGGGTCAACTCGCTGGTCGACCGCATCGTATCGGAACCGATCGAACCGGTAGGCGCGGTGGCCGAACCCTATGCGCTGTGGGCGATCGAGCGGCGCGCGGGCATGGAACTGCCGTGTACGCATGAACACATCGTAGTCACTGACGACCTGAGCAGCTACGAGCAACTCAAGCTGTTCTTTCTGAACCTCGGGCATACGTGGCTCGCTGACCAATGGCTCGCGCAGCGCCGAAGCGCGACCGAGACCGTCTTCGATGCGATGAACGATGGGCCGCTACGCGACGGCATCGAGGCTGTGTGGGACAACGAAGTGTTGCCCGTCTTCAGTGCGATGGGTTTGCGCGCTCGCGCCGTGCAGTACGTCGCGAGCGTGCGCGAACGGTTTCTCAATCCGTACCTCGATCACCGCATCGCGGACATTGCCAACCACCATGTCGAAAAGGTCCGGCGGCGAATCCTGCCGCTGATAGAGCTCGCCGACTCGCTGTCAGTCGGATCCGGTCAGACGCGTCTGCGCGAAACGCTCGCACGGCATGGACTGACGTCCTCAACGCAAAGGGCGGACGCATCATGACAGATCAGACAATCGTCATCCTTCACAACGAGGACAACGTAGCGGTGGCATTGCGGGCGCTCGAGGCGGGCACGCCGGTTGAAGCGGGCGGGCAACGGGTCGTCGTCAGAGGTTCTATTGCGGCCGGCCACAAGCTGGCTATCCGGCGCATCGCGCGCGGCAGCGCCGTGACCAAATATCGGCAGACAATCGGTATCGCGCTGGCCGACGTCGAGCCGGGCGAGCACGTGCACGTCCACAACGTCGGCATGCCGGAGCATCATCCGCATCGCCCCACGCACAGCGATGCGGTTCGCAGTCTCGCACCCGTGGACCGGCCGGGAGCGTTTCAGGGGTTCGTGCGTGCGGATGGTCAGGTTGGAACACGCAACTACATCGGGGTGATCGCCAGCGTCAACTGTTCCGCGAGCGTGTGTCACGCGATCGCGGACGCCTTCAAGGGCGACGCAATGGACCCGTTCAGCACGGTGGATGGCGTCGTCGCGATTACCCATCAGAGCGGGTGCGGAATGTCCGCCACGGGTGACGGCATGGCCTTGCTTCGGCGCACGCTGACCGGCTACGCCTGCAACCCGAACTTCGCGGGCGTGCTGCTGGTGGGCCTTGGTTGCGAGGTGAACCAGGTGAGCGGTCTCACGAGGTCCCTCGAAGCCGGCAGCCCTGCCCTTGTCGAAACACTTGTCATACAGGATGAAGGCGGCGTACGCGAGACAGTGGCGCGCGGTATCGCCATCGTCCGGGAGATGCTGTCGGCGGCCAGCCGCATACGGCGCATCGAGGTCCCTGCCGCGCGTTTGAAAGTGGGGCTGCAATGCGGCGGCTCGGACGGCTATTCGGGAATCACAGCGAACCCCGCTCTCGGCGCAGCCGTCGATCTCCTCGTGCGCCATGGCGGCACGGCGATCCTCTCCGAAACGCCAGAGATCTACGGCGCGGAACATCTGCTGACCGCACGGGCGGTATCGTCCGACGTCGCGGGGCGACTGCTCGACAAGCTGCGCTGGTGGGAGCGGTATGCCGCCGAAGCAGGCGGCGACATGAACAACAATCCCTCGCCCGGCAACAAGGCGGGCGGCATCACGACCATTCTTGAAAAATCGCTGGGCGCGGTTTCGAAAGGCGGAAGTACCGCGCTCAACGCGGTCTACGAATATGCCGAGCGGGCGTCGGAATCAGGTTTGGTCTTCATGGACACGCCGGGCTACGACCCTGTGTCCGCAACCGGTCAGATTGCGGGCGGTGCCAATCTGGTCTGCTTTACGACCGGGCGTGGTTCGGTGTTCGGTTCAAAGCCGGTGCCGACCATCAAGCTCGCGACAACCACGGGCTTGTTCGAGCGGATGCGCGCTGATATGGATTTCAATTGCGGTCAGATCGTAGATGGTTCGCTCACCGTCGAACAGGCCGGCGCGCAGGTATTTCAACTCATGCTGGACATTGCGTCGGGTACGAAGACCCACAGCGAACAGAACGGCATGGGCGATCGTGAGTTCGTGCCCTGGCTGCGCGGCGCGATCATGTAACAAGCGCGGCTTGCTGCAATCGATTGAAACTCCGACGCGGCGCAGGAATCTCAGACTCCCGAGGGGATCAGGAACCGTTTCCCATGGACACAAACGCACCCGAATCGACGCCGCAGGATGGCGTGAAAGAGTTCCGCCTGTCAGCGCAGCAGAGACGCCTGCTTGGCGAGGCGCTTGCGCTGCTGATCGACACACGCTCGCGCGCGCTGGACGTGGCGGTTCAGGTCTGTCGACGTCGAGGCAGCGCCGTTCCCGACGTGCACGACTTTCAATTGCCCGCGATCATCGAACTGCAAAGGCGGCTGGAAGGAACGCGCGAGCGGTTGGACGACATGCTTCCACCGAAGTTGTCCGTGTTTGCAGCTAACGGGACGTGCGATCTTCAGTGAAAATTGCGCCTGTGCACGGCCCGCTTCCCATCACATAAGGAGTCGCTATGCGGTACTGCTTCGCACTGGATCTGAAGGACGACCAGGCGCTTATCGAGAGTTACGAAAAATATCACCGCGACGTCTGGCCTGAAGTGCTGCAGCATCTGCGCGAGCATGGCGTGGTGGGTATGGAGATTTTCCGACTTGGAACCCGCCTGACGATGGTCATGGAGACGGACGACGTCACGTTTGACGGCGACAAGATGGCCCGAGCCGCCGAATCGAACCCGGTGATTCGTGATTGGGAGGATTTGATGTGGAAATTCCAGGCGCCCACGCCGTGGACGCCAGCGGGCGAGAAGTGGGTTTCGATGCGCCAGATATTTGACCTACGCAAACAGCCGTAAGTCGGGCATGGCCACAGATGGCGGCAAAGACGGCAACGCGAGGCGTGACCCCACCAATGTTGGTTGTAGCCCAAAATCGCAAACGAATCGGATATCGAGTCGGTCGTCCGCGCGAGACACCAGCGTCGGTATCGGCATTAAGAGCAGCGTCAGCGCGTTAACAATGCAGCTAGTTTCAGGTCGCCGTTAATGCTTTCGCAGGTGCGCCTCAATTTCGCGCGCATCTAAGGCCGAGAGATCTTCGCTGATCTCTTCGAAAGTCAACCGACGCGTCTCCTCGCTTAGATGCGCGTGCAGCATCCCGAGGAATTTCGGCTCGGCGGCAAAACGCAATCGCTGATACCGCTGATGAAGCCGTCCCTGTTCGATGTAGTCGGCGACGGTCCTTGCGAATTTCTCGCGATCCTTCTCGCTCAGCCTACCTCCACTTGGAACGACATTGACGAGGTCTTCGATTTCCCGCAAGTCCAGTTTAAGTCCCGGTGTTTCGAAGATTCGTGCACGGCTGCCGTCGGCAACGACAACCCAGGTAGTGCCAGCCATGGTGCGCCTCTCAGCGTGATTGGTCGCCGGCTGGGCCGCCATCGCAAGTCGTCGCGTGACGCCAGCGAGCCCGCCGGCCAACGATAGCCTATCTCCAACGTCCATCGATGACGGACCGTGGGGCCTCTCCGCGCTCCTGCGCGAGCGATGGATAATCGGTATATCCGCGCTCGCCGCCTCCATAAAACGTGGACGGATCCGGTGAATTGAGCGGAGCGTGCAATCGTAAGCGTTCCGGCAGGTCCGGATTGGCGATGAACAAGCGTCCGAATGCGATCAGGTCCGCGTTGCCCTCCTCGAGCCATCGTTCCGCACTGCCACCGTCGAACCCGCCCGCGACCATCAGCACTCCACGATAAGTTCGCCGCACCATCTCGCTCATGCGTTTGGCGCGCTCCGTGAAAGCGACATCCTCACTGGTCGCCGCCAGCGCGGGATTGACGATGTGCAAATACGCCAACCCGTATTGATTGAGCTTCTCGAGGACGTAAGAAAAGGTCGCCTCGGGATCGTCGTCATGCATGTCGTTGAAGGTGCCCAGAGGCGAGAGCCGCACGCCGACCTTTTCCGGTCCCCACACGTCGCAAACCGTCTCGATCACCTCCAGCAGGAGCTTGGCCCGGCGCTCACGCGACCCGCCGTATGAGTCCGTGCGGCGGTTTGTGCCGGACAGCAGGAACTGGTCGAGCAGATAGCCGTTCGCTGCGTGCACTTCGACACCGTCCATGCCAGCCGCCTTTGCGTTGCGCGCACCCCTGAAGTACTGTCGCACGAGATATGGCATCTCTTCGACCTGCAGCGCGCGGGGCGTAATGCAGGGCGCGACGACACCTTCGCCGCGCTCGTTCTCGATGAACGCCTCCGCTTTTGGCTCGACCGCAGACGGCGCTACCGGCAGCATTTCATCGGGCTGCAACGAGGGGTGCGATATGCGTCCGACGTGCCAGAGCTGCATGAACATCAATCCGCCCGCCTCGTGCACGGCGTTCACCACGAGCCGCCAGCCTTCCACCTGTTCGCGACTATGAATCCCAGGCGTCCACGCATAGCCCTGTCCTTGCATCGACACCTGCGTCGCCTCGCTGATGATGAGCGCGGCCGATGCACGCTGGGCGTAATAGCACGCGTTGAGCTGAGACGGTATGTTGCCTGGCTGGCTGGCGCGCGAGCGCGTCAGCGGCGCCATCACAGCACGATGGCGCAGGTTGTACGGTCCCACCTTGACTGGTTCGAAGAGCTTGCTCAGCGCGATTCTTTCGTCGTGCTGCCCAGCTTCGGCGGGCGCGATTTCGGTATTCGGCATAAATCTGCTCCTTGCGTTTCTGGCTCGGCCCGAAAAGTACTGTCATGGACACTTCGAGACGTCGGCGTCAGATCACATCGACATGTTTCCGCCCTCAGTCAGTCTAGCCATGATCCGCGCGTGCTTCTTTCCGGTTTCTGCCGAGATATGTCACGATCCTGTCGCCACGCGGTCCATCGCTCCATCGGGGCCGGATCTGGTCCTGCCATGCCCTTAGCTACTGTGCCCTTTCGAGAGATTCGCGACCGGGACGCGGGCGCAAGCGTTGCAGCCTCAATCCGGCAGAACGAACTCGGTGCGCATGTCTTCGACAATGCGCCGGATCTCGTGGGCAAAGTCGGTGCCCTCCTTATTGAGCGGCACCATATTCCAGTTCCTGCCGGCGGCATCGGGCGGGTGCCGTTCGGGCAGCGGTATGCGCACGCGCAGTCCTTCCGGCATGTCCGCGCTTATTTTTGCCACGCGACTTTGCGTTTCATCACGAATCTGCTCGGCAGAGGAAACAGTCTTCGGCATGGGCGTTCTCCATTGCAACGGGCCGCATGGCTTCGTTCTCGAGCGCGGACGCGCCGACTCTTCAAGTCTAGTTCGTATTGGCGGAATGTTTGAACCGTTGCGCGCGTTTGAGTGCTCGACGAAACGGGTGCCCTGCGTCACCCAACGCGCAAGGTCAATGGAGCGAGGCCAATGCGTCGGCTATCGGTTGACTGCCACCGGCAAACCCGACGATCTTGTTGACAAGGCCCACCCTGAGCGCTTCGAGCACGACTTCGGCAACATCCTCACGCGCAATGGGGGCACGAGCGGACTGCGCGTCGGCCACGATTTCAATTGTCCCGGCACCCGGCTCCATGGTCAGTGTGCCGGGACGCAGCACGAGATAATCGAGCCCACTGCCGATCAGATAATCGTCCGATGCGCGCTTCATCTGCGCGTAATGCCGAAGCTCATCTGGCGCGCGCTCAGGGGCGTATGCCAGCAAGGTGCTGACGACGATGAAGCGATCCGCGCCATTTTGCTTCGCATAATCGACCGCCTTGATGATCGCGTCCCGATCGATCTGACGCTCCTGCTCGGCGCCCTCGGTTTCAGCGGATCCAGCGGCAAAGATAACTGTCTGAACCCCCGCGAGCGCCGCGCCGAAGTTCTGCGTCAGGTCGACGATCACGGGACTCGCGCCGAGGCCTTCGAAATGGGCTCGCCGAGCCTCGTCGCGCAGCAACGCACGAAACGGAGTGCCCGCACGGTGCAACTTTTCCGCCACCAGCCGGCCGGTGCGGCCGGTGGCGCCAATTAGTGCAATGCTCATCGCGTCTCTCCGAGAAGGCATGTCAGCGGCGTGCCGCGCTTTCGCTGTGCTGAAGCGGCGCGTCGAGAAGCTCGTTCTGTTGCTTTCCAGTACCCACGACGACTAAGTTTGCTTCTTTGACGGTTGTTCTGGCTCGGGGTGGACGGCGATTGGGTCGCTCGCAGGAAAGGTCTCTCCAAGCGCTTCGTCGAGTTGTTCGTCCAAGGTCGTCGGCGCTTCCTGCGCCTCGACTTTCGACTTCGGGATGTCGATGCGACTTTCCTTTGTCATGTTGCGCTCCATAAGGGAATCAGCGGAATTTCGCTAGTGCAGCGGCGTTACGTGCAGGCAATCACCGTCATTGGAAGGTGAGATCGTCACCTTCATTACGCAGATCGAAAATCGCGGCCTCGACGACATTCAAATCGATGTCATTGATCTGCCGGGCGGCGATTTTCCGGCCTCCGGATACGGTCGTATCGGTCTTCGCAAGTTAAGCGTGAGCACGCTCCAGTGTCGAACTGCGTGTCGATGTGATCGAAGTCCACACGGAACAACGCCTGAATTGCCGGGATGCTCATGCTGTCGTGCCACTGCTGTTCAGGTCCTCTAGCGCCTTCTTCAGGCGTTCCTCCTGATCGTTCGTGAGAGATGTCTTTAATACCTTACCGCCGAAAGGCTTCAGCTCCGGCAAGACCTTGTCGAAATTCACGCGACGCACGAGGATGAAGAGCGCCGATGAACCCGGCTCAATGTTCTGACCCGTCGAACACATGAAATCGTCATCGATTCCATAGTCTGAGAGCGCGCCCGACAGCGCGCCCGTGCCCGCACCGATGGCCATGCCTGTTGCCAACCCGGCGAGCGGATTGAGCAACATTACCCCAACCAGTGCACCAAACAAACCACCCCAGGCCGCGCCGCTGAGCGCGCCGAACTTGACGAGATCGACCGATTGCTTGAGGTGTATTTTTCCCTTCGCGCTGCGGACGACGATGCAGGCATCCTCAAGGTCGATCAGGTGTTCCTTTTGCATCTGCTGGAGCTTGGTCAGCACCTGGTCGGCCGTGTCTTCGCCTTTGAAACTTACAACGACTAGATCGCTCATGGATCTGCTCCTTTTCTCTGGGAGAAGCCGAGCTTCTTCGGCGGCAAGGTTGAATTCATCCTCGGCGCCGCGCGCTTGCTGGTCAGCCGCGCCGCAAAGCAACTGCGGTGCCAGCCAATCTTGCATGTCCCGCCCGGCGCCTACCCTGAGATATTCGGGGCCATTGACGCGATGACGATTACATCAAGATTAGATTCTTGCCGGTTGCGCTTCTTCCTCATTCTTGCAAGACGTGTCGGATCTCTGCGCTTCTGTTGCGCGGCTTTCAGATTGCTCTCGCAACTTCGCCAATGAATCATCTGCCGACGGCCCGATGAGCAAGTCGGAATGCGCGAGGCGTCACACCGGTGTATCGATGAAACACGTCGGTGAAATGCTGCTGAGTCTGAAACCCCGCACGCGCGCCAACGTCAACCAACGGAATGGCCTCCTCGCATAACATCGCCCTGGCGAATTTCACTCGTTCGAGTGTCACATATAGATGGGGCGGGTTACCGGTCGCAATCTTGAAGACGCGTGCAAACTTTGAAGCACTCATGTGCACCAGAACTGCGAGTTGCTCGACCAAAATGGTTTCGGCTATGTTCTCATGAACGAAGGCTTGAATACGAGCCAGCTTTTGACGCGTAATCGGCATGTCCGGCTCCTCCGCGCCTGCACAGTGCCCGTAGCGCAGAGCGATGTGCATCGAAATGACATCGGCAAAAGCGTCGGCGCAGGCGGTGTCGATAAGATCCGCGCTATTCAAAGCACCCAATGTATCTGCGGCCTCGCGCAGGAACGGATCCCAAAACTTCGACCATTTCGGAACGATGCCAAACGATTCTTGCGAGACTTGCCCAAGTACGCTCGGTTTGAGTGCGATAACCCATCCCTTTGGATCGTGGTCGGCGCTCGTGGCCAACGGCGTCGCACAAGGAATAATTGCGACAAATGGCGCACTTATCAGGATGGATTGACTCGTTCCGATGTCGTCGCAGCCCGCAGCCTGCACAACAGTGCTGCCCGTCGGTATAACGAGCCGGAATCCCTGCGTTAAATTCGGCGCGTCATCGGTGAAAACGACGTTCATCGGTTGGCAGCGTAACCCGTGATCCGGGGTCGATCTAGTTGCTTGCTTCATGATGAGCAGCAGTCTCCGTTTCGCCTGGTCACATAGCTAAGCTTACGTCGAATTCAAGGCTGTCTGAGGCGATTTCGTAATATGGGAAAAAAGAAAGCGATGCAATCCAACGCTCCTGAAGGCATTTTGCAAGCCAATACTTACGCCAAGGTATTGCGCAGCGTTCGACGCGGATCAGCTTCGCGAAGCGGCATGTCATGCGCGCCGCACGCGCGTCCGCGATCTGTGACCATCGGATCAGACCTGGCGTGGGCAGACTCCTGAGCGCCGTTTGACGCTCAATCAGGTTGCCCCCGCGAAGCTAGACTGTATTGAGCAGCGGCTGCTCGCCGAGCGCGACATTGCCAGGAAACCTTGGCGGGGGCGCCGATGACTTCACACGTGCGATTGCTCGAAGCGATCTTGCGTCTTGTCACGATGGCCGGCATGTCGTTCGAACTACACGGTTTTACTGGAGGCAGCACCGACGCCGCCGTGCGATTCAAGGCGTCATTACGGGCGTCGGTTTTATCGGCGCCAGGGTGATCCTGCAAAACCGCTCGACCGGAAGAATCAGTGGCTTGACCACGGCGGCTACGATCCCGGTCACCGCCGCGCTCGCGCATTGTATGTGGCATCGGCGCATGGAACATTCCGGGTATTGCCACCGCGCGTCACATGCGTCGATCACGCACGATGTAACAAATATGTCACCGATGCTCGTCGTAGTCGGACCTCGGCTTAGGCGTCGTGGGCACCTTTGCATATTGAAACGCGGGCAGCGCCTTGATCGCATCTTTCGTCGCACCGGCGAGCACCAGTTTGCCGTTGTTGAAATCGAGCTGCTCGATCGGAATGGCCACGTCGTGATGCGACACCCCTAGAAACTGGTTCGCGGCGATGATCGCAAACGATACCGACCGGTCCGGTGCCACGATAATGTCATGAATGACGCCGACGCGCTCGCCCTTCTCGTTGAAGACCGGTTTATCCATCACCGACTTCCTCACGCTCCAGCCCGCCACGATCGCGGCCGACTCTTCCACGCTGACACCTAGCGGCTGGGCGCCGGCCACCTGGGCGTGCGCCTCTAGCGGAAGCACGAGCGACGACGCGAGCAACCATACAAGCAGATTTGGTTTCATGAGATACCCTTCGTTCGGGTGTTGCGGTGGGAGACCAGGCCAGCAATGATCACGCTAATGCCAGACAGTGCCTGGCATAAGTTCATGTTAGAACCCCTCACGGCAAGCCGCTATAAAAATAATTACGATGAATCGGCTTATTTTGGTGCATCCCGGATGCCAATCCGGATGTCGTTCAGCAGGCATCCTGAATGAACGCAGGATCGCGAAACGCACGGCAGAAACTCGAAAGAATCGCAGATGCGCTGAGCCTAGACTGAAGTTCATCACCTGACGGTACAGCCTGGAGTCCCACATGGATGAACTGCTTGGACGCGCTTGGTGGATGCTCATCCTGCGTGGCACGGTCGCGCTGCTGTTCGGCACTCTGGCGCTATTCTGGCCCGGTCTCACTCTGCTATTGCTCATCACCCTCTTTAGCGTCTACGCGATCGTCGGCGGCATTGTTGCGATTGTCGCGGCCATCCGCTACCGCGTGACGCACCGCGGCTGGTGGGTGCCCTTGCTGCTCGGCATCTGCAGCATCGCCGCCGGTGTGATAGCCGCGCTAGTGCCGGGCATTACTACGCTCGTGCTGGTCGCCGTCATTGGCGCAAACGCGATGATTACCGGCGTATTCGATCTGATCGCAGCAACGCGGCTGCACAGGCGTCTGCGCAATGCGTGGATGCTGGTGCTCACCGGAGTGCTATCCGTGCTGTTCGGCATCTTCGTGCTGCTCTTTCCGGGCGCGGGTGCACTAGCGCTCGTCTGGCTGATCGGCGTGTATGCGTTGTTCACCGGCGCGCTGCTGGTCGTGCTCGGCATCACTGCGCGTGCCTGGCACCAGGATGGTCTGACCGCCGAGCCACACGCGCCATTACATCCGTAAACATACGGCTCACGGGTACTTTTATCGGTCACCAGGTCAAGGCCGCAGCCAGCCCCGCGTCCGCACTCGCGGCGCGCCCGCGGACGATGCGCGCCGGCCGCGCCCCTCGCATTCGAGGCCGAATGGACTGCCAGTAATCTCCGCTGGTCCAGCCTCAGGTCCGGCGCTGGCGCACTTTACGTAAGGAGAATCACGTGCCGCTCGATCTCGACAAATGGAATCCGTTCCGGTTTTTACGCTCGCACCCTGCGCAAAAAAACGCAGCGGGCCGCGCCGATGCGCCGCGCACCAGCCAGCAAAGCGCGCAGCAAAATGGGCAGCAGACCGGCGGCATGCCAATGGATAACGGGGCACCGATGGCAACCGCTGCTGCGCCGGTAGCACTTGCGCAGGCCCCCTGGCCGCTACCCGATCCGATTCATCTGTTTGCCGAATTGATCCGTGATCCGTTCGGCGGCCGTGGGCCGCTCGGAAGCTGGTTCGGCGACTTCAGTGCAAGCGAGTTTCAACCTCGAATCGACGTCACCGACGAAGGCGACGCACTGCGTATCGTCGCCGAATTGCCGGGCATGACCCGCGACGACGTCGAACTCGAAGTGATTGAAGACATGCTGATTATCAGCGGCGAAAAGCGTTTCGAATCGACGAGCGAAGAACAGGGATGCTATCGGGTCGAGCGGTCGTTCGGACATTTTCAGCGTGCGGTCCCGCTGCCCGCGGGCGTCGATCTCGACCGGGCAGACGCAAGATTCGAGAACGGCGTGCTGACGCTGCGCGTCCCCAAAGCGGTCAGAGAACCGGCGGCGAAGCGGCGCATCGAGATCAAATAACCCCATCGGTACTCCGGCGTCAGGCCTATCGTGAAACGACTCGTCAGCTTTCGCGGTCTCGATCACTCGACTCATGCCGGCGTCGAGCAGCAGATTGGCGAATAGGCCACGCACTATCTGAAGCGGCGCGCTGCGCACCGGCGAACAAACAGCTGAACAGATTTTTTCCACCACCCATACCCGCCCGGGAAGCCATACCCTCACGGACGAAAAGGAGATCATCATGGCCGAGTGCAGTGTTTGTGGAAAACCCGCGACCTCGCAGATCACGATCACCGAAAACGGTCAGCGCCGTCAGCTGATGTTGTGCAACGAGCACTACATGGAGTTTATGGCCCGCAATCAGCGCCGCCTGTCGCCGCTCGAGTCCCTCTTTCACGGCGGACTTTTCGACAGTCTGTTCGACGACATGTGGCCACCGATTGAAGGCGGCCGCGGTAACCGGTCACGCATCGGACGCGCGCCCGGACAATCCGGCGGAGCGGATCAGGCTACAGGCGCCGGTAGCGGACAAATGGGCGATTCAGCGGGCGCGCACCCAGGCGGCCGGACGCGCCGGCATCGCCGGGCGCGTGAAGCGGTGGATCTGCAGACGTACCTGAGCCAAAGCGGGCTGGACCGCCTGCAAGCCGCGGCGCAGGCAGCGGTCGAATTTGGCAAGAACGAAGTCGATACGGAACACCTGTTGCTGGCGCTCGCCGATAACAATGTGGTGCAGGAAATCCTTCGCGAATTCAAGCTTGATCCCGAAGAGATCAAGAAGACCGTCGACCAGACCGCGCCGCGCGGCACCCGCAAGGAGCCGAGCGACAATGAGCAGATCGGCGTGTCGCCACGCGCCAAGAGTGCGTTGGAAAATGCGTTGAGGTCGTCGCTGGAACTGGGTCACAACTATGTCGGACCAGAGCATATTCTGATTGGGCTTGTCGAGGAAGAAGACGGCTTTGCAGGCGAATTGCTGCGCAAGCTCGGACTGTCGCCACAATCGATGCGGCAAAAATCGGTCAAGGTGGTCGGCAAGGGTGCCGAAGACGGCAAGATGGAAGACCGCTCCACCACGCCCACGCTCGACAAGTACGCGCGCGATCTCAGCGCACTCGCGCGTCAAGGCAAGCTGGATCCCGTGATCGGCCGTGACAAGGAGATCGAAACCACCATTGAAGTGCTCGCGCGGCGGCGCAAGAACAATCCGGTACTGATCGGCGAACCCGGTGTGGGTAAGACCGCTATCGTCGAAGGTCTGGCGCAACGCATTGCTCAGGACCAGGTGCCGGAAGTGCTGCGCGGCAAGCGCGTGGTCGAACTGAATATCAACAGCGTCGTGGCTGGCGCGAAGTATCGTGGCGAGTTCGAGGAGCGCGTCAAGCAGGTACTGGATGAGATCATCGAGAACCAGGACCGTCTGGTTGTATTTATCGACGAACTGCATACGATTGTCGGCGCCGGCCAGGGCGGCGGCGAAGGTGGCCTCGACATCGGCAATGTCTTCAAGCCGGCGCTCGCTCGCGGTGAGTTGCACCTCGTAGGTGCGACCACGTTGAACGAATACCAGAAGTACATTGAAAAGGACTCGGCATTGGAGCGGCGCTTTCAGCCCGTCATGGTGCCCGAGCCTAGCGTCGAGGAAACGGTCGAGATTCTGCGTGGCCTGCGCGACCGGCTCGAAGCACATCACAAGGTGAAAATCACCGAAGAGGCGATCGCTGCCGCGGCAAAGCTTTCGGACCGTTACATTGCTGCACGCTTTCTGCCAGACAAGGCGATCGATCTGCTCGATCAGGCCGCAGCCCGCGTGCGCATTTCGTCGAACTCGCGCCCGCAGCCATTGCACGATGTCGAAGCGAGCATCCGCCGCATCAAGCAGGAACAGCACGCGGCCAGCGCTGCGAAGGAATTCGATAAAGCCAAGGAACTGGAAGGACGGCTAGTCGCGGAACAAAAGCGCCTGCATGAGGCCACTGAAACATGGAAGAAGGAGCGCGGCACCAGTTCGCAGGAAGTGACGGCCGAAGACATCGCGCAGATCGTTTCGTCTCTCACGGGCGTACCGTTATCTGAACTCACGGCCGAGGACCGTGAAAAGCTGTTGCGACTGGAAGACCATCTGAAGGAACGCGTAGTCGGCCAGGATGAAGCCGTCTCCGCCGTCGCCAAAGCGGTGCGGCTTTCGCGCGCCGGTTTGACAGAGGCCGGCAAGCCGACTGCAAGCTTCCTCTTTCTTGGGCCTACGGGTGTGGGTAAAACCGAACTCGCGAAGGCGCTAGCCGCTTCGGTGTTCGGCGACGAGAACGCGCTGGTGCGCATCGACATGAGCGAGTATTCCGAGCGTCATACGGTGGCGCGGCTGGTCGGCGCGCCGCCCGGATATGTCGGCTACGAGGAAGGCGGGCAACTCACCGAGCGCGTGCGGCGCAGGCCATATTGCGTCGTGTTGCTCGACGAAATCGAAAAGGCGAACTCGGAGGTGCACAACCTCTTGCTGCAACTGTTCGACGAAGGGCGGCTCACCGACGGCAAGGGACGTCTGATCGATTTCACCAACACGATCATCATCGCCACCAGCAATATCGGCTCACAGCTGATTCAGGAAAACATGAAGGCCGACGCGAAGCAACTCGACTACCCCGAACTGCGCGACCGGTTGATGGAATTGCTGCGGCATCATTTCAGGCCCGAGTTCCTGAATCGGGTCGATGAAGTCGTCGTGTTCCATGCACTCGGCAAGGAGCAGATTCGCCGTATCGTAGACCTGCAACTTGCGCGCGTACGGCGTACGGCGTTGGCCCAAGGCATCGATCTTTCGTTCGACGACGGGTTGCGCGATCATCTTGCACAGATCGGCTATGACCCCGAGTTCGGTGCGCGGATGCTCAAGCGCAAGATCCGTCTTGAAGTGGAATCGCAACTCGCCGACGCGCTGTTGCGAGGCGACGTGCGCGATGGCGACAAGGTCACGATGACCTACGACTCAGGTTCACGCTCTGTGCTTGTGCAAAAGGGAGCATCGCCCACTGAAGCGCCCAGCGAGGCGTCACAGCAGGCACCCGCACACGCGTAACGCTGGCACGACTGAGAACGCGACGCCGCCCGCCCGTGCGGAGGCGTCGCCCTCACGATTCAAGTTCACCCACTACGATCTCATCGCGATAGCACCAGATCCACGTTTCGCCGGGTTCGATTGAACGTACCAGCGGATGACCGGTCGCGTGAAAATGCTTGCTTGCATGCCGGTTGGGCGACGAATCGCAGCAGCCGACGTGTCCGCAAGAAAGACAAAGCCTTAAATGTACCCACGGCTGGCCAAGCTTCACGCAGTCCTCGCAATAGTTGATGGACGTGCGGAGAATGCGGGCTTCGCCCAGGTGCGTGCAACCAGGGGTCATGATCGTGCTCCTCGGACAGGTATGCGCTGACGTGCGGGGATCAAGATTGCGCTCGTGCTCAGGCGCTACTCAGATAGCGATGCACCAGCGCCACAGCCATTGCCCCCTCGCCGACTGCCGACGCCACGCGCTTGATCGACGCGTGACGCACGTCGCCCGCTGCGAATACGCCGGGCATGCACGTTTCCAGATGCAGCGGCGCGCGTTCGAGAGGCCAATTCAGGTTCGCCTGATATTCCTGCAGATCAGGACCGGTTACGAGATAGCCGCCTTTATCGCGAACGATGCCGACCTCCTGCGCCCACTCCGTCTGCGGCACGCCGCCAATGCAGACGAATAGCCAACTCGTTTTTACTGTGCGGTCCCGAGCGGTTCGCGCATCGGTCAGCGTGATCTCCTGCAATACGTCATGACCTGCGAGCGCGGTAACTTCGGTGCACGTACGCACTTCAATGTTCGACGCCGATGTGATGCGATCCACCAGGTATTGGGACAACGTGTTCCTAAGCGATGCATCACGCACGAGCATATAGACGCGGTTGGCGGACTGTGAAAAATGCATGGCGGCCTGTCCCGCCGAATTGCCGCCGCCCACCACATATACGTCTTCGCCATGGATCAGCGTGGCCTCACTGGCGCCAGCGCCGTAATAAAGGCCTGCACCTAGAAAGCGCTCTTCACCTGCCAGGCCTAGCGTGCGATATGCGACGCCGGTCGCGCAGATCGACGTGCGCGCTGTGATACGCGTGCCGTCTTCCAGAGACACGATGCCTTGGCCCGGAGGGAACTCCGCGTGCACGCCAGCGCGCGCCAGCAGGATTTCGGCGCCGAACTTGACGGCCTGGTCGCGCGCCCGTTCAGCGAGCTCCGCGCCGCTCACGCCCTGTGGAAAGCCCAGATAGTTCTCGATCTTCGAACTGCTGCCTGCCTGACCGCCCACTGCCCAGCGCTCCACCAGTACGGTATGCAGTCCCTCCGATGCACCGTACACCGCGGCGCTCAATCCCGCCGGCCCTGCGCCGTAAATCGCCAGATCGTAGGCCTCGCGCGACGGATTTGCAAACCAGCCGAGCTTCTCCGTGATTTGCCGGATGGTGGGACATTCCAGCCGCGTTCCGTCATGGAAGACGCAGACCGGCAAGCGCGAATCGGAAAGGTGCTGCACATGCGCCAGTTCCTCCGCTTCCTTATCGCTGCCCAGTTCGATCCATTCGAACGGTATGTCGCAGCGATGCAGGAAGTCGCGTATCGCGTAGCCATTTGCACTGCGCATGCGTCCATAGATCCTGACCATGAACATGCTATCCGCCTTTGAGGACATTCAGGAGTGACTTTCGCTTCTCGCCCTTCACAAGCAGACCACCGCGCCAGGATAACGGCGGTTGGCCGTATTCGTGCACCATAGGCTCATCCTGGATCGGCGTCTTTCGCGATCCTGCCGGGCTTCATCCGCTTTCTGCTGATGGCTCCATCGCCGTATTCGTTCTGCTTTGGTTTCGCATCAAGGCGTCAATCAGGAAGCACGAATTCGGTGCGCATGTCTTCGATCACTTTCCGGGCATCCTCTTCGCAATCTGCGCTCAGGTCATTGAGCGGCACGCGCCTGTGATTGAATAGCGCATACGTTCCTCGTGCGCGAGCACGACGGCGACGCTTTAAGTCTAGTCACTAATCCGGGGGATGTAGGGATAATCGCTCCCTTCCGCGGACTGCATCAACGGAGGGCGCGGTGCGAAATGGCTCTTCGGAGAAGCGCGCAAACGCCACAGGGGCCAGATCCTCTCCAGGCCAGCGCGTATCGTATCCAAGACCAGCAGCACACCAGCGGCAAGAGCCATGCGCGAGGCTGCATCGAACCGTGCGTCAAGCGAGGCCTCCTAAGACCTGCATGGGTCGTATGTGCGGTTGACGGCCGGTCGGCGTATCCTCGGCGCGGCGGATGGTGAGGCATCCCTGTCGCGCCGCCAAAAACGCGTATTCGCTATTGCGCTCGTTGGGGTACAGTGCATGAACCTGCTGTTTCAAACGTGGTATCTCTTCGACTACATGACAGGAACCGGTATCGGAAGCGCGAGATAGTGCGACCTCCGTTATCAATACCTGAATATGTCTGTCCGCTGTGCGCAGCTATCCGCAAAGAAGCCGCGCAAACGCGAAGGACCGTAGCATGTGCGTTAATCGACCTTCGAATGAATTGTTCACGGCGCATGTGCGATCCGTGCGCGCCTGGTGCGTTCGCGGCGCGGCGACGGCCGTCCGGGAGTCAAATCATGGAAAGTAAGAAAAGCTGGCTACGCAAGGATCTCGACGCGTTGCGTCTGCAGTGGGACATGCTCAGCTTTTATGAACGATTCGAGCAGCTTGTCGCACATGTGCTGAGCGTCGTGATTTCCATCATTATCCTCGTGTCGCTCTGGCAGCTGATTCACGCGGTGATTGCATTGCTGGTTTCGGACGCGCTGAACCCGCTGGATCACGAGGTGTACCAGACCGTCTTCGGTATGGTCATGACGCTGCTGATCGCGATGGAATTCAAACATTCGATTACGCGCGTGATGGCACGGCGCAATCACATCGTGCAGGTCAAAACGGTGCTTCTGGTTGCGCTGCTGGCTATCGCCCGCAAATTCATCATTCTCGATCCGGCCAGTGCGCCCGCCAAGATCGCGGCGCTTGCATTCGCGCTGATCGCCTTGGGGAGCGTCTACTGGCTGATGCGGCAGCGCGATGACCCGGTCGACGCGACGAGCGCCGCGCAAGCGGAGCGTGATCGCGTGGCGCATGCGCAACGACAGCAAGGGGGATCGCCAGGTGAAGGCGGCCAGACCGGCAATTGAAATAAGTCGCCGATCTCGTCACGTGATGAGCGCACCGCCCGCCTGTACTTTTCCGCTCGACGTCTCGATCAGTTCCTTGATTTCTTTCGCGGCCACCGACGCCGCGCATCGCGGACGCGAAACGCAGCAAGTGTTCCGCGCTGCAGAGTGCGACCACAATCGTATCCGGCGCATGTATATTTATGCTGTGGCCTGGGCGAATGAAGCTCGACGATGCGCCTTATCGTTTGAGGGTCGTGGGTTTGTCCTATGAGGCCTGACCATTGCCCCATGACGATGGAAAAAAACCGTGATATCTGAAGGCTTTATCTGCGGTGGGTTCGTCGGGATCAGCAAGCGCTCCGACAGACGCAAGCGTCTCCATCGTCATGGAACGATTGGACACAAACGTCCATTGAGTCGATTCGTCATCCGGAAGCGGTGACACGCAACACTGCGCGAGGGCAGCTAGCAGCGCTTCGCGGTCCGGTGTATGAATGACGAAGCCCTCGTTCGCGAGCGCGGCATGATCCAGTCCGAGCTCACGGCAAATCCGCATCCGTAACGGCGCTTCTGACTGAGCGGCGAGACGCGACTGCCGGATGAGTTGATCGGTCGTCGCATCGACAAGGACGCCTTGCCGTTGTAGCGGTATGGTTTGCCATGCTTGCGGCGGACAGGCCTTGTTTTGCGGCACCAATGGTACGAACGGATTGATTTCCGCCGGGTAGATTCTGCACACCAGCGGGCGTTCATCGTAAATACCGCACAGCATGTCGGCGCGCAGATTGGGACACGCTCCGGCGAACGCCGCAGTCAGAATGATCGAGACGCGCACCGGTAACGTTCCGCTCATGACGGGTGACGAACGCACCCGTTTGTACGCAGCCTGCGCATTGTCGGGCTCCGGCTCGACCGGCCATGGAATAGCTTCGCAGAGAAGTTCAACCTGTCCTCCACGTTTTAGCCAATCGATCGCTTCGGCGATTGTCAGCGGCAGGCGCAAATCATGGCAGCACTGGCCACATGTCGTACAGGCAAAGTTGATATCGTCCACGCTGTTTGTCCTTTGAGGTTCGGGTGCGTCGTGCTTAGTCGGACCCACGCCGAAATTCTTACAGGGACAACAGTGAAAAAGTTGAGGCGTCGTCGACGATCGCCTGGACGCGTTGAACGACCGCTGCCGACCTTGGCGGAATGCAACACATGCGCGGCAGCACCCGTCGGATCGCTCACCGCTTCGAGAAGGCAAAATTGAACTAACAAAACGGCTACTTATCCCAACAATTTGCCAACTACGTGGATTAGAACGGGACGAGGCTTGCCTCCGACCTGGGTCGGACACTCCCTCCTCGCGGCCGATAAAGCAGCGCATGCGCAGTCACGGCGTCGCGCTTATTTCTGTCGAGTTTCGTCGTGGAACTCAACGTCTTCGACCACGCCGTCGATATCCATGCGTTGGCCCGCGCGTTCGTGCACCTGTTGCTCGTGTGTTTGCCGTGCGCGCATGGCTTGCTGGTGTAGTTGTTTGCGCAGATCTCGCGTTTTCCACCAGACAAAACCGCCGATCACAATGCCTGCTCCAAGCACCACCGCGAACAGCACGAGCGAAACGGCGAACCCCACAACGAGTAGCGCGGCGCCTATGACCGCGGCTAATACCTTTGCCAATAAGCTCGGCGGACCAGGACGCATAGTTGCGCCACTATGCCTGAGCCTTTCCTGTCGCTTGTCGAATTGCATCGCATCTCCAATCGCGGTTTCCCGGGGTGGTCTCCCGGGGTGGTTTCAAAGGTGAAGCGCAATAGCGCGATAAATGTTTCGAGGTTTGAGCTTGATTTGCCGATACGAGGGCCGTCCCGTTCGAACAATGCCGTCCTGTTATCGCTCAGTATGCACCGAAGATCCGGTCGAGCGCCGCAAGGCTGGCCTCACGTCGATCTGTATCTGGCCATAGTACTTAATGTAATGAGAGGCCGGCAACACATCTGGCTCGCGCGCTCATTGGAACAGTGCTTCGCGAAATGGCCTCGTATTGCCTTTCCGCGTGGTCTTTATTTTTGCTTAGAAATTTTCACATTTTCTGCAGGACTTTACGTTCGACGCATTCCTACACTTCATCCATCTGCAAACAGTACTTCCAGCTTCAATCTGACCTCTTTAAACGGAGTCGTCATGAACACGCCGTCTAGCCTTCGAGCGCGATGTTGAGCCGCGCTTCGAGGAACTGCACAAGCGCACGCACCTTGCTGGAATGGCGCCGATTGGGCAGATACGCCGCGTAGACGATTGCATCACCGGGATGAGGGCTTGCGACGAAGTTCTCAAAGAGATGCATCAGGCGTCCCGAGCGAATCTCCGCGCTGACGAGCCATTCCGGCAGCAAGGCAATGCCCTGCCCGGCGAGGACCGCTTCGTAAAGCATGTCGAGACTGTTCGATAGCAGGTGACCGCGCACTTCGACGCGCTCCTCCGCGCCGTCGCGCCGGAAGGTCCAGACCTGGCGCGAACGGTAGCCGCCGCCGTAGGCGACACGAAGGCACTCGTGGGAATCGAGCGCTTGCGGGTTCTGAGGTGTGCCGCAGCGTTCGAGGTAAGCGTGGCTTGCCACGACGTAACGCGGGTTGTCCGCCAGTTTCCGCACGATCAGGTTGGCATCGCGATCCGGCCGGCCGATCCGGATCGCGATATCGATCCGGTCGAGCGCGAGGTCGGCGAAATGATCCGCCACCACCACGTCGAGGAACAGCCGCGGATTGGCAGCGAGGAATGCCGCAAGATGCGGCGCGAGCCGCAACCGGCTGTAAGTGGAAGGCACCGAAATCCGGAGCGATCCGACCGGCGAAGCGCCACTGTCGAAGACGCTCTCGTCCGCCTCGGCCAGATCGTCGAGCACCTTGCCGACCTGTTCGACGTAAGCAATCCCCGCGTCGGTCAGGCTGACCTTGCGCGGCGTGCGGGTCAGTAGAGCAGTGCCCAGGGATGCTTCGAGCGAATCCATGAGACGCGTCACCGAGGAGGTAGCGACACCGAGACGCTGAGCGGCCTTTGAGAAGCCTCCGGCGTCGGCGACTTCCAGCAATGTATTCAGAGCAAGGAGTTTGTCCATGTTCGGCTCAGGCGAGGAATTGGTTGCGTTCAACGCAACGCGAGATTGCATTTTATCCTCATTCTGCAAACACAACGCAACGTTTAAGCTACCTGCGTTACCTGGAGAAAGGTGCAACATGCAGAACATTCAAGTTGAAATCGCGTATGACTTCATCTGCCCGTGGTGCTGGATCGGCCAGCGCAATCTTGCTGGCGCGCTGGCGGAATCGGGTGTCGCTGAAGCCGTTTCGATTCGTTATGTGCCGTTCGAGTTGAACCCGTTCATGCCGGCCGAAGGCATGGATCGACGCAGTTATCGCACTCGCAAGTTCGGCAGCTGGGCCCGCTCGCAGGCGATGGACGCGCAGGTCGCCGCCGCCGGCCTCGCGGCCGGCGTGCAGTTCAACTACGACCGTGTGCTACGCACGCCGAACACGCGTCTTGCGCATCGCCTGATGCAGTTTGCCCAGGAGCACAACGATCCGCGCAAGACGGCGGCGCTATACCAGGCGATCTATGCAGCCTATTTCTCGGAAGGCCGCGACATCGGTTCACTGGACACACTCGTGGCGCTCGCGGGAACGCACGCCCTGGACGAGCAGGCAGCCCGCTCCTTTCTGCTATCGGAGGCGGGCGAGACCGCTGTGAAAGAGGCTCGCGATCGGGCCGACAGGCTGGGCGTGCGGGCCGTGCCCACCACCGTGATCGAAGGCGAGATGATCAGCGGCGCGCAGCCGCCGCTCGTCTTCGCACAAGCGTTGCGGGTCGCCTTGCAAGGGAGCGCAGCATGACATTCCCCAACAAGCTTCGCGCCGTCGTGATCGGCGGTTCGCTGGGCGGACTGCTGAGCGCCGCCACCCTGCGCGCGGCCGGCTGGGAGGTCGACGTGTTCGAGACTTCGCCGAACCAGCTCGAAAGCCGTGGCGGCGGCGTGGTGCTCCAGCCCGACGTACTGGAGGCGCTGCACTTTGCCGGCATCATGTTGCCCGATCCACCCGGTGTGCCGTCGGGCGAACGCATCTATCTGGACCAGCGCGACGAAATCGTCGAGCAACTCTACATGCCGCAGATGCAGACCTCATGGAGCCTGCTGTACCGCGCCCTGAAGAACGCCCTACCCGCGCAGCATCTGCATTCCGGCGAGACGTTCCTTGACTTTCGTGCCGAAGGCGATCGGATCGTCGCGCTGTTCCACAGCGGCCGCGCTGAAGAGGCGGACCTGCTGATCGGCGCGGACGGCATCCGCTCAACGCTCAGAAGCCGCTTGCTGCCCGAGGTAGTGCCCGCCTATGCAGGCTATGTGGCGTGGCGCGGACTGATCGAGGAAGCTGATCTGCCCTTGCATGCCGCCGACGTTCTTCGCGACCGCTTCGCGTTCCAGCAAGGCGACGGCCATTCGGCGCTCTCCTACCTGATTCCGGGTGAAGAAGATTCGACCGTGGTCGGCGAGCGGCGCTGGAACTGGGTGTGGTACCGCAAATACAGCCGCGAGCAGCTCGACCAGTTACTGATCGACCGTCACGGCGCGGTGCGGCCTTTTTCATTGCCGCCTGGCTCGACCAAGCCCCTCGACATCGCCCGCTTGCGAGACGACGCGAAGCTCATGATGGGGCCGACGTTTCGCGCGCTGGTGGACGCCACCGACGATCCATTCATGCAGCCGATCGTCGATCTGCGCTCGCCGAAGATGGTGTTCGGCCGCGCGGTTCTGCTCGGCGACGCCGCTTCGGTGCCGCGTCCGCACACTGCCGGCAGCACGGCGAAGGCCGCTGCGAACGCTCACTCGCTGGCGCTGGCGCTGCTGTCGGCACAACGAAGCGGCTCGACCATCGATCCAGCGCTCAAGCATTGGTAAAGCCAGCAGTTGCAACGCGGCCGGCATATGACCGATCTGGGTATTTCGCTCGGCAACCGGCTGATGAAGATCGCCCGGTAAGCACGCCTCGCACGGCCTGGCACGCTAACTTCCGTTTTCAAGCTAAAGGAGCTTTCATGTCGACTCAGGCATCCGTTACGACCGGCGGCACCGGTCCCGTCAAACTAACCAGCGCTCTGATCGCGCTTTTCGCATTCTGCTGCGGCGCGATCGTCGCCAACCTTTACTACGCGCAGCCGATCACCGAGCTGATTGCGCCGGACATCCACATGTCCTCGGGCACGGCCAGCCTGATCGTGTCGCTCACGCAGATCGGCTACGCATTCGGGCTGTTCTTTCTCGTGCCGCTTGGCGATCTGCTTGAAAATCGCAAGCTGATGATCACCACCGCGCTCGTCTCGATCGTGAGTCTGGCTGCCGCGGCATTCGCTCATCAGCCGGGCTGGTTCCTCGCAATCTCGCTGATGGTCGGCTTCAGCTCCGTTGCCGTGCAGATCCTCATTCCGCTCGCCGCGCATCTCGCGCCGGACGAGTCGCGCGGCAAGGTGGTGGGCACCATCATGAGCGGCCTGCTGCTCGGCATTCTGCTGTCACGCCCGATCTCCAGCATCGTGGCCGGCCATTTCGGCTGGCGCGCAGTCTTTGGCGGAGCCGCCGTATTGATGGCCATCGTGACCAGTGTCCTCGCGCTGACCATCCCGCGCCGCCAGCCGGAGCATAAGGCGACCTACTTCGAATTAATCGGCTCGCTGGGCCATCTGTTGCGGACAATGCCGGTGCTGCGCCATCGCTCGCGATATCAGGGATTGATGTTTGCCTCGTTCAGCCTCTTCTGGACGGCTATTCCTATCGAACTGACAAGACAGTTCGGGTTGTCCCAAACGGAGATCGGGATCTTCGCGCTGGTCGGCGCGATCGGCGCGACCTCCGCACCGGTGGCGGGCCGCCTGGCCGATGCAGGACACACGGTACGCGCCACGCTGATCGCACTCGTGGTGGGCGCGCTGGCCTATACGCCTGCCCTGATCCATCCGGCCTGGGGTGTATTCGGACTCGTCGCAACCGGCATCGTGCTCGACTTCGCCGTGCAGATGAACATGGTGCTGGGTCAACGCGAAATTTACGCGTTGCACGCGGCGAGCAGAAACCGTCTGAACGCGCTGTATATGACGAGCATATTCGTGGGCGGCGCTTCGGTTCAGCGCTCGCGAGTCCGCTTTATCAGCATGGCGGCTGGCCGCTCGTTGCAGGCGTCGCCACGGCTTTCCCGATCGCCGCTTTGATTCACTATCTGGCGATCGGCCGCCCGCACGCCGCGCGTATTGCCTGATCTGGACGTCGAAGGAACACGCCGGGCGGCCCTGCCGACCGGCTTAATAAATTTTCAGCGCGGCTTCAGGAATAAATCCGCCGTGACCGATACGCTAGCCAACAAGTCCCCGGCCTGAGCATCGCTCGATGACCTGCACAAGGAACCGAACATGTCCTCCCTTTCGCCTCTGCTGAACAGTTACGACCTCAACGGTCTGAGCTTGCCGAATCGCGCCGTCATGGCGCCGACGACGAGGTCGCGCGCGCCGCTGCGCGGGCGGCGACAACGCAGGCTATATCGACATCCGTTCCTCGCCGCAGCGGGCCAGCACGCGCGCCCTGACGCGACGCAGCCGTAACGCCGGCGCCGGAGCGCACGCGACCTATGCGTGTGAATTTTTTTGCCCGAGACATCCGAAGAAGGTGCGTGAATGACTCTTAAGCCCAGATTGCTGTGGGGAGGCGGTGTGGTCGTGGTGGCCATGCTGATCGCCGCCGTGGCGCTAATGTGGAAACCCGCCATCGCGCCGATCGACGCGCCGCCCGCGGCCTCTTTCGACGCGCAGACCCGCCTCGCGGGCGCGCGCGTCGTGGCCCTGGGCGACTGCATCGTCTGCCATACCGCGAAAGGCGGCCGGCCGTTCGCGGGCGGTCTGCCACTCGCAACGCCTTTCGGCACCATCTACTCCACCAACATCACGCCCGATGTGGAGACGGGGATCGGCAACTGGTCGCTCGAAGCCTTCACGCGCGCAGTGCGCTACGGAGTGGCCCGTGACGGCCATCTGCTCTATCCCGCGTTCCCCTATATTCACTTCACCCGCATGTCGGACGGCGATATTTCGGCTGCCTACGCGTATCTGATGACGCGTGAGCCGGTTAAAGATACGGCGCCCGCAAACAGGCTGATTTTCCCGCTTAACTTCCGGCCCTTGCTCGCATTCTGGAACGTGCTGTTCCTGCATCCGGGCCCGCAGGCGGCCGACGCGTCGAAAGACGCCCAATGGAACCGCGGCCGTCTGCTGGTGGACGGACTCGGTCATTGCGCATCGTGCCACTCGCCCCTCAACGTGATTGGTGGCGAAAAATCAGGTCATGCATTCGACGGCGGTATCGTGGACGGCTGGACCGCACCCGCGCTCAACGCGCTGGGCGGCGCACCCAAGCCCTGGACACAGGCGCATCTCGTCACCTACCTGCGCACCGGCCGCGCCAGCGAACACGGCGCCGCAGCCGGCCCGATGCTGCCCGTCACGCGCGACCTCGGCACCGTGCCGGAAGAAGACGTGCAGGCCATCGCCGCGTACATCCTGTCGATCCAGAAGCCTCAGGCCGCTGCCGTGAACACAGCGTCCGGCACCGCACTTTCGCGCGAGGCGCAAAGCGGCGCAGTTCTGTTTGCGGCGTCGTGCGCGCAATGCCATGGGCCGCAAGCGCCGATGCAATCGATTGGCGAACGCCCCACGCTCGGATTCAGTACGGCCGTCAACGCCGACACGCCGCGCAACGCGATCCAGATGATCCTCGGCGGCATCGACTGGCATGGCGAAGACACGCTCAACTACATGCCCGCCTTTAGCCAGGTTTATGACGACCAGCAGATCGCCGATCTGGCGTCCTACATTCGCGCGACCTATTCGCAGAAGGAACCGTGGAAGGACGTCGACCAGATGGTGGCCAAAGTCAGAAAGGAGAACGACGCGCGATGATCAACCTTACCGTCAATGGCGTACAGCACGCCCTCGATATCGATCCGTCGACGCCGCTACTCTATGCGTTGCGTAACGACCTGCAGCTTCACGGCGCGAAGTTCGGCTGTGGGATGGGGCAATGCGGAGCGTGTACCGTGATCGTCGACGACAAAGCCGTGTTCTCGTGCCTGATTCCCGTCGCGTCGATCGGCAACCGCGCGGTGCGCACGATCGAAGGCCTCGGCACCGCCGGCCATCCCGGCGCGCTACAGAAGTCGTTTATCGATCATCAGGCCGCGCAGTGCGGCTATTGCATCGCCGGCATGATCATGCGCGCGCAGGCCTTGCTCGAGCGCAACCCCCGGCCGACCGAGCAGGAGTTGCGCGAGCATATGGAGCCCAACCTCTGCCGTTGCGGCACGCATCTGCGCATCCTCGCCGCGATTCGCGAGGTCGCGCATCTGCCGGCCGGCGATACGCTCTCCAAAGAACCCATGGAGATCGCCAGCGCCGGAGGTACGCAATGAGTTTCGCGGACGACAAAATCGACGCAGGGCGCCGCCGTTTCATGATGTCCGGCGCACTCGTGGTGAGCTTCAGCCTCATCCCCGGCATCAAGGCCATGGCTCAGGAAGTGATCGCCGACGAGGGCGCGGCGGTCCACATCGGCAAAGCGACGCAGGCGCTCGCCGGCAGCCTGAAAACCAACCCCTACCTCGACGCTTGGATCAAGATCAACGCGACGGGCAAAGTGACGGTCTATACCGGCAAGGTCGAACTGGGCACCGGCGTGCGCACCGCACTGCTGCAAATTGCGTCCGAAGAACTGGACATGGCGCCCTCGCTGATCACGTTTCTGACGGCCGATACCGGCGCTTCGCCAGACGAAGGACTGACGGCCGGCAGCCATACGATCGCCGACAGCGGCAGCGCATTGCTCAACGCCGCCGCGCAGGTGCGCGGACTGCTGGTCGATGCAGCCGCCAAACATTTCGGCGTGAGCGGCAGCGCAATGACCGTACACAATGCCGTCATCAGGACGCCTGACGGCCGCGCCATGACCTATGGAGAAGCCGTCGGACTCGTCGATCTGCATCGCATGGCAACGCCGGATTCGCCGTTGAAAGACCCGGCAAAATTCGACATGATCGGCACTTCGCTGCCGAGAGTGGATATTCCTGCCAAGGTCACCGGTGGCCCGAGCTATGTGCAGGACATGATCATGCCGGGCATGGTGCACGCCCGTGTCGTAATGCCGCCCGTCTATGACGCGAAGCTGCTTGAAACCAATACGCCCGAAATTCTGAAAATGCCGGGCGTGCTCAAAGTGGTCCGCAACGGCAGCCTGCTCGCGGTGGTCGCCAAGGGTGAATGGCAAGCGGTGCAGGCACAGCGGGCGCTTGCCGCCGGCAGCCGATGGAGCGCCGGCCGCGCGTTGCCCGACCCCGCCACGGTGCACCGCGATCTGAAACAGATTTCCACCGAACACATCGAGATCGCGAACACGCATAACCCGGCCGGCACGCCGGTCAAAACACTGAGCGCGCGGTACACCAAGCGCTACATGATGCACGGCTCGATCGGCCCGTCGTGCTCGGTCGCGCTGTTCAAAGACGGCGAGATGACGGTGTGGACGCATTCACAAGGCGTCTATCCCCTGCGCGACGGGCTGGCGGAAATGCTGTCGATGCCCAAGGACAAGATCCGTTGCATTCACGTGGAAGGGTCAGGCTGTTACGGCCACAACGGTGCGGACGACGTCGCCGCGCATGCCGCGCTGATCGCGCGCGAAATGGACGGCGCACCGGTGCGTGTGCAGTGGATGCGCGAGCAGGAACACACGTGGGACCACTTCACGCCCGCGATGGTCACGGAGGTGCGGGCTTCGCTCGATGCGAGCGGCACGATCGTCGATTGGGACTACGCGCTATGGAGCAGCTCGCATAACGAACGTATCGTGAATGCCGGGCGGCTCATTCCCGCCCAGATGCTGGAAAAGCCTTTCGTGCCAGCGCCCTCGGTGCCCATGGTGCAACCGGAAGGCGGCGGCGATCGCAACGCGATCCCGCTCTATTCGTTTCCAAACATGCACGTGATGAACAATTTTTCGCCGGCCATGCCTTTGCACTCGTCGGCAATGCGTTCACTCGGCGCGCACATGAATGTGTTCTCCATCGAGGCCATCATGGATGAACTGGCCGCGGCCGCCGGCGCCGATCCGGTCGCCTTCCGGCTCAAGCATCTACACGATCCGCGCGCTCGCGACGTCGTCCAGCTTGCCGCCCGCAAGTTCGGCTGGCCACGGCCGCCGCGCAAGCGCAATCATGGCGTGGGATTCGCGTTCGGCAAATACAAGAACCTGATGGCCTACGTGGCGATTGCCGTCGAGGTCTCCGTCGTGCCCGAAACCGGCCAGGTGATTCTGGAACATGCCGAGGTCGCGGTCGACTCGGGCACGATCGTCAATCCGGATGGCATTCGCAACCAGATCGAAGGCGGGATCGTCCAGTCGGCAAGCTGGACGCTCTACGAAGAACTGAAGTTCGATACCTCGGCAATACGGAGCTTCGACTGGAGCAGTTATCCGATCCTGCGGTACTCAGCGGCACCGCGCAGCATCAAGGTTCATCTGATCGATCGGCCGGGCGCCCCCTTCCTGGGCGCCGCCGAAGCATCCATGGGTCCAACCGCGGGCGCGCTCGCCAACGCGTTGTTCGATGCAACGGGAAAGAGATTGCGCGACATGCCGCTCAGCGGCGACAGTTTGCGTCGGCAAATCGACGTATAGAGGCGCTGGGAGCGAATGCAAGGTGCTCTGTATAAGACGGTTGCAGGGCTCGTTCCACCGGGAAACCGGTATCGTGGACATTCGCAGAACGTACCTGGCCAATCCGCCGCCGATTCCCAATCTCCGTTCGCACGCGGGCGCATCGGCAATGGATCGATCGAGACCCTTCGAGGTATGCGCCTGATCAGCCCGAGGCTCCAAACAATTGCACCATCACGGCACGCAGCCACCGATTGCCCGCTTCGTGGTGATACCTCGCGTGCCAATGTTGCCGAACGGCAAAACCGTCCACGGGAACCGGGCATGGATGGACCGCCAGATCATTGACCTTCGCCAGCGTCTCGCCGATGTGTCGCGGCAACGTGGCGATCAGGTCGGTGCTCCTGATAATTGCTCCGAGCCCGAGAAAACCCGGTAGCTCCAGCACGACATCGCGTTCGACGTGGGCGCGCGCCAGCCCCTGTTCCAGCAACTGCGCGCCCGTCCCCGCCGTAATCGCGACATGCCCCTCCGCGCTGTATTGCTTCAGCCTCAACCTCGCGCGCAGCCGCGGGTGATGGCGATTCGTCAGGCACACCCAATCCTGTGTGTATAGCTGCTGCTGATAAATCCCACCGCCCAGCCAGGGCACGTGACCGATCGCGAGGTCGGCTTCACCCGATTCCAGCGCGCGCTCCGTGTTGCCGTCGATTCTGGCGGCTTCAAGACGAACGCCCGGTGCCTGCGCGCGGACATGCGCCAGCATCCGCGGAAGCAACGTGATGTGACTGGCGTCGGTCATGCAGATACGGAACCGCCGTTTTGCGGTGGCCGGATCGAAGGCGATTTCCCACGCCACGAAGCGCCGCAGCGATTCGAGGATTTCCCGGCATGGACCAATGAGCGCATCGGCTTGCGGCGTGGGCGCCATGCCGCCCGGCGTGCGGATGAATAACGGGTCCTGCAGATGCTCCCGCAATCGACCTAACCAGATGCTGACGGTCGGCTGACTCTGTCCAAGCTGCTCGGCCACGCGGGTGACGCTGCGCACGTCGTAGAGCAGATCGAACAGCTGCAATAGCTTCAGATCGGGGAGTTCAGTCGATTCCATGGCTGTATTGTCTGACGCAATGACACCATTGTATCCATTGCATTGCCGATATGAACGCCGAATCGTATCGTGGTCTCCACATTAAGGAGACGGCAGTGAAGATTGCGATTCTGGGCGCAGGCGCACTGGGCTGTGCGATTGGCGCGGCGCTCACCGAAGGCGGCAACGAGGTCTGGCTGCTGAACCGGTCGGTGGCCCACGTGGCGGCCATGCGACGCGATGGTCTGCGGGTGGACGATCCCAATGGTTCCCGCCAGGTCAGCGTCCGGGCCACCACGCGGGCCGCGGAGGCCGGCGCCGTGGATCTGGTCGTCGTGCTGGTCAAGTCGTTCCACACCGAAGCCGCGATGCGCGGCGCCATGGAGCTGATCGGACCCGAAACGCGGGTCCTTTCGTTGCAGAACGGCCTTGGGCACGAAGATGTTCTCGCCGACATCGTGGGCCGGGAGCGGGTGCTGGCCGGCAAAACATACGTAGGCGGAGTGATGCGCAGCCCGGGGCACATCGAGTCGGGCGTCGCCGGCAAGGCCACTTACATTGGCGAACTCGACGGTCAGGTCACGTCCCGCGCTATCGCGATTGCCGATACCTTCACTGCCGCCGGACTGGCCACCACGGTCAGCGACAACATCGTCGGCACGATGTGGGACAAGCTCCTGGTCAATGTGGCAACCGGCGCGCTGACGGGCACCACGGGTCTGACCTACGGCCAGCTCTATGACGAACCACTTCTGAAGGCGACCGCACTCGCAGCAGTCGCCGAAGCGATGGCCGTCGCCCGGGCCGCTGGTGTGACGCTTTCCACCACGGATCCCGAACGAGCGTGGACCCTCGCCGGCGAAGGACTGTCCCCTGCCTTCAAGACCTCGATGCTGCAAAGCCTCGAAAAAGGCTCCATCACCGAAATCGACTTTATCAACGGCGCGGTCGTGCGCTGGGGAAAACGGCACAGCGTGCCGACCCCGGTCAACACGACGCTGGTGGCCTGCATCAAGGGCATCGAGCGTGCCATGACCGACCGACAACACAGCAACACGTTGCATGGGACCAAGGAGACAACCGCATGAACGGCAGCAAGGCGTATCTGGAACATGTCGCCATCTGGGTGAAGGACATTCACTGGCACATCCGCTTTTTCGAAGACGTGCTCGGCATGACGATGCGCGAAGTCGACGGCACGCGCGAGGAACCCCGGCAGTACTGGACGCTTGGCGGTCTGCAATTCATCCATAACCCGGATCATGACGCGCCTGAGGGCCGGCTCGGCCACCTGGGCGTGATGTGTGAAGACATGGAGGCCGCGCTGGCCGCTGCACAACGATACGGCGTCAGCGAAATGCCACAGGGGCGCAACTGGTTGCGCCTGCCGGACGGCCTCGCCGTCGAACTGATCCAGGCGAAGCCGGCCTCGTGCGTCGCGCGGGCACTTGAGATCGACCCACGCGCGGAGGTGTGACATGACGATCGTCGATAAATACTGGGACGACGCCACCGAAGGCGACGAGTGCGTGAGCCCGTCCTACACGGTGACCAAAGAACGCATTCTGGCCTATGCCGAACTCACTGGCGATCACACGCCGGTGCATGTGGACGAAGAATACGCGAACGCGAGCCACTTCGGTTCGATCGTGGCACACGGCCTGTTTGGACTGTCTATCGCCGATGGGCTCAAGACTCAAAGCGACTACCGTTTCCTTCCGGGCATGTCGCTCGGCTGGACCTGGGACTTCAATCTGCCCATCAAGGTCAATGACGTGCTGCACGTGAAATTCCGCGTGGGCGCGATGCGGGCGAGCAAGAGTCGACCCGGCTGGGGCATCGTTGCGTTGCCGTCCGAGTTGATCAATCAGGACGGCCAGGTCGTCCAGCATGGTGAGCATCGCCTGATGGTGCCGCGCCGACCGGGAGCGTTCTGATGCAAGCCCGTCCTTTAGAAGGTATTCGCGTCGTCGACTACAGCCACTTTCTGGCAGGTCCGTACGTGGGACGGTGTCTCGCGGCGCTCGGCGCCGAAGTCATCAAGGTGGAGCGCCCCGGCAACGGCGACGCGGGGCGCCAGCATGCCACCGTGCTCGATGACGAACAAAGCGGCTACTTCCTGCAACTCAACATGGGCAAGCGGGGCGTCAGCGTCAACATGAAGGACCCGCGCGGCAAGGACTTCATGCAGCGCCTGTGCGATTCGGCGGATGTGTTCGTCGAGAACTACCGGCCAGGCGCTCTGGACAAGCTCGGGCTGGGCTATACGGAGCTGTCCGCGCGAAATCCGCAACTGGTGTACTGCTCGATCTCCGCCTATGGCCATACGGGACCGGATGCGCATCGCGCCGGCTTCGGCCTGATTGCAGAAGCGAAGAGCGGCATCATGCAGATGATCGGCACTCCCGGCGAGCCGCCGCCGCTGATGCGCATTTCGCTCGGCGACATGTACACGGGCATCCACGCCGTGGCGGCCATCAACGCCGCGCTGCTCGGTCGCGTGAAGAGCGGCCGGGGGCAGCACATCGACATGGCGCTCTACGACACGCTGGTGTCGATGCACGAGTACGCAGTGCAGTGCTACACGCTGCAAGGCGTCGTTCCGGAACAGACTGGTCACGACATGCCCACTTCGACGCTCTACGGTGTGTTCCGTGCCGCCGATGGCGACCTCGTAATCGCGGCGCAGGTGGACGACGCGTGGAAACGCTTTGCCGGCCTCGTCGAGGCCCATGGCGGACCGTCCGGCTTCGGAGCCGACACGCGCTTCCATGACGGCGCGGGGCGCAATGCCAACCGGTTGGAGATTCTGTCCGTGGTCCAGCCCTGGGTTGCCAGCCGGCCGGTGGCCCAGGTGCTGGCACTGCTCGATGGCATCGACGTGCCTTGCGCGAAGGTACAGCGCATCGACGAAGTGCTCGCCGATCCGCAGATCGTCGCGCGGGGCATGGTGGTCGAGCAGCAGCATCCGCGCTACGGCACGCTGCGTCTGCCGAATCTGCCGTTCCGTTTCTCCGATTGCGATACGACGATCCGCGAGGTCGCGCCCGACCTTGGCCAGCACAACGCGGAAGTCGCGCGTTCACTGGGCTTCGGCGCTGCCGAAATCTACGCCATGCAAACCGACGGCGTGCTGTTTTCAAACGCGAGGCCATGATGACTGACCAGTACTCGGTGATCGGCAACCCGATCGGCCACACGAAATCCCCGTTGATTCACGGTCTCTTTGCACAAGAGACGCAGCAGGACATGTCCTATACCGCCATCGAAGGGCCATTAAGCCCGCACGAGGCGTTTGCCGAGACCGTCAACGCTTTCAGGGCCGCGGGCGGCAAAGGGATGAACGTCACGGCGCCCTTCAAGCTAAAGGCGTTCGCGATGGCCGATGAGCGCAGTGAGCGAGCGCAACTGGCCGGAGCAGCGAACGCGCTGAAGTTTGAAGACGGCCGGATCGCGGCGGAAAACTTCGACGGCGTGGGACTGGTGCGCGATATCGAAGTCAATCTGGACCTGCCGATGGCCGGCAAACGCGTCCTGGTCCTTGGCGCCGGCGGTGCGATGCGCGGGGCGTTGCTTCCCTTCCTCGCGGCGCGGCCCGTTGAACTGGTCATTGCAAACCGCGACGTGGCCAAAGCCGAGGCGCTGGTGGCGCAAATCGGAGCACGCGCCTCACTTATCGCCTGCGGTTACGAAGACCTTGCGGCGATGAGCGGCTTCGACCTGGTGGTGAACGCCACGTCGGCCAGCCTCACCGGTGAGTTACCGCCGGTTCCCCCGAATGTGTTCAACCCGAAAGGAGCGGCCTACGAACTGGCCTACGGCAAGGGGCTGACTCCCTTCCTGCGCCTCGCGCGCAATGCGGGCGTGCTGGGCATCGCGGATGGTGTCGGCATGCTGGTGGAACAGGCGGCGGAAGCATTCGCATGGTGGCGTGGCATCCGGCCCAGAACGCGGTCCCTCATCGATCAGCTTACCGTTCCCCTCGATTGATCACGTGGCATCATTCGGTTTTCGCGGAAATCGTCAAAGGACAGATTTCTGGATTCGGAATGCAGAGCTATCTGCTCGCTTTGCGCGCGGCCGTCGCGGAGATCGACACGAAGTAAACGGTCGAGGCGTTCAACCGGCCCGCAATCGGTCGGGCAAAAAACCTACATTTATTTCCGGCGATGCCGTTATCGCGGCTAGTGGCAATTTTTTCCAGCTTCGAACGGCTCACCGCAATCGCCAGACTATCCCCGACGCCTTCGATGAAAGGCCCTGATGTCGCGACCGTTGAACCGGGCACATTCATAAGAATCTTACCGTGTCTGTTTCCATTTCCAACGGAAAGCTGGCTGTATGGGCAGGACGACATTCCTTGATCGTCGGCGTTCTGGGCACTTTAATGGCGCTCGCGGTGACAGCAATCAGCCTCGCCACGCTTCAGGCCGCGAGGAACCAGGCACTCGACCATGCACACGACACGTCTGGAAACGTGACCTCAGTCCTCGTCAGCAACATCGAGCGGACCTTTGAAACGTCCGACAATGCCCTTCTGACATTGATTGCCGCCTGGCAGAATCCTGCCGTGCAAAGCATGGACTCCGCAGATCGGCATAAGATTTTCTTTAGCAGTACCTCGGCCAGGTACTTGACGGGTGCGGGCGTTACAGACAGTAGCGGCTCGTTAATCGATGGATGCTGCGCGAATTCCCATCACTGGAATTTTAGTGACCGGGACTATTTCGTGGTTCACCGCGAGTCGCCAAACGCGGGGCTTTATCTGTCATCGCCTTACCGTGCACGGTCGAGAAGCGGAGTCGAAGCCATCGCGTTGTCCAGACGTGTCAATCAGCCCGACGGCTCATTCGGCGGTGTCGTCATGGTCGCGATCGACCTTGCCTATTTCCGTCAGCTTCTCTCAAAGCTCGATGTGGGCCCTCACGGCGTAAGTGCGATCGTCCGTACCGACGGTACGGTAATAGCAAGAAATCCCCCTCTCAGCACGGCTCAGACGATCAAATCGGCGACTTTTTTCTCGCGTATGGTGAACCACGATTCCGGTTTCTATGCCGCGCGATCGTCTATCGACGGAACCGTTCGTCTATATACCTTTCAGCGTATTCCCGGCACGCCCCTCATCGCCGTCGTCGCACCCGCGGAAACCGATATATTGGCCGGCTCCAGACGCATGGCCTGGATGGTCGGCGTCTCCACCGCAACCATCGGCATTGCGTTTTGCGTAGTGGTATGGCTGCTTGCGTTTGCGCTCCGGGAGCATGTGAAGACACAGGTCCTGCTGACCGAGCTTACCCAGACAGACCCGTTGACCGGTGTCAGAAACCGCCGTGCCCTTGATGAGTTTCTGGAAAACGAGTGGGAGAGGCTTCGCCGCAACGAGAGCTGCCTGTCGGTGCTTTTCATCGATGCCGACCATTTCAAGCAATACAACGATAGTTACGGCCACGCACAAGGCGACCTCGCATTGAAACATCTTGCCGCGTGTATCAGACGGCATGCGTGCCGCCGTGGCGACCTTACCGCGCGGTACGGCGGCGAAGAATTCGTCGTTGTGTTGCCCGACACCGATGAAACTGGCGCGATGCAAGTGGCCGAAGCGATACGCCATGAGGTCGAATCCGGGCCAATCCATCTTTCCGAATCGCTGGCACGGTTTACGGTGAGCATCGGCTGCGCCACTGGCCGACGTGCGTACCCTCGATCGCTTGCTGAGCTGACAAATAAGGCCGATTCCGCGCTGTATGCGGCTAAACGCGGCGGCAGAAACGCTGTCGTGCCTGGTTGAGCAAGCAACGAAGCGGGCTGCCACGGCGGGTAATTCGCCGCTCCAGCGAGTCGCCGCCGACGAGCGCGCCACATAAAATGCTGCGCGAGGCACGCCAAACGCAGTTTTCGTACTCTTTTGAAATTTTTTTCGAACGTCGTAGTGTGACCTCGCTCACGTAACATAAGACTCAATCGGGCCGTGTAGCGCCCGTGAAATCTTGCTGATTCGTGGGCTCTTCGAGCCGACCGCAAGCTTCTCGACACCACCAGGCTCAAGACGGATTTATCGAGGACACATAGATGGTACGGGCTGCACGAGGATACGCTGCCACATCAGCGACGACGCCGTTGAGTCTGTTCGACTTCCAGCGCCGCAGCCTCCGAAACGATGATGTCGTGATCGAGGTGCTGTATTGCGGTGTTTGTCATTCGGATCTGCATACCACGCGCAACAATTGGGGCAACGCCAGATACCCTATCGTGCCGGGCCATGAGATCGTCGGAAGGGTCAAGGAGCTCGGCGCCGAAGCAACGCGTTTCACGGTAGGAGACTACGTCGGCGTGGGTTGCATGGTCGATTCCTGCCAGCATTGCAAGACGTGCCGGAATGGCTTTGAACAATATTGCGAAAGCGGCGCGACCTCGACCTACAACAATACCGACCGGCACGATCAGTCCCGTACGCAAGGCGGCTATTCCGACCAGATCATCGTGTCGGAAAAGTTCGTCCTCAGAATGCCGGATAACCTGGATCTCAAGGGCGCGGCACCGTTGCTGTGTGCCGGCATCACCACGTATTCGCCGTTGCGTCACTGGAATGTCGGTGAGGGCTCGCGGGTTGCCGTCATCGGACTCGGCGGGCTCGGTCATATGGCCATTAAACTGGCCAGCGCAATGGGCGCGGACGTGACCCTGATTACGCGATCGGCGGGCAAAGAAACGGATGCCCGCGCACTGGGCGCCCGTGATGTCGTGCTGTCGAGCGATGTCGAACAGATGGCGGCGGCAAAGAGCCGCTTTGATCTGATCATCGACACGATTCCGTATCAACACGACCTCAACCCTTATGTCGCCACGCTCGATTCCGGCGGCACGCTGGTGCTGGTGGGATATTTCGGTCCCGTCGAACCGGCGCTGAACTCTTCGCCGATGGTGTCCAAACGCAAAACTGTGGCGGGCTCGTTCATCGGCGGGATTGCAGAAACCCAGGAGATGCTCGATTTTTGCGGCAAGCATGGCATCACTTGCGAAATAGAAATGATCGATATTCAACAGGTCAACGAAGCCTTCGACCGGATGCTCAGAAGCGACGTTAAATACCGGTTTGTGATTGATCTTGGCTCGCTGAAGTCCGAGATCTGAAGTCCATGAGTGGCAAGGAAATCCAATGAACAATACTGGTGCCGTGAACGCTACGCCTTCATCGCAAGCGCTTCACTATCGAAACTTCACTGCGGCGGATATTCCGACGGCTCATACTCTGTCGATGGTATGTGGTTGGCCGCACCGTCCAGAGGACTGGCAGTTCGCCGCTGAGCAGGGAACGGGATTTGCCGCCGAAGAAAACGGCGTGGTGATCGGCACGGCGTTGTGCTGGAAGTACGGCACGGAGCGCGGCTCGCTCGGTCTCGTGATCGTGTCGCCGGAACATCAGGGACGCGGCATTGGCCGCAAGCTGATGGAGTCGTTGCTCGAAGAACTGGGACCGCGCATTACGTTCCTGCACGCCACGCCGGCAGGCCGTCCGCTCTATGAAAAGCTCGGCTTCAACGTGTGCGATACGCTCCAACAGTTTCAGGGCAACGTCGGCGAAACTCTGCCTGTCACGCTGCCCGACGGTGAACGGCTGCGTGCCGCGACTACCGCCGATTTCCCCACGCTCATCGAACTCGCGACGCGCGCTTCGGGCCTTGAACGAAAAACAATGCTGTCCGCGTTGCTGGAAATGGGCGAGAACGTGGTACTCGAACGTGACGGCGAGATCATTGGCTTCTCGAATCTTCGACGCTTCGGCAGAGGACTCGTGATCGGTCCGATGGTCGCGATGCGCTCACCCGACGATCTTCGTGCGAAAGCCTTGATCGGCTACTGGCTGAACAGCCGCGAAGGTCAATTCATTCGAATCGACGTGCCCTCGGGCTCGAGTCTGGCCGACTGGCTGGTTGCACAAGGAATGAAGTGCGTCGATACCTCGGTGAAGATGGTTCGCAACGCACCCGCCGCCGCGCATCAAGGCGCCCCCGATCCGGTCTACCGGTTGTACGGGCTCGTTAGCCAGGCGATGTTCTAGGCGTTGCGACAAGCACACTTGCCGACAGACGATCACCCGACACGCGACTCACGAAGGAGCTTTCACAGATGCGCGTACCGTTGACCCGCATTGATTCCACCCCGACGCTGCCCGATAGCGCCGACGTCGTCGTGATAGGCGCGGGCATTGTCGGCGTATTCACAGCGTGGTTTCTCGCGAAGCGCGGCCTCAAAGTCGCGCTTATCGAAAAAGGCGTGGTAGGTGGCGAGCAGTCCAGCCGGAACTGGGGCTGGTGCCGGCAACAGAACCGCGATGCGCGCGAATTGCCGATTGCGACCGAAAGCCTGCGACTGTGGCAGCAGTTCGAAGACGAATCCGGCGAATCCGCCGGTTTTCGCCGCAGCGGCCTGCTGTATCTGAGCAATGACGACGACGAACTCAGCGGATGGACGCGCTGGTGCGAATTCGCCCGCACTGCTGGCGTCAAGACCGAAGTGCTCGGCAGCAAACAGGCCAACGAGCGGGCTGCCGCAACCGGGCGCAACTGGAAAGGCGGCGTGTTCGCGCCGACCGACGGCACGGCCGACCCGGCCAACGCCGCTCCGGCCGTGGCACGCAGCATCATCAAGCTGGGCGGCACGGTTCATCAGAACTGCGCGGCACGTGGAATCGAAACCGAGGGCGGCAGGGTCAGCGGTGTGGTGACCGAGCAGGGCGTGATCCGTACTAAGACCGCGGTCCTGTCGGGCGGAGCATGGGCCTCGACGTTTTGCCGGCAGCTCGACATCCGCCTGCCCCAGGCGACCATTCGCTCGTCGGTCATGTCGGTCTCGCTGCCGCGCGGTACGTTGCCGGACGCGCTGCACACGAAGGGCATCACCATTACACGGCGCGGCGACGAAGCGTATTCGCTCGCCATCAGCGGACTGGCCAAGTTTGACCCGACGTTGCAAAAAGCCCGCTACGCAAAAGACTTCCTGCCGATGTTCGCGAATCGCTGGCGCAGTCTCAGCCCGGGCGGTCTGGAAGGCGTGCGCTCGGGCCATGAAGGCATGACCCGCTGGCGGCTCGATCAGCCTACGCCGATGGAAAAGATGCGCGTGCTGGACCCGAGCGTCGATGAAGCCACCCTCACCGAGATTCGCAGGCGTGCCATCGATCTGTGTCCGGTGATCGGCGAAGGACGCGTGGCCGCCTCATGGGCCGGCTATATCGACATGACGCCTGACGGCATCCCCGCAATCGGCGAAACGCAGTCGCTGCCCGGCTTCGTGCTGGCTGCGGGCCTGAGCGGCCACGGCTTCGGCATCGGGCCGGGATGCGGTCATCTCGTGGCGGATATGGTCACGGGCGTGACGCCGATCGTCGACCCTGAGCCTTATCGTCCCGAGCGGTTCGACAAATCGGTGTGGGGCAAGGTCGCCGACTTCTGACGATTTCGACTTCTATTTGCGCGCTTTCGCCTGGCGCGAGCGCACGGTATCGACGCAAGGATAAGCTGCAATGAAATCACCCGTTCTTCATTTGACGCAGGCTGGCCATCTGGACCGTTTCTTCATCGACGGCGAATGGATCGCGCCTGCGGGCACGGAACGCGCCGCCGTGGTCTGCCCTTCCACCGAAGAGACGCTCTGCGAGATCCCGTTGGGGAACGCCAGCGACGTCGAGCGCGCGGTGCAGGCCGCGCGCAAAGCATTCGTGAGTTGGTCGATGACGTCGCCCAAAGAACGCGCCGCGCTACTCGACCGCGTTCACGCCCTCGTCCTCGAACGCGCCGAACTGTTCGCGCTTGCCCTGTCGATGGAAATGGGCGCGCCAATCAGCTACGCGCGCAGTGCCCACGTGCCGCTCGCGGCCGAACATATCCGCGTCGCACGCGACAACCTCGCCACGTACCCGTTCGTCGCCCAGCGCGGCACCACCGCCATCGCCCGCGAACCGATCGGCGTGTGCGCGCTCATCACGCCGTGGAACTGGCCGATCTATCAGATCACCGCGAAAGTCGGGCCGGCATTGGCTGCCGGCTGCACCGTCGTCCTTAAGCCCAGCGAGTTGTCGCCGTTGAGCGCCCTGCTGTTTGCCGAGGTCATCGCCGATGCGGGTGTTCCTGCGGGCGTGTTCAACCTCGTGAGCGGCACGGGCCCCGAAGTGGGGACGGCGCTGTCGTCCCATCCGCAGGTCGATATGGTGTCCATCACCGGTTCGACGCGAGCGGGCGTGCTGGTCGCCCAGGCGGCCGCGCCGACGGTCAAGCGCGTTGCCCAGGAACTCGGCGGCAAGTCACCCAACATCGTGTTGCCTGATGCCGATCTGCCGCGTGCGGTCACGCTCGGCGTAGCGGCCGCGTTTCGCAACATGGGGCAGTCATGCAGCGCGCCGACGCGGCTGATCGTCCCGCGCAGTGTGATGGCCCAGGTGGATGAACTCGCCGTGGCGGCGACGAAGCAGATGATCGTCGGCGATCCGTTCGCCGAGGCGACGACCCACGGTCCGCTTGCGAATCGCGCGCAGTTCAGCCGGGTGCAGCAGATGATCGAAGCGGGCGTGGACGACGGCACGAAGCTGATCGTGGGCGGTCCAGGCAGACCCGCCGGTTTGAATCAAGGCTTCTACGCGCGCCCGACAATCTTCTCGGATGTACGCACGGACATGCCCATTGCCCAGCAGGAAATCTTCGGGCCCGTCCTCGCGATCCTCGCATATGACACGGTGGAAGAAGCCATCACCATCGCGAACGACACCGTGTACGGGCTTGGCGCGCATGTCCAGGGCACGGATAAAACGCTGATGCGCCAGGTCGCCGCACGCATCGAGTCAGGCCAGGTGCATCTGAACTACCCGGCGTGGGACCCGCAGGCCCCGTTTGGCGGCTACAAGCAATCCGGCAACGGCCGCGAGTACGGGATCGAAGGAATGGAAGAGTACATGGAAGTGAAATCGATCCTCGGGTACTACAATTAAGCGATCGCAAGACGTCACGCAGTGACGTCGACAACCTGAAGCTGTCAGCTTTCGAAAAGGTGCTGAGATTGGAAACCGCCGACATTCCCGAGACATCGCTAACCGCGCATCAGCCGCATTGGGCAAAGTTGCGCCGCGACCTTCATGCTCATCCCGAGTTGCGCTTCGAAGAACACAGGACGGCCGACGTCGTCGCGCGTGAGCTCGAGGAACTCGGTTATACGGTATCGCGCGGACTGGGCGGAACGGGCGTCGTGGCTAGCTTGCCGGGCGCGAATCCGGATTGGGGCATCGTGCTGCGTGCGGACATGGATGCGTTGCCCATCCACGAGGCCAACGATTTCACGCACGCGTCGTGCACGCACGGGATCATGCACGCGTGCGGGCACGACGGCCACACGGTGATGCTGCTCGGCGCCGCGCGCATTCTGAAAGGCATGCCGCAATTACCGGGCAGCGTTCATTTCGTGTTTCAGCCGGGAGAAGAAGGCGGCGCGGGCGCGCGAAAGATGATCGACGAGGGTCTCTTTGAGCACTATCCCACCGAGGCGGTGTTCGGCATGCACAACTGGCCTGGATTGCCAGGCGGGCATTTTGGCTTGCGGGTCGGCCCGATCATGGCGGCCGGTTCGCGCTTCAAGATTACCGTCACAGGCAAGGGCGCTCACGCGGCACAGCCACATCTTGGCCTCGATCCTATCCCGCTCGCCTGTTCGATGGTGCTGCACTGCCAGACCATCGCAGCGCGACACAAGGACCCTGTCGATCCCGCCGTGATCTCCGTCTGCATGATCCACGCGGGCGACACCGACAACGTCATTCCGGATAGCGCCGAGCTGCGCGGAACGATACGCACGCTTTCATCGGAACTTCAGCAGAAATTGCAGCGCGACATCCAGTTGATGTGCGAAGGGCTGGCGGCCGCTCACGGCGCTCAGGTCGAAGTCACGTTCTTCCAGTACTATCCGGCGACCATCAACACGCGGGCCGAGACCCAACTATGCGAAGCCGTGATTCGCGAGACTTTCGGCGATGAACGTACGCACGCCGACGTGCCGGCCAACATGACATCGGAAGACTTCGGCTTCATGCTGGAAGAGCGGCCCGGCACGTATGTGCTGATCGGGAATGCCCATGCCGGCACGGCCGCACCGGGTTTGCACAACCCGAAGTACGACTTCAACGACGAGATCATTCCAGCGGGCGTTCAATACTGGATTACGTTGGCACGGCAATACTTCCAGACTCGTGCCGATTGATAACCGGAGAACATCAATCGTTCAGAAGATTGCACTTATCGTTTTACCGTCCAAGGGCCAATATTCCTGAAAGGACCAGAAGCGGACCACCGCAACGTCCGGCATTTCAGGAGACACATCGATGCACCCCTCGCCCTCTACCCTTACGCCGGCACGTTCAAAGGCTGCGGCGGTTTTCCGCGTAACGGCCGGAAACTTTCTGGAGCAGTTCGACTTTTTTCTGTTCGGCTTCTATGCGACCCAGATCGCCAACGTCTTCTTTCCGGCCGCGAGCGAATTTGCCTCGCTGATGATGACCTTCGCGGTCTTCGGCGCCGGTTTTCTGATGCGCCCGCTGGGCGCAATCGTACTCGGCGCTTACATCGACGACGTGGGCCGCCGCAAGGGTCTGATCGTGACGCTCTCGATCATGGCGACCGGCACCATCCTGATCGCGTTCGTACCGGGCTACGCGACCATTGGCCTTGCGGCGCCCGCGCTGGTGCTGATCGGGCGGCTCTTGCAGGGCTTTTCCGCGGGTGCGGAGCTGGGCGGCGTCTCGGTGTACCTGGCCGAGATGGCCACGCCCGGCCGCAAAGGCCTCTTCACGAGCTGGCAGTCCGCGAGCCAGCAGGTGGCGATCGTCGTGGCCGCGGCCCTCGGCTTCGCGCTCAACCAGTCGCTGGACGCCGCCACCATCGCGGCGTGGGGATGGCGCGTACCGTTCTTCGTCGGCTGCATGATCGTGCCGTTCATCTTCATGCTGCGTCGCAATCTGCAGGAAACCGAGGAATTCAAGGCCCGTCAGCATCGCCCGAACATGAAGGAGGTCTTGCGCACGCTGGTCGAGAACTGGACCGTCGTGATTGCAGGCATGATGCTGGTGGCGATGACCACCGCGAGCTTCTATCTCATCACGGTCTACGCACCGACTTTCGGCAAGACGGTCCTGCACCTGAGCACCGCCGACAGTTTGCTCGTGACCCTATGTGTCGCCGTATCGAACTTCGTGTGGCTGCCGATCGGCGGAGCCCTCTCCGACAGGATCGGTCGCCGGCCGCTGCTCGTCGCCATGACGCTGCTCGCCATCCTGACCGCATACCCGGCATTGTCGTTTCTCGCTCACGCGCCGAGCTTCGTCAACATGCTGCTCGCACTCCTTTGGCTCTCGTTCATGTACGGCATCTATAACGGCGCGATGGTCGTCGCGCTGACGGAAGTGATGCCGGCGCAGGTACGCGTCGCGGGCTTCTCGCTCGCCTATAGCCTCGCGACGGCAGTATTCGGCGGTTTCACGCCGGCGATCTCCACAGCACTCATTCACATGACCGGCGACAAGGCTGCACCCGGCTACTGGATGAGCTTCGCCGCGGCGTGCGCCCTTCTTGCGACATTCGCCCTGTATCGCCGCCGTGCAGCGACGCTAACTCCCGCGCACTAATTCGTCTCTGGTTCTGCATGTTTGCAGACACACGCAATCCGACACGGCTACCATCATGAAAAAACTGTTTCTGAAATTTTGCGCGGCAACGCTCGTTGCAACCTCGGCCGCGGCGGCAAACGTGCAGGCCGCCGACCTGCACGTCATGAGCTCGGGCGGTTTTACGGCGGCGTACAAGGTGCTCGGTCCCAGGTTCGCGTCCGAGACGGGCAACACGCTGGACACCGCGCTGGGTCCGTCAATGGGCAAATCGCCTGAAGCGATCCCCAACCGGCTTGAACGCGGCGAACCCGCGGATGCCGTCATCATGGTTGGATACGCACTCGACGATCTGATCAAGCAAGGCAAGGTCATTCCTGGATCGCGGGTCGATCTGGCGGATTCGCGCATCGGCATGGTCGTGCGCGAAGGCGCGACGAAGCCTGATATCAGCTCCCCGGACGGGCTCCGGCAGACCCTGCTGCATGCGAAGTCGATCGCCTACTCGGACAGCGCAAGCGGTGTCTATATCGAGCGGGAGTTGTTCAAGAAGCTCGGCATCGAAGATCAGGTCAAGTCGAAGGCGAAGATGATCCCGCGCATTCCAGTCGCCTCGGTGGTGGCGAACGGCGATTACGAAATCGGCTTCCAGCAGGTGAGCGAGTTGCTGCCCGTCAAGGGTGCGACCTTCGTCGGGAAGATTCCCGAGTCACTGCAATCGGTCACGCGTTTCGCCGCCGGCATTCCTGTCGGTGCACAGCATCCGAAGGAAGCGAAAGCCCTCCTCGACTATCTCGCTTCGCCCGGCGTACAGACAGACGTGAAATCGACCGGGCTCGACACCGTTTCCTCTCATTGACGCGGACCTGAACGAAGGCTCGCTTCAGGCGGCCTTCCTCTCAGGTGCCCGGCGTATTCCTCGCGGAGCGGTCCGCGCCGCCCGGCGCCATCGCCCCGAGCATCTGCGCGAGACGCGTACGATCGCAAGCCCCTTCCCACATCGAAACGAAGATCACTGCGCAGGCGTTGCTGATCACGCTCGTCAGGGCGCGCGCCTCGGACATGAAACGGTCGATGCCGACCAGTAGCGCCACTCCCGCTACGGGCAAATCGGGAATCACTGTCAGCGTCGCGACCAGCGCCACGAGTCCGCTACCCGACACGCCGGCCGCCCCTTTTGAGGTAAGCAGCATAACCGCGAGCATTATCGCGATTTGCGGCGCGGTAAGCGGCACGTCGCACGCCTGCGCTATGAACACCGAGGCGAGTGTCAAATAGATCGCGGTGCCGTCGAGATTGAACGAATAGCCGGCGGGCAGCACAAGTCCCACCACCCCCTTGTCGCAGCCGAGCGCCTCCAGCTTCGCGATCAGGCGCGGCAGCACCGGCTCCGTCGACGACGTCGCGAGAACGATCAGCAACTCCTCGCGCAGATAGCGCAGCAGCCGCCAAAGCGCGAACCCGTGGAGCCGCGCAAGCGGGGCGAGCACCAGTGCAACGAACAGCAGGCACGCCACGTAGAAGGACACCATCAGCATGCCGAGTGAGCCGACCGAACGGATGCCGAAGCGGCCCACCGTGAACGCCATCGCGCCGAATGCGCCGAGCGGCGCCAGTCGCATGATCATCGCGAGGATGCGAAAGAGGGTCTGCGCGATGCCGTCGATGAGAGCGAGCACCGGCCTGCCCGCCTTCGGATAGGCATTGAGCGAAAAACCGAAGAGCAGCGAGAGAAGCAACACCGGCAACACCTCGCCCTTGTCGAGGGCGCCAAGCATCGTCTCAGGGATGACATTCAGCGCGAATGCGACCAGGCCGCGAGGCTGCGCGTGCTTGCCATATTGCGCGAGGATACTTGTGTCGAGATGCTGCGCGTCGATGTGCATACCCGCGCCGGGCTGGAGCACGAAAGCGGTGACGAGGCCAAGTGCGAGCGCCACGGCGGTCAGCAAATAGAAGAGCCCCAGCGCCTGAAAGATCGTGCGCGCGATCGCCTTCCCGCTCGCGAGCGACGTGATCCCCGAGACGATAGTGCAGAAAACGATCGGCGCAATCATCATCTTCACCAGACCGACGAACGCGTCGCTGAAAGGTCTGAGACGCGCACCGACTTCAGGCAGGAAATGACCGAGCGCGATGCCGAGCACCACGCCCAGCAGGACCTGCACATAGAGTGAACGAAGCGGTTTCGCCACCCTCACGATGCGGTCTTCCCGCCTGGCTGCTTTTTCGCTGGCGCGTCATTGTCCGACGCGTCGCTCTTTGCGACGCCGCCGCGCCTCATCTCGACAACGGCTTTGTGAAACTCCAGCGCGGCCGGTGTAAGCGGACGTCCGCGGCGTGTCACGATGCCCACTCGCCGCTTCACCACCGGTTCGACGAGCGGCACGCTTGTGAGGATGGGGTGTTCGCGTCCGGGCATGGCCATCGACGGCACCGCGGCGACGCCCAGCCCCGCTTCGATCAGACCGAGCATGGTGGTGACGTGGCGCGTCTCGCAGACGCTCGGTGCACGCGGCGCTACCGCCGAAAGCGCCTGGTCGAGCAGAAGGCGGTTGCCGGAAGTCTTGTCAAGAGACACGTACTGGTGCTCGTAAAGCTCGTTCCATGTCACGCGTTTCTTGAGGGCGAGCGGGTGGTCACGACGGCAAGCGGCAACGAAGCGCTCCTGCAGCAGCACCTTGAACTCGACCTCGGACTCCTGGCTGCCCATGAAACTCACGCCGAAGTCGGCCTCACCGCTGATGACGGCACCAAGCACCTCATTCGCGCTCGAATCCAGCAGCTTGACCCGGATGCGCGGAAAGCGGCGATGATAGCTCGCGATGACGTTCGGCAAAAAATAGTAGGCGACCGAAGGCACGCAGGCGATCGTCACATGGCCCATTCGGCTGGAAGAAACATCGCGGATGCCGAGCAGTGCGACGTCCAGATCGTTGAGCAGTTGTTCCGCGCTCGGGGCGAACACACGGCCCACGGTGGTGAGCGTGACACTGCGCGTGGTGCGCTCGAAAAGACGCACACCGAGCGCCTCCTCGAGTTTTTCGATGCGGCGGCTTAAGGCCGGCTGCGAGATGCTGACCGCCTCGGCGGCCTTGCGGAAGCTCCCCAGCTCCACCACCGCGCGAAACGCCTGCAAGTCGTTCAAATCGAAGTTGACGCCCACGGATCACTCTCCACATTTTCGATGTGGACATTTTGCCTCACGCGGCTCATGAATCAACTCGAGTGGGTCATTGCGCGACAACGGTGCTTCGATGGAGAGGAGCGGTATCGTGATTGCAGGCTAAATTTTGTTTGCAACTGTGATTTCGAAGCACGCGAGTCGCAGGCCAGACTGGTTTGCGAGCCGCGCGCCATGAACCTACTACGACCTCTTTATATCGATCATCTCGCCTGCGCCACCTGAACAGCTACGATTTGCGAGCCAACCCAGGCCAGGCGTGCTTTCAGCGCGTGTTCAAAGAAGCGCGATCACCCGCACGTCGCCCTGCTCCGCCGAGGCCACGACCTTATCGCCGATGCGGCGGAACGTGATCGACACCGAGGCATCGCCCACCCGCAGGTCGCCCACTTCGAGCCAGTCGATGCCTTCGGGCAGCATCGGCTGCTCGATCAGCACTTCGCGCCGCTCGGCGTCGATCGTGATGCCCAGACACGCTTCGAGCATCATGAATGGCGAGCCCGCTGCCCATGCCTGCGGCAGACAGGCGACCGGATACGCGGTGGGCGGCTCGCCGCGCCGCCGTGGAAAGCCGCAGAAGAGTTCAGGCAAGCGCATGTCGAAGTTGACCGCCGCCTGAAACAGCGCCTGCAACAGACGCACCGCCGCTGCCTTGCCGCCGTAGCGCGACAGGCCGCGCGCGCAGAGCGCGTTGTCGTGCGGCCAGACTGAGCCGTTGTGGTACGCCATCGGGTTGAAACGCGACTGGCTCGCGGCCAGCGTGCGCACACCCCAGCCGGTGTGGAACAGCGTGGAGTCGAGCGCGCGCACCACCGATTCGCCACGCTCGCGCGAAGGCAGACCGAAGGCCAGCAAGTGTCCCGCGTTCGAGGCCATCACGCGGCACAGGTCGCCGTGTCCGTCGAGCGCGATGCCGTAGAAACCGGCCTCCTCCATCCAGTACTTTTCTTCGACGCACTGGCGGATTTTCTTCGCCCGCTCGCTGTATTGCTCCGCCGCGTCATGCAGGCCGCGCAGCTTCGCGAAGTGCGCCATGGTGTCGAAGGCGGCGCTCGCGTAGGCCTGCACTTCGACGAGCGCAATCGGGCCGTCGGGGAAGCGGCCGTCGGCGTGGAAGACAGAGTCGTGGCTGTCCTTCCAGCCTTGATTCGCGAGACCGCCGTCCGATTCGCGCTGATAGTCCAGCAGGCCGTAACGGTTCTTGTCGCACACGCCCGCGACCCACTGCGCCGCGCGCTCCAGCGCCGGCCACAATTCGTCGATCAATGCCAGGTCGGATGTGCGTGCCGCATAGGCGCCAGCCAGCACGATGAACAACGGCGTGGTGTCGACGCCGCCGTAGTACAGCGCGAACGGCACTTCGCCGGTGGCGGCCATCTCGCCCTTGCGCATCTCGTGCATGATCTTGCCGGGCGCGGCATCGCGAAACGGCGAGTTCTCGCGCGCCTGATGTTCGGCGAGAAAGCGCAATACGCCCGCGGCCAATTGCGGCTGCAGCCAAAGCGTCTGAAGCGACGTGATGACCGCATCGCGGCCGAACGGCGTGGAGAACCACGGAATGCCGGCATACGGATACGGACCGGTCACGAGGTCCGTGGTCAGGAGGCCAAGGTCGGCGAGCGAGCGGTCGATCCACGCATTGAACAGCGGATTGCTCGAACGCACGCGCGCGGTGACGCGGCGGCGCTCGCGCATCACGAGGTGGGCGTCGACGAGCGCGGCGCGCACAGCCGCGCGGCCGACACGCGGACGCTCGGCGTCGATCTGCGACAGGTGCGCTTCGCTCAATGCATGCGTGGGCTGCGAGACGCCGGCAATCGGCTTGTCGGTCTGCGCCACGACCTGCACCGACACCGACAGATAGATCGACACACACGCCTGAGCCGGCAGCTTGACGGTGTAATCGGCGCGGTCGGCGAACAGTTTGTCCGGTTCGGGCGAGAAAGCGATCCGCACATTGCGCGCCACGTCGTCGAGGCCCACGTAGCCGAGCAGCACTTCCCGATTCTCGACGCGCGCCGGTTCGACGCGGCCCTGCTTTTCGCGCTTCAGGCCGCGCACTTCGAACATGTCGCGAAAGTCGCTGGCGAACGAGATGGACAACGGCACCACGGCGTCGCTCGTGCCGTAGTTGGTGAGTTCGATGGCTTCGTTGAGCACGGTGCCCGACAGCACCCGCACGCGCTCGACGTGGATCACGCCCTCGGGCGTGCTGTCACCGCCGAGCGGCGGCAACGGACGATTGGTCAGATGCGCGGTGAACGACGTATTGTCGCTGCTGACGCTGCCTGATAACAGCGACGGCGCGCGTCCGCCGAAAGTGAGGCGCAGTTGCGAGAGAACCCGGGTGTCGTTGACGAACAGGCCGTCGTCGTGGCCGGTAATATCGCCAAGCGGATCGTTGACAATGAAGGTGTCGCCCGACTTCAGCACATGCTGAGTGGCGCTCGCCACATTGAGGTTTTCTGTCGGGATGAATGCGCCGTCCGGCTCGGGTTCGCGGTGATCGATTCCGCCCGAAAGGCCGCCGAGGGCTTCTGGCTGCTGCATCAGGGTCACTCCTATGGGTTCGCTGTTGCGTTCGGTCTACATCCGGTTGCTACCTGAGTCGCTTCCGATTGTAGAGGGTCTGTCCGCATCAGACGAACTTATCACAGGGGAGTTTCGGTTTTTTTTCAGTGGCACAGGACGTGCAGAGGAAGGGCGCGGCGCTCCTCGTGAGAGCGCCGCGCGGGCGTCGGGCGGGTGACTCCCCGACGCTTTAGCGTTTGGCCAGCGGCGTGGCTTCGCGTTGCGATTCGCCGACGAACAGCTGACGCGGACGGCCGATCTTCTGTTCCGGATCGGCGATCATTTCGTTCCACTGCGCAATCCAGCCGACCGTACGTGCCATCGCGAAGATACACGTGAACATGGCCGTCGGAATGCCGAGCGCGCGCTGCACGATACCCGAATAGAAGTCGACGTTCGGATAGAGCTTGCGCGACACGAAGTATTCGTCTTCTAGCGCGATCTTTTCGAGCGCCATGGCGAGCTTGAACAGCGGGTCGTCGTGCAGGCCCAACTCTTCCAGCACTTCGTGGCAAGTCTCGCGCATCAGCTTTGCGCGCGGATCGTAATTCTTGTAGACGCGGTGACCGAAGCCCATCAGCTTCACGCCGGAATCCTTATCCTTCACCTTCGCGATGAATTCGGGGATGTTGTCCACCGAGCCGATTTCTTCCAGCATGTTCAGCGCGGCTTCGTTCGCGCCGCCGTGCGCCGGGCCCCACAAACATGCGATACCGGCCGCGATACACGCGAACGGATTCGCGCCCGACGAACCGGCGAGACGCACGGTCGAGGTCGATGCATTCTGCTCGTGGTCCGCATGCAGGATCAGGATGCGGTCAAGCGCGCGCACCAGCACGTCGTTGACCTTGTACTCTTGCGCCGGGCTCGAGAACATCATGCGCATGAAATTCGCGCTGTACGACAGGTCGTTCTTCGGATAAACGAACGGCTGACCCACGGTGTATTTGTACGCCATCGCCACCAGCGTGGGCAGCTTCGCGATCATGCGGATGGCGGAGATATCGCGGTGCAGCGGATTGCCGATGTCTAGCGAGTCGTGATAGAACGCCGACAGCGCGCCGACCGCGGCGACCAGAATCGCCATTGGGTGCGCGTCGCGGCGGAAACCGCGGAAGAAGAAGTGCATCTGGTCGTGCACCATCGTGTGCTGCGTGACGGTCTTGACGAACTCTTCCTTCTGCTGCGCGTTCGGCAATTCGCCCTTCAGCAGCAGGTAGCAGGTTTCGAGGAAGTCGGCGTTCTGCGCCAGATTGTCGATCGGATAACCGCGGTACAGCAGCTCGCCTTTGTCGCCGTCGATATAGGTAATTTCGGAGTTGCATGCCGCCGTCGACATGAAGCCCGGGTCGTACGTGAACTTGCCGGTCTGGCCGTATAGCTTGCGGATGTCGATCACATCCGGTCCGAGCGTGCCCTGATAAATCGGCAAATCAATCGTCTGGTCGCTGTCGGAAAAGCTCAGCGTTGCGTGTGTCTTCGAGTTCATCTACACGTTCCTTTTACTTTCACATCGCACACGTGCCGGCATGCTCGATCGTCGTAAGCGCTTTGGCATGCTCAGGCTCCGCTCGGCATTTTAAGGTCCCGTGGTCCTCCTATTGCGACGATTGACCGCAACAATGCATCTCGGCTGGCGCAACATTGGTTACCGGCATTTCCTCCTACAAGGCCCGGCGTCGCGGCGATAGCGGCTGCGCGCCGCCCTGCACGCACTGCCAGCAAAATGAAAGCTGAGCGCTTACCGCAACAATGTGTTGCGACAGGCGGGCTGCGAAGGCAAGGGGGCATCTGCGATACTGCATTCGTGTTTTGCTTCCCCTGCGAACACATCGCTGTATTTGGCCCGCCGTCCTGCGGCGGGCTTTTTTAATCAGCCAGAAGAACAGGAACGACCACATGAACGCCTCGCTCGAAACGCTATTTCCGGATCACGTCCACACCGACGAGAACATCGTCACCGCGCTGAATCACCAGGACATTGTCGTCGCGCTCTCGGCAGCGCTGAAGACGCAAGACGTGGCGGTGTTGCATATGCTGTACCCGCGTACCGACGCGCGCACGCATCGCAGCCTCGATGCGCTCGTGGATGTGCTGCACGGCCACGGCCTGCATGAAGTCGCGGATCTGATCGCGCAGGAAGCGCACTATCTGCTGTTCAAAGACCCCGTGAAGGCGTGGAAAGCGTTCCACGAAATTCGCAACGACTCGCTCGCGATCGGCGTGCATCTGTACTATCACGGCCTCGTCGGCGAGGCGGCGGAACGCGCGCTCGATAAAGACGCGCATCGCAAGGCATAAGCTCGAGCGTTTGAAGGGTTGCCGGGATCGAGCCAGCTTGCGGAGCATCGTCGCGAGCGCGAGCCACCCGGCGCGGTGCTGTCGTGCATTGATTGCACGTTTATTACGCGCTCATTGCGCTCATTGCGCTTGTTGCCCGCTCACTGACCGAATGAATTCGTCGACGTAGCGATTGAACGCCGACGGATGCGCAAGGTTCATCCCGTGCGAAGCGCCGCGCACCGTTTCGCGGCGCGCATCCGGCAGCCAGTTTTGCAGCGCGGCCACGGTACGGTGAAACATCTCGGGACTTTTTTCTCCGTCGATCAGCAGAACCGGGCAGCGCACCTCGGCGGCTTGCTCGGGAACATAGGCGGGCAACGGATCGCGGAATTGACGCGCGAGCGTGTGCGCGTTGTCGGTTGCCATTCTGCGAAAACCGGGCGTGCTCATTGCCCAGAATCCGGGCCGGCTCACCGAGTCGACGAACAGTTGCAGGCCCGCCTCCACGTCCCCGCTTTCGATGAGTTGCGCCGCTTTCGCGCGCAACGCATTGACCGGCTCCGGCAAACTCGCGGGCGAGCGTCCGGCAATCTGCAACGGACCGCCCGGGTCGGCGAGCGTCAACGTCCGCACGTGTTCAGGATGACGCCGCGCGGAATGAAACGCCACGCAACCGCCGCGCGAATGTCCCACCACGTGCGCCGGCCCCACGCCGAACCGCTCGATGAATTCCGCCACTTCGTTCGCGTGCTCGCTCCAGCTGAACGGCAGGCCGGGCTCGGTATCGGTATCGGCCGCCGGCCAGTAGTGCGTAAGACTCACCGCGACACAACGATAGTGCTTCGATAGGCCCGCGAGTTGCGGTTGCCAGTAGCGGTAGTCGCACAACGAACCGTGCACGAACAGCAGCAGCTCACCTTCGCCGGCTTGCACGTAAGGCATGCGCAAACCGTTTCGCAGTTCGATGAAAGATGCCGAAGAAGACGCAGCGCGCACAGATTGATTCACGAGTAGTTGCGGGTAGCCCGGCAGCGCCTGAGCGCGGCGCTGTCGGCTCGACATGGAATGAGGGAAAGGAAACGCGCACACGTCCCTGAATCTGGGACGTGAAGCGTATTGTCACATAGCCGGTGGAGCGGCGTAGCAGGCTGCTTCAGAGCGTGCGTTAGCGGCCGGGCGCGAGCATGGCGATGGCATCAGCGCCGCATCAGCGCGGCAAGCCCCGCGCGCAAACTCATTCGTAAGCGAATTCATCCAGCAGACCGGCGGTGGCCGCCGTGCCCGCGCCGCGCACCGCGCAGGTCAGCGGTTCATCGGCGACGCGCACGTCGAGGCCGATTTCGTCCGTCAGGCGGCGGCTCAGGTTGCCGAGCAGCGCACCGCCGCCCGTCAGCACGATGCCGTTGCTGGCGATGTCGGTCACCAGTTCGGCCGGCGCCTCCTCGAGCCCGCGCTTGACCGCGCCGATCATCTGACGCAGCGGACCTTCGATCGCATCGGCGATATCGTGGTTGCTCAGTTGAACCGTGCGCGGCAGGCCGTCGTCGACGCTGCGGCCGGTCGCGTTCATATGCTCGCGCGGCACGTCGCGCATGGCCGAGCCGATGTTTTTCTTGACGTGTTCAGCGGTCTGTTCGCCGAGCAGCACGCCGTACAGATTGCGCACGTAGCTCACGATCGCCATGTCGAAGCTATCGCCGCCCACGCGGATCGAGCCGCTATACGCCATGCCGCCGAGCGCGATCACGCCGACTTCCGTCGTGCCGCCGCCGATATCGACCACCATCGAACCGGTCGCCTCCGACACCGGCAAACCGGCGCCGACCGCCGACGCCAGCGATTCGCCGATCAGGCTCACCTTCCACGCGCCGGCCGCCACGGCCGCTTCCTTGATCGCGCGGCGCTCGACCTGGGTCGCGCCGGCCGGCACGCACAAGGTGAACGCGGCGCGGCGGCTGAACAGCGGCCGCGGGCGCGCCATCTCGACGAATTGCTTGATCATGTGTTCGGCGGCGGAGAAGTCGGCGATCACGCCGTAGCGCATCGGCCGCACCGCTTCGAGGTTGGTCGGCGCGCGGCCCAGCATCTGGCGCGCCTGGGTGCCGACCGCGGCGACGCGCTTTGGCCGGTCAGCCGTGTCTTTCTGGAAGCACACGACGGACGGCTGATTCAGCACGATGCCGCCGTCGTCGGTATAGATCAGGGTGTTGGCCGTGCCGAGGTCCACCGTCACGGATTGACGGAACAAGCGATCGAAAAGCGGGTAATGCGGCGTCGGTCTGGCCATGGAAAGGCTCTGATGTGTCGCTGATGTGTCGTATCCGCCCGTACCGGGCAGTCTGGAAAATGCGCCCCCGGTCACCCGAGCCGCTTGGGCCGCCCTGTCGGGCGTTCCGCGGTCCGCGCGGCGGGGGTGATTTTCATGCTTATGAGCAGTTAACGGCAAGCAGATCAGAATCTTTAGCGCCGCTTTTCGATCTGAGCGTGTCAGCCGCGCGACAAAGCGCCCAGCGCGTGTTCCAGCGCCTCCTGGCCGAGCGCGACGCCGTCGGCGTTGATCGTGTGGCCGATGCCGGGCAGCGCATAGGCGTCGACGGTATAGCCGGCGCTGCTGAAAGCGTCGGCGGCGGATTCGAGTTCCTGCACCGGGATCACCTCGTCGTCCTCGCCGTGGATCAGCGTGAGCGCGGTGCCGTTTTGCGCGACGATCACCGAGGCGAGCCGCCCCGAATACGCGACCACACCGGCCGCGCCTTCCGCGCTGGCCGCCACGTGGTGCATCGCCATGATCGAGCCTTGCGAGAATCCGACCAGCGCGAGGCGCCCGAACGACACCTGCCAGTGCGCGAGTTCGGTTTCGAGCATGCGCCGCATCGCCGGATAGGCCGCGGCGACGCGGGCCTCGCGATTGCCTTCGTTGACGTCACGCAGGCTGAACCACTGGCGCCCGCCGAAGCCGCCGTCGAAGGCGTCGGTGCCGTCAAGCGAGGTGAAGGCCACGTCGGGCAGGCTCTCGCTCCAGATGTCCGCCAGCGGCATCAGATCGCGCGCATTGCTGCCGACGCCGTGCATCAGCACCACCAGCCCTTTGGCAGGCGCGCTCACCGGCGCGCGCCGCCAGCCGTGTTCGAATTGCTCCCAGGCCATATTCGTTCCTTTCTCTCTTGATTCGTGGATGGTCGTCCCGCACGCGCGGATGCACGGTGTCGTTATGGATAGCGCCGTGCGCTGCGTGCAGCCTCAGCCGCGAGCATACGCTGCCGGATTTGTTTTCGCCCCCGCCTTTGCGCGCGCCGATGACGTCCAAACGTGAATGCAGGTATGCTTTTGCGAGCATTCAGCGGACCTGCGGCCCGGCGCATCGCACCGGCATGAAATACAACCTCAACGCAGCCAGTCCGCGGCACACCGATCCGGAGAACCGCTTGAGCCAGCCCCCTTCAGCGCCCGCCGCGGCGCCGCCCGCACCACCGCCGCCGCTGAAGGGCGGCCAGCTGGTGCTCGCCACGATTGCCGTCGCGCTCGCCACCTTCATGAATGTGCTGGACACGTCGATCGCGAACGTTGCGATTCCAACCATTTCGGGCAACCTCGGCGTCTCGGTGGATGAAGGCACGTGGGTCATCACCGTGTTCGCCGCGGCCAACGCCGTGTCGATCCCGCTCACCGGCTGGCTCACGCAACGCATCGGCCAGGTGAAGCTGTTCGTCGGCGCGATCCTGATGTTCGTGCTGGCGTCTTGGTTGTGCGGCATTGCGCCGACGCTGCCGATCCTGCTGCTCGCACGGGTTTTCCAGGGCGCCGTGGCCGGCCCGCTGATTCCGCTGTCGCAAGCCATTCTGCTCGGCTCGTATCCGAAGGAGAAATCCTCGACCGCGCTTTCCTTATGGGCGATGACCGCGACCGTCGGCCCGATCGCGGGCCCGGCGCTAGGCGGCTGGATCACGGATAGTTACAGCTGGTCATGGATCTTCTACATCAACATTCCGGTCGGCATTTTCGCGGCCGGCGTCACGTGGATGATCTATCGCACCCGCGAGTCGCCGACCCGCAAACCGCCCATCGACATGGTCGGACTCGGTCTGCTGATCACGTGGGTCGCCTCGCTGCAGATCATGCTGGACAAGGGCAAGGATCTCGACTGGTTTTCGTCGCCGGTGATCGTGATTCTCGGCATCACCGCGCTCATCAGCTTCGCGTTCTTCCTCGTGTGGGAATTGACCGAGGACAATCCGATCGTCGATTTGCGGCTGTTTCAGCAGCGCAATTTTCTCGGCGGCACGATTGCGATTTCGGTCGCGTATGGCGTGTTCTTCGGCAATCTCGTGCTGCTGCCGCAATGGATGCAGGAGTATCTGAATTACCGTTCCGTCGACGCCGGTCTCGTCACCGCCCCGCTCGGCATATTCGCGGTGATCCTCGCGCCGGTAATGGGCCGCGTGCTGCCGCGCTCGGACGCGCGCGTGATCGCCACGATGGCGTTTATCGGCTTCGCGATCGTGTTTTACATGCGCTCGAAGTATGTGATCGAGATCGACACGTGGCATCTGGTCCTGCCGACGCTGCTGCAAGGCATTCCGATGGCGCTGTTCTTCGTGCCGCTGACCGCGATCATCCTGTCCGGCCAGCCGCCAGGCAAGATTCCCGCGGCGGCGGGTCTGTCCAATTTCGCCCGCGTATTTTGCGGCGCGGTGGGCACCTCGGTCGCCGGCAACGAATGGAACAACCGCACCGTGCTGCATCACGCGCGGCTCACCGAGCAGGCCTCCATCAATAACCCGACGTTCAATCAGCAGATCGATTCGACCCAGTCGCTGCTGCATATGAATCCGCAATCGGCCCATGCGTTGTTCGATTTCACCGTCAACACGCAGGCGGCCATGATGGGCCTGAACGATATCTTCTTCATCTCGGCGGTCATCTTCATTCTGATCATTCCGCTGATCTGGATCACGCGGCCGGCCAAGGGCGGCGGCGGCCCGGACGCGGCCGGCGCGCACTGAGCGCGGCGGTGTCCTCGAGGCGGCCTCGGACAGTCTGCTACCGCGGGCGGGCGACGGTGATGCGTTAGCGGAAATAACGCGCGGGCGTGTCGCCGAACGCATCCCGGAACACCGCAATGAACGACGACACGTCGCTGTAGCCCACTTCGAGCGCCACCTGCGTGACGCTCGCACCGCCGCCGAGGTGTTCCAATGCGACCAGCAGGCGAAGTTGCTGGCGCCACTGCCCGAAGGTTTGCCCCGTTTCCTTGACGAACAGCCGCGCCGCCGTTCGGGCCGTCACGCCGGCCGCCGCGGCCAGCTCTTCGAGTACCGCAGCGTCGGCCGGATTGGCGCTCAGCGCGTCGGCGATCCGCTGGGCGCGTGGATCGCGCGGCCAGTTCAACCCTAGCGGCACGGTGCGCAGACCCGGCAGCCGGTCCAGCAACACTTGCACGAGACGCGCGGCCGGTTCGTCGAACGGTTGGTCGTGCGGCAGATCGGCCGCGGCGATCAGCAACGCCCCCACCAGCGGGTCGGGCACGACGGCGCCGCTGTGCGGCGCAAGCGGCGCGGCGTCAGGCGCGACATGGAGCGAATGAAATTCGACGGGACTGGCGGCGGACAAACGGTGCAGCAGACCCGCGGGCATCCAGACCGCGTGACCCGGCGGCACCACCCAGCGCTCGGTTTCGGTGCGCACGATCAGCACCCCGGCGCTCACGTGGATCAGCCGCGCGCGACGATAGGCGCCCAACGGTTCGTCCAGCGTCTCGTGGTGCTCGCGGATCACGAAGACCGGTTGCTCGACGCCGTCTGGATCAAAAGTCTCCATCGTGGAGTCCGTTTTGCCCGGTTGTTGCCGGAAAGGCAGCAAGATTAGCATAGCCGGTGGAGGCGCTCGCCGAACGTCGCTTGTGCCGGATTGCGGCGCACGGCGCTGTGCCGCACGAGCAATTCGCTCCGGCTTGCCAGTAGAATTGCGGCTCCAACGGTCCGAGCCCAATGAACTACGCATCCATCCTCGAACAGATCCGCGGCGATCTGCAGCCTTTTCTGGGCACCGGCAAGGTGGCCGATTACATTCCGGAACTCGCCACGGTGCCCGCCGACAGTTTCGGCATGGCGATCGTCACGGCGTCGGGTGAAATTTTCCGCACCGGCGAGGCCGACACGCGCTTTTCCATTCAGAGCATTTCCAAGCTGTTCGCCTGCACGCTCGCGTTCCAGTTGCTCGGCGACGCACTGTGGGAACGGGTCGGCCGGGAGCCCTCGGGCACCGCGTTCAATTCGCTCGTCCAGCTCGAAAGCGAGCGCGGCAAGCCGCGCAATCCGTTCATCAACGCCGGCGCGCTGGTCGTGACCGATGTGCTGTGCCGCCGCTTCGTGCAGGCCGAGACGGCGCTGGTCGAATTCATGCGACGGCTGACGGGCGAAACGAGCATCGACTACGATTCGCGCATCGCTCAGTCGGAGCTGCAGCACGCCCACCGCAACCGCGCGATGGCGCACTTCATGGCGAGCTTCGGCAACATGGAGATGCCGCCAGAAGTGGTGGTCGATGCTTATTGCCGTCAATGCGCGATCTCGATGAGTTGCGTCGAGCTGGCGAAGGCGGCGCTGTTCCTGACCAATCATGGCGTGGCGCCGGTCACCGGCGAACGGATTCTCGACACGAGTTCGGCCAAGCGCCTTTCCGCGCTGATGCTGACCTGCGGCACTTACGACGCGGCGGGCGATTTCGTCTACCGGGTCGGCTTGCCGGCGAAAAGCGGCGTGGGCGGCGGGATCGTCGCCGTGCTGCCGGGCGAGATGGCGGCATGCGTGTGGTCGCCGGCGCTGGATAGCAATGGCAACTCGGCGGCGGGCGTGCTGGCGCTGGAGTGGTTGACAACTTATACGGGGCAGTCGATTTTTTGAGTGTGTTGGCCGGGTGAGCGCGCGGCGCTCACCCGCCCTTGCGCCGCCCCGAGCCGCTTCTTCAGCACAGAAAGAGCCTCAAAGTCTCAAAAGCCGGACAGCACGATCTTGCCGCGTGCCTTGCCGCTCTCGAGCAAGGCATGGGCGCGGCGCAGATTGGCCGCGTTGATGGTGCCGAAATGGTCCGCCAGCGTCGTGCGCAGTACGCCCGCGTCGACCAGCCTGGCGACCCGGACCAGAATATGGTGCTGCTCGATCATGTCCGGGGTCTGGTACATCGAGCGGGTGTACATCAATTCCCAGTGCAGCGAGATGCTCTTGGGCTTGAGGATCGGCACGTCGAGCGACTCGGGGTCGTCGATCAGCCCCAGCCTGCCCTGCGGCGCCAGCATCTCGGCGATTTCAACCAGGTGCTTGTCAGTGTGGGTCAGGCTCGCCACGTAACCGACCTCATCAATGCCAAGGCCGCGCAGCTGCGCCGGCATCGGCTTCGTGTGGTCGATCACATGGTGCGCACCAAGCTCGCGCACCCACTCCTGTGTTTCCGGCCGCGATGCGGTGGCGACCACGGTCAGGCCGGTCAGCTGGCGCGCCAGCTGGATCAGTATCGAGCCGACGCCGCCGGCGCCGCCGATGACCAGCAGCATTCCGATTGGGTCTTTGCCTTCGCGCACTTGCAAACGGTCGAACAGCAACTCCCACGCCGTGACCGAGGTCAGCGGCAGCGCGGCCGCTTCCTCGAAGCTGAGGCTCGTCGGCATCGGACCAACGATGCGCTCGTCGACCAGGTGCAGCTCGCTGTTGGTGCCTGCCCGCAACAGCGAACCGGCGTACATGACGCGATCGCCGGGTTTGAACAGGGTTACTTTGTCGCCCACGGCGCGCACCACGCCGGACGCATCCCAGCCCAGCACCTTTGGAACCACTGGGGGCGGCAGCACGCCGCCGCGGATCTTGGTATCGACCGGGTTCACGGAGACCGAATGCACTTCCACCGACAGGTCATACCCGGTTGGCTCAGACTCGGGTAACGTGGTGTCGGTCAGGGCATCCGGCGAATCGAGCGGAACCGACTCGTTATAGACAACAGCTTTCATAGGTACTCCATAAAAATGACTGTTTCAGTTACAGCGAGTGAAGGTTGTTCACCTCACTAATACAGTCAGAACACATAGGGTAATGACGTGCCTGTTCGTGGCGCCTCGCGCCATGAATGAACTGAATGCTGTGCACTGACGCTCAGTAGTAGTGGCGCAGATCGATCATCGTATAGGCAAGTGTATCGAATGCGTAGTGGACCGGCACAGGCGCTGCACAGGCTATGTTTCTGGTTAAACGCAGGTATTGCGATGAGATCGTGTGCTCGCATTCAGCGTCGACGGTCCAACAATGCCTGGCGGCGACGCGTTTCCTGAGTATGGCGCGCAAACCGGGGAGATCTGCGATGAGAACCGACGCCGACATCAAGCGACCCGCGCCATATGCCACCGAACTTCTATTACGACCAGGAGGATTTCCTTCGGGAAAGTTCAGTCGGCAAGTCATGGTCCTGGACTGCACTTCGTCCCGAGGGTGTTGCAGGGGTTGCCGTAGGCAATCCCATGAATCTGCTGATGGTGATTGCTGTCTATGGAACGATAGCGAAGGCCCTAGGCGTTCCCATGTCTTTTCCCGGCCCGCGCGCCGCTTACGACGCGCTCTACCAGATCACCGATACCCGAATTCTCGCGAGCGCCGTCGATTGGGCAGGCGAGACCGCCGCATGCCGAGGCGAGATCTACAACATTACGAATGGCGATTACTTCAGATGGTCCCGCGTCTGGCCGCGTCTGGCGGAGTTTTTCGATGTGCCGGTCGGCGAACCGTTCCCCATGTTGTTACAGAAGATGATGGCCGACAAGGCTGAATGGTGGAACAGGCTGGTCGAGAAGCACAACCTTCGAGACTACCCGTACGAGCAAATCGTGTCGTGGAAGTTTGGCGACATGATTTTCAAAACGACCTTCGACAACATCACCAGCACGATAAAGGCGCGCAAACATGGCTTCCATGATTGCATCGACTCAGAGGAAATGTATATCGAAATGCTGACCGAACTCAGGGAGCAACGTTACATTCCCTGAAGGGTTTTGTCGCGCGAAGGCCGTCATATAAAAATTCAGCAACCGAAATTTACATGACCGCGATGCCCATAACGGGCAAGACGCCGCGCAAGACATTATCGCCGGGGAGCAAGCGAATTGTCCTGCGCGTAACATCAGACGATTTGCACACACCTCCCTACACTGCAAATAAACAACACTCCGTCACTGGTATCTTTGCCTCCACGAAATGACGGGCTACGCTCCCCTTCACGGTTCCGTTTTCGAGCGTCGAGAAATCCTCCCAGCCACTCACCAATTACTGGGGATTACTAATGAACAAAATACTTATTTTCACCGCCGCCGGCGCGCTTTTCGCTGCCGCGGCGTCCTCGGCATTCGCCCAAAGCTCGGTCACGCTGTACGGCATCGTCGATGAAGCCATCCGCTATCAGACGAATGCCGGCCCCGGTGGCAAAGACCAGGTCGCCATGACGTCCGGCCCCGAAACCCACAGCCGCTGGGGCTTGAGGGGCAGCGAGGATCTGGGGGATGGCTGGTCCGCAATCTTCCGCCTTGAAAACGGCTTCGAAGCCTTTAATGGGCAACTACATGTCCCTGGCACACTGTTCAGCCGGCAAGCTTTCGTGGGCCTGTCGAACAAAACGTGGGGCTCGCTGACCTTTGGCAGGCAATATGCGCCGGCCTACGACACCTTGGGCGATATCTTCGACCCGCTGACCGTTGGCAACTACTGGCAAAACAGCTGGATGTATAACGGCATCGGCCCTTACCTGGAAATCAACAACTCGGTCAAGTACAAGGGCAGCTTCTATGGCCTCGATGTCGATGCCCTTTACGGCTTTGGCAACCAGGCGGGCGCGGTCGGCCTCGGCGCCACCTATGCCGTGGAACTGACGTACACATACGGCCCTGCCATGCTCAACGCCGGCTTCCAGCAGGTTTCCGTTCCGACATCCGCAACGGGCTCTTCGGTTGGCACCAGTGTCGGCAGCCCAATCAACGGCGCCAAGACCAACTTCCTGCACATCAGCGGCGCGTTTCAGGTCACCCACGACATCCGCCTCCTGGCCGGCTGGCTGCGGGGGCAGGACCGTACTGGTTTGACCGACAGCTACATGCAGCAATCTGGCGCGCCGACACTAAAAGGCGGCAGCCCCAACCGAATCGACGACACCTATTACGTCGGTGCGAACTGGCACGCCATGTCTGCACTGCTCTTTACGTTCGCCTACTACTACGGGCAGACCCGCAATGCTGAACTGCTCGACGGCACGCTCGGCAGAGGGGTGAACCAGTCGGCCACCGTTCTCGCCGAATACTCGTTCACGAAACGCACCGAAGTCTACGGGATCACAGACTTCGCGCGCGGCACAGGCGCCTTCTCCGCCGACTACCCCGGCGGGGTCAACGGCCAGGGCGTTCCGACCAACACCATTGGCCGGACCAATCAGGTAGGCGTGGCAATCGGACTTCGCACGATCTTCTAAACATGGGTTCGTATCCTCCGACGAGGACCCGCGTCGAGTGCACGGGCCGGCGCAATAGCGTCAGCTTGTGCGCCCTTTCCTGATGAGGCGAGTTTCCCACTCGATGCTTTCAGCGGTATCTCCTGCAACTTCGCTACCCCACGATGCCACTGGCGTGACAGCCGGTACACCAAAGGTTCGACCACTTCGTTTGTCTTGTACCAGGCGTGTGGCGCTCCGACGGTCCGCTGACGAGTGCGTAGCTGACGTTCAACCATCCGTGCGCAAGCCATGATGTGCGGCTCAGATGCGCCGACCTCTGCCCGACGTGGTCGGCTCTGATCGCCCTCTTCGGTCATACGAGATTCTGCCGGGCAGTAGGCTGCTTCCCGCGGAACAAATAGTCACCCATAGAACGCTCGCCGATCAGGAGGCGTTGCCAGGCGCCGCACCCGGAAACAGCGACAGCCGGAGTCCAATGAGTGCATGCAGCGCACCTTTGCGCAGCTTGTAGCCGGGTACATCCGGATCGGCCGCGAAGTTGGCCATGATCCGCGCGATGGCGGCATCAACGTCGATTGCAAGTGCCAGCGGTACGCTTTGACGGTGACCCGATTCGACACACCGTTCATAGTGCGACCGAATGTCGTCGAGCACCCGGTTTAAGACGACTGGCAACTCGCCGGGAAACTTGCCCGAGAGTCTGCGCAGGTCGAGTGTATCGAGCGCGATGCGCATGTCGCGCAGGCTTTCGATCGACGGATCGGTGTCGTCCTCACATGACCAGCACCGGAAAGTCTTGCCCACTCGGTAAAACGACGAACAGATAGAACGCTGAAATGATAACGCTCGTCGTCGCTGTATTAGCCTGGACTGCGCCTGACAGGCAGTCGGGGAAGCTAAGGGAGAAACCGATTCAGTGAGGGATCAGTTTCTCCCCGGCCTGGAATCGCACTACCGATTGGCTTGCTCGACCACCCGGCCACACATACGCAGCGCACGTCCACTGCTCAGCCGCTCTGAAACCGGATATTCCATAGCCTGCCTTGATCCAAGTCAACACTCACAAGCGCACGTCGCATCATTCTCAGATCGTCAGGGAAGCGCTTTGTATTCCTGCTCGTCGCCCATCGCGTTATATGAGGTTTGCCATGTTCAGCGCAATTCGGAGCGCAAATGAATTGCGCCTTTCCCCGCAAGATTCGGATGAGCCTGTAGCGAGACGGATTTGCAGTCGCCCCCCTGTCATAAGCCTTCGTTGAACGGCACACTAGCCCGCCAAGCCAAACGGTAACGACATGCAATCGGCTTTGGTCACCACGAGAGTCGGCACGCAACGGTTCTACGCCGCAGCGAAGTCATCGGCGCAACGCGTAATCGCCGTCCGCTCGACGAGCGTGAATGTGGGAGCGCGGCGCGCCTGCTCTTGCCGGGACGTTGTCGACTCGATACCAAGGCGCACATGGCCGCAGACACCTGGAGAAGTACTGCGTGAGTGCAACGTCGTTCCGTTGCTCGCGGCAAGCATCTATAGTCTGGTCGGCGACATTTTGGAAGCGCTGACTGTGCTCGCATGTGTCGTGGCCATTGTTCTGATCAGCGTTTTTCAGAGCCGGCGCACGGCGCGGGCCCTCGACTCTCTGCGGGAGCTTTGGGCCCCGCGCGCGCAGGGGCTTCGCGATGGGCAAATATGCGTGCTGTTTGCTTGCCTAAAACCCCAGCCGGTCGATCATGCAAAGCAAAAAATCGACATAGGAACGTCGAGCATCGTCTATCGCGTAGTTTCTGCAGGTGTCCAGAAGGAGAACCGGCGCGCTTACGTTGGCTACGTGGAAGTTGTCACAGTTGCTTCCGACCGTGCCGTGCGCGCCGACGTCCTGCGCTGCGAGCAGGTTAGACCGACCGCTACACTCGCCTATGCGGACGCAATCGGCTTGAAAAAGCGGCTCGAATTAAGCGAAATCGGCGACGCGAATGCGTTCGGCCAAAGCGCGGACGGTCCGCCGTGAGTGCTCGTCAGAATCGGAACAGATGTTCGGACTCGTTCCGGATCACGGCGTAACACCCGCAGACCTCGCGCTCCAGCGCGGCGCGGTCGACTACCTGAATTCGCCCTTTACCGTAACGGATCGCGCCCGTACTTTCGACCTGCCTCGCAACCTCCGCGAGCTTCGCGGTGCGCACGCCAATCATCCGCGCGATCAACGCCTGCGTGACCTCGAATTCGCTCATATCAACACGGTCGAGGGTCATGAGCAACCAGCGGCAAAAACGCTGGCTAACCGAATGATGCCGGTTGCACAAGGCTGTCTGCGCCATTTGCGCGATCATCACCTGCGCATAACGAAAGAAGACGGACCGGATGTAACCGCCTCGTGCCAGTTCTTCCACCGCAAACTCAGCGCTCATCCGATAGGCCACACCGCCGCTTTGCACCACCGCATGGCATGCCGCGGTATCCGCGCCTACGAGCACCGGTACGCCAAGCAAACCCTCCCGGCCGATCATCGCGGTCTCCGCGTGACCGCCGCCGTTGGTTGCACGCGTCGTGCAAATCACCGCTGTAGTGGGGAGATACAGAAGCGTGAGGGGATCGCCCGGCTCATACAACACCTTTCCCGCCAGCATGGAAACCGGCGTCAGATGCGCCTCGATGCGTGCCCACTCTTCACCACTCGCGCCGGTCAGCAACCGGTTCCCTCCCTGCACCGGCCGATTGCTTTCAGCCTCGTTATGGGCGCCAACCCTCGCTCGCATGCCGCGGGACACTCGCTCAGCCAGACTGATGTGCAGACGTTCGAGTTCCGCTCTGTTCTGTTCGGGCAGCAAACTCAGAATCGCCGGCCGGAGCGAGTCATGCCCCAGAGCGTCCAGAATCTTCAGTTTGGGCAGCGTTCCCAGATCGCTTTTGCCAGTGCGCCACGCCGATATCTGGGCGCGCGTCAAACCGAGGTACTCGGCCAGTTGGGCATCGCTCCCGAAGTCGCCGAACCGCTTCACGTCGTCATACAGCGCGTGCCAGTCGAATGTCATTCAAAATTATGCGAAAAGAGATATGTCAAATAGATTTGACGACCGTATTGCGGTATGAAATACTGATCTGAAAGCAACACGGGCCCAGGCCGGATGACCTTTATAGCATAGGGCCTCCGGGTGGTTCGCACGCTTTCCACTATTGCATTCAAATCATCGGACCTCGCTTGAGCGATAACACATCGTACGTGCGGCTGCCCCATACATTGACTGCCGACAGAACGCTGACTGTTGCATCCGCGCCAATGGACGACGCTCAATTCGAAGCGCACCAGGTCGATTTCATTCGCCATCTATTCGGTTACTGCGCGTACCTGCGAGAGCATGGCCGGGAAACTCCCGTGTCGGACGCCTTCTTGCCGGTACTGGTCAAACTCCTTGAAGTTCTCGAATTGAACGCGCCTTCCGAGGCGCGCCAATGCGCTGCGCAGCTTACCCGAATCATGCAGGTGACGTTTCCCGACCTCGGCGCCCTTTCGCGTACAGTCATTGCATCTGAGATGGTCGAGAGCAAAAGCTCCGACAGCTGACAGATGCTGCTTCGAGTGATTCGCTCGCGAAGCCGGTTAAGTCAAGGCTCGATTCTTTTCAGTTTCGAAAGCTCGAGTTCCAGATGGTCCACCCCAAAAAGCACTGCGGTTCTGCCGGCCCGGGGCATCACGATGCGCACCTGCAACCCTATCATCAGCTGAGCCACATGAAGGAGTCTACGCTTCACAATGCACTCATCTGGATAGGTGCGGTCATCGGCGTCGCGCTAGTGGCCCTTCTGGCCATTGCCGGCTGCTATCCGGATTCGGCTTGACAACTGTTCTCATACACAAGATGCCTCAATTGCCGCTCTCGGACGAAAACTGGGCCAGGATCGAACACCTGTTTGTGTCCGCGAACCGGAAGGGTGCTGGCCGACCACGGCGAGATCCCCGCCTGATTGTCGAAGCCGTTCTATGGGTGGCGGAAACGGGTGCGAAGTGGCATCACCTTCCGGGCCATTATCCCCCGCCGCAGACGTGCTATATCAAGTGGCGCGAATGGGAAAAAAAAGGCCTGATGTGCGCGGCCAGAGAGATACTCAATAAAGAGCCTTAGGCGTGTGCAGCGCTGACCGTTCCGACCGTTTTGAACAATGGCGAGAGCGGCATCGGAAAGTCGGAGAGCGGAAAGGTGATCCCATCAGACAGACGGCTGAGGCACCAGACACTCACAGTCGAGCGGCGCGGCGATCCGCACGGGCAGTCTCGATCTGAACACGACTCGCGCTATCGATTGCTTGTAAAACCGCTGGTGTGACGAGCGCCGCCCCGGCGTCATACAAGTTGTCGCATCCGATCTTTTGGGTCATGACACCCATGAATGCCGTGGATTGATCGTGATCAAACGCTGCCGCGCCGCAACGCCTATCGTGTTTGCAAGCCCTGGCCGCAAAACGAGCGAACAAGTTCGGCCTGCGCGGTCAAGGCTGCTCCCGATGTCTGGCACTGGAGGGAATCGCGATGATGGCGACGCCGTCCGCAACACCGCACGTAGCAGGCAAACCGTTCAGAAAGACGTTGTACCTCATCGCCGCTGCTTTCGTGCTATGGGTAATGGGCGGCTGCATAACCTATGTCGCACCGCCCAGCGATGCGAACGTCAGGGCATCGCTGACGGTGGTGCTGGATCTTTATTCCCAGCGGCTTGGAATCGTCTCGCAACTGACTGCGATTGCACAGGACAAACTCAAGATCGGCACGCCCGCGCTAGCCGCGATTGCCAAAGCTCGCGCCCAGGTCATCGCCGTGCCCGCCACGCTCGCTCTCGCAAATGACCCGATTGCATTCGACCGGTTCGACGTCGCGCAGCGGCAGTTCACCGACGCCATATCCGCGCTTGTGATCGAGGTCGAATCCGAGCGGCGCCTGGCTTCTGATGCAACCGTCCGGACACTTCAGGGAAAGCTCGCCGTCTGGGCTACTCGTATCAGTTCTGCCCGAAACCGCTACGATGAAGCGGCTCAAATCTACAATGCAGCGCTGCACACGTTTCCGCACAATGTCGCCGCCCTGTTGTGCGCGGAACAGGAGAAACCTGCTTTCAGTGTACCGGATCGTCCACGATTGCGGACTCTTCCGCACATCGATTTCCAGGCGTTGCGTGGCGGCTTGCGCGTCTAGTCGCGTTCAACCGCGCTGCCGTGATTCGGGCTCACCGCGCATGTCTGAGTTTCGTGACGCGGTGTAACGTGGGGCGCGGGCCGGCTCGATCGGCGTAAAGCAGGCTTAAGCAGGAGACGGCATGTGGTAAGCGTGGCGTGAAACACAGCGCAACCTGATGCGCGTGCTGTGCTCTGCTCTGCTCTTTTCGAACCACCAAAATCCAAAGCAGGAAACTACCATGCAAAAATCAACCGCGTTCATCGCCGCGTTGGCGATATGGCTGACCGGGTGCGCGCACGATCCTTCGGTCAGGGTATCCCGCTCGGCATGCGTGGCTGGTCCGCCCATCGACCTCGAACGGTACATGGGAAAGTGGTATGTGATCGCGGAAACACCGTTTCTCAGCGAGCACGACTACGTCGGCAGTTACGACGAGTGGACGTTGCGTGCCGACGGGAAAATCGACGACAAATACCTTGGCCGGCGCCACAGCTTCGATCAACCCGCCACAGGAAGTCAATTCGTGGCGAAGGTCATGCCGGGAACAGGCGGCACCACATGGCGGGTAGGATTGATCTGGCCGTTTGAAGTGGTGGTCGTTACTGCGTATGTAGATGCCGGCTATCGCTACACGATCCGTTGCATGGCCGACGGCAACATGGTCTGGGTGCTCGCACGCAACCCGACGATCGACGAAGCCGCCTATTCGGATATGCTCGACCGGCTTGAAGGCATGGGCTTCAACGTCGACCGCGTGCGCCGGGTGCCGCAAAGTGCCGGGCAAATCGGGCTACCCGGTTTTCAGTGACGACACACAGACGATCCGACGCACGGGACATTCAACCCCACGCCAGCCCGCCGCGCAACGAAGTCTGCTCGACATCAACCAACCACGAGGCGGTCTACCACCACTTTCACGCCAGGCGTCGAACGCGCGGCCCCCGTCACGATCGAGCGCTCGATGGTCGAACTGAGACGGCCCGACAGAATCACTCGGCCCTCATCGACTTCTACTCCCACATGCTTCAACTCACGATCGCTATGGCGCTGGATTGCTTTGCGAATGTTGGACTCGATGTCGAGCGGCGAAGCCGAACCGCGGATCTTGATGCTGTTCGTCACGCCCGTCACGCCACGCATGTGGACGATATTTTTCTCCGCAATGCGGCTGCGATAGCCGTCCCGGACCTCGCCGCTCAGCGTCACCCAGCCCTTCTCCACCTTGATCCTGATCGAATCCTCCTCGAGGCCCGCAATCCAGTCGAGAACCGCGCGCACGCTTAGGGCGATATCCTCGTCCGTGCGTTGCTCCGACTTGCGCAGTTTCACGTCGAGGCCGATCACCACCGCGACGACGCCGCCGATTCGACTCGCGCACTTCTCCGCCGCGACTTTCGTCGCATAGTCCGGCACGTGGCCGGTAAGGGTGACAATGCCGTCGACAACGGCAACACCTATCCCATTGGCGTCGACGGCCGGACTGCTCATCAGTTCGTCCTCGACTTCCTGCTTTAACTGGCTATCCGGCTTCATGGAAATTGCCCTCCGAAATCAAGATCCGGCGCGATTGGATGTGCTCTTGCCAACTGGTTCAGCGCAGCTGACTGTTAGACAAGCTCCGAACTGCCTCCGCTGAAATACGCCGCCCACTCAGCCTAACGCGACCCTTCGCAAGGCGATTGATTGAGGTCAACCGTGGCGCCGACGCTGCCACGGCGGTGCTCATACTCGTCAAAATGCTTTAACGCGACCTCTTTAGCGCTCCTTATACGCTCGCAATCGCATGCGCCTGACGCAGATCAACCGTCTGTCTGGGCACACCCATATGCTGAAAGAGGCAGAGCAGTGACGCTGTAGCGCCATGCTCGATTTCAAACGACATCCCCAGTTGCCATCAGACCGAACCAAAACTATGCAGATTCACTTTCATGAACGTGATCTCGATCATCTCGTTTCCATGATCGGAATGCTCGAGCGGCTACTCGAACGTGAACCCCGTCCCTCGTCGCAGGTTGTGTTCGAGCCAACGTACTGGCGCATGCGCGTCAAGTCGGTGGCAACCCGTTCTGATATGCCGCGTCCGCTGGCCGCCCGGGCATCAGCGCTATTGGCTCGGCTCGATGTTCTGGACGGAACAGCCGTGCCGAATGAACGGCACGACGTGCAAAACGACAGATGAAGCGGCCGCCGGACATTGAGCAAAAGACCCGCTACGGCTATGACGTGATGGGCGGCGGCTTACGGACCTAGGAATTTCTCACCGAGGTGCTCCGGCGGCCTGAATGCCGGCCAAAACATCGCTACTCCGTGTGCATCGGCTGGAGCCCCTGCGCACGTGCCCACTCCCTGTCAGGCTCAGCGGCCGCCATTTTCGTCGTCGTGGTGTCGGCCGGCACGTCGGACGGCACGAGCGACCGGGTGGCGAGGGTGCCGAGCAAATCGTCCGCCGCAGGGCGTTGGCGAGCCGCGCTGGCCGGTTGCGGCGGCACAGAATGTCGCTGGAGACCAGACATGATCTCGAAGAACTGCCGGCTGTACGACAGCGCCTGGGCGAATCCCGCTGGTGCGAGCAAGGTCGGCAAGCACAACATTTCGGGGAGATTGTCCGCGACGCATGTGCGCGCGAGGCCCTCCTGGGTCTTGGCAAGACCAAAGCGGATTGCCTGAAGATTCAACGCAGTCAGCTTCTCAAAAGCGTCGCAGCACCGACTTGTGATGTCGAACATCTGGTCGAATCCACTGCGTTCCATGCCGAGCCATTGCTCGGGAATGATCTGAGCCATCATGCCTCCAAGGTTTGCGCCGGCCGGCGCAGGGCGCAACTCTGCTAGATGCCCGGCATCACAGGATACGGCTCGGTGTGATCGTCCACGCGCTTGACGCCGGGTATGGTTTGCGCCGCCACACGAACCGCTTCGACTGCTTCCAACGAATGGAACACGCCCCACAGATGCACGACGCCGTCGACGACGACAATATTGCGTCCCGCGAAGCTCCATTTACGACCAGCAAGCTCGCCCAGCAACATCGCGCGAATCTCGGCATCCGGAAGCGTCACGTCCGACGTTGGCTGCTCTGGCACGCTGGCGAGGGCCTGCACGAGGTTGGCACGGCTCACAATGCCCACGAGCCGCCCCGCTTCGGTCACGGGCACGCGTTTGATGCGCCGTGTCTCAAGAATGCTGGCTACTTCGCCGAGCGGCGTGCCGGGCTGAACGGTCACGACCTCGGTAGACATCACGTCACGCACTTTCGTCGCATGGGTCTTGATGTAATCCCGCGCTTCATGGCTTGCAGACCAGAGATGATCGAGCCACGAGGTTCGCGAGCGTTCGTCGGTGCCGATTTCGTTGCGGCGAAGCAGATCGCCCTCGCTGATCATGCCGATCAGATGGCCGTCAGCATCGAGCACTGGTGCGCCGCTTATTCCGTTGTCGACAAATATTTTGGCGACCTCTCTTACCGTCGAGTCGGGATGGACTGATATGACTGAGCGGGTCATGACATCGGATGCGCGCATGGTAAGCCTCGGCTAAGGTTTAGGTTCCTCATTCGTGGGACCGCATTCGTATTCACCGTCAACGCCCGGCGAATCGGTTATCCCTCGCGTGTGGTTCGAGATTAGGACGGCGCCGCATCCTCTCATTTGACATGGATCATCTGGAGCGGCGTTGCATGCACATGCGGGCGCGTCTGCTGTGACCCCAGCTTGCCGATTGACGCAAATCAATCCGGCAGCCGCCGTCTAATGTCGAATAGTCGGCATACCGTCTGGGCCCAGATCATGATGGAAACCAATGAAGCATTCGCCGATGCATCGTTTGCCGCGAAGGTTCTCGGGGTTGTTGCCGTGGTATACGCCGAAACCCACAGGGACGCGACCGACCCAAACGCCGTGAAATTCGACTCGCAATTCGAGCGGGATCTGGGTTTCGACAGCCTCGCGCGGGCGGACCTGTTCGGCCGGATCGAACAGGCTTTGCATGTGCGCGTGCCGCTCGAAGACTTTGCAACGGTTCTCACGCCCGCCGATCTCGTGCATGCCATTGAACGCGAGATAATATCGGCGGCCAGCGGCGCGACCGCGCCTGAAACACAGCCTGTCTGCGGGCCTGCCTCGCTCAGCAGCGACACACCGACCGATGCGACGACATTGATTGAGGTATTGCTGTGGCACGTGGACCGGCATCCGCAGCGCACCCACATCGTCTTTGTCGAAGATGGCGTGACGCCCGCCGAGTTGTCATATGGCGATCTCCATCGCCGCGCCGCTGCGGCCGCTTCGGATCTGCGCAACCGCGGCATTGGCCCCGGCTCGTCGCGACCGGCAGCATTCTCAAAACACCCAGCGGCAAGCTTCGGCATGCCGCCTCGCTCGCGCAGTTCGAAGGCGGCGCCATACCTTCACAAGCTCGGCCCGCGTGGTGGCAACTCACTCGCGTCGTGGCCAGCGCTATCGTGCCGTTCTCGCGACGGATTGCACGCCGGATCTCGCACACGATGTATGGCCTCTATTGCTGGGCGATTCTGGGCATGCTGGCGCCGCTCGCATGCGCCGCGATCTTCTCGGGGAATACGTCGCGCAACTGGCACGGCACCGCAAAGCTCGCCCGCGTGTTCCTGAAACTCGCGCGGCTGCATGCCGATGTGGAAATCGATCCCCGCGCAATGACAATGCGTAACGTTGTCATGGTGGCCAACCATAGCAGTTACCTGGACGGCCTGATCCTGCTTGCGGTATTGCCGCAGCCCGTCCGTTTCGTCGCCAAACGTGGCCTCGACCGACACTGGATATCCGGCCGTCTTCTACGCGCGATCGGCACCTGTTTCGTCGAGCGGCGCGAATACCGCGGCAGTATCGAGGACGAGCAGCGGCTCATAGGGCAGGCGGATGGAGACACTCCCATGCTGTTCTTTCCAGAAGGCACTTTCGGGCGAGGTGCGGGTCTGCTGCCGTTCCGCCTCGGCGCGTTCCGGGTGGCTTGCAGCAGCGGACGAGCCGTCGTACCGGTGGCGCTCGCCGGCATGCGCGCGGTGTTGCCCGATGGCAGTTGGATCCCCCGCCGGGGACCCATCTCGGTCGCCATGTTGTCGCCCATCGCACCTGACGGGCTAGACCTCGGCGCAATGGCGAGGCTTCGCGACGCCGCCCGAAGCGCGATTCTTACCCGTTGCGGTGAGCCCTCGCTCGTTGCGCGTACTGCTCAGAGTGGGAAATCTGAACCCGATCAAAAGCAACATCTCGCGGAGACTTCTTCATGATCGCTATGCTGGTGGTTCTGAACACTGCGGCGTTTCTGATCGAGCAGCTCGATCCTGACCGGCTGATCGGATTATTTGCGCTCTGGCCGGCAACCAGCAGCAGCGGCGTCCCAGCCTTTCACATATGGCAACTATTGACGTATAGCTTTCTACACGCAAATTTCATGCATCTGGCCGTTAACATGTTCGGCTTGTATATGTTCGGACGCGACGTGGAAAGCACGATCGGCCGTGCGCATCTTGTTTTGCTGTACTTCACAAGCGTGCTCAGCGGCGCTCTGCTGCAGTTGGCGGTCGGATTGGCCGATGTGACGGTGCGTGCGCCGGCCATTGGAGCTTCGGCAGGCGTATTCGGCCTGCTGGTCGGTTACGCGCTGCTATTCCCGCGCCGCCGCGTAATCCTTCTCTTCCCGCCAGTGCCGATGCCCGCGTGGCTCTTCGCCACGTGCTATGGCGTCCTGGAACTCGTACTCGGCGTTGCAGGCGCGCAAAGCGGTATCGCCCATTTCGCGCATGTGGGCGGAATGCTTGGCGCCGCAGTCCTGCTCCTGCACTGGATGCGTGCGCCGTCGCGCGAGCGGCGGCTTGAGTGAGGCCGTCACAGTAGAGCATCGCCAGAACGCCTTCCCTGCGCCGAACAATGCCCCCATACCGCACGGCCGAGTGCTCGGCCAGGTCATAAGACACACTTCGAGATCTGCCGGGCGCGGCACCGGGACCCACTCTCTCGTGAAGACATGGAGCGGACTGTGACCTTCGATACAGAAGTGCCGATCGAGAGTTTTTCCCGTCGCGATTATTGGCTAAAGCTGCCAGGACGACTCTGCGAATCACACGCAACCCAACGCGGAAAAGGACTCACGGCTGGCTTTCCACCAGAACGCGCGCCAACGGCACCCGTGCCGTAATGGTGACGCCGCGGCCAGGAATACTGTCGACAGAAAGAACACCGCCCAGCTGACTGATCCGCTCGCGCATGCCGAGCAGACCGAAGCAATCGGCTCGTGGCGCAGGGGCTTTTGGCAGCCCCACACCGTCGTCGTGAATCTGCAGGTGATAGTGCCGGTCATCGGCTGACAACGTAACGAATACCTCGTTCGCCCGAGCGTGGCGCGCGACATTCGTCAGCGCCTCCTGAATCACGCGATACAGCGAAATGGCGGCCAAATCGTTCAGGCATAGCACGTCGGGGCTAATCTCGCATCGAACGGGCACGCCGTAACGCTGCTCAAAGCCTTCGGTCATCCATTCGAGCGCAGCTTCAAGTCCCAGGTCGTCAAGCATGGGAGGGCGAAGATCAGCTGCAATGCGCCGCATTGATGTGGCCATCGCGTCAAGTTGGTCGGCCATCTCGCGGACTGAACCCAGTCGCGCGCGACCCGCTTCAGAAAAATGCCGCGCCAGTTCCGTTTCGTGAAGCGCTAGTGTCATCTTGAGCGCAGTGATCTGCTGCCCCAGGTCGTCATGCAATTCGCGCGCGATGCGCCTCTGCTCGTTCTCACGTGCCTGCTGCACGAGTGCCGACGCGGCACTTGCGTGCTCGAGGTCCTCCAGCCGGCGCCGCTCTGTCATATCGCGGGTGATCTTCGCGAATCCCAGCAAGTCGCCCTGTTCATCATGAACCGCCGTAATCACCACGTTCGCCCATAGCCGGCTTTCGTCCTTGCGCACGCGCCAGCCTTCGTCTTCGACGCGCCCCTGCCATGCGGCTGTGGCGAGCAATTGCGCTGGCTTGCCAGCCGCGATGTCCTCGTCGGTATAGAACCGGGAAAAATGGCGACCGACAATTTCGTCTGGAGAATAACCTTTGATTCGCTGCGCCCCGAGATTCCAGCTCGCGACATTGCCTGCTGCGTCGAGCATGAAGATCGCGTAATCCTGCACCGCCTCAATAAGCAGCCGGTAACGATGCTCGATATCGATATCGCTCAGGTTCCGCGAGGTGCTCCAGTCGGGGCTGTCCTGCTGCATGGTGGTCTTTTCGGATTTAGGCTGGCCCTGTGCCGACGATCGGATGGCAGGACGAGTGGCCGACTCAGACCTGGGACCAGGTAAGCGGTGATCTAATAAAAATGCTAGGTCAATGGCGATGTTCTCGCAAGGCTCTGCGCAACGCCTTGCCGATGCCCGCGCGGCATCGAGAAGCGGCTATCCGGACAAACGGCCTGCGGCTATGAGGGTTCTTCTTTTCAGCAACCGTCGCGTGAGCAAGCCTCAAGCGGCACGGCACGCGTCAAGCAGAAGCGTTCTGTCATGACAAACGGGTTTCAGTTAAGAGGAAGGGGCGACACAAAATGCGATTGACTGCTCAAAGCGCAGGCGACGAGCGTGACGATCACAACCATCCCGTGCGCCGGGTTACGGATGCATGCCTGTACCTGCTCGCTTCTCCCCCGGCCGAACAGACACCACACACAGAAATGCTCGCAGTTATTGGTAAGAAGCCGGTAGTTGTGTTCGCCAAGGCGTGATGCTGCACGGTGCACGACTTCCGCGCCCCTGAATTTCGCAAAGGGATGAAATATAACCTCGAAACCGAAGCCCGCCACAAACTCATCGATCGAGACAATTTCAACTGGGCCGCGGCTGAAGCGACGTGAAAAGCCGGCGTAATGAATGACCTTTCCGTCTCCGATATAGATGCCGTGATGCACGTAGCCCTGGCGCCGCGTGGCGAGGTGCGCTCCGCATGACAGGTCAGGTTCGGACGCGGCGGTTGCATCTTGCACATGATCGGGTTGGCTCATGGCTCGCTCCTGCAAACAGGGATGTGTTTACCGATGTCCAGCCCGCCTAAATGGGCAGATCATCGCGAGACCGAACGCTTCGTTCGTTGACATGCTTCTAGTATTGTTACCGGTGCGAGTCGCAACAATCAGCCTCGGCTGGACTTGCCGTCCGATGTTCGGCAACGATGTCGGATTTAGCTGACATGGCGAGTCGTTTTGGCTGCGATAAACCAAACGCTTCGTCGGCAGATTCGTGATGTCCGGACCTGCAGACTCACTCGCTTCCGTCTGGTTTAGCAGGGAATGATTTCTGCAAAGTGCAAACAGCCCGCCACACCTTGTTTTCGGCCGGTAAGTGATTGATGTCGGTATTAAACCGAGAATGCCGATAGGCAGCCGCGATGGAACTGACAACAGATGAGATAGCTGTCCCGAAGCTTTCCGCTATGTAGTCCGCTCAATGGCGACGTCGCGCTCTGAATTGAGCTCGAGCACAAGATTCGCGATCTGCATTTTTTTCAACCTGCTTTCGCGCGTGCGCTGCGGCGAGCCCGCGGCAGACTTCGTCATCAACCAGCTTCGCCGTGCTTTCGCCCCGTGGTACGCAATCGGAAAAGAGCGTTGTTGGCAATCGGCGGTCGCAAGTGATGCGCCCCTTATCCGGGCGTGCTCGATACAGACGCAGAAGCGCTCCGGTCACCAAGGTTCGCGCTGCTTCGAACCAGCAACACGGGGCACCTAGACATCCGCAGAAACTGCTCGGCGACGCTGCCGAGCACGGCTCTGGCCACACCGTGCCTGCCGTGCGTACCCATCACGACAAGCGCAGCTTCGTGGAGCTGGGCGCAGCGTTGCAGACAGCTCGCGATATCGTCCGAGGCACTCTGCGTCTCGACGATTTCCGTCGTACCCCTCACACCACGTCTGGCCATCGCCGTGCGGGCAGCTTCCAATGCGACCTTGGCATCTTCGCGGAGTACCTTGCAGAGGTCCCCCGGATCATAGTAGCCGGCGTACTCCGACACACGCCAGGGATGAACGATATAGACAGCGTGCAGGCGCGCGTGCGCGAGTGTTGCAATGTCGAGAGCGTGGTCCAGCGCCCGAAGCGAGGCTTCGCTTCCGTCTATGGCCAACAGGATCGTGTGATACATGATTCCGCACCTGGCGCAATGCGCCTCGTCTGTTGAAATGACTGCTCTCTCGAGCAAGCGTGGTAGCCGGATCGGTCGAGGCAGTGGTTCGATGATCGGCGTGACCCACGTGAGGTCGTTGACTTGCATCAAAACAACAGGGCGGCTTACGAGCCGCAGAGAGTTTTCAGCGCCGGCGGCAACCGCCGCGCCTCACGTCGACCGTTGCACCACGCCCGCCGCCAGTTCGACGATATCGGCCGTGATTTCATCCTGACGGACCCGGCGGTAACGTTGCGTCAGTTCTTCAAGCGTCTCCTTCACATGGCCGCGTGCGGCCAGCATAGCTCGCACACGCGCTTCGTTTTCCGCAGCGAACGAGAGCATCAACGCCTCGCACAATTCCACATACACATACGCTTCGATTAGCCCCGAAAGCAGGCGCCCGACGGGCAGCGTCAGTAGAGGCGGCTGATTGCGCCGCACGACCTGGAAACGCGAAAAATCGAACGGAATAAGACGGTGTTCGACGACTTCGTTATGTGACGCGATCCCGGGCACGGCATGAATGACGCAAACGCCGGTGATGGGCCGCTGGTCGAGGCGCTGGTAAAGCGCGTCGGTGAGGCGGCTGGCGAGTGTGGGCACATCGTCGGCATGGGAAGCCGCCGGCGAACTCCACACGAGCGCAACGCGACGGTCGTGCGCCGCGATCTCACCACGTGTTCCCACCACCAGGAACTCGCAATCCGCCGACGCGTGACGGACTAGCGCGTGGTCGAGAATCTGCTCGTTGAACGCGCCCACGAATCCTTGCTCCGCGCACAACGCGATAACGATCTGGGTGCCGCGCTCGGGCGTATCCGCCGATGTCCCGGCGCCATGGGCAAGCACGCCACCGATCGCGGCGCCGACGGTCGACGCCGAGGAGCGAATGCCAGGCAGTCGCCCCTGAGCCTCGCGTGAGCGGGCGGCCGCGATGCCGCGCATGGCACCGATGACAGCGTCGAGTTGCTGCGCCGTGGTGCTGCGCGACTCGATTTCCGCAAGTTTGCCGCTCATCGCGCGAGATCCAGATCGGACGCAACGTTAGCGGCGCGAAGTGTCAATTGCTGAACGAGTTCGCGGACCGTGGCGATCAACTCGGCCGGAGTGTCCGTGTCAGACGACTTGGCCGATATTCGCGCGCATGCTTGCGGAAGCTCGGATCGCACGTGCTGACCCTGCGCTCGCGCAACCAGTTCCGTGCGCACCTGTGCGGCGATCCCGGCTGGCACCGCATCGAAAACGGCCGCCGCCAGCGCGGCAAGCAAAGCAATTTCGTCGACGGTGCGTAATGCGCTAAAGCGCGGTTGTGCGATCAGCGCCCTGATGCGTTGACCACGGGCGATTTTCCCGGCAACGTGCGCGTCCGTCAGACCGCCGAAGCGGCTGAACATTTCCAGTTCGAGGAACTGTGCGTAATCGAGGCGCAGGCGGCCCGATACCTCCCGCAAAGCCGGATGTTGCGCCTTGCCGCCAACCCGGCTCACGCTCAAACCAATATCGACGGCCGGCCGCTGATTCGCGGCAAACAGCGCGGCGTCCATCACAATCTGGCCGTCCGTAATCGAAATCAGGTTGGTTGGGATGTAGGCGGACAGGTTACCCGCGTCGGTTTCCGCAATCGGCAGCGCGGTGAGCGAGCCGCCTCCCAGTTTCGTCGAGAGCCTGGCCGCGCGTTCGAGCAGGCGCGCATGAACATAAAAGATATCGCCGGGATACGCCTCGCGCCCCGGCGGTTCGCGCGTGAGCAGCGCCAGTTCGCGATGAGTCGCGGCATGTTTGGTGAGGTCGTCGATGACGACTAGAGCATGCTGTCCGCGATCACGAAAATACTCGGCAACCGTGATGCCCGCAAACGGAGCAATCCACTGCAACCCCGGCGCCGACGCGGCGGTAGCCACCACAAAAATGCAGCGCTCCGGCGCACCGTACTGACGGACGGCTTCGATCACCCGTTGCACGGCAGTCGTGCGCTGGCCGATCGCCACATAGACGCAAATCATGTCCGACTGCTTCTGGTTGACAATCGCGTCGATCGCCAGGGAGGTCTTGCCGGTGGCGCGATCGCCGATAATCAACTCGCGCTGGCCGCGGCCAATGGCGAACAGCGCGTCGACGAGCAGCACGCCGGTTTCGACCGGTTCGCTGACCAGATCGCGCTCGACAATCGACGGCGCAGGCCGTTCGGCGGGCATGCGCATCGCCGCCACGATCGGCTCGTCACGGTCGAGTGGCCGCCCGAGCGGGTCGATCACGCGGCCCAGCAAGCCTTCGCCGACTGGCACTTCAAGCACGGTGCCGGTACGCGTCACGCGCGCGCCCGCTTCAATCGCGCCGTCGTTGTCGAGCAGGACGACACTGACCTCATCGGCGTCCAGCGTATGGGCAAAGCCTGTCGCTCCGCTTTCGAAGCGCAGCAGTTCATTGAGCGCTGCGTCCGGCAGTCCCGAGACGAACGCGATGCCGTCACCGACACGTTCGACGCGCCCGAGCGTTTCGGCCTGCGCAGTAATCGAAGTGCGCGCCAGCGTGAGACGCTGCTGCGCGAGCCATGGATCGTCGGCCGTCTCAGGCGGGAACATGGTCGCCATCCAGCAGCACTGCCGTAATCCGCGCAAGATCGCCGCCAAAGCTGTTACGCACGACGGCGTGGGGCGCCCGCAATTCGAGTCCGGCAATCACTTGAGGATCGACCTCGAACTGAAGCGGCACAACCCGCTGCAAACAGTTCGTGACCACTTCCTGGCAGCGAGCCTGTTCCTCCGGGCGCAGCAGGCGCGGCGCGGCGAGCACGAGGGTCGCGCAGTTCGCGCCGAGTTGCATGCGAACAGCTTCAGGCAGTTGCGCAATGCCGGCGGCGAGACCATCGATAAAGCCTGTTACGGACAGGCTCTCGGGCAGCCTGGCAAGTAACTTTGCTGCGATATCGACAGCAAGCCGGGTCGCCCGGCGCGCCGCGAGCTTGTCCTGTTCGACACGTTCGGCTTCGGCTTCGGCGCCCGCGGCGGCGCGCAACCTCGCGGCTTCCGCCTGCGCCGCGGCGAGCAGCGCGGACTTCTCCTGAGCCGCTTCCGCCGCGATCTTTTTCATGGTGTCGTCACGCGCGGCGATGATCTGCAGCGTTTCGCGAGCCGCTGTGTCGCGTTCGAGAAGCGCCGCCTGCTTCGCCGCATCAGCTTCGCCGATGAGTGCCTGCGCCGCCTTCTGCCGCTCGGCAATGATTTGCGAGACCGGCCGGAACAGGAAACGCGCCAGCAGCCAGATCAGGACCAGTGCATTGATTGTCTGCAAGGCGAGCGTCGACCAGTCGATTCGCATGAGCGCCACCTATTTGACGAACGGGTTGGCAAAGAGCAGCAACAAGGCAATCACAAGACAATAGATCGCCATCGTCTCGATCATGGCCAAGCCCACGAACAGGGTACGCGATACGGTGCCCGCCGAATCGGGCTGCCGCGCGATCGCGTCCATCGCGGCGGCGACCGCGCGGCCTTCCGCCAACGCCGGGCCGATCGCGCCGAACGAAACGGCAAGCGCCGCGGCTGCAATGCTCACGATTTCGATGAGGTTATTCATAAGGCTTCGCCTTTTTTTACGCTAGCGTGGTGAGGGGTATCGTTGATTGCCGCGCCTATGAAAACCATCGCCAGCACGGCAAAAATGTAGGCTTGCACGGCGCCCGTCAGCAGGTCCAAAGCCATTAGCGGAATGGGAACGAGCAGCCCGGCTAGTGACAGGATGATGCCGACCACGAACACGCCGCTCATCACGTTGCCAAACAGCCGCACCACGAGAGAGAACGTCCGCGTGATCTGCTCGACGAGGTTCAGGGGAATCATCACCCAGCTCGGCTCGGCGAAGGCCGCGAAATAACCCGCCATGCCGCGCGTACGAATACCGTGGAACACCGTGGCGCCTAGCACGATCAGCGCGAGTGCGGCATCCGTTTCGAGGTGCGCGGTGGGTGGCGTCACGCCCGGCAGCAGCGCGCACCAGTTGGCAATCAGCACGAAGAGGAATAGCGTGCCGATCAATGCGCGATACGTGGTCGGAGCGGTTTGCATGGTGTCGCGGATTTGCTGATCGATCGTCTCGACCAGCAGTTCGAGCGCGGTCTGCACCTTGCCGGCCGTCAGCGACAGATTGCGGCAGAGAAAGGCCGACACCGCCGTGACAACGGCCATGATGGCCCAGGTTGCCAGCACGGGCTCGGTGATCGCAAGTGGGCCGAGGTGCAGAAGCGGCGCGGTAGCTAGCGGTGAAGCGGTCACGGTCTGCCTCGCTGGCAGCGAATCGCGATCGTTCGCATGAGCAGGATGCCGGCCATGCCGGCCAGCAGGGCAAGCGCGCCGGCGTGTGCGAGCATCAGAAGAAGCGCACCAGTCAGGGCGAAGCGGGCAAGCTGGAGCACGAGCGCCGCTGCCGCCCTGCCCTGTGCAAAAAGCGGCCAGTTCCAGCGCAGCGAGAGGAACTGCCAGGCGCCGGCCAGCATGCCGACGCTGAGTCCCATGGCAAACTGCGCCGCGAATGACGGCGATGGACTAATCATGGTGCCCTCGTTGTTGACGATGCATCCACTTCCACGCCGACCAGAAGCCGACTGCGGCGCCGATCATCAGGAGCGGCGCCGAGAAGAACACGCGCGTGCCAAAAGCGCGATCCAGCCAATGGCCGATCGCGAGTCCCAGCAACGTCGGCAGAACGATTGCCCAGCCGAGGATGCCGATCTGGCCAAGCCGGCTGCCCAGAGACGGCTCGGGATCAGCGCGCCCATGCGCGTCACGCGCGGCGGCGTGGCGGGCTGCACCGGCCATGCGGTCGTCGCCCGATTTGCGCCTGTCGGGAAGCTGCGAGTTCATTGCGGCATGACTCCCGTGGCGGCGTCGTCGGCGCCGTCCGCGCCCGAACGTGGACACAGATAGCGCAACATCTGACGCACGGCCCGGGCATGCAGGCGCAACTGGTCAACCCGGGCGCGCCGTGCCGCATCGTCCTCAACGGCGTGGTGTCGGCGAACGGCCTCCTCCAGGCTCTCCAGCGAATCGCCGGGAATCGCTTCGCGGCAGGCAATCGACACCTGCGTGCCGCGCGACACCAGCAGCACGCCGCCGTCCACCGCGCAATAGCGGGTCACGCCGTCGGCGCAGATCCAGCGAACCACCGATGGCGTCAGCAATGTCACGAAATCAGCATGGCCGACATGGATACCGAACGAGCCGCTCTCGTCCTCCGCGCGCAGGGAAATGATTTCGACTGCGTCGAACCATGCGCGCGACGGCGTGGCGAGGGTTAAGGTGAGACGCGCGCCGGTCATCGCACTGTCTCCATGCCACGGGTCACCGCGTCCTGCGCGACAGCGGTTTGCTCCTTACGGCGTGCTTCGTCGAGCGAGCCGATCATGTAAAGCGAGCTTTCCCGCCAGTTGTCGCACTCGCCCGCGAGGATCGCCTTGCAGCCGGCAATCGTCTCGCCCACCGTCACGGAGCGGCCGGCTTCCCCGGTGAACGCTTGGGTAACCGCAAACGGCTGGGTCAGAAAACGTTGCAGACGCCTGGCTCGCCCCACGAGGGCGCGGTCTTCCGCGCCGAGTTCCTCGACACCCAGCAATGAGATGACGTCCTGCAACTCGCGGTAGTGTTCGATGATCCGGCGTACCTCGGTGGCGACAGCCACGTGTTCCTCTCCGACCACGAGAGGGTCAAGCAGAATCGACGACGACGCGATCGGATCGATCGCGGGGTACATCCCTTCAGCCGCCATGGCGCGAGACAATACGACCATGCTGTCGATATGCGCGGCAATCGCGGTGACGGCGGGATCGGTGAAGTCGTCGGCGGGTACGTACACCGCCTCGATCGCCGTGACCGAGACGTCGCCGACCGACACAATGCGTTCCTGCAAGCTAGCGACCTCGCTTGCCAGCGTCGGCTGGTACCCTACCCTCGACGGCATGCGTCCCAGCAGGCCCGACACTTCGGCGCCGGCCTGCACGAAACGAAACACGTTATCCATCAGCAACAGGACATTCTGACGGCGTTCGTCGCGGAAATACTCCGCAATCGTCAACGCGGTAAACGGCACGCGCCAGCGCGCGCCCGGCGGTTCGTTCATCTGGCCATACACGAGAACAGTGCGTGCCAGCACGCCGGATGTACGCATATCGAGCAGCATTTCGTGCCCTTCGCGCGAACGCTCACCCACGCCGGCAAACACTGAGATGCCCTTATAGCGCTCGACCATCGCGTGAATCAGTTCCATCACCAGCACCGTTTTGCCGACGCCCGCGCCGCCGAACATTGCCGCCTTGCCCCCCTGGGCAAGCGGCGCAAGCAGGTCAATGACCTTGATGCCGGTGGAAAACAGGGACGTCGCGCCGGTCTGCGCGGCGAGCGGCGGCGCCGCACGATGAATTGGACGGCGCTCGAGTTGCGCTGAAAGCGCCGCGCCGTCGTCGCGGGGCGAGCCTGTCACGTCGAGCAGTCTGCCGAGCACCGCCTCGCCGACCGGCGTCGCAATCGGGCCGCCACAAGTTCGCACGCGCGCACCGCGCCGCAATCCCGCAGTCGCCTGCAACGCCAGTGCGCGCACCGTAGTTTCGCTAAGATGCGCTTGCACCTCGGCTAATACCGGCGAGAGATCGTCTGACAGAATGAGCAGCGCGTCGTCGATAGAAGGTAGTGGACTGTCCGCAAAACGGACGTCGACCACCGCGCCCCGGACGGCGACGACGCTGCCGTCACTGGCGGCCGACGAGCTGTCCGGTACGATCGATGGTGGCTGAGTCGACATCCTTGGCCTCCTCGCGGCCATGCATGAATCCGCACGATACCGTCGTGTCGCACCGGCGAAATGACATCGATCAAATGTCGGCGAGAAGGCAGCTCGCGAGAGACACTAATCAACTTGGTCGGTAACCGACCGGCGACCGGCAGCGCCTGACTCGGCGACACTCAGTCCCAGTTGATCCGCGTCAAATGCCACGGCGGACACACCGCTAAGCTTGCTCGAACGTGCTTCCGGTCCAAACGTGTGCCTTCAAAGGGTATTACACGCTTTGCCTCCATCTCGCCGTCCGCCATGCCGATAAACGACGGCGCTTCGGTGCAGTGCGCGAAGACAGACTCACTGCAGGTCTGACGCACGCATGCACGCATGCCAAGACTACTGATCCTTCTGAACATCACATTGAGCGTGGCTCGCCGCCTCAAATGACAGCGTGTTCGACATCTTGAGTTGCACCCACACCATCCCCTCGCGCAGACCGGCGAGTACGGCCTCACGCTCGTTAGGAAAAACACGGCTGTGCCTGAACTCATGAGTGAAGACGCCTTCAGGTGTGCTATGACTAAGCTGGATAGAGCAGTCGAAACCGCCCGCTGTCTGATGCGTCACGGCCGATACCGACCAATTGCCGTCGCAAATATTTCCGGAAAGCGCCATGAGCCGCCCCTCGTCTTCCATCAGCTAAAGGTGACAAGTAGGGCGCGCGCCTGCGCCCTACGCTTTGGCGCGTCAGCCCACCGTCAGATTGTCGATTACGGCATGCACGCCCGGCGCTGCCCACGCGGCCCCGCGCGCAGCCGAACGCTCGGCGGCCGAATCAACCTTGCCCGTCAACGTTACCGTGCCTTGATCCACCTTGATCGCTATATGTTTCGCCTCACGGTCCGCGTGACGCTGAAGCGCCTGGCTGATCTGCTCGCCAATGTCCTGTGCGGCCACGCTTCCACTGATGCGGATCGTGTTCGATACGCCCGTCACGCCGCGCATTTGCGAAACAGTGCGGGCGGCGACATGACTCTGATAGGCATTGTCGACTTCGCCGCTTAATGTGACCCAGCCTTTTTCAACCTGCACCTTGACGGACTCTTCGCTTAAGCCGACGGTCCAATGGAGAACGGAACGAACCGCGTTGGCGATGTCTTCGTCGCTGCGAACATCCGCATGCCCGAGGCGCACCTTCAGTTCCACAACGACGGCCTTCACGCCCGCGACACGTTGCGCCGCTTTCTCCGCCGCGATTTTTTCCGCATAGCTGGCCGGATGACCGGACAGCGTGACGATACGGTCATGAACCTCCACGCCGATGTCTGTGACGCTCACTGCCGGGTCCCAGGCCAGTTCCTCCTCGACCTCGTGTTTCAATTCCATGTCTGACTTCATTGCTTGCTCCTTGAAAGCACGTACGGATCGCAACCGCTCCGGGACGTGCAGCCGCGCGCCCCGCGCCGCCCCGCGCCAATCAGTTGATCGGCAGGCGTTTGCGTTCGGAGGCCGCCTTCTTGGGAAGCGTCAACGAGAGCACGCCGTCCTTGTACTGCGCTGCCGCGGCGGCTTCGTCGATTTCGCTCTCAAGTGTGAACGAACGGCTGACCGCGCCCGAATAGCGCTCGCGGCGAATGACGCGCTCGCCCTCTTTCAGCTCATGTTTGCGCTCGACCTTGGCGCTGATCGATACGAGATTGCCGTCCATTTTTTCATGTCGATGTCGTCTTTCTCGACGCCGGGCAGTTCGGCCTTCACGGTATATTGGGTATCGCCCTCCGTGACATCGACCTTGATGTCGGCAAGCTGCATCTCGCCGCCCGCGCCGCCGCGCAACGGGCGGAATAGACCGTGAAAGAGGTCCGACATGGGGTCGGCTGCAAACGGATCAAAACGGGTAATGTTGCTCATCGTGCCACTCCTTGAAGCATCCATCGAAATGATGGATAGGGAACCAGGTTGAATGGAACAGCGCTGGCGCCTGCATCGCGCACTGCGCCGGCTAGGACATCTCAATGATCACTTTCAGTGCGTGGGTGTCCGCGGCACGGCTGAAGGTGTCGTATGCGCCGATCACGTCCTCGAACTGGAACCGATGCGTAATGAGCCGCGCAGGATCGATACGGCCCGCGCGCACAGTCTTCAGAAGCATCGGCGTGCTGACCGTGTCGACCAGACGCGTCGTAATCGCGATGTTGCGATCCCACAGCTGCTCGAGGTGAAGATCGGCTTTGACGCCATGTACGCCGACATTCGCGATCACGCCGCCTGGCGCGACAAGCGCTTCACACAGTTCGAATGTGGCGGGCACGCCGACCGCCTCGATCGCGCAATCTACGCCCGTCTGGCCAGTCAGTTCCATCACGGCCGCGAGCGGCTCGGCGTGACCGCTGTCGATGCACGCCGTGGCGCCGAAGCGGCTCGCGACTTCCAGACGGTTCGGATCGAGATCGATCATGATGATCTGCGCCGGCGAATAGAACTGCGCGGTCAGCAGCGCGGCCAGACCGATCGGCCCGGCACCGACGATCGCCACCGTGCTGCCCGGTTGCACTTTGCCGTTCAGCACGCCGCACTCGAAGCCGGTCGGCAGGATATCGGAGAGCATCACGAGCGCTTCCTCGTCGACGCCGGCGGGTATCGGGTACAGGCTCGTCTCGGCGTGCGGAATGCGCACGTATTCGGCCTGGGTGCCATCGATCTTGTTGCCGAGAATCCAGCCGCCGGTGCTGCAATGCGAATACATGCCGCGCCGGCAGTAGTCGCACTTGCCGCACGAGGAAATGCATGAAATCAGCACCCTGTCTCCGGGCTTGAACGACGACACCGCTGCGCCGACTTGCTGTACGACCCCGACGCCTTCGTGGCCGAGAATACGTCCCGGCTCGCAGGTCGGCACGTCGCCTTTGAGAATGTGCAGATCGGTGCCGCAAATCGTCGTGCGCGTCATTTTGACGATTGCATCGGTCGGCGCGGTGAGTTTGGGAATAGGCCTTTCATCAAGCGATTTCTTTCCGGGACCGTGGTACACGAGCGCTTTCATATGCTGCCTCCGTTGATCGAAACAAGCCTGCTGTACGAGCAACTTTAGGCCGCCTCCCTTCGCAACGATTGACATGTGTCAAGTGAGATTCATTGGCCGTCGCGCGCTCGAATAGATGACCTCCGTCAACGGCCGTGCATCCGGCGAGGCCTATGCTGCCGCAGGCACTGCGTCATTGGTGCGATAAAACCGGCGAGCGGTCTGGAGATCATTACGAAGCGCGCCGCGCGCGCGGTTTCGTGCGGGAATGCCGTGGCGATCTGCATCTTGCCAACGTGCCGTGGCGTGGGAAGCGCGTGGGCAGCGCCGTGCGGAGCGACGGCGAGCGATGCCGACGTCACTCACGTCCGCATTGTTTATGTGGGCCGCGTTGGTGTTCCTCGTACGGGCCCGCGCCCTGCAACTGAAGCCAAAACGTCTCTTTTTCAGCTTCAGCCCATATGCATGCCGCCGTTGATGGCGAAGTTCGCGCCGGTGACGAAAGCCGCGTCGTCCGAACAGAGAAACGCCACCAGCGCGGCAACTTCGTCGGGTTGCCCAAGGCGACCTACTGGAATCTGCGGCAGGATCTTCGTCTCCATCACCTCTTTCGGCACGGCCGCGGTCATCGCGGTCGCGAGATAACCGGGCGAGACGGTGTTCACCGTAACGCCATGTTTCGCAACTTCCAGTGCGAGCGACATCGTGAAGCCATGAATCCCCGCTTTCGCCGCCGCATAATTGGTCTGCCCGAAGGCGCCGCGCGCACCGTTCACCGAGGCGATATTGACGATACGTCCGAAGCGTTGGGCAACCATGCTGCCCAGCAACGGCTTGGTCATGTTGAACATCGAGTCGAGATCGGTGCGCAGAACCGCATCCCAGTCGTCCTTGCTCATTTTGGCAAAGGTCGAATCGCGTGCGATGCCGGCATTGTTGACAAGTACGTCGACCGAGCCGAATTCGTCGAGCACACGTGCCGCGCAATGTGCGCACGAATCGAAACTGGTCACGTCGGCTTCGTATGCATGAAAGCGCCGGCCGGCGTCGCGTTCATGCATGAGCCATGTGGCGACGTGATCGTTACGCTCCGAATGCGACATGGCGACTACCATGCCGGCGTCGTGAAGACGCCGGCTGACGGCAGCCCCCAGTCCGCCCATGCCACCGGTGATAAAGGCAACGCGCTTAGCCGACATACTGTCCTCCCTGTTGCGCGCGGCGATACGCCGTCGCGATTGGCATTGCTGAATTCGTGCTCTGACCGAACGCCGTGCGTCCGTCCAGCTCACCGCTGATCACCCTGCTTACAGCGCACCATGCCTGCACCCGTGGCTCGCGTGTAACGGTCGGTACGGCAGGATCGCAGTTGACGCGCTGCATCTCGAACTCGCAGGCTCGCCGACGAGTTCGAGATGCAGCCCCGCATTCGGAGTGCGAGTCGAAGGTTCGTTCGATTCACATCGAGTGAAGCGTTAGATTCCGTTGCCATGAAGGACCTCAATCGTTGAGGTGGATCTGCGCGCTGACGGCTCCGAAGTTTTTCCGCTCGCGACACGAGTCGACGTTTTTTTTCAATGTAAGCGCGCGCGTAGAAGTACGGTTGACATGTGTCAAGCATCCGCCAGTGTGCCGATGTCCCGAACTCGCGCTACCTCGATGATGCTCAGGCGTTGGCCACGCTTTCCCGTACCAGCAGCACGGGGCAAGGAGAAAGCCGCACGAAACGCTCGGCGACGCTGCCGAGCACCATGCGGCGCACGCCGCGCCGGCCATGCGTGCCCATCACGACCAGATCCACGCCGCGGCGCTCGACGCAACGCGCGATGCAATTCGCGATGTCTTCGGCTATGCCTTGGGTTTCGATGATTTCGGAATCTCCGGGCACGTCGAGCGCTTTCATTTGCGCAACCGCGTCGTCCAGCAGGCTGCGTCCGACCTGGCGCGCCGCATCGGTGAGCAGATGGGGATCGCAGGCGCCTGCATAGGTAAAGGCCGCCGACTGGTCGATCGCATACACCGCGGTCAGCTTCGCACGCGCCAGTTTGGCCATCCGAATCGCCTCACTGAGCGCACGTTTCGATACTTCGCTGCCATCCACGGCAACCAGAACGTTTTCGTACATGACTATCTCCTTGCAGGACATTAAAGATGCGATGACGTCGCAGGGTTCGCTGCCGCGATCAGGACGCCGTGCGCGTTGAGTCGCGCAACAGCTGCGCCTCGGCGGAATCGAACGCTGCGTGGATCGCAAGTTCCGCATTGGCGTCGAGGCAATGTCTGATCGGAATGAACTCGCCGCTGTGAAGAACCAGATCGAGCCGGGCGTCGAACATCGGACCGCGCGGTTCGTCTGGATAACGGTGGAGGCCACGATCATCCGGCGCGCTACGGATGGATTCGATCGCCAGATGACAGCTTGCGATGGACTTGCTGAAACGCTCGAGGCGCACCAGTTGCGAAGCTGCTTCGGCCTCGATTTGCGACGTCCCGGCAAAGCCGAGGTAGACGATTTGCATGCCGACTCCCATGTGCCTTCTCCCAGGTGTCCAGCGTTTTCGTGCCGACTCCGAAGCGAAGTCGCCCGCCGCGATCACGTGGCTGAGCTAACAGAACATGACCGGCGAGTTAACAGGATCATCGGCCGGCACGGTCGGCGCCGCTTGACTTGCGTCAAGACATCGAGCAGGTCCCGACTTTTATCGACGGACCATGTCTCGTCGTGGCGTGCCCGGCGCGACCCGCAGTGGCTATCCGGCGGGAGTCGACGGCGCGCTGATCGCGACCGCCGCAATCTCTTTGCCGTTGTTTCTCCGGTCTGGACGAGCGCCGCGCAAAGCGGCGCGAATTTCGTACTCTTGATGTTGACCTTGCTGCTTCCCGGATCATGGCGTGCGCCGTCGTGGGTGGTCGTGCCGGCCACGGTTGCGCTGGCCGCAGGGGTTATCCGACTGGCCGCCATCTGCTTCATTCGTGCTCACCCGGTGGGCGATGACGGCCGACGGCGCTATCATCGGTATGCGCGGCGCTGCCCATGCGGCGCACTTCTGTGCGCAGCGCGGCAATTTCGGCCTGCAATGTTTTGATATCGCGATGCATTTCTCTACGCAGCACACGCTCTTCCTGCTCGACGAAAATCGCGGCGATGCTCGCGAATAACAGCGACAGCAGGCCATAACCGAGCAACACCACGAACGCGGCGAAGACACGCGAAGCCGGCGTGGTAGGCGCCATGTCGCCGTATCCCACCGTCGCGCTGCTTTCAAAGGCCAGCCAGACACCCTCGCCATAGGTGTGCACGCCCGGCTCCAGCCAGTAAAAGCCGGCACCCGCCGATGCGAGCAGAACGGCAGCGGTCGCAAGCAGCAACAGCAGCCGGTTGGGCGAAAAAAATCCCCGCAGCGACACGACGATGCGTGCCGCCACGAGTCCGACGAATATCATGCGCATCGCCCATTCGAGCGGCGACCAGGCCGATAGACCCGACATGACGCTCACCGCGGCGCCGACTGCAACCAGCACGTCGTAGCGATTGCGCATCAGAAACCGTCTGGGCTCATGGCACAGGCGCGCGATCCACGCCAGCGAAACCGCGAAGCCGGCCGCCATGCCTGCGTAGAGCGCTCGCCCGATCTGGTGCAATGCAGTCGAATGGGCGGCCAGTTCGAAGTAGAACGCGGGAATCGCCAACAAGCTGAATCCCAGTAGCACCCATTGCAGCCAGCGCCATGCGCGCACCGCGCGCGCGCCGTCATGGAGGACGACACCGCCCAAACCTGCCACGCGAAAACCGTCGCTCATTTCGCCACCGTATCCGAGGTTGGATGCCGGGCGGCCTAGTCGAAGCCTTCCGGCGCGTGCGTTGACTGCGCGGCCACTTCAAGGACGAGCAGCAGCGCAAAGCATTGGAATTACGACGCAGCGCCGACGTATGCGCGAAAATCTGCTTCGACCGCACGAATCTGCTGGGCGCAGTTCATGTACAGCCAACCGGGATTACCGTCGGCGCGATACATGCCGCGGCACATGCCTTTAAGTCTGATGGTGGAGGTGCCGGTGCTGTCGGTGGTCCTGGTTGCCCAAATGTAGACCGCACCGAACACATGCGGCTCGGCGGTTTCGATTGCCGCGTCATCGGCGCGTCGAATCGGCGTCACGGAGCGTTGTGAGACATATTGCTTCGTCAGGCTCCACAGGCGGTCGCAGTCGGCGCGAGCAGAACAGTTCACTGAAGCCTCCGCACGCGCCTCCTCTAGCTGGATCTCAGTATCCCGGAGCGTGGCAATGCGCGACGCGGTACTGCACGCGCCGAGCCCCGCGACGGCAATTGCCAGCAGAAGCTTTCTGTTCATGTCGGCGCACTCGCTTGATGGATCAGCACATCCATTCGAGGTCCCTGGACCTGGCAAGGTGCCGCTTGATGCCATCCACGAACGCAGCAAGCGCGGCATGCGCGCCGTGACGCGCTTCGACAGCCGTGACTTTGCATTCAGCAACGGCAGGCTTGCCGACGAGTTCGCACATCTCGTGGAGTGCCTTGTCCGCCCCGCGTCCGCCGAAGCTGCAGAAGAACGCGATCTGGGAAAACTTCGCGCGGTTCTCGATCAGATATGAACGCACCGGTGCCGATACCGAGCCGGCCCACACGGGTGAACCGACCACGACGAGGTCATACGCCGAGACGTCCAGGCCGGCCGGAACGATCTCCACCTGACGTTTGCGGATCGCATCGAGCAGTGAGCGCAGGTAGCCGCCGGGCCCTTCGCGATTGCTGCAGTCGCAGATCTCCTCGATATCGGCGCCCAGCATCGTGGCGATCGCCGATGCAAGCAGGCGCGTGGTCCCGGTGCGCGAGAAATAGACGACGAGAACTTTTGCTTCCGACATTTCAGCCTCCCTACCGCACGCCGCCGTGCAATCACATGCGGAATTCGCAGTGCATGCCACGAGCATAGGTGCGGATGAGCAAGTTCTTATGATCCATATCAAGCTGCGAACCCGGCCATCGTCACGGTTTAGCGTCGTGTAGGCCAATTCTGACAAAGACACCGGACGTCCTACTCCAAGCTCAGCGACACCTGATTTGTATCGACCGGCCAGCGACCAATACTGAATTTCAGGACAGGAGGCACCAGTCGACCTCGCAGTGCGCCAGATGCGTATGCCGAAGCTGCCCGATCAGGAGACCAGCCATGTCGAACCCAATCTTTTCCCACCGTGCCACGGCGGCCCAGCAACCGCGCAACAAAGGCAACTCCGTCTGTGAATTCGATGCCATCCTCGCGCTTGCGCGCGAGTCCGGGTTACTGATTACCCTCGATGGACAAATTGGGCGCGAGAAATACCAAAGCGTCGCAGGCTCGCTCCATGCATTCCAACGCTTCGCCGAAGCACTGTGCGAAGCCATCGACCAGATTGCACCCGCGTGAAACGACTCAAGCGACTCAAGGCGACGTCGCCTTGAAACGGATGATCCAGATCAATCCGCCACCCCCTCCAAAGTGAGCTAATCAACGTATCTTGAAATTCACCGAGGTCGGATCATGAAAAATCTGGCAGATTCATTGACGGGAGCGTCGGTTCCGAGACCGGCCGCTCAAACCGCGGCGCAGACGGCGAAACCTTTGCGGCTCGGCCTGCTGACGGCGCTGGTGATCGGGTCGATGATCGGCAGCGGCGTGTTTTCCTTGCCGCAGAACATGGCGTCGGGCGCGGGCGCGGCCGCCGTGCTGATCGGCTGGCTGATCACCGGCGTGGGCATGCTCACGCTGGCCTTCGTCTATCAGACCTTATCGACGCGAAAACCGGAGCTCGATAATGGCATCTACGCATATGCGCGCGCCAGCGCCGGCGATTTCGTCGGTTTCAATTCAGCCTGGGGCTACTGGGTCAGCGCATGGATTGGCAACGTCGGCTATCTGGTCATCGTGTTCGGCACGCTCGGCTATTTCTTTCCTGTATTCGGAGACGGCAACACGCGCGCTGCGGTGCTGGGCGCATCGATTGTGCTTTGGATCATGCATGCGGTCATCCTGCGCGGTGTGCGTAGCGCGGCGGTTCTGAACGCGATCACCACCGTCGCCAAGGTGATTCCTCTGCTGGTGTTCATCCTGTTAGCGCTCGCAGCGTTCAGAAGCCATGTTTTTGCCCAGGACTTCTGGGGCAGCTCAAAACTCGGCAACGTATTCACGCAGGTCAAAAGCACGATGTTGATCACGGTCTGGGTGTTCATCGGCATCGAGGGCGCCAACGTGTTTTCGGCACGGGCGCAACGCCGTCAGGATATCGGGCGCGCAACGCTGCTCGGGTTTACCGTCGTCTTGCTGCTGCTGATGGCGGTTTCTTTGCTGTCGCTCGGCATCGTCCCGCAAAGCGAACTGGCCGCGATGAAGAATCCGTCGATGGCCGGCGTGCTCGACAAAGCCGTCGGCACGTGGGGCGCCGTATTGATCAGCATCGGCTTGCTGGTGTCGGTGGGTGGCGCGTTGCTGGCCTGGACGCTGCTGGCGGCGGAAACGCTTTTCACGCCGGCGAGCGGCGGTGTGATGCCAACGTTTCTCGCCCGGCAAAACAGCCACGGCGTGCCGGCCAACGCGCTCTGGCTGACCAATGGCCTCGTCCAGCTCTTCCTGATCATCACACTGGTGTCCAACGCGACCTATCAGGCGCTGATCTCGCTCGCGACTTCGATGATCCTGATCCCCTATCTGTTCTCCGCAGTGTACGCAACCCGGATCGCGATGCGCGGCGACGGCTACACGATAACGGACACAACACGCAGCCGCGACACGCTGATCGGCGCAATGGCGACCGTCTATTGCTGTTGGCTGCTCTATGCAGCCGGCCCGAAGTATCTGTTGCTTTCGGCCCTGCTCTACGCGCCGGGCGTGCTTCTGTTCGGCTGGGCGAAACGCGAGCGCGGCGCCAGTCTTTTCAAGCCCTTTGAAGTCGCCATCCTGGCCGCCCTGATCGCTCTTGCGGCGCTTGCGGCGTGGCTGCTGTCGAGCGGCGCGCTGGGCCTGTAAGCCAGCGATCATTTGGAGAAACTCTATGGCATTCGGCGTCTACTCTGAGATCGGCACGCTGCGCACGGTGATGGTCTGCAGGCCTGGCCTGGCTCAGGCGCGCCTCACGCCGGCCAATTGCCGCGAACTGCTATTCGATGACGTATTGTGGGTCTCGCAAGCGAAGAACGACCACTACGCCTTCGTCAGCGCGATGCAGGAGCGCGGTATCGAGGTGCTGGAAATGCACGACCTGCTCGCCGATATCCTGCGAGGACGGGAAGCGCGCGACTGGGTGCTTGCACACAAGCTGTCCGCCGGCGCGGTCGACCTTGAACTCTCGGCGCAACTTTTGCCCTGGCTGCGTGAAATGAACGCCGGCGAACTCGCCACCCGGTTGCTCGGCGGAATCGTGCGCGCGGAACTTCCTTTCGAGCCTGCCGGCCTGGTCGCACAATGTACGGAACCCTCTGGATTTCTGCTGCGGCCGCTGCCCAATACGCTGTTCACCCGTGATAACAGTTGCTGGATCAACGACGGCGTTGCGCTCGGCTCGATGTACTGGCCCGCCCGCCGCGAGGAAACCTTGCTTAGCGCGGCTATCTATCGCTTCCATCCGCGCTTTACCGGTGGAGCGCGCATCTGGTGGGGCGATCCGGAGAGCGAACACGGCGGCGCCACGCTCGAAGGCGGGGACGTGATGCCCTTGTCGCGCGACGTTGTGCTGGTCGGCATGGGTGAGCGCACCTCGCCGCAAGGCGTCGCACAGCTTGCACGCACCCTCTTCGCGCATGAATCGGTCAAGCAGGTGATCGCTGCACAGTTGCCGCGATCGCGCGGCGCGATGCATCTCGACACGGTGCTCACATTCTGCGACCGCGATCTGGTCACGATCTTTCCCGAGGTGGTCGACGGCATCCGCTGCACCTCCCTGCGCCCGTCACAGACGCCGGGCAAGCTGGACGTCCGGCCGGAAAGCGCGCCGTTTCTCGAAGTCGTCGCACGGGCACTCGGCGTGAAACAGCTGCGCACGGTCGCCACCGGCGGCGATACCTGGGAAGCGGAGCGCGAACAGTGGGACGACGGCAACAACGTGGTGGCGCTCGCGCCGGGCGTCGTCGTTGCGTACAACCGCAACGTCTATACAAACACCTTGTTGCGCAAAGCCGGCGTGGAAGTCATCACGATTCCGAGCGGCGAACTGGGCCGCGGACGCGGCGGCGGACATTGCATGACCTGCCCGATCGAACGCGATCCCGTCTGACGTCGTTCTCCCGCCAACACGATCAAGGAACCGCTTCATGGCATTCAATCTGCACAACCGTAGCCTTTTGAACATGCAGGATTTCAGCCCTCGCGACATCGGCTTTCTTCTCGACCTCGCCGCCGAACTGAAGCGCGCGAAGTATGCCGGCAACGAGGTCCCGCGACTCAATGGCAAGAACGTCGCGCTCATCTTCGAAAAGACCTCGACACGCACGCGTTGCGCGTTCGAGGTGGCCGTGCACGACCAGGGCGGCCACGTCACCTACATCGACTCCGCGAGTTCGCAACTCGGCCGCAAGGAGTCGCTCAAGGATACGGCGCGCGTGCTCGGCCGGCTTTATGACGGTATTGAGTATCGCGGCTTTCACCAGAGTGTCGTGGAAGACCTCGCCGCTTATTCGCACGTGCCGGTATGGAACGGATTGACCGATGAGTTCCATCCGACTCAGGTGCTCGCCGACCTGCTGACGATGCGGGAGTTCGGCGAGAAGCCGCTGCACGAGCTGTCGTTCTGCTACCTTGGCGACGCACGCTTCAATATGGGCAATTCCCTGCTGATCGGCGGCGTGCAGATGGGCATGGACGTGCGAATCGCGGCGCCGCGCGAGTTGTGGCCGCACGATGAACTCGTGCAGCAGATGCGGCACCTCGCGGAACGCACCGGCGCCAGCGTGACGATCGTCGAGGATCCGGTTGCGGGCGTGGGCGGCGCCGACTTTGTCTATACCGACGTCTGGGTGTCGATGGGCGAGCCGATGGAGGCGTGGGGGCCTCGCATCGATCTTTTGCTACCGTATCAGGTCAATGCGGCGCTAATGAAGGCAACCGGCAAGTCACGCACCCGCTTCATGCATTGCCTGCCCGCCTATCACAACCTGGAAACGGACATCGGGCGGCAACTACACGAGCGTTTCGGTTTGTCCGAACTGGAAGTCAGCGACGAGGTCTTCGAATCGAATGCGTCGATCGTGTTCTCACAGGCGGAAAATCGCATGCATACGATCAAGGCGGTACTCGTGGCGACGCTCGCATAAGGGGCGGCCATGCGCATTCTGATCGCGCTGGGTGGCAATGCACTGTTGCGGCGCGGCGAGCCGATGACGATGGCCAACCAGATCGCCAATATTCGCCGCGCGGCGTCGCAGATCGGCCAGCTGGCCGACGGTAACCAGTTGGTTGTCGCGCATGGCAATGGACCTCAGGTTGGGTTGCTGGCATTGCAGGCGGCCGCTTCGGGGCCGGCTGGTGCCGCGTCGCCGCTCGACGTGCTCGACGCGGAATCGGAAGGCATGATCGGATATCTGCTCGAACAGGAATTGGCCAACGTTTTGCCCGTGCAGCGGCAAGTGGCAACGCTCCTCACGCGCGTCGAGGTTGACGCCGACGATCCGGCTTTCGAGCATCCCACCAAGCCAATCGGTCCGGTTTACACCAAAGCGCAGGCCCAGGACCTCGCGAGGCGAAACGGCTGGACCATTGCCGAGGACGGAGCCGGCTTCCGGCGCGTTGTCGCATCGCCACGGCCAAGGCGCATCGTAGCGTTGCGGCCCATTGAGTGGCTACTCGATCACGACGTGGTCGTGGTCGCGGCCGGCGGCGGAGGAATTCCAGTCAAGGTCGCGCCCGATGGACAAACCCGCGTTGGGGTGGAAGCCGTGATCGATAAAGATCGATGCAGCGCGCTGCTTGCCGCCGAACTCGCCGCCGATCTGCTGCTGATCGCCACGGATGTCGATGCGGTTTATGCCGACTGGCGCACGCCGCGCGAACGCGTGCTGCACGATGTGCCGGTCGCCGAGCTGCGGTCCATGTCGTTCGCGGCCGGTTCGATGGCGCCGAAGGTCGAGGCCGCCTGCGATTTCGTTGCACACACCGGAAAACCGGCGGTCATCGGCTCGCTCGAACACATCGCGGCAATGGCGAACGGCACCGCGGGCACTCGCATCATCTGACGAAATACCATCCGGGTTTCGAACAAAAGAAGTCCTTGTGGACACCATCGGCGCATACCTTTCCAGGTTCAAGGGGCCACCGTGAACGACAACCTTTTGCGCAACCGGACTTTCAACGAAATCGGAATCGGCGAGTCGGCGTCGCTCGCACGCGTGGTCGTGCAAAACGATATCGACCTGTTCGCGGCCGTAGCAGGCGATATCGATCCCGCCCATGAAGATTCCGTGACTACGAACGGCGGACCGTCCGGCCATCGGGTCGTGCACGGCATGTGGACGGCCGCCCTGATTTCCGCGCTGCTCGGCAAGCGGCTGCCTGGCCCCGGCACGATCTACCTTGGTCAGACCTGGCAGTTTCGTCATTCCGTGATGCCGGGCGACATCATCACCGCGACGGTCACGGTCACGGAAAAGCGCACTGACGGTCGCGTCGTTGTGCTCGACGCGTGCTGCACGAATCAGGCGGGCGACACGGTGTTGCTCGGCACGGCCACCGTCGTCGCACCATCGACGACGGTGGTGTGGCCGTGCGCCCCAAGCACCGAAGTCACCCTGCGGCGGCACGACCGTTACGAGGCCTTCATACGGCAGGCACGCACGCGCCCCGCATTGCGTACGGCGATCGTCCACCCCTGCTCGGCGGAAGCTATCGTGGCCGCGATCGAGGCGCGCGACGAAGGCTTGCTCGAGCCGGTCCTGATCGGCCCCGATGCCAGAATCCGCGCTGCGGCCGAGGCGGCCAACGTGGATCTCGCGGGTGTGCCAATCGAAGCGGTCGAGCACAGTCATGCGGCGGCCGCGCGCGCCGTGGAAATGGGCGCGGCCGGCCAGGTTGCCGCGTTGATGAAAGGCAGTCTGCACACGGACGAGCTGCTCGGCGCCGTCGTCGCGCGGAATTCCGGTTTGCGCACAGCGCGGCGCATCAGCCATGTCTACGCCATGGACGTGCCGGCCTATTCCAAGCCGCTGGTGGTCACCGACGCCGTCGTCAACATTGCGCCATCGCTCGACCATAAGCGCGACATCTGCCAGAACGCGATCGACCTGTTGCATGTGCTAGGCGCCGAACTGGCGCGGGTCGCGGCGCTCGGCGCAATCGAAACGGTCAACTCGCGCATGCCGGCTACGCTCGACGCCGCCGCGTTGACGGTCATGGCTGCGCGCGGCCAGATCACCGGCGCGCTCGTGGACGGCCCGCTCGCATTCGACAATGCGATCAGCCTCGCCGCGGCGAAAACCAAGCAGATCGATTCGCCCGTCGCCGGTCAGGCCGACATCCTGCTGGTGCCCGATCTGGAAGCCGGCAACATACTCGCCAAACAGCTCATGTACTTCGCCGGCGCCGATGCGGCCGGCCTGGTACTTGGCGCGCGCGTGCCCATCATTCTGACGAGCCGCGCCGACAGCGTGCGCGTCCGCCTCGCATCCGCGGCACTCGCCAAACTGGTCGCAGAACGAACGTTGGCGGGCTCGGGACGCCCGTAAGCGTCGCATCTGGCGAGCACGCACCCACGCGTGCTTTCAGTTTCCAACGGCGCCTCGCCCGTCGTCGCACTGTTGATCTGAATCAACAGCGCAGAGCCACCGGCTCATAAACTCTGATCACACCGTCGTACCCCACTCTTCGCCTTCGGGAGCTATGCAATGAGCTACAAGACCATCGTCGTTCATCTGGATACGAGTCGGCTCGCTCATCGGCGGCTCGAAATCGCGCTGACCCTCGCGAGACACTTCGGCGCCCATCTCAGGGGTGTATACGCTACCTTCAGTCCCGATCCGCGTTCGCTCTATGTGATGGCAGGAACCGCCAGCTATTACGCAACGCATGAACAGTTGCGCGCCGAACGGCGCAGTGCAATCGAGCGTCTTTTTCATGCGGAATTGAGCCGTGCAGCGGTAACGGGCGACTGGCTTGCGGTCGACCAGCCAGCCAATCTCGCGGTGGCGCAGCAAGGACGCTGCGCGGACCTGATCATCGCCAGTCAGGACGACCCAGACGATCCGGAGTCGTACGTCGGCTACCGTTTCCCCGAAAACCTCATCATGTCGGCTGGCCGCCCAGTGTTGCTGGTGCCGAATGCCACCAGTGTCACTTCACCCGGTACTCACGTGGTGGTCTGCTGGGACGGCAGCCGCGAAGCCACCCGCGCCGTGCACGATGCGCTGCCGTTCATGCGCACCGCCCGGCTCACGACGGTCCTGACGGTGAACGGCGTTCGCGGCGAAGCCGGTCCGCGTATTCCTGGCGCCGACATCGCGACCGTGATCGCGCGGCACGGCGTCCGTGTCGAAGTCAAAGACGTCGAAGCCGGTCCGGCCGCGTCGGTCGGCGACGCGCTCTTGTCGGAAGCGGCGGAACTCGGTGCGGACCTGCTCGCGATGGGCGCCTACGGCCATGCTCGTTGGCAGGAGCTGGTCATGGGCGGTGCAACCCGCACTGTGCTCCAGTCCATGACCGTGCCGGTGCTGATGTCGCATTGACGACGCCATGCGCCTCGTAGCGCTGCCGTCGCCGCCCCTTTTCAGGAGAGTCGTTATGTACCAACAGATACTGGTCGCAGTCGACGGCAGTGAAACCTCACAGCGCGCCCTCGACACAGCCTTGCAACTCGCGCGCGAAGCCGGCGCGTACGTGCAGCCGCTGTTTGTCGTGGACGTCCCGATCATGGCGTATGACGTGCCCTCCTACGACCCGTCGTATGTGCGCGACGCGCTTCTCGAGGAAGGCAAGCACGTGACCGAAGACGCCGCCGCGTGCATGCGGCGCGCCGGCGTCGCGGGCGCGCCGCGCATTCTCGAGGCCGATCCGGTCGCCGACGACGTCGCGCATTGCATCCAGCGCGCCGCCGCCGACCTCAAGGCCGACGTGGTGGTGATGGGCACGCACGGGCGGCGAGGCTTCCGGCGAATGGTGCTCGGCAGCGTCGCTGAAAGTTTTCTGCGCATCGCACAGTGTCCCGTGCTGATGATCTCCGCACACTGCGCCCAGCCCGCGGCAAGCGGCATCCCATCGGCGTCCGAAGCCACCAAGGAACCGTCATGACCTGCAAAACCCTGCTGGTGCATCTGGACGACAGCACCCATAGCGCTGCCCGCACCCAATTCGCGCTCGACTTGGCCCGGCGCCATGAAGCGCATTTAATCGGCTTGTACGTGGTGTGCCGGGAACTCACTCAGCCGCTCTTCCTACACGGCGAGAGCGGCTGGGCCGAAGCACGGGAGGCGCAGCTCAGCTCAAACCTGAACGACGCGCGAGCGCGCTTTCTCGCAGCCGGCGAACTTGCCGGCGCCAGCGTCGAGTGGCGCGCGCCGGCCGGTGCCACCGTCGATACAACAGTCTTGCATGCTCGCCACGCCGATCTTCTGATTCTCGGCCAGTACGATCCGCACGACCCTTCGTCGTATATCGCCCGCCACTTCGTGGAGGACGTGGTCATGAGTTCGGGCCGCCCGGCGATCGTGTTGCCCTACGCGGGGGAAGTCCGCTCGTTTGCGGAAAGCGTGCTGATCGCATGGGACGGCAGCCGCGAGAGCGCGCGATCCATGGCCGATGCGCTGCCCGTGATCAAACGCGCGAAATTCGTCACGGTGATGACCGTCCGGCGGCATCCATCAAGCGGCGGCGAGCCGGCCGGCATCAGTGTCGCCGCGTGGCTCGCGCGGCACGGCATTCAGGCGGGATTTGCCGATTCCGCCACGACGGACGGGGTCTCGACAGGCGCGCTCCTGCTGAACATGCTCACCGACCTTCATGTCGACCTGCTGGTGATGGGCGCGTATGGCCATGCGCGCGTTCAGGAAAGGTTGCTGGGCGGCGTCACGCGGACCGTGCTGGAGTCGATGACCGTGCCGGTGCTGATCTCGCATTAGGTGGAGACGGGTTTGACCGGATTAGCGATGTGACAGTTTTGAGGCGTTGCGCGGCAATGGCTCCTCGCGTAACTTCGTAACTTCGTAACTTCAAAGGCGCCCCGTATTCTGGGCGCTTCTTTTCGTGTCCGCGGTCCGCACGCTGACCTTTCCCGTCAGAGCAGTTAGAGCCGTCAAAGGTCCGACGGAATTTCATCCAGATCCCGTTCGCGACGAACCAGCAGGACAGGCACCTCGGTGCGCCGCAACACGGCTTCCGCCACACTGCCCAGCAGCAGCCGTCCGATCCCCCGCCGTCCGTGGGTGCCCATCACGACAAGATCGGCTTCGCATTCGCCGGCGATGCGGCCAAGCACACCCGCTATGTCCTCGCCGTACGAATCGACAATGCGCGTCACGCCACGCACTCCGCGTTGTTCGAACAATGCGCGAGCATCCTCCAGCGTGGCCATGGCGGCTCCGGTCGAACCCATAGGAAAAACCTCCTCGTCGATCAGCCCGGTGCCGACGTCGACCATGGATGCGGCATGTTCCGCGACGAACACCGCAATGACCGTCGAATGCGCGGCTCGTGCGATTTTAAGCGCCTCCTCAAGCGCACGTTGCGCCGCCTGACTAGCGTCGATTGCTACAAGAATCCGCTCGTACATGACATTCTCCTGGGAACTTCACCCGAAGCGCTTGAGTTTGGGCGAGAGGCACATGGAAGTTCAGTTTGCGGTTCAAAGCCGAAATACGCTTGATGCGGATCAAGCGACGGGCGCGTGGCTTCAGCCTCGTTCGTCCAGCACCGCGCTCCTCGCCGTCGGCCATTGTCGCTGGCATGATTCTTACGAAACGCGGAGAATAAACAACACCGCAAGTTACGTTGCCGGTCGCCAGGGCTGAATGCAATTACCTGAACAACACCTTGGCGCTCGCATCCAGTGGGACGTGAAGCGCGACATCGAATTGGGCGACACGCATTTTTCGCCGGCTCGAGCAATCACTCTGTTTCGTATCTTGCAGAAGGCGTTGACCGACGTCACCCGCCATGCGGAGGCCGCCGTCACCTGCTGGGCGGCGACGTGGAGATTCATACTTCAAATAACAATGGCTTTGAGCTGACCGTGACCTTGCCGGACACGGCCGTTCAGGAAGAGGAGACGCAAGAATGACCCGAGTGCTGATAGCCGACGACCACGCGTTGGTGCGCGACGGCCTGCGCCATATCCTGCAAAGCACGAGCGGCTTCGAAGTGGCCGGCGAAGCCAGCGACGGCTCCAGCACGATCGCGCTGGTCCGCTCCAGGCCGGCCGAAGTGCTCGTGCTGGATCTGTCCATGCCAGGGCGCAACGGCGTTGAACTGATCAGGCAGATCAAAGACGAAATGCCAGCGCTGCGCATTCTCGTGCTCACCATGCACGCGGAGCAGCAGTACGCGGTGCGTGCGTTCAAGGCAGGCGCCTCAGGGTACCTCACCAAGGAAAGCGCCAGCGCGGAACTTGTGTCGGCAGTCTCCAAGGTCGCTTCCGGAGGCGTCTACGTGAGCCTCGCCATGGCCGAGCGTTTCGCGCAGAGCCTGAACGAGCCCGGCGACGCGCTGCCCCATCAGCGCCTCTCAGACCGTGAATTCGACGTGTTTCGCCGCATCGTCGCAGGCCAGACCCTCACGGAAATCGCCACCGAGTTGTGTGTCAGCAGCAAAACGGTCAGCACTTACAAGACACGCATCCTCGAAAAAATGCAGATGCCGCATGAGGCCGCGCTGGTGCGTTACGCGCTGCGCCACAAGCTGCTCGGCGAAGACGACGAAATCTGACGGCGCCGCGCGCGCTGCCGTTTCCGGGTTGCTCGCCTCCGTTCCTCCGCTGTCTAGCTGAGGAACACCATCTCGCGAATACCGCCAATTGATCTGAGTCAAGCCCTTCACGGCGCGGTCTGACAGGATGGTCTGACGCGACATAACTGACACCGCGCCAGGAGACACCGAATGGCCACTCTTTCCCAACCGACCGCCTGGTCCGTCGACGAACGGCAACTCGACCCGACAGCCGGCATCAACGAAAAACTGCGCTTTGCGCTGCGTTATGCGGTGTTGGCCCCGTCGAACCACAACACACAGCCGTGGCATTTCATCGTCGACGGCGATAGCGTGACGCTTTGCGCCGACCGCACACGGGCGCTGCCGGTGGTCGATCCCTTCGACCGCGAGCTGCTCATCAGTTGCGGCGCGGCGCTCTTCAATCTGCGCGTGGCGCTGAGCCGCTTTGGGCTTGCCTATGCCATCACGCTGCTGCCGTCGACCGTCGACGTCGACGTGCTCGCACATCTGCGCGTCATACGCGACGGCCGCTGCGATACCGAGCTCGCCTCGCTGTTCGAGGCGATTCCCCTGCGCGTGACGACACGCGAGACTTTCGCCGACGAGCCCTCCCCGCCCGGCTTCCGGCAGCGGCTTGAGGAAGCCGGCGCGATCGAGGGCTGCGACACGGTTTGCGTTGAGAACATCGCGGGCCGGGAACAGCTCGCCGATCTGATCGGCGAAGCCGACCAGGCGCAGTTCAAAGATGCGCGCTTTCGTCGGGAACTCGCAAGCTGGATTCATCCGCGGCGTCATCAGGACGGCATGCCCGCGTTGTCGCCAGGGGTGCGCGCGCTGCTCGACTTCGCCGCGCCGCTGGTCAGTTCGGTAGTTCGCACGTTCGATCAGGGCGGCGGCCTGGCCGCAACGCATCATACGCTCGCCATAGGCTCGCCCCTGCTGATGTGCATCGCGACCGGCACCGATGACGCGTCCGCGTGGCTCTCAGCAGGCCAGGCGCTCGAACGCGTGCTGCTGACCGCGGCCGCCGAAGGCATGACTGCGTCGTACCTGAATCAACCAATCGAAATCGCTTCGCTGCGCGAGCGCCTGTGTGCCGCGCTGAAACTGGACGCCGTGCCGCAGTTGCTGATCCGCATCGGCCGTGGCGCCCAGGTGCCGCATTCGCCGCGGCGGCCGCTTGAAGAGGTAGTGTCGTAGCGTGCCGGCCCTCAGGAGCGGCGCGGTCTGCGCCGCTTCACTCGCAGAAACGGAAGTAGCCGCTGTGCATCATGAGCGGCTTCGGCCCCACTTCGTTCAGCAGATTTCGCGCGGCTTGCTGGATTGGATGGCGGTGTGCATCGAATGCCGTGACCAGATCGTCTTCGCGCCACGACCGTGCGCCGAAGTGATCTTCCAGCGCCTCCGCGGTAATGGCGCACTGTATGCGCGTGCCATCTACTTCTGCCGGAAAGATGAGGACGAGATCGCGCGCGCGGTATGCCGGGCGTTCATGCGGGAAATGGATTTTCATGACCAGTGCCTGTAGAGACGAAAACGTGGCTCGAATAACCCTTTCGAGCGAGCGAAGCAAATGGGAAAGTGCACCCACGCATGGCACGCCGACACCATCAGGATAGGCGCGCTCGCCCTTTCGCCGACTTTGCGGCGGCAATCCTGCTTGATGCAGATCAATCGGGTGATGGGGCTGGACAGCGTTCCCCACGCGACCTCCCTCCCGAAGACCGGTTGATTTGAGTCAAGCGCCGAGCGCCGCAACGGTGCACGATGATTACATGTGGTCTGCCGTTCCCGCTTGTGTGAGGCACTCATGAAACATCTATTCAGACTCGGCACTGCATTGCGCGATCAGGCGTGCGCGCGTCCGGTCACAGGCGTAGCGTCGGCACGCATCGAACTACCTGCTCCCGATCGGACCGGCGGTATGCCGATCATGGAGGCATTCGCAAAACGCCGCACCACACGCCGCTTCGCAGCCCGATTGCTGGACGACAAGCTCCTTAGCAACGTGCTATGGGCTGCCAACGGCATCAATCGTGACCCGGACGGCGGGCGAACCGCGCCGTCGGTACTGGCCCTGCATGAAATCGACGTCTACGCGATGCTCGCGCGCGGCGTTTATCGCTACGATCCACGCCGCCATTGCCTGGAGTTGGCCATCGCGAGCGATCTGCGCGGGCTAACGGGCTATCAGGACTTTGTGGGTGATGCGCCGCTCGATCTGGTATATGTCGCCGATCTTTCGCGCATGCACGACGTCGCGCCCTCGCAGCGCGAACCTTTTGCATCTGCGAGTGCCGGCGCCATCGTCCAGAACGTCTATCTCTTCTGTGCGGCCGCCGGACTTGCGGTCGCGGCACGCGGCTGGCTCAACCGCAGCGCACTCGGCGGCGAGATGCACCTGCCACGCGATAGCGTTCCGGTGCTCGCACAAACCGTGGGCCATTTCGACTTGTCGGGCGACGCCGACGACAATGGCTGATGCACCCTGCAAGCACCCAAGTCGCACCGAAGAACACCGGTCGGACCTGAGTCAATGACAACGGCTTCCTTGATCGTGAGCTGCCTTTGAACCGCTTGTGAAGTGTGCGCCGTGAATGCCATGTCCCACGATATCTCGCAGCGAATCTGCTTGCACTCCTCCTGATCCCCACATACTGATCCAATGGGTCCTGAGTCAGTGATGCGGCCCGCACGATTTGACGCGCTGCTGCGCGCTGGAAAGGCTCGATTTCAACACGACAGGCGGTCCGTTCGAAGGCGAGACCGGGCGAGCACAATGGCCTGCGAATGAAGGCGAACTGCGGGCGACCAGCCAGTGGCAGATCGACGCTAATTTCCGCCGCGTTCTCTCCTGGCTTGACTCGCTTGACGAGCGCGACGAACCGCGGGATCTCATTGGTTGCTTTCCCATCCCCCGCCCAACGCCGCATACAGCGCCACGGTATCCTGCAACCGTTGCGCCACCCCCTGCAGCCATGCGATGCGCGCCTGATGAAACAGTCCGTCCGCAATCAATGTCTGCACATAGCCGACCGTACCGGCCGCATAGTCCGCCTCGACGAGCCGGAGTGCTTCGGCGGCAGCGTCCCGTGCGCGCGTTTGCGCGTCGAGCGCCTGGGCATCGTTTTCGAGCGCCCGCAGCGTGTCCGCCACCTGTGCAAAAGCACTGAGCACCACTTGCCGGTATGAGGCGCGCGTCTGTGCGTAGGCATTGAGCGCCGCACGGCGCTGAAACCAGAGTGTGCCGCCATGGAAGACGGGCGCGCTCACGTCGGCCGCGATCGTCCATATCTGACCGGAGCGGTGAAGCAAAGCGCTCATCGACGTGTTGTCGTAACCGCCCGAAGCGGAAAGCGTCACACCGGGCAGCAAATTGGCGGTGGCGACGCCGATATTGGCGCTCGCGACATGGAGTGCCGCCTCCGCCTGCAGGATGTCGGGACGTCGCCGCACGAGAGAAGCCGGCACGGTCTCGGGCAAGGTATGCGGCAACGTAATATCCTCCAACGACAGATCCGGCGCGTGCCACTCGACCGGCAGCATGCCCGAGAGCGACGCGAGCAGGTCTTCCGCTTGCGCGCGCTTCTGTTCGAGCGCGGGCAGCGACGCTTCGAGCGTGGCCAGTTCGTTTTCCAGCGTCAGCACAGCGGCATACGCGCTTGCACCCGCCTCGACCTGCGCTTGCGTAATGCGGATCTGTTCATGCACCAGAGCGGTCATCTCACGGGTCGCTGCAATTTCATCGCGATAGGCCGCGCGCGCGATCATCGCATTGACCACGTTGACGGTCAGCGTGAGATAGGTGGCCAGCACCGTGTAACGCTGAGCATCGACACGCGCCTGCAACGCTTCAACCATGCGGCGCTGGCCGCCCCATATATCGAGCGCATAGCTCACGCTCGCCGACAGCGTAAAGAGGTTGAAAAGGGTCGACGGCTCGTTAGCGCCGATCCGCGAGGGCGAATATTTCTGCCGCGACCCAGCAAAGCCCGCATCGACCTGCGGGTAGAACACGCCGGCGCCGGCGCGCATCTCATCCTCACTCTGGCGTAGCGCGGCCTGCGCGCCTTCGATTGTCGCGTTGCCGGTTAGGGCTTCATCCACCGCGCTGTCGATCGCCAACGAGCCAAAACGCGTCCACCAGTCGGACGGCACGTTCGTTTGCGCGGAAAAAGTTTGCACGCTGCCTGCTGCCTGCAGCGGTGTGCGAAGCGCGTCACCTTGCACGAACCGATCGACTCCCGGCGACGGCGGCCGGGAGAAATCCGGGCCCACGCTGCAGGCGTTGAGCAGTAGCGCCAGCAACAGAGCCCAGGCGCGAGCGACGCGACGGCGCACGGTGTCGGCCCTGCGCGCGCGGGGTGCGCTATCCGGCGGCAATGTAGACATCGACTAATTGTCCTGGGTAAAGGTGCGCGCCTTTGGGCAGCGCGACACGAAAAATGACCGGCAGCACGCGCACGTCGACACGCTCCGCTCGCTGATCGGACAGTTCGACTTTCGGACTCACGTAAGGCTGAATCCGGACAAACTCCAGCGGCGCTTCGATCCGGGTGCCGCGCACGGACATGCGCGCTTTCAACGCATGCGGGTCCGGCAGACGGTCGATCAGGATCTCGTCGACGTAGCAGCGCACGGCCAGTTGACCGTTTGGCGCGCCGATCACGAGCACGGGCGCTTGCCCCTGCGTGTAGGGCTGATAGACGCCTTGCGGAGACACATACGATCCAGCAGCCGCATTGACCGACAGCACCACACCGTCGCTGGGGGCGCGAAGCGTGTACTGGGCGACCAGCGCGTCGGCGGAAGCGGCCGCCTTGCGCAGCGCGTCGACCTGCTTCTGCTGGCTGCGAATGTCGTAAATCCATGCGCCTGCCTGAGTGAGCCGGTACTGTCGCGTCACCACGTCGAGATTGGCTCGCGCCATTTTCAGCGCGTTCGCCGCGTTGTCCAGCGTGTCCTTGCTGACCGCCTTCGGGTCGATGGCGAAGGCGCGCTGCTGTTTGTCGAACTGGTCCTGCGCCATCCTGAGACCGGCCGCCGCCGCACCCACCTGGGCACTCGCCACATCGAGCGTCTCCTTGCGCGGCTGCGATTCGAGCTCGTCGAGCATCGCCGCAGCGGCTTCCGCCTGGGCGGCAAGCTGTGCCGCGGTAGCGCGTTGCACCGAATCGTCGATGGTAAGCAGCACCTCGCCGGCCTTCACCGCTTGTCCCTCGCGGGCGGCGATGCCCGTCACGGCGCCGGTCACGTTCGGATAAATGTTGATGTTGACGCCCGCAGGCTGATCGCTTTCGACAATGCCCTCGGCGTACAGCCCGTGTGCATAGGGGTTGGACGCGGGTGTGAACACAGGCGGCTGCGGAGCTTGCTGCACACCGTACACGTAGGCGGCTACCAGACCTGCCACGAAGCCCAGGAACGCAAGAACAAAGATCAGCTTGCGCTTCATTTGGCGCCTCCCGGGTCGATCCCTTTGAGTTGGCCGTCTTCCATGCGCAGAATGCGGTCGGCGTAATCGAAAATACGGCTGTCGTGCGTGACGATCAGGATGCAGCGATTGTCATTGAGCACCTGATGCTTGACGAACTCGATGATGCTGCGGCCCGTATCGCCGTCGAGCGAGGCCGTGGGTTCATCGAAGATCAGGATGTCGGGCTGGCTGACGATTGCCCGGGCGATCGCCACGCGCTGCTGCTCGCCGCCGGACAGTTTCACCGGCGGCAATTGAGCGCGGCTTTCGAGGCCGACTATCTTCAGGTACTTGAGCGCCTCGTCAATGGCGGCATTCCACGGCTGCCGTTTGAGGATCAGCGGTATCGCAACATTTTCGGCGGTCGTCAAGCGCGCGAACAGGTGGTAGTCCTGAAACACGAAGCCAATGCGGTTGAGCCGGAATTCCGCGATCGCGTCGTTCGGCTGTTTCCACAGATCGACTCCATCGACCACGACATCGCCGCTGTCCGGTCTCAGGATGCCCGAAATGACACTCAGCAAGGTCGTCTTGCCACTGCCCGATGGACCGACGATCAGCAGCATCTCGCCGAACCTGGCCTGCACCGAGACCTCGCGCAAAGCACAGGTTCGTGCTTCGCCCTCGCCGAACCATTTCGTCACCGCACGCGCGTCGATGGCAAATTTCGGCATGTCAGCCCCGAAAAATATCGAAGGGTTCGATGCTCAATACGCGTCGAATGCCCAGGTAGCTCGACATCGCGGCAATCACCACCACCATGGCGAACGCAAGCGCCAGATTGCCGAAGGTGATGATTGCCGCGTAATCGGGAATGCGTATCCTGGCGAGACTGATCAGCGCCGCGCACAGGCCGATGCCGAGGCCATAGCCGGTCAGCGCCGTAAAGGTGGCCTGAAACAGGATCATCGCGATCAGCTCATGGCGTTTCGCGCCAATCGCCTTCAGCGCACCGAACTTTTCGAGGTTTTCGAGGATGAACGTATAGAACGTTTGCCCCGAGATGGACAACCCGACAATGAAACTGATGACCGTCATCAGCATGATGTTGGTGCCAAGGCCGGTTTCGTATTTATAGAAATGCGAAATGCGCGCCATGAATTCCTTTTTCGTGAACGCGACGTAGCCGAGCGATTGCACCACCTGTTTGATGTGCGCGATATCCGCAGCGGATTTTGGTTCAACCAGGATGTACGAGGTCGTGTAGCGGGTCGTGGGGATATAGGTAACGGCGCGTTTGTAAGTGGTGTAGAGCGTGGGTGTGCCAAAGAGACCGCTGCTCGCCACCGTCGCGATGCCGACTATCACGCCGCGATGGTCGTTCAGTTCGAAATCGGTGCCGAGTGTCGGGTTCTTCAGCTTGACGAATTCGGCGTCGTCGATAGCGACAAAGCCATTCTCCGCGTAAATGTCTTCGATCTTGCCCTGCTTCATGACCGGCCAGCCGAACAGGCTGGCGTCGTCGAGTCCGATCACCGTGACTGCCTGATAGGTGCCGTCGCGCAGTTTGACCAGCGCGGTGCCTGAGTACAGCGGCACCGCGTATTTGACGCCGTCGGTGCTGCGTACCGCATCGAGTACGTAATCCGGCATGCCGATGCTGCTCGCGATGGTCTGCACTGCCGGGTCCATCACCCACATCTTCGCCCCGACATTGATCACCGTCGACGACGATTTGTTCAGGATGCCGGCAAACAGCGAAGTCATTTCGACCATCAAAAAAACCGCGAATGTAATGCCGACGAGCAGTGCCGTGAATTTGGCGCTGTCGTTGACGAGCAGCTTGAATGCGAGTTGGAGGATGCCTTTCATGGCGCGCCGGATCGAGTTGCTGGGAACGCATAAGCGTGGTGGTCGTGCGCTGCCGCACAGCGCACTAAGCGTCGTCTCGCGTCGTGATGTTCAGCAATGCGACGAAGCAGCCGACACCTAAAACCAGTGCGGCGGCGCCGTAGCGAACCAGGCCTGGGCTGTCAGACAGCAAGCCGCGAATCGATGCGCCCAGGCCGGCCAAAGCCGTGAAAACGGCCACCGCGGCCACGATAATTCTGGGTTCTGCACGGGTCATCTTGCCTCCGTATGGGGTCCCCACGCGACGCTTGATCGGCGTGCTGTTCGCAAGCCGTCGTGGTGACTTCATCATCGACCGGATGCCGGTATTGCGATTGATTTGCATCAATGGCTGCCTGCTTCGCATACCAAATTGTGCTCGACCGCAATTACCTGCCAATGCGTCCGGCAAATGCGGCGGCACACTCGCGCGCATTCAGCGTTTGATATGCATCAACAGCGCGATTAGCAGCGCGATCATAGTGCGGTTATACCCACGCTGTTTCATCGCCCTTCCCGCGCCTCGATCTGCGGCGCGCAGGCGCGCCACGGCCACCAAGAGCCTTTCCCCGACGATCAGACGCTCACGCATTGGCGTCGGCACGTCCTTGACCTTCATGTGAGGAGACATTGCATGTCTACTATCGACTCTGCTTCACTTCAGCCTGCGCCGCGGCAGATCCCGGCTATCGAACACACGGCCATCAGCGGCATGGATGCTTACCGCGCCCTCGTGGCCGAAGCCGAAACCGATCATCAGGCCTTCTGGGCCCGCCTGGCGAGAGAGCACCTCCAGTGGCGCCGGCCGTTCACCAAAATACTGGACGACAGCAATGCGCCCTTCTATAAATGGTTCGAAGACGGCGAACTCAACGCTTCGTACAATTGCCTCGATCGCAACTTGGCGAAAGGACTGGCCGACAAGACAGCGATCGTGTTCGAAGCGGATGACGGTACGGTCACGCGCATTACCTACCAGGCGCTCTATCACCGCGTGTGCCGACTGGCCAACGCACTGCGCGCGCGCGGCGTGACCAGAGGCGATCGCGTCGTGATCTACATGCCGATGTCGATCGAAGGCATTGCCGCCATGCTGGCCTGCGCGCGCATCGGCGCGCCGCATTCGGTGGTGTTCGGCGGGTTTTCCGCGAAGTCGCTGCATGAGCGGCTCGTCAATGTCGGCGCGGTAGCCGTGATGACGGCCGACGAACAGGTGCGCGGCGGCAAGACGCTGCCGCTGAAGGCCATCGTCGACGAAGCGCTTGCGATGGGTGGCACGGTGGCGGTAAAGACTGTCGTGGTCTATCGGCGCACCGGCGGCAGGATTCCATGGATCACGCAGCGCGACGCCTGGCTGCACGAACTCGAACACGCCCAGTCCGATACTTGCGAGCCGGAATGGGTCGGTGCGGAACATCCGCTATTCGTGCTGTACACATCGGGTTCGACGGGCGCGCCAAAGGGCGTCCAGCACAGCACCGGCGGTTACCTGCTGTGGGCCGCCGTGACAATGAAATGGACCTTCGACATCAAGCCTGACGACGTGTTCTGGTGCACGGCCGACATCGGCTGGATCACGGGACACACTTACATCTGCTACGGGCCGACGGCAGTGGGCGCAACCCAGGTGATCTTTGAGGGCGTACCAACGTACCCCGACGCCGGACGCTTCTGGCAGATGATCGAGCGTCACAAGGTCAGCATCTTCTACACCGCGCCGACCGCGATCCGCTCCCTCATCAAGGCCGCCGACGCGAATGAAGCGGTGCATCCACGCAGCTTCGATCTGAGCAGCCTGCGCATTCTCGGCACTGTGGGCGAGCCGATCAATCCGAGCGCATGGACATGGTATGCACAGCACGTGGGCGGTGGACGCTGCCCCGTACTGGATACCTTCTGGCAAACCGAGACCGGCGGCCACATGATCTCGCCGCTACCGGGTGTGACGCCGCTGGTGCCAGGATCGTGCACCTTACCGATGCCCGGAATCGACGCGGCGATCGTCGACGAGACGGGCCACGAGGTGCCCAACGGACACGGCGGCGTGCTCGTGATCCGCAAGCCCTGGCCGTCCATGATCCGGACCATCTGGGGCAATCCCGAGCGGTTCCGCCACGGCTACTACCCCGACGACCTCGGCGGCAAGCTGTACCTCGCCGGAGACGGCGCGATACGTGATCGCGACACGGGCTACTTCACCATCACCGGGCGGATCGACGACGTGCTCAATGTGTCCGGGCACCGCCTCGGCACGATGGAAATCGAGTCGGCGCTGTCGGCGCATCCGTCGGTCGCTGAAGCTGCCGTGGTTGGCCGGCCCGACGAAACCTGCGGCGAAGCGATCGTGGCGTTCGTGGTACTCAAAACGGCGCGGCCGAGCGGCCCGGACGCGAAGCGCGTAGCCGATGAACTGCGCGCGTGGGTCGGCAAGGAAATCGGTCCGATCGCAAAGCCGAAAGACATCCGCTTCGGCGATGCCATGCCGAAGACGCGTTCCGGCAAGGTCGTGCGCCGTCTGTTGCGTTCGGTGGCGAAAGGTGAAGCGATTACGCAGGACACTTCGTCGGTGGAGAATCCGACCGTCATTTCGCAATTCGCTCACGGCCTGTAGGCATAGCAGAAACTCAGCACGACACGAATTGTGCGCGGCGTCGCCATGGGCACGCGCGCGCATTCGATTTCAGATTCTCAGTATTGAATGGAGGATGTCATCATGAACATTAAAGCCCCTAACCCCGCTTCGCTGGGCCTCGCAGGTTTTGCACTAACGACGTGGTTGCTCAGCATGATCAACGCCGGCTGGTTCAACGGCGAATCGATGGGCATGGTGCTAGCCGTTGCGTTTGCCTACGGCGGCACCGCGCAGATGATCGCCGGACTGATGGAAATTCCGCGCGGCAACGCGTTTGGCGCGACTGCCTTTCTCAGTTACGGAGCGTTCTGGTGGTCGCTGGCGTTGTTTGTCCTGTTCCTTCACGGCAATGTGCCTGCAGCGTTCATCGGCTGGTATCTGTTCCTGTGGGGCATGTTCACCCTGTACATGTGGGTTGCGACATGGCGTGCCGCCCGCGCGCTCCAGCTCGTCTTCCTCTCGCTGTGGCTGACCTTCTTTGTGCTGGCAGCAAGCGAATGGACCGGACTGGCGTGGCTGCATCATGCCGGCGGCTATCTGGGCCTCGTTACCGCACTGCTGGCGTTCTATCTTTCCGCGGCGGAGATCATCAACGAGACGCATGGACGCGTCGTGCTGCCGGTCGGCGCTGCGAGCCCGCGGATCGAGGTGGCATTGACCGTCGATGAAGAACTACGCCGCGCATGAACGGAGTAAAGACTCGCAGCGTAGTTCTCACGCCGCAGTGCACGCACTGCGGCGACCCAGCCTGCCTTATTCATAAGTAGCCCGGCTATTTTTCGAAGACGTAAATCCCGGGCGCATCGCAAAGGCCGTCGTCGATCGCGCGGGGGGCCACGTCCCCGCTCGATCGTTCGCGCAACCACCGGTTCCAGCATAACCACCACGACCCGTCGACCGGTGTTGTCTGCGCAAGAAAGTCGTCCCTGCTACGGTACGGCGCCCCGCCCGGACGCGTTGCGCAACGGTAGTAGCGGCCCCCATGGCCGGGCTCGGACACGATGCCCGCGTTATGCCCACCCGCCGTCAACAGGAAAGTCAGCGGGTTGTGCGTCAGCAGATGCAGTTCGTAGACCGAGCGCCAGGGCGAAACGTGGTCCCGCTCCGTTCCGACGACAAACATCGGCGCTTCAATGTCGGACAATGCGACAGGCCGGCCATCAACGCAGTAACGCCCCTCGGCCAGATCGTTGTTGAGGAACAGACTGGTCAGATACTCGCTGTGCATGCGATAAGGCAGGCGCGTGGTGTCGGCGTTCCACGCCATCAGGTCGTTGGGTTTCGAGCGCCGTCCAAGCAGATATTCGCTCATCATCCTCGACCAGATCAAATCGCGCGCATTCAGCAGCTGGAAAGCGGAGGACATCTGTCTGCCATCCAGATAACCTTGGCGCCACATCAGGGCGTCGAGCTCGGCGAGCTCGCTCGCGTCGATAAACAGGCCCAATTCGCCCGGTTCGGTGAAGTCCGTTTGCGCCGCAAGGAGCGTCACCGTTTTCAGCTCATTCCCCCTTTCGTCGCGAAACAGGGCCGCGGCGGCCATCGCGAGAAGCGTGCCGCCAAGGCAATAGCCGACCGCGTGTACCGGCTGTGCGTGCCGTAGACGGACCTGAGCAAGCGCGGCAAACAGACCGTCTTGCAGATAGTCGCCCAGTCCGACGTCACGGAACGCTTCAGGTGGATTTCGCCAGGAGATCGCGTACACCGTGTAGCCTGCGTCCACGAGATAGCGGATCAGGGAATTGTGCGGTTGGAGATCGAGAATGTAGTACTTCATGATCCACGACGGCACGATCAACAGCGGTTCGCGGGCCACCGTGGTCGTTGCGGGGGCGTACTGAATCAACTCGCACAAAGCGTTGCGCCACACCACCTTGCCGGCGGTGATGGCCACCTCTCGTCCAGGCAGCCACGCGTGTGAACGGGACGCGCGGTCGTCTTCCGGCACGCCGGCGAACTCGCGCAGGTCCTCGAGCCAATGCTGCATGCCCACTGCGAAGTTCAGTCCACCGCTTCGCGACGCCGCCGTCTGCACCGCCGGGTTGGTTGCGATGCAGTTACTGGGCGAGCAGGCATCCAGCCACTGACGCGCAAAGAAGCGCACCAGTTCCTCATGATGCCGCTCGACGCCCGGTATCGCCGTAGTCGCCGCTTCCCACCATTGCTGTGCCTGCAGGAAGCCATCACGGTATAGCCAGTACGGCCAGCGCTTCCATGAAGCGTCGGAGAACCGGGGATCCTGTTGCGCCCGGTCGGCACGCGAATCAACGCTGCCCGCCAGTTGCATGCCTTTCGCCCACTCACAACACGCCGATGCATACTGTCTCGCGAGGTCGAACCCCTTACCCGCCGAGACCGCAATGTGCAGAGCCCAGTCGAGGCCCGCAAGCATCGTGGAAGCCGGCGACAAACCGCCGGTTAGCGCCGCGACCGCCGCGTGCGCGGCCAGGTCCAGTTCGTTGCGCCAAAGCGTGGGCACAGCAGCATTCCTGCCGGCCCGCGCCACGGATTGGTGATCGCCGCCGGACAGGACGGCCGTGGGACGCCTGTGCCGCTTAGAAGCATGCAGCGCGTTGGGCAAATCGGCCGAGTGGTCTTCGCTCACGTTATGGTTCGCCCTTGTCGAGATCATCGTGTGGATGGTGTCTGTAACGGCAGCAGCCGCGCGCTCGACAGACCGGTTGCAACGCCAAACCGGGGCGCGCGCGGACACGTGGTCGCGCAGTCGAGGCGCCGTCGCGTCAACCGGTCGATTCCGTCACGTCTGCATGTCAGGCCCTTCGCATGTTCGGCAGGCCAGACGGTCGAACGTCTCCGATATCCAAAGTGAGGCTACGCATACGACGGCGATTCGAGTTGATTTGTATCAACGAGAGCCCGTCGAGCATACAAGCCGCACGATTCGCAGGTGGCATGACCACTCGCTTGACGCGCGTCAAGCGTTTGCCAGTTCGGCACGGCTATGGTGAAAAGTATGCGTCGATTCATCCGCGCATGCATCGTCGCTGATCCTGAATGGAGTCGACCATGACCACTATGCAATTGCTGTCCTATGAACCGGCGCCCGGACGCGCTCCTGCTCACACAAAGGGCGAAACGCCCGCCGTCATCGAGCTACCCAAGCCTGACATGGCCGCCGGTGTGCCATTAATGAAAGCGCTCGCGCTGCGCGCCAGCACCCGCGAATTTACCGACGCACCTTTGATGCCCGCGACACTCGGCGCGCTGCTGTGGGCCGCCGACGGCGTCAACCGTCCCGCGAAAGGCGGCCGGACGGCCCCATCGGCTCACGCCTTCAATGAGGTCGATATTTATGCAGTGCTGCCGAACGGTGTCTATCGGTATGACGTCCCAAACCACCGACTAGTGCTCAAACACGAGAGCGACGCGCGAAATCTGACTGGGTATCAGGACTTTGTCGGCGCGGCGCCGCTCGATCTTGTCTATGTCGTGAACATGTCGCGCCTGCTGGCGATGCCGCCTCAGCAGCGCGACATATTTTCCGCCGTCGCGGCGGGCGCGATGGCACAGAACGTGTCGCTGTACTGTGCGTCAGCCGGACTCGGGTGCGTTGTAAGAGGGTGGATCAATCATCGCGCGCTGAGCGACGCACTGAAACTGAATGAGGACGAACTGCCGATTCTCGCTCAGACCGTGGGCGCGCTGGCAACGACACTGACTTCGCTCGCAGACTGAAGCGACGGGACAGGCAACGTGACTGTTGTTTGCGCTGTCCCTGCTTGCGAGCCCAGGGAGCCAGAACCGGCAGCGACCGGAAAACGGCGACCCGGCTTTCTGCGCGCCGCTCGCCGCACGCGCGGTGTCGATTGCCCGACAACCGGCACTGCATCATCGGCAGCATGCCTGCTCTGAAGAGGCGCCCATGTGGTATGACCTACTCGATATACAGCGTCGCCTCGCCAAAGCGTTCATCGATGCCGCGCTCACCGTCAGCGGATTGGATGGCGCTCAGTGGGGGACAGCCGGCGCACCCCGTGCCGCGCGCGATTGGCTGATCCGGTCCACATGCGCCTTTGAAACCGCTCCGCCGTTCGCGATAAAAGCGGTGCACAGCAACGGCAAATATCTTCCCGTGGAAGAAAGCATTGCCGACGAAATGCCGGTCGGCACGCTGCGCAAATTCACACGTAGCAGCTGTGTTGCCGACCCGCCCGGGACGCGCCCCATTATTCTCTGCGCTCCGCTCGCGGGCCATCACGCAGTGATGCTGCGGGAAACGGTCGAAACATTGCTCGAACGCTGCAACGTCGTCTACATCACCGACTGGGCCGACGCGCACGACGTGCCGCTCGAAGCCGGCCCGCTTCCATTGACGGACTACGTCCACGCGCTCGAACGCTTCATTTGCACGGTGCGGGCAGGCGGAGCGCCGGCGCATGTCGTCGCCGTCTGCCAGGCCTGTGTCCCCGCCCTCGCCGCCTGCAGTCTGCTGGCAAGCAACGGGACACCGCCGTTCGCCAGTGTCTCGCTGCTTGGCGGACCGATCGACACCCGCCTGCATCCGACTTCCGTGGATCGCTTTGCAAGCGCGCAGCCGTTACGCTGGTTTCACGATCGTGTAATCGACGAAGTGCCGCCGCCATACGCCGGGGCGGGACGCCGTGTCTATCCGGGTTTCATGCAGCAGGTTGCCATCCTGGCTGCGCACCCCGCGCGTCAACTCGATCTGGAGGCGCGCTACTGGACGAATTGGCTCGGGGGCAATCTGCACGACGCGCAAACGGCGCTTCGTTCGCTGAACGAGTATGCCGCCGTGCTTGACATGGGCGAACGTTACTTTCTGGATATGCTCAGCGTAGTCTTCCACGAGCACCTGCTTGCGCGAGGAATGTGGGTAATCGATGGGCGGTGCGTGGATCCCCGCGTCCTCGATCAAGTGCCGCTCTGCACGATCGAGGGCGACCGCGACGACATTACGGGCGCGGGCCAGACGCATTGCGCGCACGCGCTATGTCATGCACCGGGCGCGCCGGGGCATCGGCGCGTGACCATCGATCAATGCGACCATTACGACCTGTTCACGGGTCCGCGCTGGCACGACGCGGTTCATCCTGAGTTATGCAGCTTCTGGCGCGCGATCGCATGCGATAGTGAAGCGAAAGCCGCGCCGGCCGCCAGCATTCGATGATCCATATCAAGGCTGCGCCGCGCCAATGCAGTGCAATCACATTCATCCCCGCGATAAGCGGATTTCCTGCGAGGGCGTGATGAAACTGACTTTTCTGGGCGGGGCCGAAACCGTCACCGGCTCGAAGTATCTGGTCGAAGCCAGCGGCATGCGGATTCTGATCGACTGCGGTCTTTTTCAGGGCACGAAAAACCTGCGCCTGCGCAACTGGAGCCCCTTGCCCGTCCCGGTCGATACGCTCGACGCAGTCATCCTCACCCACGCGCACATCGATCACACCGGCTACCTGCCCGTGCTCGCGCGCGACGGCTATCGCGGTCCCGTCTACTGCACGCCCGGCACCGCCGCTCTGTGCGACATCATGCTGCGCGACAGCGCGCACTTGCAGGAAGAGGAAGCCGACTTCGCGAACCGTCACGGCTTCTCGAAACACAAGCCGGCGCTGCCGCTCTACACGCTAGACGACGCACAGCGCGCGCTGCGGCTCATCGTGCAGCGCGAATTCGATGTTCCCACGCCGCTGAACGACGAGTTGTGTTTCCGCTTTCTGCCGGCTGGCCATATTCTGGGCGCTGCCAGCGTCGTACTCTGCTGGCGCCATACGGTGCTCGCCTTTTCAGGCGATCTAGGCCGGCCGGGCAATCCGATCATGCGCGCTCCCATGAAGCTCGCGCATGCCGACTATCTGGTCGTCGAGTCGACCTACGGGGACCGCCTGCACGCCGCGACCGATCCCGAGGAGGAACTGGCTGAACTATTCGCGCGAACGTTCGCGCGAGGCGGTGTCGTGGTCATGCCATGCTTTGCGGTGGGGCGCGCTCAGGAAATTCTTTATTACATCGCGCACCTGAAGCAGACCGGGCGCATGGCGAACGTGCCGGTGTACCTGGATAGCCCGATGGCCACCGGTGTCACCGAGGTGTACAGACACCACTTGAACGAGCACCGCCTGACGGTTTCGCAGGCAGCCATGATCGACAAGGCCGCAATCATGGTGCGCACGGTCGATCAATCGAAGGCGATCGCGTCGCATCATGGTCCGATGGTTATCATCGCGGGCAGCGGGATGGCTACCGGCGGGCGCGTGCTGCATCATTTGCGCCTCTATGCGCCCGATCCGCGAAATACGATTGCGCTCGTCGGCTATCAGGCGGCCGGCACGCGCGGCGCCGCCATTGCCGCGCACGAGCCGACGATAAAGATTCACGGAGAGTACGTGCGGATTCGCGCGCATGTCGAAACGATTTCATCCCTGTCGGCGCATGCGGACTACAGCGAGACGCTGAACTGGCTCTCAGCGATGTCGCCGGCGCCCACCCAAACGTACATTACGCATGGCGAGCCTGCCGCCGCCGACGCATTGCGCCGTCGGATCGCCGACACGCTCGGGTGGCCTTGCACGGTGCCGGTCTATCAGCAAACTGTCGAACTGGCGGAGAGGTCTGCGCTCGACAATCACGTCCCGACCGCTGTTGCCGCGTGTGCCTACGCTGCGCGGCCAGCAGAGAGCTGATGATTCTCCCAGCGCGACGTGTGTTGGAGCCTCGCAGATCAATCGCTCCCTCTGAAAAATTGACCTGCTTCAAGCGCGCACAGGCGGTCCGTGACACGATGGCGACACGGACCGCGTCTTCGCGACAACAGCCGGATAGGAGGCGTCAAGATGAACTATTCCGCACCAAACGAAGCATGGGAGATCGGCGAACCGCACTTCGATGCGACCACGCCGCTGCAAGCGCAGTTGCACTTCGCGTTGCGCTACGCGATCCTCGCCCCATCGAGCCACAACACACAGCCGTGGCGATTCATCGTCGACGGCGACACGGTGCAGGTCTGCGCCGACCGTACGCGCGCGCTCGCCGTGGTCGACCCATTCGATCGCGAGCTTCTGATTAGCTGCGGCGCAGCATTGGTCAATCTTCGGGTCGCGCTGTCTCGTATCGGACTGGCCAGTGCTATTACGCTGTTTCCGTCTGAGGCGGACCCTGACGTCGTGGCGTTGGTGCGGGTCTCGCGCGACGTGCATGACGACGCGCAACTGCACGACCTCTTCGACGCCATGACAAAGCGCGTCACAACGCGCGCGCCGTTCGCCGACGAACCCGTGCCCGCCGAATTGCAGGAGCGGTTCATCAACGCGTGCGAGGAAGAAGGCGCAATTGCCTGCTGCGTGGAACACGAGGCCGAGCGCGAGGCATTGGCGCAACTGATTGCCGATGCCGACCAGATACAGTTTTCGGACCCACGTTTTCGGCGCGAACTCGCCAGTTGGATCCATCCGAAGCGACTCGATGACGGCATGCCCACCTACGGTACCGCTGTCGGTCTGCTGCTAGATTTCGCGGCGCCGATCGGTACATCGGCTGTCCGCGTGTTCGACGTAGGGGCGGGACAACCGGCGATGCCGCACCACCTCGTGCAAGGTTCGCCGTTGATGGTGGCCATCGCCACGATGCGCGACGACCGCGAGGCGTGGGTGGTAGCGGGGCAGGCGCTCGAGCGCGTGTTGCTGGTCGCGGCATCGGCGGGATTTACCGCTTCCTATTTAAACCAGCCGATAGAAGTGCAGCCGTTGCGCGAGCGACTCAAGGCGCTGCTGAAAACGGACGCGACACCACAGCTTCTGCTGCGTGTTGGACGTGGCCCGCACGCGATACACGCAAGCAGGCGACCGCTAGCTGACGTCTTGTCGTGAGATACGCGACTTCGGACCTTGCACGTCATGCCGGCAGCGCTTTTGCAATCGAACGCCAGCCCTGATGCCCGACTACAGTGCCGAATATGAATCGCCTTCCCCTCTCGCCGCGTGACCCCGGTTCGCTTTCACCGGGCGTATGGCGCTGGATACCGGCTCTCGCTACATTGCGAACTTATCAACGCGGCTGGTTCGTCAAGGACTTGTTCGCGGGCGTCGTGTTGACCGCCGTACTCGTACCCACCGGCCTGAGCTTTGCGCAGGCTGCCGGGCTACCCGGCGTCGGCGGCCTATATGCAAGCATCGCCGCTCTGCTCGCCTACGCGATTTTCGGTCCCAGCCGGATCCTCGTTCTCGGCCCTGACTCCGCACTGACTGCACTGATCGCCGCTGCCATCGTTCCTCTAGCCGGCGGCCGGCCAGACTCGGCGCTGGCACTTGCCGGCATGCTTGCGATTCTGTCCGGAATCTGCTGTGCCTTGATCGGACTGCTCAGGCTGAGCTTTGTCAGCGATCTTCTGTCAAAACCCATTCAGTACGGCTATCTCAATGGGATCGCTCTCACGTTGTTTGCGGGCCAGTTTCCGCGGTTGCTCGGTTTCGCGGTTCCTGGCGGCACGTTCCTCGACGAGGCGACAAGCGTATTCCAGGGTGTAGTCGCCGGGCAGACAAGCCCGGTTGCGTGCGTCATCGGCGTTTCGTGCCTGGGGGCGATCGTGTTGCTCAAACGGTATGCGGCTGCGCTGCCCGGCACCCTGATTGCCGTGGCTGCGGCGACCGTGGCGGTCTGGCTGCTGGAACTGGACCTCCATGCCGGTATCGCTGTCGTGGGCCGGCTACCTGAAGGTTTGGCGGCGGTTCGCCTTCCCGCTGTGTCGTTGCATGACGTACGGGAGTTGAGTGGCGCCGCGATCGCTATCGCTCTCGTTTCGTTCGCCGATATGAGCGTGCTGTCGCGCGCGTTCGCACTGCGAGGCGCCTACAAGGTCGATCGGGACCAGGAGCTCGTGGCGCTTGGCATCGCCAATATCGCGGCAGGTCTGTTGCAGGGTGTCCCAGTCTGCAGTAGTGCGTCACGAACGCCCGTCGCCGAGGCAGCCGGCGCAAAGACGCAGTTGACCTGTGTTGTGTCCGCGCTTTGTATCGCCTTTCTGTTGATCGCGGCTCCCGCGTTGCTCAAGCACGTGCCGAACGCTGCTCTCGCTGCGGTTATTGTTTCCGCTGCACTCTCGCTCTTCGATCTTGCAAACGTGACACGTCTTTATCGAATGCGCCGCAGCGAGTTTGCGCTGTCCATGGTTTGCTTCGCAGGCGTTCTAACAGTCGGTGTCGTACAGGGCATCTTCATTGCAATCGGTCTGTCGCTGCTGTCATTCGTCTGGCGCGCGTGGCACCCTTACGACGCCGTTTTGGGCAAGATCGAAGGGAGGCCTGGTTATCACGATGTTGCGCGGCACCCTGACGCGAAACAGCTCGCCGGCCTCCTTCTGATTCGCTGGGACGCACCCCTCTTTTTCGCCAATGCGGAGATTTTCAGCCAGCACGTGCGACGGGCAATCGCGCAAGCGGCACCGCGACCTGAATGGTTGGTGGTTGCCTCGGAGCCGATCACCGATATTGACGTTACCGCTGCCGACATGCTCTCCAGGCTTGATCACGAGTTGGAAGCGACTGGCATCGCGATGTATTTCGCGGAGATGAAAGGCCCGGTGAAGGACCGGCTGCGAGCTTATGGCCTTTCCGAAATATTTGACGAACGACATTTCTTCGAGACCGTGACCGATGCCGTTCGGACTTACACCGCACAGCATTGCGTTGAAGGGCCGGGTGAGTAATTGACCGCATATCGCCCGAGGTCTCTAGAGAATCCACCTATTTTCCGGCTTCCGACGATAACAGCGCTTGCCAGCGCGCAGATCGATGGCGATCACGGGGAGTCGTCAAACGTCGACTCTCGTCGAGAGTGTTAAGCATGATCCACCGATTTGCGTCACAGTGCGCAGGCGCCAAAGCGACACCAAACCACAGCCACCCAACGGCACTATCACGCTTGCTTGAGGCGCAGCCTGGCGTACTCGAGTAACTCGAACACCGCCATGCCCGCAAGCATCGCCGCCACGAATCCCCACGCCTTGAGGAAGCCGGCGCCGAGTGCAACCAGGGCGGGCCCGGGACAGAACCCAGCGAGGCCCCAACCCACGCCGAACACCGCGCTTCCCAGCACCAGTCGCCACGTGACGCCGCTGGCGGGCGGAATCACCATGGGTGAGCCCAGCAGCGACTTCTTGCGGCGTTTTGCAAACAGGAACGCGATCGAAGCGACGCCTATTGCACCAACCATCACGAATGCAAGTGACGGATCCCAATGTCCGGCTATATCGAGAAATCCCAGTACTTTCGCGGGATTGGCCATGCCGGAAACCATCAAGCCGATGCCAAACAACAGTCCCGAAACTAACGCTGTGAGCAGACGCACTTCAGCCCCCCAGCAGATGTCGCGTGACGAACACGGTCAGAAAACCGCTTGCCATGAATGTCGCCGTGGCACAGAGAGAACGGATCGACCCACGCGAAATTCCACAGACGCCGTGGCCGCTCGTACAACCGTTCCCGTAGCGGGTCCCGATACCGACCAGCGCTCCTGCAATGAGTGTTTCGGTCCATCCAGCCTGAATATCCGGCACAATCGATTGTCCCAGCAAGCCTGCCAGCACGGGGGCGCCGACAAGCCCCGCAAGAAAGGCAAGCCGCCATCCCGCGTCGTTCCGTGGCGTGCCCAGCAGGCCGCCGAGAATGCCGCTGATGCCGGCGATACGTCCATTGAACAGGACAAGCACCGCAGCCGCGGCGCCGATCATCATGCCGCCGGCCAGCGACCAACCCGGCGTGAAACTCGCAACATCGATTGACATGCTTCCTTCCTCTTATTTATTGGCGCAATGGCGTTGCAATACCAACCGGATGGATTCTATACGCAGGTCATTTGCGTGCGTCGCCTCGGTCCCGACCTCGACCTCGATGGCTCGCGCCGTCGACGGATAGTCGCCAGTTCAAGCCTCGGGTACCGGCCGCGCCATCAGCAGCGGCGTGTGAACGATGCGCGCGGTGCGGGCCGCCACGCTGCCGAGGAGCCAGCGTGCGACGCCGCGTCGCCCGTGGGTGCCGACCACGATGAGGTCGGCGCCCCATTGCCGGGCATCACGGACGATCGCGTGGGATACGTCGTCGCGCGATTTTGCTGTTTCGACGAACGCGGTCTCCGAGGCATTGGGCAAGTCGGCAAACACCCGTGCTGCCGCAGCCAGGACCACGTTCCCTTCTTCCACAAAGGCTTCCACGATGTCACGCATCGGCGCGAGATCAGTCAGGCGGGCGCCACGGTCTATTACGTAGATCGCGCGGAGGTGGCACTCCGGCGTTGCCAGTTGCAGTCCGAAGTGCAAAGCATCTAGTGAGGCGGCGCTTCCGTCCAGCGCGAACAGCATCCGGCGCGGCGATAGCTGGATCTCAGCCTCGTAGCTGGCAGGCACAACGAGGATCGAACACGGCGCCGCAGTCGTGACAAATTCCGAGACGGTTCCTTCGATCCAGCGCAGCATGCCGTGATGCTGACGCGCTCCCACTACGAGCAGGTCAGCCTTCCATTCGGCCGCGGCATCGATCAACGCATTGGCGGTGTAGCCGCCTTGCCTCGAGATCTCGATCACGCCCGACTCCACCTCGATCCCGGCGTCCGCGAACAGCGCTCTCGCGCGTGCCACGGCTTCGCCGGCATCGCGGGCAAGTTCGTCGCGCGCAAGCTGCAACTCGGCATCCGTCGCCGACGTAAGCGGTAGCATCACGCGAGGGTTTTCCGCCACGCTTGCAATCCGGATCCGGGCGCCGGGCAGCGTCATGTGGCGCACATAGGCCGCCGCACGCGCCGATTCCGGTGAATTGTCGACGGCGAGGAAGACTCGTCCGATAGCGCATCTCGCGTCGCCGCCGGCGTGTGGACTGTTCATGATCGACCTCCATCTGAAAGTTGCATTCGCCCGGTCAATGCCTGCACCCGCACTGCGCGGCGAGACATGACGCGGCAATCGCTGCGGCGTCTAGACACCGTGCGGGGACGCGCAGCGCATTCATAGCATGGCGCTCAATGCCCAGAAAGAGTTGATGCAACTCAAGCCTGCGCGCAATCAAATTTCATCCGACTTCCTGAAAGTCTGCCTGCGGTTGCGCAATCCAGGCGATCCGTATCCCATGCGCTTGACGGGGATCAATTGGCGATCGGTGTTCGCCTCTATGCTGGGTCGAGCATGTGAATTTGATTCAGAGGACAGCAAAGCGCACCAGCCATCACAAGGGAGTTTCATGCTGCTCACTTTCACCGGCCGCCGCACCTGCTTGCGCAGTCGATGCATCGGCATACTGTTGGCCGGCCTATCCTGGCTGGCATTCACATTTGGTGTGCACGCGCAGACGCCGCCTCAACGGGTTCCCATACTCGTCTACCACCGCTTCGCCTCCTCCGTGAACGATTCCATGACCGTGCGCGTCTCGACGTTCAATGCACAGTTGCGATTTCTGCGTGAGCGCGGTTATCAGGTGGTACCGCTGCGGCAAGTCGTGAGCTGGTTGACCGATCCTTCCACAAAACTGCCGCCGCGGCCGATTGTCCTGACTGTCGACGACGGCCACCAGTCCGTCTTCAACGAGCTTCTGCCGATTGCGCAGCAGGAGCATCTGCCAATCACGCTCTTCATCTACCCTTCTGCGATTTCGAACGCTTCGTATGCGCTCACGTGGGATCAGGTGCGCAAGCTTAAGCAGACCGGTCTATTCGACGTCCAGTCGCACACATACTGGCATCCCAATTTCAATATCGAACGGCGCCATCGCTCGGCCGCCGACTTCCAGCATTTCGTGCGGTCACAGCTCGACCTGTCGCGGCAGCGCATCGAAGCGGAGGTCGGCGGCCGGGTCGACCTGCTGGCCTGGCCATTCGGCATTTGCGACGACGAACTGATGGCTCTGGCTGCCGGAGAGGGCTATATAGCCGCTTTTTCACTGGAACCGGGCAGCGTTTATCGGCACTCGCGCATGCTCGCGTTGCCGCGCTTCCTGATGGTCGATTCTTACGGTGTCACAGGTCTCGCGCATCTGCTCGGCGAGCCGTCGCCACAGCCCGGATTGAGCTCGGATAGCGGTGGCGACCGATAATGCGCACACTTCCCTTCCTGCGCCATGTCGCTGTCGCGCTGACCATTCTGTCGACGGGCGTGACGGCCGGCGCCGCAACGGGCATCGTGATCGACGCGGCCACCGCCAAACCCGTAGCGCACGCGCTCGTTACAACGACTGCCGGCGTACAGCAAGCCGATGTCGACGGGCAGTTCGAGTTCGACTCGTCCGTCTCCAGCGTCGGCGCCCGGGCGCCCGGCTATCTGCGCACGCAAGCCGATGTGACCGGCGAGACGCCGTTGACGCTCAAGCTCACGCCGTTTCGCCCCAAAGCCGTGTACCTGTCGGTATATGGCGTCGCAAGCCCGACGTTGCGCGAGGAGGCGCTCGCGCTTACGCAAACCACGCCGATCAACGCACTGGTGATCGACGTCAAGGGCGACCGTGGTCTCACGCCTTATCACAGCGCCGCCCGCGACGCGGCCGGCGCTTCGGCGCGGCTACCTCGCCGCGAGCCATTGGTGCGGGACTTCCCGGCACTTCTCGCCGAGTTTCATCGCCGGCATCTTTACCTGATTGCACGGATCGTCGTGTTCAAGGACGACCCGCTTGCCGATGCTCATCCGGCCTGGACCGTGCGCGATGCGGGCGGTCAACCGTGGCGCGACCGCGAGCATTTGCAGTGGCTCGATCCTTTTTCGCGCGAGGTGTGGCAGCACAATCTCGACGTCGCTGAGGAAGCCGCAAAAATGGGCTTCGACGAAATCCAGTTCGACTATGTCCGCTTTCCCGATGCAAGCGGCCTTCACTTCTCTCAAGCCAACACGCGAGTCAATCGCACAGCGGCGATCGTAGGTTTTTTGCAGGCGGCACGAGCGCGCCTCGCGCCCTACAACGTCTTTGTCGCGGCGGATATCTTCGGCTACGTCTGCTGGAACCTGGACGACACCGCGATCGGGCAACAGATCGAGCTGCTCGGCGCACCGCTCGACTACATCTCGCCGATGCTATATCCCTCCGGCTTCACGTGGGGACTGCCGGGCTGTACCAATCCAGTAACGGATCCCGGCCAGATTGTGCGCCGCTCGCTTGCCGAGGCAGTGCGGCGCACGCACTTGCCAGGCGTGCGGTTTCGCCCATGGTTGCAGGCATTCCGCGACTATGCGTTCGACCACCGGGAATTCGACGCCGCGCAAATCCGCGCGCAGACCGCTGCCGCTGATGCCGTCGGCAGCGACGGATGGATGCTATGGAACCCGCGCAATCGCTACGACCCTGCAGATCTTCCGCAATGAGAGGCCGGCCACTGCGGGCCATCGTGCATGTGGTGGTGGCAATCGCACTGCTGCATCCGGTGGCCGACACGCGGGCCGCACCGCCAGACGCTCGAACACGCGCTGAATTTGCGCGCATCGTCACGGGGCAGATCGAAGCAGGCCGTCTGCCTGGCGCAGTGGTAATAACGGGTGACGCAAACGAAGTTCAATATCGCCAGGCTTTCGGCCGGCGCATGATCGAGCCGCATCAGGAGGCGATGACCGTCGACACGGTGTTCGATCTTGCCTCATTGACCAAAGTAATCGCGACCACGACGGCAATCATGCAGCTGGTCGACGCGGGGCGCATACAACTCGATGCGCCCGTCATGCGCTACTGGCCGGAGTTCGCCGCGCGCGGCAAGCAGGCGGTGACGGTGCGGCAGTTGCTCGCGCATACTTCCGGCCTGCAGGCGGATCTGAAATCGCGGCCTGCCAGCGATGGACGTGTGGGCGTGCTGAACGAGATCGCGCAGCAGCGGCTATACGCAGCGCCTGGTGAGCGTGTGATTTACAGCGATCTGAACTTCGCTGTGCTCGGCGAGCTTGTCGAACGAATAACGCATCAGCCGCTTGATATATATTGCGCCGAGCACATCTTCGTTCCACTCGGCATGCGGGACACCGGCTTCCGTCCCGACCCGGAACACGCGGCGCGCAGCGCCGCCACCACGGCGGGCCGCCGCGGTAAAGTGCATGATCCGCTGGCCACGTGGATGCAGGGCGTCGCCGGCAACGCGGGGCTCTTTTCAACGGCCGGGGATCTCGCCCGTTTCGCCCAGATGCTGCTCAATGGCGGCCTCAGTACGGCAACGCCGCCGGTACGCATTCTCTCTGCGTCGACTATCGCCACATTGGCGGTTGCCGCGTCACCGTTATCGGCCACGCCCTGGCGCGGTCTTGGCTGGGCGCTGACGAGTCCGCTAGTGTCGGACCGCGACCGGCTACCACCTGTGGGCGCGATTGAACATACCGGCTACACCGGCACCGGAATCTGGGTGGATTTCATCACGCGCCGTTTCGCCGTGATTCTCACGAACCGCGTTCACCCAGACGACAAAGGCGACGCGGGGCCACTGCGCGCGCAGATCATCGCCGTGATGGCCAGTCAGGCGCCCCCACTCACACCGGCCGACATTCGTGCAGTGTTACCCGCCGCCGCACCCGCCATAGCCGCCGCAAGTCAGTTGCCGACTGCCACGGGGCCTGTGAAAAGTGGCCTCGACGTGCTCGAGGACCGGCAGTTCGCACCCCTGACCGGCCTACGCATCGGTCTTGTGACTAACCGTACGGGCTTCGACGCGACAGGCAGGCGCACAATCGACGTGCTCGCTCGCGCACCAGGGGTGACACTCGCGGCCCTTTTCTCGCCGGAGCACGGCCTGAACTCCGACGTTGACGAACCCATCGGCGATTCACTCGATCCGGCGACCGGCCTGGTTGTGCACAGTCTCTACGGCAGCATGCGCTCTTTCCCCGCAGCTTCACTTGAAGGCATCGACGCGCTTGTCTTCGACATTCAGGATGCGGGCGTGCGCTTTTTCACCTACGAAACCACACTCGGCTACGCGCTCGAAGCCGCGGCCGCTCGAGGCATTCCGCTGTTCGTGCTCGATCGTCCGAATCCTCTGGGCGCAGACCGTTTCGGCGGTCCGGTGCTCGACGAAGGCCATGAATCCTTCACCGGTTACTTTGCGCTCCCGCTTCAGCCAGGACTAACGGTCGGCGAGCTGGCGGCGCTCTTCAATCGCGAGCACCAAGTCGGCGCCGATCTGCGCGTCGTCCTCATGATCAATTATCAGCGCTCGATGCGTTTTGCAGATACGGGATTAGGTTGGGTGCCACTGTCGCCCAATCTGCGGACACTCGCGCAAGTTGACCGATATCCGGAAGTCGCGATGATCGAAGCCGCCAATGTCAGCGTAGGCCGCGGCACGCCCATGCCGTTCGAAGTGGTCGGCGCGCCATGGATCAACGCAGCGGAGCTTGCGACCGCACTGAATGCGCTCCACCTGGGGGCACGTTTCGAAGCCGTCGACTTCGTGCCAACCGAGTCGACGTGGCGCGGCCGCTTATGCCACGGTGTGCGGATCGTGCGTGACGCGAACGCTTCGGCAGCGGGCGTCGGACGTCTGGGTCTCGGTCTGGCCGTAGCACTGCACGCGCTTTACCCCGGGCGCTTCGATGTAGACGCCACACGCGATGCAATCGGTTCGGGCGCAGTGTGGCAGGCACTGCGCGATGGGGCAAGCCTCGATCAGATCGAGCGTATCGCGACGGCTGAGAATAACGCCTTCGCACCGTTGCGGGAAAAGTATTTGCGCTATTGACTGCCAGAAGTCCGGCCCGCTTTGGATTGGCACCACAAGAACCGCGGGGGGTGAATCGCTACCGTGGCACAGTCGTGACAATCATATTGAACAGCTTATCCAAATCTTCTTCAAGCTTGACTCCGTCAAACGGGTCGCGGTTCGCACCGAACGCAGCGTCGAGTTCGTCCCAGTCATCTTTCGTGAGAAATCGCCGGGCAGCGGGCAAGATCAGATCTTCCTCCATTCGCCTGTGATCAGACGAGAAATTTGCGTACTCATCCACCAGACACTTGAGCGACGCGCACGTAGTGCCTCCGCCCAACTCGTAACGAGTCAGCGCGTGTTCCAGTTTCCGTACCTGTATATCACCCTGAACATGTTGGCCTTCGAGTTTGTCGATGACCTCATCGAGTTCATGCGTACGTTCCCGCAACCGGACAAAAAGGAACCGATCCTCTTTCGGATGATGAACCTGCTGCGGATATTCGCGGATGTAATAAAGCATGGCTCGGAGTATGACGAGGTCCTGTGTACCACTCCCTATTTCCAGCGTGCTGACGAACTCCTGCATTCCCCGGTTCACAGTCGCCAACTGCTCATGCTCTCTCAGAATCACCTCAACGGCGCCTCGCCGCCCCCATGCAGACATTTCAATCTCCTCTGCTGTAGATACCCGACGAGAAAGCAATCAAACAATTGAAGCGCGGCTCGTTGCCCAGCGTCAGGCAGACCACGCGCCGATTAATGCGGGAGTAGATCACATGCAATGCGTTGGTTCGCAACTGCGCAACCAATCGCAACGTAGTTGCCCAATGTGGAGCATTCTGTCTCATACGTCTCCATGTACTTCGCTTATGATTTCGTAGCCGTCTTCAACCACTCTCCAGTTGCTTACGCCGTACGCATGTTCAAACTCGTCAATTGTCCGTCTCACCTCGACAACACCAGTGACAACAGGGTCCCAGGACGGCAACCAGAGCGGCGACTCTACAGGGGAGTAACCATTGGATTGCCCGTTCAGGCGTGCACAGACAAGATGGGGCCGACCAAAGTGTCCCGCCTCATCATTTCGCGTGTTCTTGCGAGATCATCGCCGACCATCACCTCTTGCGTTCATTGGGCAGCTGCTCGGCAACTCAGGTCTCTCCATATCCCTCAGTCAGCAACAACGACGCGACTTCAACAAGTCATGAACGTACAGCGACGGGAACAGCCGGTTCCAGTAGATATTCACCGGCTTCAATTTGCCTAGTAGCCTGACGCAGGCGGCGACCGTAAGAAGCCGTTGGGCCGCCACCTATGGCTACCGCAACGTTCACCGCGTCGAAAAGTTCGCTGCTCGTTGCGCCTGCACTTATGGCATCCGCCACATGATGGGCGATACATGTGTCCTCGCGAAGTGCGATCGCGATACCGAGTGCGATGAGTTTCTGCAACTTCAAGGGCTCTGCGCCGGATGCAAGCGCCCGTTCGAGTGAGTCGATATTCATCGCGATACTCCTCCTGCGACTTGCCTGCGGGAATAGTGCTCCGCCTGGCGTACATTGCCGGTCTCGCATAATCAGCGGCGATTGCCATATCTGACTATCTCCGCGCTCATCCGCTGCGGTCCGCCTACTGCCAAATAGTTGAGGGCATAAGCGGCGAAACTGTCCTTCCATCTCAGAGTAGATCAGACAGATACCGCGACATTGAGGTACATCAATAATCCTCTAGCGCGTGAAAGCGTCCTTCAACGCGCCCAACCGATGCACATATGCAATCGAGTTATTGAGCCGAGACGCCTTTAGTTCGTGCGCAGCAGAGCCGTCTACGTCGTCGATCGTGCTGTTCGATTTACCGGGGATACAAGCTGATCTGCCCCTGGGACTCCATGCGCCCGCCTGGGTGATGCAAGCGACAGTTCAGCGGCGCTAGTCAAGTATGGGCATTTTTGCCCCGCTTGGGGCGCCTGAAGCGGAGCCTGTGCTCGCTAAGTGCAACGCTCCAGTCGATCCGCACCACGACGAAGACGAGGGACAGGAGTGCCAACTGGGTGAGAACGAAGTAGGCTCCCAGGTATCCTCCATCGAGATCCAGTTCCGGGTCCAGATACGAGTGTGCGACCTGTGCGAAATGTGTCCAGACCGCGTAGCTCGCGAGGCGTCCGAAGAAGAAAGGCACGCCGATTAACCACAGTCTTAGCCTCGTAAGCCCGTATGCGATGAACAGATAGTTCGATGGAAATGGACTGAATGCATACAGCAGCAGCGCACCGGCAGTCACCGCTTTCCTCTTTTCCAGCCAGACCTTCACGACATCAATGTTTTGCCGGTCGGCCTCACGCATTAGATGACCGCGTACGAGCCATGTGGAACATCGCGCAAGAATCAGACGCCCCATCGTGGCCGCACAGGCGGCAATTACGGCAAGCAGCAAGGGGTTCTGATCTGGCTGGTTGAATCCTATCCACGACATCGCCATCCACGTGGGAGGGGCGAAGGCCGGAATGACGTTGAGCAGCAAAATGGCTGCGAAGAGTAGCGCCATCATGATCACAGAAACATCTCCGGTTTTCCTTCTATCTGCGGCTTCAGGCGCTTAGCAACGCGACCAGTCCGAACAGCCGCGCCAGGGCGGGTACGGTCATGAGAAGCAGAAGCCCCGTGCCAACGACACCTAGTACAACCCAGAGGTAGCGATTCCGCTGTCGTGCGCGTGCATAGGCCCGCGGCTGAGGAAGTAAGCGGATCACGAAGATCAAAGCCACATTACACGCCACGAGCGCCATGAACGACACTGTGCGTGAGAAAGTAAGGTCGTAGCTGAGGCTCAGCAAGGCTGCATACAGACCGAGCATCAGCATGGCGGCTAACGCGCCCGCCATTGCCGCTTTTCCCAATGTGCTGTTCGACAGAAGACGCGCGCCGGCACGGCGCGGTGGCATATGCATCAGGTTCTCGCGTTCCGGCTCGTTCTCGAACACGATCGAGCAGACGGGGTTGATAATCAGCTCGAGAAAGACGATATGAACGGGCGCGAGCAACGGAGGCCAGCCGACGAAAACCGGAATCATGGCTGCGGCGATCATCGGAATATGAACAGCGACCGTATAGCTGATTGCCTGCAGGAGATTGACGTAAATATGTCTTCCTAGTCGGATCGCCGACACGATCGGCGCGAAGTCGTCACGCAGCAAGACCAGCGATGCCACCTCGCGCGCGACTTCGGCGCCGCGCAGTCCCATCGCAATGCCGATGTGCGCCGCCTTAAGCGCGGGCGCGTCGTTTACACCGTCGCCCGTCATCGCCACCACCTGATCACTTTCCCTGAACGCATTGACGAGCCGCAATTTTTGCTCTGGCTTGACACGTGCAAACACGTCCACGTTCGTTATGGCCTCGCGAAGCCGCGCGTCATTCATCGCAGCCACTTCCTGGCCAGTCACGATCCGCGTGCCGTCGATACCGACTTCAGTCGCAATAGCCCGCGCCGTCGACGGATAATCGCCGGTAATCATCACCACACGGATGCCGGCGGCCTGGCATGCGGCGATAGCGCCCGCGGCCTCTGGCCGGACCGGATCCAGCAACCCGGCCAGCCCTACGAAAGAGAACTCGAAGTCGTGCTGCTTTTCCGGCCAGCCGGAATGTGAGTGCCGTGCCTTGGCCACCCCAAGCACCCGCAGTCCACCCGACGCCATTTGCGCCGCCTCATCAAGAACAGTCTGCGTATCCCGTTCGTCCAGACGACACAAGGCACAGACCGCTTCTGGCGCGCCCTTGCAGGCCACGGCGTGATGATCGAGTTCAGGCGCGTGCCATGCGTGGGACATGGCCGGCAATTCCGGTGTCAGCGCGTATTCATGAACCAGGGACCAGTCGTCGTGGAGCCGTCCGGTGCCGGCGAGTTCAACCCGGCCTGTTTCGTGAAATGCCCGCTCCATTGGATCGATCGGTTCGATTTCGCTGGCGAGCACCAGATACTCGATGAGTTCGTGATACGCCTCGTCGATCCGTTGCGTCGTCGGATCGATGACCTGCCGTTTTCCTTGCGCAGACAGCACGCGCACGGACATGCGGTTTTGCGTCAATGTGCCCGTCTTGTCGACGCACAGCACCGAGGTCTGGCCGAGCGTTTCGATGGCGCTCATACGGCGTGTCAGCACGCCTTCACTGGCGATTCGGCGAGCCCCAAGTGCCATGAAAACGGTCAGTATCACCGGAATCTCTTCGGGAAGAATCCCCATGGCCAGCGTGATTCCCGCGAGCACGCCCGGAAGCCATTCCCCGGAGCGCAAGCGATAGGCCACGACGAGCAGCAGACACAGTATGATCGCGGCCAACGTAAAGCGATTGACGAAGGTTCTCGTTTCCAGTTGCAGCGGCGAGCGGGCTTCCGTAATGCCGGTCAACGACTTGCCAATGCGACCAAGCTTCGTATTCGCCCCCGTCGCCGTCACGATCATCTGCCCCTGACCCTGCACCACCATCGACCCGAAAATAAGCTGTCCGCCAGGATCCTCCTCTGCACGTGCATCGGCTCGTGCCACGGACTTGCTCACCGAAACGGACTCGCCTGTCAGTAGCGACTCGTCTACGCTCAGTTCGTGAGCCTCCGTCACTGAACCGTCGGCCGGCACACGCGCGCCTTCCCGGACGAAAACCAGGTCGCCCGGCACCAGTTCGGCGGCGGCAACGAGTTGCCGCTGCCCGTCCCGCAGTACTTGCGCACGGGGCGCGGACAGCTCGCGAAGAGAGTCGAGCACCCGCGCCGTACGATGGCTTTGAAAGACCGTCAGAAAGACAATTGCGGCGACAAACGCGAGAAGCGCGAGCGCCTCCGACACATCTCCAAGCAGAAAATAGATGCCGGTTGCGCCGAGGAGTAGAAGAAACATGGGCTCACGGAGCCCCTCTCCCAGCGTTTGCCACCAGGTGCGGCGAACCTTTGAGTCCACGATGTTTCGACCGAAGCGGGCGCGCGACTCCTCCACCTGCCGGCTCGACAGTCCACGCTTCCTCTCGGCGTGCGCGAGCGGCGGTGCCGATCCGATGTGGCCAGAGCTTATGTCCGGAACGGATTGAACGGAACTCGTCTGCATTGTGGCGCCGATCAGTAAGCAGATTGAGTAACGGAATGGGACGCTTAGGAACGCTTATGGACGAGCCGCATTCGGACAGCTTCTACAGATGCGCAGGACTCCGTGACGATCCGGATCTTCCCAGTAGAAACGTAAATCGGCGCCACCATGTGCGGGCACCTGGATCTTTCTGGTTTCCGTGACGTGACGCGTTTGCGCTCCAATCTGGTAGCGCCCTGCCGGTAGCCGGACAAACAGGAACGGGCCCTCTGTACGAACGGACAGGACGGGTCGCCCGGCGCCCGACGTGATCGTTACGTCGATGTCGGACAGATAGTTGCCTGTCTTCGACGCGAACGTCATGCGAAGGTTGTAGCTCGACGCTGCGGCGCGAAATGCCTGAACTTCGTCTTCGCCCACACCGCCGGTTATGTAGGAGACGCCGTTTTTCGAAGCAGGTTGCGGTACCGATTGTGCGAGCGCAGGACTGTTTGCACAGATGCAGACAAGGAAAAGTAGAAACAGGGAAAGAAGCTGGGAAAGACGGGCGTTCCTGAACATGGCAATTCTCGATATGTGAACTTTCGGCAAAGCAGGCGACCGAAGCTGTGGTTTTTTGGCGCCTCGACCAGGCGCGGTCAAACCGCTGCCGCCAGATGCCCAGCGCGGGCAACGTATCCACTTTCAGAATGACGCCAGGCGAACTCGCAGGCGTTGACGTACATCAAGCAGCGGACTTCCGGGTGAAATAGCCTGAAGTCAGCGATCCTTATTGCGGTGCTGCTCGGCCGAAGATCTGACTGTCGGATACCCGGAGGTGGATGGTGATCAAGCTGATTCCAGGGCGGTGGGGCATCCCGGGTGCACTTCTGATATTTGTGTCCTCCGTTGTCGTAGCCAGGGATCTGGCGACGATCGAAACGCATACCCAGCGATATGGTTCTTACATCGCCATTTCCGCTTACGAAGATCCTCTCGTAAGCGGCGTGACCTGCTACGTATCGGAGTCGCAGTCCGACGGCGCACTGGGAAGCGGACGCGTTACCCATGGGGCAGACCAAACTGCTTCCTGCCATCAGACCGGCAACATCCGCATTGCCGAAACTGTTCCCAAGCAGGCGCAGGTATTCACGGCCGAGTCAGATCCAGCCTTCGACTCGCTCCATATAATCCGGGTACTGGACGCTGAACGTCACTCGCTTGTCTATTTCACGTACAACGAAGACGAGGTTGCGGGTGACTTGCCGGGCCGCATCGACGTAATACGGTTGCCAGCAGGTCCCAGGATGCCCACCAGATAGGCAAATGTTCGCGCCAATCTGGCCGGAACGCCGGGATCACAACTGCTGATCCACGTGGAAGCTGAGCGTGGGCAGTGCCACGCGTGTAGGTCCAGCGCCGACGTTTGCCGGTCATCGCAAGCCCGTTCGGTGCCGGGCCAGTCGCTCATCGCTTGCTCGCAACCGTCGGCCGCCAAGGCCACTATTTCAAGGAAGTTTTTACGCGCATCCGAAGGCATCGATAGTCAAACGCTAACCTGCTTTCGTGCCGCGTCAGTCTCGGCAAGTGAGCAATGCCGGCACCACACCTGTCCCGGCGACTCGATCCCTTCTGCTCGACAGGATCCCGGCGCGCGTGCACATGCAGCGATCATTTGCGCACCGGTGTGTCGCATTTCCGGCACCGCCGCAGGGCATTTTAAGTAAAAGCTAAAGAAGTTTTTTGACCAGTCGATAGCGTGATCAGGGACCTTCTCTCCCGCCGTCGGACCCGCTCGGGTCCGACGCTTCTGCACCGGAGAAACGCAGTGACACGCCTCGCCTACCGCACCCCGCGCGACAGCTTTCCAACCCGGCAACCGCGGCCATGAAACGCAATCTGCTCGTCCACCTGCTCGGACGTCTGCGCGTAGGCCGCAAGCTGCTGCTGATCTATCTGCTCGACCTGAGCGCGGTGGTGTTCATTAGCGGCATTCTGATCCACGAAAAGTACATCGCGATCGACTTCTCCGACAAGGAGTTGGTCGGCAACGCGTATATCGCGGCCGCGCAAGACGCGCTGACCGGTTTCGCACTCGCCGGGGCCGGGCGCCAGCAAAGCGCGGCGCAATTGCAGCAGACCGCCGGCAAGCTCGCCGACGCAGAGCGCAGGTTCGGGGAGCACATGCAAAGTGCGGCACTCAATCAACGGGTACGCGACGCGCTCCTCGCCAGCGCGTCGCCGCATGCGGATGCCGCGACGCTCGACGGTGGACTCGAAGCGACCCGTGCACTGGTGACACGGGTCGGTAACCAGTCGAACCTGATTCTGGACCCCGACCTCGACAGCTACTATGCAATGTCTCTGTCGATTCTGCGCTATCCGGAACTGCTCAGCGACGTCGACCGGATAGGCCGTCATCTCCACGACGCCGGTGCGAAATCGCGCACTGTGCCGATGGGCCGCGACGAGATGCGCACCCGCTACCTGGTACTCGAAGGGCAACTCGATGCGGTTTTACAGGGTCTGCGTTCGGACTACGCGGAGGCCTCGGCCGCGAACGGCACGCTGACCCGCACGATCGGTCCGTCTATAGAACGACTGCTCGCCGCCATCGATTCATATCGGCGCGTGGCCGGCGCAGCGGTCGACGCCGGTGGCGACGTGCCCGAACTCGCGACGCTCGATGCCGCCCAACAGCGCGTGGTGATAAGCGTCAGCGACGCATGGAGCATCACCAGCAGTCAGCTCGAACGGCTGCTGCATGAGCGCGTGCGCGGCCTTTTTGAACGCATGTGGCTGCACCTTGGCACTGCCCTGTTCTTGCTGTGCGCGATCCTGAGCATGGTATATGCGGTCGCCCAGCAAATCTCCCGACCGCTGCGCGAGCTCGCGCGCGTGATGGATACCGTGCGCCGGACCGGCGACCACTCATTGCGTGCAGACTGGCACAGTCAGGATGAGATTGGCCGACTCGTGCGCGGCTTTAACGACATGCTCGCGCAGCTCGGCCGCGAACGCGACATACAGAAGGAGCTCGCGGCAACGGCTCGCGCGTCCGCCGCCCAATACGCGCTGGTGGAGGCGACGCCCGTGCCGATGGTGGTCACGGCGATCCCGGGCCATGAGGTGTTGCATGCGAACCGCCCGGCACTTGCGTGGCTCAACGGCTGCACGGTCGACCCGTGGGGCTACGGGCTCGACTCCGAGGTCCGGGCGCGCTTTTTCCAGCAACTGTCGGACCGCGATGCCGTCGACGAATTCGAGGTGCGCTGGAAAGCCAGCAACGAACCCAGCTGGGCGATGCTGTCGGCGCGAAGACTCGCCTTTCAGGGACGTGATGCGGTATTGACCGCATTCACACCGATCAACCAGATCAAGTCGATGGAGCAGCGCCTCGAATTGTGGGGCAAGGTGTTCGAGGCATCGTCGGAAGCCATTCTGATTCTCGACGCACAGCGACGCCTCGTGACCGCGAACGCGTCGTTCTATCGGGCCACCGGCTATCGCGCCGACGATGTCGCAGGTAAGGAGCCCGCCTTCCTTAGCGGCGCGCACGTGCAGGGCGACCTGCTCGCGGCCGTGATCGATTCGGTGGATCGTCAGAGCGCGTGGCATGGCGAAGCAAACGTGCGGCGGCGCGCGGGGAGCGATTACCCGGCGTGGCTGATGATTAGCGCCGTGCGCGACCGGCGCGCGAGCCTTTCGCACTACATCTGCACGTTGATCGACATCACCGATCGAAAGAAGAGCGAAGCTCGCATTCAGTTCCTCGCCGAACATGACCTCCTGACCGAATTACCGAACCGCGCGCTGTTCATGAAGCGCCTGCGTGCGGTACTCGATCACGCCCGCGTCGCGGATCACCGCGTCGCCGTGCTGTTCATCGATCTGGACCGTTTCAAGCACGTCAACGATTCGCTGGGTCATCACATTGGCGACAGCCTGTTGCGCTCGGTGTCGAGGCGTCTCGTTCGGGCCGTGCGCGCCGACGATACCGTGAGCCGCCTCAGCGGCGACGAGTTCACGATCATCCTCAACGGCGTCAGCGGCGCGGCCGAGGTCGGCCGCACCATCGAGGACCGTCTGCTGCCGCTGATGCGTCAACCGCATGAACTCGATGGCATGGCGCTGCCGGTGTCGTGCAGTGTCGGCGTCGCGCTGTTCCCCGACGATGGCGAGGACATCGAGACGCTGATGCAGAATGCCGATGCCGCCATGTATCAGGCCAAAGGCGCTGGCCGCAACCTCGTCAAGTTCTTCACCCCTGACATGGCCGAACGCGCGCTTCACCGGGCGCAGCTTGAGGCGTCTTTGCGCAACGCGATTGCGATGGACGAGTTCCGGCTGGAGTATCAGCCGTGCATCGACGCCCGCACCGGCGAACTGGTCGCCGTGGAAGGGCTGCTGCGCTGGCACAACCCGCGGCTCGGCAAGGTGTCGCCCGCGGAATTTATTCCGATCGCGGAAGAAAGCCGGCTGATCATCTCGATGGGCGCGTGGGTGATAGAACAAGCGTGCCGCCAGATTGCGGAGTGGAACGACGAAGGCCTCGCCCCGCTACGCGTGTCGATCAACGTGTCCGCGATCCAGTTGCGCGACCCGAACCTGATCGGCATGCTCGCAACCAGTCTCGAGCGCAATCGCGTCGCCCCCGAACGGCTCGAACTCGAGATCACCGAGACGGTGCTGATGGATAGCGCGGAGCATTATGAATCGACGGTGGCCGGCATCCGCAAGCTTGGCATCAAGCTATCGCTCGACGATTTCGGCGTCGGTTACTCGAGCCTCAGCTATCTGAACCGGTTTCCGCTGGATCGCCTCAAGATCGACCGGGCGTTCGTGAAAGACATGCTCGACGCGCCGGCCGATCTCGCGATCATTCGCGCGATCATCGAACTCGGGCACGAACTCGGGTTACGAGTGGTCGCGGAGGGGGTTGAGAGCGAGCATCAGGCGCAGATCCTGCGCAACATCGGTTGCGACGAGTTACAGGGTTTCCTGTTCTCCCCGTCGCTGTCGCCTGCCGATCTGGGTTCGTGGAGCAGCATGCGCATGGTAGCGTGAGCGCGCATGCCCCTGTTTTCTTTTGCGAAGAGGCACTCGAACCTGAGCGGCTCCGGCTCGATTTTGCAGCGCGACCACCGCGACTCCCACATCGCAACCTACAACGACCTGACACGCTGCAAGGAGTCTCCGTTGAGTACAAGCTCAAACGACGCGCCGCGAGGCATCCGCGTCAACGCCGTCAGTCCGGGTCCCATCGCGACGCCGTTCCACACGAAGCTGGGACTGGATCTCAGCTTTCGCGGCCGGATAGCTCCGCAACTGGTTGGTGACGATTTTCTTCGGCACTGCAGTGCAGCCCGCTAACACCCGTTGGAAGAAGCGTTTGGCCGCAGTCTTGTCGCGGCGATTCTGAAGCAGGATGTCGAGGTCAATGCCGTGCTCATCGACTGCACGCCATAGCAGCCAGGGCTCACCGCGCAGCGTCACGAACATCCCGTCAAGGTGTCACGTCGAGCCCGGCTTGCGGCGAGCCCCCTTGACCCGATGCGCGAAGCGGGCGCCGATCCGGCATCGGACAACGGGCGTTTATGGGTGGAATTGTTCACGCGAATCGCAGCCGACGCCGAGTACCGAGAGAAGTTCAGCAAGTTCTCGCAATCGCGGGGGATGTTCGGCGGCCAGTTTTCACCCGACGAGAAAGAGAATCCGGCATCGCGAATGGCGAGTCGACAAGACCCTTGCCAAACATCACCGGCGCGCTTGAACTCGCGTCTCATGCCGGAGCCACGAATTCAAGCGCGCCAACAAAACGGTATTCAAGAAAGTGAAACGATGTCTCTGAATCGCACACAGGCTTGCGACATAAGTTGATCGTGCGGAAGACGCGGCCCGTATCGTTCGCCGTGTGTTCGCCCGAAGTCATGTGCAGCGTTTCGCCAATGTCGGTGCCACCGACGAAGAACGACTCGCCTCCGGTTAGCACGATCACACGCGCATCTGGGTCAGCCTCCGCTGCGACAAACGCCTCATCAAGTTGTCGTTTTACTTCAAGACAGAGCGCGTTGCGACGCTCGGGGCAATCGATGCGAATGACGGCGACCGAGGGCTCGGGACGCTCGCAAATTACGACTTCTGCGATACCCGAATCCGAGGTGTTCGTAAGTGCCTCATTGCCAGTAGGTTATCGGCCCTTGAAGACCGGCGGGCGCTTCTCTACTGATGCCCGCGTCGCTTCACGCGCATCCTCGGTGTACATGAGTTTCGTGCTGTACCCCTGCTCGTGCTCGTACGCGGCCTCGAGCGGCATTGATTCGATGTCGTTCAGCGCCTGCTTTGCGTAACGTAATCCATGCGGGCTTTTGGCGGCGATCTTCGCTGCGAGTTTCAGCGCCGTGGGCATCAAGTTTTCGGGCTCGACGACTTCATCGATCAGTCCCAGCCGGAACGCTTCCTGCGCTCCGATCGGTTCGCCCGTGAAATACATTCGACGCAGCGCGCCCTGCGGAATAAGGCGGCCGTGATGAGCCGCACCACCGCAGCGGCCGACATTGATCTCAGGCGTGCCAAAACGTGCATTGTTCGCAGCGATGCGAATGTCGCACACCGTGGCCAGTACGGAACCGGCACGCTTACTGGCTGACACAGGTTAGTTCACGCAGATGCCCGAGCTTTCCGATTTTGGAAACGGTGCCTACACCAAACGGCTCAACACGTGCCTTGGTTTGGATCAAAATGATGTCGTGGCGCACCGGCCTTTCCCATTCCAGATAGCCCGGCGCGCCACTTAACTCAACGACATGACGGTGATGGAGACAATGCGGGCCCTGAACATTCTTCTCTCAGATGTGGCCGCGCGCCACTTCGACAGCGAGATCGCGCGCACGCTCGGCGCGACGCCTTTCCGCCTGCTGTCGCCCGGCGATGCGTCAGGCGCCGAGGCGCAAATCGCGTTCGTGAGCCGCGACGTGACGGGCCGCTCGACCAAGCACGACCTGATGCCGGAAACCCGCCACTTCTACGACACACTGCGCGTCGCGCCGAATCTCCGCTGGGTGCATGCGCATTCCGCGGGCGTCGATCGTCCGATCTTCGTCGAACTGCGGCAACGCGGCGTGCAGGTGACGTCGTCCTCCGGCGCGAACGCGCGCACGGTTGCGCATGCTGCGCTTGCCGGTCTGCTGGCGCTTGCGCGCCGCCTGCCGTTGCTGCATGAAGCGCAGCGCGAACGCGCATGGCGTCCCTTGCTGCTCGATGCCGCTCCGCGCGACCTGGCCGGTCAGACCGCCGTGATCGTAGGCTACGGCGCCATCGGTCAACGGCTCGCCCGCCTGCTCGATGCGCTGGAAATGAGCGTGATCGTCGTACGCCGCGAGGCACAGGGCGAAGGCTTCATTGATTACTCGATGCTAGACGACGTGTTGCCGCGCGCCGACTGGCTTGTGCTTGCCTGCCCGCTCACGCCGCAGACGACGAAGCTCGTCGATGCAAGCCGTCTGGCACGTCTGCCGAAGCAGGCGCATCTTGTGAATGTCGCGCGCGGGGAAGTCGTGGTCGAAGCGGATCTGATCACCGCGCTGCGTAGCGGTGCGCTGGCGGGCGCTTATCTCGACGTGTTCGAGCAGGAACCACTGAGCGCGGCATCGCCCCTATGGGATATGCCGAACGTCATTCTCACGCCGCATATGGCGGGACAGTCGGACAGTCAGTACGCAGCGGTCGGCCGCATCTGGCTCGACAACCTCGCGCGCTGGCAGCGAGGCGAACCGCTGCTCAACCTTGCGCGCTGAAGCGGCGACCGCACGCCGCTCCCCAATACAAGGCGGCCCGCGAGCCCGGCTGACCACAGGGACTAGAGATGAGCTTCAGCTTCGCTACACCCGTGTCGCCGGGCACAGCGAACTCCTTGGCAGACGAGACGCGGAAACGCGCGATCTATCTGCCGAAAGGCTTCGCAGCGGCGGGCATCGCGCACCTCAACGTGATCGGCTCGCTCAGCGGCGCATTGAGCACTGCCGCGCTGGCTGGATGAGCCGCAGCGTGGAGGGCTTGGGCATGGGACTCGCGCTGCTGGGCACGGTGATCGCATGCGGCGCGGTCGTGTTGCTGGTGACATTCCCGGCGCGCCTGCTGCGCCAGGGTGCGTCGCTGTCGGCGCGCAATCGAGACTGAGGCATATTCAATTCAGAATAAAAGGAGACACCATGCACGAAACGACACCCGCCGAACTCGACGCTGCCACGCGTCCATTACGTCGCCGCAGCGCGCTGCGCTCGATTGCGGGCGGCTCCATCGGCAATCTGATCGAGTGGTACGACTTTCACGTTTATACGACTTTTTCCATTTTCTTCGCGGCTTCGTTCTTTCCGCGTGAGAACCGCACCATTCAGTTACTTTCGACGGCGGCGATCTTCGCCATCGGCTTTCTGCTGCGGCCGGTCGGAAGCTGGCTAATCGGCCTCTATGCCGATCGGCGCGGACGCCGCTCCGCCCTCACGCTGTCCGTCATCCTCATGTGCGCGGGCTCACTCGCCATCGGCCTGTGTCCCACCTACCCGCAGATCGGCATGGCCGCGCCGCTCGTGTTGTTGCTCGCGCGGCTCGTACAGGGCTTTTCGCTCGGCGGCGAGTACGGCGCGAGTTCGGTGTATCTCAGCGAAATCGCACGGCCCGGTCATCGCGGCTTCTACAGCAGCTTCCACTACGTCACGCTGATTCTCGGCCAGTTGCTCGCCACGCTCGTGCAGGTCGTGTTGCAGGCGCTGATTCCGCGTGCGGAACTGATCGACTGGGGCTGGCGCGTGCCGTTCATCACCGGCGCGGCACTCGCGCTAGTGGCGTGGTGGGTGCGTCGCAATATCGATGAAACCCCGGACTTCCGCGCGCTCGATGAGAAGGACAAGCGCGGCGTGTCGCTGTCGGCGTTGCGCGAGCACTGGCGGCCCGTTCTGCTCGTGTTCGGGCTGACCACGGGCGGCACGCTCGCGTTCTTCACCTACACGGTCTATATGCACAACTACCTCGTGAATACAGTCGGGTTGAGCGCACAGACGAGCGCGTGGCTTTCGCTGTCTACGCTAACGCTGTTCATGGTTGTGCAGCCGTTCTTCGGCGCGCTGTCGGATCGTATCGGGCGACGCCCGCTGTTGTTGTGGTTCGGTATTGGCGGCACGTTCGGCACCTGGCCGCTGCTGACGGCGCTCGCGCACACACATAGCGCAACAACTGCATTCCTGCTGCTCGCGCTTGCACTGATGATCGTCTCCGGCTACACGTCCGTGTGCTCCGTTATGAAGGCCCAACTGTTTCCCGCTCGGCTGCGAGCGCTGGGCGTGGGCGTACCGTATGCCATCGCGACGGCTGTATTCGGCGGCACGGCCAGTTATGCCGGGCTCTGGTTCAAGAGCATCGGCCATGAAAGCGGTTTCTATCTGTATGCGTCGGCATGCATCGGCTGCACGCTGATCGCCACTTTGAGCCTGCGCAGCAGCGACATGAAAATGGAGTCGTAAGCGGCGCGCGCCCTGCTCTTTCCGATCACCTTTTGATGAGGAATTTCGAATGACCAAGCTTCCCGAATTCTCCATTCCATCGATGTTCGAGCAATGCTCGGAAGCCGAATGGAAAATGCGCGTCGACCTCGCTGCATGCTACCGGCTGATAGCGCTATACGGCATGTCCGACATGGCCGCCAACCATATCTCGGCGTGCGTGCCGGGCGAAGAAGGCTCGTATCTGATCAATGCTTACGGCATGCTGTACGAGGAAGTCACAGCATCGAGCCTGATCAAGATCGATATCGACGGAAACATTCTCAGCAAGCCGGCGTTCGTTGGCGCGGACTACGGCATCAACCGCGCGGGATACGTGATTCACGGCGCGATTCACGAGGCGAAGCCCGAACTCGAATGTGTGATCCATACGCATAGCTGGCCGGGCATGGCCGTGTCGGCGCTTAAGTGCGGGCTGCTGCCGCTCACGCAGACTTCCATGCGCTTCTACAAGATCGGCTATCACGATTACTGCGGCGTGGTGCTGGATGTCTCCGAGCGTGAGTCGCTGTTGCGCGATCTTGGCGAGAACAATGCGCTCATTCTGCGCAATCACGGCCTGCTTACCGTCGGCAAGACCATTCCCGAAGCGTTCAACGCCATGCATCGGCTGGAGTTATCTTGCAGGACGCAACTCGCAGCCATGGCGTGCAATACCGAACTGAATCCGGTTCCGCGCGACGTGCTCGAAGAAACATACATGAACTATCAACCACAGACGCGCCGCCCGTACGGCTTGATGGAATGGCCTGCGTTGCTGCGCAAGCTGGATCGCATCGATCCATCTTATCGCGACTGAAAGCGCGAAAGCCCGGCGCGAAGCCGGGCTTCCTGAAAACGCGACGATGCAATCGCTATCAGGCGGACGACGCCGCCGACGCGCTGCTGCTCGCGCGGCGGCGGTATAGCCCGAGCGTCGCGCACAAGCCGCAGAGCGCAGCGAAGCTCAGCCAGTAACCGGGCGCGGCCTTGTCATGCGTTACCTGAATAAGATACGTGGACACTGCCGGCGTAAATCCGCCGAAGACTGCCGTCGCCAGACTGAATGCCAGCGAGAAACCCGCGACCCGCACTTCGGCCGGCATCACTTCGGTCAGCGCGGCGACCATTGCGCCGTTGTACATGCCGAAGAAGAACGAGAACCATAGCAGCACGATCAACATGCGTGCGAAGCTCGGTGCATCGGCGAGCCACGACAGCGCCGGATACGCGGTGAAGATCGCCAGCACCGAAACGGCGAGCAACAGCGGCTTGCGGCCAATGCGGTCGGACACCGCGCCGCCAATGGGCAGCCAGACGAAGTTCGATACGGCCACGAGCAGCGTCACCATGAGGCTATCCGCCGTGGACAGCTTCAGCACTGACCTGCCGAAGGTCGGCGTATAGACGGTAATGAGATAGAACGTCGTAGTGGTCATCGCCGTCAGCAACATGCCACCGATGACGATGCGCCAGTTGGCAAGCAGCATCGAAAAGATTTCACGCGCCTGCGGATGATGCTGCCGCGCCTCGAACGCGGCCGTTTCTTGCAGCGAACGGCGCAGCATGAACAGGAACGGCACGATCGCGCAGCCAATGAGGAACGGCACGCGCCAGCCCCACGCCCCGATCTGCTGCGCGGAAAGCCACTCGTTCAGGCCATAGCCAATGGCCGCTGCCATGACGATGGCAACCTGCTGGCTCGCCGACTGCCAGCTCGTGTAAAAGCCCCTGTTGCCGGGCGTCGCCATCTCCGCGAGATAGACCGACACGCCGCCCAGTTCCGCGCCCGCCGAGAAGCCCTGCAGCAGCCGGCCGAGCAATACGAGCGCAGGCGCAAGCAGGCCGATGCTCGCATAGCCCGGCACGCACGCGATCAGAACGGTGCCGCTCGCCATGATCGACAGCGTGACGATCAGCCCCATGCGCCGCCCCACTTTGTCGATATACGCGCCGAGAAAGATCGCGCCGAGAGGACGCATGAGAAAGCCCGCGCCGAACACGGCGAAGGTGAGCATCAACGAGGCGAATTCGCTGGTCGAAGGAAAGAAGATTTTCGAAATAAAGGTTGCGTAAAAGCCGAACAGAAAGAAATCGAACTGTTCGAGGAAGTTGCCGCTGGTCACGCGCAGCACGGCGGCCGCGCGCGTCGAGCGCGAAACGCTTGACGTCGCGGCGATCGGTTCTGTGGGGTTCATTGCGTCTCCTGCTTCTTGTCTATGTATCTATGCGGAAGGACGCCCGCGGCGCCCTGTCGATGCTAGTCCGAACCGACGCTCAGTGTGTTGTGCTGCCGTCTCTCTATAGACGATTTGAGCAGCGCCGCCGAACGGAATACGCCGTGTGCGAACTTGCCGTAGGGCAGTGTTGCGAACAATGCCATCACAATGCCCAGATGCACCGCGAGCAGCGACGGCATGGCCGACGTCGTGCGGAATGCGAGCAGCGCAAGACCGGACGCGCTCGTCAGCAAAAGCAGTGCAATGAAACCGCGGTCCATCGGACGCTGACGGGCATCGCCCCGTTCAGGCACGCGGTTCAGGTTCAGCCACAACAGTCCCGCTGGACCCACGATCAATCCGATGCCCCCCGCCGTGCCCAACAGCACCGGCACGCTGAACAACGGATACGGCGCTTCCAGCTTGAACGCATAGTGATAGACCGTCGCGACGGCAGTGGCGGCGAAGCACAGCACGAAGCCATAAAACGTCAAGTGATGAAACCGGCGTCGAGCGAGCGTGAAGGCGTCGTTATTTTCGTTGCAGCCATCGCCGTGGCCGCCATCGAGATACTTCAGCGTCAGCGCATTTTTCACCGCTTCTGCGACCGCAGGCGCGCTCGCGCTCGTCGTTCCCGCCGCCACGTCGCGCCAGAAACGCGTGACGCCCACACCGAGCGCAAGAATGGCGAACAGGAACACGATGCCGAACATCGCGGCCAGCAGGTTGTGCGGGAAGATGGCGTAGAAGTTCGCCGGCGCGACATCGCCCGACAAGCGGCCGTGCAACGCCGTGCCCAACAGCAGGAACAGCGCGAGCCCCGCCGACAATGCCACCGACAACGTTAGCCCGTTGCGCTTGTACAGCGCGCCGAACGACGCCGGAAACGCGTATTCGGTGTACGTTTCCAGGCGCACTTCAGCCATGGCCTTCGGCACGTTCACGCCGAACTCGTGCGGCGGCGCATACTGGCACGCGTGATAACACGCGCCGCAGTTGTGGCAGAGATTTGCCAGATAGTTGACGTCCGCCTTGCCGAATTCGAGGCGCCGCGTCATGGCCGGAAAGACGGCGCAGAAGCCTTCGCAATAGCGGCACGCGTTGCAGATCTGCATCTGCCGCGCGACTTCGGTTTCGCTCCTGCTCATCGGCACGATGGAAATCACGCGCGCCGTCCTGCCGTGGGGGGTGTGGTTCGCCTCGCCCGGCGACGCAGTACGCGTGCGGTCGGGCGCGAGCACGTCAGACTGCTGCACTGGCTGCCTCCGTTGTGTTGAGTGCGACGCGCGCCGCCTGGGTCCCGGCAATGCGCCCGAAGGCCGTGCCGATCGACATGCCGACACCCGCCGTATAGCCCTTGCCGAGCACGTTGCCCGCCATCATCTCGCCGGCCACAAACAGGTTGTCGCTGGCTTCGCCGCCGAAGTGAACCTGCGCGCGATCATTGGTCTTCAGGCCGAGATACGTGAACGTGATGCCAGGCCGCAACGCGTAGCCATAGAACGGCGGCGTATCGATACGGCGCGCCCAGTGCGTCTTCGGCGGCGTCAGGTCTTCGGTATGGCAGTCGTCGAGCGCGGTATGGTCGAAGGTGCCGACGCGGCAGGCATCGTTATAACGCGTGAGCGTTTCCATGAAACGCGCTTCCGGCAGCCCGAGCTTGCCCGCAAGTTCCGGCAGCGTGTCGGCCTTCTCGCCCGGAAACACCGGCGGCATGAACCGGCCGATGGCTTTCGAGTCGATGATCGAATACCCGGTCTGCCCCGGCTGATGCGCGACGAGCCGCCCCCAGATGGCATAGCGCTTGGGCCAGAAGTCCTCGCCTTCATCGTAGAAACGCTCGGCATCGCGATTCACCACGACGCCCAGCGATACACAGTCGATGCGCGTGCAGATGCCGCCGTCATACAACGGTGCGCGCGCATCGATGGCGACGCAGTGCGACTGCGACGGATCGCCGATCATGTCCGCGCCGGCATCGCTCATATGCTTGATGAGCACGCCCTTGTTGAAGCGCGTGCCGCGAATCAGGAAGTTGTCGGCGGGCCATTCGCCGCGCTCGTTTTGCCCCCACGCTTCGCGCAGCCATTCGCGATTCGACTCGAACCCGCCCGCCGCCAGCACGCAGGCGCGCGCCTCGAAGCGCTGCTTGCCGCTGCGCGCCGCGATGAAGCGACCGCCGTCGAGCTCGAGCGAATCCACGGGCGTGTCGTAGCGGATTTCCACGCCGAGCGCTTCCGCGCTGCGGTAATACGCGTTGACCAGCGCCTTGCCGCCGCCCATGAAAAATGCATTGGTGCGCGCCACGTGCAGCGCGCCGGACAGCGGCGGCTGGAAGCGCACGCCGTGCTTCTGCATCCACGGACGGCACGATGACGACGCGCGAATGGTCAACCGCGCAAGATGCTCGTTCGTGATGCCGCCCGTCACCTTGAGCAAATCCTGCCAGAACTCCTCTTCCGGGTAGGCATCGACGAGCACGTCTTGCGGTGCGTCATGCATGCAGCGCAAATTGCGCGTGTGTTGCGAGTTGCCGCCGCGCCATTCGCGGGGCGCCGATTCGAGCAGCAGGACCGACGCGCCGGTTTCACGCGCCATCAATGCGGCGCATAACGCGGCATTGCCTCCTCCAATTACGAGCACATCGACCATCAGACTTGTCTCCTTTCCGACGCATCGTAAGGGTCTCGTGCCCGCTTCGCTACCAGCGCGCCGTCAAGAGGTCTTCAGTTTTTGTGAAGACCCCGGCTCGCGCAGCCGCGCGCCGGGCCAGCGGCCTTCTTGCACGAGTTGACGGACGACATCGGCGAGCACGACGCGGGCGGCGAGGCCTGCGGGTGAGAGTTCGTCGTCGGAGATGCTGGCGATCAGGTTGGGCCGCGTGGCGTACTTCTCCGCCACGGGCACGCTCGTCAGGACCAGGTTCTCAGGCCGGGCGAGCGCCGCGCCCGGCTGAATGGTCGCGCCCAAGCCGCTGCGCACGAAGTCCATCAGCAGCGCGAGGCCATCCACTTCGGCGACGATATTCGGCTCGTGTTCGGCACGTTTGAACGCCGATGCCAGCAGCGAGCGCAACCCATGCGCGCCACTGGGCAGAATGAGCGGCAGCCGGCCGAGATTCTTCAGCCGCACGGATGCGCCCACGGGCATGCCGTCGAGCTCACCCGCGCCGATCAGGAACAGGCGTTCGTCGAGTAGCGGCATGAGGCTCAAGCTCTGCGCGGGCTCCTCGCGGAACAGCACGGCGAGATCGATCTGCCGCGCGCTCAGCATGGAGGCGAGATAGCCGGAGAGGCTTTCGACCATGTGCAGCCGCACTTCGGGATAACGCGTGCGCATGGCCTTCATGAACGCGACGCCCAGCACGCTCGCCGTGCTCGGCGCCATACCGACGCTCACGTGACCGGACAGACGAGCGGAGCGCGCGGCGAGCGCGGCATCGTCGATGTGACGGAGGGCGAGTTGCGCCTGACGCCAGAACGCGAGGCCCGCGTCGGTCGGCACGACGCCAGCGGACGTGCGTTGCAGCAGACGCGTGGACAGTTCGCCTTCGAGCCGGCTGATCTGCTGACTCAGTGCCGATGTGACCACGCCGAGTTCCAGCGCTGCCTTGCCCATGCTTCCATGCTTCACGACGCTAAGAAAATAGCGTAATTGTCTGAGTTCCATTTTGCCGTTGGACAGAGAGTAGAAATGTATCGGGAACTCTGCGGCAAGTGAGAGACCTGCCCTTGTGCGCGAAGTTGTAGTCGGATGTTCGGGATCCAGACTCCCCCGTTGCGACCGCCACACGCTAGTCCGAAGGGGCGACTATGGCAAGCGAACGATCCAAACATGGCATCGCTCGAACACGAATCATCCACATTAGCCGGCGTCCGCCACTTCAACCTACTCCCAAGGGAGTTGTAAGCGACTCACTTGGGCGTTGTCTCAAGAACCATGTCCCGGATTGTTATAGTGCTGGTTCAGCAGCTAAACCATTCAATGGCGATAAAAAAGCGCTACTACTCCGATAACCGACTTCCGATCAACAGTCTCGCGCCCGAATATGATGAATCTTGATCTACAGAGCCTTCGTATCTTTGTTTCGGCTATTGAGTCAAAGAGCTTGACCAAGGCGGCAGAAGAGAATGCCCTTGTAACTTCAGGAGCCAGCAAGCGAATCGCTGACCTCGAGAGCCGGCTCGGAGTCGATCTTTTGATCCGTCATGCGCGTGGCGTTCAGGGTACGCCTGCGGGTCTGTCGTTATATCATCATGCAAAAGCAATCTTGCGCCGTGTAGAAATAGCACAAGACGTTGTCGCTGAATTTGGAAAGGCGGGAAATCCCAAAGTCAGGCTAGCCGCAAATCCATCATCAATCATTGCGTATATACCTCCAATAACGCGGAGATATCTTTCGGAGTCTCCTACCGCTCGCATTGATCTGCAAGAGCGCTACAGCTACGACATTCCGCGGTTGGTCGCGGAAAATGAAGCAGACGTCGGCATTTATCACGCATTGTCGCCGGCGCCAGGAGTAACATCTTATCCGTTCAAGCGGGACCGTATTGTCCTTGTCACACGCCGAGATCACCCACTCGCGCGTTTTGATGAGCTTTTCCTGGAACATGCCAATTCGTACCCCTTCGTGGGATACTTTCCACGGCACACCTATGACGCATTCTCATCGTTTGCTGGACGAAGCTTGTCACGTCCGCTCGATGTCAAAATTGAAGTTGGGAATTACGAAGCCAGATGCCGTCTCATTCAAGAAGGGATAGGAATTGGCGTGATTCCGGAACCAAACGCCTCTCCCTATCTAAATCTTTATAATCTAAAAGCGCTCAAACTGCTGGACGAGTGGGCAGAGCGACAACTTTACGTTTGCATTTCGAATGATAGAGATTTATCGGACTATCCCGAGACGAAACGTTTCCTCGATTGCTTATTAGCTAAATCTGATTGAAGTCTGAAACGCCGTTTTGCAACTCGTCCTGAACCGCCCCAGGAATGAAATGCCCCCCGAGAGTTGGACACGACCTTGGGGGTGCCGTGAGGACAGCAGCACGAGACGGAAAACTGCTGAACTTCCACCATTGAGTCGCCCGCTTGCACTCAAGAAATATTCCCCTTGAACGGCACCGCTGCTCCTGAGGCTATCAAGTTCGTTTTTTGATACCAAATAGCGCGAAAAATTGTGCGCTGCACACGAAATTTCCGCCTTCCGGCAGACTTTGCTGTCTCTGAACGACGCTCTCTGCGTTCCCGCAGACGTTGTTGTGCCCCGATACATCGCAAAAAAGGAATTTGACAAACTATCTTTAGATATATATCTTACGACACATCTTAAGATACAAACGGAGTACCCAGATGCGTCATCACCACCGTTTTTCCCGTCCGCACACGGCGGACGACAGTTTCCCCCTCGGCTACGAACGCGGCACGCTCCATGCCTTCTGGCATGCCTTCGCCCACCACCACGACTGCCGCGGGGAACGCGGCCGTGATGAGCACGACGAATTCCGTGCCGCCCCCCGCGGCGGCCCAGCCCGTCACGGTTACGACCGCTTCACGCTGCACGCGTTGTGGCACGCCATCGGCCGGCATCACGAGCATCGCGGCGGCGGCCGTGGCGGGCGCTTCGGCGGCGGCCCGGGCGGCTTCGGCGGCGACGGCGACGGTTTTCCGCGCGGCCGCAAATTCAGCTCCGACGACCTGCAACTGCTGCTCCTCTCGATGATCGGCTCGCAGCCCAGCCACGGCTACGAGCTGATCAAGGCGCTCGAAACGCGCTCGAACGGTTTCTACAGCCCGAGCCCAGGCATGGTCTACCCGGCGCTCACGTATCTGGAAGAACTCGGCTACGTGACTGTGCAACTCGAAGGCAACCGCAAGCGCTACGAGCTGTCGGAAACCGGTCGCGAATATCTGGCCGCCAACCGCGACCGCGCCGAATTGATGCTGGCCAAGCTGAGCCATATCGCCCGCAAGATGGATTCGGTGCGCCGCGCGTTTGCCGGCGAAGAGCCGGCCGACATCAGCGAAGGCGGCTGGCTGCCCGAGCTGAGCGAAGCGCGCCGCGCGCTGAAGCATGCGTTGCTGCGCCGTGACAACGCGCCGGCGGCGCAACAGCGCCGCATCGCTGAAATTCTGCTGCGCGCGGCTAAAGAAATCGAAAGCGAAATCGAGCCGGACAGCAGCAAGAACGGCGACAACGCCGGCCCGGACGCCTGAGCTCGCACCGCCCACCGCCCGTTGTCGGCGCGCTCATGCGCGCCGACAACCCGCTTGCGCGCGTGAACGCTCGCTCATCGAACGAACAGGAGAAGCACCCTCATGCTGACTAAAGACCATCAAGTCGCGAACCAACCCAATAGCCAAACCGACCTCGCCGTCCACCGCGTACGCCATCCGCTGAAATTCCGTCTGCTGCAAGTCAAGCAGGTGCGCGCGCTGACCCCGCATCTGATCCGCGTCACGTTCACGGGCGAAGATCTGCACGACTTTGTTTCCGCGTCGTTCGACGACCACCTCAAGGTGTTCTTCCCCGAACCCGGCGCGGACAAACCGGTGCTGCCGGAAGCGGGCCCCGACGGTCCGGTGTTCCCCGCCGGCCAGCCGCGTCCGGTCGCGCGCGATTTCACGCCGCGCCGCTTCGATCGCGAGGCGCGCGAACTCGACATCGAGTTTGCGATGCACGAAGCGGGCCCCGCGGCGACGTGGGCGGCGCAAGCCAAAGTGGGTCAGTATCTCGGCATCGGCGGCCCGCGCGGTTCGCTCGTGATACCTAAGGGTTTCGACTGGCATCTGCTGATCGGCGACGATACCGCTTTGCCCGCCATCGCCCGGCGCCTCGAAGAGTTGCCGGCCGGCACGCGCGTCGCGGCAGTGATCGAAGTGGCCGATCCGTCGGCGCGAATCGAATTCACGACGCAAGCCGAGTTGCACCTCATATGGCGCTATCGCAGCGAAGCGGGCGTGCGCGGCGAAGCCTTGCTACAGGCGGTGCGCGACACCTACCTGCCGGAAGACGGCGAAGGCTACGTATGGGCAGCCGGCGAATCTGCGACCATGCGCGCGGTGCGCTATCACCTGTGCACGGAACGCGGCGTCGCTAAATCGCGTATTCGCGCGGCCAGCTACTGGAAACAGGGCGCCGAGGCGGTGCACGAAACGCTCGACGATTGAAACGGCTGTTAATGGGCGGGCGCTGTCAGATGCGGTTTGCACATCTCGCGGTTCGTGGCCAAGCTGCGGTCGGTAGCACGCGACCCGGTGCGGCCGGTCGGACCATCACCGCGAGTGTCGGCTCTGCGATCAATGCGAGACTTTCGCTCACCAGGAATCGGGCCGCCGCCTCTCGGCCCTCATGAAACTCTCGCACAGCCGGACTTGGCGGACAGTGACGCCGCTTCAACAAGGCCCTCTCCCGACGATGCGTTGTCGACCCGCAAACGCTTACTTTCGCATCGGCACATCATCCCCTGCTGCTAGACACCCCACCTTAGCGCCGGCGTGTGCACCGAGCTGTCCCAATGCCTCGTCATCTCTTCGTCGAGGATGCAGAGTGTGATCGAAGCACCTGCCATCTCGAGTGAAGTGGTCAGCGCACCCACCTGCACACGCACGATTTTCAGATCCCGCTTTTGAAGCCAGGCGCGCGTTGAATTGAAGAGAAGATAAAGCTCACCAAGCGGCGTGCCGCCGAGGCCGTTCACAAGCACCAGCAAGCTAGCCCCAGCAGGAGGTTTGAGATCGTCGACGATAGCCGTTAGCAACTCCCCCGCAATCGTATCGGCCGACGCGAACTTCGCGCGCCGCCTGCCCGGCTCGCCATGAATGCCCACGCCGACTTCGATCTCATCGTCGCCGATCTTGAACGTCAGCGTGCCAGCTGCCGGCACCGTGCAACTGGAGAATGCGACCCCCATCGAAGCCGTGTGCTTGTTGATCCGGTCGCCAAACATCTTGCATTCATCGAGGGTCGCCCCGCTTTCAGCCAGAGCGCCCACCAGCTTCTCGACGATCACCGCGCCCGCAACCCCGCGCCGTCCAGTCGTATAGCTGGAATTCTCTACCGCGACGTCATCGTTGATGAGGACCATGGCATTCGGCACCTCGGACATCTCCGACGCCATTTCGAAGTTCATCAGATCGCCCGAGTAGTTCTTCACGATGAAGAGCACGCCCGCACCGGTATCGACGGCCTTGGCGGCGGCCATCATCTGGTCGGGCGTCGGTGACGTGAAGATCTGGCCCGGGCAGGCGGCGTCGAGCATGCCATGGCCGACAAACCCTGAATGGAGCGGTTCGTGCCCCGAGCCGCCGCCCGATATCAACGCGACCTTGCCAGGCTTCAGATTCTTACGCCGCACGAACACCGGTTCGCTATTAAGTACAACCAGGTCGGCATGCGCTGCGGCGAATCCCGCGAGACTCTCGGCGAGAAAGTCGTCCACATGATTGATAAATTTTTTCACGGTCTCCCGCTCCTTTATCCGTTGTATTGCGCGAGCCGCGCGCATACCGAAGCAATCATGATCTGGCTGGAGCGCGCGCCGGGATCGATATGTCCGCGCGAACGCTCGCCGAGAAACGACGCCCTTCCCTTGGTCGCCAACATGTCGCGGGTCGCAAGCATGTTTTCCTCGGCGATTTGCGGCAGCGTGTCGAGCACCACGCGCGCCGCGGCGCTTTCTGCGGCAAGTTCCTCGAAGCGCTTCGCGACCGGAATCAACACGTCCATCATAGTCTTGCTGCCGACGCCGGTCTTGCCGCGTTGCCCGACGGCCTCGACGCCCGCCGCGAAGATGTGGGCGAAGCCGGCCACATCCATTGCATTGATCGCGGACGCTTTTGCCATGCCGTTCAGCAACGAGAAGAATAAAGGCCCGGACGATCCGCCCACCGTCGACAGCACCTTGGAAGCCGCAATGTCGAGCGCGGGGCCAAACGCTTCGGCCTCGATCTCCGCGCGCACTGCAAGCAGGGCTTCCATGCCGCGCAGCAGATTGAAAATGTGATCGCCGTCGCCGATCTGCTGGTCGAGCGACGCGATCTCGTCGGTATGCTCCTTCAACGCTGCATAGGCAGCGTCGATGCACGCCATGACCGTTTTGCCGTTCATGTCGGGATTCTCCTGCCGTCGGCACGGAAATATAAAAGGCTGCGCGCCGGCAGCGACACACCGACCGATTGTCCCGGCGAGAAATTGCGCTCCGCCACGGTCGTTACCACGACTGCGGTTCCCGCGCGATCGAGAATCAGCAGATGGCGTAGCGGCGAATATTCGAGCACCGTCAGATTCAGTGCGTCCTGTACGCCACGCGCATCGCCCACATCAGGGTCATGCAGCACGATATCCTCAGGACGGATAGCGACAGTTGTCGTTCCCGCCGGTATGTGAGCCAAATTGAGCAGCGTGGGTGGCAGCAGGTTGATCGGCGGCGAGCCGAGCCGCTGCGCAGCGCTCAGCGACACCGGATTGCCATACACCTCGCGCGGCGTGCCGAGTTGCACGAGACGCCCCTGGTCAAGAATGCCGATGCGATCCGCGAGCGTGGTGGCTTCGACCTGATCGTGCGTGACGTAGATGATCGTCGCGCCGATCGCACGATGCAGGCGCTTGAGTTCGATGCGCAACTCTTCACGCAGCTTCGCATCGAGCGACGACAGCGGCTCGTCCATCAGAAACACCTTGGGTTGCCGCACGAGCGCGCGCCCTATCGCCACGCGCTGCATTTCGCCGCCGGACAGATGCGTCGCCATGTTGTCGAGCTTCGATTCCATGTGCAGCATCTCCGCGACCGCGTGAACGCGGGCACGCACCTCCGCCTCGCTGCTGCGCCTTCTTGGCGAGCGCAACGGAAACGCCAGGTTGCCGAACACGGTCAGATGCGGATACAGCGAATATTGCTGGAAGATAAACGCGACGTCGCGATCGGACGGATGCACGCCGGTCGCAATGCCACCGTCGATCAGCACGTCGCCCGCGTCCGGCCGCTCCAGCCCGGCGATCAGACGCAGCGTCGTGGTCTTGCCCGCACCGCTCGGCCCGAGCAGCACCACGAACTCGCCGTCCATCACGTCGATAGAAAGATCGTCGACCGCGACGATATCGCCAAACCGTTTCGACACATTGCGCAACTGGATTTCAGCCATTAGCTTCTCCCTGTGCAGGAACGGTGCGAGCGGCGCCCGGCAGCAGCCGGCCGCTCTGCGCGTCGTACAACAACGTGCGTTCCTTGCGAAACGACAAACCGACCGGCGATCCGGCAGGCAAACCCTCGTCTTTTCCCACCCGCACCCTCACCACGCCCAGCGCGGTCTCGACCACCAGCACCTGATGCGAACCAAGATATTCATCGGCAATGACCTTGCCGCGCAGCGGGCCGTGCTGATTGATCGTCACATGCTCGGGACGAATGCCCAACAGAACGCGCTCCGCAGCGGCTTCGCAGCGCGGCACAGAGATCTGCGCGCCGTGCAGGTGGACTTCTTCTTGCCCCGCGTCCACGCCGCCATCGACTGGCAGGAAATTCATCGGCGGACTGCCGATGAAGTTGCCGACGAACACCGTCGCCGGAAAGTGATAGATCTCCTGCGGCGGACCGGCCTGCAGCAACTCACCCTTGTTCATCACGACGATGTCGTCGGCCATCGCCATCGCTTCGCTCTGATCGTGCGTAACATAGACGGTCGTGGCGGCAAGCGCGTTATGCAGCTTGCGCAACTCGAGACACATCAGCTCGCGGAAATCCGCATCGAGCGTGCCGAGTGGTTCGTCCATCAGAAACGCCTTCGGCTGCCGCACGATCGCGCGGCCCAACGCTACGCGCTGCCGGTCGCCGCCAGACAGCCCGCCGGTCTTGCGATCGAGAATGTTCTCGATACGCAGCATGTGCGCGGCCGCAGCCACTCGTGCCGCGATCTCCTTGCGCGACACATGCTCGTTCTTCAGCGGGAAAGCGATGTTATTGCGCACCGTCATGTGGGGATATAGCGCGAACATCTGGAAGACGAACGCGATATCGCGCTGACGCGCGCGCAATGCCGTCACGTCCTCACCGTCTATGAAAATCTGGCCGGAGGTCGGCAACTCGAGGCCGGCAATCATCCGCAGCGTGGTGGTCTTGCCGCAACCCGATGGGCCGAGCAACACGACAAAGCGTCCGGCGCCGATCGTCAGACTGGTGTCGCGCACCGCGACGAAGTCGTCGAAGCGCTTGTGAAGGTTGGCAAGAACGATTGTGGACATGGTGTCAGTCCGGGAAATGGCTGGTCACGACGAACGCGAGCGCGCCTACCAGAATGACCGGAAACGACCACGTGAACAACGTCAGCGAAAACGGCTGCACCAGCATCGCCACGCCGAGACCAATCAGCGCCGTCGACGCCGCTTCGCTGTAGCCACGGCGCAGATAATGTTTTTGCGGTAAAACGAAGTCTCGTTTCATTTGCGCACCGCTCCGAAGGTGATGCCGCGCAACAAATGTTTGCGCAGCACCACAGTGAAGATAAGGATAGGCAGCACGAAAAGCGTCGTCGCCGCCGCGACGGCCGGCCAATCCTGCCCGCCTTCGCCGATGATGAACGGAATGAACGGCGGCATGGTCTGCGCATCGCCGCTTGTCAGCAGCGACGCGAACGCGTACTCGTTCCACGCGAAGATCAGGCAGAAAATCGCGGTCGCGGCAATGCCGGTGATCGCCTGCGGCAGCACCACCTTGACGAAGGCCTGCAGGCGCGTATAGCCATCGACGAGCGCCGCCTCCTCGTATTCGCGCGGGATCTCGTCCATGAACCCCTTCAGCAGCCATACCGCCAGCGATACGTTCACCGCCGTATACAGCACGATCATGCCGACACAGCTGTCGCTCAGGCCCAGTGCCCGATACATCAGGTAGATCGGGATGGCGACCGCGATCGGCGGCATCATGCGCGTCGACAGGATGAAGAAAAGCAGGTCGTCGGCGAGCGGCACCTTGAAACGCGAGAACGCATAAGCCGCCAACGTACCGAGAAACACTGCGAGAAAGGTCGAACCGAAACCGATCACGAGCGAATTCGCGAAGCGCGGCAGGACCTTCGAGGGCCCAGCGATGACCATGTTGCGCTTGCGCACATCACGCTCATACCAGGTCCGCGCGGGCGGCAGACTGGCGATGAACTCGGGCGTCTGCCGCGAACGAATCGTGAACAGGTTCACATAGCCTTCCATCGACGGCTGAAACAGCACGACAGGCGGATAGGCAATCGCGTCCTCCTGCGTCTTGAAACTCGTCAGGAAGATCCACACCATCGGCAAGGTTGCGAGCAGCGCGTAAGTGATGACAACCGCCGCCGCGAAGCGCTTGCCGCGCGGCGACGACGCCACCACCGAGTGTTGGGTAGCCGTAGGTCTCATCGCTGTTTCACCCGGTTGAGCGCCTTGACGTAGATGTTCGCCGCACCGAACACCGTCACGAACAGAATGATCGCCAAAGCCGATGAATAGCCCGTCTGCCATTTCTCGAACGCGGCACGCTTCAAGGTGATCGACACGGTTTCGGTGACCGAACCCGGACCACCGGAAGTCAGCAGGTTAACCATGTCGAACATCTTGAAGTTCTCGATGCCGCGAAACAGCACGGCGAGCATCAGGAACGGCAAGGTCATCGGCAATGTGATCGACCAGAACTGCCGCCATGGTGTGGCGCGATCCACTTCGGCCGCTTCGTAGATGTAGTCGGGAATCGACCGCAGGCCCGCGAGGCAGATGAGCATCACATAGGGGGTCCACATCCACGTATCGACCATCACGATGGTCCACGGCGCGAGCGACACGTCGCCGATCATCTGAAATGAGCCGGGCGCAATGCCGGTGAAGAAGCCGACGATATCGTTGAAGAGGCCCGTTTGCGGTTGCAGCAGAAAGGTCCAGAAGTTGCCCACGACTGCCGGTGACAGCATCATCGGCAGCAGGATCAGCGTGGTCCAGAAACTATGACCGCGAAACTGCCGGTTGATCAGCAACGCGAGGCCGAAACCCAGTAGAACCTCTAGCCCGACCGACCAGAACACGAAACGCGCCGTCACCTGCATCGCGTACCAGATGTCTTCGTCGGTGAGAATGTCGACGTAATTGTCGATGCCGACAAAGCGCGCCGGCACACTCGGCATATTCGACTTGAAGTTCGTGAACGACAGACGTAGCGCCCAGATCAACGGAAAGATGTTGATCGCGAGCAGCAGCAGGACTGTTGGAAGGATGAACAGCCACGCAATGGTTCTGTCCGATAACCCGGCCAGACGCGTGCGTGCACGAGCCGACGCCCGCGACTCCAGCCCCGCCGATGAAAAAGGCTTGTTTGCCAACATGCCCTCGCTCCTTTAAGCGGACCGGCGGCATCCTTGCAGGGAGCGCCGGTCCAGTCCTGGATGCACGCTAATTCTTCCCTTCGGCCTTGAAGACCTTGTTCCAGTCTTTGACCAGCAGATCGAGCGCTTCCTTGGCCGTGCCCTTGTCGGCCACCACATAGTCATGCACGCGCTTTTGCATGTCGAGCAGCAGTTCCGCATAGGCCGGTTCAGTCCAGAAGTCTTTCACGATCGACATCGACTTCAGGAATGCCGGCGCAAAAGGTGCACTCTTCGGAAAGTCGGGCGCATCCACCACCGACTTGGCCGCCGAATAGCCGCCTAACTGCCACCATTTCTTCTGCACGTCGGGTTGCGCAAACCACTTGATGTATTCAAGTGCGTCTTCCTTGTGGTCCGAGTACGACACGACCGAGATGCCCTGTCCGCCGAGCTGCGTAAACTGTTTGATCTCACGCGGATTCACGAAAAAGCCGATTTTGTCGCCGCCGACGTTCGGGTCTTTATAGAGTCCTGGGAAGAATGCAAACCAGTTCATCTGCATCGCCACCTGGCCAGACTTGAAGGCATCCAGCCCCTCCTGCATGTACGCGTTGGTCATGCCGGGCGCTGTGCAGCACTTGTAGAGCGCCTTGTAATACTCCAGCCCTTTGACCGCGCCCGGCGAGTTGACGAAGCCATCCAGGTGATAGGGTTTCTTCGGGTCTTCATATTCGAAGCCGAAGTTGTAAAGCGCATTGGTCACTCCCATTGTGATGCCTTCAGACCCGCGTTCGGTAAAGATATAGACACCGTATACGGTCTTGCCATCGATCTTGCGGCCCTGAAAGAACTCCGCGGTTTGCTTGAGTTCGTCCAGCGTGGTTGGCGGTTCGAGTTCACGTTTATATTTCTGCTTGAACTCGGCGCGTAACTCAGGGCGCGCGAACCAATCCTTGCGATAGGTCCAGCCGACTGCGTCGGCCATTGCCGGCAACGCCCAGTAGTTCGGCGTATTCTTTGGCCACTCCGCATAACCGACGACGGTCGCCGGCACGAAGTCGTTCATCGATATCTTGTTCTTTGCGAAGAAATCGTTGAGCTTGACGTAGTGCCCGTTGACCGCAGCGCCGCCTATCCACTGGCTGTCCCCAATGATCAGGTCACATAGTTTGCCGTGCGAATTAAGTTCGTTGATAAAGCGATCGGCGTAACTCGTCCATGGCACGAACTCGAACTTCATCTTGATGCCGGTTTTGGTCGTGAAATCTTTGGACAGTTCGACGAGTGCATTGGCCGGGTCCCATGCCGCCCAACATAAGGTCAACTGCTTTTCCTGGGCTTGCGCACCTGTTGCCATGCCGAGTCCCAACGATACTGTGGCCGCCGCCATTACCCTTGCTGACGTAAGACGTAACATTTGTCTTCTCCTTGTCTTTTTCGGGTCTCCAACCTGCTGTGGAACAGCGCCCATGCGCCGGGTGCTGTGTATCGGCTCCAGCGGATTCAAACGCAAATCCGTGTGTCGCGAGCTTCAGGCATGCGCATTCTCACGAAGATAAATCCGGGTTTCCGGCGTTGGGATGGCGAGCGCGCCACGTACGTCGTTAAGAAAATTGATGGCGGCGAGGCCTGCCCAATGAACGATGCCGCGCACATCCTGGTCGAGGATTACGTCGATCGCGCGCTCGGACAGTTGCGTGCGAGTCTCCGCGGTACATTCATGCCCGATCAGTACGATGCGTCCCTTGTCGCCCGATTCCTGCAATGCCGTTGCGATGCCTGAGATGCCGCCGCCGGTCACATAAACCCCGACCAGATCCTGGTAACGTGCAAGGAGGCCCTGCACGGCAAGACCTGCGCCATCGTCATCTTCGGCAAAGTCTGGTTCGGCAATCCAGCGCAGATTGCGAAAGTCCTCTTCCAGCACCTGGGACAAGCCGGTGCGTCGTTCCAGTTGATCGTGCAGGCGCGACGAGGCCGATAAAATCGCCACCGTGCCGAGTCGCGCGCCGAGAAAGCGACCCATCAAAAGTCCTGCGGTGCGTCCGGCAATCCGGTTATCGACGCCGACATATGCAGCGCGGCGACTTGCGGGCAGATCGGAGAACACCGTGACAACGGGCACGCCCGCATCGCTCATATCTTCAATAAGGCGTTCGACCGCTGGGTAGTCGAGCGGCACAAGCACGAGTGCGTCGTAGTCGATCACCTGCTCAGCGAAAGCAATGGTGTCTCGATGAATCGTGAAATCACAGCGGTAGAACGATGGAATGATGCGGTGCTCGCGAAAGAAGCTCGCGGACAGAGCGATATTGCGCTCGACGTGGTCGAGGAAACGCGAGTTCACCTGAGGTAAAACGAAGGCCACACGATACGTGCTTATCTTGGCTGGGCGACCGCGACTTGCCCGTTCGTCGCGCAGTGCCGCCAGCGCAAGATGGACACGATCTGCAGTTTCCGGACGCACGGCCTGATCGTCGCGCAACACACGATCGACCGTGGCGACGCTAACGCCCGCACGGCGCGCAATCATCATACGTGTTGCCGGCATGTGTCTCTCCGGTGCCGAGCCAGAAGATTTTTGTTAAATCAAGGTAGCTTTTTCCGGAGGGAATGCAAGTTTTTTTACCGCAATAAACGCATCATTCTTGATGGCATTGGTCGATCACGCTTCGGCTTGGATGAGTGAATGCATGAATCGCCTAAATCAGTGCACGGTGCGTTGCACAAGAAACTTTCGATTCGACTGCCTCGTATCGAATAGGCGAACACCAAGCGGAACGCGGTCGATCTCTTATGCGTTGTTGTGGCAATGACATGCCACGATGCGACTACCGGTCGGCGGCCGCACCTCGGGAGGTTCAAAACGGAACTGGCCCGCCGCCGGGCATTGCCGGGATAGCGAGCCAATTCTTACATACGGGCGCGAAAGAAGTGCTGCGCGCTTAGATGGCAGTGCTCAACGACTGCATGCGTTCTGCGTCTTGTTGGCTTTCGGGCATCAACGCATTAGGGATGGTTGTACATCGCATTCCAGTCCGACTTCGACACTGCCGGGCGGCCTGCTTCCGACGAACCAGTCACCACACCGCCGTAACCACTTGCGGCGCCGTTCTGCGCAGCAACTTTGGCTTCAGCAGCCTGGATTTCAGCCGGATAGGTCGCATCATTACGGGCTGCCGGGTCATAGCCAGCCTTTTCGAGTTGAATCAATTCAGCGCGCACTTGCGCACGGGTCACCGGCTGGCTCGATTGGGCGAACACGGCACCCGAGGCAGCAAGAGCTGCGGCAACGACAACAGTTTGAATAAGGGACTTCATGGTAACTACCTCCAGACTTTGTTTTGTCCTGCTACGAACACCTTGTCCGTAACCATGACTAACACTATAGGTAAGCGGACGCTTAAGATTAAGCCCGATGTCTGGAATGGATTGTTCCAATATTTAGGGTAAACCCTGATTAGCGAGGACGCGCTGCGGCTCGCTGCCCGAACTTTCGAAGTCGCAAAACGACCCGGTCCCATTGTGAGCAAAATGCTTCACATCGCTCCAGCTAGCCACAGCGCGACGTTGACCGAGTAGCGGTGGGTATCCCGCAGGGCTTGCTGCTCGGTCTGCATCCCGTTGCCAGGAGGTTCATTCACAAAGCTCGGACAGCCAAGTCTCGTGTCCCAGTTGTAGTCGGCAAAATGGTGAAAGGTGCTTTCGGCGACTGCGGGACCTCCTCGGTTCGAGGGTTCGAAAGCCACTGCAAGATTGAAACTCTTTCCCGTTACTTTGCTTTTACCTCGTGCGATCACGCGAGCCGGTTCATCGTCAGGAGCGTCGACGGCGCCCTCGTGCGGGTGTGCCGGCAAGAACCGGATTGCGCCGGTGGGAGAGTTTCGGTCCGCCAATACTGGATGGGGTGGTGCGACAATCGCGACTTCCTGAAAGTCTCCGTTTGCACCCGAGTGAAAATTGGGCCAGGAGATGTTGGTTGAGAACGGGTCGTCGATCACGCGCCTGGATTGGTCAGGGTCTACATTGCGCGTGTGGAAGTGGTGCGCCTTGCCCACCCCGCCCAGGCTGCACAACGAACTGCCCAGATCCATGTGATCCCTCGTGACGAACAGGCCGCGACCTTCCTGTCGGAATCGCGTGATTCCTCCGCAGTCCTCAGGGGTCAAACCGTCCCCTTCGTCAACGGCAAACAACCACAACTCGTCAAACTCGGTTTCATCAAGACGAGAAAGAATCGAGTCTGGCTGCCCCAGTTGCTCGCGGTCCCGAGCAACGACGTTGAACGTCACGCGCCCGTCAGAATCTCGATGTGTCCGCAGCAATTCTGCCAGGCGGCTGAATCGCGCGATCGACCAGTTGTCGCCGGTAGGCGGGATGGTCGTTTGAAGCAGAATCTGGATGGTATGCATAATGGTCAGTTAGTCGCGTCAATCAATCACGGGGGAATGAGCCGCCAGGTAGACATTTCCAGGGTAGCTAATGGCCTGAAATTGTCAAATCCGGCGTACGCTGTGACCAGTGTGATAAGACGGCAGACATGCTGGACGTGTGTGGGCTGTCGTCCACCCAGACGCCATTTGCGAAAGAAATTCCGTCCACGCGAGCGGTGATCTTGTCGGCTCGGCCTATGCGAAGCCATTGCACGGTGAAGCGATCGGCGAAAGTTGATCGCACATCTCGCGCGGCGCTGTCTTGCAAGGCGCCGCGCGCATTCATGGATCAATCGGTTTTGCCGGTCAGCGCGCGGCGCGCGGCTTCGCCTTCATCGTGTGAAGCCGCATAGAACACGCGGGCCCGTCCAATGATGATTTTCAGCATGGCAATGACCGGCACAGCCAGGAAGATTCCCGCCACGCCGCCTAACTGATCGCCGGCGAGCAAGCCGACGATGACGAGAAACGGACTGACCTCCACGCCTTCGCTCATCAGATACGGATTGAGCACGTAGTCCTGAAACAGCCGGTAGAGCGCGATAAAAATCACCAGCCATAGCAGATGCGGATAGCCGCTGAACACGGCGACCACCAGCGTGATCGCGACAGCGCCGAGCGGCCCGGCGAACGGCACGAACTCCAGCAGACCCGCGCTCACCGCCAGCAGAAACGCGTAAGGCACGCCGAGCAGCGAGAAGGCCATGCCGTAACAGATCAGCGTTGCCAGCGACAGAAACAGCAAAGCCCGCACGTACTTCGACAACAGCACGTTCAGATCGGTCACGATCTCGGCCCACAACGTGCGATGCCGGTCGTTCAGCAGATCGAGAAAGTCCTCGCGCATCTGCGGACCTTCCTTGATCAGCAGGAAGCTCAGAATCGGAATCAGCACGAGGTAGATCAGATTGCTGGCTGCGTGCATCACGCCGAGGCCGACGCTGCGCGCCATCGGCACGGCTTTGTCGGAACCCGTCTCGATCTGGCCACGCACGAAATCGACGATCCGCTCGCGCAGCGGTTCCAGAAAATGCGGCAACGGAATGCGGTTGGGCACATCGGACTTCATCAACTGAGGCAGTTGCGCGAGCAGGTGCGTGGCCTCGTCCTGCAGCTGCACGCCGAAGATCGATCCAACCACCGCGATCACCGCGACGACCACGACGAACACAAGCGCGATCGACGCCACGCGCGGCATACGGCGCGGCCGGATGCGCTCGACGAGATCGACCATCGGATAGATCAGATAACTGAAGAAGACCGCGAACACCACCACCAGCAAGGTGGACGACGCCATATAGATGCAGAAAAACAGCAGCGCGATCAGAAGCGCGGTCCAGACCTGTCTGGCTGTGCGAACGTCGAATCCCAGCATGAACCTTCCTCGAATAGACGATGAGATCCGGCGCCTCGAACGCGCCGGGAACATCGGGCAGGCATCGCAGACACAGCGCGCCCTGACGAGTCAGGGCGCGCTGTGCAATCAGAGCAGCGTAAAACCAAGGATAGAAATGACGCGCCTGCGCCCGCGCACTCAACAAACGCAAGGCGCGGCGCGCGATGTAATCAGATCAGCTTGCCGAGCAGAAAGCCAACGCCGACCGCGACCAGCAGCGCGCCGATCGGATTGTTGCGCGTCGTTTCCGCGACCTGGTCGACGCTGTCGCCGTATTTCGCCTGCGCCTTGCCGGCTAACTGGCGGACCTTGCCTTCGGCTTGCAATTCCGCATCTCCGGTCAGGCCGCCGACGGCGTCCTGCACCTTGCCCGCTGCGTCCTTCACCGTACCTTCGAACTGATTTGAATTCATCGATCTTCTCCTTTGAACCGGGTCAACAAGCCGTCGCCGGCGGGAGCCGGCGCTCGATCCTGCTTACCGTCGATACTGTTACCGCTTCACGCGAGCGCGTACGGCGTCGGCGAACTGCCCTACTTTCGACTGCACCTTGCCCGTCAACTTCTCCGCCGCGCCCTTGGCCTGCGTCGTCCGGTTGCCGGTGACCTTGCCGAGCGTTTCTCTCACGGAACCCTTGACCTGTTTCGCTGCACCTTCGACACGATTCCTGTCCATGACGGTTTCCTTGAAATGGTTGAATTGCACGAAAGACGCCGGCCGTCGAATTCAAGCGAGCGTGGCGGCAATTCCAGCCGGCGCTCGCCGCGGAACTCGCGTTGTCCCGGCGCAACCCCGCCCGACAGCGGCGAATGCACGTGACCGCGTGCTACAGCGAGTCGTGGCTTGCGGCTTCTTTTACGTGCGTCGACGCTAGCCGCGTCAGGTCAGCCGGAACTCAGCAGCATGATTCGTTCCCGAGCGCCGTCCGCTTGTTAGAAAACCGTGCGAAGGCGGTGTACAGGCCGGTTTGGAGACGGGGGATTGGGGCTTCGAGCACGGAAGTCTGGAGGCTTCAACGCTTCCAACCTTGAGGCTTTGCGGCGCAGCGCCGGGCATGGGGTAGAAAAGATCGCTGGCAACCAGCGAAATGATCTGCGACAACGCGTGCCGGTTCGTCTGCGAGCGCAGAACGTGGTTGTCGTCGGGCGGCATGGCGCCCGGTTCTGCGGCTTGCATGGGGGAGCGGGCGCAGCGGCCGCCCCGCTTAACTCAATGTCACGTCAGCCCTGCTCCGCGCCCAACGCAGCCAGCGGATGTGCGTCGCTCTTCCACGGCGAAGCGAGAAAATGTCTGACGCGCTCCGGCCGCACCTCGGCGAGCGTGGCGGGCGCCCAGCGGGCTTTGCGATCCTTGTCGATCAACTGGGCCCGCACGCCTTCGCAGAAGTCACCCTCCTCGATCACGCGCTTGACGATGCCGAGTTCCATGCGGAAGCATTCCGCCAGGGTCATCTGCCGGCCGCGCAACAGCGCCTCACGCGTGACGTACAGCATGGTGGGCGAATGACCGGTCAGCGCGTCGTAGGTGGACTGCAACCACTGCTTCACCTCGCGCGGCGGCTCGCGCAACAAATCGTGCCGCACCGTCGCGACCATCCGGTCGATGCTCGAACGCCGATCGAAATGCCGCAAGATCAGTTGAGTGAACGCCGCCAGCGGCGCGTGCGGAATGATATTGCACGGCGGCTCGAACACGCCGCGCAAGGCCGCCATCAGATCGCCTTCGAGCGGCATGCGCTGCAAACGCTCTTCGAAACTGGCGAGCCATTCGGCCGGCACGCACAGATCCGCCAGTTGCAGCCGCAATGCGTCGGCGCCGGACAAGGTCGCGCCGGTCAGCCCGACATACAACTCGAGCTCCGCCGGCATCACGCTGAGAAAACGCGTCGCGCCGACGTCCGGCAGAAAGCCGATGCGCGTCTCCGGCATGGCGATCTTGCTGCGCTCGGTCACGATGCGCAGCCGCGCTCCCTGGCCGAGCCCCATGCCGCCGCCCATCGCAATGCCGTCGAGCAAAGCGACCACCGGCTTCGGAAACGTGTGAAGCGCATAGTCGAGCCGATATTCGTCGACGAAGAACGCGAGCCAGCGGCTGTCGTTGTTCTTCGCGAGCCGCTGCACTTCGCGCACGTCGCCGCCGGCGCAGAAACCCTTGGCGCCCGCGCCTTTCAGCACGAGCGCGACGATGCCGTCGTCGGTGCGGCAATGTTCGACCAGCACGGCGAGTTCGCGCACCATCGCGTGCGAAAGCGCATTGAGCGCGGCCGGCCGGTTCAGCGTGATGATCGCCACGCGATTCACCACGCGAAACAGGATCTCGCGTTCCGCTTCGAGGCTCGTATCGTGCGCGACGCTTTGCAAGGCGCTCATTGACGCATCTCCGGTTGCGAGGCGTCGGTCTGCGCGGACTGCGTCACCTGCCAGCGCGGCGGGCGCTTTTCGAGGAACGCATTGACGCCTTCGCGCTGATCGGCGCCGTCGAACAGATCGACAAAGCGCTCGCGCTCCAGCGCCAGCGCCGCCGCGCGCGGCACGCCGCTGCGGCCCTGATGAATCAGCGTCTTGCTGAAACCGACCGCCTGCGGACTCAAGGTTGCGACGCGCGCAGCCATGACCAACGCCGCATCGCGCGCTGCGCCCTTTTCCACCACTTCTTCGACCAGACCGATGCGCAACGCCGTCGCCGCATCGACGCGCTCGCCGGTCAGAATCATCCGTTTGGCCCAGCCTTCCCCGACCAGCCACGGCAGCGTCTGCGTGCCGCAACCGCACGGCAGCAAGCCGACCGCGGTCTCGGGCAGCGCCAGCAACGCATGCTGTTCGGCGATGCGGATATCGCAGGCCAACGCGCATTCTAGGCCGCCGCCCATCGCATAACCGTTGATCGCCGCGATCACCACGGGCCGCGCGTTCTGCAGGGTTTCGAACGCCGCGCCGAAGCGCGCCGCCGCCGTGCGCGCGACTTCGCGATTGCCGTCGGCGAAGGTGTTCAGGTCGGCGCCCGCGCTGAAGAACTTGGGACCATCACCGGTAATCACGATGGCGCGCACGCGCGCCTCGCCGTTCAGGCGTTCGACGGTCTGCTGCAATTGCAGCAAGCCTTCGGGCGTAAACGCGTTGGCCGGCGGCCGCTTGAGCGTGAGTTGCGCGACGGCGCCGTCGTCCGCGTAGTCGAGTTCGATCATGCCGCGCCTCCGTCCTTGCCGTCCTGGCCGTCCTGACGATACAGCTTGATGACCGCGGAAAAGTCGAGACGTCCCGCGCCTTTCGCGCTCATCGTTTGATAAAGCTGTTGCGCCAATGCGCCGAGATAAACCGGCTGACGCGCGGTCTTCGCGGCGTCGGTGGCGAGACCGAGATCCTTGAGCATGAGATCCGTGCCGAAGCCGCCCGTGTAACCGCGCGTGGACGGCGCGGTCTCGATCACGCCGGGCATCGGATTGTAGGTGTCCGAACTCCAGCAGCGCCCCGTCGATGTATTGATGATGCCGCCCAGCACTTTCGCGTCGATGCCGAGCGCCTCGCCGAGCGACATGGCTTCGGCGACGCCCGCCATCGTGATGCCGAGCACGAGGTTGTTGCAGATCTTCGCGACCTGGCCCGTGCCGGTGTCGCCGCAATGCACGATGTTCTTGCCCATCGCCGCAAGCACCGGCTTGACCTGCTCATACGCGCTCGCGCTGCCGCCAACCATGAAGGTCAGCGTGCCGGCCGCCGCGCCGCCGGTGCCGCCTGAAACCGGCGCATCGACGAAGGTGTTGCCGTGCTGCTGCGCGAGTTCGGCGAACGCCTTCACGCTCGCGGGGTCGATCGTGCTCGAATCGATGATCGTCACGCCCTTCGCGATGCCGGCGAAAACGCCGTCGTCCGCGCTCAGCACGCTGCGCACATGCGCGGCGGCGGGCAACATGGTGATCACGCATTCCGCGTCGGTTACCGCGGCTTTCGGCGATGCGGCCGCTTTCGCGCCCGCATCCACGAGCGCCTGCACGGCCTGTGCGTTGAGGTCGAATACGTTGACCGCATGACCCGCCTTGAGCAGGTTGTGCGCCATTGGCGCGCCCATGTTGCCGAGTCCGATAAAGCCTATTTTCATGATGTCTCCCGTGGACGCCAACGTTCAGCGCAGGCTGATGGTCGTGTTCACGCCGTCGTTGACGGTGTCGTCGTCGAACCAGCGCGCGGTGACGGTCTTGGTCTGCGTGTAGAACTGCACGACCTGTTTGCCATAGGGGCCGAGGTCGCCGAGTTTCGAGCCGCGCGAGCCGGTAAAGCTGAAGGACGGCACCGGCACCGGAATCGGAATGTTGATGCCGACCTGGCCGATATCGATCTCGCTCTGGAACTTGCGCGCCGCCGCGCCGCTCTGCGTGAACAGGCCCACGCCGTTGCCGAACGGATTGCGGTTGACCAGCGCGATGGCGTCATCGAGCGTGGCCGCGTTCAGCACCACCAGCACCGGGCCGAAAATCTCCTGGCGATAGATTTCCATCTCGGTGGTGACATCGGAAAAAACCGTCGGGCCGATGAAGTTGCCTTGCTCGTAGCCCGGCACTTTGATGTCGCGGCCATCGAGCGCGAGTGTCGCGCCTTCTTTCACGCCCGCTTCGATCAAGCCGAGAATGCGCTGCTTCGCCGCGCGCGAAACCACCGGGCCGATGTCCGTGTTCGGTTCGTTGCCCGCGTTGACTTTCAACGTCCTGGCCTTGGCGACCAGATCCGGCAACCATTGCTGCGCGGCGCCCACCAGCACGACCACCGAGGTCGCCATGCAGCGCTGACCCGCCGCACCAAAACCAGCGCCGGCAAGCGCATTCAAGGTCTGCTCGCGGTTCGCATCGGGCAGCACCACCGCGTGGTTCTTCGCGCCCATCATCGATTGCACGCGCTTGCCGTGTTCGCTGCCGAGGCGGTACACGTGCGTACCGACCGCCGTCGAGCCGACGAACGAAACGGCCTTGACGAGTTCGTGCGTGCAGAGCGCGTCGACCACCTCCTTGCCACCGTGCACAACATTCAGCACACCCTTCGGCACGCCGGCTTCGAGCGCGAGTTCGACCAGTTGCATGGTCGAAAGCGGGTCCTGCTCGGAAGGCTTCAGCACGAAGGTATTGCCGCAGACGATCGCCATCGGGAACATCCACAGCGGGATCATCGCCGGGAAGTTGAACGGAGTGATGCCGGCGCATACGCCGATCGGTTGGCGCAGCGTGTAGGTATCCACGCCGCCCGCCACGTTCTCCGCGAATTCGCCCTGCTGCAACGTGCCGATCGAGCATGCATGCTCGACCACTTCGAGGCCGCGAAAGATGTCGCCTTCGGCATCGGGAATCGTCTTGCCCTGCTCCGCGCTCAAGGTCCTGGCGATACGCGGCGAATGCTCGCGAATCAGCGCCTGGTACTTCAGCATGATGCGCATGCGCGCGCCGATCGGCGTGTCTTTCCAGGTCTTGAACGCGGCGTGGGCGGAACGGATGGCTTCGTTCACTTCGTCGGCGGTGGCGAACGGCACGCGCGCCAGCACCTCTTGCGTGGCGGGATTGACGATGTCGCGCCATTCGGTGGTCTTCGACTCGACGAACTCGCCGTTGATCAGCAACTTGACGGTGGCAACGGCTGCATTTGCGCTCATTCTGGAACTCCTCTGCGGTGGCCGCGAGGCGGCCGGACAGTGACTGGAAGCAAAAGGGATCGACGCAGAGAATCAGCGCAGATCCGGGAAATCTTCTTCCCAATACTCGTCGGGCAGGCGCGCGGGTTCGGCCTCGCGCTCCATTTCGCGGCGTCGCAATTCGACGCGGCGAATCTTGCCGGAGATGGTCTTGGGTAATTCGCTGAATTGCAGGCGTCGAATCCGCTTGTACGGCGCGAGTTTTTCGCGCGAGAACGCGAATACGGCACGCGCGAGTTCGGGGCCGGCTTCGTAACCCTGGCGCACGGTGACGAACGCCTTAGGCACCGACAGACGCAGCGCGTCGGCGCTCGGTACCACGGCAGCCTCGCCGATCGCCTCGTGTTCGATCAGCACGCTTTCTAGCTCGAACGGACTGAGGCGGTAATCGGACGATTTGAAGACGTCGTCGGCGCGGCCGACATAGACGTAGTAGCCGTCGTCACGGCGCAGCGCCACGTCGGACGTGCGGTAGAAGCCGTTGCGCATGGCTTGCGCGGTGGCCTTGGCGTTGTTCGCGTAGCCGGTCATCAGGCCGAGCGGCCGTTGCGCAAGTGGCAGCGAGATTTCGCCTTCGGTGACGGGCTGGTCATCGGCGTCGATCAGTTCGATCGTGTAGCCCGGCAGCGGACGTCCCATCGAACCCGCGACGACCGGCTGGCCCGGCGAGTTGCCGATCTGGCAGGTGGTCTCGGTCTGGCCGTAGCCGTCGCGGATCGTAATACCCCACGCGTGCTTCACGCGCTCGATGACCTCGGGATTCAACGGCTCGCCGGCGCCGACGATTTCACGCAGCTTGACCGGATAGTCGCTCAGATGCTCCTGCACCAGCATGCGCCAGACCGTCGGCGGCGCGCACAGCGTCGTGATGTTGAAACGCACCAGCGCGTTCAGCGTGTCTTTCGGCACGAAGCGCGCAAAGTTGAAAACGAACACGCAGGCCTGCGCATTCCACGGCGCGAAGAAGCAGCTCCACGCGTGCTTGGCCCAGCCTGGCGAGCTGATATTCCAATGGATGTCGTTCGGTTGCAGGCCGATCCAGTACATGGTCGACAGATGGCCGACCGGATAGCTTTGATGCGTGTGTTCGACCAGCTTGGGCTTCGAGGTGGTGCCTGAGGTGAAGTACAGCAACATCGGGTCGGTGGCCAGCGTAATGCCTTCGGGCGTGAATTGCGGCGATGCGTCATAGGCCGCGGCCAGGTCGATCCAGCCGTCGCGCGGCGCGCCCACCGAGAGGCGCGTGAGCGGCGCTTCGAGCGCATCGAATTTGGCCAGCTCCGCGCTATCGACCACCGCGAAATTCGCACCGCCGATCTGCACGCGATCGCGCACGTCATCGGCGGAGAGCTGGGTGGTGGCGGGCAATACAATCGCGCCGAGCTTCATGGCTGCGAGCATCACGTCCCACAGTTCGACGCGGTTCGGCAGCATCAGCAGCAGGCGGTCGCCGCGGCCCACGCCCACGCCGCGCAGGAAATTCGCCATGCGCGCCGAGCGCTCCGACATCTGCGCGTACGACAGGCGCAGGCCGTCGGTGGCCGGATCGTCGACGATCCACAGCGCCGGGTTGTCGTTATCGCGCGCGATCACGTCGAAGTAGTCGAGCGCCCAGTTGAACTCGCCTAGCGGCGGCCACGCGAATTCGCGGTAGGCGCGGTCATAGTCGGTTCGATGGCGCAATAACAGGTCACGCGCGTCGAAAAAGGCCTTCGCTGCAGTCATTGTCGTCTCCAGTTGGCGCGGTGTATCCGCTTCGCTTTTTTGTCCCGCTGCTGCACTGCTTTCTATCCGGCGGCCAGGCTATTTTGCACTCAAATGCCGCTTCGTTTGCATTTACACATGCCGCGCGATCAGCATGCGTTGCACCTCGCTGGTCCCTTCGTAAATCTGCGTGATGCGCGCATCGCGATAGTGGCGCTCCACCGCGTAGTCCTCCAGATAACCATAGCCGCCATGAATCTGAATCGCGTTCGAGCAGATCTCCTCGGCCAGTTCCGACGCGAACAGCTTGGCCTGCGAAGCCTCCGACAAGCACGGCTTGCCCGCCGTGCGCAGCCGCGCCGCGTGATGCACGAGGAGCCGCGCGGCGTTCAAACGCGTGGCCATGTCGGCGAGCATGTTGGCGATGGTCTGATGCTCCTTCAACGCTTTGCCGAACTGGATGCGTTCGTTTGCATAGAGACGCGCGGCATCGAACGCAGCGCGCGCAATGCCCACTGCCTGCGCGGCAATGCCGATGCGCCCGCCTTCGAGATTCGACAGCGCGATCCGCAAGCCCTCGCCCGGTTCGCCGAGCAGATTGGCTTCCGGCACGGCGCAGTCGTCGAGGGAAATCGGACAGGTGTCCGAAGCGCGAATGCCGAGCTTATGCTCCGGCTTGCCGACGTTGAAGCCGGGCGTATCGGTCGGCACGATGAAGGCCGTCAGGCCGCGCTTGCCACGGTCGGGATCGGTCACGGCGAAGACAATCGCGAGGTCGGCGCGCGAACCGTTAGTCACGAACTGCTTGCTGCCGTTGAGTATCCACTTGCCATCGCGCAGCACGGCGCGGGTGCGCAGATTGTTCGCCTCGGAACCGGCCTGCGGCTCGGTCAGACAGAACGCGCCGATACGGCGGCCGGTTGCAAGGTCCTGCAGATAGCGGTCTTTCTGTGCTTCCGTGCCGAAGTTGAGGATCGGCCCGCAGCCGACCGAGTTATGCACGCTCATCAGCGTGGCGCAGGCGGCGCAGCCGGCGGCGATCTCTTCGAGGGCGAGCGCATAGGCCACGTAGTCCGTGTAGGAACCGCCCCATTCCGCCGGCACGATCATGCCGAGAAAACCGAGTTCGCCCATCTGCCTGACGACCTCGGCGGGCAGTTGCGCCTCGCGATCCCATTGGCCAGCATGCGGCGCGAGCTGTTCGGTGGCGAAGTCGCGAGCCGCGTCGCGGATCATCCGTTGTTCGTCGGTGTAGAAGCTGTCCATGGCGCTCGGTCCTGTGCTGTGCGTTTGATCGCGGCTGGTTCTCCGCCTCACGTTCGGGTCTGTAAGGCCACGCGGAGCGCGATCGATTGAGGCCCAGTGTAGGCAAGCCGACCGGCAGGTTCGATGCTCAGCCCGATCAATCTGACTGAGCGCATTTGCCATACTGGTACGATATGAATCCACATAAGCACACGATTTCAGGCACTTGTCGAATCGCCACAAGGAAAATGTTGAGCGCTTTTGCCAGCTTCTCCGTCGAAACGGATACGTATGAAAAACGATAAAGGGACGATTTCCGTCAGCATGGTCGAGGAAGCGCTCGCGCTGGCGCGCTCACGCGGCCTCGACGCGCTGCCGCTTGCCGAAGCCGCGGGCATCGCCGCGCCGATGCTGGCGTCGCCGAAAAGCCGCGTGTCGTCGGCGCAATATGGCGCGCTGTGGGCCGCGATTGCCCGCGCGCTGGACGACGAGTTCTTCGGCCAGGATTCGCATCGCATGAAAAGCGGCAGCTTCATCGCCATGACGCAGACGGCGCTCACCGCGCGCAACGGCGGTCAGGCGCTGGCGCGCGCGGTCGGTTTCATGCGGCTGGTGCTAGACGATCTCGGCGTGCAGATCGAAACCGATGCGCAGCGCGTGCGCCTGCGCTTCGTGGAAAGCGCCGGCGCGCCGCCGCCGGCGATGTTCGCCTATGCGACCTACTTCATCGTGGTGTACGGGCTGTTGTGCTGGCTGGTCGGGCGGCGCATTCCGCTGCTCGAGGCGCGCTTTCGCTGCGCCGAGCCGTCCGCCGCGCACGAGTACCGGCTGATGTTCTGCGATCACATGAGCTTCGAGCAGGCCGAGTCGTACGTCGATCTCGCGCCGGCGTTTCTGGAGTTGCCCGTGATCCAGACGACCAAGTCCGTCAAGCCCTTCCTGCGCGACGCGCCCGGCAGCTTCATCGTCAAGTATCGCAATCCGGGCTCGCTCGCGGCGCGCGTGCGCAAGATGCTGCGCGCCATGCCGATGTCCGGCTGGCCCGCCGCCGATCAGATGGCCGAACGCCTGCACGTCGCCGAGGCCACCATGCGGCGGCGTTTGAAACAGGAAGGCTATACGTACCAGTCGATCAAGGACGACCTGCGGCGCGACATCGCGATCGGTGAGTTGCAGGACACCGACCGCACCATCGCCGACATCGCGACCTCAGTCGGATTTGCCGAACCGAGCGCGTTTCATCGCGCGTTTCGCAAGTGGACCGGCATGCGGCCGACCGACTACCGGCCGGCCCGCGCGGATTTCACGCGCAAGGCGGAATCGGACTAAGCTGTAAGGAGCAGGCCAGCCTTCTTTTGGGGTATCGGCCCGCGCAGGCCGATACATGTCGGCATGGCGCGGCAGCCGTCAGCGATGAGCACGTATCCACGTCTCCCGTTCCGGCAGTCCGGCTCACGCATGTCGCCTATCCGCGGCGACATGGCGGGCCGGTTGATGCGCGGCATGACCGTGCTCGGCATGCTTTTGGCGTTTGGATTCGCGTCGTGCGAATCGAATGTGGCGCTGCGCGCCGCGGTCGCCCCGAACAGCGTCGTCGTCATTCCAGTGAACGGAGCGATCAGTCCGGCGAGCGCCGACTTCATCGTGCGCAGCCTGCAGCGTGCCGCTGAAGATCGCGCGCAACTCGCCGTGCTGCAACTGGATACGCCAGGCGGGCTCGACACGTCGATGCGGCAGATCATCAAGGCGATTCTCGGCTCGCCGGTGCCGGTCGCCACCTTCATCGCCCCGAGCGGCGCACGCGCGGCGAGCGCCGGCACGTATATCGTCTACGCGAGCCACATTGCGGCGATGGCGCCGGGCACCAATCTCGGCGCGGCGACACCCATCCAGATGGGCATCGGCGGCGCTGAACCGCCGGGGGGTGGTGGGACGCCGGGGTTGCCGGGCGTTGGTGGCGGTGGTACGGGCGGCGGTGGTCACGCTGGCGGTGCGGGTAACGACGCTGGCGATACCGGCGCCGGCAACCCGAGCAAACCCGCTGCATCCGCGCCCACCGGCCCCGCCAGCGCCCTGCCGCTGGACACCCAATCGACCGAGATGCGCAAGCAGGTCCACGACGCCGCCGCCTACATCCGCGGCCTTGCGCAGATGCGCGGACGTAACGCCGACTGGGCCGAGCGCGCGGTACGCGAAGCCGTGAGCCTGTCGGCGGCGGATGCGCTCGCGCAGCACGTCGTCGACCTGAACGCGCGCGATGTGCCCGACCTGCTGCGCCAGGTCGACGGCCGCACGCTCGTCACGAGTGCGGGCAACGTCAAGCTCGACACAGCCAACGCCCGGATCGTCACGCTGGAAGCCGACTGGCGCAGCCACTTCCTCGCCGTGATCACCGATCCCAACGTTGCGCTGATCCTTCTGATGATCGGCATGTATGGCCTGTTCTTCGAATTCGCCAATCCGGGCTTCGTGCTGCCCGGCGTGGTCGGCGCGATCAGCCTGCTGCTCGGCCTGTTCGCCATGCAGATGATGCCCATCAACTACGTCGGCCTCGGCCTGATTTTTCTCGGTATCGCTTTCCTGATCGGCGAGGCGTTTCTGCCGACCTTCGGCTCGCTCGGCTTCGGCGGCGTGGTCGCGTTCGTGATCGGCGCGCTGATGCTGATCGATACCGACGTGCCCGGCTACGGCATCCCTCTGCCGATGATCGCCGCCGTGACCGTGTTCAGCGTGGTGTTCGTGCTGGGCGTGTCGCGGCTCGCGCTGAGCGCGCGGCGCCGTCCGGTGGTGACGGGTTCGGAAGCAATGATCGGCAGTGTCGGCGTGGTGCTCGACGGCGGTCTGTCGCCGGCGGACCTCACCGCGGACGGCGCGCTGGCCGGTTGGGCACAAGTGCATGGGGAACGCTGGCGGGTGTCCAGCACGGCCCCGGTCGCGGCGGGCCATGCGGTGCGCGTCACCGCGCGGCGCGGCCTGACGTTGACCGTGGTGCCCACGGAAGCACGACAACAAGGAGAAGGCTCATGATCGGTTTCACATTCGGCTTCACCAGCATCCTGATTCTGCTGGTGGCCGCGCTGGTCGCCTCATCGATACGGATTTTTCGGGAGTACGAACGCGGCGTCGTGTTCATGCTCGGGCGTTTCTGGAAGGTCAAGGGCCCGGGCCTCGTGCTGATCATTCCTATCGTGCAGCAGGCCGTGCGCATGGATCTGCGCACCGTCGTGTTCGACGTGCCTCCGCAAGACGTGATCACGCGCGACAACGTCTCGGTGAAGGTCAACGCAGTGGTGTATTTCCGTGTGGTCGATCCGGAGAAAGCCGTGATCCAGGTGGCGCGCTACTTCGAGGCAACCAGCCAGTTATCGCAGACGACCTTGCGCGCGGTGCTCGGCAAGCACGAACTCGACGAACTGCTGGCCGATCGCGAGCAGCTCAATGCCGATATCCAGAAAGTGCTCGATGCCCAAACGGACGCGTGGGGCATCAAGGTGTCGATCGTGGAAATCAAGCACGTGGATATCAACGAAACGATGATTCGCGCGATTGCCCGCCAGGCCGAGGCCGAGCGCGAGCGGCGCGCCAAGGTGATTCACGCGGAAGGAGAATTGCAGGCCTCGCAGCACCTGCTGGAAGCGGCGCAGACGCTGTCGCGCCAGCCCCAGGCCATGCAATTGCGCTACCTGCAAACCCTCACGACGATTGCCGCGGACAAGAACTCGACGATCGTCTTCCCGCTGCCGATCGACCTGCTGAGCGCTGTATTGGACCGTTTCAGCAAGCCGTCGGCGCCGTGAGCCGCAGGATCATTCAGCCCGGTTTGGTTCACTGGGCGAAATGGTGCATTGCCTTCAATCGCCTTACTCGAAATGCATACCAAAACTAAAATGCCGGGGTCGTTTTTAACCGCTCCATAGGAGCTCGTCATGAAAATCGTTTCTTTGGCTGGACTCGGCGCGCTGTTGGCCGCCGTGAGTATGAGCACCGCGTTTGCGCAGTCGGCGCGGCCTTACGATCCGTCGGCGCCGAAAACGCGCGCCCAGGTGAAAGCCGATCTGGCCGAATGGCGTGCCGCCGGCTACGATCCGCTCGACTGGATCGACTATCCGCAGAATGCGCAACGCGCGGGCCGCATCGTCGCGGCACGGCATGCGCAGGAATCGGGTGGGACGATGACGCAGTAACGCGAGCCACCGCGCGGCATGCGGGGCTGCCTGCGACTGCAACGGTCGCGGGCGTGGTCGGGCCCGCATGCCTTTCCCGCTTTCCCGCTTTCCCGCTTTCCCGCTTTCCCGCTTTCCCGCTTTCCCGCTTTCCCGCTTTCCCGCTTTCCCGCTTTCCCGCTTTCCCGCTTTCCCGCTTTCCCGCTTTCCCGCTTTCCCGCAACATCGTAAATTCCCTTGCCGCGCCGCCCTGCGCGCTGGCAAGGTATCATCTCGCCCCTTCGACAACCCGCTGCCGGAATCCGAACCATGTCAATCTGGGTTGACGCCGACGCCTGCCCCGTCGTGATCAAGGACATGCTGTACCGTGCCGCGCGCCGCACCAACACGACGCTGACGCTGGTCGCCAATTCGTTTCTGCGCGTGCCGCCGTCGCCGCTGATCCGCGCGATCCAGGTGCCGGCCGGCTTCGACGCCGCCGACGACCTGATCGCCGAACGGGTCGCCGCGGGCGATCTCGTGATCACCGCCGACATCCCGCTCGCCGCCGCCGTGCTGGCCAAAAACGCGCAGGCGCTCGATCCACGCGGCAACTGGTACACGCCCGGCACGATCGAAGAACGGCTGCGCATGCGCTCGATGCTCGACCAGCTGCGCGGCAGCGGCGTCGATACCGGCGGGCCTTCGGCGTTCAGCCAGCGCGACAGCAAAAGCTTCGCGGGGGAACTGGACCGCTGGCTCTCGCGCCAACGGCCGCAGCCTGATGCATCGGCGCCACAATCTGCCGACGAACCGCCCACCGAATGAGCCTTTACACGGCCGCCGGGCCACACAATGCGGCACGCCGCCGCCAATCCTGACTACAATCCGGCCGTGGCCCCGCGCCCTAGCCCGGCGACGCGGCGCCTTCACCGCTCCAATCACAACAAACGCTTTCTGAACGACGAGAGACCCGCCTCATGGACTCCATAAAACGCTACTTCGGCTTCGAAGCCGCCGGCACCAACCTGCGCACCGAAGTGCTCGCCGGACTGACCACCTTCCTGACGATGGCTTACATCATCTTCGTCAACCCGGCGATTCTCGGCGACGCCGGCATGCCGAAAGACGCGGTGTTCGTCGCGACCTGCATCGTGGCCGCGCTCGCCTCGCTGATCATGGGTCTCTACGCGAACTATCCGATCGCGCTCGCGCCGGGCATGGGGCTGAACGCGTACTTCGCGTACACGGTCGTCAAAGGCATGGGCTTCACCTGGCAGGCCGCACTCGGCGCGGTGTTCATTTCCGGCTGCCTGTTCCTGATCGTCACGCTGTTCCGCGTGCGTGAAGTGATCGTCAACGGCATTCCGCATTCGATACGCATTGCCATCACCGGCGGCATCGGCCTCTTTCTCGCGATCATTTCGCTGAAGTCGGCGGGCGTAGTGGTGGGTAATCCCGCGACGCTCGTGACGCTCGGCGATCTGCACAACCCGCATGTGATTCTCGCGGTGATCGGCTTCTTCGCGATCGTCACGCTGGATCATCTGCGGGTGCGCGGCGCGATCCTGATCGGTATCGTCGGCGTGACGGTGCTGAGCTTTTTCTTCGGCGGCAACCAGTTTCACGGCATCGTCTCGGCGCCGCCGTCCATCTCGCCGACGCTGTTCCAGCTCGACATTCGCGGCGCGCTGTCGGGCGGCGTGCTGAACGTGATCCTCGTGTTCTTCCTCGTCGAACTGTTCGATGCCACCGGCACGCTGATGGGCGTGGCCAATCGCGCGGGGTTGCTGGTGGAAGGCAAGATGCATCGGCTGAACCGCGCGCTGCTCGCCGACAGCACCGCCATTCTGGCCGGCTCGATGCTGGGTACCTCGTCGACCACCGCTTATATTGAAAGCGCGTCGGGCGTGCAAGCCGGCGGGCGCACGGGCGTGACGGCCATCACCGTGGCCGTGCTGTTTCTCGCGGCGCTGTTTTTCGCGCCGCTGGCGGGCGTGGTGCCCGGCTACGCGACGGCGCCGGCGCTGCTGTACGTGTCGTGCCTGATGCTGCGCGAAATGCTCGACCTGCCGTGGGACGACGCCACCGAAGTCGTGCCGGCCGCGCTCACCGCGCTGCTGATGCCCTTCACCTATTCGATCGCCAACGGCGTCGCGTTCGGCTTCATCTCGTATGCGGGCCTGAAGCTGTTGACCGGCCAGGCGCGCAAGGTGAAGCTGGTGGTGTGGATCATCGCGGCGATTTTCCTGTTCCGCTATTTTTACCTCGGCAGCGAATAGGCGCACGGGCGCCCGTGGCGCAGAACTCCGGTCTGGATCAACGGCGGTTTATTGACGGTGCCCATTCGGGTCGGGCAGCGTTTATCATCCGATGATTCAAAAAACGATCGACCTGGACACGGGAGTCCCCTACATGTCTTACAGCCGCACCTCGGACCGCTATACGGCGCCCGCCATTTTCTTTCACTGGGCGATGTTTCTGCTGATCGCGCTGGCTTATCTGGCGATCGAGATTCGCGGGCCAAAAGGTAGCGACAGCCGCGTATTCTGGAGCAGCGTGCATTTCTGGTGCGGCTCGCTGGTGCTCGCGCTGGCTTCTCTGCGTCTGCTGTGGCGACTATGGGCCGGCGCGCCCGCCGAAGTGGACGGCAACCGGCTGCTCGCGTTTCTGGCGCGGGCCGCGCATCTCGCCTTGTACGTTTTTATCTTCGTCCAGCCGCTGCTCGGCATCCTGATGATCAACACCGGCGGACACCCGGTCACGCTGGCGTGGCTCAACATCGACTACACGCTGGTCGGTGCGGATCCTGTTGCGCGTCCGTTGCTCAAGACGGCGCATGAGTGGCTCGGCAATGCGTTTTATTGGGTGATCGGCTTGCACGCGCTGGCGGCGATCGCGCATCACGTGGTGCTCAAGGATCGGACGCTGCGGCGGATGATCTGAGCGCCGCGGCGCTCGTCATCGCACTCACAATCGCGCTCGTATTTGCGCGCGCTTCGCGTCCAGATGCCGGCGGCACGCCTTGCCGCGAACGGTTTGATTGGTTTCGATGCCGCGCGCGGGTTTCCCAGGCTTCTGCTTCCTGCGCGGCTTTGCTGCTCGCGGCGTCGACCGGCAGAAGGGCGGAAACGCCCTCGGTCAATTACGCCAGTTGGCCTCGTAGAAGCGCACATAGCCGCTTCTCAGCACGAGACATTGCGCCCTCGTTTCCGAGATCAGGCGGCGCGTAGCGGCTTCGATCCGGGCGCGATGCGTGTCGAACGCGCCGACCATGTCCTCCAAACGCGGCGATGCGGCGCCGTAGTGGTCTTCCAGTGCCTCCGCCGTAATCATGCATTCCACCCTCTGCCCATCGACCATCGCCGGGAACGCCAAGGTGAGCTCGCGACCTGAGTATTCAGGAGTTTCATTCGGGAAAAGGATCTGCATGGGAGTTCACCTGGAAGGTAGGTGCTGCGCATGGTGTAGCCTGGTAGTGCGCACGCCGGTTGCGTCTGATCGCGTCGCTGGCTCCAACCTCCTTGTCCAATGCGGGCGACGCGGGCTTGTCACCCGACTGCGGCAGCGGAATAGTTCGCGGCCCGCGGAGGTGATTTGATTCACTTTAGACGAGTTCGGGCGCGGCGCAAGTTTTCCTTTCCGTTTGCCTGAATTTGGTGCCGCGCGCGTTTTTTTGAGGCATGACGCACCGCCGTCTCCGTTTTTTCCCTGCCGTGCACAGCACGATTCGTCCTGTAATATCGGTGTTCGGCCGCGCGTGCATGTTGCGCTGCGGCATCGAGCGGAGGGCAACGTACCCGCCGTGTCCGTTTCACCGGAGACATGCCTTGACCCAACGTTCCGTCACGCCGCCCGCTGTCGGTCGGCCCGATGTCATCGCGCAAGCTCACGCCCGCTCGCTCGAAATCGGCTTGCGCGCCTCGGAAGCGCCGGACTTTCATCCGCTGCCCCGGCCTGCGCTGCGTGAACTCGTCGAGCGCAATCAATCGCTGTTTACGCATGCGCTGCCGGTCATGGAGACGCTGCATGCGCAGATCGTCGATACGCAAAGCATGGTGCTGCTCACCGACAATCACGGCGTGATCCTGCATAGTCTCGGCGACAGCGACTTCGTCGAAAAGGCCAATCGCGTTGCACTGTGTCCGGGCGTGTCGTGGGCCGAGGCGGATCGCGGCACCAATGCGATCGGCACCGCGCTCGTCGATGGCCAGCCGACCGTCGTGCACGCGGGAGAGCACTTCCTGCACGCCAACCGGATTCTCACCTGTTCATGCGCGCCGATTGCCGATCCGTTCGGGCGCACCATCGGCGCGCTCGACGTAAGCGGCGACACCCGCGGCTTTCACAAGCACACGCTCGCGCTCGTGAGAATGTCGGCGCAGATGATCGAAAATCATCTGTTCTCCAATCAATTCGCCGATGCGATCCGCGTGCACTTTCACGCGCGCGGGGAATTCATCGGCACGCTGTTCGAAGGGCTCGCGGCGTTCGCGCCGGACGGCACGTTTCTGTCGGCCAATCGCAGTGCGCTGTTTCAATTCGGGCAAGCGCTCGCCGAACTGCAACGGCAGCCGTTCGATGCGTTGTTCGGCGTGCCCATCTCGAGGCTGTTGCAACAGATTGCGCGCGCACCCGGCGAGAACATTCAGTTGACGCTGCCAAGCGGCGTGCGCGTGGTCGCGCGCGGCGAATATGCGCTGCCGCGTTATGTCGCGCCGTCGGAGAGTCTCGCCGGCACTTCCCGTGCGCCGTTGTCCAGCGACGCGCGTCATGCGCCGCGCGTCGCCGATCCCGCGCCGCCAGCCACGCTCGAAACGCTCGATACCGGCGACGCGCAAGTCGCCGCGATTCTGCGGCGCGTCGCCAAACTGCGCGGCCGCGATATTCCGATTCTGGTGCTCGGCAAGACGGGCACCGGCAAGGAATGGCTCGCGCGCGCCATCCATCACGATTCGCCGCGCCGGGACGCGCCCTTTATCGCACTGAATTGCGCGTCGTTGCCCGAGACGCTGATCGAAGCGGAGTTGTTCGGCTATGAAGACGGCGCGTTCACCGGCGCGAAGAAACGCGGCAGCGTCGGCAAGATCGTGCAGGCCGACGGCGGCACGCTGTTCCTCGACGAAATCGGCGACATGCCGCTCGCCCAGCAAGTGCGCCTCATGCGCGTGCTGCAGGAGCGCAACGTGGTCCCGCTCGGCGGGACACGGGCGATTCCGGTGGATCTGCGCATCGTCTGTGCAACGCACCGCAACCTGCGCGCAATGATCGAGGCCGGCACGTTCCGCGAAGATCTGTATTACCGCATCAATGGACTCGTCCTGACCTTGCCGGCGCTGCGCGAGCGCACCGATCTTCGCGCGCTCGTCACGCGCATGCTGGAGTTGCAGCCCGCCGGCGAACGCTTGCCGCGTCGCGTGTCCGCCGACGTGCTCGAACGCTTCGCGCAATGCCGCTGGCCGGGCAATCTGCGGCAACTGGCCAACGTGTTGCGCACCGCGAGCATCATGGCCGAAGGCGCGGAGCAGATCGAACTCGATGATCTGCCCGAGGACTTCTTGCAGGATTGCATCGACACCGCGGCCGAGCCGTGCGTGCAGTCGCCGGCAATGCGTGCGGACTCCGGATCCTGCGACGAGGTCCGCGCCGCGGCGCAAACGCAAGGGCAGCCGGCAACCAGCAAGATGGAGGCATGGCAGGCCACGCTGATCGCGCAAACGCTCGAACGGCTCGACGGCAATGTCTCGGCGGCGGCGCGTGAGTTGGGCCTGGCGCGCAATACCGTGTACCGGTATTTGCGGCGCGGCGGCTCGACTCATTGAAAACGCGACGGGAGAGGCAACTGAAGCGGCAACGTGTAAAGTGTCGCGCAAACCGTCACAGACTCACACGATGTCCGACTCCACCCGCCCACCTCTTGTTCGCGTCGAGCCGCTCGGCTACAGCTTCGAAGCGCCCGATTCGCTGACGATTCTCGAAGCCGCCGGCTTTGCGAATCTGCGTTTGCCGCGCTCGTGCCGCAATGGGACATGCCGCACGTGCTTGTGCAAAATGACGGCGGGACGCGTGCGCTACACGATCGAATGGCCCGGGCTCAGCCGGGAAGAAAAACAGGAAGGCTATATTCTGCCGTGTGTAGCGATCGCGGAATCGGATGTGGTGATCGAAGCACCAGATGCGGTGGAGTTACCGCCGCTCAAGTAAAACGCGGCGCATCCGCGCCGCGCACGCAAGCCTTACCGCCCACTACCCATCGCCCTGGCGATTTTCTTGTCGGTGTTGTACTGGCTCAGCGCATACACCGACCAGATGGCGGCCGGAATCCAGCCGATCAGCGTGATTTGCAGAATCAGGCAGATGATGCCCGCGAACGGGCGGCCGATCGTGAAAAACTGGAACCACGGCAGAATGATGGCAAGCAGTAGACGCATGCAGATTTCCTGTTGTTGATAGCGACTAGTCGATCGGTGCGAAGCGCGGCACCTTGGCGCCGTCCACATCGACCATTTCGAAAAATACCGAAGCCGGACGCGTCCAGATCGTACCATTGGCCGCTTTGTAGACGATCATCGTGACCTTCGGATCGGACTCGAGCGTGGCCTCGCAAACCAGTTCGTAAATCCCGCCTTTGTAGTGCCGGTAACGCACCATCCTTTTCTCCCTGAATCGACTTATCTCGACAAAAAGCACGGCAACGGCCGAACCGTCAGCCGCTCTCTTTCATCTGCTTGAGAATCTTGTAGACCGTGGCGCGCCCCATCGTCAGCACGGCGGCCACGTAGTTCGCGGAACTGCGGCCGCGAAACGCGCCTTGTGCGTGCAACGCCTCGACGATTTCCCGCTTGTGCTCACGCGTGAGCGCATTGATGCCGATCTGCCGCTCGCGCAGCCACGTGTGCAGATACGTGTTGATGCGGTCCTGCCAGTCGTCGCGGAACAGCTCCTCCGCCGGCGCATCCGTCAGATTGCCGCCTTTGATGAACAGATCGAGCGTGGAACGCACGTCTTCGAACACCGCGATATTGAAATTGATGCACAGCATGCCGGCCGGCTTGCCGTCGTCGTCGAACAGGATGTTGCTCACGCAACGCATGCGCCGGCCGTCCCAGTTGAGCTTTTCGTACGGGCCGATGGTCCGGCCGCGCGCCGCGTAATGGACTTCGTCCAGCACCGACGGCCCGCCGACTTCGAGCTTCGACAGGTTGTTCACGAGATAGGCGATGGTCTGATCGCGCAGATCGTGAATCACCACTTCGGCACACGGGTAGAAAAGCGCCGCGATGCCGTCGGCGATGGGAGCGTAGCGCTCGAGCAGCAGGTCTTTCACGGGAGGCACGTTTGGGTTGCGCATGGGGCAGTCGCAGTGTTCGAAGGATGCGGCAACTCGCCATTGTAGCCACCCGGCCCGAGCACGGCGACCGTGACGCCGGGCACGCCCGCAAAAAACGAACGCTGATGCGCTTCGTGGCGCGGCGAATTTTGTCCGTCTGGCGAGCGAATTTTTTTCGTGCGATAAAAGACCATCTATTTCACGGAGCAACAGATGGCCACGCTTGAAGCGTTTCGCGCCGTGCTCGATGACGAAGGCACGCCGGAAATCATCCGCAATCACATCATCGATTCGCTGCAATACGCGCTGCGCAATCACGGACAGATCTTCACCTCGAAGGAAGTCGAATGGCTGGCCGGCTGGGACGACGCCCGCATTCCGCTGGCGGCGTCGCGCGAGTTGCAAAAGCGGGTCGCCGAAACTTCCCGCTGAAGCACGAGTCCGTTGATCGTCCAGCGCCCGCGCCGCGACGGCGCAACCCGTCACCCGGCGTGCCGTTCATACCCCGGCATGCCGGCCGCGACCGCTGTGTCGCCCTCAAAGCCCCGCCTGCCGGGCGGTTTGCCCTTGCGTGGAACTTTTTGCTATCCAATTAGCCCCATTTAGTGCATCATATTGGAATAGCTGTGCCCCGCATTTGCCGCATTTGCATTACCAGGCAACATCAGGCAACTCCGGATAGTCTCGAACCGGCGTCTGCGCACCACCCCCGACTGTTCGACCGCCACCTGTCGGCGATCCCGTCACTCCGGCAATGCGTCGCATGCATTCGCCGTCGCGAGTTGTGCAGCTGAGTGTTCAGCATTTACGCGCCCGGTGTCCGCGCGACATCAGCGTGTTTCTTCTCCATCGAATCCGCGATTTTGCGCGGCCGCGCTCAAGCCCTTGCCAGTGGGCCTGTGCCAACCTTTTTCAATGGCGGCGCGCCCCAGGGCGCTGCGCTGCCCGGCCTGTCGTGCCGCGCGTAACACGCGTGACACGTCGGCCACGTAATACAGGACACGTGCTTCATGAATTCAGTTGTCAAGACGTACAAGGGTTATGAAATTCACCCGCTCGTCTATCCGCGCCGCCCGACGGACGGTCAGACGAGCCGCAATCCGGACGCCGGCTATGACGCGTCGGTGCGCATCTGCCGCGTGGGCGCCAATCCGTCCGCCGACGGCCGTGTGTTCCGCCTGCAGTACCTGTTTCCGTTCGACGGCACGGGCAAGGCGCGCATTGCGTGCATGGCCCACGCCGAACAATTGATCGACGGCCGTGTAGACGGCCAGTCCGTCGCCGATCTTTGAGCGGTATTATCGGCACATAGGCTGATACCGCAGTACGGCGGGCTCGAAAAGCCCGCTTTTGCCCCAATCTGATGTTGTGCTGCCCGGCGTGGGCGACCAACACCCCTTATCCCATCGACCAGGAGTTATGCATGGCGAAAGAAGAACTGCTTGAACTTGACGGTATCGTCGACGAAGTACTTCCGGACAGCCGTTACCGCGTGACGCTCGACAACGGCGTCGTGGTTGGCGCTTACGCGTCCGGACGCATGCGCAAGAACCACATCCGTATTCTCGCGGGCGACCGCGTGACGCTGGAACTGTCGGTCTACGACCTGACCAAAGGCCGGATCAATTTCCGTCACAAAGACGAGCGCGCCACCGGTGGCGGCGGTGCTCGCAACACGCAATTCCGTCGCCGTTAAGGCCCGCGGCACGCTGACCGCGCCCCGCACGGTCTTGGCGTGATCCATTGCGATTGAGTTGTACGCGAAGCCATTCGCGCGCCTTCTCCGGCTTGACTCGCTGATCCATTGATTCGAGCCTGAGCGGCGCGCTGCGGCATCGCTTTGTCGCAGCCTGGTTTTGCCTGAATTTCTCCAGCACTGGCGCTCTCTGTTGCCAGCGGGGGTTTCACCCGTCCTTGCGTCCTCCGCCTTTGCGTCCTCCGCCTTTGCTTCCTCCGTCTTTGCTTCCTCCGCCTTTGCGTCCTAAATAGGCACGCTTAACGCCCGAACACCGCCCCGAGATCTTCTCCGGCGGCGCTTTTGCGCACCCGCTCGACTACCCGCTCCTCCAGTTCCGCCAGATGTTCGCGCATGGCCGACAGCGCAACCTCGAGGTCGCCCGCGTCGAGTGCGTCGATGATTTGCGTGTGTTCGTCCGCGGAGCAGGTCGAGCCCTTTGACGGGTCGAACAGCGCCTTATACAGCTCGGTTTTGGCGACTAGCTGGCCGACCAGGCCGAGCAATTCCGTGCCGCCCGCCAGCTCCGTCAGCAGCACATGAAACTGGCCGGCAAGACGCACGGACTCTTCCACGGCGCCCGCGCTCGTTGCCTTCGCCTCGCTGCGCACATGCGCGCGCAGGCGCCGCTTATGCGTCGCGCTCAAAGCCCCGCACAGCGCCGCGACGATGCCCGCCTCGACGATCTGCCGCGCCCGATACACCTGGCGAATGTCCTCTTCCGACGGCGACGGCACGAACGCCCCGCGATTCGCCTCCAGCACGAGCTTGCCCTCGAAGCCCAGCCGCGCGAGCACCTTGCGCAGCGCGCCGCGCGTGCAGCCGAACGCGGCCGCGAGATCGCGTTCGACGAGTTGCGCGCCCGGCCGCAGCCGCCCTTGCAACAACGCCGCGGTAATGGACGCATAAATGCGCTCTTCGACGCTGACCGCATCGTCGTCGCGTGCGGCTTGCGTGGGCGCTTCGGTGTCGGCGGGCGACGAACGGCGGGGACGTGGAGCCATGAATTCAGTAGTCGGGAACGGAGCAATATCGGCAGGCATTCTAGCGGCATCGGCTCCGGCCGTCAGTCGCGCGTTTATTGGCCCGTGTTCAGCACAACCCTGAATCGCGCAGCGCCGCTCATCATCCGGTCGTAGGCCTCGGCGGCTTTGGTCAGCGGGAATTCTTCGATCATCGGCTTGATGCCTGATAGCGCGCTGAAGGCGAGCGTGTCCTGAGAATCCGCCGATGTGCCCGACGGCCAGCCCTGCACCGAGTTGCGCCCCATGATGAACTGCGCAATCGGCACCTCGACGGGCTCTTCGGAGAGTCCGACCATGATCAGCTTGCCGTTCAACCCCAGACCGCCCACCACGGCACTCATTGCCTTGCCGCTGGTGACGGTTGCAAGAATGACGCGAGCGCCGCCCAACGCCTGCAGCGCTTGCGCGACATTCGCCGTCGTGCTGTCGATGTAGTGATGAGCGCCCAGCTCTTTCGCGAGACTTGCCTTGTCCTGCCCGCGCGCAATGGCGACCGTGACGAAGCCCATCTTTCGCGCGAACTGCACGCCGAGGTGACCGAGTCCGCCGATGCCCAGCACGGCGACTACATCCCCGGCGCGTGCGCCGCTGTTGCGCAGCGCGTTGAAGGTCGTGATGCCCGCGCACAGAAGCGGTGCGGCATCGACGTCGGAAAGATCGTCTGGAATGCGCGCCAGCGCTTCGACCGGGGCCACCATGAATTCGGCATAGCCGCCGTCGTAGCTGATGCCCGGCACGAGTGCGCGCTGACATAGAACGAAGTCGCCTCGACGGCAATGCTCGCACCGGCCGCAATGCCCGCCGTGCCAGCCGACGCCGACGCGCTGCCCCGCCGCCCATCCTTCAACGCCCGCGCCGACCGTATCGATGACGCCTGCAATCTCGTGCCCCGGCACCCGCGGATATTCGAGGCCCGGCCACTGCCCTTCTTTTGTCAACACGTCGCTGTGACAAATACCGCACGCCTGGATCTTGATGAGCACCTGTCCGGCGCCCGGTTCCGGCACGTCCCGTTCGACGAGTTCCAGGGGTCCGCCAGCCTTTGCCACCTGCACTGCCTTCATCGTCCGCATCGCTTTCCTCCTTATGCAAGAGACGAACGCGAGTTGACCGAGCCCGGTTCGCAGATTTGCCTTCGACGTCACCCTCCGGCCAAGCGCTCAGCTTACGCCAAAATTTTGGCGGCGCGACCCGGCCTCGCCGATCTCACGAGCCGTGTTGATTCTGTTTGGAACAGGTCTATGAGCGGGAGCGGGTTGGGAGAATACGATGTGACGGCATTGAAGAAAGCCGCTTTCAGGTCTGCGAACCGCGTTGGGTTCTAGCCTGTCGCTGTCGCTGTGGCTGCGGGCGCGAGCATTTAATTCGGAAATCGATCAGCAAGCGGCTGAGGTCGTTCAAGCGCTGGGTTCAACCCCCAGCCCGCTTCGCATCATGGCCCGCCTTCTTTAGCGCCTCGATCACTCGCTCGCAATGATCGCCCTGCACTTCGATCACGCCATCCTTGACCGTCCCGCCAGAACCGCAGGCCGTGCGCAACTGCTTGCCTAGCGAGGCCAAGGCAAGAGGATCGAGCGCGAGCCCCTTCACGAGCGTCACGCTTTTCCCGCCTCGGCCCTTGGTCTCCCGGGACACTCGCACCACACCATCACCTGCCGCGCGTGTCTTGGCGACCGTCTTGCAGACACATTGCGCGAGCGCCCGGCTGCATTCGGGACACATTCGCCCGCCATCGGTGGAATAGACAAGGCCGCCCTTCGAACTACTTTTCATGATTGGCATACTCAAAGACGCTTAAGTCGGGAAGCACGACGAATTCAGGCAATGCCGTCAGCAGGTGGCCGTGCCGCGCACGCCGGTCCGCGCCAGTTCAAGCCGATTACCGCCAAGCGACTTCGCGCGGTATAACGCCTGGTCGGCGGAAGCCAGCAGGTCGGCGAGCGTGGGCGCTTCGCTTGCGGACTGCTGCGCGAGGCCTACGCTGACCGTCGCTCGTATGTCGACGTCGTTAATCCTGTGCAAGACAGTTCCCGCGAAACGTCGAACAATGGCATCGCCCACTTCTTCGGCACGCAGGCTGTCATGGCCAGGCAGCAAGGCAGCGAATTCTTCTCCGCCGATGCGCGCAAGCATCGCTTCGGGCCCCGTCAAGCTGCGCGTAATTGCCGCGAACGACTTGAGAACCGCGTCACCCGTCTCGTGACCGTATCGATCATTGATCCGCTTGAAGTGATCGAGATCGAAGGCAAGCAGTGAAACGGGCCGCGATACACCGGCTTCGCGCATGACGCGTGCGCCCTCTTCGAAAAACCATCTGCGATTGCCAAGACCGGTCAGATAATCCGTTTGCGATTCCTGCAGCAGCCGGCCATGCGTTTCTTCGCGAATCAGCGTCAGCAGGGTCATCGGCAGAATCACCGAATACAGCACGCCTTCGTACATCGTGATTTTGCTGGCGACGGACAGCAGACCTTGCCCATACAGCGTCCCCAACCAGGGCAAGACGAATGCCCTGGCGGCATAGAAGAGCCCATGGCCGCCCGACACCATCACGGCGATGTGCCGCGACTTCAGCGATTTCATTCCGTCGCTTCGCAGCAGCTCGCGCGACGTCAGGCAGGAAGCCACGGCGATTGGAATCGCACTCACGTAGTTCCATAAGACGTTCTGCCAGCGCGCGCCGCACACGGCCCATGTCAGCGCGACCAGAACGAGCATGGCGATCGAACCCGCATCGTATTTCCGGCCATTCAGGATCGCAACGCCGCGCAGGATCAACAGATAGCCGCCGACAATCACGAAGTTGCTCAAGCCCGAGCCCATCGCGCCGGGCAGGTCACGACGAAACAAAGCGGCGGCACAGCCGACGGCGAGGGTGGCGTAGCCGGCTGCCAGTATCCTTAATTCCCTGCTGCGGCGGGGATGAGTCCGATGCTCCCAGAGGGTCATCGCGCAACTGGCGAGGAGCGTTCCGACGATAAGGAGATAGAGGGTAAGAAGATCGACATGCATCGCTGACTTGAGAGCTTTACGCCGGCATATCGCGGCGGCAGCGGCATTTTACGCTGAAAATTTTTACGGCATGACGATTGGCAGGATTGAAGCTCGGCAACCTCCCTCTGCGGGCGCCGCTCGTCGCGGGCGACGTAGCCCGTCGCCCGCGTGGGTTGCCAATGCGGTAGTAAGAGGCGTCGCGCCGCCCGAACCGGCTTCAGTGCGCGACAGGCATCGCGAATTCCGCACCTTTGGCGATGCTGTCGGGCCAGCGCTGCATGACACTCTTGTAGTGCGTATAAAAACGCACGGCTTCCTCGCCGTACGCGTGATGATCGCCGAACAACGAGCGCTTCCAGCCTCCGAACGAATGCCACGCCGGCGGCACCGGGCTCGGTACGTTGATGCCTACCATGCCGATCTGAATCTGCCGGGAAAATGCGCGCGCCGCGCCGCCGTCGGATGTAAAGAGCGATACGCAGTTCCCGAGTTCGTGCGCATTGACGAGCGCAATCGCGCTCGCGAGATCCGGCACGCGGACAACCGACAGGACCGGCCCGAAAATCTCTTCCCGATAGATGCTCATATCAGGCTTCACGTCGTCGAACAGCGAACCGCCGAGAAAAAAGCCCGCTTCGTGGCCGGGCACGCTATGGCCGCGACCGTCGACAACAAGTCTCGCGCCCGCCGCGACGCCCGCATCGATATAGCCCAACACCTTGGCGCGATGCGCGGCACTGATGAGCGGCCCCATGTCCAGATCCGGCTCCATGCCGCCGCCGATTCTGAGCGAGCGCACGCGCGGCGCGAGACGCTCGATCAGTTCGTCGCCGATACGCCCCACCGCCACCGCGACCGAGGTCGCCATGCAGCGCTCGCCGGCCGAGCCATACGACGACGCGATCAGCGCATCGACTGCCTGATCGAGATCGGCGTCGGGCATGACGACCAGATGGTTTTTCGCGCTGCCCAACGCCTGCACGCGCTTGCCGCGCTTTGCGCTTTCGCTGTAGATGTATTCCGCGACCGGCGTCGAGCCGACAACGGATATCGCGGCCACGTCGGGATGCTCGATTAACGCATCGACGACGGCCTTGCCGCCATGCACGACATTGAAGACGCCTTTGGGAAAGCCCGCCTCGATGAACAGCTCGGCCAGCCGGATCGATGCCGACGGCGTGCGCTCCGAGGGCTTGAGCACGAACGTGTTGCCGCATGCCGCTGCCATCACGAACATCCAGCACGGCACCACCATCGGGAAATTGAAGGGCGTGACGCCGGCTGCCACGCCAAGCGGCTGACGCAGATTCCAGTTGTCGATGCCGCCGCTGATCTGATCGGTGAAATCGGTCTTGAGCAGGTTCGGAATACCACACGCGAATTCGACGATCTCGATGCCGCGCACCACCTCGCCTTTCGCGTCCGAGAGCAGCTTGCCGTGATCGCGCGTAATGAGTTCGGCGAGTTCATCCGAATGCGCTTCGAGCAGTTCCTTGAACCTGAACATCAAACGGGCGCGCTTGAGCGGCGCGGTTTCGCTCCAGGCCGGGAACGCGGCCTTCGCGGCGGCGACGGCCGCGTCGACTTCGGTTGCGTTCGCGACCGGCACACGAGCCGCCACCCGGCCTTGCGCCGGATCGAATACATCGCCGAACCGCCCGCTTGCGCCAGCGGCGCGTCGGCCGTCGATAAAATGACTCAGCTCGCGCACAGCGGCCTGATTTCCTTCGCTCATGTCTGCTCCTATGGCGGGATGCGGGCGCTATTAGCGCCGCGTATCCTCGTGTCTTCGAACATGGGTTGTCCGGCCGCAATGCCGATCGCGCCGACCGCTCCGATAGACCCCAATGTAGGCGCATTGATTCGGATTTCGAACACCCTCGTCCGACAAACAGTCTTGCGCTGCAGGAACAAATCCATATTTAGCTGCAAGGCTCGATCCGCCGCCGTGAAGCTCGCGCTCGCAAAGCGCTTGCCGTTATACCGGACATCACAAAAATGGTTAACCATTTTTGTTATTATGGTTGACCAAAAACCGCGCCTCGCATGGTTTTTCAAGCTGCTATCGCTCTCACCAGGACCATTGTGAATTCGCCCTCCAGCGCCAACCCGGCCCGCACTCCCGCTCGCCACGCCACTGCGGCGCTAGGCTGGCAGGACATCGTCTGGCTGGCGGCGATCGTCGTGATCGGCATCAATCTGCGCCCGCTGCTCACCTCGATCAGCCCTTTGATGACGACGATCCGCACCGCAACCGGCCTCAGCTTCTACGGCGCGTCGTTGCTGACCAGCCTGCCGGTCGTCGCGATGGGAGTCGGAGCGTTCGGCGCGGGTGCGCTGACTCGCACGATCGGCGAAACACGCGGTGTCGCGCTTGGCTTGCTGGCCATCGCGCTGGCCTGCGCGGCACGTTGGACGGCGTCGAGCGGCGCGGCACTGCTCGCCACGGCGTTGCTCGCGGGCGTGGGCGTCGCGGCAATCCAGGCGCTGCTGCCCGTCGTGATGAAACAGCGCTTTCATGCGCGCGTGCCGCTCGCGATGGGCGTGTTCTCCGCGTCCATGATGGGCGGCGGCGGCCTGGGCGCGAGTTTGAGTCCGTGGGTGAGTCGCGCGGCGCAGTCATGGCAAGCGGGGCTCGCGGTGTGGGCGATTCCGGCTTGCATCGCGCTGCTCTGCTGGTGGGCGTTGAACCGCCGGCCATCTTCGAATAGCGCCGCCGATCACGCTGCGTCCACGAATGCAGACACCGTTTCGCTGTGGCGCACGCGGCGTGCATGGACACTCGGCCTCTACTTCGGCGTCGTCAACGGCGGTTATACGAGTCTTGTCGCGTGGCTGCCGGCGTTCTATCAGCAGCGCGGCATGAGCGTCGCGGCCAGCGGTTCGCTGCTCGCAGGCATGACGGTTTTCCAGGCCGCCGCGGCGCTGTTGCTGCCGCTCGCCGCGGCGTCGTTCCGCGATCGCCGGCCGTGGCTCGCGCTCGGCCTCACCGCGCAACTGGCCGGTCTGCTCGGCTTGATCGTCTGGCCCGACACCGCTGCCCTGCTGTGGGTCGGCTTGGCAGGCGCAGGACTGGGCGGGACTTTCTCGGTGACGCTCGTGACCGCCATGGATCATTCGGCCGATCATCGTATGGCCGGTAAGCTGGTCGCGTTCACCCAAGGCGTCGGCTTCATCGTCGCGGCTATTGCGCCGGTCGTGGCCGGCGTCGTGCGGGGTTGGAGCGGGAGCTTCAGCGTCGCGTGGATCATGCTGGCCGGCTGCGTCGTCGCGATGATCGCGGTCGGTTTTCTGTTCTCGCCCCGCAGTTACGGCGAATGGCGCCGATGAGGTGAGCGGCGCCGTCATGCGCCGCTTCGGTGCACCGGCCCGGCGTGCCCCGCGCAGGTGCAGCCGCGGCTGTCCGTGCAGCCGCTAAGTCCGTGATTGCTTACGCTTCGCCGTCGCATGCGTGGACTGGCATAACCGTTGCTTTAAGGTTAGCCAGCCGTCGATAAAACCCCACTCCATGCTGCGCGTTCTCCTCGTAACCGACACCGACAAGCCCATCGGCGACCTCCGCGACGCCCTTGCCCGCCTCGGCTACGAGATGCTGGCGAGCACCGCCACGCCGCAAGCGCTGCATCGCGTGGTGCAGAGCGAGCGGCCGGACGTCATCATCATCGATACGGAATCGCCTTCGCGCGACACGCTCGAACAGCTTGCCGTGATGAACGCCACCGCGCCGCGTCCGGTGCTGATGTTCAGCCACGACGCCAACCAGCAATTGATTCGCGACGCCGTCGGCGCCGGCGTCACGGCGTATCTCGTCGAAGGCCTCGCGACCGAGCGTCTCGCGCCGATCCTCGAAGTCGCGCTCGCGCGTTTCGCGCAGGAATCGCAGTTGCGCGAACGTCTCGCGCAAGTCGAGAACGAACTCGCCGAGCGCAAGCTGATCGACCGGGCCAAACGCATCCTGATGGATCAGCAGAAAATCACCGAACACGCCGCCTACGCCAACCTGCGCAAACGCGCGATGAACCAGGGCGTCAAACTCGCCGAGGTCGCGCGCGCTATCGTCGCAGCGGCTGACTCGCTCAAATGAAGCGCCGTCCATGAACTCTCCTACTTCACTCGCCGCCACGTCCGCATCGGGGCAACTCGAGAAGACTCACCTACGGCTCGGTTTCGTGGCGCTTTCGGACGCCGCGCCGCTCGTCGCCGCCAAGCTGCTCGAATTCGGCCATGCGCACGGCCTCACGCTGGAGTTGTCGCGTCAGCCGTCGTGGGCCGCCGTGCGCGACAAGCTGTTGTCGGGCGATCTGGATGCGGCTCATACACTCTACGGACTCGTCTACGGTGTGCAACTCGGCCTTGGCGGACCGCAAACGGAGATGGCCGTGCTGATGGTGCTCAACCGCAACGGCCAGGCCATCACACTGTCGAACCGTCTCGCGGACGCGCTCGCCGAACACGGCACGCTACCCAAGGCGCTCGCGACGCTCGGCCGCAAACCGGTTTTCGCGCAAACCTTCCCGACCGGCACGCACGCGATGTGGCTGTACTACTGGCTCGCGTCGCAAGGCGTGGATCCGTTGCGCGAGATCGAGAGCGTGGCGATTCCGCCGCCGCAAATGGTCGCGGCACTCGCCGAAGACAGACTCGACGGCCTGTGTGTCGGCGAGCCCTGGAACGCGCAGGCCGAAGCGCTCGGCGTCGGCAGAACGATCGCTTATACGAGCGACGTGTGGCCAGATCATCCCGACAAAGTGCTGGCATGCCGGCGGGATTTTGTCAGCGAGAATCCGAATGCCGCGCGCGCCCTCGTGCAGACCATGCTCGAAGCGTGCCGCTGGCTCGACGGCGCGGGACATCGCGAGGAAATCGCACGCTGGCTTGCGCGGCCCGAGTATGTCGGCATCGATGAATCGTTGATTGCGGCGCGTCTGGGCAACCAGATTGCCGCTTCCGCGCCGGGCGGTCTGCCCATGCGCTTCTTCGACAACGGCACGGTGAACTACCCGCATGCGTTCGAAGGCGCGTGGTTTCTCACGCAGTTCGAACGCTGGGGCATGATCGATGCGCGTGCGGATTATGCGGACGTTGCCGCGCGGATCAATCAGACGCAGTTGTATCGCGAGGCGGCCATCGCTGTGAACGTGGCTGTAACGGAACAAGGCGTTTCTCGGGTTTTGATCGACGGCGAGCCGTGGGGCGATGGTACGTCACCCACAGATTACGCACAGCGCTTTTCGATTCGCCGCTGAGTGGCTGAGTGGTTGAATGATTGATTAACGCCGCATGGCGTTATCGATCGGATCGCCGCCCCGTTCCGCTAGTAGATCAATCGAGCCTGTCACTGCCACACGCACGTCCTGCTCAAAGGCGGGATCGATACTAAACAAGCGTGCCACCCGCAATCAGTCGAGCGCCATGCCGCGCGTGACCTTATGAAGCGGCGCCGCCGCATGCTTGTGTGTATTGCCTCAGTCCGCACCGAGTCGCGACAGCAAGAACCACCCCCGCACGCTACGCCCCGCCTGCTGCAAAGCGCGATTCAGCCGCCTTAAATGTCCCCTCTCTGGCGATCGTTAGTCACCCTATCTTTTGCGAAACCCGATATCGCCGTGGCTGCGGCGTAGCAGCGCACGCGCGCGCGCATCGGGTTCCGTGAGCGAGAATGGCTTGGCGAAAACAGTGGCAGGCACCGGGACCGAGACCGCACACGCGCTCTACCGAAGACGTGCGCGTTGAGTATCGGCAAATCGCATTGCATTGCACTGCATTGCGACGCACCTGAAAACGGCCCAGCACTTCCAGTCCCGTCAAGCCAGATTAAGCCGGGACAACCCGATGCCGAAAATCGCCAGCGCATAGCCCTGAGTGCGCAACCCGCGGCCGAAGGATCCGCGTTCGTACATGCAGTCATTGGCGAGTGTCTCGCCGGCCAACGCGCCGATGAGCGAGCGGACGCGATCGGACTGTCTTCATTCGCCTACACAAAACCAACACCAACTTATCTGGAGGACGACGTGCAAACTATCTTCAAGGCCCTGGCTGTCGCTGTCGCATTCGCAGCAAATTCGGCGTGGGCGGCCATTCCATCCGGCTACCCCGGCGACTACCAGGCTACGATCGACGGCGCGAAAAAGGAAGGCAAGCTGATCGTCTATTCGGTCACGGACACCGCCCTGGTACGTCCACTCATCAAAGATTTCGAAAGCCTCTACGGCGTCGAAGTCGAATACAACGACATGAACACCACCGAGCTGTACAACCGCTACATCAGCGAAAACGCGGCCGGCAGCATGAGCGCCGATGTGCTGTGGAGCTCGGCCATGGACCTGCAGATCAAGCTCGTCCACGACGGCCTGATGACCCCATACGAATCCCCCGAAGCGAAGCAGCTGCCGCAGTGGGCGCAGTACCAGAAGCAGGCGTACGGCACCACCTACGAGCCGCTCGCGATCGTCTACAACAAACGCCTCATGCCGGCTAACGAGGTGCCGCAAACGCGCGCCGATCTGATCAAACTGCTGCAAACCAAACCCGACAGGTTCAAAGGCCGCGTCACCACCTACGACATCGAAAAGTCCGGCGTCGGCTTCAACTATCTGACCCAGGACGCACGCGTCAATCCGCAGGTCACGTGGGATCTGATCAAGGCCATGGGCGCCACCGGCCCGAAGCTGCAATCGAGCACGGGCGCGATGATGGAGCGCATCTCCTCGGGCGAGAACCTGATCGGCTACAACATTCTCGGCTCGTATGCGCTGATCAAGGCGAAGAAAGATCCGTCGATCGGCTATGTCTACCCGAAGGATTACACGCTGGTGGCGAGCCGGCTCGTGACGATTTCGAAGAAAGCGCGAAGCCCGAACGCCGCGAAGCTGTGGGTCGACTACCTGCTCTCGCGACGCGGCCAGACGTTGCTGGTGAATCAGGCGAACCTGTTCTCGATTCGCGCCGACGTGGAAGGCGAAACGTCGATGACGGCCCTCACGAAGCAACTCGGCAACTCGCTTAAACCAGTCCCTATCGGCGCGGACCTGCTGGTCTATCTCGATCAGTCCAAGCGCCTCGAATTCCTCAAACAGTGGCAAAAGTCGATCAGGCGCTAGCCGTTCGCGTTTGACACCCAGGCGGCCGCACCGACACGCGCGGTAGCCATTCTTTCCAGACCTGTCGATATGCGGCCAGCGTGCCGCAGGGGGACCCTCATGCCTTCCACTAGCGCAACCGGACACCGCGCCGCGCTATCGCGCGCGGCAAACGGCCGCTCCAGCGAAGCGATCCCGCGCGGCGCACTTCAGCCGTTCATGGGGCTGCTGCGCTGGCTCGTCATCGCGGTTTTAACGGTGGCGGTGGCGCTGCCGCTCGGCTTCATCCTGTTGCAGAGCGTGCTGAACGCGCCGTTCTTCGACGCGAAGCGCAGCTTCGGCCTCACCGGTTTCGAATTCATTTTCAGCGACCCGGACTTCGGGTCCGCACTGAAAAACTCGTTTGTCATTGCCGCCGGAATGCTCTTCATCTCGATTCCGCTCGGCGGCATTCTCGCGTTCCTGATGGTGCGCACCGACCTGCCCGGCCGCCGCTGGCTCGAACCGCTGCTGCTCACGCCGGTGTTCGTCTCGCCGATGGTGCTCGCCTTCGGCTACGTCGTCGCGGCCGGTCCGGTCGGCTTCTATTCGGTCTGGTGGATGGAGCTGTTCGGCACCGCGCAAGTGCCGTGGACCGTCTACTCGGTGTTCGCCATCACGGTGATCGTCGGCCTCACGCATGTGCCGCACGTGTACCTGTATTCGTCGGCGGCGCTGCGCAATCTCAGCTCCGACGTCGAGGAAGCGGCGCGTGTCGCCGGCGCGCGGCCGTTTCGCGTGGCGCTCGACGTCAGCCTGCCGATGACGCTGCCCGCGCTGCTGTTCGCCGGGGTGCTGGTGTTCTTCCTCGGCTTCGAAGTGTTCGGCCTGCCGCTCGTGCTCGGCGATCCGGAAGGGCACCTCGTGCTGGCCACGTATCTCTACAAGCTCACCAACAAGCTCGGCGTGCCTTCGTATCACCTGATGGCCGCGGTCGCGATGTGCATCGTCGCGATCACCTTCCCGCTCGTGCTGCTGCAACGGCGGCTCCTGAAGAGCGCGAACCGCTTCGTCACGGTGAAGGGCAAGGCGGGACGTCAGACCGTGCTGCCGCTCGGCGCGTGGCGCTGGGTTGCGCTCGCGATCGTCGCGCTGTGGCTGCTGCTGACGGTCTTCGTGCCGATCTCCGGCATCACGTTGCGCGCGTTCGTCACCCACTGGGGGCAAGGCGCGCCTCTCGCCGAAGTGCTCACGCTAGCCAACTTCACCGAACTGTTCGAGCAGGACAACCTGGTGCGCGCGATTCTGAACACGCTCGGCATCGGCGTGATCGGTGGGGCGCTGGCGGTGGGCTTCTATTCGCTCGTTGCGTTTGCCGGTCATCGCCGCAACGACTGGGCCACGCGTCTGCTCGATTACCTCGTGCTGCTGCCGCGCGCGGTGCCGGGGTTGCTCGCCGGTCTCGCGTTCCTGTGGATCTTTCTCTTCGTGCCGGGACTGAAGGAACTGAAGAACTCCATGTGGAGCATCTGGATCGCGTACACGGTCGTGTGGCTCGCGTACGGCATGCGTCTGATTCAGAGCGCGCTGCTGCAGGTCGGCCCCGAACTCGAAGAAGCGGGACGCAGCGTCGGCGGCACACGCGCACGCGTGAGTCTCGACGTGACGCTGCCGCTCGTGCGCTTCGGCTTGCTCGCGGCGTGGCTGCTGATCTTCATGATCTTCGAGCGCGAGTACTCGACCGGCGTCTATCTGCTCTCGCCCGGCACCGAAGTGATCGGCGCGCTGCTGGTGTCGCTGTGGGCGACCGGCGCGGTCGATCAGGTCGCGGCGCTTTCTGTCATCAACATCGCGATGGTCGGCGCCGGACTCGGCGTCGCGCTGCGCTTCGGAGTGAAATTGCATGGATAAGCTCAAGGTCGACAACCTCTTTCTCAGCTACGGCGACAACCCGATACTCAAAGGCGTGTCGTTCGAACTGAATCCGGGCGAAGTGGTGTGCCTGCTGGGCGCGTCGGGCAGCGGCAAGACCACGCTGCTGCGCGCGGTGGCCGGTCTCGAACAACCGTCGGCGGGGCGCATCGAACTGGACGGCAAGGCGTTTTTCGACGGCGCCACGCGTGTCGATCTGCCGGTCGAGCAGCGCTCGCTCGGACTCGTGTTCCAGTCGTATGCGCTGTGGCCGCATCGCACGGTGGCCGAGAACGTCGGCTATGGATTGAAGCTGCGGCGCGTCTCAACCGTCGAGCAGAAAAAGCGCGTGCAAGCCGCGCTCGATCAGCTCGGCCTCGGCCACCTTGCCGCGCGTTATCCGTATCAGCTCTCCGGCGGCCAGCAGCAGCGTGTTGCGATTGCGCGGGCGCTCGTCTACAACCCGCCGGTCATTCTGCTCGACGAACCGCTCTCCAATCTCGACGCCAAGCTGCGCGAAGAGGCACGCGCGTGGCTGCGCGAGCTGATCGTGTCATTGGGCCTCTCGGCGTTGTGCGTGACGCACGACCAGACCGAAGCGATGGCGATGTCCGACCGCATCCTGTTGCTGCGCAACGGCCGCATCGAACAGGAAGGCACGCCTGCCGATCTGTATGGCGCGCCGCGCTCGCTTTATACCGCCGAATTCATGGGCAGCAACAACCGCATCGACGCGCGCGTGGCCGCCGTCGACGGCGAACGCGTGACGCTGGCTGGCGACGGCTGGCAACTCCAGGCGCAAGCGCGCGAAGCGCTCACGGCCGGTCAACACGCGCATGCCGTGATTCGTCTCGAACGCGTGCAGGTCGCCGACGGTCCCGGCGCGAACCGGCTCGAAGCCGAACTCGTCACGTCGATGTACCTGGGCGATCGCTGGGAATACCTGTTCCATTGCGGCGAGTTGCGGCTGCGCGCCTTCGGGCACGTGCCGCGCGCAGCCGGCCGGCACTGGATCGAATTCCCCGCCAACGATTGCTGGGCCTTCGCTCAGGCGAGTTGACAGCGACAGCGCCCTTACAGGCAAAAAAGACCAATTATGGGAGACGGGTCATGAAATCGAACATGAAGAAGGCGACTTTGAGCTTCACCTGCGCCGGACTTTCCGGACTTGCAGCCGGCGTGCAGGCGCAATCGAGCGTGACCATGTACGGCATTATGGATGCGGGGGTCGAGTACGTGAACCATGCGAGCGGCGCGGGCGGCGAAGGCAGCGCTGTCCGTCTGGTGTCCGGCGGCAGGAACACCTCGCGCTGGGGTTTGCGGGGCGTCGAAGATCTCGGTGGCGGCATGAAGGCGGTGTTTCAACTGGAAAGCGGCATCAACATCGCCAACGGACAGTTCGACGACGGACCCGACTCGATCTTCGCCCGCCGCGCCTTTATCGGTCTGAAAAGCCGCTACGGGCAACTCACGCTCGGCCGCAATTTCACGACCACCTTCGACTACATGCTGCCGTTCGATCCGATGGGTTATGCGCCGAACTACTCGTGGGGCGTCTCCTCGACAGCAGCAGCCGGCCGGCGCGATCTGATCTTCGTGCGTTCGGCCAACGCCGTGCGTTACGACGGCACGTACTCCGGCTTGAAGTTCGGCGCGCTGTACGGCTTCGGCAATGTGCCCGGAAACATGAAGACAAGCTCGAAGTACAACGTCGGTCTCGGCTACGAGCGGGGTCCGTTCGCCGCGGTCGCGACATTCGACCGGCAAAATGGCGCGAGCGACAGCGTCATACCCGCCGACATCACCGATTACATCCAGGGCATTCATGCGGGGGTGAGCTATGACTTCGGCGCTGTGAAGGCGATGGCGGGCTATCGCACCTATCAGCGCACGTTCCGCACCCAACAGCAAACGCAGCGCAGCAGCACGTACTGGATCGGTGCTCAATACGAGGTGACACCCGTCGTGACGCTGTCCGGCGCGGTCTACTATCAGGACGTCAAGAATAGCGACGGCGGCGATCCGACGCTGTTCTCGGTGCGCGGGCAGTATGCCCTGTCGAAACACACCGTGCTGTATCTGTCGGGCGCCTATGCGATGACCGGGCACGGAAAGCTGGTCAGCGTGTCGCGTGACCTGGCAGGCGCGTCGGATACGCAGGTGGGTGTCACCGTGGGTGTTCAGCAGCGGTTCTGAGGTTTTTTGGTCGCCGGAATTTGAACCGCGCTAATGTCCCGCGCGCGCCGTGTATGGTCGGCAAGCTGTCGGCTACGTTAATGATGCAACACGCCTGACGCCACTTTCGGACATCTGCCTTCTGCAAAGCGGAATTTTCCTCAATCAGATACGGCTAACGTGATGCTACGTTTGATCTGTTCACCGCACACGCAGCGACCGTTCGCTTGGCAAGAGCGAAAGCAAACGACGGAGATCAATTCCATGTGGTCGAGTAAAACGCTTTGTGCGCTCTTCTACGCATTGGCAAGCGGCGCCGCGGTGGCGGCGCCGGTCGCTTGTCCGATTAGCGTGCTCGATTCCGGCGTGCGGCATGTCCTGAACAACGCGGCTTTGTACGATGGTCCGCCGGACCAGATGACGAGTCTTGTACCCGTACGCGCTGGCCGCGTGGCTCGCTGGGACATCGACCAGATCGACCCCTATCTCGTCTGCAAATACAAAAGCACCGCAAAGACCATCACGCTTCACGCGAAAAACGTGAGTGTGTGTGCAGCAGGCATGACGCCGTTCAGGGCGCATTGCAAATAAAAAGCACGAGGCGCGTGCGCCATGCATCGGCCGCGCGTCTCGTGCTTCATGCCCTGGCGATCACGTCAGCCGCGCGACCTCCGCGCGGCGAGCATCGCCGCTCAGAAATTGAAGTTGTCGATATTGCTGGAGTCGAACGTGGTCGGCGGTCCGAGAATGATTTCGCCTTGCGGCCCGATGGTGCGTTTGCCGAGCTTGCCGGCGTCGAACGACTCGCCTTCCTTGCCGCTGATCGTGCCCGACGCCAACGCCGCCGCGGCATACGCGGCCAGGTAACCGAGTTGACCCGGATCCCACAACTGGAACGCCTTCACGGTGCCGTTCTTCACGAACGCGCGCATCTGGTTCGGTGTGCCGAGACCGGTCACCGCCACCTTGCCTTTGCTCGACGAAGTCGAGATATAACGCGCGGCAGCCGCAATACCCACCGTGGTCGGCGCGACGATCGCCTTCAGATTCGGGTACGCCTGCAACAGGCCCTGCGTTTCCGTGAACGACTTCTGATCGTCGTCGTTACCGTAGGCGATCTTCACGAGTTTGATCTTCGAATACTCGGGCTTTTTCAGTTCCTCCTGCATCCACTTGATCCAGGTGTTCTGATTGGTTGCGTTGGGCGTGGCCGACAGCACCGCGAACTCGCCCTCGCCGCCCATCAGTTTGGACACCAGTTGCACCTGACCACGGCCGATGCCTTCCGCGTTCGCCTGGTTGACGAACAGTTGACGGCCCTCGGGCGCCGTGTCCGAGTCGAACGTCACCACCTTGATGCCTTGCGACATCGCCTTCTTGAGATACGGCACGACTGCATTGGCGTCGTTGGCGGCGATCACGATCGCGTCCTGCCGCTGCGTGATCAGCGTGTTGATGTATTGAACCTGCGACGATGCGCCCGCGTCCGACGGTCCCACCGCTTTGCCCACACCCTTGAACTCCTTGATCGCGGTCATGCCGCCGTCGTCGGCGATCACTTCGTAGGGATTGTTGATCTGCTTGGGCACGAATGCAATTTTCAGCCCGCTTTTCAGGTCCGCGGCGGATGCGGCGCAACTGATCGCGAGCAACGCGACGCACAGCGCCGCGGTGCCGGTGTGACGTAGAGGTTTGAACATAGAGTGTCTCCTGCCTTGTTGTTGGACGTGGTGTTGTCCGGGTTATCGGTTGTTGGACTTTCTGTTCGAGAGACGCGGGCCTTGTAAAAACACTAGAGAGAAGAAGCGGACTTCGCGATGAAACGCCGGTCGCGCGCCGCGCGCCAGCGCGCCACCAGATTCGGTATCAGCACCGACGCCAGCAACAGCACGCCCGTGACGATGGTGAGCGTTTCGCTGGACACGTCGTCGAGCGTGAGCGCATTTTTCAGCACGCCGATAATCAGCAGCGACAGCAGCACGCCGATCATCGAACCGCGTCCGCCGAAAATGCTCACGCCGCCGAACAGCACCGCCGCGATCACCGACAATTCGAAACCTTCGCCGTTGTCGCCACGCGCGCTGGTGAAGCGCAGCGTATAGACGACGCCCGCCAGCGCGCTCATCGCGCCGGACAGCACGAAGAGACGCAAGCGGATCTTCGCTACTTCGATACCGGAGAATGCCGCGGCGGTCGGATTCGCGCCGATCGCGTAGAGACTGCGGCCGAACGCCGTGGATTGCAGCAGCACGGTGAACACAATCGCACCGACTATCACGATGACAAACGGCAATGGAATAAAACTCCCGCCCAGCGTGTCCATGCCGAACGCCGTATAAGCAGGCGGAAAATCCGCGACGGCCTGGTCGCCGAGCAATACATAGGCGAGTCCGCGAAACAGCGCCAACGTACCGATCGTGACCGCGAGCGAAGGCAGATTGAGCTTGACGATCACGAGGCCGTTCAGCAAGCCGGCCAACGCGCCGGCAACCAGCACCAGCACGATCACGAGCGGCATCGGCAAGCCCATATGCCACAGCACGCCCATCAGCGCACTGGATGCGCCGAGCACCGACGCCACCGACAGATCGATTTCCGCGGCGACGATGATCAGCGTCATCGGCAGCGCCATCAACGCGATTTCGGTCAGATCGGCCAATACGTTGCTCAGATTCGCGCCGGTCAGAAACACCGGCGACAGCAAGCGTCCAAGCGCCAGCGAGAGAATCAGCACGATCACCAGCAGCACTTCCCATTGCAGCGGCGTTTCGCGTTTGCGCGTGAGCAGCGCGGAATCGGGTTTAGCCATGATCGCGTTTCCTCATCATGCGTTTGGCGACGGAGCGGGCCAGCAAGGTATCCGCGGTAATCGCGGCGACGATCAGCGCGCCTTCGATAGCCTGTTCCCAGAACGGCGACACGTGCAGCACCACCAGCGCGATGCTGATCACGCCGAGCACGAGTGCGCCGAGCGTGGCGCCGAGTATCGTGCCGACACCACCGGTGATCGCCACGCTGCCCACCACGGCGGCAGCTACGACCTGCAACTCGATGCCCTTCGCGGTGCTCGCATCCACGGTGCCGAAGCGGGCCAGCCACAACGCGCCGGCAAAACCGGCAATCGCACCGGACAACAGGAAACCCGCCATCACGCGACGTTCGACGTTCACGCCGGCCAGACGCGCCGCCTCCGGATTCGAGCCGATCGCGTAGTGTTCGCGGCCGCCGCGAAACTGCTTGAGATAGACGGCGAGACCGATCAGCACGACGACCGCGATCAGCGCAAGTGTCGGGATGCCGAGCAAAGTGCCGGTGGCAAGACGCGAAAACGCATCGGGCAAACTGGTCGCGTTGATCTGTCCGCCATGCACCCACGCGTAGTCCGCGCCGCGAAAAATGTACAGCGTGGACAGCGTGGCAACGAGTGATGGAACGCGCCCTACGCCCACAAGCAGCGCGTTGATGGTGCCCGCCACAAGACCGATAGCGAGCCCCGCCGCCAACGCGACGATCACCGGCATATGCGGAAACGCGACATACAGACTGCCGACCGCATACGCGCTGATGCCGACCGTCGAGCCGACGGAGAGATCGATGTGGCGCATCAGGATCACCACCGTCATGCCGGCCGTCAGCAAGCTGATAATCGACACATTCAGCAGCACGTCGCGCAGATTCTGCAGGTTCAGGAACTGCGGCTTGGCGAGCCCGGTGCCCACGATCAGCAGAACCAGCACAACGAAGAGCGTCGTCTCGCGGCTCTTCGCGATGCTCGCCGCGAAACCGCCCGGCGAACTCGCCGCGCGCTTCGGGACCGGCGCCTGCACCGGCGCGGCATGAGTGGAAGAGTGGCGCATCATGCGGCGTGCCCCAGCGGTGGCATGGGTTGGCCGAGCGCGGCGCCCATGATGCGTTCTTCGTCGGCGTCGGCGCGCGCTATATCCGCGCTGATACGCCCCTCGTGCATCACCAGCACGCGGTCGGCCATGCCGAGCACTTCCGGCAATTCGCTCGAAATCATCAGCACCGCCATGCCGTCGCGCACCAGTTCGGCGAGCGCGCTATACACCTCGGCCTTCGCGCCGACATCGATACCGCGCGTAGGTTCGTCGATGATCAATACTTTCGGTCCGGTGGCCAGCCATTTGCCGAGCACGACCTTCTGCTGATTCCCGCCCGACAACGTGCCGACCGGCGCGTTGGGATCTCCCGCCTTCAGACGCAAGCGCGTGCCCCATTGATTGGCGAGTTGCGTCTCGCTGCGCGCGGAGATGAGCCCGTGTTTGACGAGCCGGCCGAGCACCGTCATCGACGCATTGCGCGCAATGCTCAATTCCAGTGCGAGCCCCTGCTGCCTACGATCCTCCGGCACCAGTGCGAGCCCGGCGCGCACGGCGGCAGCGGGCCGCCCCGCGGTGAGACGTTTGCCGGCGATCCAGATTTCGCCCGAGTCGAGCGGATCGATGCCGAAGATCGCTCGCGCGACTTCACTACGCCCCGCGCCGACCAGTCCGGCTAGCGCGACGATCTCGCCCGCGCGGACGTCGAAGGAAATGTCCTTGAAGACACCGACGCGCGTGAGGCCGCGCACCGACAGACGCACTTCGCCAGGCGGCCGTTCGGCCTTGGGATAGAACGTCTCCAGATCCCGGCCGACCATTTTGGCAACGATCGCTTCCGTGTTGAGATCAGTGGTCAAACCATCGAATACTTTCGCGCCGTCGCGCATGATCGTGACGCGTTGTGTCAGCGCGAATACTTCGTCAAGCCGGTGCGTGATGAACAGGATCGCCACATCACGCTCGCGCAGTTTGCGCACGATGGTGAAGAGCCGCTCCACTTCCGGCAGCGATAGCGCTGCGGTCGGTTCGTCCATGATCAGCACGTTCGCGTTTAGCGACAATGCCTTGGCAATTTCGATCACCTGCTGATCGGCAATCGACAAACCGCGCACCAGTTGATCGGCCCGCAGATCGACACCGAGCGACGCCAGCAAGCCGTCCACCTCGCGGCGCATCGCGTCGTACTGAATCCGGCCGATGCGGTCCACAGGCTGCCGTCCCATGAAGATGTTCTCCGCGATCGACAGATCGAAGAACAGCGTCGGTTCCTGATAGATGACCGCGAGCCCGGCGTCGCGTGCCTCGGCGGGCGTCGCGAAGCGGCGCGCCTCGCCGTCCACCACCAGTTCGCCGGTGTCCGGCTGATGCACGCCCGCCAGAATCTTCACGACCGTCGATTTGCCGGCGCCGTTTTCGCCTAGCAAGGCATGCACTTCGCCGGGCCAGAGCGCGAGATCGCCGTCGGATAGCGCGCGAACCCGTCCGAATGATTTACTCGCATGCCGTAATTCGAGCCTCGGCACAGCGGATGTGGGTTGCTGCACTGCGTGTCTCCTTCTTTCTAGATGCGGTAGCAACGTTCCGCGTTGCGGCAAAACAATGCTTCTTTTTCGGCGACGCTCGCGACCTCAACGATCGACGCATACGCATGCCACAAATCCGCGTAAGAACCGAACAGCCGGTCGACCGGAAAGTTCGAGGCGAACATCGCTCGCTCGACGCCGAACGTATCGATCGTTTCGAGCACGTAAGGGCGCAGGCTTTCCACAGTCCACCGATGATCGAACATCGCGAGTCCGCTGATTTTTACGGCGATATTCGGGCAGTCCGCGAGCAAACGCATGCCTTCGCGCCACGCGCGATAGCCGGCCACGCTGCCGCGGTCGACGAACATGCCCGCGTGATTGATCACGAACTGCGTGTCGCCATGCGCGCGCGCAAGCGCTGCCGCCTCTTCCATCTGTGACGGATACAGTTGCAGATCGAACGACATGCCGTAACGGCGCAACAACGCAAAATGCTCGCGCCACTGCCGCTCGCGCATGAGATGACGGCCGACATAATCAAACAGCTTGTTCTCGTGCACGTTCAGAATCTGCCGTACTCCACGCGTGTTGGCGAACGACGCATGCGCTTCGAGCACGGCCGGCGCATTCGGCGCGGACAGATCCACCGCGGCGACGATCGCGTTCGGCATACCGCACGATTCCTTGCGATCAGCAATCGCCTGCAGCCAGCGCGTTTCTTCGACCGGAGCGGCGGGATCGTGATTCGCTTCCACGTGCACGAGTTTCAGCACGTCGATATCGCCCGCTTCGCCCAACAGATCGTCGAGCAGGTAGTCGTGTTTCAGATCGCGCGCGTCGCCAACGAACGACACGCCCGGGTTTTCCAGCCACGGATAGCGATGCGTTTTCAGATCCCACAAGTGAATATGCGAATCGACCACCTGCATGCGACATCCTCCGTCGGGTGAAAATCGTTTCGAGGTTTGAGGTCCAGTCGGATCGGATCAGCTCAATTCAACTCAGCGAGTTCAAATGGAAGACCGGTTCGAGCGGCTGCTGTACAGGCGTGTGATCTGGGCCCGTGTGCATGATGTCGGCCATGTAGTCCCACCATTTGCGCATTACATCGAGTTGCGGCAATTCGTCCATGGTGTGATGGCTGTTGCGCGTGAGGATGGCGAACAGATGATTCGAATCGGGATCGAAGAAAATCCGGTAGTCGCGCACGCCGGCGTTGTGCAACGCGTCAACCAGCTCAGGCCAGATTTGCGCATGACGTCGTTCGTATTCCTCGCGCATGCCGGGGTTGAGCACCATCCGGAAAGCGATTGTCTCCATTGCGGCCTGTCTCCCGTCGTATCCGGGCGCTTTTCCAGCGAAACGTGGAAGCGTCTGATACGACTATAATTCCTGCGTCGATAGCATCTCAATCCGAAGTTGGGATTGGGCGATCCACAAACCGAATCGCACCCGACCCATGAGCCAACATTCAGCCACCGTCGCACTCGTCAATCGGCTCAAGTTCAAGCACCTCGCGCTGCTCGTCGCGCTCGACGACGCGCGCAATCTCCATCAGGCCGCCGAGGCCGTCAACGTGGCCCAGCCGAGCGCGAGCCGCATGCTCGGCGATATCGAAGAAGCGTTCGGCTTCCTGCTGTTCGAGCGCAACGCGCGCGGCATGACGCCCACGCCGCTCGGCGTGGTCACGCTGGCTTACGCAAGGCGTGCGCTCGCCGAGCTGACCCGTTTCGCCGAAGACCTCGACGTGAAACGCCGCGGCGGTCACGGGCAATTGACGGTCGGCGCGATTATGGGCGCCGCGCCCGATCTGCTGGCCATGGCGGTCGCCGCGCTGAAGACCGAGAGCCCGCTGCTGAACGTGCGCATTCTCGGCGAAACCAGCGACCAGGTCGTGCAATTGCTGCATCGCCGCGAAGTCGACCTGGCGCTCGGGCGACTGACAAGTCCGCTGCAACACAACGATTTTAGTTTCGAGCCGCTCGCGCGCGAGACCTTGTTGCTGGTGGTGCGCTCGGTGCATCCGCTCGCGCAGCGCGCGCGCCTTGGCTTGCGTGAACTGATCGACTGGCCGTGGGTGGCCCAACCCGTCACCAGTCCGGCGCGCGTGCTGTTCGAAGAGGAACTCGCGCGTGCGGGACTCGCCACGCCGGTGAATCTGACCGAATGCGCGTCGATCTTCGCCACGCTGCAATTGCTCGAGAATTACGATGCGGTGGCGATGCTGCCCGAGTCGGTGGTACGCGATCATTTGCGTGGCAAACTGCTGGTCGCATTGCCGCTCGAAATCGGCAAGTCTCTCTCCGGTTTCGGTATTCTCACGCGCAAGGAAGAACCGCTCGCCGAACCGGCGTTGCGTTTCATCGACCTGTTGCGCGGTTTCTCGCGCAAGCTCAAGCGCGACGACACCACCGCGGCCGCCGCCGACTCCGTGATCGTGTCTTCGGCTTCGGCTTCGCTGAATTGACATCCGCATCGGCGCGTTACTGCAAGTTGACGAAGAGACCACCGTCCACCAGCAACGCCGCGCCCGTCACATAGCGCGCGCGGTCGGAAGCGAGGAACGTCACGCAATCGGCGACATCTTCCGGGCGGCCCAGTCTGCCGAGCGGAATACGCTTTTCGAAGTAGGCTTTTTTCGCTTCGTCGGCGAGGTCTTGCGCATTCAGGTCGGTGGCGATGGTGCCCGGCATCACCGAGTTGCAGCGAATGCCATACGGTCCCAACGCCACCGCGCAGGATTGCATCAGCGAATGCACGCCGGCCTTGGTCGGCGTGTAATGCGTTTGCATGCCACCGCCCACTAGCGCGCTGATCGAACTCGTCGCCACGATCGCGCCGCCTGTGCCCTGCAATTTCATCTGTTGCGCGGCGGCTTGCGTGACGTAGAACGCGCCGTTCAGATTGACCGCCACCGTCGACTCCAGCACTTCCGGCGGCATGTCGAGAAACGCGTGGAACGGACAAATACCGGCGTTGCTGGCGAGCACGTCGACTTTGCCAAAAGCTTCGACCGTATGGCGCACCAACTGCTGACCGGTTTCGCGCGCGGCGACGTTGCCCTCGATCGCAATCACGCGCCGCCCGAGCGCCTCGATTTCGGCGACCACTTCCGCGACCGCGGAGCGGCGTCCATACGATACGTCGTTATCGCCCCAGTAGTTGATCGCCACGTCCGCGCCTTCGGCGGCGCACGCAACCGCTATCGCGCGGCCAATGCCACGCGAGCCGCCGGTGACGATCACGACCTTGTCCTTGAGCAGCACGTCATTCTCCTTTTATGTCTCTACCTTGCGACGAATTGCGCGCAATCACCGTGGATAAGGCCGCACCAACGCGCATTCCGGATTCAGCCTCACGCCGAAACCCGGCGTGTCCGGCACCTTCATGCGTCCATTCACCGGTACTGGTTCGTCGAGCAGCAGCGGTGTGAACATCGGCACGACTTCGTCGGCCTTGGGCGCCATCATCAGAAACTCGGCGAACGGCGAGTTGTGCCGGGTGACCACGAAGTGATAGCTATACACCGATGAACCGTGCGGCACCACCATCACATTGTGCGCATCGGCGAGCGCGGAGATCTTGATCAATTCGGTAATGCCGCCGCACCAGCCGACATCCGGTTGAATCAGATCGCAGCATTGCATTTCGAGCAGCATGCGAAAGCCCCAGCGCGTCGCTTCGTGTTCACCGGTCGACACCATCATGCCGCGTGGCACGTTGCGGCGCAGTTCGGCGTAACCCCAGTAGTCGTCGGGCGGCAGGCATTCTTCGATCCATTTCAGGCCGTATTCGTGCGCGGCTTGCGCAAGCCGCGTTGCGTACGGCACGTCGAGGCTCATCCAGCAGTCGTACATCAGCCAGAAGTCGTCGCCGACGCGGCTGCGCATGTCCGCGAGTTTCTCCAGATTCTGCTTGAGGCCTGCTTCGCCTTCGGCCGGACCATGCTGCAACGGCAGCTTGCCGCCGATGAAACCCATCTCCTTCGCCAGATCGGGCCGCGCACCGGTCGCATAGAACACGAGTTCGTCGCGCACCGGACCTCCCAATAGCTGGTACACCGGCTCCTTGCGCACTTTCGCGAGCAGATCCCACAACGCGAGATCGACGCCCGAGATCGTATTCAGCACCACGCCTTTGCGACCGTAGTACAAAGTCGAGAAATACATCTGATCCCACATCTTCTCGATGTCGGTCACGAGTTGGCCTTCGAGAAACCGCGCGAGATGTTTCTCGACGATGAACGCGCCGATCTCGCCGCCCGTCGTTACCGCAAAACCGACGGTGCCGTCGCTCGCTTCGATCTCCACCACCAGCGTACCCAGCACATTGATACCGAACGACTGGCGGCTCTGGCGATACTCCGGATAACGCGCCATCGGTGTTGAGATGTGATCGTCGATCCAGTGTCCGCCGGGTTGGTCGTGATAATCCGCACCGCCTCCGCGGACGATGAAGGCACGCACGTGCCGGATGGTAGGCATGGCCATGAATGGGGCTCCGTTATGAGTGCGTCGAGCGAGCGCCTAGCGGGCGCGATGCAGTAAGGTTTCGAAAGTTGTGCGCGACTGGGCCGGATCGCGGCGCAAGAGCGTGCCTATCAGCAGCGCGGCGAGCAGACTCGACACGCCCAGCACGACCAGTCCCGCCGAGGTCGACGCAAACGCGTGTTCCGCCGCGGTGCGCAGGCTCGGCGCAATGAAGCCGCCGAGTCCGCCGAGCGAATTGATCAATGCAATGCCGCCCGCCGCGGCGGCGCCTGTGAGATAACGCGTGGGGAAGGTCCAGAAGAGCGGCTGCGCGGCAATGAAACCGCTTGCCGCGCAACACAGCGCCAGCAAGCCGAACAGCGGGCTATGCACAAGTCCCGACACGCCAATGCCAAGTCCGGCGACGATCAGCAACACCACCGCCCAACGCCGATGCTCACCCGTGCGATCCGCACGGCGCGGCACATACCAGGTCACGGCCAACGCGCACAGCCACGGCAACGCGGCGACGAGTCCCACGCGCAAGCCGACCGTCGTGCCCAGGAATGCCGCCACCTGTTGGGGCAGATAAAAGATCACGCCGTACACGCTCATCTGGATCAGCAGATAGATTGCCGACAGCAGCAACACGCGACGGTCCACCAGCGCTGCGAGAATGCGATGCGGACCGTGCGCGGACGCGAGCAGCGCGTCTTCGTCGAGAGCCGCGCGCAAGCTGGCGCGCTCTTGCGGTTCGAGCCAACGCGCGTCTTCGGGACGATTGTCTAGATACCAGAAGGCCCACACGCCCACCGCCGAAGCCAGCGCGCCCTCCACCAGAAAGAGCCATTGCCAGCCGGTCAGGCCGAGTGCACCGTGCAATTCGAGCAGCGAGCCTGACAATGGGCTGCCGAAAATAAACGCCAGCGGCGCGCCGAAATAAAACACGCCCACCGCGCGCGCTCGGGCCGATTGCGGAAACCAGTGCGTGAGGTAATAGATCACGCCGGGAAAGAAACCCGCCTCGGCGACGCCGAGCAGAAACCGCAGCGTATAGAAAGCCGTGGGCGTATGAGCGAGGCACATCGCTGCCGACACGAGCCCCCATGTCACCATGATCCGGCACATCCATACACGCGCGCCGACCCGATGCAGCAGCAGATTGCTCGGGACTTCGAACAATGCATAGCCGATGAAGAACACGCCCGCACCGAACGCAAACGCCGCATTCGACAGACCGGTATCGTGCTGCAAGGCCTTCTGCGCGAAACCGATATTGGCGCGATCGAGAAACGCCAGCACGTACATCAGCAGCAGAAACGGCAGCAGCCGTCGCATGACCTTGCTGTTGATGGCCTCGAGTGAAACGGGCGCATGCGCTTCCATGTCGTCTCCTTCGCAGAGCGCGCCCGCTCGGCGGCTCCGCGTTTTTCTTATCTTGTGGACCGCTGCCGAACTCAGGCGCGCTTCATACCACAGCGCCTCAGTATGTTGCGCGGCCGCCGGACAGATCGAATACCGAGCCGGTGCTGAACGCGCAGTCCTCCGACGAGAGCCACAGAATCAGCGACGCCGCTTCTTCGGGCATCAGAAAGCGGTTCATCGGAATCTTCGAGAGCATGTAGTCGATGTGCTGTTGCGACATCGAGTCGAAGATTTCGGTTTTGGCCGCGGCGGGCGTGACGGCATTGACGAGAATGTTCTTCGTTGCCAGTTCTTTGCCGAGCGATTTGGTCAGGCCGATAAGGCCTGCCTTGGAGGCGCTGTAGTGCGAGGCGTTCGGGTTGCCTTCCTTGCCGGCCACCGACGCGATATTGACGATCCTGCCATAGCCCTGCTTGAGCATTTGCGGCACGACCGCGCGGCAAGTGAGATACGGGCCGATCAGGTTGACGTCGATCACGCGGCGCCAGACGTCGGGTTCCAGTTCCCACGTGGTGCCGTTGCCGCCGGTGATGCCGGCGCAGTTGATCAGCACGTCGATCGCGCCGTGATCAGCGACTGTTTGCGCCACGGCCTGCGCGACGGCGGCTTCCTGCGTGAGTTCGACGCAGACCGCGGTGACTTTGCCCAGTTCGCTGAGCTCACGCTGGCTGCGCGCGAGGCGTTCGGCGTCCACGTCCCATAGCGCGACCGACGAGCCCGAGTTCAGCGCCCGTTGCGCCACCGCGTAGCCGATGCCACGCGCGCCGCCGGTAATGGCGACGACGCGCCCCTCCAGATCGATTCGATTCATCGCTGTGCTCCTGTGGCAGGCCTGAACGGCGCGCCATCGTGTTGTTGTATGCCGGCTGGTTGTGTGTCAGTGCCGCGGGTGGGCCTGCGCTGACGGTTCAGCCAATATACGAGCGGTGCGATTCGCCAACAATTCGAGTATTGGAGGGGGCGATAACAAAAGTGGATCGAATGGGCAAGCCAGAAGAAGACTGGCACCGATGTCATCAGCTCCTGGCAACGCGCTCGTTTCGCCTCGCCCCTGTCGCACGTGCTCGATCGAGATAGACGCGAATGCCTCACCTGCAAAGCCATGTTGGTGCAGCGCATTCGTGCTCCAACCCCTCAGAGGCATCCTATCCAACCCCGTTAAGTTTTATTTTTTTGCACTTGCACAATCGCTCCATCGCGTCCGATACTGGCTTGGCCCACTTTCTCTGCTGCGGGTGCATCAGTCTTCGCCCGTCCCACGCGGGCTCTTTTGAACGATGGATGCGAACGTCAGGAGGCGCCATGGAAGTCTGCGATGGATGCTCCGATATCGACCGCCTGCCGGTCGATGTGCAACGGCAGGAAAACCTCACGCTAATCGGTGTCGCGGAGTGCAATGGCACGCTCGTGCTGGAGCATTATCGCTGCGACAAATGCCGGGCCGTGCTCGCAAGACAATTCACGGGCGACGCCGGCGAACGGATCTGGAGCGTCATCGAAACGGCTCATTGAGCCGCAGTCGGTCCGGCCATCCGTCGACGTCAGTGCATTTCACGGTGAACGCCTACAATCAGCAAGGCATGACGCGGCACACCCACGCCGCGATGCTTCCCTGTTGATTCCGGAGGAACCATGAGTCGAACCGAGACTGCATTGATTGTCGGCGCGGGCAAGGGCTTGAGCGCCTCGCTCGCGCGCCTGTTCGCGGCGGAGGGCATGCAGGTCGCGCTCGCCGCCCGCGACACCAGCAAGCTCACGGAACTCGTCAACGAGACGGGCGCCCTGCCCGTAGCTTGCGACGCCAGTCAACCGGACCAGGTTACCGCCCTCTTCGAGCGCGTGGAGAAAGCATTCGGCGCTCCCGATCTCGTGGTCTACAACGCGAGCGGCCGCTATCGCGCGCCGCTCGAAGCCATCGAACCGCAGAAGCTCGAAGACGCCTTCAAAATCACCGCCATCGGCGGCTTTCTCGTCGCCCAGGCCGCGGCAGTGCGCATGTTGGCGCGCGGCCATGGCACTGTCCTGCTGACAGGGGCAACGGCCAGCGTCAAAGGGCTGCCCGGCTCAACCCCGTTCGCCATGGGCAAATTCGCGTTACGGGGCATGGCCCAATGCATGGCGCGCGAGTTGGCGCCGAAGAATATTCACGTTGCGCATTTCGTGATCGACGGCGGTATTGCCAGCAGCGCGCGAGGCTCGGAAGACGGCGACGCCGACGACAAATGGCTGGACCCCGACGCGATTGCCAGGGAGTACCTCCACATTCATCGTCAACACCGCAGCGCATGGACGTGGGAAGTCGAACTCCGCCCATGGGTCGAGCGGTTCTAGGCGGCGGTTGTCGTCCGACCTACCGAACGAGGAATCCGTAGGCGAGCGGATCCCGCTCGTCGATGATCCAGGTCGCGAAGCCGCAGACAAAAGCATTGCCTTCGACTTCCGGAACGACGGCCTTGAAATCGCCCACGGTCGTTTCGCTCAGGACACGCCCTTTGAACACGGTGCCGATAATGGACTCGTTCACCAAGGTGTCGTCCTTGCCCAGTTTTCCACGCAAATAGAGCTGCGCGACGCGGCCGCCCGTTCCGGAGCCGGTCGGCGAACGGTCCACCTCGCGGTCGGCGAACACACAGCAGTTGGCTTGCGTCGACCCAGCGTGCCGCGGCGCATTCGCGATGATGGTGCCGTAGATGTGGTTGATCTCGGGAATGTAGGGATGCTCGACAGGAAACGCCTGATTGGCCGCCTGCTTCACCTCGGCGCCGAAGCGGATGAGTTCTTCCACCGACGACTCCCGCACCGCGAGACCATGCGGCTCGCCGTCGGTGTAAAAATAGAACGCGCCGCCGAACGCTATATCGCCCGTCACCGAACCGAACGACGGTGTCTCGACGGTCACGTCCCGCTTCCAGATAAACGACGGCACATTGACGAAGCGAACGTTGCCGGCGTGCTCGCCATCCCACTCCACGAATGCTTCGATGAACCCGCACGGCGCGTCGATACCGATGCGCGTTTCGGGTATCTCACGCTGAACCCAACCCAGTTCGACCGCCGCCGTCGAGAGCGCGATAACACCGTGGCCGCAATGGTCGCTATACCCCTCGTTGTGAAGGAAGATGATGCCGAAGTCGGCATTGGGGCTGACCGGTTCCGTCAGATACCCGCCGTACATATCGGCATGTCCACGCGGTTCGAACATCAGCGCACGGCGGATATCGTCGGCGTTTTCCTTCAGCCATGCGCGTCGTTTGACGATCGTGTCGCCGGGCAGACGCGGCAAGCCGCTGGTGACAATGCGGAATGCCTCGCCGCCGGTGTGAACTTCAACGGTCTGGATGGTGCGTGAAATTTTCATGTCTGCTTCGTGAAGTGGATGGGCCAACTGCCGTTACTGGCCGTAGGGCGTCGGCAAACCGTTCTTGATGACGTACACGGTGGTCGGCGCGCCCTTCAGGTCGCCGTACTCGTCGAACGAATAGGTGCCGGCGACGCCCTTATAGTTTTCCTTGGCGAGCTGCGCGGTCAGCTTGGCCTTGTCCGTTGTCGTGCCCGCTTTCACCATGGCGTCGGCCAGCAACTTGACGCCGTCGTAGTAACTCACGGCGTAGACCTGCGTATCGATGTTGTAGGCCGCCTTGTACTTTTGCAGGAACTCGCGGCCGGCTGCTGTCTTCTCCAGCGCAATGCCGCCCTGCGCGCAATAGACGATCGAGGCCGCCTCGCCCGCCACCTTGCCCATGTCGGCCGAGCAGATGCCGTCGCCGCCGAGCAGCTTCGCCCTGAGTCCGCGCTGACGCATCTGTTTGGCCATCGGCGCGCCCTGCGCCGCATAGCCGCCGAAGAAAATCACGTCGGGATTCTTGGCCTTGATGGTCGTCAGAATGCTGAGGAAATCCGTCGCCGACGAGTTGGTGAACTCCTGCTCGACAATCTGGATGCCGTTCGCCTTGGCGACCTTCACGAACTGCTCGGCGACACCCTGACCATACGCCGTGCGGTCGTCGATAACGGCGGCCGTTTTGGCCTTCAAGGTCTTCGCGGCGAACTGGCCCATCGTGCCGCCGAGTTGCTCGTCGCTCGCGCCGATCCGGAAGATGTTCTTGAAGCCCTGCCTCGTTAGCGCGGGGTTCGATGCGACCGGCAGCATCGGGACATTGCCGGTGTTGTAGACGCGCGATGCCGGAATCGCCACGCCCGAGTTATACGGTCCGACCACGGCGACCACGCCGCTGTCGACCAGTTTCTGCGCGACTTGCACCCCGATTTTCGGGTCCGCCTGGTCGTCTTCCGAGTCCAGTTTGAAGGTGACCTTCTGACCCGCGACGGTGACGCCCGACTTGTTCAGCTCGTCGATGGCGAGCCGTGCGCCGTTCTCGTTGTCCTTGCCGTTCGGCGCCTGCGGACCGGTGAGCGGCGCCGAATGACCGATGGTGACTACGACCTGGGCACTCGCGGACAGGGTGAAACCAGCGGCCATCAATGCGGCCGCAGTCATTGCAAGACGTCGCATACCGAACTCCGATTGGACTAGGGAGCAATCACCATATGCTCAATTTGGTTCCAGTTCAATCGAGCGGTACGCCAGGCTGTGGCGTCGGCAAACGGTACGCTGCGTCGCATGTGGACATGCGCGCTCGGCAATCATCAAAGCCGCAGCAGTTCGTTTTTCATCCACTCGTGGACCGCGTGACTCAATTCCTGCTGCGTCATGTCTTGCGGAGACAGCGGCGGCCCGACCACCACGCGAATATGTCCGCGGCCGTCCGGCCAGCCTTTGGTCGGCCAGACCTTGCCCGCGTTCAGGACCACGGGCACGGCCGGCACGCCGGTCGCGCACGCCAGCCGCACGCCGCCGGACGTCATGCGCAACGGCGCGTCGTGCGCGACCCGGGTGCCCTCCGGGAAAATGACGACGACATCGCCCTTGGCCAGCCGCTCCGCGCTTTCCTTCGTCACAGCCTGGTGAGCCTGTCGAGCGGAGCCGCGGTTCAGGCTGACCATATCGAGGCCACGCAACACCCAGCCGAAAAACGGAATGCGCAGCAGTTCCTCCTTGAACACGAAACTCACGCGACGCGGAAAAAGTGCGAGAAACGCGAGGGTTTCCCACGTCGACTCATGACGTGACAGGATAATCGCCGGACCGTCCGGAAGGTTGTCGAGCCCGTCTATCGAACATGAAACGCCGGGTATCCAACGCATGACGAAAACCAGTGCGCGACACCATTGCCTCGCGAGCCAGTATCGCCCCGCACGTCCGACAAACGGGAACAGGAGCAGGATGATGATCGAATACAGCGTGCCGCTACCGAAGAGGTAGACGATAAAAAGCCATTTGGTGAAAGTTGAGCGCATCGGGGCCTGAATCGGAGGGGAAGCAGCGGAAGATTTTCATGGTAACGCGTTGAGGCTGCGACGTGAGCGATACGTTCGGTCGCGTGCGGAAGCGACGCGGCCGGCGCTTCCGCTCCTCACAGACGGATTGAATTCGGCTTGCCTTCGCGGTTCTTCATGCCGCATCCGCTTCGGGAAGACAAGCAGCGCACTCAGAACGGCCCGCGGCTCGCGAGATTGGCGTATTCGTCCTTGAGCGTGCCGATGCGTCGCCGGTATGCGTTGAGCAGACATGACCGATTACCGCCGCATGCTTTTCTGGATTTCAGCCACACCTGCTGCTCGTCCTGCATATCGCCTCTCGCGCCCATCGCGACCAGGCCGGTTAGCATCTGGTAGCGCACGGCCATTTCGACGTCCATCTCGCTCAGCTGCCGTGACGCGCATATGGCCTTTTCATCCGCCAATCGCGCCCGGCCGCAGTCGAAGCTGGCAGCAAATGCAGTCGCGGAACTGAGCGTGACCATTGCGAACAGCGCGCACCGCAAGCGACGTTTGATAGCTGGATTGCGTTGTCGATTCATCACTCTTTTGCATTCCGGTTGAAGTTCCGCAAGCATGGTCTGAACGGCCGAACCGATGCCCGGCAATTACTCCGTGCACGCGGGGCAAGCCACCGCTTCGGCGGCGACCTTCTGCTCGCCGCGGCCGAAGCTCGCGAGCGCGGCGAGCCCCAGCAACGCGAGGCCGCTACCCAGCAGAAAGTCGGCGGAAATTCCCACATGGTCGACCACCACGCCGCCCACCAGCGACCCCAGCGCAATCGCCACCTGAATGATGCTCACGAACAATGCCGAGCCGGCCTCGGGCGAATCCGGCGTGGCGCGCTGAATCCAGATGCTGAAACACAGCGGCAACGCGCCGAAGGAAATGCCCCATGCAAGCACCAGCGCCACGACGCCGATTGTCGAATGCTGCAGTAGCGGCAGCAAGACCAGTGCGAACATCAACAGCGACACCATTGCGCCGACCGACACTTTCAGATTGCGCGTGACCGTCGACGAAACGGCGAAGTTCGAGAAGAAGCCGATGATGCCGAACCCCAGCAACAGCCACGTGATGGTCGACATGTCGAGATTCGCGTTGTGCAGCAGGAAAGGCGTGATGTACGTGTACGAGGAAAAATGCGCGCCGAAAACGAGCGCCACCATCAGCATGCTGCGGCGTGGATGCGGCCGGCGCAGCAGCGCCACCAGATCGCGCAGACGCAGCGCGGCGGTGGACGGCAAGGACGGCACGAAGAAGAACTGTGCGACCAGCGCGACCGCGACCAGCACGCCGGTCGCCATGAACGACACGCGCCATGATGCGAAGCTCGCGATGAACGTGCCGAGCGGCACGCCGATCACCGTGGCGCACGTCACGCCGGTGAGAATCGTCGCCATGGCCCGCGCCGAATCCTTCGGTTTCACGAGACGCCCCGAAGCCGCCGTGGCCAGCGTCCAGAATCCACCCAGCGCGGCGCCGAGCAATGCACGCCCGAGCAACATGCAGAGAAAATTCGGCGCGAAAGCAGAGATCAGATTCGACGCCAGCAGCAAAGCCGTGAGCAAGAGAAACACTCGCCGGCGATCCATGCGCCCCGCCACCAGCATCAGCCCCGGTGCGGAAATGGCCGCGATGACGCCGGGCACGGTGACCATCAGGCCGGCGGTGCCGGGCAACACGCCCAGATCCGCGGCGACGCGCGGCAGCAGTCCGACCGGCAGGAACTCCGTCGTCACGAAAGCGAAAGCGCCGATGGCGACAGCCATGACAGCCAGCCATGAACGCAGGGACGACGAGGCGCCATCGTCCAGCGAGGCCGTGCTCGCGGGCAGATTGTCTTCAATCAACATAGTATTGTTTGCGAGTCTATTAACAACGGGTGGGATTGGAGCGGCCACACCGCGCTAATCCATTCGCAGACCGGCCGGCACGATTGAAAAAGCAGGCCATATGGGCCTGCTTGCCGGAAGTGACGCGATTGCAGCCTGGAGAATCAGCGAGTGAAAACCCGAATAGGCCACACCATAACATCGTATTAAATCGCTCGCTGACGACTCCGGAAAATTGCTGTCGAATGTGGGGTTATTGGTGCGGATTCGTGCTCGGTTCCCAGCGTGGGAACGACGCGGTAGGCCCTGCAAAGCGCGAACGTCGGTTGGGCACAGCGTTTGCTGGAGCGCACGTCAGCGTTTTTAACTTGCGCTCACCACTCACAATAAAAGGACATCGCCCGTGCTTACTACCCGCCCTTGCACCGCCACTTGCGTGATCGACGGCATGCCGCTCACCGTCACCTTCTATCCGGACAACGGCGTGTTGCGCATCGCGGACTCGTTGGGAGCCTGCATCAAGGAAACGCGCTGGCATGCGTCGTGGCGCGCATTGCTGGACGAATTGCGCGGATTCACTGAAGGCCCCGCAGTGGAAGGACAAAGTTTTAACACAATGGTGGGCCGCTTCAGCGAGCGCGTCGATCGTCCGCTGGACACGATGGCATTCGCATAACGGCAGTTGACGGGAAGCGGTGCTTGCACATGCGCACCGCATTCCCAGAGACAGACCGGTCATCGGCCAAAATAGATTCTGCATTGCGGCGCGGAAGACGTGCAGGGCTGACTCCGCGGACCTCCCGCCTCCGATTGCCCCGCGGCTACGCCGCCATAGGACACGTTCTGCACCGGCTGGGCGCCGGGCATGCCCTGTCCCGACTCACTGAACGACATATCGGTCGTCGCTTGCGCCGATTCGTTCGCATTCTGTTGCATCAGCGCCCGGCCCGACATGCCGACGCCCTGCTGATCTTCGAGGCCCAGCGCGCCCGCCGTTTTCGGCGCCAGCAGGAACACGGCGCTGGCCAGCGCCATCCATAATCGTAGTTTCATGTCCAGACTCCTTGAATCCGGCGCAGCAGTTCTCGTCCTCCAAAGAATTGATCCGCAAAAAAAAGCGAGGTTGCCGAACGGGCTGACGGACGAGTCGATGTCGATGCGAACTGCCGCGGCAAGTCATCGAACTAAACGAGTAATGATTTGCCAGACCTGCTACCGATGTCGGACGCGTTCTCGCGGCTGACCGGAATCAGTCGCCGCAGGCTGGAAACACGGATTTTGGCTCCGCTGTTTTCTTTTATAGCTCGGCCACCCAGGAATTCAATCGCTGAACACCCGCTCCGGCTGCCGCAGCCGAAGTAGTGGGTAAGAAGAGATTTGTACAAAATCACCCAAACCGGTACGTGCTTTGGCCGCACAGTGCGTTATGATGCTGACATAACGTCAATAATCGGCCCCGCGCGCGAAGTACCGGCGAGAGACGGAGCGTGGAGATGAAACCGGCCTGCCGCAATCAGTGCATCGTCAATACCGTTTTTTCCCTTAAGGGCATGAGGCTTGGCGCGAGATACCCGCAGCCTTCCTCGCCGCGCGGCGAAGCGTTTGAATATTCACTGATTGACACCCATGATGACACCCATGAAATTGATCGGCGGCCGTGTCGGCTAATTGCTGCGCCGCGATATATGGAGCGACGTTTTCTAACGCTGCCTTTAGAGATTTCTTCAATCGATAACCACACCGCGGGCCGTCCCCATTTATATGGATCGATGCTTTCGCGGATTTCCCTTGCAGTCTGTAATTGACAGAACACCGGACGTTTTAGAAGGACGAATATCTTATGGACGAAAGGAAGCGAGATAGCATGATTGCGTATCTCCGCCATCGCATGGAAGAGTTTGGCATCAAACCCGAAGACCTTGCGGCAGTGCTGGCATCCGAACCGGCCGCGCAAAAGGCCGGACGCTACCGTAGCGCAACTGGAGATAGCTGGGACGGCCAGGGCGAAATGCCTCAATGGCTCAAACAGGCAATCAGCGCGGGGCAATCCATCGACCACTTTGAATTGTCGGCCGCACCGGCGCCTGCCCCGCAACCGAAGAAACGCGTGGACTGGCAAAACGACCCGTTCGCCGGCAGTCCGCTCGCGCGTTCGAACAATCGATAGACCACCGTATTATTCCGCCGCTAGCGTAGAGAGATCACCCCGCACTTCCTCCGTGGGAAACCGCCGTTCGGCGCGTCCGCGAGCACGTATGCACCTGTGCCATGCACTCATGTGATGCGTAGTCGCATGCGTTTGTCCCGCTTTGTCCCCGCTGTGTTCCGCTGTGACCATTCGCATCCGGCCGCGCGTGGCCGCCTTATATCCGGACGGAGCAGCACCAGGCACTATGGCGCCTTGCATGGCGACCGCTCGCACAATGCGTTCACGCGTCACATGTCGTGACGCGCTGCGAAGATGCACTCAATGCGGGAATCACGGCCGTTGCCACAGCGCCAGCCGGCGTTGCATATTGCGGCAGTTCGATAAACGCGCTCATCTGCCGCACGATTTGCCAGAACACTTTCTCGAACACGCGCGCGCGTTCGGACTCGGCAATGTCGTGTGCGAGCGGATCGGCGAAGGTCCAGGTGCATGAGGCGGGCTCGCCTGGAAATACGGGTGCGTGGCGGGTGTCGACGGATTCGTCCAGCGCGACGACGAGGTCCATACGCGGCGCCCATTCACCGGTGAATTCCAGCCAGCTTTTCGGACTGAGAATGCCGAGGTCCGAGATGCCTGGCCGCAATTGCGCGACCGCGCACGGATGAACCCGCGCGGCCGGTTCCGGTCCCGCGCTGAACGCGTCGAACCGGTGGCCCGCCAGTTCCCGCAACAAAGCTTCGGCAATGATGCTGCGTGCTGAATTCTCGCGGCAGAGAAACAGCACCTTGTATTTTCTGGTCACGCTTACCCCGTACCCGTGTTTTTTTGTTTGTTTCTGTGTGCAATTCTGCCGGCTCAGTCTTGCGCCCTCGTGACACTACGATGTTCAAATTTGTTGCGCCACGAGAATTTGCACCAGGGCTTGCTCACTCGCGGGCACCGCGCATCGCGCATGCGCCGAAGTGTACCAGCGCAAGCGTCGAGCTTTCATTTAGCCTTCGATCGAGTCCGAGCCGGGATCGGGCACGTCACACTGAGGCGTCGCTCCCGCTTCGGCCGGACACGATGCGGTTGGCCGCGTCGCTTCCGTCCGATGCCGCCGCGGGCGCAGCGTCGAACCTCATGGCTGCGGGCGGTGTGCTGATCGCCTTGACGCCATTGGCAATGCCGGGTGCCGCGACGTAGGGAACAAACGCCGCCACCGCAACTACTACGATGAAAGTGAACATGGCCGTCGTGCCTCTCTGGATTGACTGCGTGGAAGTCAAACGAAGCAGGACCGCATGGCAATGAGCAGGCGTCGCTCTTCTAGGCGGCGTTCGGGCGACCCCGGCAACCCATGCTGCGGATGTTGTCATTGATTCTAGAAGTGCAAAATGGAACGCTAAAGCTCGCTCTCTATATCAATTCGGTCTACCTCTATGGTCTACCGGCCAGAGTGTCATTCGTCACACGGCTGCGGGTTCGGTGGTTTCGCAGCGCGGCTCGCAACAAGGACATGGCGCGTTGTGCGCCAGCCGATTGTGCTGCTGCCGGCGATGCACTATTTCCCCCAAACGGATTTATTCGGACCGTTCCGGCCTGCATACTGGTACTGACTTTGTATGCGCACGCCGTGTCGACGGCGAGCGCGAAGCGCCACCCCACCACGGAATGAAGGGATGCTGAACAGAAACGCCATAAGCTCGGGCGCCTACCTCGAAAGTTTTGAATCGCTGCCCAAAGACATGCTGTGGACGCAGGCGCAGATCGACGCGTCGCTCGCACACACCATGCAGCAGCGTCCGGACAATGGCGAGGTCTGGGTCTTCGCCTACGGCTCGCTGATGTGGAATCCGATCTCGGACTTCGACAGCCGCCGCATCGCGACCCTGCACGGCTGGCATCGCAGCTTCTGCATCCGCATGATCGCCGGACGCGGCACGCCGCAGCAGCCGGGCCGCATGCTCTCGCTCGAGCAAGGCGGCTGCACGCAAGGCGTCGCGTTGCGCCTGTGCGGCGAGACGCTCGAAGAGGAACTGCGCATTCTCTGGATTCGCGAGATGGTGACGGGTGCGTATCGTCCGACGTGGGCGCCGGTCACGCTGGAGGACGGCACCGAATTATCCGCGATCGCCTTCGTGGCGGATCACGGGAATCCGCAATACGAAGGCGACGCGCGAGCGCCGCTGATCGCACCATTGATGGCCGTGGCGAGCGGTCTGTTCGGTACGAACGCGGAGTACGTGTTCAAGCTGCAACGCGCGCTCGCGGACTGCGGCCTGAAAGATGCCTATATCGACGAACTCGTCGCCGAACTCACCGCCGAACTTGCACGGATCGCCGGACAACCGGCGTGATGCGTCAGAGCCGCAAGCCGTTGAGAAACTGGAACCAGAGGCCGCTCAATGCACCGGCTGGATGCGTGTCGCCGACGGGTTCTTCGCGCTTGTCCTGATTCGCGCGCTGCCCTGGCGAGCTCTGCGCGGCGGCATCATCTTTCGCTGAAGCCGCTCTAGTCCCGACCGAAGCATCGACACTCTCAGGCGCAGCCGCCGCAACTGGTTCGGCCTCGGCCTTGGCCGTTTCGCGCCGCGCGGCCTGCAACGCCGACACGCTGTCAGCGATCTGCGCGGCTCGCCCCGCCTCGCATCGACGCCCGAGCAACACACCGAACAGCACGTCGCGGTTGTGGCCTTCGTCCGCGAAACGCATGGCGAGCGAGACCATCTCGGCGTACGCGGCTTCGTCGGCAGCGCGCACCGTCGCTTCGCGCTCGGCTTGCGCCTTCTGCTGGCGCGCGTGCTGCGCTTCCCAACTGCGCATCTGCTCGGCGTAGACCGCGTCGTACACTTTGCGCTGCGCGGCGTCGGAGAGGATCGCGTACGCGTCCTTGATTTCCTGGAAGGTGGCGCGCGCGACGTCTTCGGCGCCGCTGTTGCGGTCGGGATGCCACTTCATCGCGGCCTTGCGATAGGCCCGCTTGATTTCTTCGTCGGTGGCGTGCGTGGGCACGCCGAGGGTGTCATAAAGAGTTGCCATTACCTGTTCGACCTCGCCGTGATTGGCTTTGCGGACGATCGTAACATGCGGAAAACGGCTTTATCGTGAAGTGGCCAGGCCGCAAGACTCACGGCGAGCGGATAAAAAAAGGCCCCGCCATTTGCGTGGCGGGGCCGAGTCCCATGTCAAGGAGGTGTCATGGAGGAGACGATTCGATCATAGCCGTGTGTCATCGCGCCCCCAAACAATGGTTCGCCATATGCTTATCCGGCGCGGCTTCCAGTGCATTGCAGCGCACGCGGCATAGGCCGCGCGACACCGAAGGCGGCCGCGCCGCCGCTCCGGCAAACGCCGCGCGGTTATATCGTTAGAACAAAAAGTCGCTTCGTGCGGCGCCCGGCGCTGATTAAGATAACGCTTCAAAGTCCGGTTCGCCCCGGTCCGCCGCGCGCAGCCCCGTGCCGGCGCACCGTGAGCCGCTACCGAAGGAGCATTTCGTTGACCAGTTTCGATCATCATCGCCGGCCGCTCGTTATCGGCATTGGCGGCACGACACGCGCCGCTTCGTCGACCGAGCGCGCGCTCGGCTTCGCGTTGCGCGGCGCGCAGGACGCTGGAGCGAATACCCGTCTGTTCGGCGGCACGTTTCTGCACAGCCTGCCCCACTACGCGCCGGAACAGTCGCACCGCACGGACGAGCAGCTTGAACTGATCGAGGCGGTGCGCCATGCGGACGCGCTGATCATCGCCACGCCCGGCTATCACGGCGGCGTATCCGGTCTCGTCAAGAACGCGCTCGACACGCTCGAAGAACTGCGCGCCGACGAGCGCCCGTATCTGGACGGCCGCGCGGTCGGCTGTATCGTCACGGCGTATGGCTGGCAGGCCGCGGGTTCGGTGTTGACGTCGTTGCGTTCGATCGTCCACGCGTTGCGCGGCTGGCCCACGCCGTTCGGCGCCGGCATCAACACGCTGGAAACGCGCTTCGACACCGTCGACACCTGTTCGGACGCGAAGGTTGTCGAGCAACTCGCCACCGTCGGCCAGCAGGCCGCGCAATTCGCGCTGGCGTTCAACGCGCACCGCGTGCCGGACGCCGCACCGCTCGGCAACGCGCACAAGGAAGCACAACCCGCGCGCCTGCTGCACGCGGTTTAATCCCCTCTTCGCCGGTCGTTTCACGACGCCGTGGACCCGCCTGGGCGGCCCACGGCGCGGTCGTTCGCGCGAACCGTGCGGCACATAACAGACCCGTATTCCGCAACCCCGGATAGTGTGTTTGAACACAGCGAATATGATCCGATCGGGGCTCCTGCACACATCCCTTCTGATTTGCTTACGACTAAAGATTGGTTCACCCGCTGCGCAGCGCGGCCTAGGCTTGACCTTGTCCGCTGATTTACCGGCCGCGTGACGCTACGGGTTGCGTCCGAGGTGCCGGCCTTTTCGACGCAAGCGGGGCATAACGACTGCCAAAAATCATGAACGCACATATTCGCTACAAGGGCTACGAAGTTGCACCGGCCGCTCAACAACTCCCCAATGGCCTTTTCGCCGCCAATTTGACCATCGAGAAAACTTCCGCGAATCACGACCAGCATTATTCATTCGATGCGCTCGATTATTTCTTCGACGAGGAGCACGCGCTGGCCTACGCATTTCGTTGGGGACGCATGTGGATCGATAACCACCAGTAAAGTCACCGCTCGCGTCATTCGCATCCTGTGAGTTGCGAGCGGCGCCAGCCGGCTTGCACCGCTCGGCATCGGATTTTGAACGGTTGTGCCAGAATGGGCGACACATCGAGTTCGCCCTCCTCTGTACGCCTGCCATGTCCGATACACTGACAGATGTTGCCGAAGACCGTGCCCTGCGCCACTGGACATTCCACGACCCCGCTCGCGTGAAGATCGGTTCCGAGGCGCACAAGCAGATGTTTTGCAGCATGCTGCTCGAAACCCACAACCCCTATAAGCCGGCCGTGCTCGATTGGCCGCCCTTGCCGCCCGATGCACTCGGGCGGCTCTGTTCGCTGCCCATCTGGGACATCGCGGTGCAAACCGAAGGCCGTGCGTCGATTGCCGTCCATACCTATGCAGCGCAATTGCGCGACCCCTTGCTGCGTGAAGCCATCACCATGGACGGCGACGAAGAAGCGCGTCACAAACACGTGCTCTCCAGGCTGATCGCAGCCTACGGCATCGAGATCGCGCCCGAGCCCGACTATTTGCCGCCGCGCGACGCCGAATGGGAATGGATGCGCACGGGCTATAGCGAGTGCATCGACAGTTTTTTTGCGTTCGGGCTATTCCGCTCGGCGCAGCAGTCGGGCTTTTTTCCCGAGGCGCTGGTCGAGACTTTCGAGCCCGTGATTCAGGAAGAAGCGCGCCACATTCTGTTTTTCATCAACTGGGTCGCGTGGTATCGGCGCACCATGCCGCTGTGGCGCAGACCGTGGCATTCGCTGCGCGTGGCCGCGATCTGGGTGGTGCTGGTCTGGCAGCGCCTCGCGATCGCGCGCGGCATCGACACAAAGGGCATGGCGCACGATTCGAATTTTCTGCCCGCGAGCAGCGGTGTGATTGGCGAGGCCATGAACGCGCCCGACCTGTTCGCGCTCTGCCTCGCGGAGAACGACCGCCGCATGAGCGGTTACGATGCGAGACTGCTGCGGCCGAAGCTCGTGCCCACGCTGGCGCGCTTCGCCCTGCGCTTCATGAAATCCTCGCGCCGGGACACCCCATCAGGACAAGGAGACGCCGGCCATGACATGGACCGTCGATGAACAACTCGCGCTGAGCGCTACCGAAGCCGTCGCCGCGATCCAGTCCGGCCGCCTGAACGCCGCCGACTACGTGGCCACCTTGCTCGCGCGCGCGGCGGCGCTTTCGAGCCTCAATGCGCTCACCACGCTCGAGCTCGACGGCGCGCTCGCCGCCGCGCGGCGCATCGACGCCTTGCCCGCCGCCGAAAAGGCCCGCTTGCCGCTCGCGGGTTTGCCTATCGTCGTTAAGGACAACATAAACACGGCGGGCATGCAGACCTCGGCGGGCACGCCGGCGCTGGCGGGCTTCATACCGAAGACCAATGCCCCCTCGGTGCAGCGCCTGATCGACGCCGGCGCGATCGTGCTCGGCAAGGCGAATATGCATGAACTGGCGTTCGGCATCACGAGTACGAACCTCGCCACGCATGCGGGCCCGGTGCGCAATCCCTACGACCCCTCGCTGATTCCAGGCGGTTCGTCGGGCGGCACCGCGGCGGCGATTGCCGCGCGCATCGTACCCGCCGGTCTGGGCACCGACACCGGCGGCTCGACCCGCATTCCGGCCGCGTTGACGGGTACGGTGGGGTTTCGTCCATCGGTCGGCAACGGCGGCGCCGAACGGCGCTATCACGACCCGGACGCCGTCGTGCCGATCAGCCATACGCGCGACACGGTTGGGCCGATGGCGCGCACCGTCGCCGATATTGCGCTGCTCGACGGCGTAATCACCGGCGCCGGCGCATTGCCGGTCGTCGCGTTGAACGGCTTGCGCATCGGCTTGCCCGCGCCGCTCTGGGAAGGACTCGAGCGGCAGGTGGAGGACGTCGCGCGAGCCGCGTTGCGGCAGCTCGAAGCGGCGGGCGTGGTGTTCGTGCCGGTGGCGATGAGCGAACTGGACGATCTGAACGGTATGGTGGGCGGCCCGATCGCGATCCACGAGGCGCGCGACGACGTGCTCGCGTGGCTCGTCGCCAACGACGCGCCCGTCAAGACCGTCGTCGAAATGGCGGCCCGCATTGCCAGCCCGGACGTGCGCGCGATTTACGATGGCGTGCTAAGCGATGTGCTCGGCGACCGCTACGAGGCCGCGCTGAATCATTGGCGGCCGCGTTTGCAGCAGTACATGGCCGCGACCTTCGCCGACGAGCGGCTCGACGCGCTGCTGTTTCCGACCACGCGCCTCGCCGCCGTGCCGATCGACGAGGTGAACGGCTCGTCGGTCGTGTCGGTCGACGGTTCGGCGGCAATCGACACCATGGACGCGTTCCTGCACAATACCGATCCGGCCAGCACCTCGGGCATTCCGGGGCTCTCGCTGCCTGCGGGCATGACAGCGAGCGGCTTGCCGGTCGGACTCGAACTGGACGGCCCGCTCGGCGAGGACCGGCGTCTTCTTGCGATCGGCATTGCGTTCGAACAATTGCTTGGCGCGTTGCCGGCGCCGGTGCTTTGATAGCGCAATCGCCTTCACACAACCTCTAAAAAACTCAACTACAACGCCGATGAAAACTCTAATGCCCGCTCTCCCGCAGCGGGCTCTTTTGCGCCACGGCGCGCGAATCGCCGCGGCTTTGGCCCTCGCTTTGGCCGCCAGCGCATGCGCCCGCCTTGCCGCGGTCGACTCGAACGCGCTGTGGAAAATCGTCGATCTGCGTTGCGTGCCGTCTCAGCAGGCAACTGGCACGCCAGGTCAATGCACGTTTGTCGACCTGAACAAACGCTACGCTATCCTGAAGGATATCGTCGGACGCTCGCAGCACCTGTTGATTCCGACCGACCGCATCACCGGTATCGAAAGCCCGCTCGTGCTTGCGCCGCATGCGCAGGATTACTGGGTGGACGCCTGGGACTCGCGCACGTACGTCGAGAAAACGGTCAAGCGCTCGCTGCCCGACAATCAACTGAGCCTGGAAATCAATTCGCAATATCGCCGCTCGCAGAACCAGTTGCATATTCATATCGATTGCATGCGCGCGGATATCAGCGAAGCGCTTGCGCGTCACGCCAAAGATTCACCGGATGAATGGCGCTGGGAGACCCTCGACGGCAATCGCTACCGCATCATGCGCGTGAGCTCGCTCGCGGGCGCCGACAACCCGTTTCGCATCGTCGCGCGAGACAACCAGGGCGCGGCGGCGATGGCCATGCAAACCATTCTCGTGACGGGCGCGGGGCCGTCCGCTGACAAGGACGGCTGGCTGATAGTCAACAGCGGGATCGACGTGGACAACGGCAGCGGCTCGGCCGAAGGTCTTCAGGATCACGCCTGCCGCGTGGCGAACGCGCCCTGAGCGCCTGACCAGCAAGGCCTTAAAACGCGCCGGCGCTAGAGCGCCGGCCGCCTTTCCACGTTTTCGCAGATGCATTGCTGAACAAATTGGTTCTGGCAACGCGCGAGGGTCCGTAGGATCGGTCTGAATCTGCATTCCGACCGATCCTGTTCATGGCGATTTATCTCGACGACACGCAGCGCAACGCCCTCGCCCGCATGGCGACAAGCTGGACATGGCGCACGCAATGGCCGACCTGGGTGTTGATCGTAACGATCTATGGGGGATGGTTCGGCGTGGCGACGCATGCGCGCGTGCTCGGACTGCCGTTCACCACGCTGCTGCTCGCCGTGCTCGGCACGTGGTACATGTCGTTGCAACACGAGCTGCTGCACGGTCACCCTACGCGTTCGCCGTTCGTCAACGCCGTGTTCGGTTTCGCGCCGCTCGCCGTGTGGTTTCCGTATGGCATCTATCGCGATTCACATCTTCAGCATCACGACGATCCGCATCTGACGCATTCCGAGCGGGACCCAGAGAGCTACTTCGTCAGCGCGCTCGTATGGCGGCGCACGGGTTGGGCGATTCGCGCGCTGTTGACCTTCCGTAATACGTTTATCGGGCGCCTGCTGGTTGGGCCGGCGTTCTCCATCGCCGCGACAAGCGTGGATGCGCTGCGTAAGATCAAAAGCGGCGATTGGCAAGATGTTCCGCTGTGGCTTGCGCATTTAGCCGCCGTTGCGGGGCTAGCGGTCTGGATGCAACTTGCGTGCGGGATCCCGGCGTGGGTTTTTATTGTCGGCGCGGGTTATGGTGCGCTGTCGTTGAGTTCGATCCGTTCGTTTCAGGAACATCGTGAGGCGCAAGCGCATGAGCATCGCAGCGTTATCAACGAAGCGGCGTGGTTCTGGCGATTGCTGTTTCTGAACAATAACTATCATCTGGTTCATCACGACTTGCCGCATGTGCCGTGGTTTGCGCTTCGTGCTGTCTATGAGAGGTCACGCCAGCAATACATCGAGCGCTCTGGAGGGTTTCTGGTCACGGGTTATGGCGAGTGGTTGATGAGCTATGCATTCGCGACAGTTGTACATCCGGTGGCGAACGTCGGGCCCGAATACTTCCAACGAAATCCGCCTGCTTCCCTCAGTTTTGCAGGCAAATAGCAGGCAGGTCGGGGGTAAAATTCATGGTAGTTGTCCGCAATGGGACGCGCCATAAAGCTCACCTATTCGCTCCAGCTGAACGCGAATTCGCAAGCTAAACGTGTATCTGCGAAGTCTTCATACGGAACGGGTTGTTGATCCTCATTAGCCTCGTTACTTCGTCTACATCAGGCCTGGCGATGACCTGAGCGCCTCTACGACGATCGAAAGCGCCTTCGAATATTCGCGTCTGCTGGGATAGAAAATATGCAGGCCCGGGAACGTGGGATACCAATCTGGCAATGCCCAGCGCAAGCGCCCAGCAGCCACGTGTGGCTGGGCCAGGTCTTCGGGAATAAACGCCAGTCCAACGCCATCGATTGCCGCGTTCAGCATCTGATATGCGCCGTTGAACGTGAACTGTCCATCGACGCGCACCTGAATTTTGCGTGAGCCCTTCGTTAGTTCCCACGCGTAAATTCCACCAAGTGTCGGCAGGCGCAACCGGATGCAGTTGTGATTTACGAGGTCCTTGGGATGCTTTGGAGCGGGATGCTTTTCCAGATATTCCGGAGAGCCCACGATGGCGAGGCGTGCGTCGGGGCCGATGCGAACAGCAATCATGTCTTTCGCCACCTGGTCTCCCCACCGTACGCCGATATCGAAGCGGTCCGCGACGATATCCGCGAGGCCATAGTCAACGACGAGTTCCACTTTGATGTCCGGATACGCGGGCAGCATTTTCGACAGGCGTGGCCAGATAACGGTATCTATTGCGTAGTCAGTGGCAGTTATGCGAATTGTGCCGACGGGCCGGTCCCGGGATTCGACTGCGGCGACGAGTTCGTTTTCGATCTCCTCGAAGCGAGGAGCAATCGACCTCAATAACCGCTCGCCTGCTTCTGTCGCCGCCACGCTACGGGTGGTGCGGTTGAGCAGTTTGACACCCATGCGCTCTTCCAGCGCACGCATGGCGTGGCTCAACGCACTTTGCGACATGCCTAATCTGGCCGCAGCGCGTGTAAAACTGCCTTCACGCGCTACAGCGACGAAAGCCAAAAGGTCGGTTGCGTTCTCGCGCAGCATTTATGTGCCTCGTTCATGAGTCTTTGCCGATTCTACTGGCTAGTCATGGCGCGCGCTGAAAGCGAGAATCTCCGGTATCGCAAGCCCTCTCAATGTCCGGGAAGATAATACATGACAAGCAAACCTACTGTGGCGCGGCAGGCATTTGGCGCCATCGCGCCGAAACTCGCTGAAATCAGCGATGAAGTTCTCTTTGGCGATATCTGGGAGCGTCCGCAATTATCGAAGCGCGACAGAAGCCTTATTACTTGCGCGACCCTCATCGCTCTATGCAAGGTCGAGCAGATGAACTTCCACATGCCGCTTGCAATCCAGAATGGAGTGACTCACGACGAACTCGTCGAGATGACTACGCATCTGGCCTTCTACGCCGGATGGCCGAGTGCGATGTCAGCGGTAACGAAGCTCAAGGAGCTCTTTCCCACTACCGATTAACCGAATGAGGAACCCATGCATTTGAAGAAACCCGGTTCGCAGCCGTCGATGAAAGGTCCAGCCGAATGGTTTACTGGCACCGTGCGTATCGACCCACTCAATGCCCCACCTCCGCCCGCTCGCGTATCGTGCGCGAGCGTGACCTTCGAGCCAGGTGCACGCTCGAACTGGCACACGCATCCGCTCGGTCAGACTCTGCTGGTGACTGCGGGTTGCGGCTGGACCCAATGCGAAGGTGAGGCCATCGTCAAAATTTGCGCAGGCGATGTCATCTGGTGTCCTCCCGGCCATAAACATTGGCACGGCGCGTCGCCCACAACCTCCATGACCCACATCGCGATTCAGGAAGCACTGGACGGTAAGAACGTCGAGTGGATGGAACCGGTCACGGATGACCAGTATCTCGTAGGCCCAGGATGAAGGAAACACTCTAGTGGCGCGAGAGAAACCCCTCAGTCAGCCAGGTTGCTCAGAAACTTGCGGGCCGGAGCAAAGAACGTGACACCCGTGACGGCCTTGGAGAAGTCAAGAATTCGGTCATGAAGCGGCGGCGGATCACCTATGAACATACGTTCCAGCATCTTGTCGATCACCCACAGGTGGCGAGAATAGCCGATAAAGTAGGTGCCGTATTCGCCGCGACCGGGAACAGCGAATGGCATGTTGTCGCGCAGAATGTCGTGCTCCCCGTCCGCGTCCTCGATTGTGCAAAGCGTCTTGTGGGATTTCTGGCCCTGCGTCGCGTCCGGCAACTCGCTGTTGCTGAACTTCGTGCGGCCGATAATCGCCTCCTGCGTCTCCACACTTTGCGAGCGCCAGGCTGCCATGTCGTGCAGATACTTCTGGATCACGACATAGCTGCCGCCCGCATATTCCGGATCCTCATCGCCAACGATGGTCGCGGCAGGCAGGTCCAGGCCATCGGGATTCGCCGTGCCGTCAACGAACTCGAGCAGATCACGTCCATCGAAGTAACGGAACCCGGCAACGTCGTCGATTGCGGTGACGGAGTTCCCAAAGGCCTCGAGCAGAAGCCTCTCGAACTCGATGATCACACCCATCGACTCTGCACGGATGTGGTACAGCAAGTCGCCCGCTGTGGACACCGCGGTATGCGTGGCACCTCGCACCTCCTTGAACGGCGCGAGCTCACTGGGTGCAGGTTTCCCCGTAAGCGGTCCCCAGGCGCGATGCGAAATACCGACGTTGCAGGTGAACACACCGCCGTCAGTTCGGATCCTGACATCCTTGACGAGGTCATCAGTGCTTGCCACCACGGAGCGCGCGGCTGCGATCGAGGCGTCGTCGTCTTTCACAATGAGGACCAGGAACGCGGCTGCCGCCGACAATGGAGCGTCGATAGACTGCGGTTCCGTGTCGAGTGCGCGTTGAGCGGCGGAGATCGAAGATATGGGACTCAAGATTTCTCCTGTTGCAGGGTGAGAATGAACCGACGGTAATTGCACGTTCCAAATCTTTTGCAAGCTATCCACGACGGAATGGTCGGCGGCAGTGCCTCACTCGCGAATACTGCGCCAAGGAGCCCCTTCGCGACCGCCGATCAGGAAACTCTATCGTAACCTCAGTGGACATGAGACGGCCTGTGCATTCTTTTCCCATTATCAATGAAGATCCCGATCCCGAAGCTCTGTCGCTCCGATTCTTAGTATCGGAATCGAGATAATGCGCACTCATTGTTCTCTTCTCGAAACTATTTGAAAATTTGGGAAGCCATGAACTTACAATCCGATCAGGTAACAAATTCAGTGCGAAGGACAGACACCCGGCATTGACGGTTCTTCAACCCCATCGCGGAGGCAACATGTCACCCCATCGAATCATGTTTATCCGGCACGCTGAGAAACCGGGCCCCAACGAAGGGATCGGCATTGAAACGGACGGAAAGGCCGACCCTGAAAGTCTCAGCGTTCGCGGCTGGCAGCGAGCCGGGGCGTTGGCACGATTCTTTTGTCCGATCGAGGAGACGCACGCCACACGACTGAAGCCGGCCACCGTGTACGCGCCGGGAACCGGTCCGTCCAGCAAAAGCAAACGGGCCATGCAGACCGTCACCCCGCTGGTCGCCCTGCTGCAGCTACAGGCAGCATCTCGAGTGAACTACGTCACCTCGCATTTGAAGGACGACGGGCCAGCGCTGATGAACGACGTGTTGGCTCAATCCGGCATCGTGCTGATTGCCTGGGAGCACAAAGTAATCCCGTCGTTAATCGGACTCGTACCTGATGCTCCAACCGTTCCTTCGTCGTGGCCGGAAGATCGGTTCGACATGGTGTGGATACTCGATCACGCGGCGGATAAATGGTCATTCTCGCAACTTCCTCAATTGCTACTCGCGGGTGACACCGCTAATCCGATCGAGTAAAACTGCCACGCAAAACGGTCCCGCCTGAGCACCACCCTTTCTTGCGGACTCATATATCGACGTTTCGACTGGACGTCACCGATTCGTCCTCGATAATTTCGCGCACCGCGTCGTCCACGGTCTCCAACAGCACGAATCGCATCTGGTTGCGTGCGTCGACAGGAATGTCCTCCAGGTCGGGGGCATTGCGCGCGGGCAGCAAGACTGTTTTGATGCCGCCACGCAGTGCCGCAAGCACTTTTTCCTTGATGCCGCCTACCGGCAAGACAATGCCCCGCAGGCTGATTTCGCCGGTCACGGCGCAGTCGCTGCGCACCGCTCGCCCCATTAAAAGCGACGCAATCGCAATGAACATGGCGACGCCGGCGCTGGGGCCGTCCTTGGGGACCGCGCCCGCCGGCACATGAACGTGAATGTCGCGCTTGTCGAAATTCGAACAGTCGATATGCAGCGACTCGCAGCGCGACTTCACCAGCGTCAACGCGGCCTGGACACTTTCCTTCATCACGTCGCCTAACTGACCCGTCAGCACGAGCCTGCCGCCGCCCGGCGTGCTGCTTGCTTCGATGAAAAGCAGATCGCCGCCAACCGGCGTCCACGCGAGTCCAGTGACTACGCCCGGCAAGCTCGTACGCATCGCCACCTCACTTTCGAAGCGGCGGTGGCCCAGAATCGACGACAGGCGATCAGGCTCGATCCGTTCATGTGTGGACGGGTCTTCGGCCACACGCAACGCGACATAGCGAAACACTGCGCCGATCTGCCGCTCCAGGCTTCGCACGCCGGCTTCGCGCGTGTAGTCGCGGATGATGGCCCTCAGCGTCTCATCGGGCAGTTCGCACTGTGCAGCAGTCAGCCCGCACGCCTCCAGTTGACGCGGAACGAGAAAGCGCTGCGCGATCTGGAATTTTTCGGCCTCGGTGTAACCGGGCAGATCCAGAATCTCCATGCGATCGCGCAAGGGACCCGCAATACCTTCGATCTGGTTGGCAGTGGCCACGAACACGATTGCAGACAGGTCGAACGGCACGCCCAGGTAATTGTCGCGGAAAGACGCGTTCTGCTCCGGGTCCAGAACTTCGAGCATCGCCGCAGCCGGATCGCCGTGCACGCCCTGCCCGAGCTTGTCGAGTTCGTCGAGCAGCATCACGCAGTTGCGCGCCCCCGCTTTGCGGATGGCCTGGATGATGTTGCCCGGCATCGCGCCGATATACGTACGCCGATGGCCACGTATTTCGGCTTCGTCATGCACGCCACCCAGGCTGACGCGCACGAACGGCCGCTCCAGCGCGCGTGCGATGCTCTGGCCCAGTGATGTCTTGCCGACTCCCGGCGGTCCGAGAAAGCAAAGAATGGGCGCCTTGCCGTGTGGATTGAGCTTTCTGACACCGAGATATTCGAGGATGCGGCGCTTCACCTTATCCAGGCCGAAATGCGCTTCATCGAGTATCTGACGCGCACGAGCGATATCGATCGGCGCTTCTGCGGGAAGCGGCCATGGGAGTTCGGTCAGCCATTCAAGGTAGCTCACGCTTATGGAGTACTCCGACGACGCCTCAGGCATCCGCTCCAGCCGGCCGAGTTCTTTGCGCGCATGAGACTCGACTTCCGGTGGCATATGAGCGGCTTCGATTGCCTCCGTCAGCTTGCGGACTTCCTCGCGGCTTTCGATGTTCTCGCCGAGTTCGTTCTGGATGGTCCTGAGTTGCTCGCGCAGCATCATTTCTCGTTGACGCTGGTCGATCCGGCCACGCGTCTGCTCGCCGATTTCCTGCGACAGACGAAGCACTTCGATGCGTCCCGCAACGGCATCCAATACTTTGTCGAGCCGCTTGCAGACGTCGAGCGTTTCCAGAATCTCCTGCTTGCGCTCCGGCGGGATGTCGAGCAAACCGGCGATGGTGTCGGCGAGCAGGCCAGGCAGTTCGATGGCATCCAACGCCCTTACGAGTTCGCCACCCGCGTTGGGCAGTAGTCCGATCATTTCCCCCGCGCGCTGCCTTAAAACAAGCGCCCGTGCGTCGACGGCGGGATTTCTCGCGGTAGTCTCGGGCAGGAACTCGACTCGCGCTGCCCGAAAGCCGAGACCTTCCACTGGCGCGATCAGGCGAAAGCGCTCGACACCCTGACAGATTAGGTGATGCGCACCGTCTTCTGGACTAGTGACGTAACGCACCACGTTCGCCACGGTGCCAATCGTGTTCAGGTCATCGAATGTCGGATCCTGTACCCGCGGATCGCGTTGCAACACAACGCCCAGCGGCTGCTGGCGTTTGACGGCGGCCTGCACGTCCTCCTTGACCTGGCCACGTCCCGCGGTAAACGGCAGCACCATACCTGGAAACAGCACGGCATTGCGCACCGGCAGCAGAATCAGGGGCTCATCGGGCAATGCGGATGTCGAAGCCGTTGCCTCGCCCGCCGGGCTGGACTCGGAAGTCTCGTTTTCGCTGTCCGCGCTCATCCTCGTTCCTCGATTTGCCGGCGCTTGCCGGACTCAATCCAGCCTTTCGAAGCTCAGCACCAGGCATCCGTGTTCAGCGTCGCGCTGCGCCAGTCGATAGCGACCGGTTGGAAGCTGGATGCGCCGCTCGAAACGGCCATAGGGAATTTCCAGGCAATGGACCTTGCCCGCAGCGAAGGCGCGGGGCAATTTTCTTTCGGCCTCGACGATCAGCGTACCGCCATCGAGATGTAGACCTACCACGTCGGGAGGCACGCCCGGCAGCGCCACCACGATCACAAGCCGTCCATCCTGTTCGAACACCTCAATGGGCGGTTCCCAGATGGGTACCCGAGCGCGCTGACCCGCCAGCCGGAAGAATTGCCTGTGCAACCGCTCTGCACGCTCAATCGCGTCGACGGCGGCTTCCCACATGATTGTATGGCGAGTGAAAGTCACGGGTCGGCTCCATGCCTGTTCGATCAGCGCAACACTGGCTGACCTTTCATCAAAGGCCATTGGTGCACGTCTGTCAAGTATGCGCACCAAATGTATGGCTCGTAATCTTCAGTCGTGTCTAAGATCGGAATCGTCGGTAGCTTCAATCCAGCTCACCCCACCCACCGCAATTGGATCACTTGCCGGGAATGTCTCTTCGAGCGCCTCGTCGAGAGATACATGTGTTAAAGGAGTCGGGGGTTCGTCCGTTTGTGGGGTGCCGTTGAGCGCGGAGGAAGCTCTGTTATCAGATCGCGATCTTTTGTGACGCAGCATTTTTCCGTCCAAGCGAAATGAGGAGAGGATCACCGGTCGAATACCGCAAGCGTCAATTGCCGTGCCCATCGTCAGAGAGCCGAATGTCATCCTGCACAACAAAATCGGATTCGTCACCAACGAGATACGCGCGTCACCAGGGAAGCGACTGGTGAAACAGCTTGCCACCGTAGCCACGTACGACGTTCTCGACCTCGAATAGCGGCAGCTCTTTTACTTCGAGGATCAACGCGACGCTGCCCGGCAGGAGTTCATCGGAAATGGATTTTGTCAGTTTGCTGTCCAGGGCAGCCTCGGCCGCGTGGAATCAGGTCGAGCACCTTCTGATCGTCAGGCCCAAAGTGGCCAGCCTCTATAACAAAAAAAATCACGTCGACTGAGGTCAGCGCCGACGTGACCGTACGATTTAGCGAATGGTTCAGCGCAGTGCTATGGTGGGTCTGGAAACTAGGAGTGTCGACAAAGATAAATTGTTAAGACAGCTGACTTGGGAACCGGATCCCGACGTGAAAATGGGTTAGTTGATTATAGTCACGCGGACGGCATTCGATAGGGTATTCAAGCACTGAGATGCACATCGGTTTTCCAATATTTACTATCGTCTTCTACCCCATCGATGTGCGTCCCGGTGATACAGAGAACAACTGACCGTGATTACGAACAGTCCGATATTACGAATCGGGAGGCAAGGATTGACCTTCAGTCTACTTTTGTCCAACATCGGAGATGTGTCTCGGCTACCTCGGCCAGCCACAACCCTCGTTCGATCTCCGGCCCGCCTGGCCCCTCCTCCCGGCGGGTATTTTTTTGCCAACGGTGCGGATCAGAACAAGCTGCTCGACCGCGGATGCCTTACGGACGCGACGCGAAGGTCTCCATAACAATCGGCCAGATTGACGGTTAAGTGTGGCCGCGCAAGGAGATGGGACAAATGCATCGCGCCAGCGACACGCCAACAGCCGCTGTACAGCCATGCCGCGATATCGCGCAACGTGGGTCGCGCCGGTAGCGCAAGTTGCGTCAGGACGCGAAGACCTCAGCGTTCAGCTGCAATGGCTCGCCCCTCAAGCCGCCTCGAATCGCAGCTGCGGCCTTCTCGTATATCAGCTCACGATGCTGCTCGAATTCCTGTACCAGATCGGATTTATGGCCGCCCGACGGAGATAGCTCGTGCAGTACTTTTTTGCTCACAACGCAAAAGTGATGGACGCTGTCAACCTTGATGCCGAATTTCACCGCTTCGTGTCCGTCCAAATGTACGACCCAGATGCCCTCTATGGTATCGGCCATCGTCGCCTCCGTTGCTAGCTGTCCAAAAAGACTAGCACGAAAAAAACGCCCTGATGCTGATTTTGCAATCCGTCCCACTACGTTCTGCGCAGGTGCGAAGCGCAAACACCAAGCCAACCGAGCAGACGAGCCACCGCGCGCTCTTTTGATAGGGCGGACCGAGGCAAAATTTTGTGATTAGCGCCGGTCTGAGCTTCTCAATTTCCGCCTATGCTATACGCAATGAAGTCCGCTCGAATGGCATCCGCGATTTCACTTTCAAACCCGATCCGGAGACAAGTATGCGTACCAGCGCACGTAATCATTTCGCAGGCCATATCGCCGACGTGAAATCCGGAGCCGTCAATGATGAAGTCATCCTCCGTACAGACGACGGCCTGGATATCGTGGCCATCATTACGCAAGGTGGCGCCGCCTCGTTAGGACTCGAGCGGAACTCGACGGCATTCGCTCTCGTCAAGGCGTCGTCAGTGCTCGTGCTGGTCGACTTCGACAGCCACAAGATATCTGCGAGGAATTGCATTGCAGGAACGGTTTCGGCAGTCGTCAAAGGCGCCGTGAATGCGGAGGTTGAGATCAGCGTGCCGGAAGGCGCGAAAATCGTTTCAATCATAACCAACGACAGTGTGGATCGCCTTGGTCTCGCCGTCGGAAAGCCTGCGACTGCCATCTTCAAGGCCTCCAGCGTAATTGTCGGAATCGAATGAGCGTCGATGGTCGCGGTCGCGTAAGCGGCATCAGAACCGGGAAAAGCAGCCATGAAGCGAGAACCATCGAGTCGGCGTACAGGTTTCCTAAGCGACCTGAAGTGGATGTTGATCCTCTGGTGCCTGGGGGTCGGAGCCACCGCACTCCTCGTATTACCAATTCGCCTATTAATAGCGGCGATGATGCGGAAATAATCTTGCCGCCCCATTTTGCTCAGGTACTCGCAGGCCGCAAGACACGCCCTCGCCATCGAGGTGTGGCGTCGGCAAGTTGCGGCGACGACATTCCTCAGGGTTTGTCGGCAACGCCCATCCCTGCGCCCGGTTGTTCCAATAGATGTTATCGGGCCGACAGACGTTAACAATGGTTCGACTTGCCAATAGAATCAAATCAAAGACCGGCCGCGTGGTCACCCTCGTCCATGCGCCTCGATGCCTGCGATTTTCAGCGCGTGTGGACTACCTTGAAAAAGGCGTCACGGTTAACACAGCGGCATTCTTTATAAGAAATGCAATGAATTTATTCAACCGTCGCTATATACGAGCAAACCTATCGACACTGTTATTAACCCGGATGCGAGGTTATTTTTCATCTTGCGCATGTGTTTGGATTAACTAAACTGAATCGCAGAAGCAGCCATGTCGTAAGCCGCAAAGCGGCGCAATCCTAAAGCTACCCAGGCTATCCCGTCCCTAGCAGGACTACGCTCGTTCATTGGAGGTTCATGTGGCCAAGCTACGCGACGTGCCAGGCATCAGGCCGTACGAAGGTCCCGCCGGCGGCTGGGGCGCACTCAAGGCGACCGCTCAGGCGATTCACGATCAAATGGAGAGCATAGAGGCACCGATCACGCTGCTCCGAACGAATCAGCCTACCGGATTCGACTGCCCGGGCTGCGCCTGGCCCGACAAGGAACACCGCTCCACGTTTCAGTTCTGCGAGAACGGTGCAAAAGCCGTCACCTGGGAAGCGACCACTAAACGAGTGCCACCGGAATTTTTCGCAAGTAATACCGTCAGCTCGCTTCTGAAAATGACCGACTACGAACTCGAGGACAAGGGACGGCTCACGCATCCGCTCGTCTACGACCGCGCGACTGATACGTATCGCGCCGTCGAATGGGAAGATGCGTTCGCGCGCATCGGTGAGATCTTGCGTGCGCTATCACCGGATCAAGTCGAGTTTTATACGTCAGGCCGCGCTTCGAACGAAGCTGCATACCTTTACCAGCTGTTCGCGCGCGAATACGGCACGAACAATTTCCCCGATTGCTCGAACATGTGCCACGAGCCGACCAGCGTGGGATTGCCGCAGTCGATCGGAATCGGCAAGGGTACGGTATCGCTGGACGATTTCGATTCGGCGGAACTCATCATTTCGATCGGCCACAATCCCGGCACGAATCATCCGCGCATGATGGGCACACTTCATGAAGCCGCGCGGAGAAATGTCCCGATCATCGTGTTCAATCCGTTGCGGGAGCGCGCGCTGGAGCGTTTTGCCGACCCGCAGAGCATGTTGGAGATGGCGACCTTTGGATCGACGCGGATTGCGTCGACCTATTTCCAGGTCGACGCCGGCGGCGACGCAGCGGCGTTAAAAGGCATCATGAAAGCGTTGCTCCAGATGGAAGCCGAGCAGGGAAACGTCCTTGATCAGGAATTTATCGCGACCCATACAGAAGGGTTCGATGCCTTCGCCGCAGATCTTGAGGCGACTTCGTGGGACGATATCGAAAAGGCAAGCGGCCTCACCCGCGCGGACCTTGAGCACGTGGCCATCGCCTATGCAAAATCCAATGCGACAATCGTGACCTACGGCATGGGCGTCACGCAGCATAACAAGGGAACAGCGACTGTCCGTCTGATTGCCGACCTGTTACTTCTGCGTGGCAACTTCGGGAAACCCGGCGCGGGCATCTGCCCGCTGCGCGGACACTCCAATGTCCAGGGGAACCGCACCGTCGGCATTACCGAGAAGCCTTCACAGGCGTTCCTCAAACTGATAGAAACAGCATGCGGCTTCACCCCGCCTTCCGAGCACGGACACGATGCGGTTCAGGCCATGCAGGCCATGATCGACGGCAAGGCGAAGGCGCTCCTTTGCCTTGGTGGAAATTTTGCCGTTGCGTTGCCGGACCCCGAACAGTCCTTCCCGGCGATGGCCAAACTCGATCTGGCCGTGCATATCGGCACCAAGCTCAATCGTACGCACCTGCTGGTCTCGAAGGAAACCTATCTGTTCCCGTGTCTTGGGCGCACAGAGCTCGATGTCCAGACTGGAGGGCGGCAATCGATCACCGTCGAGGACTCGATGTCGATGGTCCACGCGTCGTCGGGAAAGCTGGCGCCCGCATCGGAGCACTTACGCTCGGAGCCCGCAATCGTCGCCGGTATCGCGCGTGCCACGCTACCCAATACCAAATTGCCGTGGATGGAGCTCATCTCCGACTACGACAAGATCCGGGATCTGATTGAACAGACCGTGCCTGGCTTCGAGGACTTCAACGCACGCATCAGGGTTCCGGGTGGATTCCGGCTGCCGCTGCCTGCCGCCGAGCGCCAGTAGCACACACCGACCGGAAAGGCGATGTTCTCGGTATACAGCGGCGTGAAAGAGGATGCCGACGTCCTGGGTGCTGAAAACGTGCTGCGCCTGATAACGATCCGCAGCCACGACCAGTACAACACAACCATCTATGCGATGGACGACCGTTATCGGGGCGTATTCGGCAGACGCGACGTCCTTTTTATGAACCAGGACGACATGGCCGAACAAGGCATCGAACATGGCGACCTGGTGGACATCGAAACGCTCACTTCCGGCAGACCGCTCAAGCTGAAGAACATCACCGCGATCATCTACAACATCGCGAAAGGTTCGGTCGCCGCGTACTACCCAGAAGCCAATGTTCTGGTTCCACTCGACTATATCGACAAAGAGAGCGGTACGCCTTCTTACAAATCGGTGCCGGTGCGGGTAGAACGCGTGGCGACGAACTAAGTTGATACAGTCCCGCTTATCCGGTATGCCGGTGCGCTGCGCCGGTCTATCGGCAATCGGGCCGCCCGATGACGAGCGCGACTTCGCGCAGCGAAAGACAAAGACCGCGCGAGCAATGAGGTGTCTCGCCAGCCCACCCTTCTGGTTTTGCTGTCTCCAGGAAATACCTTGTCGGGGAGTTTCGAATTAACCGCGCGTCGTAGCACCGCCGCATGTCGTTTGTCTTTATACGCTTGCTGTCATCAGCTGGAGCTTTTGACCGATCATGGAAATCTTCGACGCGTTTCATCTCGCCAGGTTGCAGTTTGCGTTCACAGTTTCATTTCATATCGTCTTCCCGGCGATCAGTATAGGCATGGCCAGCTTCCTCGCCGTGCTGGAATGGCGCTTCTTGCTGACGGGCGACAAAGCCTACAAGGACATGTACCTGTTCTGGTCGCGGATTTTCGCCGTCGGCTTCGGAATGGGCGTCGTCTCCGGGGTCGTGATGGCCTATGAATTCGGCACGAACTGGAGCGGATTCTCCCTGGTTGCTGGCAACATCACCGGACCGCTACTGACTTATGAAGTTCTCACTGCTTTCTTTCTGGAGGCCGGTTTTCTCGGGATCATGCTGTTCGGCTGGCATCGCGTAAGTCCTCGTGCACATTTCTTTGCTACGTTCATGGTCGCAGTGGGGACGCTGATTTCGACGTTCTGGATTCTGGCTTCGAACAGCTTCATGCAAACGCCGCAGGGATTCGCCATGGAAAATGGCCGCATTGTCCCTGTAGATTGGTTCAAGGTGATTTTCAATCCATCGTTTCCCTTCCGGCTTGCGCACATGACCATTGCTGCGTTCATCGTCGCAGCCTTCATCGTTGCCGCTTGCGGTGCGTGGCACCTGCTCCATGGACGGCGCGACGTGCCGGTTAAGCGTAGCTTTTCAATGGCGTTGTGGATGCTGCTGGTGCTCACACCAATACAGATATTCGTCGGTGACGCACACGGCCTGAACACGCGCGAGTATCAGCCAGTGAAGATCGCAGCCATCGAAGGTTTGTGGGAAACCGAGCATGGCGGCACCGCACTGAACCTGTTCGGATTGCCCGATATGGACGCGGAGGTCACTCGATACGCGATCCAGGTGCCTCACCTCGGCAGTCTGATCTTGACACATAGTTGGGACGGAGAGATTCGCGGAATGAAAGAGTTTCCGCCGGAGGATCGCCCGTATTCACCAATCGTGTTCTGGACGTTCCGCATCATGGCCGGTCTCGGCATGCTAATGCTATTGACCGCGGTCGTCGGCCTCCTGCTGAGACGGAACGGCAGACTCTACGAAGCTGACTGGTATCAATGGTTTGTGTTGTGCATGGGGCCGTCCGGCATCGTGGCCCTGTTAGCCGGATGGATCACGACGGAGGTCGGCCGACAGCCCTGGACAGTTTATGGCGTGGTGCGCACGGTGGACTCCGTGTCGCCGATTGGTAGCCAGCAAGCGGGCGTTACTTTGTTGATGTTGGTCATCGTCTACTTCCTTGTGTTTGGCACGGGCGTCTATTACATGCTGAAGATGATGAAGGCAGGTCCTTCCGCGGGGTTGGAGACACGCGAGTCGCTGAAGTACCCCGAATTGCACAATCGTGCCCTGGACGTGCTGGAAGGAGAATGAGGACATGCAAATCGATCTTCCCGTTGTCTGGGCGTTCATTATCGGACTTGGCGTCTTTATCTATGTGATGCTCGACGGCTTCGATCTGGGTATCGGCCTGCTGTTTCCATTCTTTGAAGAAAAGGGTGATCGTCACGTCATGCTCAATACCGTCGCCCCCGTTTGGGACGGCAACGAAACGTTTCTGGTCCTTGGCGGCGCCGGCCTCTACGGCGCCTTTCCCGTTGTCTATTCGACGCTCCTGCCGGCCAACTACATGCCGCTGATCCTGATGGTGGTGGGTCTGATTTTTCGCGGCGCGGCGTTCGAACTGCGGGCGAAGGCGAAGCGGACGCAGCACGCATGGGATCTCGCATTTATCGGCGGCTCGGCACTCGCGGCTCTCTGTCAAGGCATTACGTTAGGCTCGCTGCTACAGGGCATCAAGATTGCCGACTCCCGCTTTGTCGGCGAACCGTTCGACTGGCTCTCGCCGTTCAGTCTGTTCTGCGGCATCGGCGTACTGATGACCTATGCGACGCTAGGGTGTGGCTGGCTTATCCTCAAGACGGACGGCGAATTGCAGCGCAAGATGCGAGAGCTGATGCGGCCACTCGTGATCGCTCTGCTGGCGACAATTGGAATCGTCAGCCTGTGGACCGTGATCGGACTGCCCGCGGTGGAGAAGCGCTGGTTTGGCAGCGGGCAACTCGGATGGTTTCTACCCGTGCCGATACTTGTCGTTCTCTGCGTCTGGGGCATTCTCCGCTCGGTGCGACTACAACACGAAGCAATGCCATTCCTTCTCACACTAGGTATCTGTTTTCTCGGTTACACCGGTCTCGTCATCAGTATCTGGCCGTATATCATTCCACCCTCATTGACGATCTGGGATGCTTCGTCGAGTCATTCGAGCCAGCTGTTTGCACTCGTCGGCACCGTCATCGTGCTGCCGGTCATTCTCGTCTATAACGCCATGCAATATCGTGTATTCCGTGGGAAGGTACGTGAAGGAGACCCCGGCTACCATTGACTCGTATCGCGCGAACAGGCGCTCGTCTGCTATACGGATAGCGTCATTCTGTCCATAACAAGAGCACATCATGATCGTAAGGCCAAGTGAAAACTGGTTCCGCCTGCTGTTTGTGTGGAACGGTTCTGTTCTTCAATCGATCATCCCGCAGCTTCTCTTCATGGCGGCCGTCAGCACCCTGGCGGTCTTTACACAGGGGAGAATTTTTGGGGAAAAAATTCCGCTCAATACCGCCCCCTTCACATTGTTCGGCCTTGCCCTCGCTATCTTTCTGGCATTCCGCAACAACGCGAGCTATGGGCGTTTCAACGAGGCACGTCATTTATGGGGCAGCCTGCTCATCTCTACGCGAGCGCTGACGTCACAGGTACTCTGCTACGTTCCGGAGCAAGCGAACAAGTTTCAACTCGCCCAAACGACGATTGCCTTCATCTATGCCCTTAAACATCAACTACGGAACACGGATCCGATGCCGGATCTCGTGCGCTTACTCGGACGAGATCAGGCCGAGTTGTTACGCGCGAAACAGTACAAACCCACGGCACTTCTCAACGACATTCGCCGGGAACTCGCGCAAACGGAACGACACCCACAAGTAGGTGAGACAAAGCTCTGGATGCTGGATGCACAGATCAACGAACTAGGTGCAGCCGTTGGAGGATGCGAGCGCATCGCCTCCACGCCAATCCCCTTTTCCTATAGTGTTCTGCTGCACCGAACAGTCTATGCCTACTGCGTCATGTTGCCGTTCGGACTGGTCGATTCGACCGAATTCTTTACGCCTCTGCTGTGTGTTTTCATTTCCTACACGCTGCTCGCGCTCGAAGCGATCGCTAGTGAAGTGGCGGAACCCTTTACCACAGCGCCCAACGCGCTTGCCCTCGATGCCATGTCGCGCAATATCGAACGCTCCATTCTCGAACTGTGTGGGCGACCGCTGCCGGAAGCGGTCGCTCCGATTCGCCTTTATCACCTGACTTGAGCAAGGCATTGTCGTGCAACCGTTCATCGGCTAGAGGCAAATCGCGCTCGGGCGACCGCAAGATTCCTGACATCGTCGACAAGCGCCGTATTCTTGACGGTGCGCCGGGACAGGTGCCGACCTGATGTGACCCGCTCCACGTTCAGGGTTCCGCACTCCGCGTTCGCCAGGTTCTGCATGGAACGTACGTCCCCTCGCCGCCGGACGACGCAAACGCGTGCGTTTCGAACTAACGCTTTGCAAGATCGCCTGCGGCGACTACATTTAATCAGTATCCGTCGGACGATCTGAAGCGGAAAAGGCGGCGAATCGCGGAACGTGTCTGCTGCGATGCCATAAAAGGAGATTCCGATGGCAGAGATAGACAAGGAAGACGTCGTTGCGGTGCTGAACCGGATTCTCGAATCCGAGTTGGCCGGCGTCGTCCGATATACCCACTACTCGTTTCTTGTTTTCGGATTCGGACGCATTCCAATCCAGTCGTGGCTGCGTGAGCAGGCCGACGAATCGCTGTTGCACGCACAGCAGGTCGGAGAGTGGATCACCACACTCGGCGCCTATCCGTCGCTTGCGATCGGTCCCCTCCTCGACTCGCACACCTTCGATATCGCGTCGATCCTGCGCGAATCGCTGCAAGCGGAGAACCTCGCGTTGGCGCTTTATCGCGAACTGCTTGCGCGGGTCGAGGACCGCTCCGTTGCGCTCGAGGAGTTTGCCCGGCAGATGATTCATGTGGAAGAAATGCACGCAGGCGAAGTCGACAAGATGCTGCGCCGCCCCGGAGAAATGTCCACATCGGCCGAACGCCCGGCAGGCCAGTCCTGATCAAGCGGATTTAAGGCCGCTTTGCGTGGCCCACCGGGCTGCGTCCCTGACAACTCACTGCGCGCCTGACGCGGCCGTGTCCGATGCGCCCTTGGCGTGCGGGTCGTTCTGCGGCATGCGGGTGGGCGATTTTTTCGTCGTGCCTTTCGACGAGGAACTCGTGCCGGTCGTACCGCCGGCGTTAGGCGTGCTCATGCCGGTGCCACCTTGGCCGGCAGTGCCGCCGCCTCCACCACCGCCGCCACCGGCTCCAGCCCCGCCTGCGCCCTGTGCGACCGCGGTGCCGCAGACAGCGAAAAGAATTGCCGAACAGACTGCCGCTTTACTTGTTGCTCTCATGATTGCCTCCCTGATTGATTTAACGCGAGGGCAGCATCGACGTGCCACGCTGCCCTCGCTCGATGCCCAGTTTTTTGATGTCGCGTCGACGGGATGATCCGATTCTCGCGTAGCGGCCCAGGCTGAGAACCTTTGCGCGCAACGACTGTTCCCGACGGCCACTCTCTGCCGCGAGAGCCCGGCGGCACAGAAAATGCCGTATCTGCGGACGATTCATGTCGCCGAGCATCGCGCTGCCGCAAACGGGTCGCCGTCGACCAACGGCGGATCAACACGGCAATTCATTCAAACCCATTCCTGTGCTGAGCCCCACTCGCAAGAATCTGTTCGCGGCACGGTCGTTGCGCGGTAATGTCAAGCAACCACTTAGCGCGCCATGCCAACTATTCTTGTCGTCGACGACGAACCCGGGCTTCTGGAATTGTTCCAGTTCGCGCTTGAGTGGCGCGGATACCGCGTATTGCTGACGGGAAATGGACAGGCCGCCTTGCTGACGGCGGCGCGACAGATACCTGATCTGATCGTTACTGACTGGAATATGCCCCGGATGAATGGTGTCGAGCTATGTCAACGCCTCAAATCCTATCCGGCGCTTGCCCAGATCCCCGTGGTCCTGCTTTCCGCAGAACTCTTACCTGTCCAGATACAGCCCGTTTGGGCCCAATTCCGGCGGAAGCCTGTCGACCTGGACGATCTCGAGTTGACGGTAGGCTTGCTATTACTGGCGCGCGACCGGTTAAAAACGGCTCGACACATTCCAACCGACCGGGCGGCCTCGCGCTGGCAACCCGTGACGTCAAAATTGATCGTCTGAAGCTGCGATAACTCGACGGGTCTACAAACAAGCCATCTGTTTACCAACATTGAGCGCCCTGCTAATGCCGTGCGCGCCCACTTACCAAGCAGTGTTGCGCATGAATTCGGAGGCACGACATTCAGGCACGGCGATGCGAAGGCATGGGAATTGCGCTGATTCAGACGCGGACGCACGTTCCGACCTAGCAATCGCAATATCTTTGAGGGGACTCTCATGAAAGTTATAAAAGGCATTCTTATTTCGGCTCTCTTTGTAGCTCTCTCCGGAGGTGCCTATGCACAGGGCGCGGGCGGAGGCGCTGCCGGGGGCCAAGGCGGAACCGGCATGAGTAAGCCCAACGCAAACGGTTCAACGGATACGGTTTCGGGTGCGTCCGGAACAAACAGCATGGGGACATCGGGAACAGCAATGCACAAGAAGCCGATGCACAAGAAGCCCAGCGTTGCCACGCCAGCGTCGGCGACGAACCCTGCTTCGGGCGGAAGCTAACTGTCATTGCGATGGTCGTAGATTGACCCAGGGCGGCCTGAGATATCTCAACACACCGCATACAAAGGATACGCGTCAGATTTGCAATCTGACGCCAACGTCCACTCCAGATCGGCAAACGTCTGCATTCAAATCATGAATTGCGTCGGTGTCCGCGCGAAGGACTCCGAGCGGCGTTGGCGCACATCGCTCAATGCTGTCGAGGCCTTGCTGACATTCACGGCACCCTCTCCTCACACTCGTCGATTGTTGTCGTTCGAACAACACGCTAAGCACACTCACGGCGCTACTGGCGTTCACCCCCGCTGGCTAGAATCACTCTCACAGCCGAGTCGAAACGCAAGCGACACGAAGCACGCGAAATTCGCGCTCGCGTTCGTGAACCGCACCGCCCAGTGCTGCTTACCCCACCGATTAAGAGGACTATTGCCATGAGCGAAACAACCCGTAACGTGCAGCCTGTCACCGCCAATCTTGGCAAAGAAGGTTCTGGCGAACTCGTGCCTTCCCGCTACGCCGTACGCGTGGGGGACGTCGATGTCGTATTGATCAGCGATGGCGTTCTGCCGCTGCCGACCTCTACCATGTCCACTAATGTGAGCGAAGCGGACCGCAACGCATGGTTCGATGGGCGTTTCCTGCAACGCGACATGTTCGACTGGGCGCTGAATGTCGCGCTTGTGCGCAGCGGCGAACGCCTGATTCTTATCGACTCGGGCGTGGGTGACGGTTTCGAGTACTTCGCGCGCGCCGGCCGGTCGGTGATGCGACTGGAATCGGCTGGTATCGATCTGGCTGCGATCACCGACATCGTCATTACGCATATGCACATGGATCACGTCGGCGGGCTGAACGTTGACGGCGTCAAGGCCAGGCTGCGTCCGGACGTGCGCATTCACGTGTCGGCTGCGGAAGTGGAGTTCTGGAAAAATCCCGACTTCAGCAAGACTGTGATGCCGGAAACAGTTCCTCCCGCACTTCGCAAGGCTGCCGCAAAATTCGTGGAACTCTATGGCGAAAACATCGTGCGATTCGATCAGACCGTGGAAGTCGCAGCGGGCGTATCGGCCCGCGTGACGGGTGGACACACGCCGGGACACTGCGTCGTGGACGTCGCGTCAAAGGGCGAGAAGCTGACGTTCGTAGGCGACGCGATTTTCGAAGTCAACTTCGACAATCCCCGCTGGCAAAACGGCTTCGAACACGAGCCTGAGATCGCTGCGGATGTGCGTATCGCGCTGCTCAACGAAGCCGCCGAAACCGGCGCTCTACTGGCCGCAGCGCATGTCGCGTTCCCGTCTATTGGTCACATTGCAAAGAACGGCGAAAGCTTCCGTTTCGTGCCGGTTCAGTGGGACTACTGATGGACGATCGACTATCAACTATCGTCGTATAGATCGCACTGACGATGGTCAAAGAAAACGCCGCGAGTTCACAAGACTCGCGGCGTTTCTTTGCAACCGATCACTCGGGCTTGGCGGCAAGCAGGCTTGCTTCGATATCTTCGAGGGACTTGCTTGCACCCAGACGGAACCGTTCTGTTCGCAGCATTGATTCTCCCCATATCGAAGCCGACAATCAGAACCGGTCTCCACGCGCTGCGAATTTCCGGCCTGCCGGGCGCCTAACCTACGGCAACCTCAATGCGTCGCGGCCGGGCCTCTTCACGGCGTGGAATGATCAGCTTCAATACACCGTCTTTGAGATTCGCTTCGATCTTCGACGTATCGAACTCCGGCCCAAGAGTAAATGAACGTGCAAAATCCGGCACTCTAACTTCCGCGTGCTGTAGCCGTAGCGCTTCCGGGGTCGGCACATTAGCGGACGCCTCGATACGCAGATTGCCGTCCTGACCCTGATCTCTAGTTTATCCCGCTCCACGCCAGGCAAATCGGCCCATAACGTCACGCCATGTACGTCCTCGATGACATCGACGGCCGGATTCAACGTCAAACGTTTTTCCGCGCGGCTTGCCTCTGCGGTGCTTGCCGTTCTCGCATCAGGGCGCGTAAGTTGGGTGGTATCGCTCATGATCAGCTCCTGTACGTGGGTCTCTGTTACTGAACGGTAATCGCACGAGGTTTCGAGGACTCGCGCTTGCCGACACTGATGCTCAGACAGCCGTTGAGATAGCGCGCCTCCACGCGGTCGGGATCGGCATGCTGGGGAAGCTCGATCACCCGGCGGAACTGCCCGCTGAACCGTTCCCGCGCATATAGACGCGTTGCCTCGCCGTCCGCGCGCGCCGCCGAGGGCCGCTCGCCGGCAATGGTAAGCAGCCCCTTGTCGATGGATACTTCCAGTTGCTTCGGGTCGATACCCGGCGCGAAGGCGACGATCTCGATGGTGTCATCGGTCGTGCCGACGTTGACCTGCGGGAAGGCCGACAGGCGATCGGTCCGGATACTTGAAGGGTTGCCGCCGAACAGCGCCGCCATCTGCTGATGCAGACGATCGAACTGGCTGAACAGGTCGGTCGTGAAGTAGAGATCACTCATGGTCGTTTCCTCGGAAAAATGCGGCGGAGGAGACGGACGGGCCTACGCGCTCCAGTCCGTCTGCCCCACTGCGGGCAAACAAATCGAAACACGCAGCGCGCGACGCTCGGTTCGCGCGGCTGCCTGAGCGAAATGAAAAATAGACGTTGCCGCGCGGATTTCAAGGGTGCCGTGAAGAATTTTTTTGCCTCTTGAAAATACGATCCCGGACCCTACTCTCCGCGCAGAACTGTTCCGCTGGAGGGTAGTCATGGACTTCGATTCAGACTGGTTGACGCTCGGCAGGCATCGCGTGCGTCTGCGTTCGTCGAGAGGTTTTCCGACCGAGCGCATGCGCACGGCGATAGACGTCATGCGCCTTGCCATCGAAAACAATATGAGTGCCCGCGCCCGCCTCGTGGACGTGGCGGTGCGTGAAGAAAAAGCTTACGAACTTTCGGTCGGCACGACCTTCGCGGACGACCGGCTGTGCGTGCCGCAACTCGAAGCGGCGATCGCTGTCGTGCTCGGGTTGCTGCCCGGGCAGGTGCGCATCTTCGTGACGGTGGTTACGCAGGAGGAAGTCGATCTGCATTTTGGCGTCTACGAAAGAATGCTGGCGGAAAAAATTGCCGGGTTGCCGCCTATCGAGCGTGAGACGCCGCACCCAGGCGAGCGCGAGCGAATCGACTAGCCGCACGTGTGCAACCACGTTGAGAGAGGCAGCAAAGGCGGTCCTTCCGACTCTTGGCGAAGCCTGCCCGGCGCTCAGTCCGCGGGGGAGCACATCGGTCACTCGCGACCTTCTGTTTCGGACTCGATGGCAGGCATTCTCTTATGCGCAGAGCGTCAGGAAGTCAGCCGGCCCGGGGCCTAAATCCTGAACACGGCCACCGTCTCTTTCAACATTCGCGCCTGTTGCTCGAGCGATTGGGCCGCTGCTGCAGCCTCTTCGACCAACGCGGCGTTGTGCTGCGTGACCGAGTCCATTTCCGCGACGGCCCGAGTGACTTGCTCGATACCCGTGCTTTGCTCTGACGAAGCGGCCGATATCTCGTCCATAATGTCCGCCACGCGTCGCACGCCGGTGAGGATCGCCTGCATGCGGCCGCCCGCCTCGTTGACCAACGTGCCGCCCACCTGCACTTTTCCGCTCGACGTCTCGATCAGTTCCTTGATCTCTTTCGCGGCAGCCGACGAGCGCTGCGCCAGCATGCGCACCTCGGCCGCCACTACCGCGAAACCGCGTCCCTGTTCTCCGGCGCGCGCAGCTTCGACCGCTGCATTGAGCGCCAGAATATTGGTCTGAAACGCGATGGCATCGATAATCGCGATGATGTCGCCGATACGGCTCGAGCTTTGATCGATTTCTTTCATCGTCGTCACCACGTCGCCCACCACGGAGTTGCCATGATCGGCCATGTTGGCCGCATTGGCAGCGAGAGCCTGCGCCTGACGTGCATTCTCGGCGTTGTGCCTCACCGTGCCGGTCAGCTCTTCCATGCTGGCAGCAGTTTCCTGTAACGACGCAGCCTGCTGTTCCGTACGTGCGGACAGATGGAGATTACCTGAGGTGATCTGCTGGGCCGCTGTGGCGATGGCCTCGCTTGCGTGACGTACCGTTGTGACGGTGCTAACGAGGCCGTCGCGCATTTGCGAAAGACCGTGCAGCAGCATGCCCATCTCATCGTGCGAACGCGATTCGATCCGCTGCGACAGATCGCCTGTTGCGATCCGGTGGAAGTGTTCCAGCGCCTCAGCGAGCGGACGGCCGATCGCACGGCGCAGCGACACGAAGGTGAAGACCCCGGCGAGCAGCCCAAATACGATGGAAGCGATTGTCATTGCACGAAAGCGTTCGAAACCCGCTTCCGAGGCATCGTATTGTGCTTTTGCCTGATCGCGTTGAAACTGCTTGAGATCCGCGCTCACCGTGACATAGTCGGTATTGGCCAGCGCGATTTTCTTCAACGCGACTTTGACCGCCGCGTTGTCCATGCCTTTGACCGAATCCGCAAAAGCATCCAGCTGGTTTTGTACCTGGCTTCGCCTGGCGCTGACCGAGGCGGAAAGACGGTTTTCATCCGACGTGGCAGGCAAGGCCAGATACTGCGCCCACGCATCCATACCCTGCCCTTTGAGCATGCGATAAGTGGCAATGTCTTTCTCGACCGTAGGGGCGGCCGGATCGAAAGCGATCCGGTCGACGGTCGTGCGCTCGCGGCTGATCGCGAGTTCCGCGTCGCCGATCAGACGCGTGCTCGCGAGCCGGTTCGTGTAGGTCTCGCGGTTGGCGTCGTTGCTGCGCGCCATACCCGTTACGCCAAGCGCGCCGATCGCCGTCAGCAGCACACATAGGAAAAGTATCGCGGCGCCTAGACGCGCGCGTATCGACAGTTTTGACATCACACGAACGTCCTTAGCGACCAGGTGCACAATCAAGAGAACGCTGGGTCATCTCTCCATCGACGAGCCTCATCAAATTGAGCGGATTGGCATTCTTCAGCGCGTCGGGTAGCAGCTCGTCCGGATAGTTCTGGTAGCACACGGGCCGCAGGAAGCGGTCGATCGCGAGCGTGCCGACCGAGGTGCCCCGCGCATCGGAGGTGGCGGGCCACGGGCCACCATGGACAATCGCGTCCGACACTTCGACGCCGGTCGGATACCCGTTCACAAGCAGACGGCCGGCCTTTTCCTCGAGCCGTTCGATCAGCTTGCGGTGCGACCGCAGATCGCCGTGCGACGCGAGCAGCGTGGCCGTCAACTGGCCGCGCATCGCGGACGCGAAACGCAACAGGTGTTCCGCGCTATCGAGTTCGACCACGACCGTGGCCGGTCCGAAGATTTCTTCTTCGAGCGGCCGGCCCGGATCGAACAGCAACGCGGCATCGGCGACGAACAGCTGTGCGGCGGCTTGCTCGGTTTCACCTTGCGCGGCTGCGCTTAAGGCGATGCCTGCGTGATTCGACGCTCGTTCGAGGCCTGCCCGGAAGTTGGCGAAGATGCCCGTATTCAACATGGTCTGCGGCGGCTGCCGCTCGATCGCCTTGCCGAGGCTGTCGATGAATGCGCCGAAGCGCGGCGAACGCACGCCGAGCACGAGGCCGGGGCTGGTGCACAGCTGGCCGCAACCCGTTGCGACCGAGGCCGCGAGCTCGTTGGCCAGCGCCGCGCCGCGCTCCTGCAAGGCGCCCTCCAGCACGAAGACCGGATTCACGCTCGACATCTCCGCGAACACCGGAATCGGTTGTTCACGCGCTGCCGCAAGATCGCATAGCGCCCGGCCGCCGCTCAGTGAACCGGTGAAGCCAACCGCCTGAATGCCAGGCGCCTGCACGAGGCGCGCACCGACGCGCTCGCCATAGATCATGTTGAAGGTCCCTGCCGGCATGCCTGTGCGTCGAATCGCGCGCTCGATCGCATCCGCCATGCGCTCCGACGTCACCAGATGGCCGGAGTGCGCCTTGACCACAACCGGGCAGCCGGCTGCCAGCGCGGACGCAGTATCGCCGCCGGCAACGGAGAACGCCAACGGAAAATTGCTCGCGCCGAACACCGCGACCGGGCCGACGCCGATCCGGTATTGCCGCAGATCCGGACGCGGCAATGGTTGCCGCTCAGGCAACGCCCGATCGATGCGCGCACCGTAGAAATCACCCCGGCGCAAGACCTTCGCGAAGAGTCGCATCTGGTTGCTGGTGCGCGCCCGCTCGCCGGCGATACGCGCATTCGGCAACGCGGTTTCGCGCATCACGTCGGCGATGAAATCGTCACCGAGAGCATCGATCTCCGCTGCAATTGCCTCGAGGAAATCGGCGCGTACGCTTGAGGGCAGCGCCCGATAGAGTGGAAATGCTGCCGCCGCGGCCTCCACGGCCGCGTCGACTTCAGCATCGGTCGCCTGGGAAAAAGCCACCGGATACACTTCGCTGGTCGATGCCGAGAGGCTGTGCAGCGAGATATCGCCACACGCGCTGCGCTGGCCGCCAATGTAGTTGTGGCCGAAAATGGTTGCTGTCACTTGGTATTGTGCTCGTTGTAATTGTCGTGGTGAGCAGCGCTCGCAGAGCTTTGCGCTGCGGGCGCCGCTATGGTCCGGGTCGCAAGGCTCGGCCGGCGCTTTGGGCTCAAACTCAAACAGCCAGCAGGAAAGGCGCGCCCGCGGCCTTTGCAACTTCGCGGATCTTCTCGCGCAACGAATCGGGCATCGGAATGCCCTCCGCGCTGCGCGCGGCACGCGTAAGACGCTCAGGATCACCTGGGATCAATACGGGCTGCGCCGGGTCGGCGGGCTGGCTTTCGCGAAGCGCATCGATGACCGCGTCGAGGTCTGCGTGGTATTCCTCGATGGGACGGAACGCCGCGGGATTCATCGCAAGGAAGAAATGGCCGATGTTGTCCGGCTCATCGCTCTTTTGCGTGCGGTTACGCACGGGCGAGAACGAACCGCCGCCCAGCGTGCTGCCGAGAATCTGCGCGAACAAACCGAGGCCGTAGCCCTTGTGACCGCCGAGAGTCTTGCCGTCACCGCCCAACGGCGCGAGGCCGCCGCCGAGGCGCTCGAACAGCAGCCGATAGGCTTCGGCCGAATCGGTCAGCGGGTTGCCGTTCGCGTCGAGCGCCCAGCCCGGCGGCAACGGCTTGCCCTGCAACGCGTACACCTTGACCTTATTCGACGCGACCACGCTGGTCGACATGTCGAGAATCACGGGCGGGTGCCTGCCCGCCGGTGTGGCGAAGGCGAACGGGTTGGTGCCGAGCATCGGTTCAGCACCGAAAGTGGGCACCACCGTCGCCAGCCGGGTCGAGCACGACACCAGCGCGATCAGTCCGCGTTCGGCCGCCATTTCCGCGTAGTAGCCGGCCGCGCCGAAATGTTGCGAGTTGAACACGGAGACAGCGCCCATATCGCACGCCAGCGCTTTCTCGATGGCCAGTTCCATCGCCATGCGCGACGTGGGGTGTCCCATCGCCGCATTGCCGTCGATCAGCGCGGTGGTCGCGGTCTCGCGTACAATGCGCGCGCTCGCCTTCATGTCGATCTGACCGGCGCGATACAACTGGTCGTAGAACATCAGCATCGAGATGCCGTGCGAGTCGATGCCCTTCAGATCGGAATCGATCAGGATGTCGGCCGAAGCCGCGACCTGCCCGGGCGACATGCCCCAAGCTTCAAGAATGACCTCGATTTGCTGCCGTGCAATTGCGGCCCCGACGCGGGGCATAGTGTCTGCCATGACTGACCTGCTAAACGAAAAAATTGAATTGAGAAAAATGGCCGACGCGTCGCGTTAAGCTAAGCGTTAAAACTTATTGCGCGGTGGACATGGACTCCGGTCCACCACGACCCGCGAGATCAAGCCGCAACCAGACGACCAGTGCGCCGGTGCCGAGCAACAGCAGGCTGACGGCGGGCACGAGCATCGGCGCGGACGTGCTGCCCGTTACCTTGCCGACCCAAGGCATGATGTTTTGTGCAAGGAAACCGCCGACGCTGGAGCCCGCCGCGATCACCGCGAGCGCCGCAGCGCCGCCCGCGCCCTTCATGAACGAGGCCGGCAGCAAGCGCGGCGGCAATGCCCAGAAGCATGGGATCATCAGATACAGACACGGTGCCCCGAGCGAGAGCGCTGCGAAGCGCACCGCGTTGCTGAACGGCCCCACGCTGGCGACGAAGCACAAAATGCCGAGCAACGCTGCGCAGAATGCGGCGATCAGCACGCGGCGCGGCGTTTTCAGACGGCGCGGCAACCACAGCAGCATCAGCGATGTGATGAACCAGGGAATCATGTTGAGCATGCCGTTGACGCTGCTCGTCACGCCGAAGCCTTTGACCAGGGTCGGCAGCCAGTAGGCGATGCCGTAGATCGCGATGGAGATGGTGCCGTACCCAGTGCTAAAGAGCGCCACCGTGACAAGCGCAGCCAACGACCAGCCACTGCCGCCGGCAAGGCGGGCGGCGGGTGGATCCGCGCGCAGCCGGTTTTCGACGACATCTTTCTCGCGGGCCGTCAGAAAGCTGGCGGACGACGGGCCATCCGGCAGGCAGTACAGCGTAACGAAGGTAAGCAGCACGGCAGGCGCGCCGGTGGTCAGGAAGACCCACTGCCAGCCGGCGAGGCCGGCTACGCCGTGCAGTTCCAGCGAGAAGCCGCCGATCAGCGAGCCGAGCATGTTGCCCATGCTGCTGCCGAGCGTCAGCAAACCGATGATGCCGGTGCGCTGCCGTTCAGGAAACCACATGCCGAGATAGAGGATGATCCCTGGATAAAGGCCGGCTTCCGCGGCGCCGAGCAGGAAGCGCAGGATCTGGAAGGCCAATGCCGAAGGCGTCCACGCGAGCAGCAGCGTCGCGACGCCCCACGTGAACATGATCCGCGAGATCCAGCGGCGCGCGCCAAAGCGATGCATGAGCAGATTGCTGGGCACCTCGCACACCAGATAGCCGATGAAGAACAGCGACGATGCAAAGCCGTACGACGCCTCGCTCATCTTCAGGCTGCTGAGCATCTGCAGCTTGGCGAAGCCGATATTGGCGCGGTCAATATACGCGACCAGGAAAATCGCAATCAGCAGCGGCACGAGCCGCCACGCAATGCGCGTAAAAAGTGGGTCTTCAATGCTTCGGTCGGTCACTGTCGTCTCCATGCCGGACCGCCTTTTGCGCGGTCCGTCGTAAATTCTGATGCGGGTGGTTCCGTGCGGCCTCGCCGCACGGAATCATTTGTTGGGGCGGCCACCCGCGCTCGCGCGATTGCATCATTGCGCGGCGCAGGTAACCGTTTTGCTGCTTATAGTCCAGCCCCGTTTGCAGAGGGGCTCTTTTTCCATAGTTCGAAGTCGGCGCGCGTCGACTCGTCCGGCGGGTACAGTCCGAAGGTCGAGCGGCCATCACGCACCTGGGCGTCGACCCAGTCTTCGAATACCGTCATCGCCGCGGCCTCTTCAGCGATCTCGTTGGCCAGATGCGCCGGAATCACCACCACTGCTTCCGCATCGCCGACGATGATGTCGCCCGGATACACCGCCACGTCGCCACACGCGACCGGCACGTTCAGATCGACCGCATGGTGATGAATCAGGTTGGTCGGCGCCGACGGCCGCGCCTGATAGCATGGAAAGTCGAGCTTGCGCAGATCTGGTGTATCGCGAAAGCCGCCGTCGGTGACGACGCCGGCCACGCCGCGCATCATCATCCGCGTGATCAGAATGCCGCCTGCCGAGGCAGCGCGCGCGTCCTTGCGCGAGTCGACCACCATCACGTGACCTGGTGGAATCTCTTCTACGCCGCGGCGTTGCGGATGGCCGCGGTCCGAGAACACGCCGATGTGATCGAGGTCCTCGCGGGCCGGAATATAGCGCAGCGTATAGGCTTCGCCAACCATGCGCGCGGCCGCCGGGTTGACCGGCTGCACGCCCTGCACGCAAACGTTGTGAAGGCCCCGCTTGAAAAGTGCAGTGGTCAGGGTGGCTGTGCTGACGTTGCGCAAGCGGGCGCGGTTCTCTTCAGTGAGCGGGCTCGGGACAGTTGCTGCGGTCGCTGAGGTCACAGATTTACTCCTGGTTTCGGTGAAGTGGTGGTCGGCCGGGCATCAGAACTTGTGGCGGATCGCGAAACGGACCGTCGCCTGCTGGTTACCCGACGCAGGCGTCAGACCATTGAGCGAGGCACGCGCTGCGCGCCCGGTCGAATCGGTGCCCGACGCGTGCTGCAAAACGCCGATCAGATAGAAATCGGTGCGCTTGGAGACGATGTAGTCGGCACTCAGCGAGCCCTGTTGATATTTCGCGTGATTCGCATCGCCGCCGTCGGTGTAGTTGTAGGCTGCGCCGAACGAGAGCGCCGGCGTCAACTGATACTGCAAGTTGACTTCAGCGCTGTTGAAGCTCGCAGTGCCGCCTACGCCGGCCGGATTGAGCGGTGACACCGCGCCGCTCAGATGCTTGAATTTCGTGTTCGAATAGATCCCGCCGAGAGTCGCCGCGCCGATCACGTAGGTGGCGCCGGCGCTGATGATCTCTTCGCTGTGCGCCGAGGCATAGCCGTTGATCACCGGCGAGCTGCCGAAGTTGTTGGTGGCCGCCGTCGCGCCGACTGCCGTACCGAAGAAAGAGGCATTCGGATTGCGCGCATTCAGGTAGCCGACGCCGACCGTGAGCGGCCCGCGAGCGTAACCGGCGCCGAGCGAGTAGATCTGGTTGCCGGCCATGCTGCCCGGCACGCCACCGAAGCTATACATGCCTTCCGCGGTCAAGCCTCCATAGCTGGCCGTGCGGTACTTGACCGCGTTGTTCACGCGATTGGTGTTGTTGAGGTTATCGAGGTCGCCCGGATGCGCGCCGATGCTGCCCGAGAACATCGCGCTCGGCATCAGCGGATGGATGTAGTCGACCACCGGATCGTACTGACGGCCGAGCGTGACCGTGCCGTACGGGCTCGAGACCCCTACATACGCCTGGCGGCCGAACAGCAGCGAACCTTGACCCATCTTGCCGCTGTTCACGTCGAAACCACTTTCGAGCACGAAGATCGCCTTGATGCCGCCGCCCAGATCTTCATTGCCACGCAGGCCCCAACGGCTGCCGCTCAGAATGCCGCTCGACAGGTTGTACTGGCTGTGGCCCTGGCCCGGGCCCGTTTGTACGTTGCTCGTGTAGTTGATGCCCTCGTCGATGATGCCGTATAGCGTCACGCTGCTTTGCGCGTGAACTGCTGCCGGCGCTCCCGCAGCGGCAAGCGCGGCGAATGCGAATGCCACGTGTGCGGCGAGAGGTTTCGAGGAGGTTGCGAGGGACTTATGCACTGCGAGGTCTCCAGTCACTTTTTTCAATGCAGAGAAGCGTTGCGCTATGCCGATGCACGGCGGACACAACAGAAAATCCAACGAGACGATGACCGTGCTCGTCGGCGGAAACGGTGTTGCTCAAGGAGCGTGCCGATGAATGCCAGTCGGTTATGCGGCCTTCAGAATGCGATCGGCGATCATCGAGCCGATCGGCATGGCGGAGGTCGCGGCCGGCGAAGGCGCGTTGCACACGTGCACCATCCGTGGCGTGTCGGCGAACAGAAAGTCGTGCACCAGCGTGCCGTCGCGCATCACGGCTTGCGCGCGAATGCCGGCTTCATAAGGCAGCAGATCGTCGACGGTCAGCGACGGGCAGTATTTGCGGCACTGCTCGAGATAACCGCGCTTGAACAGCGAGTTCTTCATCTCGCCCATGCCGGAGCCCAGGTTGCGCCAGATGGTTTTCCAGAAACCGGGGAAAGCGGCGTATTCGGCGACGTCGCGCAGATTCACGGAAAACTTCGGATAGTTTTCGCGGCCGAACCCGAGCACCGCATTCGGTCCGACTGTCACGCTACCGTCGATCATCCGCGTCAGATGCACGCCGAGAAACGGCAGATCCGGGTCGGGAATCGGGTAGATCAGATGGCGCACCACGTCGTTCTTCGAGGCCGGCAAGCGGTAGTACTCGCCGCGAAACGGCACGATCTGGTGATCGATTTTCACGCCCGCCAGCCTGGCTAGGCGGTCCGATTGCAGGCCGCCGCAGACCACCAGCTTCTTTGCCCGCCATTGCTGTTCGTCCGAAGCGCCGACGGTGACGTAATCGCCGACCTCGGCAATCGACGTGACCTGCGTGCCGAGGCGAATTTCTCCGCCTGCTTTCTCGATGACGCGCGCCATCGCTTCGCATACCTGACGGTAATCGACGATCCCGGTCGCATCGAGGAACAGGCCGCCCAGACCGACAATATTCGGCTCGCGGCGCTGCAACTCGGCGGCGTCGAGCCGCTCGACGCGCAAACCGTTCTGTTGCGAGCGCGCATACAGCGCTTCCATGCGCGACAGTTCGAGCGGATTTGACGCGACCAGCAGCTTGCCGCACACGTCGAACGGAATCGCATGCTCCGTGCAAAACTGCTTGGTGGCCTCGGCGCCGCGCTTGCACAACTCTGCCTTCAGACTGCCCGGCTGGTAGTAGATACCCGCGTGGATCACGCCGCTGTTGTGCCCGGTTTGATGCTTGGCGAGCGTGGTCTCTTTTTCGAGCAGCAGCAGTGAAGCCGTCGGTTCCCGTTGCAATAACTCCATCGCCGTGGCGAGACCGACAATGCCGCCACCGATGATGCAAAAATCGTAAGTCATGGTTTTCTTCTTCACTTCTTCTTGCGGATTCAACTGGCTAAATGCTTTCTCGTCCGCTTATCAGGTTGTCAGACTAACTGGCCAAAAAAGAGAGGTCGCTTCACGGGTGTGAGCGCGAAACCGCGACGGTCCGTGCCACCTGCCCGCTACGTCAATCGTTTGGGGGTAGCTCGATCTTCTGGCGTTTGGCCGCGGCGCGCAGATGCCGCTCAGCCGATTCGGCGGCGCCGCGATGATCGCCGCGCTCGATAGCCTCGTAGAGCTCGCCGTGCTCCTGGCGGGCGAAGTCGCCCGCGTGGCTCGCCGTGTTGGCCCACTGCGCGCGACGCACCGCAACCAGTTGGCCGCGCAAAAAATCGTGGAACGAGACGAAATAGTCGTTCTTGGTGGCTGCGGCGATAGCCCGGTGAAACGCGACATCGGCCGCGGAAGCCGCGTCGAAATCAAGGCGTTTCTTTTCCATCTCGCGGATCGCATCGCTCATACGCTTCAGATCTTCCGGGGTACGTCGGCGCGCCGCGGTCATCGCCGCCTGGGTTTCGATCCACAGACGCATTTCGAACAGCTGCGCGAGATCCAGCTTATGGTTGCCACCGCCCGGCAGCCGGAAAACCGTACCCGACGGCGTCTGCGAAATGAACGACCCTGCGCCGCGCCGGGCAACCAGTACGCCGTCCGACTTCAGTTGCGCGATTGCCTCGCGCACGACTGAGCGGCTCACGTTGAGCCGTTCCGACAGTTGCTGCTCCGTTGGCAGGCGCGACTCGGCAGGAAAATGACCAGCATCGATTTCCGCGCGAAGTGCGCTCACCACACGCTGCACAAGCGAATCGGGACGTTCAAGCTCAAGCATCAACAGCATCTCGTTTTGATCAGGTTGTCAGACAATAGCGAATTACTCATGCAGTGTCAACCGATGGCCTGATTCCCCGCTTGCGAACCACGCATAACATGCTCTTCAGCGCTGCGCCGCAGGCGCAGACTGTGCGCACCCCGCTGGACCGGCCGAGCCGCCGCCCCTAACCGGCGCCCCAGTCTCTGTTCCACGGCTGACTTGGCAAACGACGCGTCCATTTAAACCGGCGTGAGCGGCTCGACGGCCGCCGCTCACGCGCTGCAAACAGCCAGGTCATGCACGGCATGGCAGCCAGATCAACATGCGCTCAGCGCGTCAGAGGATGCGGCGAATGCGCGGACGCACGCGCGCCCGGCGCTGCGGCCGCCTCATCTTCCGGCTCCGCGGACAGGTCCCGCCTGAACGTCTCGGCGAGGAAAAACGCGCACACCAGGCTCAGCAACCCCGTCGCCGCGATATAGATCGAAATGGGCAGCGTCTGGCCGTAGGTCGCGAACAGATAGGTGGCGATCAATGGCGTCGGCCCCGACGTGATGATGCCGGCGATCTGATACGGCAGCGACGCCCCCGTATAGCGCACCCGCGTACCGAACAGTTCCGCGAACCACGTCGATTGCACGCCGTACACCGACGCCTGGCTCAACGCGATACCGCAGACGTACGCCACGAAAATCAAGGTCGGATTGCGTGTCTCGAGCAACGGAAAGAACGCGAATCCATAGATCGCGACGAACACCGCGCCGAGCATGAACACGGTCCGGCGTCCGATCACGTCCGACAGTTTGCCGAACAGCGGCAGCGTGATCAGCGCAAACGCGCAGCCCACGATGATCGCGTTCAGCAGCAGCCCACGCGACAAGCCGAGCCGCGTCGTTCCGTAGACCAGCACGAACACGTTGATCACGTTGAAGGTAATGTCGACCGCGAAGCGCGTGCCGATCGTCAGCACGAGGTCTTTCGGATGCCGGCGCAGCAATTCAACCAGCGGCGCCTTCACGACCTGCTTGCTTGCCTTGATCTGTTCGAATACCGGCGACTCCATGACACGCAGGCGGATGAACAGGCCGATCGCGATCAGCGCGACGCTCAACAGGAACGGCAGGCGCCATCCCCAGGAATAGAACGCGTCCGACGGCATACTCGACACGGCTTTGAACACCGCCGTCGAGAGCATCAGCCCGAGCGGCACGCCCAGTTGCGGGAACGCGCCGAAAAAGCCTCGCTTCCTGGCCGGCGCCGTTTCGACCACCATCAGCACCGCGCCGCCCCATTCGCCACCGACGCCGAGCCCTTGCATGAAGCGCATCGCCACCAGCAGGATCGGCGCCCAGACGCCGATCGAGGCATAAGTCGGCAGCAGGCCGATCACGAAGGTGCTGACGCCCATGATCGTCAGCGTCGCGACGAGCGTCGCCTTACGTCCGATACGATCGCCAAAGTGCCCGAAAAACACGGCGCCGAAAGGCCGTGCGACATAGCCGACCGCAAAGCTGCCGAACGCCGCGATGGTGCCGACCACCGGATCGAACGAGGGGAAGAACAGCTTGGCGAAGACCAGCGCCGAAGCGGTGGCGTAGAGAAAAAAGTCGTACCACTCGATGGCGGTCCCGACCACCGAAGCGGCCAGCACACGGTTGACGGCCGACCGGCTGATAACCGGCGCGTTGCCGGATGAAACAGGCGATGTATTCATGTCTCCTCCCTTCTCTGGGAATTTATGTCTTGAACTGCTGCGTGTCGGCGGCGCGAATTCGACGGCACGTTACGTTGAATTCGCTCCATTCACCAGTGCAGTTCCATCGGGAACTGGTCGAGCGTTTCGACGCCTCCCGAGGTCAACCGCACGATACGTTCCGTGCGCAAACCGCCGACGTTCGGCACCGTGATCGTCGCCTTCAAGGTGAAGACCATGTTTTCCTGCAGCACGGTCTTGTTGCCCGGCCCGATCCACGGCGCTTCTTCTTCCGGGTCCATGCCGGTGCCGTGACCGGTGCCATGGCCGCGCGCTTCGCTCGAGTATTGCTCGTAGTTCGATTTCACCAGCGCCTGCTGGATCACCGCGTTCAGTTCCATGGCCGCCATGCCGGGACGCGCGGCGGCCAACCCCGCTTCGACCGCGCGCGCCGCTGCCGCGACGATCGCCATCTTCTCGGAATTCGCCGGACCGTAGGTGAAACCGCGTCCGCCATCGGCAACGTACCCACGATAACGCGCACCGATGTCGGTCATGATGAGGTCGCCCGGTTGCAGGATCCGGTCGGTGGGACGCGCCAGGTTATACGCCGAGCGCGGACCGGATTGCACCATCGAATCGAACCCGGTCCGCTCCGCTCCTCCCGCGAGCATCGCGCGGTCAGCGATCAGAGCGAGCTCACGCTCGGTGTAAGGACGGCCGTCGGCGAGCGCGTCGCGAATCGCGGCCATTGCCGAATCGGTCAGGGCGGCGGCTTTGCGCATCAGCGCGACCTCGGCGTCACTCTTGATCGCCTTGATTTCGGCCAGCACCATCGTCGGTTCGAGCTTCAGTTCGCCGAGGCCGGCGTTCAGGCGCTGCAGCAGGTCCGCGGGGATATAGGCGGCGCCGGCAAGGCCGACCGTGCCGCTGCGGTGCCGCGCCGAAAACGCCTGCACCTGTTGCGTGACTTCTCGCAGGCTACGCACCTCGAAGGCGGTCACGCTCGTCGCGTAGTCGAAGCATTGATCCGACACGAACAGCACGGGGTCGCCGTCTACCGGCAGCAGCAGAATCGCGTTGGCAATGTCCGATACGCCGTCGAGCGGACGGAACTCGGTGAAGTAGCCGATGTTCGCGCCACGCCAGCAATCGCTGAAGGCGAGCAGGCCGACCAGGCCCGCCTTGTCGAGTGCGCTGCGGACCTTGGCGACGCGGCCGAGGAACTCGTCGGTAGTGATGCCTTCCGGCGGGATATCTGCGGTACGGATGTTCATTGCTTCTTCGTCTCCTGTGCGGCTGCCTACGCGCATGCTGGATGCAGCCGTTCTCGATGCCCATGATGGGAAACCGCCCGCCTTGGAATGCAGGGCGTGTGCTGCATAGTAGAATCGATCGATATGCTTTTATAATGAAAAATAACGCAAAACCTATATCGATATGGAATACACGGAGACGACATCGTGACCTCGGCAATTCATCCCGACACCGGCGCGGGGAACATCGCGACGGGCCACTTCGACCCCACGCGTCTGAAGACGCGCCAATTGGCCCTTATCGTTCAGCTCGACACCCATCGCTCGGTGTTGCGCGCGGCGGACGCCGCGCACATGACGCAGCCCGGGGCGACCAAGTTGCTGCGGGAACTGGAAGAGACGATGGGTGTGCCATTGTTCGAACGGCATCCGCGTGGTGTCGAGCCCACCTGGTACGGCGAGGTGCTGATCCGCCATGCGCGCAGCGTGCTGGCGGAGTTGCGGCATGCGTACGACGAAGTGTCCGCGCTCAAAGCCGGCCTGACCGGGCAGGCAATGATCGGCACCGAGGTCACAGCGGCCACCAATCTCGTGCCGCAAGCCGTGGCGCTGCTCAAGAAGCGCTTCCCGCAGATTCGCGTCAACATCGAGATGGAGTTCAGCGAGGTGCTGGTGCAGCGTCTGCAGGAGGGCAAGCTGGATATGATCGTCGCACGAATCCGCAATCCGGACGATCTGGCGGCACTGCATTACGCCCCACTAGCGGAAGCGCAGCACGCGCTGTTCGCTCGCGCTGGCCACCCGCTCGTCAAGCGCAAGACTCTGAGCTGGGACGAACTGGCGCCGCAAACGTGGATCTTGCCGCCGAAAGGCAACGTGATGCGCAATCAGTTCACGCAACTTTTTCTCGAACGGCATCTCGCGTTGCCGACGGATGTGGTCGAGAGCTCGTCGCTGCCTGTCATCACGAGCCTTCTGCAGATGAGCGATATGATTGCGCCGCTGGCGCGCGAGCCGGTGCGGCCGTATTGCATTGCCGGCGCGCTCGAACCGCTACCGTTCGAACTCGATCTGAAGCTCGGACCAGCGGGCATCGTGACACGGCGCGGCGACAGGCTCTCGCCGGGTGCGCGGGCGATGCTGCAAGCGCTGCGCGAGGCCGCCGGATTCGATACCCAGGGCCCCGACGCCGAAAGCGACTGACTTACCGCGACGGGGCTCAGCGCGCGCCGTCCGCCGCGACGCTTGCGCCGGACTGCAGTAACCATTCATGCGCCGGCTCGTTGTGTACGTGCCAGGTGCGACGCGGACCGGCCATCACATTCAGGTAGTAGAGGTCATAGCCGTGCGCGGCGGCAACCGGGTGATAGCCGCGCGGCACCAGCACGACGTGTTTGTCGTACGCCGCAAGCGTTTCGTCGAGACTGCGGTCGTCGGTATAGACGCGCTGAATCGCGAAGCCCTGCGGCGGCGAGACGCGATGGTAATAGGTTTCCTCGAGATAGGTCTGCTGCTCGCCATCGTCCGTATCGTGCCGGTGCGGCGGATAGCTCGACCAGTTGCCCGCGGGTGTCACCGACTCCACCACCAGCAAGCTCTCGGCCGGCTCGGTTTCCGGCAGGATGTGCCGTACGTGACGCAGGTTGGCACCAGCGCCGCGGGTTTCCTGCTTGACCTCGTCAGGTGCAATGAAGCGCGGCGGCAGACCGCCCTTCGCGGGCGCGGAGCAAACTCCGAGTTCGACGTCGTCCGTCGCCACGATCGTGTAGCGCGTATGCGGCGGCACGTACACGGACCACGGCGCGCCATCGAACGGCGACATCCGTGTGCCGATCTCGCGGCTCGCAAGTCCCTCGCAACCGACTGTTGCGTGCCCCTTGACGAGCACGACCACGACTTCGCGATCGCCCGTATCCCGAGTCACTGTCGCGCCGGGCACCAGGTCGAAAACATCGAAGCCGACGTATTTCCAGCCGGCGCTCGCCGGCGTGATATGGATGATCTGGCCGTCTTTAGCATGCTTCGACGGTTTGACGAGCAGGTCGCTCATGTCTTCCTCCAATTATTCAGGAATACTACTAGGCAGAACGTGTCCATCGCTGCAGCCACGTGCATGACCTCAAACGGCAAATGCGTCCATCGCTTTGACGACGCCTTGTGCACGAATCGCCGCCAGATGGCGTGCAACTTGCGCGACGAAGCGCGGGTGCGCGCACAGATCGCGTCCGAAAATCGGCTCGATTTCGAACAGTGTTCGTACCGCATCGGCGGCATCCGCGTGCAAGGTCGCGCGGACCGCTTCGGTCAGTCTGTCGGCAAGAGGATCCGCGATCGCGTAAGTGCGCCCCGTCTCATCGTGACCGCCGAGGTACGCGATCCAGCCGGCCAGCGCGAAGGCAAGACGTTCGGTCGGCGCGCCGCTTTTCAAGTTGGCACGCACGCTTTCGAGCCAGCGCTGCGGCAGTTTCTGCGAGCCGTCGGTGGCGATCTGCTGCAAGCGGTGATCTAACGCAGTGTTGCGAAAACGCGCGAACAGTTCAGCGCGATAGGTGGCCAAAGCGGGACGCGACAGCGTCGGCTCTACCTCGTCGCGCAACATGCTTTCGACAAAGTTCAGCACCGCCGGCGCGCCGATCGCCTGATCGACGGTGTCATAACCGATCAGCGACCCGAGGTACGCGAGCGCCGAATGCGCGCCGTTCAACATGCGCAATTTGGCCTGCTCATAGGGACGCGCGTCACCCACGAGCGTCGCGCCTGCGCGCTCCCACGCCGGCCGCGGCCCCGCGAAGCGGTCCTCGATCACCCATTGCGAAAACGGCTCGGTTATCACCGGCCACGCATCGTCGGCACCGAGCTGCTTCGCGACGCGCAGGCGATCGGCGTCGGTGGTGAGTGGCACGATCCGATCCACCATCGTGTTGGGAAACGCGGCCTCTAGCTCGATCCAGTCGGCCAGCGCAGGATCCGTTTCGCGCGCGAACGCCAGCGTCAACGCGCGCATCGTATCGCCGTTGGACGGCAGGTTGTCGCATGACAGCACGGTAAACGGGCCCAAACCGGCCGCGCGGCGCAGCGCGAGCGCGCGCACGACGAAGCCGATTGCGCTTCGGGGCGCGGCGGCCGCGCGCAAATCATGGGCGATGTCGGGATGATCGAACTGCAATGCGCCGCTGGCCGGATTGCGGCAATAGCCTTTCTCGGTGATCGTCAGGCTGACGATATGGCAGCGCGGATCGGTCATCGCATCGAGCACGGCGGCGGGCGATTGCGGCGCGACGAGCGAAGCGATCAGCGCACCGATGACCTGTAACGAATCCGCGGTGCCGTCGCGCACATCCACGGCATACAGATGATCTTGCGCGGTGAGCGCCTCCGACGTGTCCGCACGCCGCAACGACACGCCGACGATACCCCAGCGGTGATCGCCAGCGCGCAATGCGTGCTCGGTGTAGAGGGCCTGGTGCGCACGATGAAACGCCCCAAGGCCCAGATGGACGATGCCAGGTGCAAGGCTCGCGCGATCGTAGGCGGGAACGACGACTTTGCCGGCAGCGCGCGCCGCGAGCGAAGCCAGGGCGGCATTACTCAGCCGCATGATCGGCCGGATGTTTGGCGAGACCTTCCCAGATGCCGTTCAGGTAGACCGCACCCAGCGCGCGGTCGAACAGCCCATAGCCGGCGCGGCCTGTTTCGCCCCAGATCATTCGCCCATGGTCCGGCCTTGCATAGCCTTCAAAGCCGGTTTCGAAATAGGCTTTGACGATTTCCGCCATGTCGAGTGAGCCATCGGCTGAGCGATGCGAAGTTTCATGAAAGTCGCCCGCGGCATTGGTTTGCACGTTACGCAGGTGGGCAAAATGAATCCGGCCACGTGCACCGAACTCCCGCACCAATGCCGGAATATCGTTCTGCAGGTCCGCGCCCAAGGACCCCGAACACAGCGTCAGGCCGTTGGCGGGATCGTCGACGATATCCAGCACGCGCTGCAGGTCCGCACGATTCTTCACGATGCGCGGCAACCCGAAAATCGGCCGTGGCGGATCGTCGGGGTGGATCGCCATCTTGATGCCGGCTTCTTTGGCCACCGGAATGATCGCGCGCAGGAAGTAGTCGAGATTGGCCCAGAGTCCGGCTTCGTCAAGCGCTTCGTAGTCGCGCAGCAGGGCTTTCAACTGCTCGGGCCGATAGCTCGCGTCCCAGCCGGGCAACTGGATACCCTCGCTGACGTCGAGCTCGCGGATCGCTTGCGTGTCGAACGCGAGCGTCGTCGATCCATCGGGCAGGGGCATTTCCAGCGAGGTGCGGGTCCAGTCGAAAACGGGCATGAAGTTGTAGCAGACCACCTTCACGCCGCAAGCGCCGAGGTTACGCAGCGTCTGGCCGTAATTGACGATGAGCGTGTCGCGCGTCGGTTTGCCGAGCTTGATGTCCTCGTGCACCGGCACGCTTTCGATCACTTCCAGCGTCAGGCCGTGAGCCTCTATCTTCTCCTTCAGCGACCGGATCCTGTCGATCGGCCACACTTCGCCCACAGGCACGTCATAGATCGCCGAGACGACCCCGACCATGCCCGGAATCTGGCGGATATAGGCGAGCGGCACGGGGTCCGTGTCGCCGTACCAACGAAAAGTCATTTTCACGTTCTAGCCTCCTCTTCGCATGCTCGTCTCGCCTTCGACGTAGACAGCGCATCGATAAATGGTCGGTCCAGCCCTTGCGCATCAGCCAGCCCGGCAAGGCGGAGTCCGGACGCCATACGCCTGGCGAATGCACGCATGGCGCACAGTGGGAAGTCTGCATACTAGCGACGTTCGACATGCCTTTATAATGAAAAATAGCGATTCATCTATACGATTATGGAATACCAATAACCGCAGAAGTGCCGCCCTCCTGCTGCGCAAAACACCTTTGCGAGGACCAAATTGGGCTGCTTGGGTTGCGGCGCATCGCCGTTAGAAAGCGGATTACTGGCTTTCTCACGCATGAAGACGCGCGGATGCAGGCGCCGGCTCGGCGGGGCCGTAGCCGGAAGCGATACGAGCCGGCAACCGCGCGTTGCCGCTAGCGCGGCCCGCTTCGTGCGCCCCGCGACGACGTAAGCGCAGCAGTCCGCGCCGGGCCAAACCGTGCGTCCAGATACGGCTCCATGCGCGCCGCCGGCATCGGCTGGCCGATGAAGTAACCCTGCGCGGCATCGCACCCGAGTTCCCTGACGAGAGCGAGTTGCGTTTCGGTCTCAACGCCTTCCGCCACCGTTCCCATGCCCAGCGCGTGCGCGAGCGTCACCATCGCTTCGACCATCGCTCGAGCCTGATGACAGGTCTCCTCAACGGTGAGTCGCTGCACGAACGACTTGTCGATCTTGATGCGATCGACGGGCAGTTGTGTGAGGTACGCGAGGCTCGAGTAGCCGGTGCCGAAGTCGTCGAGCGAGACGGTTACGCCTAGCCTTCGCACGGCTGAAAGGGAGCGCGACGCCGCGACGAAGTCGCTCATGACCACGGTCTCCGTCACTTCGATCTCGAGTACGGAAGCGCTCACGCCCGACGCCTCGGCCGCCTCCGAAACCAGTGCGGCGAGATCGCAATTCTGGATCGTCGTGGCCGAGAGATTGACGGCGATCTTGAACGGCGCGTGGTCCGGTGCCTGCCATTGCGCCGCCTGGCGGAACGCGCGACGAATTAGCCATTCACCCGTCGCCTCATAGGCGGGCGATTCAAGCAGCACGTCGAGGAAGTCGCCCGGCGTGAGCAGGCCCAGCTTGGGATGGTTCCAGCGCAAAAGCGCTTCGGCGCCGTAGACACGGCCCGTGCCCAGATCCAGTTGTGGCTGGTAGTGCAGTTCGAACTGATGCGAGGCGCTCGCGCTTTCCAGATCCGCGCGCAGCCGCAGGCGATGAGCGAGGCGCTGCGCATCCTCCTTACCGAACGACCACACCTGCGAGCCGCCTGCGCGCTTCGCGTGATACATCGCAGTGTCAGCGTTGCGTAGCAACTCGCCTGCGTCCGACGCCGACACGGGGTAGCGCGCCACGCCGATGCTCGCGCCCACCGGCGCGCGCACTGAAGGCGTCTGGACAGGTTCGCGCATGCGCACTATGACCTCGCGCGCGACTCGCACAGCCTCGCCCTCGGGCGCGTCGACGAGGAAAATCACGAATTCGTCGCCGCCAATACGCGATGCATGGATGCGTTCGGTGAGCAAGTCCGAAAGACGCTCGCCGACGACGCGCAGCACTTCATCCCCCGCCGCGTGACCGAACGAATCGTTGATGTCCTTGAAGCGGTCGAGGTCGATGAAGAGCAGATCGACAGAATCGGCCGCGCCTTCGTCGATGAGACGGTTCAGGCGCAGCAGCAGTTCGCGCCGGTTGATGAGTCCGGTCAATTCATCGTGCGTGGCCTGGCGGGACAAAAGTTCGGAGATCGCACGCGCTTCGGTCACGTCGCGAACCAGCACGATGAGGCCGTCCTCGCATGGAAACGCCCGCACTTCGAACCATGTATCGAGCGGCGCGTAGAAGGCGGTTGCACTGCTGGGCAGACCGGTCTCGGCCGCCTGCCGATAGGCCGTCTCGTAGCTCGACCCAATGAGGTCCGGGTATTCGGCCCAGATCTCCTGGCCCAGCAGATCCGCCGGCCGGCGCTTCAGCAGTCGCGCAGCGGTGCGGTTGATGTTTCGAAACTTCCACTCCCGGTCGAGCGACATCACCCCGTCCGTGATGTGATCGAGCACCTGAAAATCTTCCATGCCTTTGCTCCCCCTCGAGGGACCGATGCCGCGGTCCCACTATGTCTGAATCGCCAACATTGCGTATCGTAGGAGGATGGACGGTGTTTGTGAACTGAAAAGCTTTGCTGGGCAGAGGCGTGCCCAGTCATAGATCGTTGATTTTGCGAGCGGATACCCGTTGAAGCGCTAACTGTCGCCGTTCTCGCGGAGATTGGCTACTCTTCGAGCGAGATGGCGGAGTTGCTCCTGGAAGGCGCCGTTGTCGGAGACGACGTTGCCTGGCATCATCTCCCCGCCCCCACCTCGTAAGCATACGCAAACCCTAACAATCTCCCCTCATCCCATTGCCGCCCCACAAAAATCAACCCAAACGGCGCACCCGACGCATAAAACCCCGCAGGCACCGCAATCCCCGGCAAGCCTGCAATATTGATTTCGCCCACCGTCGTCTCCTGAATGACATCCTGGCCATGAAGTGCGGGAAGCTCACCGCGCATCTGCGGGAACACCAGTCCATCGAGCCGTTGCGCATCCATCACCGCATTGAAGATCCGCAGATAACGCGCCTTCACGTCGACGAATTCAGGCATCTCGGGCGGCACCGACGGATCGGCCATTGCGGCCGTGAAATCCGCGAGACTATGCAGATATCGCAGTATCCCTTGCGCTCCAAAAGCATCGTCATCCTTCGTCGCCGCGGCGAATTCCGCGAAGGTCTTCAACGGCGCATGCTTGCCGAGCCGCTGGAGATACTTCTCCAGATCGTACGGAATCGACTCGAGACCGCGCGCATCGAAATGCGCCAGCGGCGGAGTCGGCTTCCTCAGTTCGGCGAACCCGGAGCCCGCGAACGGGTCGTCGACGAGAATCGCACCCAGACCGGCCAGTTCGCCCTTGACCCGCTCATACAGCACGGCAGCTTCATCGGACAAAGGCTGATTGCGCCAGCCCGGGCCATATAGCCCGATGCGCTTGCCGCGCAGCGCGTTCGGGTCCAGCGCCGCGGTATACCCTCCTTCCGGTTGCCGGCCGACGCTCGCGAGTGTCTTCGGATCTTCGCTCGAATAGCCCGCGAGCACGTCGAGGCACAGCGCGGCATCCCTCACGTTTCGTGCAATGGGCCCCACCACGTCGCGATTACCCGACAGCGGCACCACGCCCGCATTCGGCACCAGCCCGATAGTCGGTTTGATTCCGACCAGGTTCTGCGCCGACGCGGGGTTCTGAATCGATCCGCCGGTCTCTTCCGCGAGGCCGAGTACGGCCATGCACGACGCCACCGCCGATGCCGTGCCCGCACTGCTGCCGCCCGGCACCCGATCGGGCATCACGACATTGATCGTGGGGCCCGCCCAGCTATCGTTCGCATGCGAGCCGGTGTGGCTCAGGATCGGCACGTTCGTCTTGCCGAGCAGAATCGCACCCGCGCGGCGCATCCGCGCGACGACCGGCGCATCACGCTCGGGCATCAGGTCGACGCCGCCTTTCTTGCTGTACAACTTCGCCCATCCCGCGGTGGTCGGAAAGCCGACCATGTCCATAGGATCCTTGATGACGACCGGCACGCCGGCAAGCGGACCCAGCGGTTCGCCGGCAGCGCGCCGTTCGTCGATCCGGCGCGCGTCGTCGACGGCCGCCGGGTTCAGGAAAATCACTGCGTTGTACTTCCCGTTGTCGCGCTCGATCCTATCGAAACAGGCGCGCGCCAGCTGCTCGGCCGTGAATGTGCCGGCCTTGAAACCAGCCTGCACGGCCTCAACCGTCAGGGCGTCCAGATCGATATCCATCGCACTGCCTCGTTCCATTCCATGCTCCTGTTGATTTGACCGTATGTCAGAGCTGCACGCCGCGTGTGAGTGCTCCATCGACGACGAAGTTTGTTCCGCTCACAAAACTCGCCGCCGGACTCGCGATGAACGCCACCGCGTTAGCGATTTCCTGCGGGCGTCCCATGCGCCCAGTCGGATTCAATGCGAGCGCGCGTTCGAATAGCGCCGCATCGTTATGCTCGATCCAGTCCCACACGCCGCCCTCGAAATACACATTCCCGGGCGACACCGTGTTCGCGCGAATGCCCTTCGACGCAAGCTGATTTGCGAGCCCCTGTATGTAGTGAACGATCGCGGCCTTGAACACGCCATAAGGACCCGCCGCGAAATCGATCTCGCGTCCCGACACGCTCGATATCGCGACGATCGACGCGGCCCGGCTCGCTTCGAGATACGGCATCGCCGCATCGACGAGATGGACGGTGCCGAGCAGATCGGTTTCGAATTCCTTGCGCCACGATTCAATGTCGTTGCCGATCGCGAGCGCGCTTACATTCGCCACGACTATGTCGAGGCCGCCCCACTCCGAGCCGATACGCTCGACCCAAGCTTTGAGCGCGGCGCCATCCGATACATCCACTGCCGCGCCCGATGCGCGCGCGCCGCTCAGTTCGGTGAGCGCGCTAACGGTCGCCTCGACGGCAGCCGGATCGCGTGCGCAAATGGCGACCTCGGCACCTTCCGCTGCGAGCGTCCGCGCAATGGCGAGCCCAATGCCCTTGGTGCCGCCGGTCACGACCGCCTTCAAACCCTTCAGTTGCAGATCCATGTTCGAAGCTCCTGTGCAGGTGTTTGCATGTCCGTTACCCGATAGAGCGACTGCGCGCTCACTCTTTATCGTGCCCCTCGCCTGAGGTCATGCCGCGAGAAATCTGCAGCACTTCGCTTGCCTGAATGACGGAGTGACAGAGGTCGTCGATAGTCACGCGCTTTTCCATCGCCTGCGCGCGCAGCATGTCGTAGGCCTCGCGTTCGCTCACGCTATGCATGGTCATCAGAATTTTTTTCGCTTCCTGCAAATGCCGGCTGTCGAGCAGCTTCTGTTCCAACTTGGCGATACGCTGCGCGTGCTGGCGCGAACGCTTTGCGTGATACAGCGCCATCACCACCGTCGACAGCAAGCCCGATGCGCGCACCGGTGTCGTTACGATGCCGTCCGCGCCGAGCTTGATCGCCTGATCGATGAAGGTCGGATTCTCGTAGGCCACCACGCAGATGACGGGCGGCGCGTCCGGTCCCGACCATTCGCCCTTGGGCGCGCGCTCGTCAGGCCGCAATGCACGGAATACCAGGTCGACGCGCTCCGTCAGCGTGTCCACGGGCGGCCAGCATCGTTCGACCTGAAAGCCCATGCGCCGAAGGTGGTTCGTGAGCGTCACCCCGTCGTCATCGTCGGGATGAAAAACGACCACGCGCGCATTGCGCTCGAGGATCGAACTGGTGAGGCTCCGTTGGCCTCTGTCCGGGCGCGCGCTCACGTCAGTAGTCCCGCGTGCTCAATTTCGTGACCCAGTCCCCGAGCGTCTGACGCGTCATATAGGGATCTGGCCCGACGGCGAACTTCGATTCGCGCAGAATAGTGAACTGGCCGTCGGCATTGACGCGGCCAATGCGCGGATAGAGGGCCATGTGATGATTGACCGGATCGATGCGCACCCGGCCTTGCGGCGCGGTGAATTCCGAGCCGAGGAGATGCGGCATGATGGTGCCGAGTTCGTCCGAGCCGGCACGCGCGAACGCTTCCGCGAACATATGCATCTGATAATAGGCGGCTTCCCAGTTCATGTCGGTTGGCGTGTGCGCGCCGAAGCGCACCTGATGATGTCGCACGGCGCGATGATTCTCCGGCGTATCGACGCTCTGAAAATAAGGCGCAGCCGTGAAATGCCCTGTCGCGATGCCGCGTTGCATCGCCTGAATCTCCGTCTCGGACGTGTTGAGGCTGCCGATCGGCATGCTGGCCGGATCGAGGCCCGCGCGCGCATAGGCCTCATAGAGATAAGGCACCGTCTCTCCGATGACCGTGCAAAAGATCCAGTCCGGCGACTTGCGCCCGATATCCGCGACGACCTGGTCGAACTGGTCGCGCGTGGCGTCGAGCGACAGATAGCGCTCGCCGAGGATCGCGCCTTCGGGATGTTGAAGCAGCAGCTCCTGCATCGTCCGGTTGCATTCGTACGGATAGACATAGCTGGAACCGACGAAGTACACGCGTGCACCGAACGTCTCCGTCATGAAGTCCGCGAGTTGCACACCGTTCTGGTTCGGCGACGCGCCGCTGTAGATGATGTTGTCCGAATACTCGAAGCCCTCGTACATCTGCGCGTAGATCAGCAGCCGGTTGTGCTTCTCGACGACCGGCAGCATCGCCTTGCGGCTGGTCGACGTATAGCCGCCGAAAATGGTATTGACGCCGTCCTTCACGATAAGCCGCTCCGCAAGCTCGCGAAACGCGGCCGGATCGGAGCCGGGATCGTAGTGAAGCGCGACGAGTTCGCGTCCGCCTATGCCGCCGCGCGCGTTGATCTCCTCGACGGCGAGGCATGCGCCGCGCCATTGAGACTGTTCGAGCAACGCGGTCGAACCGGTCGTCGAGCTAAGCAGGCCCACACGGATGGGATCGGATAATGCCATTTCTTGACGTGCTCTCGTATGCGCGCGGAGCATAGGCTCCGCACTTTTGTCGTCTTACTTCGATTCTTCCCGCTGATGCGCTTACTTCAGGTAGTGCTTGGCGACCATCGCGCCCACCGTGTATTTTGGGTCGACAAAATTACCGAGCCGTACCTTGCCGACCTGACTCAGCATCATGTACGCATCCCACTTGTCAAAGCCATAGTCCGCCGCCATCCACAACACGAGTTCGCGATAGGCAATGCGCGTCGCGTCCTCCAGCGGCCGTGCGCTGCCGATGCTCATCAGCGCGTCCTCGTTCTCCAGACGCGGCCAGCCGATCTGCCACTTCTTGATGAGATCGACGCGCACCGTTGTCGTGCTCTGATACTCCACCGCCGTGCCGCACACCTCGCCGTCGCCCTGACAGGCGTGCGCATCGCCGATGAAAAGCCGCCCGCCAGGAGAGCGCACCGGCAGATACGTGATGCTGCCCGGCCCCATGTCAGGCACGTCCATATTGCCACCGTGATTGTCGGGCGTGAGCGAATTGATCGAATCGATTTCGGGAGAAAGACTCAGCGTGCCGATATGCGGTTTGTACGGCAGCGTGTTGCGTTTGCTCCAGTACACGTTCTCTTCGTCGATCTTTATCTTGCGTACGATTTCCGGCAACGGCTCGTTGAGCAGCGCGGTGTAGTCCGTTCCGGTCAGCCCGCCGAAGTTCGGAATCATGCAGCAGAAGCCGTGCGGATCGTCGCCGCGCGGCGCCATCTTCTCGATATATACCGCGACCACGTCGCCCTTTTCCGCGCCTTCGATCATGATCGGCCCATTCTGCGGATTGAGAAAAGGCACCTGCAGCACCTGCGACGGCTTGTCGGTCTCTTCCTTGATCTTGCCTTCGAAGGCGTCGCGGGTTTCCACCACCACGCGGTCCCCAGGCTTGACGTGCAGAACAGGCTGCGAATAAGGGCCGATCGTGTAGTGATAGGTCTTTTGCATCTCCTCGGTGAGATGATGCTCCACCGGCTCGCGATCGGCGCCGACACCGCGCTTCATCATGATCGATTCTTCAAGCCATTTCATGTTCCGCTCTCCGTCACAGTGCCAGATACTGGCGAATCAATTGTTCGTCGCCGAGTTGCTCAGGGCTCAATGTCTCGACGATACGGCCCTTGTCCATCACACAGCAGCGACTCGCGATGCGCTCGACCATGCCCATATCCTGCTCGACCAGCACCACGCCGATACCCGTGTCGTGCGCGATATGCTGCAGCGTGTCGCCGATCAGATCGACGATAGAGGGTTGAATGCCTTCGGAAGGCTCGTCGAGCAGCAGCACCTTCGGTGCGCTGATCAGTGCGCGGGCAATCGCCAACTGCTGCTGTTCGCCCCCGCTCATGGTGCCGGCCTTCTGCGTATAGCGTTTCTTCAGAATCGGAAAATAGCCGACGACTTTCTCTTTCATGTCCGCGGCGCGCGCCCGATTCGCCTGCGCGCCAACCTGCAGATTCTCGGCAACGGTCAGCGCGCCGAAGATCTCGCGCCCCTGCGGCACATAGCCCATGCCGCTCTGCGCCCGTGCATACGGCTTGTCCTGGCCGATCGCATTGCCTGCGAGTCTGATTTCGCCGGCATCGAGTCTGACAAGACCGATCAGCGCGCGCATCAGCGTCGTCTTGCCTACCCCGTTGCGCCCGATGAACGCCAGCACCTCGCCGCGTCCGACGCCGAACGACACGCCGTTGAGCACGCGTCCGCCGCCATATCCCGCTTCAACGTTCGACACCTCCAGCAACGCGTTCATTTCTTCTTCCCCAGATACACTTCCGCGACATCGTCGCGCGCGAGGATCTCATCGAGCGGCCCGTCGGCGAGCAGGCTCCCGCCGTGCAGTACCGTGACGCGCGAGGCGATCTGCTTGACAAAGGTCATGTCGTGCTCGACCACCATCATCGTGAGGCCGTCTGCCGACAATCGCTTGATGAGTTCGCCAGTCGCATGCGTCTCCTCCACCGACATGCCCGCCACCGGTTCATCGAGAAACAGCAGCTTCGGGCGCAACGACACGGCCATCGCGATTTCAAGCCATTGCTTCTTGCCGTGCGACAGGTTGCGCGCGAGCACGTGCGCTTCGTTCTCCAGCATGAAGCGTTGCAGCAGTTCGTCGAGACTCTCGGGCCGGTCGTCCTTCGCGCGATGCAGCGACAGTTGCAAATGCTGACGCACGCTCAGATCGGGAAACACGCCGGGAATCTGGAACTTGATACTCATGCCCATACGGATGCGCTCGTGCGGAAGCACATGGCTCATGTCCTTGCCGAGAAACAGCACGCTGCCTTCAGAAGGACGATGCTCGCCCGTGATGAGCTTGAAGAACGTGCTTTTGCCCGCGCCGTTCGGCCCGATCACGCAGCGAATCTCCTTCGCCTCGATACTGAAGTCGATTCCGTTGATCACTTGCGCGCCGCCAAAATGCTTCTTGAGCCCGCGCGTTTCGAGCAGCGTGGTCATGACTTGCCCTCCTCTCGCTTGAGACATCCGCCGGCGTGGCGTGAAGCGCCGCTCGTGCGGCTCGACAGACGCCGCAGATGCCGCGCGACGAACGGCAGCAGACCTTCGGGCGCGGCCAGTACGACGATCAGCAGAATCGCACCGAGCAGGATTAGCGCGTACTGGCTGCCGTACACCGCGAGATTCTGCGAGAGCCACACGAGAAAGGCAGTGCCGATGATCGTTCCGCCAATGCTCTTTCTTCCCGACGTCGCGACCCAGATCACTGGCATCGCGGCAGCGGTAAGGCCCATTGTCGACGGCGTGATGTAAGAGCCCCAGATTGTGTACAGCGCACCCGACAGTCCGCCCAGCGTGCAACCGAGTACGAACACCATTAATTGATGACGGCGGATGTCGACGCCGAGCATCTCCGCACGCTGCGGATTCTCCCGAATAGCGATGAGGGTCAAACCGAAGGTGCCGTCCAGCAGCTTGCGCATGATCGCGTAGACCGCGATCAACAGAAGCAGCACGAGGTAGTAGAAGCTCACGTTCTCCAGCGTGAGCGGCCCGCCCGGCCACGGAATGGTCAATTGCGGCATGCCGCCCATACCGTTGTAACCATTCAGCCGCGCCTCGCCGATCGCCCATTGCGGCCCTGCCGTCTGCGACATGAAGGTTTCGAGCACGAGCGTCACCGACAATGTGACGATGCCGATGAACACGCCTTTAATGCGACCATAGAAAACCATGTAGCCGATCAGCCCCGCGGCGACGATGCTCACCACGATGCCCGCGCCGAGCCCGAGCCACGACTCGAACCACGTGTCGCCATAGTTGAGCGTGAAGATGCCGTAAGTGTAGCCCGACAATCCGAAGAATGCGGTCTGCCCGAACGACAGGATGCCGCCGTAGCCCCACATCGCAGCGAGCCCGAGCGCACTGAACGCCCACAGCAGACAGTAGGCGAGATTGCCGCTGGTGTTCGCATCGACTACCAGCGGCAGACAAAGCGCCACGAGCCACGGCACCGTATGCAACGCGCGCGTTACGGCACTGGTCGAAGGCTGTTTCATTTGCGTCACTTCTGCCTCCTAGCGCAAGCGGGTGAAGAGATTGCCGAGACCTTGCGGCATTAACCGGATCACGACGATGACGGTCACCAGCAGACCGATCTGTCCGAACAGCTGCCCATAAGACGCCGTCAGCGCGGTCTGGATGATCGCGAGCACGCCGGCCGCCGGTGTCGTGCCCGCGATCACGTTGGCACCGCCGACCACTACCGACACGAAGGCCTGCACGATGAAGTTGCTGCCCATCGTCGGGACCGCCGTCATGGTCGGCGCGTAGAGTGCGCCGGTGAGACCCGCGAGTCCCGCGCCCAGCGCGAAGGTCAGCGTGTAGAGCCGGTCCGTGCGCAAACCGAGGCACTGCGCGATGTTCGCGTTCTGGATCGTGGCGCGCGCGCAGACGCCGTAATTGGTCTTGAAGAACAGCAGGTAGAGGCCGAACAGGATTGCGAGCGCGATACCGGGCAGCACGGCGCGATACGTCGAGAACGAATACTCGCCGAGCGAAAACGAGCCGAACGGCGTGCCGATCCCTTCGATCGACGGACCGGCGACAAGAAGCATGGTCTGCTGCACGATGAGGCTGATTGCCCACGTTGCGACGACGGAATCGAACAGACGGTCGTAGAGATGACGAATCACCAGCCGTTCGACGATGACGCCCGCGAGCGCCGCCGCGAGTGCGCCGGCCAGCATCGCGAGCGGCAGCGGCGCACCGTGCTTGGCCGTGATGATGGTCACGTACGCGCCGCACATGATGAACTCGCCATGCGCGAGATTGATGACACCCATCATGCCGAAGATCACCGCGAGACCGAGCGCCGCGAGCACCAGGTAAGCGAAGTTGTCGCCGAACTGATAGATCAGCGAATAGAGAGCCGACAAAGTGGCCATACGTGCTCCACGTTCAGGAGGGCGACGCGCGAGCCTGCTGCATGTCTCGCGCGCCGACTTCGGATCAGGACTTCTTGGGCAGGTTCGACGGCGTGTATTGACGATGATCCGGCTTGTTCGGCAGATCGCAGCCAACCTTGCCGAGCCAGTACGGCTGTACGTCGTCCCACACCTTCGGAATCTCGACCGAGTGGTCCTCCTTCACGTGCACCAGAAAGATGGTGTGACTCGCGTGATGGCTCTTCGGATCGATACAGACCTTGCCCTGCTCGCCGGTCGTGCAGATGTCGCCGCTTTCGAGTGCTTTGCGCACCTGATCCTGATTCGTCGACTTCGCCTTTTCGACAGCAGCCTTGTACAGATAGATCGCGTCGTACGCGTTCGCGGCTTCCTGATTGATGTAGGGCTCATTCGGGAACTTCGCGTGGAAGCGCTTCTTGAAGTCGTTGCTCGCAGGCGTATCGACCTCTTCGACGTAATTCGCCGTCACGTACATGTCCTTCAGCGCAGGCGGTTTGAAGCGCTTGTGCTCATAGGCCTGACCGACGTTCACCGAACTCGCCATCGGCAGATTCAGATGCGCCGACGCCTGCTGCTCGTAGTACGAAGACTGATTTGCGCCGACCAGCAGCGTCACGACAAAGTCGGGCTTCGCCTTCTGGATGTTCTGGATGGTCTGGCCGAACTGCGACACCGACAGCGGAATGAACTCCTCGCCGACCATCGTGCCGCCGTTTTCCTTGACGATGTTGCGTACCCACTCCGCCGAAATCTGCCCAAAGTTGTAGTCGGCCGCGATGGTGTACACCTTCTTGCCGTACTTCTGCATCATCCACGGAATGAGCGTCGAGAATTGCTGCTCGGGCACCGCGCCGGTAACAAAGGTGTTCGTGTCGCAGACACCGCCCTCATACTGATTGTCGTACCAGTAGAGCTGATGCGCGCGGTCCATGATCGGGCGGATCGCTTCGCGCGATGCGCTGGAGAACGCGCCGAAAATCACATCGGGCTTGTCGGTCTGCACGAGCCGCCGGGCCAATTCCTGAAACTTGGTGTTGTCCGACTGTGTGTCGTAGGCGATCAGTTGCACCGGGCGGCCGAGAATGCCGCCCTTCGCGTTGATCTCGTCGACGGCGAGTTCCGTGGCATGAATCTTGGGAATCGTGGCCAGCGCGAAATTCCCCGAGGCGTCTTCGAGCAAGCCGATCTTCACGGGATCAGCGGCGCTCGAAGCGAGCGAAGTCAGTGCGAGTCCTGCGGTAAGGGCGAGACGCATCCAGCCCGACAGCTTCAGCGACATGCGGGTTCTCCAGAGATGGGCGCCAGACAGAGCGCTAGAACAAGGGAAAAAAATGTGGACAAAAAAAGCCCCCTGACGAACGGCGAGTTCGTCAGGGGGCTTCTGTGCCGGGTCCTCGGGCGGACATCTTTGTCGGGCCTCGAAGGAGTGACTTGAGTCTAAAACGCCAAATTTTTACTTGTCAACTGCGGTCAAAAACCTGGGGGGCTTCACGAGACTGGGCTGAGTGGGAGGTTGAAGTCGATACCGGTTTTCCGATTGGTGAAGCGTGGAGAGTCCGCAGCGTTCTCAGACTAACTCTCAGGAAAGATGCATTCGCCGTTGCGAACCAGCGCCTTCACCTCTTCACTCACCTGCATTGGGCTTCGACTCAATCGGGCAAAAAACTCCTTGCTGCGCCGCACGTAGGACTTCGAATCGTACTTTGCACTCCAAAGGACTATGTTAAGCACGATGGGAATGAGGTCCAGGCCCTTCTCGGTCAGAGTGTAGAAGTCCTTGCGCTTGTCGCCGGGATTGGGGGCCTTCGAGAGAATTCCCTGCTCCTCAAGAAAGGCAAGGCGGGAAGCAAGGACATTGGTCGCGATGCCCTCTTCCGATTTCAGGAACTCGCCATACGTCTTTTTGCCGACAAAAACGATGTCGCGAATGATCAGAAGCGACCACCGGTCGCCGAAGATCTCCACGCCGTAGTTCACTGCGCAATGGGACCGAACGTCTTCTTTAGATGTCGTCTTCATAGCTAGATCCTAACATCGCTTGCATACCGCAAGTATATTTTCGTGTTTACTTGTTTTTTGCAAGTAACATGGTTAGCATGGCCTTTAGAGATTGCGAGCACCGATCACTCATGGCTGAACGCACGGGTATCACCACTTCTCACATCACTCACAAGGAGCAGCTACATGCACGTATTTGTCACTGGCGGGACCGGCCACGCCGGTTCGCACATCATCCCCGACCTCGTCGCGGCCGGCCACGAGGTTACCGCGTTGGCCCGAACGGACGAGTCGGCGGCTACGGTGTCCGCTCTCGGCGCCAAGGCGCGTCGCGGTGATCTTAGCGACCTGGCTGGGCTCAAGGCGGCAGCGGCCGAGTCCGACGGCGTCATTCACGTCGGATATCGCGCTGACCTGCTCCAGGCTGGTGGGATCGCCGCCTTGGGCGATTCGGAGCTCTCGATCGTGCTCGCTTTCGGCGAGGCGCTGGCGGGAACCGGGAAACCGCTGGTCGTTGCAGGCAGCATCGGCGCACCCACGAATGTGGGTCGGGGGGCCCCTCTTGTCGCACCGGTCAGCCTGGGCCGACCCGCCACCGAGGATGACCCCGCCCTTCCTGGCAGGCCCCTCGACGCAGGCACCCTGCGAGCTCGCAATGTCGTGGAGACCGCTGTCGTCGGCCTTGCCGAGCAAGGCGTGCGGTCTTCGGTCGTGCGGATTCCCCTCATCGCACACAGCACAGCCGATCGCGTCGGCTTCCTCCAGATCCTGATCGGGCTTGCCAAGGAGAAGGGCGTCATCGGCTACCCTGGAGACGGCGAGAACCGGTGGCCCGCCGTGCACATCCGCGATCTTGCCTCTTTGTTCCGACTGGCGTTGGAGAAAGGCCCTGCCGGCAAGACCTGGCACGCAGTTGCCGACGAGGGTATCCGGTTCCGCGAGATTGCTGAGGCCATCGCCGCTCGCCTTGGCGTACCCGCTGTGAGCATTCCCGCGGACGAACTGATGGTGCCGGGCTACTTCGGATTCCTCTCGGCTGTAGTCACGGGCGACTTCCCGGCGTCCAACGCCATCACGCGAAAATCTCTCGGCTGGGAGCCTGCTCAGCCAGGCCTGCTCGAGGACATGGATAACGGTCATTATTTCCCCGCCGGCTGAACTGGGCTAACAACGGGGAGCCGGGCCGGAACGAGCCCGGCAGACGCCAATACTCCAACTCACGAGGAAACTGCACATGAGCACTATCAGCATTATCGGATCAGGAGGGATGGCCACTGCGATCGCCGGCCGTGTCGCCAAGGCTGGACAGACTGTCGAGGTGATCAGCCGCGATAACGTAAAAGCGCAGGCACTGGCCGACCAACTGGCGCCCGGAGCGATCACAGGGAAGTACGGCGCCGCGCCGGCGGGCGACATCGTTATCCTCGCCGTGCCGTACGCCAGCGCGGCGTCGGTGGTGGCCGACTTCGGGAAAGCGCTCGACGGCAAGGTGATCATCGACATCACCAACCCGGTTGCCCCCGACCTTTCGGGCCTCTTGACCCCTCCCGGCAGTTCCGGCGCGCAGGAGACCGCTAGGGGCGTCCCCGCCGGCGCGCATGTGGTGAAGGCCTTCAATACGATCTTCGGTCACGTACTCGCCAAGGGTGGACGCCTCGACGCGTTCATCGCAGCCGACGATGCGGACGCGAAGGCCCGCGTCTCGACCTTCCTCGAAAGTCTCGGGCTGCGTCCGCTTGATGTCGGCGGCTTGCAGATGGCCCAGACGTTAGAGGCGCTCGGCTTGATGATGATCGGCCTGGCCCAAAACGGCGCCGGCACATGGGACTTCGCCTTGAACGTCGATCTCGGCTGAATCGCCGGTCACGGTCTCATCAGCAGGTGCAGGACACCGTTGAGAGCAAGTCAAAAACAATAGCCACCATTGACTTCACTGCGTCGGCATTACCACACGTTGTTTCTAGCTAATGCGGCGGTTCGGCCGCCCATGGAAGTCGGAGAGCGTATGCCCCCGGTGGACTGCGGCAGTGGCTTGCTTTCAATCCATATTTCCAATATATTGGAAATATGGAAGACAAAGACATTATCCGTGCTCTTGCGGCGCTCGCCCACGCGCTACGCCTGCGCGTGTTCCGCATGCTGGTGGTCGCTGGTCCGGCCGGCTTGACGCCGGGCGCCATCGCGGAACACCTCGACGTTCCCAATGCGACGCTCTCATTTCACCTGAAGGAGCTAATGCACGCGGGGCTCGTCACACAGGAACGCGACGGGCGCAGCCTGATCTATCGGGCCGCCTACGACCAGATGAACGCGGTCCTGGGTTTCCTGACCGAAAACTGCTGTCAGGGGCAGCCTTGCCTTGAACCTGGCGCGGCCTCAAGCGAATGCTGACGGAGAACCACCATGAAGCGGTTTCACATCCATGTCCACGTTGACGACCTGACAGCCAGTATCGCGTTCTATTCAAAGCTGTTCGATGCGGAACCGGCGCGCGTCGAGATGGACTACGCGAAATGGATGCTGGACGATCCTCGCGTGAACTTTGCGATTTCGACGCGCGGCACGAAAGCGGGTGTGGACCATCTCGGCTTCCAGGTGGACGACCCGGCCGAGCTTGCCGAACTCGCAACGCGGGCGGAGGCTGCGGACATGGTCCTGCTCGATCAGGGCGAAACCACCTGCTGCTATGCGCGCAGCGACAAGCACTGGGTTCTCGATCCGCAGGGGATTGCCTGGGAGCACTTCCATACGCTGGACGGCGCTTCAGTATATGGAGCGAGCGGGCAAACATCGTCGTCGGCAGGGACAACGTCCTGCTGTGCCCCGAACGGCGAACCCGTTTGCATCCCTGTTAAACCTGCCGGTCCGGCCTGCTGCTGATCACGCTGCGCACAGACAACACCATGACCACAAACGTACTCATCCTCTGCACGCACAATTCCGCGCGCAGTGTGCTTTGCGAAGGCATGCTGAACCACTGGGCAAAGAAGCTCGGCAAGGACGTCCGCGCATACAGCGCGGGCAGCGCACCGAGCGGACGCATCAATCCGTTCGCGCTCGAAGCGCTGACGAACGCCGGTATTGATATGGAGGGTTATCGCAGCAAAAGCTGGGATGAATTCGCGCAGGACGGTGCCCCCGAGATGCGCATTGTCATCACGGTCTGCGACAGCGCCGCGGCGGAACATTGCCCGTTCTGGCCGGGCAGCCCTGTCAAGGTCCATTGGGGCTACGCCGATCCGTCGAACGCGCCGGGCGGCGATGAAGGCAAGCGGCAAGCATTCGAACTCACGCGCGAAGCGATCGGCTACCGCTTGCTGCAACTGCTCGCGCTCCCGCTCGAAAGACTGGACAACGCCCAACTGCAGCAGGCGCTGGACGGCATCGGTCGGAGCTAAGCCCTTTCCATCGAGTCGCTCATGAACACCCCCAATGTGGCCGCCTCAGGGCGGTCAGCCGCAAATCCGACCATCGGCTCCTTTGAGCGATACCTGAGCGTCTGGGTCGCGCAATCGCGATCGGTCTGTTCGGTTTCAACTCAGGTGCGGCGCACGCGACTGTCGTGGGTGTGCTCATAGAGGTGCCAATCATGCTGCTCGTGGTGCGCATCGTCAACCGCTCGACGGACTGGTACGAGTGCGCCTGAGCAATCCGTAAACGATTACAGAAGGCAAACGTGTCTGATCTCATCACTGACCTCCCCCAAGTTGACGCGACGCTGTTTCGCGTGCCCGATATCAATCGCCTTCAGCCTGCGAAAGCCTCGCCGCATCCACCGCGCTTTCTGCTGCTCTATGGTTCGCTGCGCGAGCGCTCGTTCAGCCGCCTGCTGAGCGAGGAAGCCGCACGCCTGCTCACGGCGATGGGCGCCGAAGTGCGCACGTTCAATCCGAGCGGCCTGCCGTTGCCGGACGACGCGCCGGACAGCCATCTCAAGGTGGCCGAACTGCGCGAGATGGTGTTGTGGTCGGAGGGCATGGTCTGGTGCTCGCCCGAGCGGCACGGCGCGATGACCGGCATCATGAAGGCGCAGATCGACTGGATTCCGCTTTCGCTTGGCGCGGTGCGGCCGACCCAAGGCAAGACACTCGCCGTGATGCAGGTCAGCGGCGGCTCACAGTCGTTTAACGCCGTTAACCAGATGCGCGTGCTTGGACGATGGATGCGCATGCTGACCATCCCCAACCAGTCGTCGGTGGCCAAGGCCTTCATGGAGTTCGACGAAGCCGGTCGCATGAAGCCTTCAGCGTATTTCGACCGCGTGGTCGACGTAATGGAGGAGCTGGTGAAGTTCACGCTGCTGACGCGCGACATCGGTCCGTACCTCGTAGACCGGTATAGCGAACGCAAGGAGAACGCCGAGGACCTGATGAAGCGCGTCAATCAGGCCAGTATCTGACGCATGGCGCCCCCGCTTCGGCTCGGAAGCCAGGCGAGAGCACCGCGAAATGGGCGCTGCGCATCTACCGCCGTGCGTATGAGGAAGCACTTCGCGTGAGCAATCACGCGACGCGTCATCGAGCGTGACGAACGGCGCATCGACCGCTTCCAACTACCGCGAATCGATCCAAAAGAGATCGTATGGCGGCGATTGCGCCAGACAATATCACGTGCTGCGCCGAGCAGAATTTGGTACCTTAGGGGCGCGCTGTTAAGCCAAAGCTTCGTAGCATCTCGACACGTTGCTACTCAAGTTCGCCCGCACGCCTATGATTTGGGGCACGGAGGCCCGTTCAAAAGACGCTGCCCCGCTGCGTCGAAATTGCGAAGGCCGCCATTGCCATGTTGGCGGCGCCGTAGCTGAAGAAAAGCGCTTTTTTGCAGGTCCTAATAACCGGAGCAAAGGGAATACTGTGGCCAAGTGCGATCGCAATCACGAGATTTCTTTCAGCGTAGGCCGGCGGCAGTTTCTCGGCTACACCGGCGCCGGGATGCTCGCGGCGGTATTGCCCGGCTGCGGCAACGGCGACATCCAGTCGACGCCCTATCAGCAGACCATTGCCCTCGGTCAACAGATGATCCAGCAGGCCGTCAGCGATCCGTCGAATCCCGTCGCGGCGATCTCGATCGCGATGGTCAAGGGCGACACTGTGGTCTGGCAGCAGGCGTTCGGGCTGGCGTCGGTGCCGGGGCAAATCAAGGCAACGCCGCAGACGCGCTTTAACATCGGCTCGGTCAGTAAATTGTTCCCAGCACTGGCGGCGACGATCCTCGTCGATCGCGGTCTGATCACGCTCGACACGCCGATCGTCAAATATCTACCGACCTTCACGATGCTGTCGCCGGAATACGCGCAGATCACCACGCGTCATCTGCTATCGCATGCATCCGGTCTGCCCGGCACGAATGGGCGCAATCTCTTCACGTTCGAGCCGGTCGCCGGATACGCCGCCGACACGCAAGCCGAACTCGCCAACTCGCACCTGAAGCATTTGCCAGGTGAGCTGGCGGTCTATTGCAACGACGGCTTCACGATGGTCGAGCAGATCGTGCTCGCCATGACGCGCCAGAGCTTCGCGGACTTCGTCCAGTCGGCTATTCTTGCACCGCTGAAGATGACCCAGTCCAGCTATCTGACGAGCGTGCCGTCCGGCGGATCGTTTTCACTGCCGTACGTGAACGGCACGCAGCATCAGGAATTCGTCAATGCATACGCGACTGGCGGACTGAGTTCGACGCCCGGCGACATGATGAATCTCGCGCAAATGATCTACGGCGGTGGTGTGTTCCAGGGACAGCGCATCGTGTCCGCGGCGGGCATTGCGCAGATGGGCATGGATCAGACCAAAAGCCTGACCATCAACCCGTCGCCGGAATGGCGCTGGGGTCTCGGCTGGGACACGGTGGTACAGCCGGCGCTCAACGCCGCGGGCGTGCTCGGCTGGGAAAAGGACGGCGGCACCGCTTTCTACTCAACCGAATTTTTCGTCGTGCCCAACTCGCAGTTCGCGCTGCTGGTGACCGGCAATGCGGGCTACAACGCCCGGGCGATTGCCGAGACGCTGGTGCTGTCGGCGTTGAAGGAAGACGGCACGATTTCGTCGCTGCCGGCGAAGCTTGGCACCTCGGCGCCGCCGGTCGCATCGGGGCCGGGCATTGCGAGCGGCGCGGGCATCTACGGCAGTTCGGATTTGCCGTATCAGGTGCTCGCCAATGCGGATGGCAGCCTGCAGATCAACCAGTGGGACGCCGCTACGCGAGGGTGGACGACGATCGGCGGATACCAGTACCGCAGCGACGGCTGGTGGTGGAGCGATACCGATACGGCGTCGTATCGCTTTGCAGTCGTGTCAGGCAAGGACACCGAAGGAAACGCGTTCAACTATCGCTATCTGATGAAGCGGGTCGTGCCGGGAGCGGGCTACGCGTATCTGACGCTGCCGGTCGGTCAGCAACTCGCCCCGCTGGCGGCGCTCGACAGCGCGTGGCAGCAACGCGTCGGCACACAATGGACGTTGACCAACGATTCGCCGAGCGCCGTGCCGATTGTCGTTCTTGGCAATCCGCCGGCGTTCTTCGCGACACTCGCCGAACTCCCGGGCTACGTGCTGTACGGCAACGAAGATCTTCGCTATCAACTGTTTGTACCGGTGAGTGACACGCTCGGCGGCATGTCGATCAAGGTACCGGGCAATTTTGGACGCGACCTCTATGAGATCCGTTTCGCGTCGCCCACCGCAACTTCGCTGACGATCGGCAGTTCGATCTACGCACGCATCTGACGGCAAGTCGTTCCATGACGCCGGGCTTCACGGTCTTCGTCAACGGCACGACGTTCGCGCACGAGGCGCTTGCCGTGCCAATGTAACTGTACGCAACAATAGATGGATTGACTGGAATGCTGAGCTGACTCTCGTCTCCGCTTAGGAGGCGCGAGTCCAGTGTCGACTCGGGTTGTGTTCTTTTGATCAGCCCTCCCGACTATTCCGCTCAGCCAACACGGCTACTCCATCGGCGGCCTTCACACCCTGCCCTACAGGGAGCACGAAAACCGGATTGATTTCCGCCTCGACGATGCGGTCTCCGAGTTGCGCGGCCATGCCTGAAAACGCGACGATCGCCTCCGCGAGCGCGTCGACGTCCGCACGCACGCGGCCTCGATATCCGTCCAGCAGTGGCCACGTTTTCAGTTCATGCAGCATCTGCAGCGCATCGTCCTGCGTCAGCGCGGTGCCGTCAGGGAGCAACCGCATCGTCGTATCCTTGAACAGTTCAGCTGTGACACCGCCCATGCCGAGCAGCATCGCCGTCCCAAGCGAATCGCGGTGCAGGCCGAAGATCAATTCGACGCCGCCAGTCACCATCTCCTGAACGAGGAACGCGTTCGGTACAGTACCGGTCGCCGTGTGGACGTCATCGCGCATCCGTTCGAGTCGCGCTTCGATCGTTTCGACGCTCAAGCCGACCGCGACACCACCCACCTCACTCTTGTGGGTGATTTCGTTGGACAGAAGCTTGAGCACGACCTTGCCGCCAAACTCTTGGGCGGCTGCCTTCGCCTCGCTTGCATCGCTCACGATCCGTTCTCGCACCGGCGTGATGCCGAACCGGCTGAACAGAGTCTTGGCCTGCGCTTCATTGAGGGAGCCAACCGGAAGGTCATCCAGTGCGACCTGTTCGAGAGCCGCCGAGTTAACCTGCTGCGGGACATCGCGCCGATTCCGGGTGTGCCGCCACATGGCGCCCAGTGCCGCCGTGACACTCTCCGGATCGACGAAAGCGGGCACGCCCTGACGATTGAGCAACGCGGTCACTTCCGGCGCGTGTGGACTGACGAATGCAACAAGGGGCTTGTCGCTGCCAGGCAGTGCATCGCGAATTGCGCCGGCCATCAGATCCGGCATCGCCAGACCGGACGACCCGACGATCACGACCACCGCGTCGTAGCCCGCACTCGCCAGCAAAGTCCGGATGGCTCCGCGCAGAAGGTCCGGCTGAAGTCCGGCCAGCGTGACGTCGATGGGATTGCGATCGAGCACGGCGTGGTCCCCGGTCTGCAGCGCACGCAACGCAGTTGCGGTCGCCTGGTCGGGCGCGGGTGTATCGAAGCCGCCCATGCCGAGGCTGTCGGTGACCAATGTGCCGGCGCCCCCTGTAGAGGTGAGGATAGCGACCCGCTTGCCCGATAGTGGTCGGCGTACAGCTAGCGCGGCGGGAATGTCCAGCAGATCCGAAAACTTCTCCGCGCGATTCACGCCGAGTTGCTGGAACAGGGCGTCATACATCCGGTCAGCCCCCGCGAGCGCACCCGTGTGAGAAACGGCGGACCGCGCTCCCGATTCCGAGCGGCCGATCTTGAATACGACGATCGGCTTGCCTGCCGCCGCCGCGCGCATTGCGGCCAGTCGGAAACGCTCAGGATGGCGCAGACCTTCCATGTACAGCGCGATCACCGACGTCGCGTCGTCATCGACTAGATAGTCGACGAAATCGGCCACATCGAGGTCAGCTTCGTTGCTTGTCGACACCAGCTTGGACAGGCCAATACCACGAGAGGCGGCTCTCGAGAGAAGCGAGCCGAGAATGCCGCCGCTCTGGGAAACAACGCCAATGCCGCCGGCGGTGAATGAAGAAGTCTCGAGCGCGCCGCTTGCCGACAGCATGATGCCCTCGGTCAGGTTCACCAGTCCGATGGTATTGGGACCGAGCAGACGCATCGAACCGGCGGCTTCAATCAATTCCGCCTGCCGCCGTGCGCCCTCTTCGCCTGTCTCCGCGTAGCCGCTGGCCAGAACGATAGCCGCGCGGGTACCAAGGCGCGCCAGTTCCCTGACCGCCGCGTGGGCGCGCTCCGCGCCGAGCAACACAATGCCCACGTCCGGCGCTTCCGGCAGCGACGCAACGTCCGGATAACAACGCAGCCCGTCGATCGTCTCGCTTCGCGGATTGACGGGATAAATCCGCCCCTGAAACCCGTGCTTCTTCAAATAGGCCACGGGGCGACCAGACGTCTTAGCGGCATCGGCCGATGCGCCGATGATGGCCACGCTGCGTGGGCTGATAAGGCGTGAAATTGCATTCATCTTGACCGCTCCCCTCATGACATTCACCGGCTCTTGTTCAAAAAGGCGAGGACGGATTCCCGATGCTCGTGGCTCGTATAGCAGACCGCCTGCGCTTGGCTGCCCTGTGCAAAGACTTGATGGGCCGACAGCTCATAACTCTGATTCAGGATCGACTTGCCAAGCGCGAGCGCGGTCGGCGAGCCTTGAGCGAGTTCTTCCGCCCACGCCTGCGCGTCGGCGAGGAGCGCGTCGGACCGGCTGACGCGATCCGCAATCCCGAGCGCGAGTGCTTCCGGTGCCTCAACCTTGCGGCCGCTAAAGATCAGTTCCTTGGCCCGCGAAAGACCCACACGGCGCGGAAGGAAATACATGCCGCCGCCGTCGGGAATCAAGCCGCGCTTGATATAACTCCACGCAAAGCTGGCCTCCTCCGACGCTACGACAAAGTCGCAACTGAGCGCCATATCGGCACCGAGACCCGCGGCCGCGCCGTTCACAGCGGCAATCGTTGGCTTCGGCATGGAGAACAGCAGGTTCACGGTGTGATGCACGCGTTGCTGACGCGACCAGCCGTTAAAGGCCACCTCACCAGCAGGTGCCTCCATTCGCTTCGCCATGCCACCCACGTCGCCACCCGCGCAGAAGCCTTTTCCGCTACCGGTCAGTACGACGGCTCGAACCTCCGGGTCGGTCGACACCCGGTTCAACGCTTCAATGAGTTCCGTGCGCATATCGTCGGAGATTGCATTGCGCTTCTCGGGACGATTCAGCGTGATCGTCGCGATGCGCGACGTGATTGTCACTTCAATATTCGAGGTGCCCATGACTCTACCTTTCAGGAACGTTTATGTGAGCGGCGGCATCTGCAGGCTTGCCCGTCCGCTGACCGATGCCAGGAAGAGTAGCCCTCGTCGGCTCGAAAGACACCCCTTCGGTTCCATCTAGTGAAACCGCGTTGCCTACCGAAACGATTTCGTCGAACCACACTGTTTCACTCTGTGAAACGAGCCTCTTGGCACAGCGCGCATCGCACCGATAATTAGCTCACAGGCAAACGCGGCGCCGCACAATCGAGAGGCGTCGCAATACGATATAAAGACGGAGACATCATGCAAGCAAGCCGGACCACATTGATTGAGCCAATAACGATCGAGCCACATGCGCAGGCACGTGCGATCTACCGCAAAGTCACGTGGCGGCTGCTGCCGTTCCTGTTTGTCTGCTACGTGTTCGCGTACCTTGACCGGGCCAACATCGGCTTTGCACACCTGCAGTTTTCGCGCGACATCGGCATGTCGGAGGCTGCTTTCGGGCTAGGTGTCGGACTGTTCTACGCCGGCTATATGCTCTTCGAGGTGCCGAGCAATCTGTGGCTTCAGCGGGTCGGCGTACGGCGCACCTTGCTGCGCATCATGGTGTTGTGGGGCCTGGTGTCGACGGGCACGGCATTCGTACAGACTCCTACGCAGTTTTATATCGCAAGAGTTCTTTTGGGTGCCGCTGAAGCGGGCTTCTTCCCGGGTGTCATTCTCTACTTCACCTATTGGTTTCCGTCGGCTCGCCGCGCGCGCATCACGTCGATTTTCATGACGGCAATCTGCGTGTCCGGGATTATCAGCGGCCCGTTGTCCGGACTGATCCTGCATAGCCTGTCCGGTGTGGGCGATCTGAAGGGATGGCAGTGGATGTTCATCATCGAAGGCCTGCCGTCTGCTGTCGCCGGGCTCTTTGCGTATGTCTACCTGACCGATAGACCTGAAGACGCCACATGGCTGAGTTCAGCCGAGAAAGAGTTTTTGATTGGCGAACTGAAGCGCGAGGCACTCGCCAAAACGGAACGGGCACAGGCATCCATCTGGGTAGCGCTCAGAGAGCCGAAATTCTGGGCGTTGACCTTCGCCTACTTCAGCGTGCCGTGGGCCAGCATCGTCGTGCATATCTGGGCCCCGAGTGTGATCCAGAAGAGCGGCGTTACAAACTTCTGGCACATCGGCTTGTTGTCCGCCATTCCGTACATTACCGGCGCCATCGCGATGTACCTTTTCGGCAGAAGCTCGGATCGCATGCTTGAGCGTAGATGGCACTTCATGGTGAGCGCACTCCTCGCAGCACTGGGCGTGGTTTTTCTCCCGTACGCCGCGAACAACCTGGTTTTGCTAATGGTGTTGTTATGCGTCGCGACTGCGGGCTATCTGGGCATGCTGTCGCTGTTCTGGACCATCCCGCCAGCGTATCTGTCCAGCACGGTCGCGGCCAGCGGTATCGGTCTTATCAGTAGTCTCGGCCAGTTCGGCGGCATTTCGGCGCCGACGGCAATCGGCTTCGCATCCACACACTTTGGAAGCAACGCCATAGGTCTTTACGCTGTAGCGATCGTTTCCGTGCTGGGTGGCCTGGCGGTCGTGCTCTGCATTCCCGCTCGCGCCATTAATGAACGGTAGACGTGCCCGGCAGTCAGCTTTCTATCCTGGCGACTTCGGCCAGGATCTGATCGCGCAATTCAAGCAGAGGCTTGGAGAGCTCAGTGACAATGGTCTGCATGGGCTCCACGGAACGCACGCTGAAATTGACGACGACCGTGCGATGACCGGGGATTGCCAAAGGTGCCGCGATAGCCACCACCTCTGGCTGCCAGCTTGCTCCGCAGTATCCATTGGCGTGGACGCTGTCCACTGCGTCCCGGATTTCGGCGTGGACGCGTGCCCATTGACCACGCTCCCGCTTCTCAAACCTGGCCATCATCCTGACGAACTCTTCTTTCGAAAGCGTCGACAGATGGGCGCGCCCGAGTGCAGTCAGGTCCATCGGAATACGTTGTCCAGACACGATCGTTCGCAACGACGCGCGTTGGTTGTAACGGATAGATTCCAGATAGACCATGTCTTCACGGTCCGCGGCAGCGAGCCCTACGTTGATGCGACGCTCCTGGGCAGCAGCGCGCATCAACGGGCCGGCGGCAAGAAGGATTGTCGAGCCGCTACGCATCGCTTGCGCGACGCTCAACACGGGAACACCAAGCCGATATGCCTTACGGCCCACGTCATGTTCGAGATAACCAGCCTCAGCGAGCGTGCGGGTGAGGCGACTCACCGTCGCTTTGGCCAGACCTGTGCGTTCGACGAGGTCCCCGTTGCCGAGCAAGGCGGCACCCGGGCCGAACGCGCTGAGTATCTCAAGACCACGTTCGAGTGACCGGTTCGACACTGTTCCGCGTGATTGCTTTTTAGGTGCCTTTCGGTCCGGCATCGAACAGTCTCCAATAAATTGCAGGGTCCTGAAGTCGGCGTTGTCCTTGCGCCTTTTGCTTTTCGATTCGGGACCTCGGGTACAGCATTATTGCTTCAAAAGCTCGGCGTTGCGGATCGGGTAAGTGGCAAAACCGTCCTCAGCAAAGGAAAGGAGCTGGTCGGTGAAGCAGTCGCCCGTGGCGATGTCGAGGTTGGACTGCGGCAAATCAGCGAGTTGCGTGCCGTCCCTGGGGTAGACTATGTCGGGCCTCTGCCTGCAAATCCGCAGAAGAACAGCCTGATCTCCGCAGCAATCGCGACGACTCACCGGCAGAAATCTCCGCTAAAGCCTTTCTGGCGTTTCTCTCGTCGCCCGAAAGCGCGCAAGCCCTGATCCAGAGCGGGCTCGATCCAATCACGTCAGGACCTGGCCGGAATTAATTTACCAACTATAGATCTGGAGATCTTTTACTGGTACGTCGCAAAGCTTTTCACACTCATCTTTTCAGCATTTGCCACGCCGACTGCGTATGCTGCGACAGCGACGCACGTCGCCGACAAAACCGTTCGCCGGGGCGCCACACAGATTGAATATCTCGACCAGGGGCGTCGCCCGACGATTGTCGTGTTGCCATCGCGTGGGCCGTCCGTTCGCGACTTCGACGCGGTGGCCAATATCCTCGCTGCCGATGGATATCGAGTCATCTGTCCAGAGCCGCATCTGTCGACCAAGTGCCGAACCTACCGTCGCAAAGAAGAACTGCACGAAGCGAAACCACCGCGAACTGTTCTCAGGGGCCGACCGTCGTCAGGAAATTCAGAAAGTCGTCCATGACAAGCGGCTTGGCGAAGTAATCGTTGAAGCCGGCTTCGACGGCGTCGCTACGATAGTCGTCGCTCGAATAACCGCTCAGCGCGACGAGCGTCAACGCTGCGTCGCCGTGCTTCTTGCGCAACGCAACCGCAACGTCGAACCCCGACATGTCCGGCAGCCCCAGATCGATCACGCCGACCGTGGGGACGAACGTATCCGTCAACGTGAGTGCGCTGGCGCCGTCGTAGGCGACCGCGCATTCGAAACCCTGCAGTTCGAGCAGCGCTGCCAGTGCGTCGGCCGAATCCTTGTTGTCGTCCACGACGAGCACCTTGTGCTCGGCGGTCAGCACCACGTGCTGCGACGACGTATCGCCCTCCGGCGCCTGCTCATCGACTATGGGCAGCGTCACCACGATCCGGGTCCCCGCTCCCGCACCTTCGCTGAACGCGGCGACAGAGCCGCCATGATCGCGCACGAGCCGCTCCACCACGGTTAGCCCAATACCCAGGCCGGCGTCCTGCCGGCCAATCGAAGTCGGCGCCTGGGCAAACAGATCGAACACGCGCGGCAGCAAGTTCGAATCGATGCCGACGCCCCGATCGGTAATGGCAATCTGTACTTCGTTGCCTTCCCGCATCACGAGTATCTTGATCGTGTCGGGTTGCAGCGTGTAGCGTGCGGCGTTGTGAATGATATTGTTGAAGACCTGCTTGAGCCGCGCCGCGTCCACTCTGACGAAGATGGGTTCCAACGCACGCTCAACCGCGACTTTGTGGCCCCGCCGGTTCAGTTCCGGCAATGACATTTCGATTCCACCATCGATCAGCGCGGAGATCGACACAACCTCGGTTTGCAATTCCACCTTGCCGCGCGTAATCCGCGACACGTCCAGCAGATCGTTGACCATTCGCGACAATTGCGCGGTCTGCCGTCCGATCACCGCGTACGTTTTCTCATGCGCTTCTTTGCCGCTCTGCTGCGCCAACTGCAGCGAGAGCGAGATGGCCGCGAGCGGATTGCGCAACTCGTGCGCGAGCATGGCAAGGAACTCGTTTTTTCGCGCATCGGCGTCTTCGAGTTCAACACTCTTCCGGCGAAGCTCTTCGAGCGTCTGCATCATTTCCCGATTCTGCTGTTCGAGTTCATCCACCGGCGTCTGCGGCTTGCGCCGCGTCAGTTGCTCCGCGCGCGCGCTCACCTCGCGGCCGGACATCCGCACAGTGGCGCGCGGAAGAAACATTTCCAGCGTCACCGTCGTGCCCTTGCCCGGCTCCGTGTGAATGAAAAAGCAATCCGTCATGCGCCGGCTACCTGGAATACCGAGCCCGACGCCCGCTTCGCGTTCGCGCGACTCCCTGAGCAGTTCGTCGAGGTTGACGATGCCGGGACCGTTGTCGCTAATCTGCGCGACCACGCATTGCAGGCCTTCGGCGTCGGTAGCGTCGCCGACGAGAAAGGTCAGCGTCCCGCCGCCTGCAAAACGGATAGCATTGCGCGCGATCTCCGAAATAGCGGTAATAAAGCGCGTTCGCTGAACATTATCAAGCCCGAACAACTCGCCGACCTGACGCGAGCGGTCACGAATGGCCACCAGGCTCAGGTTCGAACTAATAGGCGTGGACAGAATGCGATGGCGCATGTCAGATTGCCTTTAAGACGATGATCGTAGCGTCATCGGCGTCCCGAGCGAAATCACGGTGCAAGACACTGGCGATGAGACTGGGGTGCCGCGATATCAGACCGGGATGACGGCTCAGGCTCCAGCGCGTGGAAAGGCCGTCGGTCGTGGCAATGAACACATTGCCGGCTGTCCACGGCCCTTCGCTCGGACGGACCGTGCGCATGTTGTAGCCGACGGTTCCGTCGGTTGAAAGCAGATGCTGCGCGCGGTCTTCGCGAGCCACGATCCCGACGATATTACCGACGCCGGCGAAGCTCATCTCGCGCCTGCCCGCATCGAACATCGCAACGGCCATCACCGCACCGCGCGTGGCCTTGATGCCCTGATGGGCGCGCCGCAAAACGTCGGCGGGAAGATCGCCCGGATCCGCTTCGAGAAACACGCTAACCGCACGATTGGACGCCTCGAACGCCATAGGCCCGTGACCCAATCCGTCCAGCAATGTCATCCACAGGCTGCCGCCCACGCGGCGTACACCCCAGGCGTCGCCGCAAACTTCCTGTCCCGCCTTCGGCGTGGATTTGAAGCCTATCTGATAACGGTCGGGCCGATTCTCCGCAGCGTTGGCAATGCGCGCGAGCAACGCCGTGCCAGCCCCTGCGACGGAATAGATATCGAAAAGCGTAGAGTGCCGCTCGATCGTGCCGAGGCCGGCTCCAAGACTGCCGCCGGTGGAAAAGCCGTCGGTCATTGCGGTGGCGACATTGGCAATGCCAGGCCCGCGGTCGAGTGCAATGATTTCCAGAGCTTGTGTATTGCCTTCTTCGTAGCTCCTGAGCGTGATTTCACCATGGCCGGCATACTTCAGTATATTGGTCGCGGCTTCCGTGAGAATCAACGCGACGTCTGCCTGACGCTTGTCGGACAGACCGAGCACATGCGCCATGTGAATGGCACGCCGGCGGATATCCGCGACACCACTTTTATCCGTCAGACTCAGCGTCGCTTCCATTGGGTAATGCTCACTCTGGTTCCCTGCCCCGCAGTAGAGGTAATTTCAAACTCGCTGACCAACCGGCGCGCTCCGCCCAATCCGAGACCCATACTTTTAGCCGTACTGAAGCCGTCTTCCAATGCGCGGCTAATGTCGGGAATGCCGGGACCCGTGTCTTCAAAAACGAGCTTGAGACCGGTGCGGCCGTTCTGACTCACCTCTTCGATAGTCAACGTGCCGCCCTTGCCGTGAACCAGTGTATTGCGAGCTAATTCACTCGCAGCAGTAACGAACTTGGTTCGCTCGAGCGTGCTAAATGCCAATCGCGTAGCCCATTCCTGGACCGCCTTGCGAGCGATATTGACCTGTTCGCCTGAGCGAATATCCAGGACGACTTCGCTTAACTTAACGATGGCGGCTCTCCTGCGTCGCCTGCGATGCGCGGAGTAACGCCATGCCCTTATCGACATCGAGCGCAGTTCGGATACCTTGAAGCGACATGCCCAATTCGACCAGCGTAATTGCCACAGCAGGCCGCATGCCTACCAGAACCGTGGCGGCGTCCATGATACGGGCCATCGCGGCGATATGGCCGAGCGTACGGCCAATGAAAGAATCTACGATTTCCAGTGCCGAAATGTCGATCAGGACGCCTTTCGCACGCGTGCGCTCAATGCGCGATGTCAGATCGTCCTGCAGACTGAGCACCAATTCGTCATGAAGCTCGACCTGAATCGACACCAGAAGGAATTCACCGAGCTTGAGAACTGGAATCTGCTCCATATCAGTTATCCTGCTTCGCCGTGATCGCGGCCACTGTCATGCCGACGCGCCGCAACGCGACCTTGAGTGCCTCTGCCAAAGTGGCTTTTGTGACCACGTCGCCAAGATCGACACCGAGGTGAACGATGGTCTGTGCAATCTGCGGACGAATACCGCTGATAATGCATTCGGCACCCATCAGACGCGCAGCAGCAACGGTCTTCAACAGATGCTGCGCGACGAGCGTGTCGACGGTAGGCACACCGGTAATGTCGATAATGGCAATGGCGGCTTCGTTCTCCACGATCGAATCGAGCAGGCTTTCCATCACGACCTGCGTGCGCTCGCTGTCGAGTGTGCCGATCAATGGCAGCGCCACGATCGAATCCCAAAGCCTTACCACGGGCGTGGTGAGATCGAGAAGTTCCTGCTGTTGACGCTCGATGATTTCCTGGCGCGTTTGCTGATACGACTCGACAGTCAGCAACCCCAGTTTGTCGAGCACGACTGTCAGCTTCCACACTTCATTGGCAAGACCCGCCGCGTCCTTACCGAGTTCTTTACGCAGCGCGTCGAACAACGGCTTCTTGAGCGAGAACACGAAGGTAGCGGTTTCCGCGGGCGAGAAACCCTGAATGACACGCTCGCGCGACAAAGCAGCGAGGTGCGCCTTGATGGGCTCCCACACTTCGCTGCTCATTGCTTCGTCGTAGTCGCTTTTAACGGCGCGAGCAAACAGCGAGAGAAATACTCGCGACGTCTCCTTTAATTCGCCTTCCGTAATCACGCCCTGCCTGGCGCTGCCGGTCAATTGCTCATTGACCCAGACCTTAAGAATGCTCGTCTCGTCTTTCCCGAGAATAGCCGCCAAATTTGTCTGATCGCTCAATCTTCGCTCCTGTATGGGTTTAAGCGGTTGCAACAAGTGCGTCATCATACAATGAGCACTTTCCAATTGATGCGTGTTCCCGATTGGTTGTATATGCATCAGTAAAAAATGCCACCGCATCGTTCGCGGTTGATGTCTATTGCCGTAATAACGGCCGATTGCAGCAGGTCAAAAGATAATTCCTTTATGATTTCTGCCGATCCGCCGCAGTGAGACTTTCTCCAACGGGGAGCTTCGCGCAACGCAAATCACGTACGTTGCTATCGCCTCAGGTCGTCCGCTTCGTAATGGACAACCGGCGGCGCCCTACTCTTAATACGCTGCCGGTCAACGCAAACGTTTTACTGGAAAGCGAAACCATGTTCCGCACTGGCCGGCAACGAATAGCGCAGGGTGTCAGCGTCCGTCCGCGAGGCGGCTATTGTTGAGAGCACGGCAAAAGCGCGGGTGTCGCGATTCAGAAAACGCAGGACTATTTATGTAAGGCGCCGCGCATGCTGGTCTTGCGCGGTTCGGGTCAGTCGATGGTGCGTGCGCGGCATTGTCCATTGCCGAGTACGCCGATAGCACTGGCGATGCAGAACTTCAAATCCCTTGTTGCCATTTCGACCGTGGCGTCGTCGTCAGCTACGAACAATTCGACGCTCGACGGTGCCGTCTTATCCATCATCCCTCTGAAGAATCAAAGCCCCTCCTGAGCAATTTTGAAAAACATTTGATTTTTGGAAAGACTTTCCACTATCATGGCTCGGACGTCAAAAGACTCAACTCGGGTAATCATCATGAGCGCTGTAGCTGAACGCATCCTCCGTGTACTGGAAGAGCTCGCCAGTACGCCAGAAGGCAAAACGCTTTCAGAACTCTCCGCCAAGCTCGATTTGCCGGTGAGCGCTACGCATCGTCTTCTTGCCGATCTGGTTGAGCAAGGTTACGTGCGCAAGGACGAACGGCGCGGCGAATTTTCGCTGACCATGAAACTTCCTTCGCTGGGACTGCGATTTCTCAGCGCAGGCGGGGTCGTTGACGTCGCCCAACCCATCCTGGAACGACTTGCGGCTACCTCAGGCGAGTTGGTTCGGCTTGCGATCGTCGATGGCGAGCAGTTGATTTACGTTGCCAAGGCGCAAGGCGCGCGACAAGGTATCCGCTACGACCCGGAGATGGGTCGTGCGGTGACTCTTTCATGCAGTGCGGCAGGAATGATCTGGCTCGCTGGCAAAAGCGATGAAGACGCGATTCGGCTTGTGTCTAATCAGGGCTTTGGCATGCCGTCAGACTTTGGTCCGCTTGCGCCGACCACGTTCAAAGCTCTACTGCCAATGATCGAGCTTGCGCGCAAAAATGGCTACGCAACGACTCAAGACATGTTTCTACCGGCGATGAGTTCTATGGCTGCGCCTGTGCATCTGAGCAATGGCGAAGTGCGCGCAATTCTGATCATCGCGGGACCGATGTCACGGTTGACCGAAGAGAGAATGCAAGAGCTAGCTCCGGCGCTCATCGCGACCGCAACAGAATTGTCCGATGCAAGCGGAGTGTCGCCCATGCTTAAGCAGGCGCTGCAAGGCGCCAGCCGCACGGCAAGCGCTGAGCATTAGGCCAGGGCGTCCATTGCCGGACGTTATCCGTTGGTGACTTGATGTAGTGACATGGCGAATTGAAATTCGCCCATGCTTCAGACCTGATATTTAGTAGTAGAAATCAAAATTATCGATTGACGCAAGAGCCGCACGGACTCTTTTAAAGACAGCAGGAGACACGCATGAACCATGTTTCAGAGCAACCCACCTCACATTCCATGGCGAATAGGGCCGTGAGCGCCGCCACGTTTGGCACCGCGCTTGAATGGTTTGACTTTACGCTCTACGGATCAGTCGCAGCCACGGTATTGCCAAAGTTGTTCTTCCCGGCGATGGATTCGAGTTCTGCCATGCTTGCCTCGTTGGCAACTTTCAGTGTCGGACTGGCCGCGCGCCCACTCGGTGCGATCATCTGCGGATACTTTGGCGACAAGATTGGACGTCGCAATCTCATGCTCGGCACGGTGTCGGTGATGGGTCTCACGTCGGTACTGATGGGTTTGCTGCCCACGTACGCACAGATTGGCGTTTATGCGCCTCTGCTGCTGGTCATTCTTCGCATTGTTCAGGGTTTCGCACTTGGCGGCGAATCTACCGGTGGCCAACTGATGGCGCTAGAGCATGCTCCGGCAGACCGGCGAGGCAAATACTCCGGTCTGATCGGCATGTGCGCTCCGCTGAGCCAGATAGTTGCCAACGCGGTGCTTCTGCTGCTTTCTTCGACGATGAGCGCGGGGGCCTTCATCAGCTATGGCTGGCGAATTCCGTTTGTACTGAGCTTCGTGCTGGTGTTCGTCGGCATTTACATCCGGCTGCGCGTTGCGGAGACTCCGGCTTTCGTCAAGATGCAGCAGTCCGCTGTTGCCAAGGTCGGAAGTCCTCTAAGGGATGCGTTCCGCCTTCACTACAAGACGATCATCCGCATGATGCTGTTCTTCTGCGGACCGACTGCGCTTTTCTACCTGGCGGTCGTGTTTACCTTGAGCTATCTGACGAATACGCTTGGCGTGCCTAAGCAGACCGGCTTCACGTTGCTGATGATCGCCAATGCGTGCGCCATCGCAGGTTCGATCTTTGGTGGTTTGCTGAGTGACCGGATTGGCCGTAAGCGCGCCTTGCTGTTCGCGTCCGCCGCGACCTTCGTGATCATGCTTTTCTATTTTCAGGTGCTGGCTACTCGAAGCTTCGTACCGATGGCGATAGCCATGGGGCTTTTCATGGCGTTCACGCAAGTCCAGACAGGGATTCAGCCGGTCGCATTCGCTGAGGCGTTTCCAACCAATGTTCGCTATTCCGGTTCGGCCCTCGCTTTTACCGGTGCAAGCCTGTTCGCCGGTGGGCCGATTCCGGTGGTCGCCGCGTGGCTGATACACCTTGGCAACGGGTCCCCGTGGCCGCTCGTCGCATTGGTTGGAGCACTCAATATCCTTTCGTTCTGCATGATTGCCATCGGACCGGAGACTGCGGGCATCGACATGAACCGCCTCGACTCGGCGGCCGAAATCACCGGTGAGCATCGACGTGTCTCCAGGCAAGCAACATATTGATCTCGCGCTTCGCGTTCGCTTTGCACTGTAAAGAGCAACTGCCTTTTAGCACTCGAAAGCAGATGGAGCAAACATAAATGGACAACACAAACACTGGCCTTCTCGCGATCTGGAGCACGATCGCGGCCGAGCCGGAAACTGACTACATGCACTGGCTCACCCGGGAGCACATTTTTGAACGGGTAGGCGTGCCCGGCTTTCGATCAGGGCGGGTCTTCAGGCGACGCAACAGCCGACCCTCGGAGTACATGATGCTGTATGAACTGGACGACGCGGACGTGATGGCGAGCTCCGGCTATCTGGAACGGTTGAATAATCCAACCGCGTGGACGCGCCGGATAATGCCGACGCTGCAGCATTTTCGCCGAGGCGGCGGCACTATTCTCGCTCAGGGGGCGAACTCGGCCGGACACGGCGGTCATCTCGCCATTGCACGATTTGAGGACGCATTGCCGGAATGCCTGAGGGCCCAACAAGGGCAGGCAATCGTCGATGCGCTTGCGAAAGGCGATTGGGTTGTGAACGCGCAGATCATGGTCGTGAAAAGCGAGGCGACAGCCATTGTCACGCAGGAAAAATCGATGCGGCAAAGTTCAGAAGGTGAATTCGCAGGACTATTTCTCGTGGAGTCGCTCGATAACGGCTCGCTTGACCGGGCGATGATGCAGGCGAGCAAGGCAGCCGGGATCAATCCCGATTTGTTCGATTCATATGACCTCGTCTTTGTCTGCTATTCCAGGTAGGCGAGTGCTTCCGGCGGCGCTGCGCGCGCCCTCGGCGCGCGCTCGTCATCTTGGGCCAGGCGCTTAATCAAGCGTCGGCCGCCTCGTCCGTTAGATGTCGCTGTGCTTTACATTTCGCACCTAGAATCGCGTGCGAATTCCTATTCCCGCGTTCTCGCCGGACGACAGGCCGGCGAAATGGTCGTACAGGTACACGGCGTAGAGATCCGTGCGCTTGGACAGCGGGTAGTCGTATCCCAGCGTTGCAGTCTGGCGGCTCTGATTGAGTCCGCCGGAATCGCGTGAATACGCGTAAGACGCGAGAATTCTGCTTGTTCCGATCGGTATGCTTAGGCCGCCCTCGAACATGTTGACGTGGAATCCCCTGTTGAGTACGTCGTTGTTCGTATAGGTGTATTCGCCGTAAAGCTTCGCAAACGAAAATTCATAAGAAGCCGCAAGCTGGCTCGCGCTCTGGCTGTGGAAACCCGCGAGTAAGGAGTTCAGGTCGCCTGCCGTTGAGTTGAAGTTCGCGTATTGATAGACGGCCCCGGCGGCAAAAGGCCCGCTCCGATAGGACGCCTGCACGGAATACTGCTTGCTGCCGTTCCCCGTGCCACTATTGCCGAACGCGTACATCGCGTGGCCAGTCAGTCCGTGCAGATCACTGCCCCTCATCTGCCGGTTATTCCGCTGCCTTGCGCACCGTATGCCGGGCAGTACGATGCTCCGCCATTGCTCGCCTCGCCAGCGTGCCCAACGTGCGCATCTCCTTTTCCACGTCCGCGGTCCACGGGCGGCCATAGTTAAGCCGGATATGACGGCGAAATTCACGACCGCATGAAAAGATTGCACCGGGTGCTATCGCGATCTCGTGCGCTTCCGCCATTTCGAACAATCGCACTGCCTCTACTCCCTCTGGAAGCTGCACCCATAGAAAGAATCCGCCCGGCGGACGGACCACCAGTGTTCCTTTGGGAAAGTACCTGACGATCGCAGCCACCATCCGGGTCTGAAGGGACGCGAGTTCGCGGCGCAGTTTACGTAGAAGTTGGTCGTAGTCCCCATGCTCGAGGTAGTCAGCAATGGCACATTGCACCGGCACAGACGCCGGACCCATCGTCAGCCAACGTGCCTGCTCAATTCTCGCGGCGTACCGCCCGGCCGCTACCCAACCGAGGCGCAGACCCGGCGTAAGGCTCTTCGAAAACGAACCGCAGTGCAGCACGAGACCGTTGGAATCGAAGCGCTTTGCCGGATAGGCCGGCGTTAAACCAAAATGCAGTTCGCGAAATACGTCGTCCTCGATTAGCGGCACGCCATGTTTTGCCAGCAACCTGACGAGCGCCTCCTTCCGTTCATCAGAGAGCGTCGCGCCTGTCGGCTGGTGCAGCGTCGTCATAAACCAGCAAGCCCGTACCGGATGCTGCCGCAACGCCTCCGCCAATACACCGAGATCGAGCCCATGGTGTGGATCGACAGGAATTTCCACGACCTTCAGATGCAGTCGCTTAACCGCATCTTGCACAGCATGGAAAGCGGGCCGTTCTATTGCGATGGTGTCGCCAGGCCGCGTCAGAACCTGCAGGCAGAGAGTCAGTGCATCGAGCGCCCCACACGTCACGACAACCTCGTCGATAGGGACCGTCACTCCCGTGACAATGTAGCGCAGGGCGATCTGGCGACGCAGCTCTGTCTCCGCCTTTCCCGCCGACAACGTGTTCCGGGAACTCGCCATCCTCCGGGTGGCCGCAGTCAAAGAGCGCGAAATCCGGCCAAACGGGAACAGCAGAGCACTTGGCTCCGACGAGCCAAGCCCCGGATACGCACATCGACGTTGAGCCTTCATGAAGCGGATCGTCAGGCTGTCGCCGTCAGCCTCGTCAATACTGCGCTTTGAAACAATCGCCAGCGATTTCGTTGGCGCTGGCCGACTTGCGACGAAATAACCGGAGCGAGGTCTTGCGACGATCAGGGCACGTCGTTCGAGGGTGTAGTAAGCATGGAAAACGGTTGAAGAGCTCACGCGGTACGAACTGCTCGCCTGACGCACCGACGGGAGCCGCGCGCCGGGTTCAAGCGTACCGTTCAAAATAAGGCTTTCGAACTCCGCCGCCAGTTGCATATAGCGCTTCATTGATATGCCATGCTAATTAAATGGAGCTGTCCCGCCCTGCGCCGGTCGCGAGTGGAACGCTTCATTCAGAAATTTCGAACCCGCCAGCCGAGCAGGTTTGCGGTTCCCCCCGGCTTTGAGGAAGGGGCGTTGGCGGCCTCGAGAAATACCTTCAGTCGGCTGGCGCCGAGCGCGCGGCTATAGAAGAACCCTTGACCAAACTCGGCACGGCTCGCCCGCGCGACGTTGTGATGCGCCGAGTTCTCAATGCCTTCGACCACGACCACTGCGCCCATCTCATGGCCCATGTGCGTCAACGCACCGATCTGTCTGGATCGCTCATCGGGATCCATTCCGAGCACGTTCCGGTCGATCTTCACCATCTCAAAGGTCATCTCTTCCGGCAGTTCAATTGCGGCGTCAGTGGGACGCACGGCCGACAGGGCAAATCGCACTCCTCGATCACGCGCTTGCGCCATCATCGGGACGAGACGTTTTTTGAACTTCCTCGCGCTGCCCGCCTCGATCTTCAGGATTAGCGGTGGAAGACCGACGGAGCCAACTTCGTTAAGGTGCGCGATGAACGCCGAACTTACCAGGTAAGAAGCGGGCGCGGTAACGCCCAGATAGAGCGATTTCGGAGCACCGATTTCGCGCAACTCCTGTGCCGCACGCGACATGACGAATCGCGTCATCGGACCGATCAAACTACTGTTCTCAATGAACTCCATGTAGTGAGCCGGGCCCAGTGCGCCGTACTTCTGGTTGTCCCATCGCAACAACGCTTCGACGCCGACGCATCTGGCCCGCCTCACGCCAACGACGGGTTGGTACTCAAGATGGAATTCGCTGCGACGCAGCCCTGCACGCGCAGCTCGCAGGAGCGACTTGTCGTAGCGAAACCATCTCTTGAGCGCCCAGCCGACAACAACGACCAGAATCGCCCCAAGCATCGGCCACAATACAAAGCCCAGTAGGTCCCATGCCGAGGTGCGCTGCGTAGCAGTGGTCGCCGGGGCCCGCGCCGGGGCGAGCTTGTCGTCGCCTATCCGCGGCGAGATCGGCTGCGTTTCACAACTCCTACCCACCGAGCAGTCGAGGACCGACATCGCTGGTTGTTCTGGCGATTGCTCTGCCCCGTCGGCCCGTGACGTGAGACCGGCCACTGTGTCAGAAGCTGGAAAGCCGTTTCGTTCTGCCGCCGCCTGGTCGCCGATTTGCCACGGCACTTCCCTGAGAAGCGTCACAACGTTCGGCTTCGGACTGACGCTTGCAGCCTCGGTTCCCGAGGCAACATCACGCTCGTCCTTTAGCAAATCGCAGCTATCCGTCAATACAGGCATCGGGCCCGCATCCGGTCCGGCGAGGGCGGCGGGAGCAACGGGCAACTGCGCAATGGGCGCGCAGGCTGAGCCGAAGCGAATCGGGGGCGCTGGTGGACCGGCAAGCCAGTCCGTCAATTGTTGCCAGACGTTGCGCTCAATCGTAAGGATTGGACCAGAACTCGTATCGGCCGGACCGGCAAGAGCAAGCGAGGTGCATGTGCAGATGACCAGAACGACTGCCAACCCTCTTTCTGAGGCACGACGAAGCGCGCTGAAGGCACTGCGACTGATTGTTGATACCGGAAACGCGAATGCCATTGATCTATCGCTAAAGGAATTCAGCTTGAAGAGCGTTATCGGTCGGACCGCTATACGTTGACGAAACATCGACAGAAGTGGAACTGGTCTGCGCCGCACTTTGCCAGCGTGTGCGCCTCCGCAATAGAAGCAGATGGCAAAAGAAACGCCGTATCAGTTTGAAAAGTGGCTATCTTTTAGAGGTGGGGTAGGCATGCTGGCGGCGCTGTCCCGACGACTGCAATGGGTTGTCCTGCGAGGAGTACGCGTTGAAACGGTACGAGCGGTTAGCCGACCAGCTCAGCGAGCTCATCAGGCGCGGTGATCTGCCGTCCGGCGCGCGTATTCCTTCGGTTCGCGCGGCGTGCAAGGCGTGGGGCGTAAGCCCCACGACGGTATTTCACGCCTACTACCTGCTGGAAAATCGGGGCTTGATCACGGCGCGCCCGCGTTCAGGCTATTTCGTGTCTCCGGGCGCCATAGAATTACCGCCAGCGAGCCCCAGGACCCCGCTGGCGATCGACCCGAAGACCGTCAATGTCAGCGACCTTGTTTTCGAGGTCCTCAAGACGATCAGGCAGACCGAGACCGTCCCACTTGGGTCAGCGTTTTTGAGTCCTGCGCTGTTTCCGATGGCGCGCGTTGGAAAGTCATGCGCGACGGTCAATCGCTCTACGCACCTGGCCAGCATGGTTGACGGCCTGCCGCCGGGCTATGAAGGATTGCGCCAGCAGATTTCGTTGCGTTACCTGATGGCGGGGATGACGGTGTCCGTCGACGAGATAATCATTACAAGCGGTGCACTTGAAGCCTTGACGCTAAGCGCCCAGTTGCTCGCCGCGCCAGGCGATGTGATCGTGATCGAAAAGCCGACGTTTTATGCAACGCTGCAGGCTATCGAGCGGCTGAGGCTGAACGTAGTGGAGGTTCCGGTTGACCCGATGGAAGGGCATGATCTGAATGCGCTCGCTCAAGCGCTGCAGCAACATCCGGTTCGCGCATGCTGGTTCATGACCTCGTTCCACAATCCGATCGGCGTGACGCTGGACAACTCCAGGAAGCAGGCGCTAGTTGATCTGCTCGCCAGATACGACGTGCCGCTCATCGAAGATGACGTCTATAACGAGTTGCATTTCGGCCCGGACCCCGTGCGTCCGGCCAAATTCTTTGACCGGAAAGGTCTTGTCATCCATTGTGGATCGTTCGCGAAGTGTCTTGCACCCGGATATCGCATCGGCTGGGCTGCGGCCGGAACGTTCGCGGGTCGGCTTGAACGCGCGAAGTGGATGACCACGTTGTCGGCCAGCATGCCGGCGCAGCGCGCGATCGCCGACTATCTGGAGCACGGCGGCTATGAACGATTCCTGCACAAACTACGTCGCGAGTTGGCCCTTCAACAATCGCAAATGCTCGACGCGATTAGCCGGTATTTCCCGGCCAACACGACGGCGACAAAGTCTGACGGCGGCTATTTCACGTGGGTCGCGCTACCGGATCACGTAGACTCGATACAACTCTTCCAGGCTGCGCTCAGCAGTGGCATTAGTATCGCGCCCGGACCTATCTTCTCTGCGAACGGCGGCTTTCGACACTGTGTGCGTCTGAACTATGGATACCCGTGGTCGGCCCGACTCGATAAAGCGGTCGCGACACTGGGTGCCCTGTGCACCGATGAATCGCGTTGCGGCGCCACGCTGGCCGGTCCGGTTCAGCCGGGATGACACGGGCGCCGATCTCAACCTGGCACGCCGGCCAATGAATCGTGAGGCTCGTGCAACGCCTTTCGCGCGCCACTGCGCCAGGCATCCGCGAAGTTGGGAGCCATCTGACCGCGATAGAGCGCCGATGAGCGCGTCGACGAGGCGGCCTGAAATGCCAATCCAATTGAATCTTCTCAGCGAACGGCCTTGGGGCATGAAAAGGCAGCAAGCATTCTCGTCGCGGCGGGTCGTCAAGGCACGCAGGGTGAGCGCCCTCCCGTCAAACTGCGGCCTTCAACGATTGACGAGGGCTTCGCAATTCAGCGAAACGCGGGCGATGTCCTTGAGCGCGGCGCCGGTGTATGGAAATGCGCGCTGACGGCGGTGGGTAAGGTCAAATCCGCGCCGATCTACGCGGATCTGACATGCCGCAGCGGCGAATGCAGCTTCAGCGTCAGCTCGGTGCAGTCTTCCCTGAAGGCAGAGCCGACCTGGCCTGTTATGTGAAACGCGAGCCGCTGCCTCAAAGGTACGAATACAACCAAGCCGAGGCTCGATGCTTTAGGTGACATGCATCCCGCGCTCGAAACTGCTGGGGGTCATCGTGCCCGCCGCTTTCAGAAAAGCCGGCGGCTTCTGACATGCTCAGGCCGCGTCATTGACATGCCTATCGACGCTTTCGCGCGGCCAGACCGCTCCCAACTGCGCGGATGCTTCCTGCAAAAGCGTGTAGAAGGCGTCGTAACGCTCCGGCGGGATCCGTAAGACCGGTCCAGCAATGCTGATTGTCCCCACTACCGCCCCGCCAATCAGCGAACGCACGGTCACGGCCATAGCGACGACGCCTGGCTCCGCCTCCTCGACGACGAGACCATAGCCGCGCCGCCTCGTCAGTTCGAGCTCCGGTATCAATTGATCGACACTAGCGATCGCTTTCGATGTCCCTGCGCCGTTGGGCTTGCCAAGCCCGCCGCGCAGTGCGTGCCCAATTGCTTCGTCGTTTGACATTGCCGCCAGCCACGCCTTTCCGACCGATGTGGCATGCAATGCGATGGGACCATGCATGGACGGCGAATACATGAGACCAGGCGCCGCGCCCTGCGACGCAGCGAGCCACGCAAGTGTCCCTTCATTGACCACAGTCAGCCGGACTAGCTCGTGGCACTGGGCGGCGACCTCGTCGAGAATCGGCTGCACCAGGCCCGGCAGACCAAGCCCATGCAGGTACCGCTGACCGAGCAAAGAAAGCTTCAAGGTCAAGCGGTATTGGGATGTCTGTTCGTCCTGTTCAGCCCACCCCTGCTCGCACAACTGTGCAAGCACGCGATGGGCTGGACCTTTTTCCAGTTCGAGTTGAGCGGCGATGTCGGACATTCGCATCCAGCGCGCTTCGCGCGCCAGCAACTCGATCGCTTGAAGCGAACGATCAACTGCTCCCTTGACAACTCTCATAATGTAGGTAATATGGTTCTTAATGGAACGGTGTTACAACAATAAAGAACGGGCACCGAAAAGTCAATCCAAGCCGGAGACAAGTCATGAGTGGAAGCACCCAGATTGAGGCCCATCGTCAACGCCAGTCGAAGATAGCCGCGGCCAGCGGCTGGATTGGCTCTGCACTTGAATACTACGACTTCTTCATTTATGCGACCGCGGCGTCGTTGCTTTTCCCGCAGCTCTTCTTTCCTTCTCAGAATCCTACGGTGGCCATCATCGCATCCCTGGCGACTTTCGGTGTCGGCTATGTTGCCAGACCCATCGGCGCGATGGTGCTCGGTCATGTCGGCGACCGGCACGGCCGGAAGACGGTGCTGATCTTTTGCATGTTTTTAATGGGCATGTCTACGATGGGCGTGGGACTCCTGCCAACGTATCATCAGGTCGGCATCTGGGCTCCGTTGCTGCTCGTCATCCTCCGGCTCATTCAGGGATTCGCGGTCGCGGGAGAGGTCTCCGGCGCCAGCTCCATGATCCTCGAGCATGCACCGTTCGGCCGACGTGGTTACTTCGCGAGCTTTACCCTGCAAGGGGTGCAAGCCGGGCAGCTCCTGGCGGCAGCGGTCTTCTTGCCATTGGCGCATTTCTTACCGAAAGATCAATTTGCTTCCTGGGGATGGCGCATTCCGTTTCTCCTCAGCTTTGTCGTCATCATCATGGGGTACATCATTCGCCGCCAGGTTGAGGAAACTCCCGCGTTTCGCGAGGAGCAGGCTCATGGCGAGGTGCCTTCCTCACCGGTTGTCGAGGTCCTGCGACAAAGTTGGGACGATGTCTTGCGCGTCGTCTGCATGGCGCTCGTTGCGGTCATCGCGCTTCTTGCTACGGTGTTTGGCGCGGCGTATGCAGTCCAGCCGGCCTACGGTATCGGCTTTCCTGTTGGCGTCTTTCTCTGGATTCCGGTTCTCGGAAACATCTGCTCGGTCATACTGATTCCCATCGTCGGCAATCTCTCCGACAAAATCGGCCGCAGGCCGCCAGTTCTTGCCGGCGTGCTCAGCGCCGGGCTGCTCTCTTTCGGCTACCTGTACGCCATCAGCATCCACAATCTCTGGCTCACTATAATTCTCTCGGTGCTGATGTGGGGCATTGCCTACCAAGGCTTCAACGGGGTGTTTCCGAGCCTTTTCCCCGAACTATTCCGCACGCGGGTGCGCGTGACGGGAATGGCCATCGGACAAAACGTTGGGACGACGCTTGCGGCACTGACGCCCACACTCTTTGTAGCCGTCGCGCCCCCCGGCACCGCCAACATTCCGCTGAAGATCGGCTTTCTAACGTTCGGCATCTGTCTTATCGCCGCGTTCGCTGCATTCACTACGCGAGAGACATACCGGATCCGCCTTAACGATCTCGGCGACCGTGGTGCGGTGCCCGTCCCTAAAGCGGAGTACGAGCGCTTGCGCGGCGAAGCGATGGCCGGAAGGACCAGAACTGCCGATGCGCAGGATCTCGCAAAACAGCTTCGCTCGTAGGCTTTTACGACGGCTGTAATCGTTGCGACCACCGTGTTGGCGCAACAGCAGGAGCCAAGCCGAAGCGACGCGACGCGCCGGCGCGAACACATTGACGCTATACAGAGGGTATGCACATGCACAACGAAGACACTCCCCGTTACGACGGCCCACGCGAGCTCGCGCAATCTCTGAGCGCATTTGCGCGCATCAGCGCGGCCGAGGCGCCCTGGAACCAGGAAGGCCTGCGTGCCGATTCTGAGTACCGCGACCTCGGACTCGCCGCGGTAACGAACGGTCGCATTGGCGCCAAGCACATTCGCGCGCTGAAGCCGTTCACCGATCCTACTGGCTGGCACTGGCACGATATGACCGGGCACTACCTGTATGTGCTCCGCGGATCTGTGACGTTCCGTTTCGCCGGCGTAGAAGGCGACGTGACGCTCAAGGCCGGAGAAGGCCTGTCCCAGCCCGCCGGCGTGCCGCACAACGTCATGGGACGCTCCGACGACCTGGAGGTCATCGAGATCAACGAGCCCGCCCACTACGGGACCTGGGATCTTGACGTGCCGCCAGCGCCATGGAAGTGACGGCCATTACACCAATTCGTAATCGAAGTAGCCTGATCTGAAAACGCATGATCCATCCCGCCCTCAGTAAGTCCAATTTCCGAGCAGTCAGATAAGACTGCGCCCAACAGTCAACATCGAAGGCCACGCAGCAATGGATCCACATATCACAGGAACAACGCGACTTTATGGGTTGGTGGGCGATCCACTGACGGCCGCCAAGTCGCCGCAGCTGTTGAACCAGCTTTTTACTGAACAGCGCGTGGACGCAGTTTGCGTTCCGTTCTGGGTCAACGCCGCAAATCTGCCGGCCTTCGTCAGCGGTGCGCGAGCGATGGGCAATCTGTCCGGCATGCTGGTCACCATGCCTCATAAACAACGGATGCTCGCGCTTGTCGACGAACTTGATCCGACTGCCCGTCAGGTCGGGGCGCTCAACGTCATTCGCTGCGAACCGGATGGACGCTGGATTGGCGCGATATTCGACGGCGTTGGCTGCGTTCTTGGGATGCAGTGGGAAGGCAACCATCCGGCGAATAAGTCCGTGCTTCTCGTTGGCGCCGGAGGCGCCGGTAGCGCCATCGCATTTGCCGTCGCGGCTGCTGGCGCTAGCAACCTAACCATATCTGATGTCGATGAGGCCCGGGCTGGCGGCCTTGCGGCATCCGTCGCTGCCGAAACAGGATGCGACGCTCGTTCGGGGCCACCCGACCCGCAAGGATTCGAGATCGTGATCAATGCCACGCCGCTCGGCATGAAAGCAAACGATGCCATGCCGGTCGATCCGGAGCGGCTGGCGCACGGCGCCATTGTCGTCGACATCATCAATGCGGCCGAGCCGACGCCGCTTCGCCGAGCCGCGCAAGCGCGCGGTTGCCGCACCCAGGACGGCGGCCCGATGCATCGGGGGCAGGCCGTCTATGCCCTCAGGTTTCTGGGCTTCGATTACCGCCCCGATGGACGATCAACACCCGACGACGGCCCGCGATAAGCGCTGAGCAGGAATGCCTGACGGCAGAGTCAAGACATAAAAGGCAAGCGCCCGAAGCCGGCAGTCGTCACCCATTCGATTTCGAAGCATGAAGTGATTGAAAATTTTTAAAGGAGAATGCGTATGAGAGTCGCCTTGCTGGAGGTCAGCCATTGGCATGTCCCGCTCTATCTTGATGCGCTGGAGGCGCCGGGGATTGAAGTGGTCGCCGTGTCGGATGCAGAGCATGTCAAGGGAGAGGCTATTGCCGCACGCTTCGGCAGCAAGTTGTATTCGTCGGCCTATGAACTGCTGGAGCGCGAGGAAGTCGATTTCGCATTTGTGTTCGGGCGGCATTCCGAAATGCCGGCGCTCGCGGAGGCCGTGATCGCAAAAAAGATTCCGTTCGCGCTGGAGAAACCGTGCGGTATCAACATGTCGCAGGTCACCCGGCTTCGTGCACTGACCGAGGAAGCCAATCTTTATTGCGCAGTACCGTTGATCTTTCGAATGAGCGAATTACTGAGCTCACTCGAAGATGCCGAGGGGCGCATACCGTCGGATTTCAATTACATGTCCTTCCGTTTCATCGTGGGACCACCGAGTCGGTACGCAGCAGCAGGCGCCGGCTGGGCGCTCGACCCCGAGTATTCCGGAGGCGGATCGACGATCAACGTCGCTACTCATTTCATCGACTTGTTCAGATTGCTCACGGGCAAGGAGATCGCCCGAGTCTCCGCGACGATGAACTCAAGAACGCATCGGGGCGCGGTTGAGGACTATTCCCTGCTGACCATGCAGACCGAAGACGGCGTGATCGGCCTGGTGGAAACGGGATACAGCTTTCCCAGTACCGCCGACGAGCAGCGCGAATTCTCGTTCACTGTGGCATCCGATCGTATGTACGCGAAATCCGGCCCGGACCGGATCGAGATACGCGATAGAAACAATCTTTCCGCAGGCACGCGAAGCCGCCGCCTCCAGCTTGAAACTGACATCTACTACCCCTTGTTCGTCAAGCGGGTACTCGCCGAGTGCCGTACTGGCGCAAGGCCAATCGCGTCATTGCGCGATGCAGAGTTGATGATGCAGGTCATGGATGCGGCCTACGCATCGGCCAGGCAAGGGGGTGCGCTTCAAACTCTCGAGCCGATTCCCAAGTGACGGATTGCCCGGATCGCAAACTCATGCTGCAAACAAGTTATTGCAATGCGGGCAACTACCCATCGCCGAAGGAAGAGGACTGGATCGCGCGCGACTTCCGGCTTACAACTACGGCGACCCGGTGCTCGCGCAGCACAGGCTACTGACCGAGCACCTTCGAATTTGGCACCTGCACCTGCTGATCGGTAACTCGATGGGTGGTATGCACACATGGATCTGAAGTGTGCGGTATCCGGACTTCATGGATGCGCTCGTGCCAATGGCGTCGCAACCGACGGAGATGTCCAGCCGCAACTTGATGCTGCGCCGGATGCTCATCGAGATGGTCCGAAACGACCCGGCGTACCGGGACGGTCATTACGTCAGCCAGCCCAGTTCCTTGCACTTTTATAACGCCTTTTTTGCGCTGGCCACTCTGTGCGCTTACATGATTGCGCTAATTTGCCAAGGTACGAATTCGTTCTGTCCGTAACCATGCTGCTCACTGCGAGTACGATTCCCTGAAGCCACCTCTAGCAGCAATTCGAAAAGCACTCCGCCCAGTTGCTCGATCGTCGTTCTCCCTTCCAACACTTCTCCGCAGTTCAGATCCATATCGTCGGACTGTCGTTGCCAAAGTGCCGTGTTCGTCGCAAGCTTGACGGATGGCGTGGGCGCGCAGCCGTAAGCGGAACCACGTCCCGTCGTGAAGCAGATCAGGTTGGCACCGCCGGCCACCTGGCCCGTAGCCGACACCGGGTCGTAGCCCGGCGTGTCCATAAAAACGAGGCCGCGCGCCGTGACCGGCTGAGCATATTCGTACACCTCGGTCAGATTGGTCGAGCCGGCTTTCGCAATGCCTCCCAGCGATTTTTCAAGGACGGTCGTCAAGCCACCTGCCTTGTTGCCCGCCGACGGATTGTTGTTCATTTGCGCCCCATGTCGATTCGCGTAGGCTTCCCACCACCTGATGCGATCAAGCAGCTTTCGGCCCACCTCAGGCGTTGCGGCGCGGCGCGTTAGCAAGTGCTCCGCGCCATAGATTTCGGGCGTCTCAGAGAGAATGGCAGTGCCGCCGTGCCGCACGAGCAAGTCAACGGCTGCGCCTAGCACCGGATTCGCCGTAATACCCGAATACCCGTCCGAGCCTCCGCATTGAAGACCGACCGTGAGATGACTTGCGCTGACCGCCTCCCGCCGCACGTCGTTTGCTTCGGGCAACATGCGCCGAACCAGTTCGATACCCTTTGCAATCGTCGATGTAGTACCGCCGCTGTCCTGGATCGTGAACGTTCGCAAGCGGTCGTGCTCCCGAAGTCCCTGCGTCTCAAGTAATCGCGGGATCTGATTTGTTTCACATCCCAGACCGACGACCAGCACGCTCGCAAAGTTCGGATGGCATGCATAGCCGCCAATTGTGCGCTGCAGGATTGCGAGACCATCGCCCTCGGAGTCGATGGCGCAGCCGGAACCATGTGTAAGTGCAATCACGCCATCGACGTTCGGAAACTCAGCCAGTTCTTCGGGATGGATATCGCGGCGAAAATGATCAGCAATGGCCCGCGCAACCGTGGCTGAGCAATTCACCGAGGTGAGAATTCCGATGTAGTTGCGCGTGGCCACACGGCCGTCTGCGCGGACGATGCCCTGGAACGTTGCGGGCCGGTTCGAGGGTAGAGTCGGACGCGCTGCCTGCCCGAACGCGTAGTCGCGCGCAAAGTCGCCCATCGCGAGGTTGTGGGTGTGTACATGCTGCCCGGCGCGAATTGGCTGGCTTGCAAAGCCGATTACCTGGCCGTAGCGGTGCACCGCCTCACCCTGTCGGATGTCACGTGTCGCCACTTTGTGACCGGGCGGAATCAGTCCTGACACCGTCACCGCTTCTTTGTCGATCACCGTGCCGGACATAAGCTGTTCGAGCGCGATGACAACATCGTCGGCAGGATTGAGCCGTATGACACGAGCCGACGTCGACGGGGTGGATGGGGCGGACGTGTCGGCGATATTCAACGACATGGCACTACTCCTACGTTTCTCAGGGTGGAGGCCGGTCGCGCTTGGCCACGTGGCATTCGCGCGACGGGCAGTGAAGCGGTGATCGACGACGCTTGACCGCTTAGCCAGCGCTCCAGGGCGTTTTGCAGCGCGTGTACTCAAGTTGATAGAGCGTCGTGTCCGGTGTCGTTGCGCCGGGTTGGGGCAATGACGCGAGTCCCGAAACTAAACGGTCCACCGCTGAACGGACATAGTCTGCCCGGCACCCTTCGACTAACACGATCCATGTAGGTACCTGCGTGCCTTCTGAACGCGCCTTCTTCTCCGCCGTTTCCACCTTGCTGATCGCTTCGTCGGCAAGGCACAGATGCACGCCCGTGATACCCCGCAGATCCACGAGGGAAGGCAGCACGCCCTGACGCAAACCCTTCACGACGTCTGCCCTTGCATCCGAGGGCACGTCGAAGCGCACAGTCATGAGATAGCTACCCTGCCCTACACCGTCCGAATAGGCGACGTGACAGATCGAGCGCGCGACGCTGCGAAACGAGGCGACCACCTGCCGGGTCCACGGCGTCGGCGTATTGAGTCGAGAAAGGTAGTCTTGCGCGCCAAGAACCTCGACCGTGTCGGCCTCGTAAAGATTGAAGTACTCAGGACCCGCATCCAGTGCTATGAAACGCCGACCGCGCCTGAACCCGGGGATCCCGGCGCGTTCGGGCATGTGCTCACGGTTGTGCCACTCGTAGAATTCATCCTTCGCTTCCGGCAGCAGGTCATGCCAGATTGCAACGACGCCAGTTCCAGCAAGGCTCATATCTCCTCCCTTTAACAAATCGAATAGTCTTATGCCGAGGGATACTCGCCACGGCCCCAGGCCGCGCCGAGTGTATCTACGTACTGCACAACCTTTTGTGACTGCTCGCCGAGTCCGCTGCCCCCGAGCGTCATCGTGTCGCCTGCTTTAAGGAAAACTGGCGGTTTCTGACCGAGGCCTACGCCAGGAGGCGTGCCCGTAATAATCACGTCGCCCGCCATCAAAGGCATGAAGCGGCTGAGATACGCCACGATATGCGCAATATTGAAGATCATGGTCCGTGTGTTGCCGGTCTGACGACGCGTGCCGTTGACGTCGAGCCACAGGTCCAGAACCTGCGGGTCGGGAATTTCATCACGCGTGACAAGCCACGGTCCAAGCGGAGCGAACGAGAATCCGCTTTTACCCTTGGTCCACTGGCCTTCGCGTTCGAGCTGATACGCGCGTTCGGAAACATCATTCGCAAGGCAGTAGCCCGCCACATGTTCTAGCGCGTCTGCTTCGTCGATCTGCCAGGCGGGTTTACCGATCACCACGCCGAGTTCGACCTCCCAATCCAGCTTTTGCGCATCTGCGGGCAAGATGACCGGGTCGTTCGGACCGCTAATCGAGCCCGTATGCTTGTTGAACACCACAGGTTCGCGTGGTATCGGCGTGTCGGTTTCAGCAGCATGATCGGAGTAGTTCAGACCAATGCACACTAGATTACGGACGTTGCCGACGCAGGCGCCGAGACGCGTGCCCGCCTCAACGAGGGGTAGACGATCTAAATCGAGTTCGCCCAGCTTTGCAAGGGCGACCGGCGAGACAGTCGTTCCATCGATGTCGCTCACGATGCCGCTCAGATCGCGGATCGCGCCGCTCGAATCGATGATACCGGGGTGCTCCTGGCCAGGCAGGCCGAAACGGACGAGACGCATATAAATGCTCCTATCAGGACAAAAAAGTAATCGGAAATGTGCCGAGGTTGCCGAAGCCAACACGCAGTTCACAGCCGATTGGCAATTGCAGCACACCGGCGTAAGAGCCGGTGATAACAGCCTGGCCCGCAAGCAGTCCGAGGCCGCGGACACGAAGGAAATTGCTGAGCCACACGATCGGCGCCAGCAAGCTGCGATCAGGATGGCGGCCAGCGAACGTGACTGCTTCTGCCCCGACACTGGCCAGACTGATGTCCAATTCGACGGGGAGATCGGCCAGCGTCGCGCCTTCGATCGAATTAACGCGGGGTCCAATGACAAGGCCCGCATTGAACAGGCCGTCTGCCAATAATTCAGGGAACGTCAGCGTTTCGGGGTGCGAATACCGACTGCCTAGCAATTCAAGCGCGAGGTGCGTGTGCCCAAGAGCGTCGAGCACTTCGGCTTCGCTATAGGCTTCGCGTCGTGGGGGCAGGTCGCGGTTCAGCAGACAGGCCAGTTCGGGCTCTGCCCTCATAAAGGCACGCGAAGGCCCCGTCGTGCGACAAACGTCACCTCGACGGATATCAGCGTCATAGATCGGCGCGGCAATGACTTTGCCCGGCTGAGGAAGCGCGCATTTCCATGCGCCGATCCTCTGACCCAGCTGGTAGCTGACCTCTTGCTGGATGGCAAAACCGTCGTCCACATCCGCAGGCAACAGTTCGACAGGTAGCCGCTCGACGAGCTCGCTTTTTTGGCGCGCTGTCACAAGAATGCGTGCTGCCTCTGCGCGCGGACTGGCGATAGCCTTGGCGGCCTGTGTTGCAGCTGGCGCGTTCATGCCGCCCTACCTTTGTCAGTGCTGTTTCGACAGTGCCTGACAGAATGAACCCGCTCCCGGCACTGCGCTGCCACCGCGTCTAGGATCGGCTGCGCCAGCCCCGGCAAGCCGAGCCCACGCAAGTACCGCTGACCGAGCTCGGAAAGCTCCAAGGTCAGACGATATTGCGACGTGTCTTTGCCCTGTTCCGCCCAGCCCTGCTCGCACAGCAGCGCAAGCACTCGATGGGTTGGGCCGTTCTCCAGTTCGCGTTCAGCGCCGACGTTGGACATGCCTATCCCACGTGCTTCACGTGCGAACAACTCGATGACTTGCAGTGAACGGTCAACTGCGCCCTTGACAACTCTCATAGTGTTGATAACATTGTTCTTAATGGAACGTTGTTACAACAATAGAGAATACGTACAGAAAAGTCAATCGAAGACGGAGACAAGTTATGAATCGAAGCACCCCGGCCGAGCCGAATCGCCTGCGCCAATCGAAAACAGCGGCGGCCAGCGGCTGGATTGGATCAGCACTCGAGTACTACGACTTCCTCATTTACGCGACCGCAGCGTCATTGGTCTTTCCGCAACTTTTCTTCCCCTCTGGTAATCCGACGGTCGCGATCATCGCTTCACTGGCGACTTTCGGTGTCGGCTATGTCGCCCGTCCGCTAGGCGCTATGGTGCTCGGCCACGTCGGCGATCGGCACGGTCGGAAGACAGTGTTGATTTTCTGCATGTTCCTGATGGGCATTTCGACGATGTGCGTGGGACTTTTACCCACGTATCGGCAGGTCGGCATCTGGGCTCCGGTGCTGCTCGTCATTCTCCGGCTCGTTCAAGGGTTCGCTGTTGCCGGAGAGCTCTCCGGTGCCAGTTCCATGATTCTTGAACATGCACCGTTTGGTCGGCGCGGCTACTTTGCAAGCTTCACCATTCAGGGGTCTCAGGCCGGGCAGCTTCTGGCGTTCGGGGTCTTCCTGCCCCTCGCGCATTTCATGCCGAAGGATCAGTTCGCTTCCTGGGGATGGCGGATTCCGTTCCTGTTCAGTGTTGTCGTTATCATTGTCGGTTACATCATCCGCCGTCAGGTTCACGAGACCCCCACCTTTGCCAAGGAGCGAGCTCAGGGTCAGGTTCCCGCCTCACCGGTCGCCGAAGTCCTTCGGCAGAATTGGGGCGATGTTTTGCGCGTCGTCTGCATGGCGCTCACCGCCGTCGTCGTGTTTCTCGCTACGGTGTTCGGCACTGCGTACGCAGTGCAGCCGGCGTACGGTATCGGCTTTCCTGCCGGCGTCTATCTCTGGATTCCGGTCCTCGGTAACGTCTGTTCGGTCATCCTGATTCCCTTCGTCGGCAGTCTCTCAGACAGGATTGGCCGCAGGCCGCCAGTACTTGTCGGTGTCTTGAGCGCCGGCCTGCTTTCCTTCGGCTTCCTCTACGCGATCAGCATTCACAGCCTCTGGCTCTCACTGATTTTTTCCACGCTCATGTGGGGCATCGCCTACCAAGGCTTCAACGGTGTGTTCCCAAGCCTGTTCCCAGAACTCTTCCGACCGCGAGTACGCGTGACGGGAATGGCCATCGGACAGAATGTCGGGACGACCTTATCGGCCTTGATCCCGGCACTTTTCGTCGCAGTCGCGCCCCCTGGGTCCACCCACATCCCATTGAAGATCGGTTTTCTCACATTCGGCATTTGTCTGATCGCCGCGTTCGCCGCGTTCACCACTCGGGAAACATACCGTATCCGTCTTGACGAGCTCGGCGACCGCAACGCTATTCCCGTACCCACGGCCGAATACGAACGCCTGCGCAGTGAATCGATGGTCGCGACGAGCACGAATGCCGCGGAATCCGGGTTTGTCCACAACGTGCGGTCTTAAGCAGGCGCCGGACGCCGGCTCGAATGTGCACGAGTTCCTCGCGTCGTCGTGCGCCGACGGATCGCCTTCGGTCGGCGCAGCTTGGGTCACGCGCGCATTCACGCCAACTCAGGTATGTCGGTCTACTGATTTATCTCGCGCCCGAGTTAATTCGCAAGTTCACATATATCCAGAGACGTGCAGGCTGGCGAAACCGGCTTCCATGTAATCGAGAAATCGAGACGTAACCGGCGACTAGTAGCAGCGCACTTGAGGCATCGGTGCCGACCTCGTTAAAAAGACCTAACTCGCAGACGTAACTCGCTTTATCCACAATAGGAGACACAATGAGGACTTTTGACGTGACCAAGGCCGCCGTCGTCGCGACAACGGCATTCGCGGCCGCAGCGCCGGCGTTCGCACAAAGCAGCGTCACGCTGTACGGCATCGTCGATGATTCGATCGTTTATCAAAGCAGCCAGACCTCGCTCGGTTCGACGAACGGTGGTCGTTCGAACGTCAAGATGGCATCGGGCATCTGGGCGGGTAGCCGCTTCGGCCTGAAGGGCGCAGAAGATTTGGGTGGCGGCACCAAGGCCATCTTCCAGTTGGAGTCGGGCTTCAACCTCAACAACGGCGCGCAGCAGTACGCCAACGCGATGTTCGGCCGTCAAGCCTGGATCGGTCTGACGAACGAGACCTTCGGTACGCTGACATTGGGTCGCCAGTACACGTCTTACTACACACTGATGGCACCGTACAGTCCGACCAACTGGCTCACGGGCTACTTCGGCGCGCACCCGGGCGATGTGGACGCTTTGGACACGATCTACCGCGCAAACAACTCGATCGTCTATACGTCGCCGAAGCTCTACGGCGTGACGGTGAGCGGCTCGTACTCGCTCGCAGGCGTGCCGGACAGCGTCTATCGCGGCTCAACGTGGTCGGCGGCAATCCAGTATCAGCAGGGCCCGATCGGCGGTACGGTTGCGTTCTCGCGCATCAACAACTCAACCGTCGGCGGCGGCGTCTACGGTGCGGATTCGACAATGAACACGGCTGGCCAGTCGGGCGTGTCGGCAGTGACGAACGGCTATCAGGGTGCGCAGGCGCAGAATCGCTTCGCGGTCGGCCTCGGCTACGTATTCAATAGCGCCTGGGATCTCTCGGCGACGTACACCAACGTTCAGTACATCCCGGGCGTGCTGTCGAAGTTCACCGACGAGCAGGTTTTCAACACCGCCGGCACCGTGCTGCACTGGAAGCCCGTGACGGCATGGGACTTCGCTGCCGGCTATAGCTATACGTGGGCGAGCAAGGCGAACGGTGTCGACGACGCAGCGTCGTACCACCAGTTCAGTCTGTCCCAGTACTACGCGCTGTCCAAGCGCACCGGCTTCTACGCACTGGAAGCATTCCAGCGCGCGAACGGCCGGACGCTCGGCACGCCGACGTTTACGACGGCAGGCGCGACGAACCGGCAGATCGATGCAACGGCATCCATCGGCGATGGCTTCCAGTCGGCTCCGTCGTCGTCGCGTAGCATGTTTGCAGCAGGCGTGGGTATCGTCCACCGCTTCTAGCATCACCAAAGTTTTATCCTTATTGCGGCCACTTATTGCGGCTACGATCGCCAACACTTTCAATGCACATTGGATTCGTTCATGACCTCATATTCCAGCTATCTGCCTGACGATCTCGACGGTGCCCTGCTCGTTGGCCGCGTGTGGCGTCAAACGAACAGCGGCGCGGGACCGTGTGTCGTCGCTGTTCGTGGCGGCGAAGTATTCGATATCTCTCGCCTCGCACCAACTGTGTCCGATCTTTTCGATCGCCAGGATCTGGTCGAACTCGTCAGGCAGGCTGCCGGCGAATCTCTGGGTTATGTCGACGATCTGATCGAAACCACCGTCGCTGCGCAACGGAAAGAGGATCAGCCCTACCTGCTGGCTCCCTGCGATCTGCAAGCCATCAAAGCCTGTGGCGTGACGTTTGCGGTGAGCCTTCTCGAACGCGTCATTGAAGAGCAGGCAGGCGGCGACCCTGCGAAGGCTGAGGAAGTACGCGCTGCGATCACGCGTCTGATCGGCACCGATCTGTCGAAGATCAAGCCCGGCTCAGAAGCTGCCGTCAAGCTCAAGGAAGAACTGCAGCGACGCGGTGCATGGTCGCAGTACATGGAAGTCGGAATCGGCCCCGATGCAGAGGTATTTTCAAAGGCGCAGCCTATGTCTTCGGTCGGACTCGGTGCCGATATCGGCTTGCTGCCTGCTTCAAAGTGGAATAACCCTGAGCCGGAGATCGTCCTCGCAGTCAACAGCAAAGGCGAGGTGGTGGGTGCCACACTCGGTAACGACGTCAATCTGCGCGACATCGAAGGCCGTTCCGCGCTGCTGCTGGGCAAGTGCAAGGACAACAACGGCTCGTGCGCGATCGGTCCGTTTATCCGCCTGTTCGACGGACGGTTCACGCTGGACACGATCCGAGCAACAAGTGTTTCGTTGCGCGTGGAAGGTACCGACGACGGCTTCGTGCTCGAAGGCGTCAGCCATATGCAAGAGATCAGCCGTGACCCTATTGACCTGGTGAGTCAGACCTGGGGCAAGCACCATCAATATCCCGATGGCTTCATGTTGTTCCTCGGCACGATGTTCTCTCCGATCAAGGATCGCGATGCGCCGGGTGGTGGCTTTACGCATCACCTCGGCGACCGCGTGACGATCAGCGCCCCTCCGCTTGGCGCGCTCGTCAACACCGTGCGACTGTCGACCGAGATCGCTCCGTGGACATTCGGCGTGCGTGCGCTGTACGCCAATCTCGCCGAGCGCTCGCTTCTGAACCTCGGTTGATCAGGCAGACATTTACTCACTGACGGATTTACGATGACGCAATTCAAGAACTTCGTTGGCGGCGAATGGGTCGATGGCAACGACTTCGCTCCTAATGTGAACCCTTCGGACACGAGCGACGTGATCGGCCATTTCGCGCGGGCCAGCGCAGATCAGACACAGAAAGCAATCGCGTCTGCACGCTCAGCTTTTCGCACGTGGTCGCTCAGTACCCCACAACAGCGCTTTGACCTGCTCGACCAGGCCGGCAGCACTATCCTTGCGCGCAAAAACGAACTCGGTAAGCTGCTGGCACGCGAGGAAGGGAAAACGCTCGCCGAAGCAGTCGGCGAAGTGGGACGCGCCGGACAGATTTTCAAATTTTTCGCGGGCGAGGCATTGCGGGTCGGCGGCGAGATTTTGCCGTCCGTTCGCCCGGGACTGACAGTCGAGGTCACGCGCGAACCGGTGGGCGTCATCGGTCTGATTACGCCGTGGAACTTCCCGATCGCTATTCCCGCCTGGAAGATCGCGCCCGCGCTCGCCTATGGAAACTGCGTGGTCATCAAGCCGGCGGAACTTGTGCCCGGCAGCGTATGGGAACTCGTCAAGATCATCGCCGAAGCCGGCGCCCCGGCGGGGGTCATCAATCTGGTCATGGGCATGGGTTCGATCGTTGGCGAAATACTCGTCATGTCAGCCGACGTGGATGCAGTCAGCTTCACCGGTTCGGTTGGGACCGGCCAGGCGATCGCCGCGAAATGCGTCGCGACCGGAAAGAAGTTCCAGCTCGAGATGGGCGGCAAGAACCCGATGGTCGTGCTCGATGACGCGGATCTCGACGTCGCCGTCGAAGCATGCATCAACGGTGCGTTCTACTCCACCGGCCAGCGTTGTACCGCGTCCAGCCGCCTGATCGTGACGAGCGGCATCCACGACCGCTTTGTCGAGGCCATGCTGGCGCGCATGCGTAGCCTGAAGATCGGAAACGCGCTCGACGCGTCGACGCAGATCGGCCCCGTTGTCGATGCCAAACAATTGGAACAGGATGAGCGTTATATCGAACTCGCACGCAACGAAGGCGGTTCGGTGTTTGGCGGTGAACGTGTCACGTCGGCAACCGAAGGTTTTTTCCTGGCACCCGCTCTCGTGACCAACACCACCCCGGCGATGACGATCAACAGGGAAGAAGTGTTCGGTCCTGTCGCTTCCGTCATCAAGGTCGCGAATTACGAGGAAGCGCTTGCCGTAGCCAACGACTCGCCATTCGGCCTCTCTGCCGGCATCTGTACCATGTCGCTGGCTCATGCGAGCCATTTCAAGCGTCATGTACAGGCCGGTATGGTAATGATCAATACGGCGACCGCGGGTGTCGATTACCACGTTCCGTTCGGTGGGCGCAAAGGTTCGAGCTTGGGTCCCCGTGAACAGGGCACCTATGCGCGCGAGTTCTATACGATCGTGAAAACTGCATACGTCGCTCCGGGAAACGTGTGAGCAAACGATGAAATAGCGAGCGAGAACCGGCAGCATCGTATGAGCAGCTCGAGTTCTCCTGCATTTCACACGACTGCACGGCCGACGTGAACGGCACCTGCCAGCCGTCGGCCGAGTACCCGACAGTTGGCACGCGCACACAAACAGTTCCATCGAGAAAATGTTCGACGGCAGCAGTTTGCCGAGTGGATGGCCACGTTGAAGGTCCGTTGATCGATATGTCGACATCGGCTTGTGAAAGCCCTACACATCGCAGTGAGTTCTTCCATCAACAATTCGACACCGGCGTCGCGCTCCGCTAACAACCGGGTCTGCGGATTGAAGTACAGGACTTCGCCTCGGTCTTAACCGCTCGCGTCATATAGCGCTGGCTGGTCGTCCACCGCGACCCATCGACGCTCGGGAATTGCTCGGCAGAGGTGCCGGCTTCTTTGCACGCCACACCTATCACCCCCATTGCCAGTAGTGACTTCGAACATATCGTTAAATTACGATATATGATTCGTGTTGTAGCGATGCAGTCACAAAGGCGCTGACCCGCGCCCTGGCCTTCCCGTTGTTGTTGTCGACCCTGAAACTACCCAATGACGCTCGATATCGACGCGATTCACAAAGCGCTTGCCAATCCGGTCCGCCGGGAGATTCTCGGCAGGCTGCGCGAGCCGTACGCGCATTTCGGCGACCAGCAACTGCCGCTCGACTACGGCGTGTGCGCCGGCAAGATCGAGGGACAGTGCGGCTTGTCGCAGTCCACCGTGTCGGCCCACCTGGCGGCTTTGCAGCGCGCGGGGCTGGTCACGTCGAAGCGGGTGGGTCAATGGGTGTTCTTCAAACGCAACGAAGCCGCTATTCAGGCATTCCTGGAGCACATCAACACGAAGCTCTAGCGCCGTGATTCGCATTGCCGCGCTTCTTTCATCAAGCAGTTTTTTTCAGGCTCGGGCCGCGCGCCCTCGGCCAAAGGTGAACTCATATGCCGACTCTTTTCGATCCGCTGCAAATTGGTGACATCACGCTGTCGAACCGCATCATCATGGCGCCGCTCACGCGCCAGCGCGCCGAAGAAATCCGCGTACCGAATGCGCTGATGGCGAAGTACTACGCTGAACGCGCGAGCGCCGGTCTGATCATCAGCGAAGCGACTTCGGTCACGCCGCAAGGCGTGGGTTATGCCGAGACGCCGGGCATCTGGTCACAGGAGCAGGTCGAAGGCTGGAAACTCGTCACGAGCGCCGTGCACGCGGCGGGCGGCAAGATCTTTCTGCAACTGTGGCACGTGGGCCGTATTTCGGACCCGCTGTTCCTGAACGGCGAACTGCCGGTCGCGCCGAGCGCGATCGCCGCACGCGGCAACGTGAGCCTGGTGCGTCCGGAGCGTCCGTATGTGACGCCGCGCGCGCTGGAGCTCGATGAAATCGCCGGCGTGGTCGAAGCCTTCCGCAAAGGCGCCGAAAACGCCAAGGCAGCCGGCTTCGACGGCGTCGAAGTGCACGGCGCGAACGGCTATCTGCTCGACCAGTTCCTGCAGGACAGCACCAACCAGCGCACCGACGCCTACGGCGGCCCGATCGAAAACCGCGCGCGTCTGCTGCTTGAAATCACCGACGCGTGTATCGGCGTGTGGGGCGCGAACCGTGTCGGCGTGCACCTCGCACCGCGCCGCGATGCGCACGCCATGGGCGATTCCGATCCGGCCGGCACGTTTGGCTATGTGGCCCGCGAACTCGGCAAGCGCAAGATCGCGTTCATTGCCGCACGTGAAGCGCTCGGCGACGACCGTCTCGGCCCGCAACTGAAGAAAGCCTTCGGCGGCCCGTACATCGCGAACGAAAAGTTCACCAAGGAAACCGCGCAGCAGGTGCTCGACGCGGGCGAAGCGGATGCGGTGGCGTGGGGTCAGCTGTTTATCGCGAATCCGGATCTGGTGCGCCGCTTCGCCACGAATGCGCCGTTCAACAAGCCGAACCCGGCGACGTACTACGCACGCGGTGAAACCGGCTACGTCGACTATCCGACGCTGGAAGCCGTGGAGTAAGACTTGCAACAGGCGGGAAAAGGCGAAGCTATGCGAAGCGATGGCGGAGGTTAAGCTGCTGATTGAAAGCAGCCAGTTGCATGGCAGTGCGCCGAAAAACGCGCGGCGGGTATGACTCGAACGATATGTTCCAGTCCTACCCGCCGCGTTTTTTTTATGGCTCGACACCCGAGCCCATGCATCACACACCACACGTCATGCAAGATCACGCCGCATGAACACGCGCTTCGATTCGTCGAGTCCGCGCGCGATGTGCGCGTCGCGCCGCGCGATCAACGCCGCGTCGAGTTCGGCCTCTTCGATATCGCGAAACCCGAGCCGGCGATAATACGGTGCGTTCCACGGCACCTCGCGAAACGTCGACAGAATCAGTTGCGTAAGCCGTTGAGCGCGCGCAATGTGCGCGACCTGCTCGATCAGCGCTGCCCCGATACGCTGGCCCGCGTGCGAGGTGAGCACGTCGAGCTCCTGCACATAGATGCGCGTGGGTTGCGGCTCGAACATCACGAAACCGGCGCACGTCGCATCGGCAGCCACGGCCACGATGATCTCCCGCGCCGCGATCTTGCGTTCGACGACTTCCAGATCCATCGGCGGCGCATCCGCGATACCCGCCATATCGACGCTGAGGAACCGCTGTCCCGCCTCGAATTCGATCGCGCGGATCGCGTGGGCATCGTGTTGTTCGGCAAAGCGGAAGGTCATACCGGTAGCGTGTTGCATGGGCATTCTGGCAGGTTCGTGCATAGGGTTATTCTCGACGACACGCCCCGATATTGACACCGCCTCCGAGAAATACACAAGTCAGCGCGCCGCCGTGGGACTAAACTCCTGAAAATCCGAATTCCCCTTCGACCCAAGATGGATCTGATGCATGTACTGCAGGTCGCCCTGCACTTCGACCAGCACCTGAGCGGCCTGATCGTGCAATACGGCACCGCCGTCTACGCGATGCTGTTTCTCGTCGTGTTCGTCGAGATCGGTTTTTTGCCGCTGTTCTTCCTGCCCGGCGATCCGCTGATTTTCATTTGCGGCGGTCTCGCGGCCACCGGCGCGCTGAATGTCTGGCTCGTGATTCCGGTGCTGTTCGCCGCAACGGTGGCGGGCAGTATCGTCGACTACGCGATCGGACGGGCGATCGGCGAGAAAGTCTATACCGCCGACTATCGCTGGCTCGACAAGAACGCGCTGCGCAAGGCGCACGCGTTTTACGAAGCGCGCGGCGGGCTGACCTTTCTGCTGTCGCCGTTCATCGCCGTGGTGCGCACCTTCGCGCCGTTCGTCGCCGGCGTTTCGCGCATGACGTTCGCGCGTTTTGTGTCGTTCGTCACCGCGGGCGCGGCGTTATGGATCGTGTCGCTGGTGGCGGCCGGCTATCTGTTCGGCAACGTGCCGCTGGTGCGCGATCACATGAGTTCGATCGTGCTGTTAGGCGTCGCGCTCGGCGTCGGCTCGCTGCTCATGAGCGCCGTGTGGCGCTTCGTCAACCGGCGTTTGCGCGCGCGCTGAAGTTCGCGGAAATCGGCATGACGCTCGCGTGCGCGCAAGCTGCTCACCACGCGGCGCGCCGTGAAAATCGCCAACCGCGCGAGCGCAACGATGATGGCTGGCGTTGCGGCCGCAATCGCCACGCGCTGAAGCCTCCCTCGTCTGGACGTCTTAGCGCTCCTCAGCCGCTCGATCCGGACCTCTGCACCGCGGCTCGCAGCGAAGCCAGCAACGCCTGCCACCATTCGCCGTGCCGCAGGAGAAACACGCGATCGGGGAAATGGTGACGCGCTACATGCTCCTGCGGCACGGTATCCCAGCCACGATGCTCGACGGTCACGCGCGTTTCTTCGCCCACCGCTTCGAACCGCACTTCGACATGCGTGTGCTGCACGTCGCTAAAACTGGCCTGGCGCCAGCCGAAGGCAAGACGCTCGCCCGGCTCCCACGCCGTGACGCGACCGATCTCGAAGACGCTGCCGTCCGCCTGCGTCTCGATCAGGCGCCCCTGCCCGCCCGCTTGCTCAGCTGGCTCGAACGACAACACGCCGGCGCTTTGCGGCGTGAACTGAAACAGCTGATTGGGCCGCCACCATGCGCCGATCTCGCGCGTAAAAACGTCAAACGCGCGTTGCGGCGAGGCGGCCACGCGCAACGACACCTGCACGCGCGAACTCATCTTTCGGCCTCCAGATGCGCTTTGAACGACAGCAATTGCCCGGCCCACATGGCCTCGGTCTGTTCAAGCCACGCTTTCAATTCGCTCATCGGCGTCGAGCGCAACACGTAAAGCCGAACGCGCGCGTCGACGCCGTCATGCGATTCCTCGATCAGCTGGCTCGAGCGCAGCACACGCAAGTGCCGGCTCATTGCTTGAGGCGAGAGACCTGTGGCTTGCGCGAGTTCGCCGGCGCGCATTGGCTGACGGCTGAGCAGATCGACCACCTGACGGCGGTTCGGATCGGCTAGCGCGGCCAATGTGCGGTCGAGCGAGGCGCTGGCAGGCAGGGCCATGCGTTACACCCGTCCTTCGATCTTCAGGCCGCTGACGCGCTCGGCTTCCTCGCGCGACACGGTGCGCACCGTCTGGCCGAAACTCCACACGTGCCCTTCCGGATCGCGGACGGCGTAGACGCGGTCGCCGTAAAACTGATCTTCCGGTTCGCGCGTCACCACCGCGCCCGCGGCACGCGCGCGGGCGCAATGTTCGTCGATGCCGTCACGCAATTGCACGTGCACCGACTGCGTGTTCTTGCCGCCGATCGACGCCGGGCTGGCCGCGTTTTCCGACCATTCGCGGCAGATCATCACGTAGCTGTCGCCGAAACGCATTTCCGAGTGGCCCAACTGGCCGTCGTTGTCCGTGACGACCAACTGGCGCTCGAAGCCGAATGCACGCTCAAGCCAGTCGAGCGCGGCAAACGGGTCCTTGTAGTACACCGCGGATCCCAACGAAGGACGATGAAGCGGCTCGCTCATGACTGCCTCCATTTGTAAACGTTGTGATTAATATTTAACATTATAGTTAAACAAATCGAAAAAGCAAGGAGGATGTGAACAACCTCCGCCGTTGCGCTGCCGGGCGGCGTTTGTTTTCCACCTAGCGTGGCAGGACGCCCCTCACCTTGACCTCAGCCAGATATGAAGGTAACCTTAGCAGGTAACCTTCACATCTGTCATGGCATGAACAAGAGCGATCTCCCGCCCGACACCGAAGCCCTGCACGCCATGGCGGAAAACCTGCGCGTGCTGGTCGGCAAACTGCGCCGCCGCTTGCGTGAAGAATCGCATCTGGGCGACTTCACCCCTTCACAGGTGCAGGTCCTCGGCTTGCTGGAGCGTGAAGGTCCGGCAACGGTCACCGCGCTCGCGCGAGCTCACGGCATGCGTCCGCAATCCATGGGCGAGACGCTTTCGGTTCTGAAAGCAGCCGGGCTTGTCAGCGGCGCGCCCGATCCGAACGACGGACGGCAAACGGTCCTCTCGCTCACCCCCGCCTTTCGAAAGAAAATCAAGGCAAGCCGCGCGGCGCGCGAAGACTGGTTGTTCCGCACCATCCAGACGCGCTTCTCGGCGGCCGAGCAACGGCAACTCGCGACCGGCGTCGACTTGTTCAAACGCCTCATCGACTCGTAACTCTCACGGAGCACCTCATGGCATTCACCACGCTCGACGCAAAAACCGCATTGATCGTCATCGATTTGCAGCAGGGCATTGTCGCGCTCCCCACCGCGCATCCCACCGGCGAAGTGGTCAAGCGCTCGGCGCTCGTCGCCGACGCGTTTCGCCGCCACGGCCTGCCCGTGGTGCTCGTCAATGTGACCGGCGGCGCGCCGGGCCGCGCGGAACAGGCACGCCCTTCCGGCGACTTCCCCGCCGGCTTCGCGGACCTCGTGCCCGAAATCAACGCGCAGCCGTCGGATCATCGGGTCACCAAGCGCACCTGGGGCGCATTCACGAACACGGATCTCGAAGCCTATCTGCGCGAGCAAGGCGTCACGCAAGTGGTGCTGGTGGGCGTGGCGACCAGCATTGGCGTGGAATCCACCGCGCGCTTCGCCAACGAACTCGGCTTCAATGTCACGCTCGTCGTCGACGCCATGACCGACCTCCATGCGGATGCTCACACCAACAGCATCACACGCATCTTCCCGCGTCTCGGCGAGACCGGCACGACACAGGAGCTCCTCGAGTTGCTCGAGCGTTCGCGCGCATGATGCCTGGTTCGACCGCACTACGAAGCCCGGGCGCCGGGCTAACCGCGTACATGGAAACAGTCCGGTGACAGGCACTTTCCGTTCGCTGCGCAATTTCAATTACCGGGTCTGGGCGGGCGGCGCGATCGTCTCCAACATCGGCACGTGGATGCAGCGCACGGCGCAGGACTGGCTCGTCCTCACGGAACTCACGCGTCACAATGCGACCGCCGTGGGGATCGTCATGTCGCTGCAGTTCGGCCCGCAATTGCTGCTGTTGCCGCTCACCGGTTATGCGGCCGATCACTTCGACCGCCGCAAGCTGCTGTTCGCCACCCAGGCGGCCATGGGCACCTGCGCACTGGGCCTCGGCATTCTCACCGTGACCGGGCTCGTGCAGTTGTGGCACGTCTATGTGTTCGCGGGGCTGCTCGGCTGCGTCACCGCGTTCGACTCGCCGGTGCGCCAGACCTTCGTGTCCGATCTGGTCGGCGAAGAAGATCTGTCGAACGCCGTCGGCCTGAATTCCACTTCGTTCAACATGGCGCGCATGGTCGGGCCCGCGGTCGCCGGTTTGCTGATCGCATCGGTCGGCACCGGTTGGGTGTTTCTGATCAATGCGCTGTCTTTCGTCGCCGTGCTCGGGTCGCTGCGCATGCTGCGGCTGAACGAACTGCATCTGAGGCCGGCTGCGGCGCGCTCGCGCGGCAGTTTCGTGGAAGGCTTCAAATATGTCTGGAAGCGCCCCGATCTGGTGACCGCGTTGTTGATGCTGTTCCTGATCGGCACGTTCGGCCTGAACTTCCCGATCTTCATTTCGACGATGTCGGTCACGGAGTTTCATGCGGGCGCCAGCGAATACGGCGTGCTGAGTTCGACCATGGCGATCGGCTCCGTGACCGGCGCGCTGCTCGCCGCGCGCCGTGCGAAACCGCGCATGGTGCTGCTGCTCGGCGCAGCGGCCATGTTCGGGGTGGGCTGTACGCTGGCTTCGCTGATGCCGAGCACCCTGTTGTTCGGCCTGATGCTCATCGCGATCGGCGTCTCGACGCAGACCTTCTCGACCTCCACCAACAGTCTCGTGCAAGTCACTACCGAGCCTGCCATGCGCGGCCGGGTGATCGCGATTCTGCTGGCTATTTTGATGGGCGGCACGCCGCTCGGCGCGCCGGTCGTCGGCTGGGTCGCGGACCGTTTCGGCCCACGCTGGGCGCTCGGGGTCGGCGCGGCTTCGGGATTCGCGGCGGCGCTCGTCGGCTTGCTTTATTTCGTGAAGTACCGCCAATTGCGCGTGTATATCGAAGCGGGGCGTCTGCGCTACAGCGTCGACGATCCGCGGCAGGCGCCTGCTTATGTCAGCCCAGCCGCCGCAGTGCAAAACGCCGTGTTGAGCGAAGCGGAAGAAGATTCGTCTGCGGGCGTTTAAGGTGGCCGCTGCAGCGTGCAGATATGAAAAAGCCGCGCCTGAATTGTCAGGCGCGGCTTTTTCATTACAACGATTCACCGGACGAATTACTTCGCCACCGGCATCGTAAATTCGGCACCCTTGGCAATGCTATCCGGCCAGCGCTGCATGATGCTCTTGTAGCGCGTATAGAAGCGCACGCCCTCTTCGCCGTAAGCGTGATGATCGCCGAACAGCGAACGCTTCCAGCCGCCGAACGAATGCCACGCCATCGGCACCGGAATCGGCACGTTGATGCCGACCATGCCCACCTGAATCTGCCGGCCGAACGCGCGCGCCACACCGCCGTCCGAGGTGAAGAGCGACACGCCGTTGCCGAACTCGTGCGCGTTGATCAGATCCACGGCGCTCGCGAAATCGGGCACCCGCACCACTGCCAGCACCGGGCCGAAAATCTCTTCCTTGTAGATCTTCATTTCCGTGCCGACATGGTCGAACAGCGTGCCGCCGACAAAGAAGCCTTCCTCGTTCGTCACCGGATGAGCGCGGCCATCGACGATCAGCTTCGCGCCTTCCGCCTCGCCCGACGCGATATAACCCGTCACCTTGGCCTTATGTTCAGCGGTAACCAACGGACCCATTTCGGCGTCGAGATGTTCGCCATTCTTGATGACGAGCGATTTGACGCGCGGCACCAGCTTTTCGATCAGCTTGTCGGCCACGTTGCCGACCGCCACCGCAACCGAAATCGCCATGCAACGCTCGCCCGCCGAACCATAGGCCGCGCCGATCAGTGCGTCGACGGCTTGATCCAGATCGGCATCCGGCATCACCACCAGATGATTCTTCGCGCCGCCGAGCGCCTGCACGCGCTTGCCGCGCTTCGACGCTTCGGTGTGAATGTATTCCGCGATGGGCGTCGAGCCAACGAACGACAGCGCCGCGACATCCGGATGATCGATCAGCGCATCGACGGCCACCTTGTCGCCGTTGACCACGTTGAACACGCCGTCCGGCAGACCGGCTTCCTTCAGCAATTCGGCGAGACGCAGCGACGCCGACGGGTCACGTTCCGACGGCTTCAGCACGAACGTGTTGCCGCAGGCGAGCGCGACCGGAAACATCCACATCGGCACCATGACCGGGAAGTTGAACGGCGTGATGCCCGCGACGACGCCCAGCGCCTGCCGCAGATTCCAGTTGTCGATACCGCCGCCGATCTGGTCGGTGAAATCGGTCTTCAGCAGGTTCGGAATGCCGCACGCGAACTCGACCACTTCGATGCCGCGCACCACTTCGCCTTGCGCGTCCGTGAACACCTTGCCGTGTTCGCGCGTAATCAGCATCGCCAGTTCGTCGTGATGCTGGTTCAGCAACTCTTTGAACCTGAACAGAATGCGGGCACGCTTGAGCGGTGCCGTTTCGCTCCAGGCGGGAAAGGCGGCACGGGCGGCCTGCACCGCCGCATCCACTTCCTCGACCGACGCCAGCGCGACCGAGCCGGTCACCTTGCCGGTGGCTGGATTGAACACGTCCTTGAAGCGGCCGCTGGTCGGCGCGGCCGGCGCGCCGCCGATGTAGTGGCCCAACTGCTGCACCGACAGCTTCGCTTGTTCGTTCGCTGCATTCATGTACTCACCTCGTGTTCGGGATAAACCGCGGCGCATCGGCACCGGGCCATAGGCAAAAATCAGGCTGCGTCGCCCGGCGCCAGAGCGGCGATCCGCTCGTCGGCAGGCTCCATCGAGACCCGCCAACTGTATCGACCGCGCCGGTCATATTCCCGATACAGCCAATTAAAACCGCGCCTCACTGTATTGTTTTCTGCGTGGCAACTGTATTGGGACGCGAACCCCGTTCAGGCGTTAGCGCACGTCGCTGCGCGGCTCGGTCAAAAGCCGCCCACGCCACGCGTCACCAGCGCATACGGGCCGCTCGTCAACTGTTCCCGAAGAAATTCAATGCACACCTGGATCTTCGCCGACGACGAGAGACGCTCCGCAGTCACCGCCCACACGTCGGCGGACTGCATGTATTCAGGCAGCACGCGCACCAGTTCGCCGGCGCGCAGGCTCTCGGCTACGTCCCAGATCGAAACCATCACCACGCCGTAGCCGTCTCTCGCCCACTGCACGACGATATCGCTGAGGTTGGACGCGACGGTGCCCGTCACCTTCACGCTTTTTTCGCCGTCCGGACCGCTCAGGCGCCAGACGCCGAAGCGGTCGTCGCGTCCGCGAAACAGCAGGCAGTCGTGCTGGGCCAGCTCCGCCAGTTCGCGCGGCAGGCCGCGCCGCTCCAGATACTCCGGCGACGCGCAGAGTATCCGCGCGCTCTCCACCATCTTGTGCGCGATCAGGTGCGGCTCATGCACCTCGCCCACGCGAACGTCGATATCGAAGTTCTCGCCGACCAGATCGGCGCGCCGGTCCAGCAATTCCAGCCAGATCTCGAGATTCGGATGACGCTGGCGCAGCAAGGCCAGAATCGGCGACACGTGCTTGCGTCCGAGCCTCAGGCTGGTGCTGATGCGCAGCAAGCCGCGCAATTCGGTGCGGCGATCGGCGAACGCATCGGCCATGCCCTGCACGTCGTCGAGTATTTTTTGCGCCCACTGCAAAGCGGCTTCGCCGTCGCTCGTCACCCTGACCCGCCGCGTGGTGCGCTGAAAGAGCTTCACGCCGAGACTGACTTCCAGCATGGCGATGCGTTTGCTGACATGCGAGGGCGACAAACCCATTTCCGTCGATGCCGCCACGAAGCTGCCCCGGCGCGCGATGTTGCAGAACAACTGCAGATCGCGCAGGAAAGACTCATTGCTGGCTGTGAGCGCATTCTGATTTTCCATTCGGCCGCATTGTGTCCGTGCAGAAGCACATTACCCTAGCCTTAACGAGCCGATCGGGCAAGCCATGCGGGCCGGATGAAATACTCGGTACAACCAGGTACTCGTTAACCCTGCATTTATCGAAAGATCGCTTCGCTGCACAGCAACATCCCTGGCGTCAGAGAAAACAGGCCGCGCGGCCGGGGCCAGGTAAATCCTGGCTTGCATAGTTTTGCTTTCAGTACGCCAATGAATCAGCCGTAGAAGCTGATCAAAAAACATTTCTGTTCTGGAGACACCATGGAAACGAATACATCGGCAGGCGGCCACGAACGCCGCTCGCAGGCTCGCAAAGCAACCGCCAGCGGCTGGATCGGCTCGGCACTCGAGTACTACGACTTCTTTATCTATGCCCAGGCGGCGGCCCTGATCTTTCCGCAATTGTTCTTTCCCTCGGGCAATCCGAAGATCGCCATCGTGGCTTCGCTCGCCACTTACGGTGTCGGTTACGTCGCGCGGCCGATCGGCGCGGTGGTGCTGGGCCACTGGGGGGACACTCACGGCCGCAAGAACGTTTTGCTCGTCTGCATGTTCCTGATGGGCTTCTCGACGATGGCAGTCGCCTTTCTGCCTACCTATCACAGCGCCGGGCTGCTCGCGCCCGCCCTGCTGGTGGTGTTGCGTCTGATTCAAGGCTTCGCCGTGGCCGGTGAAATCTCGGGCGCCAGTTCGATGATTCTCGAACACGCACCATTCGGGCGGCGCGGTTACTACGCCAGCTTTACCCTGCAAGGCGTGCAGGCGGGCCAGATTCTCGCGGCCGCCGTGTTCCTGCCGCTCGCCTACTTCATGGAAGAGAGCTCGTTCAATTCGTGGGGCTGGCGCATCCCGTTCCTGTTGAGCGCCGTGGTGCTGATCGCCGGCTACTACATTCGCCGCGAAGTCCATGAAACACCTGCATTCGCCAAGGAAGACGCCAGCGGCAGCGTGCCCAAGTCGCCGATTGTCGAAGCTTTCCGCTACAACTGGCCCGATATGGTGCGCGTGATTCTCTGCTCGTTGATGAACGTGATCCCGGTCGTCGCCACCATTTTCGGCGCGGCCTATGCGGTGCAGGCGTCGTACGGCATCGGTTTTTCCAAGAGCGTCTATTTGTGGATTCCGGTGATCGGCAACATCGTCGCCGTGCTGGTGATTCCCTATGTCGGCAACCTTTCCGACCGGGTCGGCCGCCGCCTGCCCATCGTCGTAGGCGCGCTCGGCGCGGGTCTGCTGTCGTTCGGCTATCTGTACGCGATCAGCATCCGCAACGTGCCGCTCGCCATCGTGATGTCGATCCTCATGTGGGGCATCATCTATCAAGGCTACAACGCGATCTTCCCGAGCTTCTATCCGGAGCTGTTCCCGACCCGCTCACGCGTCTCCGCCATGGCCATCGGCCAGAACATCGGCACGACGATCACCGCCCTGCTGCCCGCGCTGTTCGCCTATGTCGCGCCGCCCGGATCGACCAATGTGCCGCTCATCATCGGCACGATCACGTTCGCCATCACCATCGTTGCCGCGGTGACCGCATGGACCGCCCGCGAGAACTACCGCGTCAGGCTGAGCGATCTGGGCGAACCGAATGCGGTGCCGATCGATAAGCTCAGCTACGACCGGATGCGGGCCGAGACCATGGCCGAAACCAAAAAAGCCCTTGCGTAAGCCATTTTTATCGAACTGCAAAGGAATCGATCCATGACCGGGATCCGCATCGCCGTGGCCGGCGCGGGCTATATCGGCCGCGCTCATATGGCTGTCGCGCAGCAGAGCGGTATGTGCATGCTGTCGGCGATCGTCGACCCGTCGCCAGCGGCACAGGCGCTCGCTGCTCAGGCCGGCGTGCCGCTTTACCGGGCGCTCGATGAATTGCTCGAACGCGATCGCCCGGACGGCGTAATCCTGGCCACGCCGAACCAGTTGCATGTGGAGCAAGCGCTGACCTGTCTCGCGGCCGGCGTGCCCACGCTGCTCGAAAAGCCGATCGCGTCCACGGTCGATGAGGCCGAAATGCTGGTCGGCCAGGTCGAACGCCGCGGCGTGCCGTTGCTGATCGGGCATCATCGCGCGCATAGTCCGATCATGGCCCGTGCGAAGCAACTGATCGACGAAGGCCGGCTCGGCAAACTGGTCGCCGTGATGGGCAGCGCGGTCTTCTTCAAACCGGATGAGTATTACGCCGACGCCCCTTGGCGGCGCGAGCCGGGCGGCGGTCCGATCCTGCTGAATATGATTCACGAGGTGCACAACCTGCGCATGCTGTGCGGCGACATCGTGGCCGTGCAGGCGTTTTCGTCGCGCGCCACACGCGGTTTTCCGGTCGAAGACACGGTGGCGATCAACCTGCGTTTCGCGAACGGCGCGCTCGGCAGCTTCATGCTGTCGGACACGGCCGCGAGTGCGCGCAGCTGGGAACAGACCTCGCAGGAAAACAAGGCTTATCCGACGTATCCGGACGAAGACTGTTACGTCATTGCGGGCACCTTCGGCTCGCTTGCCGTGCCCAGCATGCGCCTGAAAACCTATGGCAAGGCCGAGGATCGTTCGTGGTGGAAGCCGTTTCAGGTCGGCGTCGCCGAGATGACGCGCGACGATCCGCTCAAGCTCCAGCTCGAACATTTCGTGCGCGTGATCCGCAAAGAAGTCGAACCGCTCGTGAGCGCCCGCGACGGTTTGCAGAATCTGCGCATTACCGAGGCGATCGTCGAAGCGGCCAATACCTGTGCCGTGGTCGACACGACGTCCGCGGCCGCGGCGGCGCACTGATATCGCATCGCCCTTACTTAACTCATTGCTCCAGGGACACCCCATGAAAACGTTCGTGATGCTTCACGGCATCAACCACAATATGTTCGGCAAGCGCGATCCGGCGCAATACGGCACCGTGACGCTGGCCGAAATCGACAGCAGTCTGCAGGCATTGGGCAAGGAACTGGGTGTGCAGGTCGAGAGCTTTCAGACCAACAGCGAAGCCGCCATGTGCGAACGCATCCACCAGGCTTTCACCGACAACGCAGACGGCGTCATGATCAACGCCGGCGCATGGACGCACTACAGCTACGGTATTCGCGATGCGCTGGCGATCCTGACAGTGCCGGTGGTCGAAATCCATATGTCGAACATCCACGCGCGCGAGGCATTCCGGCATGTGTCCGTGTTCGCGGAAATCGTCAAAGGGCAGATTTGCGGCTTTGGCGTGGACAGTTATTTGCTAGGGCTGCGGGCGGCTGTGTCGGCGGCGGCCGCTTGAATGACGGCGAGTATGCGTCGCCGCGTTCGGAGCCATTTACCGTCGCGCGGCGAATGCGCCATCAGCGCCATGCGTCGGTCAGTTCATTGGCCAGCACCATCTTCTCGCGAATCACTTCGACAAAGGCGGCATCCACGCTACCTTGTGCCTTGAGGAATTTGAGCGCGGCCGAATGCACGGCACGCATCGCCCTTCCGTCGATGCCGCTCATGCGCGCCGCACCACGCCGCGTCTCCTCCACCAGATCGCGTGCGCTGCCGAAGTCGGGCGACAAACCGCTCTGCGTTTCGAACCCGGCGCGCAAACTCGCCGCATAGTCGCGCGATGTTCCAAGCCGGTCCATGTCGATCAGCAGATCGACGCCCCCCGCCATGCGCAACGCACACAGAATCCACAGCGCGACGAACGCCCGATACGCGTTATTGCCCTCCGCCGTGCGCGCATACTGCTCGCAAGCCATTGCATAAGCGTCGTCCGAAGTGGGAGCGGCGGGCGGCAAGCTCACGCCGCAGATCTCGATAGCCTGCCTGACTAGCGGGTCCGCCTGATTCAGCCCCAGCACCCGAAACGGCGCGGCCACGAAAAATGGATTGCTCCATTGCCGGCTGAGCAGCCACCCCGAAGCGAACTGCGACGCGGGATTGCGCAGCACGCCCACATGCATGGCCTGCGGGAAAGCCTGTTTCAGCCACGGCAGCCGGCCGGACGAACGGCAAAACTTGAAGACCGGCACGCTCCCTTGTTCGCTGGTGCGCTCGCACAGATTGCCCAAATAGGCCTGCAGCGCGGGAAATTCCGCGTCCGGTATGCCGGCAAAGCGATCGAGACTGAAAGCCCGGCGGTACCCATCCACACCGCGAGCGCCTTCGCGCAAAAACGGGCGATATTCGTCGAAATACGGCGCGTCGAGCGGCGGGTGGCCCGATGTCAGCGTGGGGCGCGACGCGGACACATCGGCAAGGCTCAGATCCGCGAGCACGTTGCTGAGCGGTTCATAAAAGGCGGTCACGCTATCGAGTTCGCGCAGTCGCGACCAGACCCACGTTCCCGCACTACGCCAGCCTGTATGCAGAAACACCGCCTGTTTCAGGGCGCTGTTCCGCGCGGCATCGCTTGATGAACCATTCGACGGACCATTCGACGGACCAGTGGACAACGGCATGTAGACTTCTCTTCAAATGAAAGCAACAGGTAATCGGCGCAAACACATACTTTAGCGGCTCGCGCCGCCGACTGCATGAAGGCAGGCATCACTTTACCTTGCAAGCCGCACCGCATTCGCCGGCGCGTGTGCCAGACTGAACTGGAACCGCGAGTCCAAACACTTTAAGCTGCCAGACTTCCGAACTCAAACGCCGCTCATATGAACGATTCGGCCGATATCCGTTTCCTGCTGACGCTGCGCGAAAGCGGCAGCCTCGTCGCCGCGGCGCGCAAGCTGGGCTTGTCGCCCTCGGCGGTTACGCAGCGCCTTCAGCAACTGGAAAAGAAGCTGAGCGCGCAACTGGTGAACCGCACGGCACGCCGCCTGCAATTCACGGAAGAAGGCACGCTGCTGTGCGAACGGGGCGCCGACCTCGTCCAGCAGTTCGACACGCTGTTCGAAGACCTGCAGATGCGCCGCGGCGGACTCGTCGGCACGCTGAAAATTAATGCGCCGCTGGGCTTCGGGCGGCGGCATCTCGCACCCGTGATTGCGGACTTCCAGCAGCGCAACCCCGATATCGACGTCGCCCTTACGCTCTCCGACAAACCGCTGACCGAGACCATGGATCGCTTCGATATCGTCGTGCATATCGGCGAGTTGCCGGTGTCGAATCTGATCGGCTACACGATTGCACCGAATTCACGCTTCGTCTGCGCGGCGCCCGCGCTGATCAGGCGAATCGGTACGCCGGATTCTCCGGAAGAGTTGAGCAAACTGCCCTGCATCGTACTGCGTGAGAACAACGAAGATGTTTCGCTGTGGCAGTTCAGCAAGGGCCGCACGCGCCGGAGCGTGCGCGTATCCGCTCATTTAAGCTGCAACGACGGCGACGTGATCCGCCAGTGGGCATGCGAAGGACGCGGCGTGATCCTGCGCTCCGAATGGGACGTGGCCGAAGACATCGCGAAGGGCAAGCTCGTCCGTCTGCTGCCCGGATGGAAAGCGCCGGATGCCGACGTCATGGCGCTAACGCACCAGCGCGCGGGCCTGCCGGCGCGTACGCGTCATTTCATGCAGTATCTGCAAAGCAGGTTCAGGCCGCAGCCGCCCTGGCGGCGATGATCGTTCAAAACCCGCTTGTGCGCAGTCTCAAAACGAACTATTCAATCTGTCTGAATCTATGAGTTAGCCTATCTGAACGCCGCGCCGCTGATGCAACTTTATAATCAGCTTACCGTCCGTGGCCGCTCAATCCAATCATGACTCTTGCCCCCGTGCCTGCCGCCTATCCCAAAGCGGTCCTGTTCGATCTTCTGACCGCCCTGCTCGACTCGTGGACCTCATGGAATCGCGCGGCCGGTTCCGAACAGGCGGGCCGGGCATGGCGCGCCGCCTATCTGCGGCTGACCTACGGCTGCGGCTCGTACATTGCGTATGAACAACTGGTGCGCGAAGCGGCCGCACAAGTCGGCCTGCCCGAATCAGCCGCGCTCGCGCTCGAAGCGGACTGGCTGACGCTTACGCCGTGGAGCGGCGCCCTCGACGCGCTGCAAACGCTCGCCCCGCATTGCAAGCTGGCGGTCGTCACCAACTGCTCCACGCGTCTCGGCGAACAGGCGGCTCATCTGCTGCCGGTACGCTGGGACACGATCGTCACCGCCGAAGAGGCCGGCGTGTACAAGCCGGACCCGCTGCCCTACCGCCTCGCGCTCGAAAAACTCGGCGTGCAAGCTCACGAAGCGGCGTTCGTGGCCGGCTCCAGCTACGACATGTTCGGCACCGCCGCCGTCGGCTTGCGGACGTATTGGCACAACCGCGTCGGCCTGCCGCTCGTAGACGGCGCGCAGGCACCCGAACTCGAGTCGCCGACGCTCGACAAACTTGTCCCGTGGGTCGCTCGCTTCGGCGCAAACCAGCATGACCACGCATAACCCCATTTCCCGGTGAAAGCATGAAACTCGACCAGATTGAAACTCCAGCCGCGTTGATCGACATCGCACGAATGCAAAGGAACATCGCGCGAATGCAAGGGCGTATGAACACGCTCGGCGTTGCGTTTCGTCCGCACGTGAAGACCACCAAATGCATCGACGTGGTCCGCGCGCAGATCGCCGCCGGCGCGCGTGGCATCACGGTGTCCACATTGAAAGAAGCCGAGGCGTTCTTCGCCGCCGGTGTCGACGATATTCTTTACGCCGTCAGCATGGTCCCGTCGAAGCTGCCACGAGCGCTCGCGCTGCGCCGCCAGGGCTGCAATCTGAAGCTGGTGGTCGACAATCCGACCGCCGCCTCGGCCATCGCCGCATTCGGCGATCAGCACGGAGAAACCTTCGAGGTGTGGATCGAAGTGGATACGGACGGGCACCGTTCAGGCATCACACCGGAACAGGACACACTGCTCGAAGTCGGCCGGATTCTGCACGACAACGGTGTCGAGGTGGGCGGTGTGATGACCCATGCCGGTTCGAGCTACGAGCTCGATACGCCCGAAGCACTCGCCGCGCTTGCCGAGCAGGAACGCGCCGGCTGCGTGCGGGCCGCACAGCGGCTGCGCGAAGCCGGCATTGCCTGCCCGGCGGTCAGCGTCGGCTCGACGCCGACTGCCCTCGCTGCCACGCAGTTAGAGGGCGTCACGGAAGTGCGCGCCGGCGTGTACGTGCTGTTCGACCTCGTCATGCACAACGTCGGCGTGTGCGCGCTCGACGACATCGCGCTCAGCGTGCTCGCCACCGTGATCGGCCATCAGGCGGACAAGGGCTGGGCGATTCTCGACGCGGGCTGGATGGCGATGAGCCGCGATCGCGGCACGTCGAAGCAGTCGCACGATTTCGCCTATGGCCAGCCGTGCCTGCTGAACGGCACGGCGCTGCGCGGCTACGTAGTCAGCGGCGCCAACCAGGAGCACGGCATTCTCTCGCCGACCGCGGACAACGCGGACGCCCACGACGATGTCACACAGCGCTTTCCGATCGGCATGAAACTGCGCATTCTGCCCAATCACGCGTGCGCTACCGGCGCGCAGTTTCCCGAGTATTACGCGGTGGCGCCGGACGGCAACAGCGTGGAGTGGCGGCGCTTTCACGGCTGGTGAAGCGGGGGCGCCAGCGCAACACGTTTCTGTTGCGCGGCCCCGACCCGCGCCGCTAAGCTGCTAAGCCCCTACCTCACTCCTCCTCTTCCTCCAGACCCGCCAGGAGATCGTCCACCGCGCGATACACGCGCTCGACGATCTCCGGTCCCACCTTGCGCTCCAGCTCGCGGTAATGCGCTTCGAGATCCTTTGAAATCACGCGCACTAATTCCGCGCTCGTGTCCGTGAGCGACACCAGCACACGCCGCTGGTCTTCGGCGAAACGCTCTTTGGTCACCAGTTCCATGCTCTCCATGCGCGCGAGCACGCCGGCCATGCTCGGGCTCGAAATCGTGCAGATATCGGAGATATGGCGCGGTTCCATCGGGCCGTGCTCATTGAGCGCGCGAATCACGCGCCACTGCTGTTCGGTCAATCCATGCGCGGTAATCAGCGGACGAAACCGCTCCATCATTTTTTCTCTGGCGCGCAGCAACAGCATGGGCAGGTTGCGATGCAAAACTCGGGTCGAGGCGGAAGCGGACATGTTGGAAGATGAGGTAAAAGCAGCCGTCGAAACTTAAGGGAAAACCCGCGATCAGCCGACAGGCTATTGACCATGGATGATATCAAGCGCAATACTACTAACATGTTAGTGTTTTTGCCGAGAGACAGCTAATTTATGTTTGCACTTGCCGATCATCTGCTGCATCCCGAGGGCGAAGCGCTGCCGCGCGACGTGGACGCGCGCGCCGCGGCCGCGCTGCTAGCACGCGGCATGGCCTGCCGCGCGCCGGTTCGCGGCGCTGTCTATGGAACCTTGCTGAACGACCGCGCCGCGCTTGCGGCGCTGGGCGATGCGGTGCACGCGGCCCCGTATAAAGCGCCGCCACAAGCGCCGGTGCTCTATCTGAAGCCGCGCAATACGCTCGCCGGGCATCGCGCGCGGGTCGGCGTGCCGGACGATGCGTTGGGCGTGGAAGTCGGCGCGTCGCTTGGCATCGTGGTCGGCCGCACTGCAACAAGGGTCGGCGTGGCACAGGCGTTCGACTATATCGCCGGTTACACGCTGGTCGCCGATCTCAGCGTGCCGCATGCGAGCGTCTACCGGCCGTCGGTGCGATTCCGGGCGCGCGATGGTTTCTGCGTCGTCGGGCCGGTCGTGGTTGCGTCGCATCATGTTGCGACGCCGGACAACCTGGCGATCCGGGTTCAGCTCGGGTCACGAGACGCGTTCACGGCGAGCACCGCGTCGTCGGTACGCAACGTCGCGCAATTGGTCGCGGACGTCACCGATTTCATGACGCTCAGCGCGGGCGACGTCATCACGCTCGGCGTGCCGCATGGTTCGCCTGTCGCGCATATCGGCGACACAGCCACGCTCTCGATCGGCGCCATGCCGCCGCTCACGGTGTCGTTCGTCGGCCCCGAAGAACACGAAGGGGAACAGCCATGATGCGCGGCCGCGTTGCATATGCAGGCGCGATTCACGAAGCCTATCCCGACGCCAATGGCGTGCGTCTCGCCGATGGCCGCGTGCGTCGCGAGGACGAAGTCGTGTGGCTGGCGCCAATCGAAGTCGGCACGATCTTCGCGCTCGGCCTGAACTACGCCGAGCATGCGAAGGAATTGCAGTTCAACAAGCAGGAAGAGCCGCTCGTGTTTCTCAAGGGACCGGGCACGGTGATCGGTCATCGCGGCGTGACGCGCCGCCCCGCCGACGTCACCTTCATGCACTACGAGTGCGAACTGGCGGTGGTGATCGGGCAAACCGCGAAGAACGTGAAACGCGACAACGCCATGCAGCATGTGGCGGGCTACATGATCGCCAACGACTACGCGATCCGCGACTACCTGGAAAACTATTACCGCCCCAACCTGCGCGTGAAGAATCGCGACGGCGGCACAGTGCTCGGCCCCTGGTTCGTCGACGCCGCCGACGTCGAAGACGTGACGCAACTCGAATTACGCACGTTCGTGAACGGCACGCGTCAGCAACACGGCAACACGCGCGATCTCGTCACCGGCATCCCGGCGCTGATCGAATACCTGAGCAGCTTCATGACCCTCGCGCCCGGCGACGTGATCCTGACCGGCACGCCGGAAGGCATCGTCAACGTCAATGCGGGCGACGAAGTGGTCTGCGAAATCGACGGCCTGGGCCGTCTCGTCAATACGATTGCGTGTGACGCGGACTTCAACCGCGCCTGATCGACAGCAAAAAAGGACACAGCAATGCGAATCGAACATCTGATCAACGGCAAAGCGAGCGCGGCGAAAGACTACTTCGAAACAGTCAATCCGGCCACGCAAGAAGTCCTCGCCGAAGTCGCGCGCGGCGGTGCGGAAGAAGTCGACGCCGCCGTGCGCGCCGCCAAAGACGCCTTTCCCGCGTGGGCCGCCAAGCCCGCCGCGGAACGCGCGAAGCTGGTGCGCAAGCTCGGCGAACTGATCGCGAAGAACGTGCCCGATATCTCCGAGACCGAAACGAAAGACACCGGCCAGACGATCTCGCAAACGCGCAAGCAACTCGTGCCGCGCGCCGCCGACAACTTCAGCTACTTCGCCGAGATGTGCACGCGCGTCGACGGCCATACGTATCCGACCGATACGCATCTGAACTACACGCTGTTCCATCCGGTCGGCGTGTGCGCGCTGATCTCGCCATGGAACGTGCCGTTCATGACGGCCACCTGGAAAGTCGCGCCCTGTCTCGCGTTCGGCAATACCGCTGTCCTGAAGATGAGCGAGCTCTCGCCGCTCACCGCCTCGATGCTCGGCAACCTCGCGCTCGAAGCCGGCATCCCGGCCGGCGTGCTGAACGTGGTGCACGGTTTCGGCAAGGACACCGGCGAGCCGCTGGTCGCGCATCCGGACGTGCATGCCGTATCGTTCACGGGCTCGACCGCAACCGGCAACCGCATCGTGCAAACCGCGGGATTGAAGAAGTTTTCGATGGAACTCGGCGGCAAGTCGCCCTTCGTGATTTTCGACGACGCCGATTTCGAACGCGCACTCGACGCCGCCGTATTCATGATCTTCTCGAACAACGGCGAACGCTGCACGGCGGGCTCGCGCATTCTCGTGCAGCGCTCTATTTACGCACGCTTTGCCGAACGTTTCATTGAGCGCGCAAAGCGTTTGACAGTGGGCGATCCGCTGGCCGACAGCACCATTGTCGGCCCCATGATCAGTCAGGGCCATCTGGCGAAGGTGCGCAGCTATATCGAACTCGGCCCGAAAGAAGGAGCGACGCTCGCGTGCGGCGGCCTCGACATGCCGGAGTTGCCCGACGCCATGCGCAAAGGCAACTTCGTTCAACCAACTGTATTCGTCGATGTGGACAACCGCATGCGCATCGCGCAGGAAGAGATCTTCGGCCCGGTCGCCTGCCTGATTCCCTTCGACGACGAAGCCGACGCGATCAAACTCGCCAACGACATCTCTTACGGACTGTCGAGCTATATCTGGACCGAGAACACGGGTCGTGCGTTACGTGTCGCCGCCGCCGTCGAAGCCGGCATGTGCTTCGTCAACAGCCAGAACGTGCGCGACTTGCGCCAGCCGTTCGGCGGCACCAAGGCATCGGGCGTGGGCCGCGAAGGCGGCACGTGGAGCTATGAAGTGTTTCTCGAACCGAAGAATGTTTGCGTGTCGCTGGGCTCGCATCACATTCCGCGCTGGGGCGCTTGAGCCACTAATACGCTTCGTGCGTCAGGACATGAGTGCCTGGCGCGGAGCCAGTCACAACGAATAGGAGACCGCGATGGGCAAACTCGCGCTGGCAGCAAAAGTGACTCACGTCCCGTCGTTATATCTGTCCGAACTCGACGGTCCGCATAAAGGCTGCCGTCAGCCGGCTATCGACGGCCATCATGAAATCGGCCGGCGTTGCCGCGAACTCGGCGTGGATACGATCGTCGTGTTCGACGTGCATTGGCTCGTGAACAGCGAATACCACATCAATTGCGCGCCGAAATTCGAAGGCGTCTACACGAGCAACGAGCTGCCGCATTTCATCAAGAACATGCCGTACGCGTATCCGGGCAATGTGGAACTCGGCAATCTGATCGCGGAAGTCGCCAACGAAATGGGCGTGAAAAGCCGCGCGCACAGCGAGACCACTCTCGAACTCGAATACGGCACGCTGGTGCCGATGCGTTATATGAATGGCGATCAGCATTTCAAGACCGTCTCGGTAGCGGGCTGGTGCATGTGGCACGACCTCGACACCAGTGCGCGCTTCGGCCTCGCGGTGCGCAAGGCCATCGAAGAGCGTTATGACGGCACCGTGGCGATTCTGGCGAGCGGATCGCTCAGCCACCACTTCGCCAACAACGGCACGGCCGAGCAGTTCATGCACAAGGTGTGGAGTCCGTTTCTCGAACAGATGGACCGCAAGGTGGTCGAATTGTGGGAAGCCGGCGACTGGAAAACCTTCTGCGAGATGCTGCCGCTCTACAACGAAAAATGCTGGGGCGAAGGCGGCATGCACGACACCGCGATGCTGCTCGGCGCGCTTGGCTGGGACCGATACGACGGCAAGGCGGAAGTCGTCACGCCGTATTTCGGCAGTTCGGGCACCGGCCAGATCAACGCGATCTTCCCCGTTACGCCGCTACCCGCCTGAACACCAGGCAAGGAGTCCACCGTGCCGCATCTGACACTCGAATACAGCGCCAATCTCGCCGGCGCAGAAAGCATCGGCCAACTGTGCCAGGCGCTCGCGCAGTGCCTCGAAGCGCAACGCGAGGACGAACAGCGCATCTATCCGTTGGGCGGAATCCGCGTGCGCGCGTTGCGCTGCGAACAGTACTGCATCGCCGACGGCCGCGCCGACGCCGCTTTCTTGCATGCGAACCTGAAGATCGGCGCGGGCCGCTCCGAGGCCGCAAAAAAAGCCACCGGCGAGGCGCTATTCGCGCTGATCAAGCAACACTTTGCCGCTGAATTCGAACGGCACGGACTGGCTTTATCGCTGGAGATCAATGAATTCAGCGAAGCCGGTACGTGGAAACACAACAACCTGCACGCACGCCTGAAGGCTGAATAGCGGCACTGAGAGAACTCATCATGCTAGACGAACAGACGATCCGCGACCTCGCGGCACAACTCGACCACGCCGAGAAAACACGCACGCAACTGCGCCACTTCTCCGCCGCGTATCCGCAGATGACCGTGCAGGACGGCTATGCGATTCAACGCGAGTGGGTCAAGCTCAAACTCGCCGAGGGCCACGTGATCAAGGGCCGCAAAATCGGCCTCACCTCGCGCGCGATGCAGCGCTCGTCGCAGATCGACGAGCCCGACTACGCGCCGCTGCTAGACAGCATGTTTATCGAAAACGGCCAGGACATTCGCGCGGACCGCTTCATCGCGCCGCGTGTGGAAGTCGAACTGGCCTTCGTGTTGAGCAAGCCACTGAAGGGTCCCGGCGTCACACTGTTCGATGTGCTGGACGCAACCGCTTACGTGACGCCGGCGGTGGAAATCATCGACGCGCGCATCGAACAGTTCGACCGCGAAACCAAAGCCCCGCGCAAGGTCTATGACACGATTTCCGACTTCGCGGCGAACGCGGGCATCGTGCTGGGCGGTCGTCCGGTGCGTCCGCTGGATGTCGACCTGCGCTGGGTCGGCGCGTTGCTCTACAAGAACGGCGCGGTCGAAGAAAGCGGCCTGGCGGCCGCCGTGCTGAATCATCCGGCCACCGGTGTGGCCTGGCTTGCCAACAAGATAGCTGCATACGATGAATCGCTCAACGCAAACGACGTAATCCTGAGCGGCTCGTTCACCAGCCCGATCGTCGCGCGCGCGGGCGACACGTTCCATGTCGACTACGGTCCGCTGGGCGGCATCGGTTTGAATTTCATCTGAGCTTATACGAGTCGACACGACATGTCCCTGCCGCTTAACAACTTCAAGCGCGCGCTTGCCGAAGGCAAACCGCAATTCGGCCTGTGGGCCGCACTCGCCGACGCCTACGTGACCGAGTTGCTGGCCACCGCCGGCTTCGACTGGCTGCTGATCGATAACGAGCACGCTCCCAACGACGTGCGCAGCACGCTCGCGCAATTGCAGGCGGTGGCCGCGTATGCGTCGCATCCGGTGGTGCGTCCGGTGCGCAGCGACAGCGCGCTGATCAAGCAATTACTCGACATCGGCGCGCAGACTCTGTTGCTGCCGATGATCGACACCGCCGAACAGGCCGCCGACGCGGTCGCGGCCACGCGCTATCCGCCGCAAGGCATTCGCGGCGTGGGCAGTGCCTTGGCGCGCGCATCGCGCTGGAACCGGATACCGGATTACCTGAACACGGCCGCCGACGAGTTGTGCGTGCTGGTGCAGGTGGAAAGCGTGCAGGGCATGGAGAATCTGTCTGCGATCGCGGCAGTGGACGGCGTCGACGGTGTGTTTTTCGGTCCATCGGACCTCAGCGCGTCGATGGGTTTGCTCGGCAAACCCGGCGACGCCAGCGTGCGCGAAGCGATTCGCAACGGCATCCAGACCGTGCTGCGCGCGGGTAAAGCGGCCGGCGTGCTCGCGCCCGACCCGGCGATTGCCGCCGACTACCTCGAAGCGGGCGCGACTTTTGTGGCAGTCGGCACGGACACGGGTTTGCTGAGCCGCGCGGCGGCGGACCTGGCGGCGTCGTATAAAAAGACTGCGACGATGGCGGCATCGCCCAAAGGCGGATACTGACGCGGCCTGTTCGGCGCGAACAGTGGGGCCCGCTCTGAGGGAAGAAAAAAATCTACTCCGCGGCGGGCCAGGGCAGGCCCAACGCCGACCAGTCCAGTTCCACGCCGATCACGGATCGCTCGGCGGCAAATTGCAACGCCAGCGTCACAGCGATACACGGCCTGCCGCTCGCCAGCGAAAGATAAGGATTACTCGACACCGCCACGCCCGGCAGCAACACCGCGTTGCGGAAATACGGCCGATGATCCCAGCGCGCATCGCGCGGATTCGCCACGGGTTGCAGCGAAGCTCCGTCAGTGGTCCAGGCCGGTCCCTGCACCTCCTGACCGATCTGCCTGCCCGCGTCGTCGAGAATGAAACAGCTGATGCAGCGCTCGAACCTCGCGAGCCGGGCGAACGCTTCTTCCATGGCCACACCGGCCAGCAACGCATCGGCAGCGAGCCGCAAGGCGACCCGGTAAGGCTCTACTTCGGTTTCGAACAATGCGTGCTGATGCGCCCGCCCTTGCGCGATTACATCGAAAGCCTCGTCGATGCGCCGGTGTACCGACTCCGGCGGCGCGATCTCTTTGGCCGGCCTCCCCAGCAGAAAGCCCTGTGCGAAATCCACATTCGATTCCACCGCGAGAATCAGTTCTTCCGCGGTTTCCACGCCTTCGACGACCACCAGCATCCCCGCCAGGTGCAGCAGCGAAACGAGCTTCGGCAGAATCGGCTGCTCCGTGCCGTGACCTGTCGCGCGAATCAGTTCGCCGTCGAGCTTGACCAGATCCGGGCGAATCCTGAGCAGCCGGTCGAGATTCGACTGGCCGGCGCCGAAATCGTCGACGGCGATCAGGAAGCCGTGCTCGCGATAGAGCGCCGCCGCCCGCGACATGTCGTCGACGCTGCCGCCGTGCGATTCGAGAATCTCCAGAATCACGCGTTCGGGTTCGAGTCCGACGGACCGCACGATTTTCGCCAACTGGTCCGCGTAGCCTTCGGCAATGAACGTGGCCGGCAGAATGTTGAGGAAGAGCCACGCGTCGTCCGGCAGCGACTTGCGTGCGTTGGCCAGATGCACGACGTGACTCGCGCGATCGAGCCCGCCTTCGTCGCTCGAAGGCCTGGGCGCGAACAGCACCGCGGGAGGCACCAAAGTGCCGTCGTCCTGCTCGCCGCGCAGCAAGGCCTCGAAACCCACCTGCTTCTGATGCGACAAACTGTAGAGCGGCTGGAAATACGAGGTGAGGTAGTACTCCTCCCAACGGTGCCGCCGCACGGGCGCCCCGTTCTCGTCGGATCCGTCGTCGGCCAGCAGTTGCAGCGCCTCGCGCGGCAGCGCACGCTCGGCGCGCACCCGGTTTCTGCCGGAATGCTTGGCGCGCAGCAAGGCTTCGTCGGCGCGATCGAGCAGCACCATGATGCTTTCGCCGCTGCGGTGCTCGGCCACGCCGAAGCTCGCGGTCAGGCGGCCGTCCGGCCGCTCGATCGCGGCAATCGCATGGCGCAGCCGCTCGGCCACATGAAGCGCGCCGGTGAGACCGTCGCCTAGCAGCAGCGCGAATTCTTCGCCGCCGATCCGGCTCACGCTGTCGTCCGCGGAGATCTCTTCCATCAGCACCTGGGCGACCTGATAGAGCGCGTGGTCGCCGATCGCATGGCCGAAGCGGTCGTTCAGGGATTTAAAGTTGTCGATGTCGAGAAAGATCGCGCTCGTCCGCGTATCCGGCGTGACTGTGTCGAGGCGGCGCTCGGCCTGTTTGACGAACGCACGGCGGTTTTGCAGGCCGGTCAGCGGGTCGGTCGCGGCAAGTTGCGCGAGCTGGCTCTCCAGCAGAAAGTGGTTGCGGCGAAACCGGTAGAAACCGAAGTGAAACACGACGGAAGTCGGCACGCCGATCGCCACGATCCACATCCACACCACCGTCTCGACGTCGTGCGTCAGCGGCTGGCCGAACAGCAGCGCGAACGCCGTCGCATAGAAAAGCACGCTGCCGGTGACGAAGTGCGTCGGCGTGAGCCAGAGCGGCGCGGCGCAGATCGGTATTACGACCATCGCGGGCAGCGTCCACAGCAACGGTTGCGTGACGCCCACGATGTTCATCGCGAGGCCCGCCACCAGCACCTGCGAGTAAGCGACGCCGATCAGGCCGAAGCTCCACGTCGACCTGACGCGAGGAATCGCCAGCACCAGCAACGCGAGCAGCAGCGCGCACGTGAGCCGGTAGCCGAGCGGCGCGGCCGGGCCGTCGACCAGATTGCGCGCCCCGACGAAGCACAGGAACGCGACCACGGTGAACGCCATGGTCACGGTGGACAGCGGACGCTGATGCTCGAGCGAGCGCCGGTGGAAGCGATCGCGCAAACCGGCGTCGAACGGTTGCTGCGTTGCGGTGGAAAGCATATTGATAGATATCAGCCTGGTTCCGGTCACTCTGCCAATGGATATCGGCAAAGATCTGACAAATATTTATGCCTTCCGTACAAATCGAGCGAAGTTTTCTCTTCCGCGGCCCCTCGCGGCCCTCCGCGGCCCTTCGCTCTATGCCGCCATTACGCGATTACGGCCCGACGCCTTGGCCGCATACAGCGCGCCGTCCGCGCGCGCCATCAACTGGGCGAGCGATTCGTCGCGCCGCAACTGGTCCACGCCGACGCTGAAGGTGTACCGCAGCCCACGCGGCAACTCGTCCGCCGCGGCCCCGGCCAGCCGGCCCCGCAGACGGTCGAGCAGGCTCACCGCTTCGGCGGTGGTGGTGGCCGGGCACAGCACGCCGAATTCTTCGCCGCCCAGCCGGCCGAATACATCGCCGACCCGCAGGTTGCGGGCGACGAAGGTCGCGAAGTGGCTGAGCACCTGGTCGCCCGCGGCGTGGCCGTAGTTGTCGTTGACGGCCTTGAACGAGTCGATGTCGATGATCGCCAGCGCCACCGGCGAGCGGGTGCGCAGCGAGGCTTTCAGCAGCGCGTCGCCGATCGCCAGAAACGCGCGGCGCGACAGCGCGCCGGTCAGGTCGTCGACATTGGCCAGCCGTTCGAGCCGTTCGGCGAGGCGGTCGTGCGCGAGCATCACCACGCCGATCGAAAGACAGGGCGGCGCAAGAATGCCGAGCGCGAGAAAAATGATGTTGGACGGCGACACTTGCATCAGGCTGCTTTGCGTCAGCAGACCGAAGCCGTACATAAGCCCGCGCGACGTATGCCCGGCGCATAGCAGCAGCGCTGCCACCGCGAGGAAATAGTAGCTATAGCGCGGCCGGTTCGCGGGACGGCCGCGCAGCAGGAGCGCGGCGAGCGCGGCATAAAGTGCCGCGTGAAACGCCGACACCAGCGCGACGCGCGCGTTGAAATCCGGCGCGGCGAAGGTCCAGTACGAGATGCCGAACAGCACGACGACAAGGCCGATGTACGCCGGCCACGGCCGCACGCGTCGGCCCAGAAAGCGCAAACAGCCTTCGACCACCATAAGCAGCGAAGCGGCCAGCAACACGTTGGACGCCACGAAGGTCAGCCAGCGCGACCCATGGCCTTGCAAAGCAAAAGCCAGCAACGCGACGATCGCGATCGCGTTGGCCGAGATCCAGTAACCGACGCCTGGAATCGCCGCGCGCCACAACGAGCCAAGCACGGCCATCGCCATGGCGCTCGACAACACGGTGACCAGAAGAATACTGAGTGGATTGAGCATTGCAGTGATTGAATCAAACGGCATCGTCGGCATTCGCCGCGTACGCCCGTTCTTTTCCGTGCGCATCTTGATGCAAATTCGCAAGCTTAGCGGCTCGGACAACAATTGGGCGTGCAAGGGCTGCGAAAGATTCGGCAAGGATTGGCCGTAAGGGGAAGATCACGGCCGCCCCGGCAATCGCGAAACGTTGTGTTTATCACGAAACGAGAACGCTAAATCACTTGGCGAAATCAGCCGTTAATGGAGTCATGAAGGACAAATTCTTACCGGCCATCCATGACGCCTGCGCGAACACGCGATTCAAGCAGCAAAAATTACTCAACCAAAAATGCATCGGGTGCAATCAGCTGCGCGTATAAACAGACCATAGGAAGTGGCTAAAAGTTAATGTCTTAAGTAGACTGCTTCGAAGTGTGGTGGACAGACTAGACAGCCCGGTAAAACTAACCTAGGCGGCGTGCAATACGCGATTTCCCGCAAGACTTTTTCTCTACACCCGGTCGTGGCATCTAATTTTTTTAAGCGGCTGAAGCGACGGCCATTTCCCGGAAAACATGGTCCCAATTCTCGATTACCTGCTGGAACGCCAAATCTCGCCGCAGTGGCGCGGCATGCTCACCGCATTGGCCACCGAGTTCGAAGCGCAGATCGGTCGCGACGAACTGCGTCAACTGATGCACCGCGTCGGCTGCCGCTTTGCGGCGGCGCATCCTTTGCCCGCCTGCGACTCGACCGCCGAACTCGCACGGACCTTGAATGTGTACTGGCATGAAATGGATTGGGGCTACGTCGAGTTGGCGGACGAACCCGAGTCACTACGCATCGTTCACTACTGCGCACCATTGCAGGCGTTCGGCGGCGCGGCGCTCGCGTGGACGCCGGCGTTTCTCGAAGGCGTGTATCAGACCTGGTTGAGCGCGTTGGGCGCGCAGGGTTTGTCGGTCGCGCAAACGAGTGGGTACAGCGAGGACACCGCGATCGAATTTCGTCTGGGCCGTCATCCGGCTTGAACGCCGTGCGTCGGACGCGTTGTGAAGAGGCAAGGCAGCAACCCGCAGTAGAGGAACGCGCAAGACCGGTGCGCGTGAAGCAGCAGTGAAGCAACAGTAAAGCGACAGGCAGGACCAGCGTTTCAGCGCCGCGAACACAAGTTAGGATCGGCACAAGGCAAGTCATGAACAAGACGGCGGCACTATGAGCTCATCGAGCGACATCGAAAAACTTTTCGATCACTTTGGCGGTGACGCCAACGCGTACCAGGAAATCGGCCGCGAAAACGAAGCGCGTTCGGCGCGCACCCGTTGGCCGCTATTAGTGACGCTCGATCTGACCCAGCCGACGATTCCCGCCATCGGGCAGCATCGTGAGCCCAGGCCTCAGGCGCAGGCGGTCGAGGCGCCGGTGGCCGTCGATCGTCAGGACACCACGCCAAAAGACGCCGCCTCTGTCACGCGTGCAAAGGCGCCGCTGTTCACGCGTTCGCATCGGCGCGACATTCCGCCGGTTGCCGTGGCAGCGCCGGTGAACGTGCCGAAAGGCGCGTCGCGTTTCGGCGAACTCGAAACGAAAAACGATGTGACGCCGCCGGCGGCAGTTGGTGCTGTTCGAGTGGAAGCTGTCGCGCCGGTATCTGCACAAGCCGCGCGACCTGCGGCTCCGGCTCCCGTTCAAAGCGCGCCGGCCGCGACCCCGTTCGTTTCCGCTGCGATTGCGGCGCAGACCGCGCCGCTCGCCCCCGTGCCTCATGCCGCGCAACCGGCATCCGTGCCGCCGGCGATTCCGTTGCGGCCGCCGGTGATGCAAACGGTCGCGTCCGCCGCCGCACCCAGCTGGGCGCAGTCGCCGGCGCCGGCGCGCGCTTACGCGAATTCGACCGCGCCGTCGCAACCCGCTTCGATCCTCGGCAAGCTCTTCGCGCCGGAACCCGCATTCGCATCCGCGCCGCCGCAACCGGCCAAAGCCAGCGACACATCCGCGCCATTGCAATCGGTCTTCGACCGTTTGCGCGGCAGCCGCGCTCAAGCCGCGGCACCGGCCGCCGCCACGCCCGCCCCTTCCAACTCGTGGCTGATCAACGGCCCTCGTCGCTCATGAAAGTCATTGCGGTGGTGTCCGCCAAAGGCGGGGTCGGCAAGACCACCCTCGCCGCCAATCTCGCTTCCGTGCTGGCCGCCGGCGGCCGGCGTGTGATCGCGCTCGACCTCGACCCGCAAAACGCCCTGCGTCTGCACTTCGGCGTGCCGCTCGACAGCATCGACGGTCTGTCGCGCGCCACGCTGACGGGCGACCCGTGGCAATCCGTGATGTTCGACGGCGTCGACGGCGTGACCGTGCTGCCCTACGGCGCGTTGCTCGAAGACGACCGCCGCCGCTTCGAAGCGCACATCGACCAGGATCCGCGCTGGCTCGCGCAGTCGTTGCAGAACCTGCGACTCGACGCCTCCGACATCGTGATCATCGACACGCCGCCAGGTTCGTCCACCTATGTGCGAACCGCCCTGACTGCCGCCACCTTCACACTGAACGTGGTGCTCGCCGATGCAGCCTCGTACGCCGCGATTCCGCAGATGGAGCGGCTGATCGCAGCCTACGCGGCGCCGCGCGCCGAGTTCGGCGGCGAAGGCTACGTGATCAACCAGATCGACCAGTCGCGCCAGCTGACCAAAGACGTGCTCAAGGTGCTGCGCCAGATGCTCGGCACGAAGCTGTTCCCGGGCGTGATTCATCTGGACGAAGGCGTGAGCGAGGCGCTCGCGTGCGACACCACGCTGATTCACTACGATCCACTCAGCCAGGCCGCCGCGGATTTCAGATCGTGCGGCGCATGGCTGCTGGCGGCGCTCGACGCGATCGCCGTCTCGCCGAGGAACGTCGCATGAGTACGTCTCCATCGCCGGGCCTCGAGCCCGCCGAGCCGTCGCGGATCGAACGTTTCATCGACGCGCGCTTCTGGAACAGCCGCATCGTCACCGGACTTGTCACGCTGTTCGCGCTGGTGATGCTGTACTTCGTGTTCACCGTGCCGCTTGCCTTCTATGAACAGTTGACGTTCGCGACCTGTTGCTTCGTCACCGCGCTGATGTTCCGCCGCCTGCAAGGCCGTTACGCGACGATGGTGATGATCATGCTGTCGGTGGTCACGTCGGGCCGCTATATGTACTGGCGGCTGACCGCGACCACCTACTGGGAGCATCCGCTCGACGCCGGCTGGGGTCTGCTGCTGGTCTCCGCCGAAGTCTATTCGACCATCGTGCTGCTGCTCGGCTACTTCCAGACTGCCTGGCCGCTCAAGCGCACGCCGATGCCGCTGCCGGCCTCGCGCGACCAATGGCCGACCGTCGACGTGTTCATTCCGACCTACAACGAGCCGCTCTCGGTGGTGAAGCCGACCATCTACGCCGCGCTCGCGCTCGACTATCCGGCCGAGAAGATTTCGATCCACGTACTCGACGACGGCCGTCGCCCCGAGTTCAAGGCGTTCTGCGAAGAGGTCGGCGTCAACTGGACGATCCGCACGCACAACCGCCACGCGAAAGCCGGCAACATCAACGAGGCATTGAAGATCACCAGCGGCGAATACCTGGCGATCTTCGACTGCGATCACATTCCGACCCGCTCGTTCCTGCAGATCGGCCTCGGCTGGTTCCTGCGCGACAAGCTGCTGTCCATGCTGCAAACGCCGCACCACTTCTTTTCCGCCGACCCGTTCGAACGCAACCTCGGCACTTTCCGCAAAGTGCCGAACGAAGGCGAACTGTTCTACGGCCTCGTGCAGGACGGCAACGATCTGTGGAACGCCACCTTCTTCTGCGGATCGTGCGCGCTGTTGCGCCGGACCATGGTCGAGGAGATCGGCGGCATCGCGGTCGAGACCGTGACCGAAGACGCGCACACTGCCTTGAAGCTGCACCGTCTCGGCTACACCACCGCCTATCTGGCGATTCCGCAAGCCGCGGGGCTCGCCACGGAATCTCTCTCCGGCCACATCGGCCAGCGGATTCGCTGGGCGCGCGGCATGACGCAGATTTTCCGCATCGACAATCCGCTCACCGGCAAGGGCCTCAAAATCGGCCAGCGCCTGTGCTATCTGAACGCGATGATGCACTTTTTCTACGGCATCCCGCGTCTGGTGTTTCTCACCGCGCCGCTGTCGTATCTGTTCTTCGGCGCGCACGTGATCGAAGCCGCCGCCAGCACGATCGCGATCTACGCGCTGCCGCACATGATGCACGCGAGCATCACCAACTCGCGCATGCAGCGCTCGTTCCGCCATTCGTTCTGGGCGGAAGTCTATGAGTCGGTGCTGGCCTCGTACATCACCGCGCCGACCCTGCTTGCGCTGATCAACCCGAAGCTCGGCAAGTTCAACGTGACGGCCAAGGGCGGCCAGATCGAGAAGAACTATTTCGACTGGGCGATCTCGCGGCCGTATCTGTTTCTGCTGTTGCTGAACCTGATCGGCTTTTGCGTGGGCGTCGTGCATATTTACTTGAACTGGCATGTGCGCAGCGTTGTGCAGACCACCATCCTCAACCTCGGCTGGACTACCTACAACATGCTGATTCTCGGCGCGAGCGTGGCCGCCGCGAGCGAGCGCCGGCAGATTCGCGCGGTGCACCGCGTGGCGATGCAGATGCCCGTCATGCTGAAGTTCTCGACCGGCCGCACACTCGCCTGCGAAACCATCGACTACTCGGAAGGCGGCGTCGGCGTGGCGCTGCCCGCCGCGATTCAGGTGCCGATGCACGAGCGCGTGACCGTCTCCCTCTTTCGCGGCGACGAGGAATACGCGTTCCCCGCGACCGTCGGCTTCACCGCGCCGGGCCGCGTGGGTCTGCGCTTCTCGGCAATGACGCGCGAGCAAGAATACGAGTTCGTCAAAACCACCTTTGCACGCGCCGACGCCTGGACCGGCTGGGCGGAAGGACGGCAGCAGGACACCCCCTTGCGCGGCCTGTCGCATGTGCTGACGGTAGGCGCGCGCGGTATCGCGGGGCTGTTCGAGCATCTTTATGCCGACCTTCGCAGTTCGATGAAAAGCCGTCCAATGGACGTCAAGAAGCTAAAAACGAAAGACTGATCTATGCGCAACCGGATGGCGAAGGGCAACATCGAACGCTCGAATCACGAGCGCAGTGGGACCGGATTAAACCTGCATCGCGTGGCACGTCCCGGCTCGCAAAGGTTGATGCGCGGCCTCGCGTGCTGGCTGGCATTGCAGACGGCGCTGGCCGCGCCGCTCGCCACGGCGGCTGAAGTCGTGGCGGCGAGCGTCGCTGCAAACGGGACGGACGCCGCGCAGAACGCCGCGGGCTCCGTTCAGAGCAAGCCGCTTGCGCCGAATGTGCTGAATGTGACGACCGCGACGGGCGCCGGCACTGCGAGCGCGCCGGGTCCGGCCGTGCCCTACGATCCGAACGCGCTGGCGCAACCTCAATTGGCGACGCCGACGCCGGCGCTCGCCGCGTCGTCGGTGAAAGCGTTGGGCGTGAAGACGCCGACCACCGCCGAGCCGGGCACGCTGGTGCCGGGCGGCCGCCGTCAGACGCTGACCTTCGCCGATCTCGGCGCGCTCGACCCGCTGCAATTGCGTGGCACGGACGGCCAGAACGGCGTGGCGTTCTCCGTGCGCGGCGACGAAGTGGTGACGGGCGCGGTCTTGCATCTGGTGTATAGCTACTCGCCCGCGCTGCTGCCGAATATCTCGCAGCTCAAAGTGCTGGTGAACGGCGAAGTCGCCGCCACCCTGCCCGTGCCGCATGAACAGGCCGGCATGCTGGTAGCGCGCGACGTCACGATCGATCCGCGCTTCATCACCGAGTTCAACCATTTGAACGTGCAGCTGATCGGCCATTACACGACGAGTTGCGAAGACCCGGCCAACTCGTCGCTGTGGGCCACGGTCAGCAATGCGAGTTCACTCGATCTGACTTACGCGTCGCTCGTCAGCAAGCCGGATCTGGCCGCGCTGCCGCAGCCGTTCTTCGACCGCCGCGATGTGCGCCGTCTCGAGCTGCCGTTCGTGTTCCCGCAGAAGCCGGGCAACGCCACGCTTGAAGCGGGCGGCATCGTGGCGTCGTGGTTCGGCGCGCTCGCCGGTTATCGCGGCGCGGTGTTTCCGGCGCAACTGGACAACGCACCGCTGTCGGGCAATGCCGTCGTGTTCGCGACTTCCGATCAACGCCCGGCCGGCGTCAACATTCCGGCGATCTCCGGCCCGACCATCGCAGTGGTCGATCGCGAAGCGCCGGCGCGCGGCAAGCTGCTGCTCGTGCTCGGACGCACCGAAGCCGAACTGAAAACCGCCGCGAAGTCGCTCGGCATCGGCCAGAACACCTTGACGGGCCAGAGCGCGACCATCACGCAACTGAACGAACTCGCGCTGCGCGCGCCGTACGACGCGCCGAACTGGCTGCCCACCAATCGTCCGGTGCGCTTCGGTGAACTCACCGATCCGCGCGATCTGACCGTGTCCGGTTACGACGCCGACGCCGTGCGCGTGAATCTGCGCGTGCCGCCCGACCTGTTCATGTGGCACACCAAGGGTGCGCCGATCGATCTGCGCTACCGCTACACGGTGCGCCCGCTGCGCGACCGCTCGTCGCTGAACGTGAGCGTGAACAACGGCTTCGTGCAGGCGCTGCCGATTCCCGCCGAATCCGCTTCCGTGTTCGAGCTGAGCCATTACTTCGCCACCGTGCTGCCCGACAAGACCGCCGAAGCGCGCCGCACCCTGCACATTCCGCCGCTGCTGCTCACGCCGCGCGCCCAGGTGCGCCTGCACTTCTACTACGACATTCCGAATACCGGCGAATGTCATGGGCGGCTGCTCGACAACGTGGTCGGCGCGATCGATCCGAACTCGACCATCGACCTCTCGTCGTTCCCGCACTACATGGCGCTGCCGGATCTGGCCGCGTTCGCCAATAGCGGCTTTCCGTTCACGCGCATGGCGGACCTCTCCGAAACCGCCGCGATCCTGCCGAACGACGCCGATTCGAGCGACTACAGCCTGTTTCTGCTGACCATGGGCCGCATGGGGACCTCGACCGGCTATCCGGTGACGGGCGTCACAGTCGGCACCGCCGACGACGCCGACAAGTTCGCCAACAAGGACCTGCTGATTTTCGGCGCGCCGGGCAAGCAGCCGTTGTTGCAGCGCTGGGCCAAGTCGATGCCGTTCTCCAGCGACGGCGACTCGCGCACCTTCCAGCTCACCGACATCGTCTTCAAGCTCGAAGACTGGTGGCACGGCGAACGCGGCGTGGAGCGCACGCCGGCGCGTGCCGATCTGACGCTCGTGAGTTCGAACGGCGACGCGTTGCTGACCGGTTTCGAATCGCCGCTGCAAAAGAACCGCAGCGCCGTCGCGCTGGTGAGCGCGGCCGGCCAGTCGGACGCCGACCTGTCCGCGGCGCTGCTCGACTCGGACGTGCTGCCGCAGATTCAAGGCGCGATGGCCGTGATCCACGGCCGCACCGTCACCATCACCTCGAACGGCGAGGCGTATTACGTCGGCCATCTGTCGCCGCAGGAATATCTGCGCTGGGCGCTGTCGTCGCATCCGCTGCTGTTGATGCTGGGCGGCGTGCTCGCCGCGCTGATCATCGCGGGCCTGTTCTACCGGACGCTGCGCTCGATCGCCGCGCGCCGCCTGAGGGACTAATAGGACTGATATGCGGGTTCGAATCAACAAGAAAATCGGCGTGGCGCTGGCGCTTGGGCTAGCGGCGTCCGTGAGTTTCGCCAATCTCGTCAAGGTGGCCCAGACCACCGCCGCGCCGGGCGCCTGTGGCGACTGGAGCGGCTATCGCGCGTTCGTCGAACGCTTCGTGCAGGCCGACGGCCGCGTGATCGACTACTCCACGCCGGCGCAGCAAACCACTTCCGAAGGTCAGTCGTACGCGCTCTTCTTCGCGCTGGTCGCGAACGACCGCGCGACTTTCGACCGGCTGCTCGGCTGGACCCGCACCAATCTCGCGGGCAATCAGTTCGACGCGCAGAACATGCGGTTGCCGTCGTGGCAATGGGGCAGAAAAGCCGACGGCTCGTATGGCGTGCTCGATCCGAATTCCGCTTCGGACTCCGACTTGTGGATCGCTTACGATCTGCTGCAAGCGGGCCGCCTGTGGCATGAGGCGGCTTACACGCAGTTGGGCGAGGCGCTGGCCGCGCAGATCGCGCGTCAGGAAATGACCACCTTGCCGGGCGTCGGGCCGATGCTGTTGCCTGGACCGCAAGGCTTCAAAAGCGGCGGCGTGACGCGCCTGAATCCGAGCTATCTGCCGCTGCCGGTGCTGCGCTCGCTAGCGCACGACATGCCGAACGGCCCGTGGGGCAAGCTCGCCGACAGCGCCTACAAGCTTATCAAGACCACCGCGCCGCAAGGCTTCGCGCCCGACTGGGCCGCCTGGCAAAACGGCCAGTTCGTGGTCGATCCGAAAAACGGCGACACCGGCAGCTACGACGCGATCCGCGTCTATCTGTGGGCGGGCCTCGCCTCGCCCGCCGATCCGCTCGCCAAACCCTGGCTCGCGGCGCTCGGCGGCATGCGCGCCCGCGTCGCGCAAACCGGCTTCCCGCCGGAGAAGGTTTCATCGACCAGCGGCACGGCCAGCGGCGAAGGACCGCTCAGTTACTGGGCTGCACTCGCGCCATACTTCAAGGCGCTCGGCGACGAGCGCGGCCTCGGCCTCGCGCGCACGCATCTCGCGGCGCTCGACACCAACGTGCCGGGTCGCGAACCGGTTTATTACGATCGTGTGCTGGGGTTGTTCGGCACGGGTTTCATCGACGGCCGCTATCGTTTCGACGAAGCCGGACGTCTCGTGCCGAGCTGGAGAAAGGAATGCGACTGAGCGCCCTCGCGTTGTCCTTGCGCCTCGCGCTGAGCCTCACGGCCGTCTGCTGCGTGGCGACGGTTTCGCCGGATGCGCTGGCGCAGGCGTCGAAAGATCCCTTGAACGTGCTGATCGATCAGGGCAAGTACTGGCAATCGCATCAGCGCGGCGACCTCGCCGAGCAGGCATGGCAGAAGGTGCTGCGCATCGATCCCAAGCAGCCCGATGCGCTGTTCGGCATGGGCATGGTGCTCGCCGACCGCAAGGACGGCGCCGGCGCGCAGCAATATCTGGCCCGTCTGAAGGCAGCCGCGCCGAACTATCCGAATCTGGATGAGCTCGGCCGCCGTCTCGGCGAATCGAGCCTGCGCGACCAGACCGTGAACGACGCGCGGCGGCTTGCGCAAAGCGGTCAAAGCGCGAGCGCGGTGCAGGAATACCAGCGCGCGCTGACTGGCAAACCGGCCACGCCCGAATTGCAGCTCGAGTACTACCAGGCGCTCTCGGCCACGCCGCAAGGCTGGGATCAGGCGCGGCGCGGTCTCGAACAGCTCGCGCGCGACAATCCCGACGATCCGCGTTACGCCCTCGCCTATGCGCAGCATCTGACCTATCGCGACGTGACGCGCCGCGACGGCATTGCGCGTCTGCAGAAACTGGCGGGCGACAGCACGGTCGGCGCGTCGGCGAAAAAGAGCTGGCGTCAGGCGCTGTTGTGGCTCGACGCGCGGCCCTCCGACGCCCCGCTCTATCAGGCCTATCTGCAAACCGCGACCGATGACGCCGCGGTCAAGGCGCGCTTCGATTCGATGGTGCAGCAGGACAGCGCGGCGCGCGCACGCTCGCAGGAAAATGCCGCGACCGACGCACGCGGCCGCACCATCGCCGAGGGTTTCAGCGCGCTCGACCGCAACGACGTGGCCACGGCGCGCGCGAAGTTTTCCTCGGTGCTGGCCACCAGCCCGAACGACACCGACGCGCTCGGCGGCATGGGCATCGCCGCGTTGAAGCAGGAGCACTTCGCGGAAGCGCGCAACTATCTGGAACGCGCGTCGCGCAACGGCAATCCCGCGCGCTGGAAAACCGCGCTCGACAGCGCGAGCTATTGGACCTACACGAGCGACGCGATCGGCGCGCGCAGCAACGGCGAATTCGCCAAGGCGAAGTCGCTGTTCGAACGCGCGATCGCGCTGAATCCGTCCGACGTCACCGCGCAGGTGCTGCTCGGCGAAATGCTGCTCGCGAACGGCGACCCGAGCGGCGCGGAACAGGCGTACCGGATGGCGCTGCGCCGTCAGGCCGACAATCCCGACGCGGTGCGCGGCCTGGTCGGCGCACTCGCCGCGCAAGGCCGCGGCGACGAGGCGCTGCAGTTCGCCAATCAGCTCAACACCGAACAGCAATCGAAGGCCGGCGGCATCAACCGTCTGCGTGGCGAAGCGCAGGCCGCGCAAGCGCGTGCCGCCGAAGCGCGCGGCGATCTCGGCAGCGCGCGCAGTCTCTTCGAAGACGCACTGCTGAACACGCCCGACGACCCGTGGCTGCGTCTCGACCTCGCGCGCATTTACGTGCGCCAAGGCGCGGTCGCCAACGCGCGCAGCATGATGGACGGTCTGCTCGCCGCGCATCCCGACATGACCGACGCGCTGTACGCGAGCGCGTTGTTGTCGGCGGAAACGCAGGACTGGTCGGCGGGTCTCGCGCAACTCGAACGCATTCCGGTCGCGCAGCGCACCGACGCGATGACGACCTTGCAACACCGCTTGTGGGTGCATCAGCAAGCCGACCTCGCCACGCGGATGGCGCGCAACGGGCAGACGCAACAGGCGCTCGCCACGTTGCAAGCCGCCGAGCCGGTCGCGGGCAATAGTCCCGAACTGATCGGCGTGATCGCCGCCGCTTACAGCCAGGCCGGCGACCCGAACCGCGCGCTCGGACTCGTGCGCGCCGCCATGAACGCGGCGCCCGGCAACACCGATCTGCTGCTGCAATACGCGGGCATTCTGTCGGCCACGCAGCAGGAAGCCGAACTCGGCATGGTGATGCGCCGGCTCGCGTCGATGCAGTTGACGCCGCAGCAACGCACCGACTTCGGCAATCTGAATCTCGGCATCGTCATCAAGCAGTGCGATGCGGTGCGCCAGCGCGGCGACCTCGCCAGCGCCTACGACGTGATCGCGCCGTGGCTCGCAGCCATGCCCGACAATCCCGATCTGCAAGCCGCGCTCGGCCGCCTCTATTCGACTGCCGGCGACGATCGCAACGCGCTCGCCAGCTATCGCGTCGCGCTGCAACGCAAGCCCGACGATCTGAACCTGCTGCAAGCGACCATCTCCGCCGCGGCCGGCGCGAAGCAGTTCAGCTACGCCGAAACACTCGCGAAACAGGCCTTGACCGCGGCGCCTGCCGATCCTGGCGTGCTCGCCACCGTCGGCCGCATGTATCGCGCGGAAGGCAAGCTGTCGCTCGCCTCGACTTATCTGCAGCGCTCGCTGGTCGCCGCCAACACGCCGCTGATGGCCAATGCGCCGCGCAGTCCGGCGAGCAACGTGCCGCGCGGATGGGAAGTGGCGATGCGCCGGATCGGCGCGACGCCGCTGCCGGGCACCAATCCCTTTGAAGGCAAAACCGCCACGGTCACACCGACCGACGCCGACAACGCCGCACTCGCCGGCGGCAGTTATAACGCCGCGCGTTCAGCGCTTCCGTATTCGCAGTCTTCCTTGCCGACACAGACCGTGCCGAACTATCCGCCGCCTACGCAGCCCGCGCCTTACGTCGCGCCTTATACAGCGCCCGCGCAGCCTTATGCGCCGAACCGTGGGCCTGCCGCCCTGCCGTATAACGCGCCGCGTCCAGGCGCCGAGGCCGGTGGCTACGGCCAGGAGACCTACGGGTCGAGCCAGTCGGGCGCGCCGTTGCAGCCTTATCCGGGGCAAGGGCAGCCGCCGATGCAGCAGCAAGCGCAGATGCCGCCGATGCAGCAGGCTCCGCAATACAACCCGGCTTATCAGCAGCAGGCGCCTTACTCGCAGCAGCAATACCCGCAGCAGCAGCCATACGGCGCGCAGGATGGCTATGCGGCGACGCCCTGGCCGATGTCGCCGGCTGCGCGCCAGGCGCAGGCCAGTGCCGGTTCGATGCAAGCGCAACCGTATGGCGCGCCGAGCACGAAGCGCGCGGCCGGCAAGAAGCAAAGTGCGTCGAAACATGGCGGCAACGCGGCCGCTTATGCGCAGCAGCCGTATGGGCAACAGCAAGGCTATCCACAGCAGCCTTACTACGGTCAACAGGCGTATCCGCAACAACAGCAGGGCTACGCGCAACAGCCATATCAACCGCAACCGCCGCAGCAGCAGGCTTACGCGAATCAGGGCTACTACGCGCAGCAGCAGCCGTACATTCCGCAGCCGCCCACCGGCTACGCCCAACCGTACTACCCGGCGCAACCCGGCGCGAACGGCAACGGCAACACCTACGCGCAGCCGAACGTGGCGAACGCGCAAACGCTCGGCGTCGCGGAAGAACTGGCGCAGGTCAATCGCGAGCAGTCGAGCAGCATCTCGGGCGGCATCGTGTTCCGTAACCGCACCGGCGAGGACGGCCTGTCCAACCTCACCGATATCGAAGCGCCGATCCAGGGGCGCATCAGGGCGGGCAATGGACACGTTGTCGTCACGGCGACGCCTGTCACGCTAGACGCCGGCACTCCCGCCAACAATGTCTCGACGCTCGCGCGTTTCGGTGCCGGCCTATCGAACGGCACATCGGTCTCGGCAGCCAATGTCGGCAGCCAGACGGCGAGCGGCGTGGGCTTGTCGGTCGGCTACGAAGGCCGCAGCCTCAGCGGCGACATCGGCGTGACGCCGCTCGGGTTCCGCGAGACCAACATCGTGGGCGGCGCGCAATACAACGGCGGCGTCACCGACAAGGTCTCGTATTCGCTGGCCGTCGCGCGCCGCGCGGTGAGCGACAGCCTGTTGTCCTATGCCGGCGCGCGGGATTCCGGTTCCGGTCTCGAATGGGGCGGCGTCACTTCAACCGGCGGCCTCGGCAGCCTCGCATGGGACGACGGCACGAGCGGCCTGTATGTGAACGCGGCGTTCCAGTATTACGACGGCAACAACGTACTGAGCAATACTGCCGTCAAAGGCGGCGGCGGCATCTATACGCGTCTGCTGAAAGACGCTGATCAGACACTCACGATCGGCGTGAATACGACGCTGATGCGTTACGACAAGAACCAGTCGTACTTCACCTATGGGCAGGGCGGCTATTTCAGCCCCCAACAGTACGTGATCCTGAACTTGCCGGTGGAGTGGTCCGGGCGCAACGGCGCGTTCACGTACGACGTGAAGGGTTCGATCGGCGTGCAGCATTATCGTCAGGATGCGTCGAACTACTTCCCGCTCAACGATGGTTCAGGCCGGCAAGGTGCGGCTGAGCAGAACGCGGCGAATGTCGGTACGAGCGTGCAGAGCGGCGCGCAGTATCCAGGCCAAAGCAAGACCGGCGTGTCGTATTCGCTCAGCGCAGTGGGCGAATATCAACTCGCGCCGCAACTGGCCTTCGGGGCGACCGCTTCGCTAGGCAATGCTTATGAATATCGCGAGTATCTCGCGGCGGTTTATGTGCGGTATAGCTTCAGCAAGCAGACCGGCTCGCAGCCGTTCCCGCCCACGCCGCTTGTTTCGCCTTATCTGTCGTTGTCGAATTGACCTTTATGTGTCTCACGGCGGCGCGGTCCGGTTTGGACTGCCGCCGCCGCGAGCACGACGCGTCAATCGTCGCGTCCGGTCGCATACCGCCGGCAATGCTCCAGATACCCGGCGGCATGACTGCTCACCAATTCAACGATACCCGTCCACAGCCAGCCCGGTGCATCGAGCGTCTTCGAACGATTTCTGCGTAGCTCGGTGAGCCACGCCTTGCGCTCAGCGCTATCCATTTGCCGCGCGTGCGCCTTGCCGACCACCATCGCCAGAAAGCGCGCTACCTTCATCGCTTCGTCGCGGGTGAACTGCTCGATGGTCAGTTTCATGTCTTGCGGCAGCAGTTCACGAATCACGACGGCACGCTCCGCCAGACGCGCCGCACGCATCCGCTCGCCGAGCGAGGGCGACAGATGCCGCGCGCCCTCCACCACGCGCTCCGCGTTATCGCGCGGCATGCGCACGCCGGGATAGCGCGGCGCGGCCGCTTGCGCCGCTTCCTTGATATCGATCAGGCACAGGTCGTCGCCCTCCACCGCCGCACCGTCGATGTCGAGCAGCACCGCATAGCGCAACCTGCCGAGCGAACTGCAGCCTTTCACCCAGTAGGCGGCGTCGAGGACTTCCACGTCGGCCTCGTCGCCGGTGCCGCGCAGGACGGTGGCGAGCCGCGCCAATGAGCCTTTCTCGAACAAAGTCTCGATCTCGCGCCGCTCGCTTTTGGCGAGCGGCCAGAAACGCGGGCCGAGCGGAATGGTCGGCTCGAGATCCTCGATGCGCTCCTCCGCCAGATGACGCCATGAACGGCGCACGGCTTCCCGCATGACCACGCGCACCGCTTCGGGCTTTTCCGCGTGGATGTCGGCGATCCCCGCGGCTTCGTCGAAGGCGCGCTCGTAACCGTCCGCGATCGCTTCCATCATGCGTACCGTCGTCACGCCCGGCAGGTCCGAACCGCGCGCGGCGGTCGCCAATGACAGACCAAGGCGAATCAGGTCGTGCGCCGGATTGCCGATCACGGTCTGATCGAGATCGCGAATCTGGATTTCGACGCGTCCCTGCGCATCGGCGACGGGTCCGAGATTGCCCGTATGGCAATCGCCGCAAATCCAGATGGCGGGTCCCTCCGGCAAGGCATGGCCTTCGATGCCGTCGAGCCATTCATAGAACTTGCTGGTGTTGCCGCGAACATAGGCGTGCGCCGAGCGCGCCATTTTGGCATTGCGGCGTGTGGTCAACAGCGCCTGGCGCGCATCCGGTTTGGGTAGCTTGTTAGACAGCTTGTTTCGTGTGATGTTTTTCTTTGTCATTCGCAGGGTCCGCTTTGATCTACGTTCGAATTGCGCGTGGTGGTCAGCTCCACGGTGCGCCTGTCGGCGCGCGCGAACGCATGCGGGCAGCAGGATTCGCGCCTGCGTCTGAATGCAATCTGTAAGCGGAACAAAGCATCTGCACGCGCACTAGCCTTTTTCGCATAAAACGCCCACCTGTGCACCTCATTGCGCGCGCCGAAGTGTCGCTCGCATCAACTGGACAATCTTGCGAATCGTTCGCAGACAAAGGTTCGCCTAAATCCCACCACGCATGCGAGACAAGCCGCCGGGCCGCCGTTGTGGCCTACAATTAGCGCAACCGCATGTCAGCCATCCGTCGGCATGCGGCGCACGGCAGAAGCTTCATCCCGCCTCCTGCTGCGAGTGCAAACGCGTCACGCGCGCCGGCAGAGTGGGGACACTTTCATCGACGTGACCTCTGTGGAGCGCAGCATGCCTTTTCCGGCACACGACCACGGCTGCTCCGGCTGGCGCGGGGAGATGGCGCAGCGCATCAGCGCATTCGACTGGGCCGCCACCGGCCTCGGCGCCATCGAAAACTGGCCGCGCAGTCTGACCGCGACCGTCCAGTTGCTGCTCGCCTCGCCCGTGCCTCTGGTGCTGCTGTGGGGCAAGCCCGGCTACATGATCTACAACGACGCCTACGCGGTCTTCGCAGGCGGCAGGCATCCCTATCTGCTCGGCTGCCCGGTCGAACACGGCTGGCCGGAAGTCGCCGATTTTAACCGGCATGTCATGGCCACGTGTCTCGCGGGCGGCACGCTGTCGTATCGCGACAAGGAGTTGGTGCTGCTGCGCGACGGCAAACCCGAAGACGTGTGGATGGATCTCTACTACAGCCCCGTCGCCGACGACAGCGGCGCGCCGGCCGGTGTGCTGGCGGTAGTCGTCGAAACCACCACGCGCGTGCTCACCGAACGCTGGCGGCAGCGCGCCGAAGCCGAACTGCACGAGACCAACGAACGGCTGCAGCTCGCGCTCAATACCGGCACGGTGCTCGGCACCTGGGTGCTGGACGTGCGCACGGGCAAGGTCAGCGGCGACGAACGTTTCGCGCGCACTTTTTCCTTTCGGCAGGAAGAAGCCGCGAAAGGAGTCGAGCGCCACGCCGCCGTCCACATGATTCATCCGGACGACCAGGCGCTCAACGACCAACTGACCGCCGAGGCGATCCGCACACGGCAGCCGTTTCGCGCCGAGTTTCGAATCCGGCGGCCCGACGGCGACTACATCTGGGTGCAGGCAAACGGCCAGTGCGAGTTCGACGAGCATGGCGAACCGACGCGTTTTCCCGGCGTGCTGATCGATATTCACGAACGCAAGATCGCCGAACAGTCGCTGCGCCAGTTGACCGAGACGCTCGAACAGCGCGTCGCCGACGCGCTCGCGGCGCGCGCTTTGGCCGAGGAACAATTGCGCCAGGCGCAGAAGATGGAAGCGATCGGCAGCCTCACGGGCGGCGTCGCGCACGACTTCAACAACGTGCTGCAGGTGATCAACGGCAACCTGCAAATGCTCGCCGCCGATGCCGGCGGCCACCCGGCCACCCTACGCCGCCTGTCCGCCGCAACGGACGCGGTCAAGCGCGGCGCGAAACTGGCCGCGCATCTGCTCGCCTTCGCGCGGCGCCAGCCGCTCTCTCCCACTGTGCTGAATCCGCGCCGCCTGCTGAGCGGCATGAGCGAGATGCTGCATCGCGCACTCGGCGAAACCGTGCGCATCGACACGGTCCTGAACGACGATCTGTGGAACGTGCAGGCCGATCGCAATCAACTGGAAAACGCGCTGCTCAATCTCGCGATCAACGCGCGCGACGCCATGCAAGGAGACGGCACGCTCACCGTGCGAGCGGCCAACCGCGTGCTGGACACCACGTTCTGCCAGGACAAACCCGAACTGTCGCCGGGTGAATACGTGGTGTTTTCCGTCGCCGACAGCGGCGCCGGCATGCCGCCCGAGATCCTGCAACGCGTGTTCGAACCGTTTTTCACGACCAAGCCCGACGGCCACGGCACCGGCCTCGGCCTGAGCATGGTGTTCGGCTTTCTCAGGCAAAGCGGTGGCCATACGTTGATCGAGAGCGAAGTGGGACGCGGCACTACGGTCTCGCTGTTTTTCCCGCGCTGCTGCGAAGCCGAAACCTCGGAAGCGGTCGACGACACCGAGGCGCCCAGCGGCGGCGGCGAAACGATTCTGGTCGTCGAAGACGATGCCGACGTGCGCCTGACCGCCGTCGAAATGCTCGCGCAACTCGGCTACAAGGTGCTGACCGCGTCGAGCGGCGACGCGGCGATCGAATTCATCGAAAGCGACGTGCCGATCGATCTGCTGTTCACGGATGTGGTGATGCCCGGCAAGATCAAAAGCGTGGAACTCGCGCAGCGAGCCGCGACTCGCTCGCCCGCGGTGCCGACGCTCTTCACTTCCGGCTATGCGCGCGATGAAATCGTCCACCACGGCAAACTCGACGCCGGTATTACGTTGCTCTCGAAACCCTACCGGCGCGACGATCTCGCCCGCAAGGTGCGCGGCGTGTTGCGCGCCGGTGCGGCCGCGGCGGCCGGCATGGCGCTGCCCGCGTCCGTGGCCGAAGGACAGATCGCCGCCTGCGTGCCGCCCGCCGCTTACGACCGCGTCGGGGAATCCAGTCAGGAAAGCCGGCCGCCCGAGGTCGAGGCCATTCCGCAAACAAAGTCTTCTTTGGCGAGGGCGCGCTCGCCCGGCACGCCGGCTCGTGTGCTGCTGGTCGAAGACGACATGAACTCACGCGAAGCATTCAACGACCTGCTGAACGCGCTGGGACTCGATTGCACTGCGGTTGGAAGCGCGGAAGAAGCGCTGCCGCTCGTACCCGCGCAACACTTCGACATCCTCTTCACCGATCTCACATTGCCCGGCATGTCCGGCGACTGCCTCGCGCGCGCCATGTTGCGGCAGCAGCCGGGCATTCGCGTGTTGCTGGTGTCGGGCTACGGCAAGAGTGCGCAGATCGGCGACGCGATTCCAGGCGCGCGGCTGCTCGGCAAACCGCTCGATATCGCGGAACTGCGGCGCGAACTCGCGGGCTGGATCGATCACACCGAAGAAGCATCCTAAGCGACGCACGCCGCCCATTCAACCCACTCCGCCGATGGACATTCGCTGCGGCACCGCAGGCTGGACCGACAAGACGCTGATTGCCTGCAAGCGGTTTTATCCGCGCGGCAGCAGCAGCGCCGAGGCACGTCTGCGTTTTTATGCCTCGCAGTTCCCGCTGGTCGAAGTAGATTCGGCCTACTACGCGATGCCTTCGGCGAGCAACGCGCAATTGTGGTTCGAGCGCACGCCCGAAGGCTTCACGTTCAACTTCAAGGCGTTCCGTCTTTTCACCGGGCATCAGACATCGCCCGACGCGTTGCCGCGAGACATTGCGATGGCGCTGCCTGACGGCATCATCAGCGCGCGCAAGAAGAACGTGTACTACCGCGACATGCCGGGCGATATCCGCGACGAACTGTGGCAGCGCTATCGGGAAGCGCTCGAACCGCTGCGCGCGAGCCGGCGGCTCGGCGCCGTGCTGTTTCAGTTCGCGCCGTGGATCACGCGCGCGCCGGACGGCCTCGCGCTGGTCGAAGAGTGCCGGGCGCGGATGGCGGGCTACATGATGGCGGCCGAGTTTCGCAATCAATCGTGGTTCGATGACGAGCATGCGGCATGGTCGCTCGAATTTTTGCGCGAGCGCGGCATTGTGCATGTGATCGTCGACGCACCGCCGGACGTGAGCAATCGCGTGCATACGGTCTGGGAAGTGACGAATCCCGCCCTGGCGATGGTGCGTCTGCATGGACGCAACACACAGACGTGGGGCGCGACTGGCGCGGCGAGTGCCGCGGATCGCTTTGACTATGACTATAGCGAGGCGGAACTGACGGATCTGGCCGTCCCGATCCGCGCGATCGCGCGACGGGCCGGACGCACGCATGTCATTTTCAACAATTGCTTCGAGGATCAGGGGCAGCGGAATGCGAGAACTTTGATGAGCGTTCTGGAGGGAATTAAGGACGCGCCTTGAGCCGTTTTGATGGCGGTTTAAAAAATAGGTCCATTAGGATTTTTTCCATTGCCTTTGCTTTAACGCAGCCACCTCGCCATAGGCGTGAGTTATCGCGCTTTTCGTAATTTCAACCGTGCATGGATTGCGGGCATCCGGTGTATGCCACGCCTAGCCGCCGTTGCAGTCGCACGGCCGAGCGGAGTAATGACCTTGGTGGATGCCCAAAAAAATCCGCTAGCTGCAAATCAAAGTACGCGGCACGGTAAGTGCTCCATTCGTGATCAAGCAGGCGGCAATCGTCTGCGTCTTTATTCCAGTTCTACAAGGAGAGACAGATCATGAACAAGGCAACCAGAAGCTTAATCGCGGCCGTCGCCGCACTCGCTCTGTCAGGCGGCGCTTTCGCACAGGCGGCCGGAGGTTCGAGCGGCGCCGGTTCGTCGGGCAGCACCGCTAGCCCGGCAAACCAGATGAACCAAATGAACGGCGCAAACGGCGGCTACGGCACGCCAAGCGGCACCAACTCGGATAGCGGCATGTCCGGCCGGCCGGCGCCGAACTCGGGCCTGCCGAGCGGGAACAGCACTTCGGCCGGCACCAGCGCTCCCAAGACCAACAACACGCTGGCGACTCCGAGCGTCGTTTCGCCGGCCGCCGGCCAGCAGTAGTTCTCTACAGTAGTTGCTAGAGAGATGACAACCAGCCGCGAATAAGCGCAAACGCTTCAATCGCAAGATGAGTTAGTGCGAGCGTCGCTCGAAATGGCGGCGAACCGGCACTACTCATTGTGCGCTTTCGATACCCCGGCTGGTTGCATACCCTGATGGTCGCCTAATAACACCGCGCGGCGACAAGGCTCAGTGATTGAATTTAACGTGCTCGATGAACGCGCGCAGTTTGGGCAACGCCTGATGTCTGCCCGAGTGGTATAGAAAGACGCCCGGCGTCGTGACGGCGAACGGCATCAATACCGTTTCCACTCGGCCATCGGCAATCGGCGCCGCGGCAATTGGCCCCGGCACGTGCGCCAGCCCCACTCCTCGAATCGCTGCTCCGAGGAGTGTGGGATAGTCTTGCGCGATAAGCGGCCCGGAGACGATTGCCTCGACTGCCTTGTGGCCGTCGACAAAAGGCCACGGCGCGATGGCCCCGTTCGAGCGACGCATGCGCAGGCAATGATGGCTTCGCAGATCGTCGATGCGCTCCGGCCGGCCGCATCGGCGAAAATAATCAGGGTTGCCAACGACCATGAAAGGAAACGGCGGAGTCAGTCGCACCGCGACCATGTCCGCTTCGATGAACTGGCCCATGCGGACGCCGGCGTCGAATCCCTCGGCCGCCAGATCGACCAACTCCGCGCTGGCGACCACCTCGACCTCCACCTCGGGATAAGCCCGGCAAAATGATGCGATCAACGGCTCCAACACGATCGGCACTGCCGCGCTCGGCACCGAGAGGCGCAACAGCCCCGCCGGTTTCTGTCCGAGTTCACGCGCGAGTTCGCTTGCACCGATGAGTTCTTCGAAGGCGGGCTTCGCCCGTGAAAGGAAGCGTTCGCCTGCTTCCGTCAGGCCGACGCTGCGTGTGGTGCGCACAAAAAGCGCAGCGCCCACGCGTGCCTCGAGCATGCGTATTGTCTGGCTGATGGCCGAAGGCGTCACGCCAAGCTGCGCGGCAGCCCGACGAAAGCTGCGGTGCTCGGCCACGCTAAGAAACGCCTCGACACCGTCGAGCGCGCCTTGCCGGACTGTGAAGTTCTGCTTCATGACCCGTGAATATTATCGCGGATAGTCGCTCGCCGAAAGCGGACTTAGACTCTGCTTGCGGATCAGGAGCGCTGGCATGCCGACTCCCGGCGTGGCGATGGCCCCCCACTCTCGTGCAACCTTCCGGCCCATCCGGGACGAAATCTTCCGCAGGGCCGGCTCGGCCTCTCGACCGCAGTGTTCGATACCGCGCCGATCAACACCTGTTAGGAGTTCAGCAATGTCACCCGAAATCCTTTTCCAGACACAGCTCGTTCTCGGCTATGTCGCATGGTTGCCTTGCCTCGTCGTGTACGTCCTGCCCCGGCTCAAGTCGATGGACCGCGCCGGCGCGCTGCGCGCCATTGCTACGCTGCACAGCTTCCGGTTCTTCGGGCTTGTGTTCATCCTTCCGGGCGTGGTCGGCCCCAATCTGCCGGCCGGCTTCTCCCAGTTCGCCGCTTATGCCGACTTCGCAACCGGCGTGCTGGCCATGCTGGCGTTGCTCACCTTCAGGATGCGTCCGATCTTCTATTTCTTTGTGTTCGCCTTCAATGTCGTGGGCGCGGCCGACATCGTCGTCGACTATTATCATGCGACCCGCCTCGACCTTCCCGCCATGGCTGGGCAGTTCGGCGCCACCTACGCAATCCCGATCATCTACGTGCCGCTGCTGATGCTGACGCACGCAGTCGCGTTCTACTTGCTGATGCGGCCACAGACGAGAGCGGCGTGGGCTTTGGCCGGTGATGCCGCCTCCTCGCGCTGACACACTTTGTGTATATGAAGGATGCCCGGATGCGATACAGCAAGGAATTCTTTGCTTTGCAAATCCGCTTTGCGCGGGTCGTAGTCGCGCTGACCGACAGGCCGATCGACGAGGTGTTGCTCGACTATACGAATATCTACGTCCGCTTCGGACTAGGTCGGGCCTTTGATCGAGATGATCCAACGTGGCGGCGTTACGCGGATGGCTTGAGCCAAACGGCCGACATATCCGACTGGACATATCGCTTCTACCTCGAACAGAAAACCGAAGCTCCCCGAGCGCAGATAGTCAAGACGTCTGGTTGCTTCTCGTATGCGAGGCAAGGTCCGGCATGCGTGCGCGTTCACTTTCGGAATATCGAACCGGCCGCGATCTCTCCTTTGAGCATCGACCGTTTGCCCGAACGGCTCGCCGAACTCCGCGCGCTTTTCGACCACGTAGCACATAACCAGCAGGAAGCGACACGCGTCGCCGGGACTTCATGGCTTTATAACCTGCGGGCTTATCGACGGTGCTTTCCGCAAGCTTACGTCGCGAGCGCCGTGGTCGCTGAAGCGCGATTTCGCAACATGCCTTTGTGGGGGCAATTTCTGGATCGCAACGGGCTAGTCAGAATTGATGCTGCTGAGGATTTCGTCCGGCGGTTGTCGAACGTGAAGCATGTTCGCGATCTGGCGAGTTGCTTTCCACTTCAGGCGCTCGCGGTGGAAGCGCCTATTGAAGACTTCTACGCCTTTTATGGGTTGGCCGCTGGTGGCCGTCACGGGTAGCGCCCGCTCCCGGACGATCACCATTGAACCTATGCCGGAACGAAGGTTCTGACGCATGTTCGGCCATGTCGATACCACATCGCGATCGTCGCGATCGTCCCGGCGATCACCCGTTTGTGCGGCGCCGCCGCAGATGTCTATCGTGATCATCCGCAGCGCGCTCTTTATCCTGCCGCCGGTAATCCGGCTTATATTGATGTTAGGCGCGTCCCCGCATCAACGGGATTACCAGTTCAGCGCGATCGCCGCCCTCGTGCCGGCATGGCATGAAATGCGCGCCACGCACGCGCCCTGGTATGATGCCGATGGCACGCCTTTCGTGGAGTCCGGTTCCCGGTTGCTCCTCACGCAGCCTGTCTTTTCGTCACGAGAACCATCATGCCCGTCCAACCCGACAAAGTCCCCGCTGCCAGCGCCGCACCGCACAAGGGCCCGCGCAAGGTCATGCCGATCGCCGCGCGCAATCTTCTGATGGTGGCCGCAGGCGTCGTGGTCTTCGCGATCGTCGCGACCATCGTGCTTTACGGTCCGATTACGTACGGCGACCAGATTCCGAACTTCGGCATCATCCTCATGCTGACCGTGCCGGTGATCGCGGGCGTGGCGTTCCGCGTCGGGCTGGATGCATGGTTCGACCGGAAGTGAACGGCGCCCGCCTCGACAGCACGCCGTGTGAACGCCGCCACGTCTAGCGTGTCGAGGCGCCAAGCGGCAGCACCACCCACACCTCGAGCCCACCGCCTTCGCGCGTATGAAACTCCAGACTGCCGCCATGCAAGCGCGCGATCCGCTCGACGATCGCCAGCCCCAACCCGGTGCCGCCGCTGTGCGTACGCGCATTGCGGCCGCGCTGGAACGGCGCCTTCAGTTGTTCCAGCTCCTGAGCTGAAAGACCTTTGCCGCGATCGCCGACCGCAACGTACACTGCCTCGCGCGTAGCCCAGCTTCGCACCGCCAGTCCGCTTCCGCCGTAGACGATCGCGTTCTGCATCAGGTTCATCAGCAGCCGCATCATGCTGATCGGCCGGTACGGCACGGCGGGCAACGTTGCGAGCGACAGCTCGAACTCGTGCCCCAGCCCCGCGAAATCCCCCGCCAGCCGTTCGATCAACGCATTCAGATCGCCGGGCTCCGGCTGCTCGCGCTCACCGCTGCCGGCGTAGTCCATGAACTGCTGCAAGATCGTTTCGATCTGGTCCAGATACGATTCGGCGGCGACCACGAAGCTGCTGTCGCTGTCGTTGGGCATCGCCATCGCCATCGAGAGACGCAGCTTGGTCAACGGCGTGCGGATGTCGTGCGAGATGCCCGCGAGCATCAGCGCGCGCGTCGCCTCGGCTTGCTGCAACGCCTGCGTCATCTGATTGAAGGCGCCGCTCACCGCGGCGATTTCCGTGGGGCCGTCGGTCGGCAATGGCGCGGGCGTTTCGCCGGCGCTCACGCGGCGCGCCGCGCGCGTCAACTCCTGAAGCGGCCGGTTGAGGTGGCGCTGAATCAGGTAGCCGGTCAACGCCGCCAGCGCGCCCAGTCCGAGCGACAGCAGGATGGCGGCGTCGAGTCCGTTGCCCTGCGCGTCTTCGGGAATCGGCAGCGCGATCCAGTACGGCGTTTGCGGCGCATCGGCCGGCGCGTGCATACGGATCCACAGGCGTTGGCCGCCCAGCGTTTGCCAGCGCGCCGGCATGTCGGCGGGCAAATGCGCGCGCAAGCTCTCGAGAAACACGTTGCGCTGATAGGTGCGGTACGCGCGCATGAGATTCGGCGGCGGCGCGGCAGCGGCTTCGTCCGGCGCCTGGGCGCGGGCGTCGAGGCGCGCGGTCAAGCCTTGGCGCGCCGCGGGCGGCGTGGCCGCGAGCAGATTGTCGAGCGTCGTCACATACGTGGCGAACACGGCAGCCGCGCGCTCGACGCGCGGCCGCTGCACATAGTGCAGCAACACACCGAGCGCGCACACCTGGCTCAACATCACGAGCGCGATCAGCAGCGCGATATTGCGCGCGAGCAGCGTTCTCGGCAGCAACCGGTGCAATAGCGGGCGCGTCATGAGTCCACGTCCGCGACCAGCATGTAGCCCACGCCCCACACAGTCTTGATGAAGCGCGGCTTGGACGGATCGTCCTCGACGATCTGCCGCAGCCGCAGCACCTGCACGTCGATGCTGCGATCGAGCGCATCGTGATCGCGGCCCCGCGCGCGCGCCAGCAGATTGTCGCGGCTCACCGGCCGGTTCGGCGACGACGCCAGCGCGATCAGCAGCAGCATCTGCGCGGAGTGAATCTCCAGCAACTCGCCCGCGCGCGACAGCTGCTGCTTGACGATATCGAGCGAGAAATCGCCGAAGCTCACGCTTTGCGAGGTGACGGTGACATCGCCCGAGGCGAGCTTCTGGCGGCGCAGCAGCGCGTTGATGCGCGCCACCAGTTCACGCGGCAGAAACGGTTTGGCGAGGTAGTCGTCGGCGCCGGTTTCGAGGCCGACCACTCTGTCGAGCGGGTCGCCCTTCGCGGTCAGCATCAGGATCGGCAAGGTCTGGCCCTGCTCGCGCAGGCGGGCGCAAATGGCGAGGCCGTCTTCTTCGCCGATCATCAGATCGAGCACCAGCAGATCGAAGGGCTCGCGCTCCAGATAGCGGTCGAGGCGCTTGCCATCCTCGGCGACGCGCACGTCGAAGCCGTGCCCGCGCAGAAAGCGCTGCAGCATGTTGCGCAATTCGACTTCGTCGTCGAGCACGATGATTTTGGCGGGGCGATCCATGCGAATGCTCCTCGATTCAGGCTAGGCGTCGGGCGGCGTTTTCCGTGCCGCGTGCCGTTCGCCCAGGCGCTGCAACAGCACGTAGAACGACGGAATGAACAGCACGGCGATGCAGGTGGAAGCGAGCATCCCCGAAAATACCGCAATCCCGAGCGAGCGTCGCGCGCTGGCGCTCGCGCCGGTGGCGATCACGAGCGGCACCACGCCGAGAATGAACGCGAACGAGGTCATCATGATCGGCCGGAACCGCAGGCGCGCGGCTTCGATCGCCGCCTCGGTTATGCCGACACCCTGCGCGCGCAGATGCCGCGCGAATTCGACGATCAGGATCGCGTTCTTCGCCGACAGCGCGATCAGCAGCACGAGACCGATCTGCGTGTACAGGTTGTTGGCGGCGCCGAGCGCGGCGAGCGTGCCCGCCGTGCCGAGCAAGGCGAGCGGCACCGCCAGCACCACGGCGACCGGCAGCAGCCAGCTTTCGTATTGCGCGGCCAGCACGCAGAACACCAGCAATACGCCCACGGCGAACACCCAGTACGCCGAATTGCCGACCAGTTTCTCCTGATACGACATCGCGGTCCATTCATAGCCGATGCCCGTGGGCAGAATGCGCGCGGCTTCCTGCTCGAACGCCTTGATCGCGTCGCCCGTGCTGTAGCCCGCCGCCGGATTGCCGTTGATAGCCGCGGCCGGCGCGAGGTTATACAGCGTCGCCACCGCCGGGCCGACGCTCGTATGCGCGTCGGTGAAGGTGCCTAGCTCGACCATGTGGCCGCTGTTGCTGCGGATCTGCAAGCGGCGAATGTCGTCGGTTTCGCGGCGGAATGCGCCGTCCGCCTGCACGAACACCGGGAACGTATGATTGAAGGTCGTGAACTGATTCACGTAGCTCGACCCGACATAGTCCTGCAGCAGATCGAACACATTGCCGACCGGCACTTGCAGCGACTCCGCCTTGGCGCGATCGAGCGTGAGTTCGACAGTCGGCACGGACGCGCGGAACGGGCTGAATACGCGCTGCAATTCGGGGCGTTTCGATACGCCGGCGATCAAGGCATCGGTGGCGTCCTGCAGGCGCTGATAGTTTTGCGAGCCGTCGGTCAGCATGACCTGCATCTGCACGCCGCCGCTGTTGCCGAGTCCCTGGATCGGCGGCGGCACGATCACCACGGAGCGGATATCGGGCAGCTTCGCCAGTTCGCTGTTCATTCGCAAATATAACGAGCGCAGGTCTTGCCCTTTGCCGCGTTTGCTCCAGTCGTCGAGCGTGACGTAGATCAGCGCGGAATTCGGCAGCGAGGCGTTGTTGTCCAACGGCGAGATGCCGCCGATCGACACCACGTGACTCACGCCAGGAATCGCACCAATGCGTTTCTCGATCTGCGTGCTCGCCTCGCGCGTGCGTCCGAGCGAAGCGGCGTCGGCGAGTTGTGCGGCGATCAGTACGTAGCCCTGATCTTCGAGCGGAATGAAGCTGGTTGGAATGCGCGTGAGCAGAAACGCGGAGCCCGCGCCGAGTACCAGCGCGATCACCAGCGCAAGCCCGCAGCGCGCGACGAACCACGACACCACGCGCACGTAGCCCTTTTCGACTCGAACATAACCCTTGTCGAACACGCGATACACGATATTCGGCTTGCCGGGCCGCGCATGCCGCAGCCAGCGCACGCTTTGCACCGGCTTGAGCGTCACCGCATTGATCGCGCTGATCACCGTGGTGGCCACGACCACCAGCGCAAATTGACGGTACATCTGTCCGGTCACGCCGCCGAGAAACGCCGACGGTAAAAACACCGAAATCAGCACCAGCGTAATGCCGATGATGGGCCCGAGCAGTTCATGCATCGCGTCGATGGCGGCCTGCTTCGGCGTCTTGCCCTGCTCGATATGTTGCGTGATGCCTTCCACCACCACGATCGCATCATCCACCACGATACCGATGGCCAGCACGATCGCGAACAAGGTCAACAGGTTGATCGAGAAGCCAAGCATATAGATTGCGCCGAACGTGCCGATGATAGTCACCGGAATCGTCGTGGCCGGCACCAGCATCGCGCGCCAGTTCTGCAAAAACAGCAGGATCACCGCGAGCACGAGCAAGGCGGCTTCGAACAGCGTCTTGTACACGTCGATCACCGATTGCCGCACGAAGGTGGTCGTGTCGAACGGCAACTGATAACTGACGCCTTTCGGCATGTCTTTCGCCAGACGCGCCATGGTTGCCTTCACCGCGTTGCCCACTTCCAGTGCATTCGCTTCGGGCAACTGATAAATGGCGATGCCCGCCGCCGGCTTGCCGTCGAGATTGAAGAACTGCCCGTAACTCGACGAGCCGAGTTCGGTACGCCCTACATCACGAATCCGCACGAAATGGCCGCCGTTATCCGGATCGGCCTTGACGATGATGTCGTCGAATTCGTGCGGGTCGGAAAGCGCGCCGCGCATCGTCACCGTGAGCTGGAAAGCCTGGCCGCCCGAGTTCGGCTCGGAACCGAGCTGGCCCGCGCTCACGTCCTTGCTTTGGCTCTGGATCGCGTTCATCACGTCGGCGGCGGTCAGATTGCGCTCGCTCAGCTTCTGCGGATCAAGCCAGACGCGCATGCTGTATTGCCCCGTGCCGAATACGGTCACGTCGCCCACGCCCGGCAAACGCGCGAGCGTGTCGCGCAGATAGATCACCGCGTAGTTGCTCAGAAACAGCGAATCGTATTTTGGATCCGGCGATTGCAGCGTGTAGAGCTGCAGAATCGCGGTCGAACGCTTGCGCACGGTCACGCCCTGCTGCTGCACTGCCTGCGGCAATTGCGCGGTCGCCGCCGAGACGCGGTTCTGCACCAGCACCTGCGCCTTGTCGACATCCGTGCCGACGGCGAACGTGACCGTGAGCGTGTAGGTGCCGTCGTTGGTGCTGGTCGACTGCATGTACAGCGCGTTTTCCACGCCGTTGACCTGGGTTTCGATCGGCAGCGCCACGCGGTCGATCAGCGTCGCGGCGCTGGCGCCGGGAAAGCGCGCCACCACTTGCACGGTGGGCGGCGTAATGGGCGGATATTGCGCGATCGGCAGATTGATCAGCGCAACGGCGCCGAGCAGCATCACGATCAGTGCGATCACATTGGCGAAAACCGGCCGCTCGACGAAGAAGCGGATCATGACTGGCCCTGCATCCCGGCGGCCGCCACCTGCACCTTGGTGCCCGGTGCCACCGCCAGCGCGCCGCCCGTCACGACCTGATCGCCGGCGTTCAGGCCGGAGGTGATTGCACGCAGCGAGCCGAACAGTCCGCCCGTCACCACCGCGCGTTTCTCGATCACACTCGCGCTGTTCACGACCAGCACGAAAGCGCCGGCCTGCTCGCGCAGCAACGCGGTGTCGGGCACCAGCAAGACGTTTTGCGGCGCGCCGGCGGGAATATGCACCTCGACCGACATGCCCGGAATCAGATGCGCATCCTTGTTGGCGATGTCCGCGCGCAGTCTGATCGCGCCGCTGCTGGAGTCGACCCGTGTATCGACGAATTCCAGCGCGGCGTCCTCGCCCTTGCCGGCCGGCGCGCCGAGCACGTTCACCCGCACCGTGCGCGGCGGCTTGGTGAACAGGCCGATGCGGTTCGCGTCGCGTTCGTTCAGCGTGAAATTCACGTACACCGGCTGGATGCGGTCCAGTGTGGCGAGCTTGGTGGAATCGGACGCGCCCACCAGATTGCCGACGTCGAACGACCGCGCGCCGATGCGTCCGGAGAACGGCGCACGTATCTCCGTATAGCCGAGATTGATGCGCGACATGTCGCGTTTGGCGAGCGCCTGGTCGCGCGTGGTCTGCGCTTTCTGCAACGATGACTCCGAGGTCGCGTTATCGGCCGTGAGCTGCTTCTGGCGTGTCAATTCCTGTTCGGCGTTGACGAGTTCGGCCTGGTCGTAAGTGAGCTGCGCGCGGTACGTGTCCGGCTCGATGCGAAACAGCAACTGCCCCTGCTTGACGTTGGCGCCGTCACTGAAACCGATTTCCTTCAGCACGCCCTGCACGCGCGCCACCAGCGTGACGGTGGCCGAAGGCGCGACCGTGCCGCTCAGGTCGAGTTGCTCACGCACCTCGCGCGGCTGCGGACGCATCACGCTCACTTGCGGCAAGGGCGCATTCTGGGCGGCAGGCGCGTTGCCGTCGCGGCAAGCGGCCAGCGCCATGCCAAGCACGATGCACATCCCCGCCGCGACACGTCTGCTTATCAGACTCTTTTCCGCCATTCTGTTATTTCCCATTCTCGGGCTCGCCTCCGCTCGCGCGCGCCAATGCGGAGTTCGCGGGCGGGTTCAACAGGCGTCCCCAATCCGTGCGCCGCGCCATCTGTTCGGCAATCTGTTCGCTCACCACCTGCTGCCCTTGCGCCACTTCCCAGCCACCGCCGAGCGCGCGATACAACGCTACCGCAGCGAGCGCGGCGAGCCCCTGGTTCTGCGCGAGCGAATCGCCGTCACGCAAGGCGGAGCGCGACGCGTCGAGTACCGTGTCGTAAGTAACCGAGCCCGAGCGATACTGCGCGTTGGCGAGCCGCAGCGCGCGCTGCGAGGCATCCGACGCGCGCGCCGACGCAGCCAGCGCGTCGAGCGAGGTGCGCAGCCCGGCAATCGCGTCTTCCACATCTTTTTGCGCCTGCAGCACCGTGTTCTGATAATCGAGCACGGCCTCCTGAAAGGTCGCATCCTGAATCCGCACGGCGTTTTTCAGTTGGCCGCGATCGAGGATCGGCAGCGTGATGCCCGCGGAAAACAGGCCAATGGTCTTGCTGCCCCATTGCGTCAAGCCAATGCCATGCTGTTCACCCGACGACAGCCCAAACAGGCCCGTCAACGACAAGGACGGATACAGCTTCGCCTTGGCCGCGCCGATCAGCGCCGATTGCGCCGCCGCGTTGAGCGCGGCCTGGCGCACGTCGGGCCGGCGCCGCAGCAGATCGGCGGGAATGCCGACATCGATCTGCGTGGGCGGCACGGGAATCGCACTGCTGCCTTTGAGCTGCGCGTCGACGGCGTCGGGCGGATCGGCGAGCAGCACGGCGAGCGTGTCGCGATCCTGCGCGCGCGCCTTGATGAGAGGCGGAATCTGCGCCTCGGTTTCCGCCACCAGCGTGGCGGCCTGTTCGACATCGAGCTGGCTCGACGCACCGTGTTTGTAGCGCGCCTGGGTCAGCGTGAGGCTCTGCTGGACCGACTTCAGATTCTGCTGCGCGACGACGATGCGTTGTTCGAGCGCACGCAGATCGATGTAGGCATTGGCGACGTCGCCGAACAGCGACACCAGCGAGTTGTCATAGGCGGCTTCCGAGACGCGCAATTGCGCGCGGTCCGATTCGATCTGCCGGCGGTATTTGCCCCAGAAGTCGATCTCCCAGCCCACGTTCGCGCGCAAATGCTCGGCCCACAAATGCGCCGGCGGAATCGGCCCGACGCCGCTCGTGTTGATATGGTCGGCGCCCACCGACACGCTGCCCGACTGCGGCAGCAGATTCTCGGCGCTGGTGGCGAGCTGCGCGCGCGCCTTGAAGATATGCAGGCCGGCCACTTGCAGCGACAGGTTGCGCTCATACGCGCGCTGCTCCAGCGCGGTGAGCACGGGATCGTTGAATGCGGTCCACCAGGCCGCTTGCGCGGCAGGCGTCGCCTGCGCCGCGCGGGGCAGACTTTCGAGCCACTGGTTTTCAAGCGTCGCTTCTGGCTGTTTGAAATCCGGGCCGACGCTCACGCAACCGCTGAGCGCCGCGCTGATCGATACGACGATCGACGCGCCGGCGATACGCAGATGGCGGGACGTGGCAGGTTTCATCGCGCGTTTTTATTGGTTTCGGAGGACGGCTGAGGATTCGGCAGGACGGCTCGCGCGCAGGCGGCACACCGCGCCGCGCCACGGCCCCATGGTCCCACCGATGCCCGCGCGGCTCAGTGCGCTGCCCCGCGTTCCTGCATGAATGCCTCGATCTGCGGCAGGGTGATGTAGCCCGCTTTCTGCGTATCGATTTCGTCGAAGTGCTTGGCGACCATCGGCATGCCGGCGGCGGCCTGGTCTTTGGTGAGCTTGCCGTCGTGCGTGGTATTGGCATTCGCAAAGCGCGATTGCAGCTGCTGCGCCATGCGCTCCATGCGCTGCGGGTTGCCGCCTTGCGGCGCGGCCTGTGCGAACGTCACAGTGGATGCGCAGCACAGCAACACGATAGCGATCAACTTCTTCATGACTGACTCCTTCGATTGAGCCACCGAGCGTCGCCTGCCGTTTGCCGCGATCCGTTTCGATGACAGGCCGAATTCTTGGGGAAGCGCCGTCGCAAGGCAACTTCAGAATCATGTCGATTTATGTCATGGCTTTTGAGGCGTCGCCGTGAGCGACCACGAATACCGCCACAGCGCGATGCCGCAATGCAGCAGGCACGCCCTGCACCCGCAGTCATGCCCAAGCCCCGCCGCCGCGTGACATGGAATGAAATGAGTTTGCAATGCCGTTTTGACGGCGCTTTGCGTATCTTTCGTCTGCCGGCGCCAACAGCGCCTCGCCGCAACGGCTGAGTTACCACGTGACCCGTATCAGCCGGCCCGCGTCTTCAGCTGAAGACGTCTCGCACTGCTCAACGCATCAGGAGTACCAATTGACCATCCGTCTTGTCTGCGCCTCAACTGTCACCGCCATCGGCCTCGCCTGTTCGTCGACGGCGTCCGCCCGCGTAGTCGTCTATCTGCCCGCTGCCGTGGTCTACGCCCCGCCGCCGCGCCCGGTCTACTACTCCGTGCCGGTCAACCCCGTGTACGTGGTGGCGCCTCCGCCGGTGCCGCTGCCGGTGGCGGTTCCGGTCGCGGCCACCGTGACGGCGCCGAAGCCCGTTCCCTTGTACACCACCGTCGTCGTCCCCGCGCCGACCAACTACGCGGTCGTACCCGCCCCCGCGGTGACCTACGCCCAGCCCGTCATGATGATGCCGCGTTAGGCGCGCCCGGCGTGTCGCCGGCGAATGTGCCAGGTACGGCCCAGGCCGTGGAACCAGCATAGGACATGCGGCCGCCAGCAACGCCTGGTGGATTCCCCCTGTCCTGACCACTACGGTGGCGCGATGTGGAGCGCGAATCGCGCTGCAAACTCTGAATGAGCCCCTGGAATAAAGCGGTGGGTATCGCGGTTATAGAGAAAGGCCGAACGCAGCGCGATTCCGTCCCAGCGGATGTGGAACATCGCATGCTCAATGCTGTTGATGGCCTGGCGCACGTCCGTTCGTTGGACATGTCCGTCCAACCAGAGGAATCAGGAATCGCGAGCGGCCTGCCGGGTGGATTTCGGTCAGGCCACCAGCCTTTGTGGAAACATCAGATGAACTATCAGGAACTCGACAAGGAGATCGCCCACCTCGAACGGGTGTTCGGGATGATCTCCACCAACGATCGCATTCCGCTGTCGTACTGGCACAGTCGCCTGCGAAATTTACCCAGACCGACGTTGATGCCGATACAGCGCGCGCGCATCGCACGGCTGGAGGCGACGCTGCGCTCGCTGACGGAAGCGGACGATGCGTCGTTAGCCGAGCCGCGGTTGCGTCCCACCGGCACGCGGTGGTAACGCGGAGTTAAAGCAGTGATAACGCGGCGGCCCAGACCCGCCGCCGCCCTCGCAGCGAGATTCGCTCCCTCAACCCGTCAGAATCCGCGCGCCGAGCGCGAGCACGAGCGCCGGCACCATCACCAGCGCGCCCACTTTCAGAAACTTCATGAAGCTCACGTCTTCGCCTTCGCGGCGAATCGCGTTGAGCCAGAGGATCGTCGCCAGCGAACCGGTGATGGACAGGTTCGGGCCGAGGTCGACGCCGATCAGCAGCGCGTCGATCACACGCTCCGGACTGTGCGCCTGCATCACCGTCGAACTGGCGATCAGACCCGCCGGCAGGTTGTTCATCAGGTTGCTGCCGAACGCGATGACAGCGCCCGCCCAGCCCGCCGTGGCCAGTTCGTGCTGCTGCGCGGCGCGCCGCGTGAGTTGCGCCGCCGCCGTGATCACACCGGTGTGATCGAGCATTTCGACGAGCACGAACAGCGCGGCGACCAGCGGCAGCACGCTCCACGAGATTTCGCGGATCATCGGCAGCGGCGATTTGCGCTCCAGAATGAGCACGATCAGCGCGGTCAGCGCCCCGAGTATCGCGGTCGGCATGCCGAGCGGAACGTCGAACGCGGAGACTGTCAGCAGCACGGCGGCCGTCACCGCGATGCCCGCGAGCGCCACGCGGCCGCTCGCCGACAGTTCGACCGGATCGAGATTCGCCTCGCAGGTACCGGCGAGCGCGTCGCGCTGGGTCCAGCGCAGCATCACGTAGGTCGCGACGATCGACAGCAGCGACGGCAGCGTGAAGCGCGTCAGCCAGGCGCCGAGCGCGGGCGTGTGATTGCCGTACAGCACGATGTTGGCGGGATTCGAGATCGGCAGCACGAAGCTCGCCGCATTGGCGATGAACGCGCAGACGAACAGCAAGGGCAGCGGATGCGTCTTCGCCTTCTTTGCGGCGGCGAACACGGCCGGCGTGAGGACGACGGCGGTGGCGTCGTTCGAAAGAAACGCGGTGATCACCACGCCGACCAGGTAGACCAGCAGGAAGAGTTTGCGCGGCGAACCTTGCGCGTGATTGACCGCGAGCACGGCAACCCAGTCGAACAGACCTTCACGGCGCCCCACTTCCGACAGCAGCATCATGCCGAAGAGGAACAGATAGACGTCGGTGCCCTTACCGATCGCCTCGAGCGCCAGATGAACCGGCAACAGCCCGAGCAAGACCAGCAGCAGCGCACCGGCCACTGCCCACACGGCTTCGGGCCATTTGAACGGCCGGGTGATGACGCCGGCCGTGGCGGCGGCGGCGATACCCCAGGAGAGGAAAACGGAATTCACTTGGCGAACTCTGAATGGTTGATGACGCGCGAGCGCGATGTCCGGTCTGGCCGGGCGAGCGTGCCGATGAGGCGGCGGCCGCAGGCGCCGAAAAAGCAAGTTGCGCGCCTGTGGCCGTGCTGGTGCGCGCGCTTCATCCCACGCGGTTCACCGCCGCAATGCAATCGCGGCCGTTGTCCTTCGCGTGGTACAGCTGCGTATCGACCAGATTGACGAAAGCCACCGGATCGGCTGCGCCGGCCGGAATCGTGGTGCCGACGCCGAAGCTGGCGGTCACCGTCTGCCGGAACGGCGAGCGCTCATGCGCGATCTCTTCAGCCGCAATGCGGTTGCGGCAACGCTCGGCCACCTGGCGAGCGGCGTCGGCGCCGGTGTTCGGCAGGAGCAGCACGAACTCTTCCCCGCCGAAGCGGCCGACAAAGTCGCCCGGCCGCACCGCGCTGCTCAGCACGCCCGCCACCCGCCTCAGGCACTCGTCGCCCTGCACGTGGCCGTAGTAGTCGTTGTACGACTTGAAGAAGTCGATATCGACCATCACCAGCGAAAGCGGCGCCGCGTGACGCAAAGCCGCACTCCATTCGCGCTCCAGGCTGGCGTCGAACGCGCGGCGATTACCGACACCCGTCAGGCTGTCCTTGAACGACAGCGCCTCGAGTTCCCGTTGCAACGCGGCCAGCTTCTCCTCGGTCTTCTTGCGCTCGCTGATATCGAACATGAAGCCGACCAGCGACTCCACGTCGCCGCGCGCGTCGCGCACCACATGCACCACGTCGCGCAGCCACACGTATTCACCCCGGCTCGTCAACGCGCGGTAGTCCGCTTCGTGATCGGTGCCCGCCTGCGATTGCGCGACACAGAATTCGACCACCTTCTCGCGGTCCTCGGGATGCATGCGCGCGGCCCAGTCCTGCACGGTCTTCCAGCTCGACGGCGCCCAGCCCAGCAAGGCTTCGATCTGCGGGCCGATATAGGCGAACTCCATGGTCGCCCAGTCGATCTTCCATGGAATCGCCTTGGTCGATTCGAGCAGCGTGCGGTAGACAGCCGCATCGTGCTCCATGTAACCTTCCACCCCGGCCGCGGCAGATGCCGCGGGTGTCATCTCGTGCCGCAGAAAATCCGCGCCCAGCGCGATATTGTTGTTCTCAAGCCTGTTCATCGGTCTCAACTCTCCTCGCGGTTCAGCCGGCAAATTAACACAGCGGACGACCAACCGGCCCATTACAGCCGCCGCACCGTTTTATTCCAGCGACATTAGCGTCACGGCTACAACAATCTGTTCCCTTCTCCCCGGCTATTCAGTTTTCATTGGCATCCCTACCATTCGCCTTCACCTGCCATACCCCGATACCCGATAACCCTAAAACGTCAAAGTATGAATTCCAGCCCTGTCCGTTCAGACCGCTATCACGGCGCCGCCATTGCCTTGCATTGGCTGATCGCGGCGTTGATTATCTGCGGCTTCTATATCGGCTGGATCATGACCGATATTCCCGGCTTCACGCCCACCAAGCTGAAGTATTTCTCCTGGCACAAGTGGATCGGCGTGACCGTGTTCGCACTCGCCGTGGCCCGCGTGCTGTGGCGCGCCACCCACCGCGCGCCGGCGCTCGACAGCGCCACGCCCGCGTGGCAGAAGGCCGCCGCCCACCTGGTGCACGGCGTGCTGTACGTGCTGATGCTGGCAATTCCGCTGTCCGGCTACTTCTATAGTTCCGCCGCCGGCATTCAGGTCGTGTATCTCGGCATCGTGCCGCTGCCGACCATCATCGGCCCGGATCAGGCGCTCAAGGCGAGCCTGCGCACCGTCCACATCCTGCTCAATTACACGCTGCTCGCGCTGGTGGCGATGCACGTGGCGGCGGCGCTCAAGCATCAATTCGTCGACCGCGACGGATTGCTGGCCCGGATGATTCCATTCCTCAAGTAATAGCCGGCGATTGGCTACGGCTTGTTGGCAATCTAATTCCCAGCGGTGCGCAATCAACGCACGCGGGTTCGATAGGATGCGTACCACCATGAAAACAAACCTTTACCACTCCGTTCAACGCATGACGCTCGCCGGCATCGCGGCCTTCTCGCTGTTCGGCGCAAGTCTCGCGCATGCCGATATCGACACGAGCAAAAGCAGCGTGATCGCCACCACGAAACAGATGAACGTGCCCGTCGACGGCAAGTTCAGGAAGTTCTCGGCGCAACTCAATTTCGATCCGGCCAAGCCGACCGCCGGCAGCGCCAATGTGTCGATCGACACCGGCAGCTACGATCTCGGCGCCGAAGACTACAACAAGCAGGCTCAAGGCAAGGAGTGGTTCGACAGCGCCACCTTCCCCGCCGCGACCTTCGTCTCCAGCGCGATCGCGCCGGCGGGCGGCAACCAGTACAAGATCACCGGCAAGCTCACCATCAAGGGCAAGTCGCAAACCGTCGTGGTGCCCGTCACCATCGCCAGCCAGGGCGCCACGCAGACCTTCGACGGCACGTTGCCGATCAAGCGCTCGCAATTCGACGTCGGCACCGGCGAATGGAAAGACACGTCGGTGGTCGCCGACGAAGTCGTCATCAAATTTCACCTCGTCGCTTCGAAGAAATAACTCTACACGAAGCGTCGCAGCACTATCTGAAACCTGGAGAACACCTTGAAGAAACAACTTTTGCTCGCCGCAGGCGCGCTGGCCGCCGCATTGTCGTTCAACGCCATGGCAGCCGATACCTATCAGCTCGACCCGACCCACACCTACCCGAGCTTTGAAACCGACCACTTCGGCGGCCTGTCGATCTGGCGCGGCAAGTTCAAGAAGAGCAGCGGCACCGTGGTGCTGGATCGCGCGGCGAAGACCGGCACGGTCGACGTGACGATCGACATGAGCTCGGTGGATATCGGCAACGACAAGCTCGACGCAGAACTGGTCACGGACAAGTTCTTCGACGCCGCCAAGTACCCCACCGCGACCTACAAGGGCACGCAGATCCGCTTCGACGGCGACAAGCCGGTGGAAGTGATCGGCACGCTGACAATGCACGGCATCACCAAGCCGGTCAATCTGAAGATCGAATCGTTCAAGTGCTTCGTGAACCCGATGCTCAAGCGTGAAGTGTGCGGCACGGAATCGACCGCGACGTTCAATCGCGACGACTTCGGCGTCGACTTCGGCAAGACCTACGGCTTCAAGATGCAGACCACGCTGCACATTCAGGCCGAAGGCATCAAGCAGTAAGCGCTTTTCGCGCATGTTTTTCGCGCATGCGTCTCAAGGTTGCGGCAACCGGTCTTTCGACCGTCACGTTGCCGCAACCCGCCCCCCGCTTTCCACGTCAGTGCGCTTCTTCGCTCAGCCGCTCACCAGCGAGCGGAACGTGTCCACGCTTTCCGTGTAAGTCCCCGTCAGCCCATTCGATGTCACCGTGATGCCGACCGTCGACGCGTCTTTCGGCGTGATGGTCTCGACGGTATCGCTCGTCGACAGCTGGATCACCCCGGCCTGCACATTGCCGCCGCTGATCGTGACCGGCGCCGGCGTCGCGACGTTGAAGGCGATCACCGCGTCGGCCACGTTCACGCTAATGCTGCCGCTGGTGGTGAGCGTGTCCGTGACCGGATTCGTGCCGTGCACGCGCGAGTAATTCAGCGACGTGATCGTGATGGTGCCGCTGATGTTGCCCGAACCCGCCGGCTGCGCGCGGCTGAGCGTCACGGTCGGCGCGCTCGCGGTGGTGGTGGTGACGCCCGTCTTCGCGTCGTAGCTCATGGTGAAGCTGACCGTGCCGTTCACCACCGTCGTACTGTTCGCGGAAACGAGCGTCAACGCGTTGGCCGTTTCAACGGCGGTATAAGACCAGTCGTTCGACGCCTTGCCGACCACGCCCTGCGAGCTCAGAATCTGCACGCTCACCGTGCCGGTAATCGAGGCGCTGTCGGATACGCCGGGCGCCTTCACCTGGCCGACGCACTGATTGAAGCTGACGGCCGCGGTCTCGCCGCTTTGCAGGCCGCTCGCGCCCGCACTCTGTGTCGCCACGCTGATCGAACCGCCGACCGGGCAAGCGGTCGTGCTATTGGGCGTGCCGGCCGTGACACCCGTCACCAGGGACTGCACCACCGAGGTATAGATCACCGCGACGCCCGGCCCCGACAACATGCCGAACGCGCCGGCATAGCGCGCGACATGCTCGCTTTGCACCGCCGAAGACAACTTCAGCACGTTGCTGCCGGTACTGGCGCTACTGCCGCCCGAACCACCGCACGCGCTCAATAAAGCCGTTGCGGCTGCAACGACCGCGATGCCGAACGATCGCGACGCCTGAGACAAAACCATGACTGCTCCAGATCCATAAAGCCGGTCGCGCACACATCACGACACACGCAAAATGAAGCGCGACGCGCTCCTTTTATCAGATGAATGACCCATTTCTCGAATGCCGTGTGCGTGGCGGACGGGTCTTCTGCGAGCGTCATTATCTAAGCGCGGCATTCTGTTCGATTCACCGAATAGCCCTTTAAAACAGGGCTATTCTGCGCACCACTTGCGATTGAATCGCCAGTTCGGCAGGAATTACAGGTCATAAATTCCGTTTTCTTCCAACCATAAAACTTGAGCGCGAGGAACTGCCATAACTGCCCGCTATTCGTTCATTTGAACTGCATGGTTAAACCGTACAGTCGCCACACGGAAATAATCCTTGTCGGGAGACGGTGCGGTGAAACGGGTAAAAAATGCGGCTGTGGTCGCGATGGCAGCGACGGTGATGGCAGGTGCAGCACAGGCGCAGGAGGTGTATGTGCATGGCGGTACGCTCGGCGCCGGTGTCGGAGCGGCGCTGCCGCTGAATTCATGGGCGGGCGTGCACGCGGAAATCGAGGGTTTCGGCCTGTCGCATTCGGTCCACGCCAACGACAACCAGTACGACGGCCATCTGAAACTCCTGCAAGGCGGCCTGTATCTCGATCTGTTCCCGTTCAGCTCCAGCGGCTTTCGCGTGACAGCCGGCGCGCTCGTCAACGACGACGAACTGAGCGCGCATGCCGTGCCGAACGCGCAAGGCAACTACAAGATCGGCGACGACTTCGTGCCTGCCGTCGGCGCCGCGCCTTCGGCGACGGTCACGCTGCCGCGCGTGATGCCTTACCTGGGCATCGGTTACGGTCACAAGCCGGTCTCGAAGGGCTTCGGCATGACGTTCGATCTCGGCGTGGCGTACGGGCGTCCGCGCGCCAGCTACAACGTGCCGGCGATCTATTCGATGTTCACCCCGCAGTCGAACATCGACGAGCAGGAACGCAAGATCAGCGACAAGGTGGAGCGCTACAAGCTCTATCCGGTGTTGCAGATCGGGCTGAGTTACCGGTTCTGAGTGCCTGTTTGCAAACTGCAATTGGTTAGCCCGCAACCTTCACGGCACGGTTGTGGGCTTTTCGGCGTTCACGTTTTTACCCTGCGCTTACGCGCGCCGCGCAGAAAGTCTTCGCGCCGCCTCAGCTAGCAAGCAAGCATCGTGGCTTTAAAGCCAGGTACCACCCTGACGTTCGTTCGGCTCTTCTGTAAGGGCGTCGAAACCGTGAATCCAGTCCAGATGATTCAGCACACTGCCGCGTGCGCCGAGGCGCGTGTTGCGCGCGTGCGCGGCCGGCCCGTCGGGCAGATGCAGCACGTCCGCAGTGGCAATCGACGCGTACTGCACCTTGCGCGTGCGGCTCAGGCGCAAGCGCTCGCAGGCTTCCTGCGCCTCACGCCAATTGCCTGGACCAGCCCTGACGAGTTGCTCGGCCAGCACGACGGCATCCTCGATCGACTGGTTGGCGCCTTGACCGTGGTGTGGCACGAGCGCATGCGCGGCGTCGCCGATCAGGGTCACGCGGCCCTTGCTCCATCGGCCGAGCGGAGGGCGATGGAAAAGTCCCCAGCGCTTGCTGATCGGCACCGCTGTGATCATCTGCGTCACCGCCGGATGCCAGTCCCTGAATAGGCACAGTTGCTCGCCCTCGCCAGCCGTGATGACCCAGTCACGCGACGGCCACGGCGACGGATGACGCTCGACCAGCAGGAAGTTCTGATCGCCCTGGTCGCGCCGATTGGATAATGCAGTAGATGGCCCTAGCTTGCCCGGCAGATCACGGACCGAAGCGACTGTCGATTCCGCTTCGGTTGTAACATTCCTAGGAGAGGCCGCACTCCGACAACGAGCGGCTACGCTGCCCGGAGCGCGAAATTTATCCAACCAGCAGGAGCGTGTTTTTATGAACACCCAACGGATCACGCGAATCATCAAACGGCTCGCACTCGTAGCGCTCACGCTGTCGGGTCTCTGGCCCGGCGGGCTCACATGGGCCGACGACAATGCCGCCGCGCTCAAAGGCGAGTACGACACGCTAGCGCCACAGCTGAAGTCGAATGTGTTTCATCGCCCGATCCATCTCGACTCGCAGGAAACGCAGAGCGCGTTGAAGGGCGATATCTACGCCGTTGTCGATTATCCGTTCGCGACCGTCAACAGCGCATTCAACGATCCGCAGCGAGGCCCCGCGACCTGGTGCGATGTGCTGATCCTGCATCTGAATACGAAGTACTGTCATGCCAGTTCTGGCAGCAATGGCGCGACCATCAGCATGAACGTCGGCAAGAAGACGGAACAGGAACTCGGTGACACGTCGCGTGTGCAGCTCGACTACCGTTCGGTTGCAACGAGCCCCGACTACTTCCAGGTCGACCTAAGCGCCGCGGAAGGACCGCTCAGCACGAAGGATTACCGCATCGTGCTGGAAGCCGTCGACATCGGCAAAGGACGCACGTTCCTGCATCTCACGTATTCGTACGGATTCGGCATGGCGGGACGCATCGCAATGAAGACCTATCTCGCGACCGTCGGCAGCGCAAAAGTGGGCTTTACGCAGGCGTCAAATGGCGATTACGTGGGCGGTGTGCGCGGTCTCGTCGAGCGCAATACGATGCGTTATTACCTCGCCATCGACGCGTACCTGGGTTCGCTTTCCCTGCCTGCCGACAAACGCGTCGATCAACGCTTCGCGACATGGTTCGATGCGACAGAGCAGTACCCGCGCCAATTGCATGAGGTGAGCCGGCAAGAGTATCTGCAGATGAAAAAGAACGAATACCAGCGCCAGCAGACGGCGCAATAGAAAAACTGCGGAGGCGGCGCGCGCTCGTGCCGCGCCGAAGTGTGTCGATCGATGCGCGCGTTGCGCCGCGTTTTCTCCGATAATGACGGCCAGTCAGGGACGAGCGTCAAGCGCCCGAGTCCCATCGCTACGGGAGGTCACGATGCATCTCGCCGGCACCATACTTCCGATTTTCGCCATCATTCTGACGGGGTGGGTTGCCGGCGCTTCCGGCTACATGCCGCGCGCGCTGGCCGCACCGCTGATGCGCTTTGCCTACTACGTGGCAATGCCTTCCCTGGTCTTCCTGACGATCGCCGACGAGTCGCTTCACTCGCTCCTTGACTGGCGTTTCCTTGCCGCGTTCGGCGGCGGCGCCATGATCTGCTTCGTGGCGGTCATGCTGTTCGCGCGAATCGCGTGGGGCGCAGGCATCGGGAAGAGCGGAATACTGGCGGCCGCGGTGTCGATGACGAACACCGGGTTCGTCGCGCTGCCTATATTGAAGACGCTTTTTGGCCAGGCGGGCGTGCTCGCGGCGGCGATTGCGACCGTATTTGTCGGCGCCGTCATGTTTCCGATACTGGTTCTGCTGCTCGAAATCGGGCGCTACGATACATCGCGCAACATACGGACGGCTACGCTGCTGCGGCAGATCGCCACCAATCCCGTCATCGTCGCGACGATTTTCGGGCTGCTTTGGTCGATCCTCGGTTTGGAGCTGTACGGACCGCTCGTGTCGTTTCTCACCATTCTCGGCGAAGCGTTGACGCCATGCGCGCTGTTCGCCATTGGACTCGATCTGACAATCGCCGAACTGCGCGAGCGGCTTGGCCTCTATGCGTTGCTCACATCGCTCAAGCTGGCCATCATGCCGCTCGTGGTCTATGGGCTTTGCCTCGCGGCCGGCCTCGACCGGACTGCAACCGTTGCCGCCGTCGTGTGTGCTGCCGTGCCCACGGCCAAGAGTGCGTACGTGCTGGCGGTCGAATACGACGTGGAAAAGAACGTGGTGGGTGCCGTGATCTCGATGACCACGCTCTTTTCAGTCTTCACATTGCTTGCCTGGCTTTACGTTGTGTAGCGGGGACTCGCTAACGGCGAGAAGAACCTGCGTCAATGTTTTGCATAGCTGCACTACGTCATCGAACGCGTCGCAGATCACGAAGGCGGCACGCGTAGCAGCCCTTCACGCAGTTTTGCCTGCGCGTGAGACCGAGCGCTTGCCGGCCCCCTTCGAAAAACGTTGACGATTGCCAAGAAGCGCAACCAGCCGCGTCTCGCATTCGGAAAACGCGTAGCCGCGCCGCTGCGAGATCATGAACGTGAGGGCCGGCATGTGCCATGCGCGCCGTTGGAGTTCGACAAGGGTTCCATTCGCGAGATCTTGCGCAACCACATGGTGCGGCATGTGCCCCCAGCATAAGCCGCCCTTGAGCAAATCGTGCTTCGCGCCGAGGTCGTTCACCAGCCACTGCCGTTCACCGGCGACCCCAAGTTGGGTCTTTTCCGCATCGGGCTGATTGTCGGTTACGACGAGCTGGATGTGCCGGCCAAATTCCTCCCGCGGGATCGGCCCCGCGATTGCAGCCAGCGGATGCGATGGCGCACAGACGGTCACCATTTGCGCTTCACATAAATGCTGCCTTTCTATGGTAGCTGGGCTCAGCTCCGGCACGTCGGTGATCGTCACCGCCAATGCGCACGTTCCTTCGAGAACCAGGCGCTCGCCGCCTTGCATGGTCGTCATGCGCAGATTGATCGCAACGGTCGGAGAGTCCGCTTGCAGCCTGCGCAGACATTCAATCAGGTGCGCGCGCGGAAAATAGGTATCCACTGCAATCGAGACCTGTGGCACCCCGGCTTCGGCAATCGTAACCGCGCGCATCTTCATTTCCTCGGTGCGCGAGATCACCCCGCGAGCATCAGGCAGGAGACTGCGGCCCGCTGCGGTAAGCGTGGCTTTGCGGGCGTTGCGTTCGAACAGCAACACATCGAAGGCGCTCTCGAGCGCGTTGATCGCGTGACTGATCGCCGACTGTGCACGCCTTAGCTCCCGTGCCGCCCCGGAAAAGCTTCCCTCGTCACACACAGCAACGAAGGCCCGAAGTTGATTGATGGTGACGTTATCGAGCATAGGTATCTAAAAAGTAGATGGTAACTATAGATATTCAGTCAATTGGCTTCATGGATCAAGAGGTCCAGAATCGTATTTCTCGCTTTTGTTTCGAAGGACGCATGACATGAACAGACTGAATGGAAAGACCGCCGTGATCACCGGTGGCGCTACCGGCATCGGCCGGGCAGCAGCAAAGCGTTTTATCGAGGAAGGCGCCTTCGTCTTCATCTTCGGCCGGCGGCAGGAAGCACTCGACGCCGCAGTAGCCGAGCTCGGGCCCAATGCCCGCGCGGTGAAGGGCTCGGTCTCCGATCCCGCCGACCTCGACCGACTTTACTCGGCGGTGAAGGCCGAGCGCGGAACCCTCGACATCGTTTTCGCCAACGCCGGGACGGGAGGCCTGCTTGCGCTGGGCAAGATCACCGCCGAGCACATCGACGAAACTTTCGACACCAACGTAAAGGGGGCGATCTTCACCGTACAGCAGGCGCTGCCGCTGATGGGCAAGGGTGGTTCGATCATCCTGACCGGATCGAGCGCCGGCACCACGGGCGCCCCGGCAATGAGCGCCTACAGCGCGAGCAAGGCGGCAGTGCGCAACCTCGCACGGACCTGGGCGGAGGAATTGAAGGGCACCGGCATCCGGGTCAACGTGCTGTCACCCGGGGCGACGGCGACCGAACTCGCTAAGGAAGCGCTAGGCGAAGAAGGCCAGAAGGTCTTCGCCTCGATGACTCCGCTCCAGCGCATGGCCGATCCGGCAGAGATCGCAGCAGCGGCCGCCTTTCTCGCGTCGCCGGACAGCAGCTTCATGACCGCCAGCGAGGTTGCCGTCGACGGCGGCCTGGCGCAACTCTGACACGCTACGCCCGCCGGTCACTCCATTCGATAGTCGGAGCCCGTCGGGCGTCGCACAGCAAAGGAAAATGTATGAGCTACGCAATTATTGGCTTCGGCAAGATCGGCCAGGCGCTTGCCAGGGCGTTTGCCCGAAAAGGCATCGAAGTGTCCGTTGCGACCACTCGCGACCCCGAAAGCTTCGCCTCCGCTGCGGCCGCGATCGGACCTGAGATCATTCCCAAAAACCTGGCGGAAGCGGTCAAGGCGGACATCGTCTTTCTGGCTGTCGGTTTCAAGTCGCATCAGGATGTCGCGAAGGCGCTGCCCACCTGGCAAGGGAAGACTATCGTCGACGTGACCAATGCCTACGGCGTGCCCCCTGAGGAACTGGGGGGACAACCTTCTTCAAGGGTCGTCGCGCAGGCGTTCAGTGGTGGCCGGCTGGTCAAGGGCTTCAATCATTTGGGCGCCGCCGTCCTCGGACAGGATCCGGCCGTACATGGTGGCAGGAGAGTCGTGTTCCTCGCGAGTGACGATGAGGGCGCCGCAGAAGAAATTGGTGCGCTTGCGGAAAATCTCGGTTTCGCGCCGACCAAACTCGGCGGCCTTTCGGAAGGCGGACTGCTTGTGCAGGCGCGGGGAAATAGCTGGGGTCAACTGATCTTTAAGGACCTGGTCAAGTTCGACTGATGAGTCGTGGTCGCAAGTTTCGACGCGATTCTGCTTCGTAAACGAAGAGCCAACCACAGTTTGATTGAAGCGAGCGCGGCGCCGGCGGCAAGTCGCGCTCCGCTCATCTGGCGCCACGTCCTCGCCGGCAAGTCCACAAGGTAGCCGACCAGAACGGACACGATCCGATAAAAGGAAAATGGAGAGCTTCAATGAGCATCGAAGAGAATATTCAGATCGTAAAGGATTTCTTTGCAGCGATAGGCAGCGGCGACAAGCAAGGCGTGCTGGCGCTGGTTGCCGAAGATATTGAGTGGATCATTCCGGGCGAAGACTGGCCGCTGGCCGGCACGCACCGCGGGCACGCGGGATTGGCGAAAGTGCTGCAGAAAGCCTCCGACGAGGTGGAAATGACATACCCAGAGCCCCCCGAATTCGTGGCGCAGGGAGATCGGGTTCTGGTCGTCGGCGTCGCTAATGGGAAAATCAAAGCCACGAACAGGACGTTCAAGGACGACTGGGTATTCGCCATTACCGTTCGAAATGGCAAACTGACGAATATCCGCGAATATATCGACACGCAAGCACTGGCTCGAGCCTCGGGGAGGGACGCGAGCCCCTACCCCTGAAACTATCCAGATGGACTAAACAATACTGCCCACCGCCTTCGCGAGCCTCGCCACCGCGCCCTCAACGTCATGCAGTTTGTCGAGGCCAAATAAGCCAATCCGGAAGGTCTTGAAATCCTCAGGCTCGTCGCATTGAAGCGGAACGCCAGCCGCGACCTGCAACCCGGCATCGGCGAACTTCTTGCCGGATCGAATCCCGTCATCGTCCGTGTAGCTGACGACGACGCCCGGAGCCTCGAAACCTTGAGCCGCCACGCTTCTGAAACCCTTGTCCGCAAGAAGTGAGCGAACGCGCTTGCCGAGTTCAAGTTGCTCCGCTCTCACTTTATCGAAACCGTATGCCTCGGTCTCCTTCATGACGTCACGCAATGTAGCGAGACCGTCCGTGGGCATCGTTGCGTGGTACGCGAACCCGCCGTTCTCGTACGCTTCCATGATCTGCAGCCATTTGCGAAGATCGCAGGCGAAGCTGGTGCTCGTGGTCGCGTCGATTCGTTCGCGGGCAAGCGGGCTCAGCATGACCAGCCCGCAGCACGGTGACGCGCTCCATCCCTTTTGCGGCGCGCTGATCAGCACGTCGACGCCGCTCGCCTGCATGTCGACCCAGACCGTGCCGGAGGCAATGCAATCCAGTACGAACATGCCGCCGACGGCATGCACCGCGTCGGCCACCGCGCGTAGATAAGCGTCCGGCAGCATGATCCCGGATGCGGTTTCGACATGCGGCGCAAACACCAGATCCGGCTTGTTTTCCCTGATCGCGGCCACCACCTCTTCGATCGGCGGCGGCGCATACGCAGCCTGTCTCCCTTGTTCGACCGGGCGCGCCTTCAGCACGATCGATTCAGACGGAATGCCGCCCATGTCGAAAATCTGCGACCAGCGAAAGCTGAACCAGCCATTGCGGATGACCAGACACTTCCTGTTCGTCGCGAACTGCCGGGCCACGGCTTCCATGCCGAAAGTCCCGCTGCCCGGGACGACCACGGCCGACTTCGCGTTGTAGACCTTCTTCAGAGAACCTGAAATATCGCGCATGACGCCCTGGAAGAGCTGCGACATATGATTGATGGATCGGTCGGTGTAAACGACTGAATATTCGAGGAGTCCCTCGCGGTCGACATCGGGAAGTAAGCCTGGCACGTTTGTCTCCGGTTTTAGACGAGTATAAGGATCGAAAACAGATTCTAACGAAAGCAACCTGTGGCCGAGGTAAAAAGCATTTTGCATTCGGATCGCAGCGCAAACCCGTTTCCGAGGGTCCACGACCTGACAAAAACACTGTATGAATGTACAGTCTAGCTATTTGCGCGGTAGAACGCGACTTCTCGCTATATCGACGTTCATCACTCCGGGCTTCGATAAGCGCTATTTTTGAGTATCAAGGCATGCCAGATGACAGGCGCATAGCCCACATCGACATGGACGCATTCTTTGCGTCCTGTGAACTTTCGCAGTATCCAGAACTGCGGGGCCAAGCTATGGTGGTTGCCGGCCGGCGTTCGGACGCGCCCCGAGTCAACGCGGACGGTACGCGTGAATTCGCGCGGTTACGCGACTATGCGGGCAGAGGCGTCCTGACGACCGCAACCTACGAAGCACGGGCCTTTGGCGTTCATTCCGGCATGCCCACGATGCAGGCGGCCCGGCTGGCGCCGGATGCCATTCTGCTTCCGGTGAACTTCGATCTCTATCGAACGTACTCGCGCCTGTTCAAAGACGCAATCCGCTCCGTCAGTCCGACAATCGAGGACGTGGGAATCGACGAGGTCTACGCCGACCTGTCGCTCCTGAATGACGAATCGGAGCAAATCGCACGGAAGCTGAAATCGGCCGTCTTCGAGGCCACCAATCTCACCTGTTCGGTTGGCATCGCACCCAATAAGCTGCTGGCAAAACTGTGTTCGGACATACAAAAGCCAGACGGAATCACGATTTTGCGGCTTGAAGATTTACAAGCCAGGATCTGGCCGATGGCGGCCAAAAAAATCAACGGTATTGGGCCGAAGGCCAACGCCAAACTGACGTCCCTTGGCATAACGACCATCGGTGAAATTGCCGCATGCAGCGAGCAGTGGCTGATTGAACAGTTCGGACGCAGCTACGGGGCATGGCTTCACAGAGTTTCCCATGGGCTCGATGACAGGCCCGTGGTGACTCACAGCGAGCCCGTTTCGATGAGCCGGGAGACCACCTTCGAGCAAGACCTGCACGCCGTGCGACACAGGCAGGAACTCGGTACCGCCTTCACCCGTTTGTGCGAACAGGTGGCGCTGGATTTGCAGCGTAAAGGCTATCTCGCGCGCAGGATCGGGATCAAGCTCCGCTTCAACGACTTTCAGACGGTAACGCGTGACGTCACGCTCCCGGAGCCCGTTGCGGACGCCAAGGCGTTGCGTCATGCGGCCACCCAATGTCTGAAACGGGTCGACCTGGTTAAATCCATCAGGCTGCTGGGCGTCAAGGCGGGTGGCCTTCAACGTCCGGGAGCGACTGAGAGCGACGCGCCGGCTCAGTTCACGCTGGACTTTTAGTGCACGTGCCGGCTGCTGCGGCGTCTGCCGGTTCAGGCCGACTTGCTCTTCGCCAGCGACGAATAACCGCTTCCGTCAGCAGCCGCACTCGGGTTCGAGCGCGCCGCCGGCACGCCGGCTTCCATCGGCGAAAGCGCCGCGACCGAAAACACAAAGGTGTTGATGCCGTGCGCGCTTTGCGCCGACACGCTGCCGCGATGCATCTCCGCGATCGCCTTCACGATCGCAAGACCCAGGCCGTGGTTTTCGCGGCTATTCGTGCGCGAGACTTCCGCGCGATAGAACCGGTCGAACAGATGTTCGAGCACATCCGGCGAGATCGGCTCACCCGGATTGGCCACCGCGACGCGTACCTGATCCTCGTCGCTCACGATCGTCACGCTGATCTCGGCGTCGGGCTCGCAATGCTGGATAGCGTTCATCAGCAGATTCGTGCAGGCGCGGCCGAACAGCGAACGGTTCACGCGCGCCATGGCGTCGCCGCGCAATTGCGCACGCACCCGCGCTTCTTCGAGCGGTATCTCTAGAAACTCCAGCGTATGCGCGACTTCCGCTGCCAGCGAAACGTCGACGAGGCCCGTCGCGCGTTCGCCCTGATCGGCGCGCGCGAGGAACAGCATGTCGTTGATGATCGCCCGCATGCGCTCGTATTCTTCGAGATTCGATTGCAACGTATGGCGCAGATCGTCGACCGAGCGATTGCGTGTCAACGCCACCTCTGTCTGGCCGATGAGAATAGTCACCGGCGTGCGCAGTTCGTGGGCGACGTCCGCATTGAACGATTCGAGGCGGCCATACGCGCCGTCGAGGCGCTCCAATGCACCATTGAAGGAGTTGGCCAGATCGTTCAGCTCGAGCGGCAGCGAGGCCGTATTCAGACGCTGCGAGCGGTTATTCGGACTCACGGCGGAAGCGTCGCGCGTGAGGCGCGTGAGCGGCGCGAGGCCGAGCCGCGTGACCGAATAGCTGAGCAACAGCACCGCAAGACTGCCGAGCGCCGACAACGCGGCCAGCGCCAGGCCGAACACGCGCATGGTGCGCACATTGGGCGAATAGCTCACGGCCACTTGCAATTGCACCGCCGGACGCGCGCCGTAAGCCGGGAGCGTCGCCGTGGAGGTCAGCATGTCCTGGCCGCCGCCGGACGGCATCACGCGCGAATAACCGCCCGCCCAGTTCGTGACCACCGAGCCGCCGACCGGTGTGCCGTAATGGAAATACGGATCGGCGCTCGACACCGCATACACCGTGCTGCCGTCGTGCGGTGTCATGTCGGTGAGCTTTTCGCGCGCCATGCGCCACTTCTCCGGCGTCACGGCGTGATACACGATGATGCGGGCGATCTGCGTGCGATCGTCCAGCGACTCGCGCAGATGGTGTTCGAGCTGCGTGCGCAGCACCAGAAAGAGCCCCGTGCCGACCAGCGTGAACACGAACAGCGCGACGAGCGCGAACATCAATGCGAGGCGCCGGGCAATCGAGCGATTCATGACTGCTCCGCCTCTTCGCGCACTTCGAGCACATACCCCATGCCGCGCACGGTATGCAGCAGTTTCGAGGGGAACGGGCCGTCGAGCTTGGCGCGCAGTCGTTTGATCGCGGTCTCGACCACGTTGGTATGGCTGTCGAAGTTGACGTCCCAGACGAGTTCGGTGATCGCGGTCTTCGACAGAATGTCGCCTTGCCGGCGCGCCAACACGCTGAGCAGCTGGAATTCTTTGGCGGTGAGATCGAGGCGCACGCCGTCGCGGGTCGCGCGCCGCCCGATCAGATCGACGAACAGATCGCCGACGGAAATCAGCGTCGACTCCTGCGAGCGCGTGCGGCGCGCCAACGCATGCAAGCGCTCGACCAGTTCGAGAAACGAAAAGGGTTTGGTTAGGTAGTCGTCCGCGCCTTCGCGCAGGCCGCGGACGCGATCGTTCACGTGGTCGCGCGCGGTGAGCATGATGACCGGCGTGGACTTACGCATGCGCAGCGCCTTGAGCACGCTGAAGCCGTCGCGCTTGGGTAGCATCACGTCGAGGACGATCACGTCGTAATCGAATTCGGTGGCCAGATGCATGCCCTCCTCGCCGTCGAGCGCGACGTCGACGACCCACCCCTGCTCTGTCAAACCGGAGCGCAGGTAGTCCACCACCTTGTGCTCGTCTTCAACAATCAGCAATTTCATGCGCGTCCCCTTGTGTGTGCATTATACGAAAGGCCTTGCAATCGTCTTGCGCACCGCCGCGTGCTCCTGCTGCCCCCTGCTGCTTCATGATCTGCCAGCTCACCGCGCGGGAGCCATCGCCTCCTTCGTATCGTTGGGCTGCGCGCCCGCAGGCGTGTTCGACATGTCCGCACCGACGTCCCAGCCGCCGCCGAGCGCCTTCACGAGCGAGACCGACAGCGTCATCTGCTGGCCGTGAATCTGCACGTCCTGGCGCTCGCTGGTGAGCAGCGACTGCTGCGCGGTGATCACGTCGAGGTAAGCGACGAGGCCGCCCGAGTAGCGGTCGTTGGCGAGCGCCAGCAGATGCCGCGCATCCGTGACGGCCTCGCTCGACTGCTTCGCCGCGCCGTCCAGCACGGAGAGTCCGGTGATCCCGTCCTGCACCTGCTGAAACGCGGTGAGCACGGTCTGGCGATAGTTCGCCTCGGTGGCCTTGTAGCCTTCGCTTGCAAACTTCACGTTGGCCGCGCGGCGGCCGCCGTCGAACAACACCTGACCGACTGCCGCGCCGAGCGTCCACATCAGCGTCGGCGCGCTCAGCAGACTGGCGAACTGCGTGCTTTCCCAGCCGATGCTCGGCGCCAGCGTGAGACTTGGAAAAAACGCCGCCTTGGCGACGCCGATCTGCGCATTCGCCGCGGCCATCGCGCGCTCCGCCGAAGCGACATCCGGCCGCCGTTGCAACACGTCGCTGGGCACGCCGAGCGCAATCGCCGGAACCTGCACCGCAAGCACCTTGGGCTCGATCGAAAACTGCGGCGCGGGCACACCGACCAAAGCGGCGATCGCATGTTCGAACTGCGCGCGCTGATTCAGCAGCAGTTGCGCCTGCACGCGCGTCGAGTCGAGCAGCGACTTCTGCTGCAGCACATCGAGGCCGGACACCGAGCCGAGATCGTGTTCCGTGGTGACGTAGTCGAGCGCTTTCTGCTGCAGTTTGACCGACTGATTCAGCACGTCGATCTCGGCGTCGAGTTCACGCAGCGAGAAATAGTCGCTGGCGAGATCGGTGGTGAGCACAAGCCGCGCGTTGGCAAGATCGTCCGCCGATTGCTGCGCGGAAGCCGCCGCGCCCTCCACCTCGCGACGTATCCGGCCGAATAGATCGGTGTCGTAGCTGATGGTGGGGCCGAGTTGCACATTGTTTTGCACCGTCGACGTCGTAGGCGTGCCGTAGTTCGTCCGCGGACGGTTCTGCGAAATCCGGAAGCGCGATCCCTGCGCCGCGAGATCGACTTCGGGAATCTGCTGCGCGCGGTCGTTTGCGAGCGTCGCCCGCGCCTGCTCGTAGTGCGCGCTGGCCGCTACCAGCGTCTGATTCTGCGCGAGCGCCTGCGTTTCCAGCGTGGCGAGCGTCGGATCGCTGAAAGCGTTCCACCAGTCCGGCGAAATCGGCGCATGCGACGGCACGGCCACGCGCCAGTACGAATCGGTTTGCCAGGTGGGCGGCACCTCGGCCTGCGGCCTTTCGTAATTCGGCCCGACCGTGCACGCGGCGAGCAGCGCCGCGCTTGCGAGCGTCGTCAACGCACGGCATGCGGCCACGCGCTTCACGGCGCCCCCTTGCCGTTGGCCTGCGGCTGCTGGATCTGCACGTGATCGCCGTCTGCGATCGAATCGCTCGGGTTGATGATGATCTTGTCGTTCGGCTCGATGCCGCTTTCGATTTCAAGCGACTGGCCGAGGTCCTGCGCGATCACGATCTTGTGCAACTGCACGTTGCCCCGCGCATCGACCACCGCGACGCGCGGGCCTTCGGCGCGAAACAGCAGTGCGTTGCCCGGCACCGTCAATTGCGCGTGTGCCGCGGCCGGCACCGCGACCTGGACGTACGCCCCTGGTCGCAGTTTGTCGTCAGGATTCGGCAGTGTCACTTCGACCTGAAGCGAACGGGTCGGCACGTCGATCGCGCCGGAAATGTGCGTGATCGTGCCGTGGAATTGCTGGCCCGGCAGTTCGGCCTGCGTCACCACCACCTTCTGTCCCACCGACACGTTTTGCGCGTACGCCTGCGGCAATTGCACATAGACGCGCAACGGGTCCGACTGCGCGAGGGCGAACAGCGCGCGGCTGGTGCCGCTGCCCGCATCGATCAGGTCGCCGACATCCACGTTGCGTTGCGTGACCACGCCCGCGAACGGCGCGACGATGCGCTTGAACGATTCGAGCTGCTGCAGGCGCTTGACGTTGGCATCGGCGGCGGCGAGGTTGGCCACGTCCTGCGAGTAGGTGCTTTGCCGTTCGTCGAGTTCCTGCTGCGAAACCGCATCGCGCTGACGCAGTTGCTGCCAACGGTCCAGCGAGCTTTTCGCGAGGCCGAGGCTCGAACTGGTTTGCTGGCGCTGCGCCAAAGCCTGCGCGAGTTCCTGGTCGATCTCCGGCGTGTCGAGATCGGCGAGCAGCTGGCCCTGCTTCACGCGCGTGCCGATATCGGCGTACCAGTGCAGCAGATAACCGGTGGAGCGCGCGTAGATCGGCGATTCGACGAAGCCGCGCAGCGTACCCGGCAGCAAGGTGTTGCCGCCGCCTTCGGTTTGAGTCGGACTCACCACGTTCACATACTGCGTGGCGTTCTGCTTCGTGGTCTGCGCCACCGAACGGTTCTGCATGATGTTGGCGATCACGGTGCGCAAGGCCCCGACGGCTAACAGCGCCAGCACGATCCACATGGCGATTTTGGCGCGTTTCCATTCCTGATGGCGCGGCGGCAAGGCGTGGCCGCCTTCCGTCTCTCGCGCGGGAATCGCTAGCGATGCATGGGTTTTTTCGGTCATCTCAGTGAGCCATCTCGGTCAGCCGTCATTAATCTTTACGCGGGCTTGCCCGCGCCGCCGTGCTCGGGCGCGGGGCCGTCACCGCGAGAATCCGTGTGATTCGCGCCGCCATCGTCACCATCGTCACCATCGTCACCATCGCCGCGGTGGCGGCGCGCGAGGCGGGAGTGAATCGCCGCGAACACCAGCGGCACGAAAAACAATGTGGACACGGTGGCGAACAGCAGGCCGCCTATCACCGCGCGGCCGAGCGGCGCATTTTGCTCGGCGCCTTCGCCGAGACCAAGCGCCATCGGAATCATGCCGATGATCATCGCGAAGGCCGTCATCAGCACCGGCCTGATCCGGCTCGCACCGGCTTCGAGCGCAGCGGTCAGCGGCGGCGCGCCGGCGGACAGACGCTGACGTGCGAACGACACCATCAGAATACTGTTGGCGGTGGCCACGCCCATCGTCATGATCGCGCCGGTCAAGGCGGGCACGCTCAGGTGCGTGCCGGTCAGGAACAGCATCCACACAATCCCCGCCAGCGCCGCGGGCAACGCGCTGACGATGATCAGCGGATCGACCCACGACTGAAAATTCACCACGATCAACAGGTACACCAGCACGATCGCCATCGCCACGCCGAGCCCCAGACCGAAGAACGAACTGCGCATGGTCTGCACCTGGCCGCGCACGGTAATCTGGCTGCCGCGCGGCAACGACGCACGCACGTTGTCCACCAGCTTGTCGACCTGATTCGCCACACTGCCCAGATCGCGCTTCTCGACGCTCACATACAGATCGATCACCGGCCTGATGTTGTAGTGCGTTACTTCCGCGAACTGGCTCTTCGGTGAAACCCGCACCAGGTTGCCGAGCAATTGCGTCGGGCCGTTGGCCGCGCCGGAGACCGGCGTGCGCAACAGTTCATCGATCGACGACACCTGATACTGCGGCGTTTGCACCGCCACGCTGTATTCCACGCCGTTGCGGTTGTTGAACCAGAAACCCGGCGAGGTTTGCGAACTGCCCGACAACGAAATGAGCACGTTTTGCGCCACGTTGCTCGCGCTCAGATTGAGTTGCTGAAGCCGCGTGCGGTCCATTTGAAGATTGATCGCCGGCTCGTCCAGTTTCTGCTGGATGTGCGTGTCCACCGTGCCGGGAATCATGCGCACCTGTTTCAGCAGCTTGCGCGCAACGTCGAAGTTGCCTTCCTGATTCGCGCCGGAAATCTGCACGTCCACGGCGGCAGGCAGGCCAAAGTTGAGAATCTGCGTGACGATGTCGGCCGGCTGAAAGAAAAACTCGACGCCCGGAAAGCGCTGTGGCAGAAGCGCGCGCAGTTTGTCCATGTAGATTTGCGTCGGCTTGTGGTCTTCGTTGAGCGCCACCTGGATCTCGCCGTCGAGCGTGCCGATCGTGCCCGCGTTGCTGTACGAAAGATTGATGCCGCTATACGGCAAACCGAGGTTGTCGAGAATCGTGCCGAGTTCTTTGTGCGGCACGACCTCGCGAATCACGTTTTCGACCTGGTCCGCAAGACGCGCGGTTTCCTCGATGCGGGTACCGGTCGGCGCACGCATATGCAGGCGGATGTCGCCGGCGTCCACGCTCGGGAAGAAGTCTTCGCCGAGCACGAAAATCAGGCCCATCGAAACGACGCAAAAGCCGAGGAACACGCTGCCGAATCTGCCGCGACGCACCAGCAAGCTGCTCAGAATCATGATGTAGCCGGCACGCATGCGCTCGAAACCACGATCGAAGCGATGATAGAGGCGCATGAACAGATTCGGCTTCGCGCCCGGCTTCGGCTTGTGCGCGTGACCCATCAGCAGCATCGCGAGGGTGGGCACCAACGTACGCGACAGGATGTACGAAGCCAGCATCGCGAACACCACGGCTTCGGCGAGCGGCACGAACAGGTAACGCGCCACGCCGGTCAGGAAAAACATCGGCACGAACACGATACAGATACAGAGCGTCGACACCAGCGCGGGAATCGCGATTTCACCCGCGCCGTCGAGAATCGCATCGTGCAGATTCGTGCCCATATGCAGATGCCGTTCGATGTTCTCGATCGTCACCGTTGCGTCGTCCACCAGAATCCCGACCGCCAGCGCGAGACCACCGAGCGTCATGATGTTGATGGTCTGTCCGAGCGCGTGCAGCGCGATCAGCGAGGACAGGATCGACAGCGGAATCGAAATCGCGATGATGCAGGTGCTGCGCCAGTTGCCGAGGAACAGCAAGATCATCGCGGCGGTCAGCGCGGCGGCCACCAGCGCCTCTCGCACCACGCCCTGCACTGCCGCTTTCACGAACACCGACTGATCGAACAACGCGGTGATTTTCAGATCTGGCGGCAGTGCGGCCTGCGCGTTCGGCATCAGCCCCTTCAGCGTATTGACGATGGAGAGCGTCGACGCGCTGCCGTTCTTGAGCACCGACATCAGCACGCCGCGATGGCCGTCCTGCCGCACGATATTGGTCTGCGGCGAGAAGCCGTCGCGCACGTGCGCGACTTCACGCAGATACGTGGTCGCGCCGTTGAGCGTGCGCACCGGAATATCGTTGAGCCCTTCCAGCGTGGTGGGCGAGCCGTTCATGTCGATCGTGTATTCCTTCGCGCCGATCTTTGCCGTGCCGGTCGGCAAGATCAGGTTTTGCGCGTTGAACGCGCTGACGACATCGGAGGGCGTGAGGCCTTTGGCCAGCAACGCGCGCGTGTTCAGGTCGACTGAGATCAGCCGCGACTTGCCGCCATACGGATACGGCACGGCCGCGCCGGGAATCGTCACGAGTTGCGGGCGCAGGAAGTTCAGCGCCGTATCGTTGAGCGCCTGCTCGGAGAGCTTCGGGCTCGACAGGCCGAGTTGGATCACCGGAATACTGGACGCCGAATAGCTGATCACCAGCGGCGGCGTGGCGCCCGGCGGCATCTGCTTGAGCTGCGCCTGTTCGACGGCCACCGTCTGCGCGATCGCGGTCTGGATGTTCGCATTCGGCTGCAGGAATACCTTCAGGATCGTGATGCCCGCGAGCGATTGCGATTCGATGTGCTCGATGTCGTTGACCGTGGTGGTCAGACTGCGCTCGTTGACCGAGGTGATGCGGTTGGCCATGTCTTCGGCCGACAAGCCCGTGTAGGTCCAGATGATGCTGACCACCGGAATATTGATTTCCGGCAGCACGTCGACCGGCGTGGTGAACAGCACGAATGGCGTCGCCAGCACGATCAGAATGGCCATCACGATGAACGTGTATGGCCGTTTAAGCGCAACGTTGACGATCCACATGAAACGCGCCCGAATGAATGCAGGTAAGGGATGGGTGAATCAGCGCTTATGCTAGATCGCTAGCACCAACACCTGCATGGCGCCAAAATGGCGGAATTGTCAGGAAGGTTATTGCAAGGAAAAACGACGTTCGAACCGCGAGAGAGTTTGCCGGGAAGCAAACGTTTGATGAGAGAAGATAGCCGAAATTGAGGTGCTGCTTCCACGCGATGTCACGCGAGCGCGTCGCGAAACATCGCATGGATTGTTTTGCGCGAAGCAAATACTTCACGCGCATTCAAAGCTTATTCGATCATCGACTCTCTACCGTGCCGCTACTGGCGTTACTTCGCAAACAATGCCGACATATCCGCAAACGCCTTGAATTCCAGCGCGTTGCCTGATGGGTCGAGAAAGAACATGGTCGCCTGTTCGCCCACTTCGCCCTTGAAACGCACGTGCGGCTCGATGATGAAGTCGATGCCGGCCGCCTGCAGCTTGTCCGCTGCGGCCTGCCATTGCGCCATGGAGAGCACCGCGCCGAAGTGGCGGACCGGCACGGCGTCGCCGTCGACCTTGCTGGTGTGACGGTGGCCGATTTCCTCCGGCGCGAGGTGCGCGACGATCTGATGGCCGTAGAAATTGAAATCGACCCACGCGTCCGAGCTGCGCCCTTCCGGGCAGCCCAGCAGTTCGCCGTAAAACTCGCGCGCGGCGGCAAGGCTGTGAACGGGGAACGCCAGATGGAACGGCGGCAAGACGGTATCGGCAACGCTCATGATGGGGAAACTCGCTGATCGAAATTGGGTTGAACGTGCCGGCGCTTAAAAGGCCGCACGCGTGAGGCAAAGTTTAACCATGACTAAAAATGGTGAAAAACGATATATATTTGACCTCACTATCACCAAATTCGATCAATCGAACATGTTGAGCGAACTCAAGACTTTCATCGCTGTGAGCCAGTACGGCACGTTTTCGGGCGCCGGTGCGCGCATCGGCCTGACGCAATCCGCGGTGAGCGCGCAGATGCAACGGCTCGAAGAAGAACTGGGCTTTGCGCTATTCGACCGCACCGGCCGTTCCGCCACGCTCAACGACGCCGGCCGCGAAACGCTCGCGCTCGCCGAGGAAATGATGACGCTCTACGCGCGGCTCTCCGAACGTGGCGCGGTCGCGGCGGAAAGCGGCATGCTGCGGGTGGGCGCGATTGCATCCGCGCAAGTGTCGTTTCTCGCCGACGCACTCGCGCGCTTTCGCGACGACCGTCCCGGCTGGCGCATTCGCGTCGTGCCCGGCGTGTCGCTGGGCCTGCTGGGGCAAGTGGATTCCGGCGAACTGGATCTGGCCGTCATCATCAAACCGCCCTTCGCGCTGCCGTCCGAACTCGAATGGCGCACGCTCGTCACCGAGCCGTTCGTGCTGCTCGTACCCAAGGCGCTCGTGCGCGGCAAGGGCGCGGCGCGGTCCTGGCGCGAACTGCTGCGCAGCGAGCCGTTTATCCGCTACGACCGCACCTCGTTCGGCGGCAGGCTGGTCGACCGGTTTCTGCGGCGCTCGCGGGTCAATGTGCGCGACGTGATCGAGTTGGACGAACTGCAGGGCATCGTGCAATTGGTCGCGCGTGGCATCGGCGTGGCGCTGCTTCCGAATAGCGCCGGGCTCGGCAAATGGCCCGCCGGCATCGTCGCGCTTGAACTTGGTGAAGCGACGTTTCTGCGGGAGATCGGGCTCGTGCAGCGTCCGCGGCATAGCCGCCAGGCGGTGGCGGGCGCGCTCGCGGATTGCATCGGCATGGCAGCCGGTGCGTGAGCCTAAGCCGCCGCGTGTAAGCGATTGTGCTGTTGTTGGGGCAACGAACTGTATCTGTGGGATTCTCCGGCCCACGTGCAAAATCTGCGTTCGCGCAATGTCTCGCGCCCCTTACCCGCGTGCGCTCCGAGTTGCACGCCCTGCCCGCCACCAAGGCCCAGTCCATGATCGCCAGCACCTTCCTCACCGCCGATGTCCTGATCGCCTACAGCGCCTACTTCGTCGGTACGGCGAGCCCCGGGCCGAGCAATCTCGCGATCATGTCACTGGCGATGAGCTCGGGCCGCCGTTCCGCGTTGACCTTCGCGCTCGGCGTGGTGTCGGGTTCGTTCTTCTGGGCGCTGCTGGCGTCGCTGGGTTTGTCGGCGGTACTCGCCACTTACTCGGAATGTCTGGTGGCGATCAAGATTGCCGGCGGCTTGTATCTGTTGTGGCTCGGCTTCAAGTCCGCGCGCTCCGCGTTCCGACCCAAGGCATTGCCCACGGGCACGGCGCGTGATAACGAACCACTCAAGCGTCTCTATTTGCGCGGCCTGCTGCTGCATCTCACCAATCCGAAAGCGATTCTGGTGTGGCTGTCGATCGTCTCGCTGGCCATGTCGCCGGCCGGTGGCACCTCGCATACCGCGCCGGTGGTGCTCGGCTGCATGTGCATCGGCGTATCGGTGTTCAGCAGCTATGCGGTGCTGTTTTCGACCGCTTCCGCACGGCGCATCTACGCGTCGATCCGGCGCTGGCTGGACGGGTCGCTCGCGATCATGTTCGGCATTGCCGGCATCAAGCTGCTGACTTCGAAGAACTGAGCGCGCCGGGAGACGCCCGCCGCTCTGCGATACTGTCGCCGTGACAATCGAAGCGGACAGACGAATACGATGAACGGCGGCAACGAAGTGAATCCGGCAGCGCGGCACTCGCCATGGCAGAAGCGGCTCTACCTCGCGGGCGTCACGGCGTTCGTGACCGGCGTGATTCTGGCCGTGATCATCTATGCGACCACGCCGCCGCCCGACAGCGCCGTCTCCATGTACAGCGTGGCCGATCCGCGCTATCAGATCGAATTGCAGCGTATCGGCGGCAATGCTGCCGTGCTGATGGCGCAGTTGCATCAGTGGTTCGACGGGCTCTGGCACGGCACGGCGCTCGCTTATACGGTGGCGGTGTTGGGCGCTGTTATCGCGGGCGTGTGTTTCTTCATCGGCTATTTCTTCGCTGACGAATAAGCGCCACCCAGAAGCCGCGCATCGCGCTGCCCGTGCGCCAACCCACGCTTACGTAGCCTCTTTCACATGCCGGTCCGGCTTCTCCACACCGGCCGTGCGCAGCGCTTCGTGCAACGTGTTGAAGATGCAACCTTCCCCGACGATCGGCGTGATGCCGTGCCGGTCCATGTCCGAACGCAAATAGCGGTTCACGCGCGCGAACAGGACCTCGATGCCTTCGCTCTTCAACGTCTGGCACAACTCGCCGATCGAGCGTGAGGCCGAATAGTCGATGTCGGTGATCGCGCTTGCGTCGATCACGAAACAGCGCACCTTGCTCGGGGCGAGGTCGATCAGGCGCCGCGTATCGTCGACGAAAAAGTGGTCGTTCGCGTAAAACAGATCGGCGCCGAAGCGGTAGACGATCATACCCGGCGCGGTCTGAATGCCGGGCACGGCGGGCACCGGCACCCAGACGCCATCGTCGCCGGGAGCGAGAATCATCGTATGCGGACGGTAGCTGTGGCGCACGTGACGCAGCAGCGAGAGCGCCACCGCCACCAGAATGCCGTGCTCGACGCCGATCAGCACCACGGCCGCCGCGGTGAACACGGCCAGTGAGAATTCGCCGGGACTCTCGCGGCGGATCGCAAACAAGGTCTTCAGATTGATCAGGCCGATGGCGATCGTAAACACGATGCTGGCCAGAATGCAGTGCGGCAGATACTGCAAAAAGCGGCTGAAAAACAGCAGCACCGCCACCACCACCGCCGCGAAGACCAACTGCGCGAACTGGCTGCGCGTGCCGGCGAGATCGGCCATGGCGGTTTGCGTCGGGCTGCCGTTCACCACGAAGGCGCCTGAAAACGCCGCCGCCGCATTGGCCGCGGCGATGCCCAGCAAGTCGGCGTTGGTATCAACGGGCTCGTGATGACGCTCGGCGAACACGCGGCTCGCGGCGGCGCTCTGCGCGACGATCATCACAAAGCAGGACGCCGCCACGGGCAGCAGATCGAGCATCTGCTGCCATGTCACCGACGGCACGCGCAGTGGCGGCAACCCACCCGCGACCGGGCCGAGCACGGCGATGCCGTGGGCCGGGAAGCGACAGAGATCGCTCGCGGCAATGCCCGCCACGACCGCGATCAACGGCACCGGCACGCGTGGCAGAAAGCGTTTGCACGTCAGAATGGCGACGACCACCAGCAGCGAAATGGCGAGCGTCGGCCGATTGATCTGCGCGGCTTCGCGCACCACCAGCACGAGCTGATCGACGCTGCGCGCGGCGTGTCCGGGCAAGCCGAACATGTCGCCGAGCATCGCAATGCCGACCTGCACGCCGACGCCGGCGAGAAATCCGACCAGCACGGTACGCGACAGAAAATCGGCGAGAAAGCCCAGCTTGAAAATCCGCGCGATGAACAGCAAGGCAGCGGTCTGCAAGGCGACTATCGCGGCGAGCGCGGCATATTCAGCGCTTGAGGCCGGCGCCATGGTGGCAAGCCGGCTTGCGAAGATGGTGGCGGTCGCGGAGTCGGCGGCCACGACCAGATGCCGCGAGGCACCGAAAAACGCAAAGGCGATCAGCGGAAGAAAGACCGTGTACAGGCCAGTCACAGCCGGCATGCCGGCAATACGCGCGTAGCCGAGCACTTGCGGAATATCCATCGACGCAAGCTGCACACCGGCCAGCGCATCGCGCGCCGCCGCGGCGCGGTTCAGAGGAAGGACGCCCTTCAGCACGCTGACACGTGCCGTGATAGCCGCCAGAAAATCTCGCATAGGCGATGCTGCCCTAATCCAGGTTTATCGCGCATCGTGCCGCGACTCGGCACTTAAAGGCAAGACCTGTAGCGAGATCGGCTCAAGAAAAGCGAACAGCGCAGCACGCACGCTCGGTTGGCGCCGCGGACCACGCCCGGCTGACTGACTCAACGCTTGAACTGTCCGGTCACCGGATCCACGTGCCGCGCGAAACCAAACAACGCGGCAATGCAGATCGGGCAGGCAATGAAGAACACGGCCAACATCTCGCACCCCGTAACATCTTGTTACCGGCAAGTTTACGCGATCGGCATGCGAATTGAATGAGGGAAAACAGCAAAGGACTGTAGTGGCAGCTACAACAATCTCGCGTGAGTCCACCGGCGGTTGCGTCGAGAAATAAGCAGAAAATGCGGCGTTAATCGTGGCGAGCGATATGTTCAACGGCCAACGCATTGCGCAAACGGTTGCGAGTTCAGCCTCCATTCCGACCGACACATCGGCTCCCTTTTTCGCCGCCCGGCATTTAGAAGGACGGTTCTAGCGATTCGAGAGCGCGTTGAAATCATCGGGCAAGCAGCGTTCGAGTTCAGGACCCCGATCACGGCTGTTTTTATGCTCACGGCGCTCTCCCGTATAATCCCGCATGACCCGAATCTCGCATCACCTGCCCTCTCAGCCGGCCGCTTATCGCCGCCGCGCCGCCCACCGCTCTTCGGCGGTCGCATGAAAACTCCGAAACGTCTGCTCCCGCTGGTCGAAGAAGGCTTGATCGACGAAGTCATCAGCCAATTGATGAGCGGCAAGGAAGCCACCGTCTACGTGGTGCGCAGCGGCGACGCCACGCGCTGCGCGAAGGTCTACAAGGACGCCAAGCAGCGCAGCTTCCGCCAGGCCGCTTCGTACCGCGAAGGCCGCAAGGTCAAGAACAGCCGCCAGCAACGCGCGATGGAAAAAGGCAGCCGCTATGGCCGTGAAGTGCAGGAACAGGCCTGGCAGAACGCCGAAGTCGACGCGCTCTTCCAGCTCGCGAACGCGGGCGTACGCGTGCCGCAGCCTTTCATCTGCACCGACGGCGTATTGCTGATGGAGTTGGTGACCGACGCCGACGGCAATGTCGCGCCGCGTCTGAACGATGTCGAGATGACGGAAGAACGCGCGCTCGAACTGCATGCGCGGCTGGTGAACGAGGTGGTGCGCATGCTGTGCGCCGGCATGATTCACGGCGACCTGTCCGAATACAACATCCTGCTTGCCGCGGACGGCCCGGTCATCATCGACCTGCCGCAGGCCGTGGATGCCGCCGGCAATCTCGAAGCGCCCGCCATGCTCGAGCGCGACGTCAACAACCTCGCCACGTATTTCGGCCGCTTCGCGCCAACGTTACTGGAGACCAGTTACGGCAAGGAAATCTGGTCGCTGTACGAAGCGGGCGCATTGCATGTCGACGCCGCGTTGACCGGCCGCGTCGCCTTGGATACCACGCCGATCGATCTCGAAGCCGTGCTTCAGGAACTCGAAGATACGCGTCTCGACGAAGAAGCGCGCCTGCGCTATGAGCAGTCGCTGCGCAGCGGCACCTAAACGTTCGCGCGCAAGCGGCAGGGGCCGCTAGCGCCGCGCCGCCTTCGCGCACAAAAACCAGCTACGACGTGCTGCTCAACCGCCCCGCCTTTATCGCACCCGGCGCCGGTCCCACCGACTCACGCATCGTCACGCTCACCGGAAACTCGCGGAAAATCTCCCATGTGGTCCGGTAGCACTGATTGATCAGCCAGCGCACGGCATTCTGCGTCAATTCCGCAGTCGGAATATGGACCGAGGTGAGTCCGGGCGCGGCATACGGGGCCGAATAATCGTCGTCGTAACCGATCACCGAGACTTCGCCGGGCACCGAGATGCCCGCCTGGTGAAAACAGGCCAGCGCACTCACCGCCATCGTATCGTTCGCGCAGAACAGCCCAGTGAAACGGCGCTTCGCGCCGAGCAGTTTTTGCGCGGCCACATAGCCGCCTTCCGGTGAGAAGTCCGACTCGATCAGCGTGACGTCGTCGCGCGCAATGCCCTCGCGCGCCAATTCGGCGAAGAAGCCGTCCAGGCGCATCTGGTTGTCCGAAGAAGTGAAAGGCCCCGAAATCACCGCGATCTCGCGATGCCCGTGATCGAGCAGCGTGCGCGCCGCCAGTTCGCCGCCACGATGGTGGTCGGCGCAAAACGACGCTTCCGGCAACTGATCGAACGCGCGGTTCAGAAACACCATTTTCGGGTGCATCTTGTGAAGCATGATCAGGTCTTCGTCGTGCAGATCGTGGCTGATCACCACTACGCCGTCGCAATCGCGGCCGATCAGAAAGCGCACCGCCTCGATCGCCTGCTCGCGCGGCGAGACTTCTCCGCAGCCGGTCGCCACCACCACGTGACGGCGCACCGCGCGCAGTTCTTCGTCGGTCTGCTTGAGAATCGTGCCGTAGTAGGAGCCGAAAAACGTCGGCACGAAAATGCCGACCATGCCGAGCGACTGCGTGGCCATGGCCCGGCCGATGGAAGACGGACGAAAGTTCAACTGTTCGATGGCCGCCTTCACGCGGGCGGCGGCATCGGCTGAGATGGGTCCTTTACCGGAAATGGCGCGCGACGCGGTCGACATGCCCACGCCGGCCAGTGCCGCGACATCTTTGAGTGTTGCCACGCGGATCTCCGTCAAGCATGTTGTATTGTCAGTGACGCCGCGTGCCGGCGCTATAAACGCGCGCCGCCCGCTTCGTCGAACAGAGAGACATGGGTACTGTCGAACGAAAACGCCGCGGCGTCCCCTATCGCCAACGGTGTCTTCGTCTGGTCGATCGATGCGACCTGCACTCCATGATAGTCGAGCCAGATGACCCGGTGGTTGCCCATCGGCTCCACTAGCGAAACTTTTGCGTGTTCGCTCGCTCCTTCGGCCAGCCGCACGTCTTCGGCCCGCACGCCGAGCACGCACGGCAAGCCGTTCGCCGGCGTGGTCCTGAACGGGTACCTCGACACGTCGAGCCGCCAATGCTCCGTACAGAAGTGGAGCGCGCCGTCGCGTGTTTCGAGTCTGCCCTTGATCAGATTCATCGCGGGCGTGCCGAGGAACGTCGCGACGAACAGGTTGTCGGGGCGCGCGTAGACTTCGGCGGGCGTGCCGAACTGCTGGATCACGCCGCCGCGCATCACCGCCATGCGGGTAGCAAGCGTCATGGCCTCGACCTGATCGTGCGTGACGTAGATCATCGTCGCGCCCAGGCGCTGGTGCAGTTGCTTGAGTTCGCGGCGCAGTTCGGTGCGCAATTTGGCGTCGAGATTCGAGAGCGGTTCGTCGAACAGGAACACGTCGGCCTCGCGCACGATTGCCCGGCCGATCGCCACCCGCTGCCGTTGTCCGCCCGAGAGCTGCGCCGGTTTGCGCTTGAGCAGCGGCCCGAGTTGCAGCATCTCGGAGGCACGCGCCACGCGCCGCGCGATTTCCGCTTTCGGCGTACCGTTGATGCGCAAGGCAAACGACAGATTGCGCTCCACGCTCATGGTCGGATACAGCGCGTACGACTGGAACACCAGCGCGATGCGCCGGTCTTTCGGATCGGCCCAGGTCATGTCTTCGCCGGCAATCTCGATGCTGCCGTCGGTCACGTCGATCAAGCCGGCAATGCTGTGCAGCAAGGTCGATTTGCCGCAGCCGGACGGCCCGAGCAGCACGACGAATTCGCCGGCTTGCACGTCGAGATCGAGATTCTCGATCACCGTATTCGCGCCGAGTTGAATCGTCAGATTGCGCACGGCGACGTTGGCCGGATTCGTGAGGCCCGCGGCGTCCGCCGCATCGGGACTGCTCGCCACATCCGCCACGCCCACCCCACCCGCCATATCCGCCGCGTTCGCCATATTAGCCACGTTTGTCATCGCCCTATCCCTTGACAGCGCCGGATGCAATGCCGCGCACGAACCAGCGGCCCGAAACGAAGTACACCGCGAGCGGCACCATGGAGGTCAGAATGGTCGCCGCCATATTGACGTTATAGAGGCGCTCGCCGGTCGTCGTATTGATGATGTTGTTCAACTGCACCGTCATCGGCAGATTTTTGGTGCCGGCGAACACGAGGCCGAGAATGAAGTCGTTCCAGATGCCCGTGACCTGCATGATGACCGCCACCACGATGATCGGCGTGGACATGGGCAGCATCAGTTGCACGAAGATGCGCCAGAAGCCGCCGCCGTCGATGCGCGCCGCCTTGAACAGCTCCTGCGGAATCGACACGTAGTAGTTGCGGAACAGCAGTGTCATCACCGGCATGCCGAAGATGGTGTGAATCACCACGATGCCCGGCAGCGAGCTGAACAGATGCACGCTCGCCAGCACGCGCACGAGCGGATAGACCATCACCTGCACGGGAATGAACGCGCCCATCAGCAGCACGCCGAACAGCAGGCCGGCGCCGCGCGGCCGCCAGAACGACAAGGCGTAGCCGTTCACCGCGCCGATCGCGATCGACAGAATCGTGCTCGGCACGACAATACGCACCGAGTTCCAGAAACCGACCTGAATGCCGTTGCAATCGAGCCCCGTGCAGGCGGACTGCCACGCGGCGCTCCACGCGCTGAGCGTGAAATGCGTGGGAAATGCCAGCAGATTGCCGAGGCGGATCTCGTTCATCGGCTTAACCGAGGTGACGAGCATCACGTAGAGCGGCAGCAGGAAGAACAGCGCGGCCGTGAGCAGGAACGCGTAGACGCCGAGGCGCGCCGGAGTGAACGCCGTACGGCGGCGACGCGGCCGCGCGCGGCTCGGCGGCGTGCCGCCTTTGAGCGGCGGGCTGAGCGTGTTCATCACACCTCCTTACGCAGGGCCGCACGGCTGCGGGCATAGAAGAACGGCGCGAGAATCGCCAGCACGGTGGCCAGCAACACGATCGACGCCGCCGAAGCGAGCCCGATATTGGCGCGGCCGAACAGATAGTCCATGATGAACTTCGCCGGCACTTCGCTCGCCGTGCCGGGGCCGCCTTGCGTCATCGCGACCACCGCGTCGTAGAGCTTCACGACCATCACGAACAGCAGCACGAAAGCAGTGGAGATGGATGGCCCCAGCATCGGCACGACGATGCTGACGTAGACCCGCCAACGCGGAATGCCGTCGATGCGCGCGGCTTTCCACAACTCGTCGTCGATGCCGCGCAGGCCCGCCAGCAACAACGCCATCACCAGACCCGAGGCCTGCCACACGGTCGCGATCACGATGGTGTAAATCACCCAGTCCTGATCGACGATCCAGTCGAAACGCGCGTGTGCGAATCCGAGCTTGTGCAGCACGGCCTGCGCGCCCAGTTCCGGGTTCAGGATCCACTGCCACACGAGCCCCGTCGCCACGAACGACATTGCATACGGATAGAGAAACACCGTGCGCAACGCGCCTTCGGCGACCACGCGCTGATCGATGAAAATCGCCAGCAGCAAACCGATCACCATGCACGCCACGATAAAGCACGCGCCGTAGATCACGATGTTCTGCAACGACAGCAGCCAGCGGTCGTTATTGAAGAGCCGCGCGTATTGCGTGAAACCCGCGAAGTCGCCGGACGGAAATGTGCGCGAATTGCTGAGCGACACGCGCGCGGTCCAGACCATCGTGCCGAGATAGGCGAAGACGACGGTCATGACCATTGGCAGCAGCGCGAGCCACGCCGCAATCGGAAAGCGCTTTTTGAGCGGCTTTTTCAGCCGCATCCGATGGGCCTTGGACGACCCTCCGGCCGGCAACTTGAGCGCGTGCATGCCGCGCACCTAGCTCTTCAACGCACTGGCGAACGCTTTCTGCGCGTCGTCGACCGACTGGTTCTTGTTCCAGAAGTTAGTGACGACGTCGATCAAGGCGCCCTGCGTGTCAGGCGAGAGCAGCATTTCCGGATTCGGCAGCTGACGCGACTTGTCCTTCATGATCGCAATGCCCTCCTTCGCGCAGATGTCGAGACTGCTGCCGTCCACGTCGGGACGAATCGGAATCGAGCCTTTCTTCGCGCTGAATGCCACTTGCGCGGCCGGCGAGGTCATCACCGTGGCAAGCAGATTCTGCGCCTTGATCGTGGTGGGATTGTCCGTTTTCGGGAACACGAATACGTCGCCCGCGACCAGATACGGCGAATGCGGACCGAAACCCGGGAAGCAGCCGAAGTCCTTGCCCGCGCTCTGATTGGCCGCCGAGAATTCACCCTTGGCCCAGTCGCCCATGATCTGCACGCCCGCCTTGCCGGAAATCACGAGCGCCGTGGCGTCGTTCCAGTTGCGGCCGGGCGAACCGGGGTCGACGAAATCGTGCAGGCGTTTGAACGAGGCCAGCACTTTCTTGAACGCGTCCGACTTCACGGCGTTCATGTCGCGATCGCGATACACCTTCATGTAGAGATCGGGGCCTCCCACGTCCGCCAGCACCGCGTCGAAGGTGATTTTCTCCTGCCAGGGCTGGCCGCCGAGCGCGAGCGGAATCACGCCCGCGGTTTTCAGCTTGCCGAGATCGGCGATGAACTCGTCATAGCTCTTCGGCTCGCCAGCGATGCCCGCTTTCTGGAACACCGGCTTCGAGTAGAAGAACCACGCCGGCATATGGATATCGACAGGCGCGGCGTAGTAATGTCCCTTCACCTTGATGCTGTCGATAATCGACTGCGGGAACACGCCGTTCCAGTTCTCTTTCGCGGCGACGTCGTCGACATTGTTGAGCAGGCCCTGATCGATCAGGTCGTGAAACTGCTTGGACGTATTGAACTGCGCAGCCGTGGGTGGATCTCCGCCCACGATCCGGTTGATCGCCGTGGAGCGCGCCTGATCGGCTCCCGCCACCGCGTTGTCGACCCACTGCCCGCCGGCCTTGTTATACGCATCGGCAAACTGGCGAATCGCGGCCGACTCGCCGCCCGAGGTCCACCAGTGAATCACGTTGGCCTTCAACGGCTCCGCCTGCGCGACGACGCCATACAACGCCAGCGCCGCAACCACGCCTCGCAAGACCAGTTTTTTGCTGTTCATTCCGTCTCCTCTCGATCATGCAACCAACTTGCGCCAAGCCCAGGCGCCCGTGTTTCAAGTCGACATACAAACCAGCTTTCACCTGCTATTCAGTGCGTGCCTTGCGCTCCTTCAGGAATTTCGACACCAGATTCGCGCTGCGCTTGATCGTGCGTTTCTGGGTCGCGTAATCGACATGCACGATACCAAAGCGCCGTTCGTATCCGAAGGCCCACTCGAAGTTGTCCATCAGCGACCAGAGAAAATAGCCGCGAATCTCAACGCCTGCCTTGATCGCCTGATCGACCGCGGAGAGATGGCGTTTGAGGAACGAGATGCGCTGGCTGTCCTCCACCTGGCCGTCGATCACCTTGTCGTCCGAGGCCATGCCGTTTTCGGTGATGTAGATTGGCGGCAGGTTCGCATACGTGGCCTTGAAACCGGTCAGCAGATCGCGCAGGCCGTCCGGATACACCTCCCAACCCATCTGCGTGCGCTCGACACCTTCTAGCGGCACGTCCCTGAAACCATGCGCGCCGTCGCTCGCGACATTCGTGCGGAAATAATAGTTGATGCCGAGGAAGTCCAGCGGCGCGGCAATGGTTTGCATGTCGCCGTCGAGCACCAGCGGCTCCGTGCCCGGCCACAACTCAAACAGATCCTGCGGGTAGCTGCCCTTGAGGAGCGGATCGAGAATCCAAGCGTTGTGCTGCACCTCGAACAGATGCGCCGCGCGTTGATCGGCGGCGCTCTCGCTGTTGGCCGTGCCGCGTCCGATATTGGCGACGATGCCGACTTGCGACGCCGGATCGTTGGCGCGCAACACCGGCACCGCAAGACCATGCGCCAGCAGCAGATGATGCATGGCCTGCGTGGCGTAACGGGCGTCGGCGAGTCCCGGCGCGTGGTGGCCGTTACCGTAGCCGAGATACGCCGAACACCACGGCTCGTTGAGCGTCATCCATGCGTCAACGCTGCCGGCCAGTTCGCGGCTCATCAGGTCGGCGTAATCGGCGAAACGGTAGGCGGTATCGCGATTGAGCCAGCCGCCGCAATCTTCAAGATGCTGCGGCAAGTCCCAGTGATACAGCGTGACGAAGGTCGTGATGCCCTTCTCTTTCAGCCGCGCCAGCAGGCGCTTGTAGAAGTCGAGCCCTTTGCGGTTCGGCGCGCCGGCCGCGTCCATCACGCGTGGCCAGGCGATCGAGAGCCGGTAGGCTTCGAGGCCGAGGCCGGCCAGCAGATCGACGTCGGCTTGCCAGCGATGATAGTGATCGCAGGCCACCGCGCCGGTGTCGCCGGCCAGCACCTTGCCGGGCTTCGCCGAGAACGTGTCCCAGATGGACGGCAGGCGGCCGTCTTCGTTCACCGCGCCTTCGATCTGATAAGAAGCGGTAGCCGCGCCGAGCAGAAAGCTCTTGCGCCACAGCGACGAGTCTGCGGGCGGCGTGAAAGGATCGGCGAGTGATGGGGAACGGGGAGACAGAGCGTCGGATACAGCGGATGCGTCGTTTGCCACGGATTCCTCGCTGAGGTCGTTGAACCGGGTACGGCGGAAGCCAGAACGCTCACGCCTGAGAGCTGGGTGGAAGCGCTTCCACAAGACCTGCGAACGATAGCAGCGGCGGATTCGACACAGCAATCAGGGTTTGTCTGGAGCGATGCCTGGCACGCCCGGCGCGGCGATGCACCGGGCATTGCGACAGCCTTGGCGAGAGGCGGTGCGAATGTGTTGCAAGCGTGGTGTTGCAAGCGTGGCGGGCGCAATCTCACGCGCCGCAGGCGCGATGCGATCTCACGGCTTCGCGCTCAGGTTGAACGCACCGTTGTCGTAGGCGTCGCAGTAGGTTTTCCAGTCCGCCGCCACCTGCGCCTCGCACTGCGTCGCGATTCCCAACAACGGCACTTGCCAGTCCTGGCGATTGCCGAACGCGATCAGATCGTCGGCGATCGACGACTTCTGCCGCCCGCCGCTGCGCAGATGCGCCCACGCACTCAACTCGGCCATGCTGCTGACCACCGCTTCGAGACGCGGCAGCTTGCCGTCCCAGTCGCTCAAGGCCACGCGATCTTCCGAAGGTTGCAGGCTGCGCAGCACATACGAACGCTGATTGAATTCGACCGCATGCAGGAACGCCTGCGAGACCGCCTGATTGCGCCGCTGAATTTCGACGACGCGTTGCGCTTCTGTCTGCCACGCCGGTTGTGGCGTGCTCACGTGCGGTGTCACGGAAGAAGGCAGCGCCTCTTTCAGATCGATCAGATAGTTGCCGTCAGGCGAGCCTTTGCCTTCGACGAGAATCACGTAACGATCCACGCCGAGGCTCCCCGTGCCGGCAATGCGCCGCGCCACGTCGAGAATGCGGAAGAAATCAGGATTGGGCTCGCCCGCGGCAAACTTCTGCATGAACTGCGTGACGGCGGCACGCTGCGCGTCGCTGACCGCCAGCGCTTTTTTGCCGTCCACTTTCAGCATGCGGGTCTTGCCTTTGAGCACCGTGCGCCGGTCCAGATGCGCCGCCCGCGTGCGGCTTGCAAGCGCGACGAACAGATCGCGCACCATGCCGGTTGCAGTTTCCGCTTCGATCCAGCGCGCCTTGCCATGCGCCAGCGCCGCGCCATATTTTTCCAGCGCGGTGTGGCACAGCCCCAGCGCCTGCGCGCGGCTCAGCTTGAGATCGCTCGCGCCGACCAGCACGCTCGTCAACAGACGCACCAGTTCGTAGAGATTCGGCGCGAGGCAGGCTTCGTCGAAGTCGTTGTTGTCGAAGTAGATGAGCCGGTTGTCGCCCTTGTAGCTGCCGAAATTTTCCAGATGCATGTCGCCGCAGATCCACACCGGCGGCGCGTCGTCGAACACCTTGTCGCGCGGCAGGCGCTCGTAAAACAGGTGACACGTGCCGCGCAAAAACACGAACGGCGACGTGCGCATGGCTTTGTATTTCATCGCGAGCCGTTCGGGATCGCGACCGGCGTTAAAGCTGGCGATCGTGCTGACGATATCGAGCATGAGTTTCCTTTGAATGCGGGCAAGTTGCGCATTGCCGCGACCGAGGGCGCAGGCCGCGCGGCGCGGCGCCCCACTGTTCGACAGTAGACCACAGCGCGACATGTCGACGCCCGCTCATGGTATCGACCTTCGACAGTGCTTGCGCGTCGTGCGCGTCGTGACGCTAGGCCGATTCGCGCGCGCCGAACCTCTTGCGGTACGCACCCGGACTCGTCAACGCAATGCGCCGGAAGTGCCGCCGCAACGATTCCTCGGAACCGAAGCCCGCCAGTTCCGCGACGCGCGCCATCGGCAGCGGCGCGGGCGCTTCGAGCAGATCGCGCGCAATGGCCACGCGTTCGCGTACGAGCCATTCATAAGGCGCCATGCCGGTGGCATCGTGAAACTGCCGCTGCAGGGTGCGCGGGCTCATCGCCGCCCGCTCGGCGAGCGAGCGCAACGTATGCGGCAAAGCGGGATGGCTGCGCACCCAGTCCATCAGGCTGGACAGACGCCCGCTGTCGTCCTGCGGCATGGGACGCTGCACAAACTGCGCGTGGCCGCCCTCGCGATGCGGCGGCACCACGAGCCGCTGCGCGACCCGGTTCGCCACCGCGCTGCCGTGGTCGCGCCGCACCAGATGCAGCAGCATGTCGAGCCCCGCCGCCGAACCCGCCGAGGTGATGATCTGCCCTTCGTCGACATACAGCGCGTCCGGTTGCACGTGCAATTGCGGGTAGCGCTGCTGCAATTTGTCGGCATAGCGCCAGTGGGTCGTCACGGCCTTGCCGTCGAGCACGCCCGCCGCCGCGAGCACGAACACGCCGGAGCAGATCGAACAGAGACGCGCGCCGCGCGCGTAGGCGGCGCGGATTTTCTTCAGGAGCGGTTCGGGCGGCATTTCGTCGGCATCGCGCCAGCCGGGAATGACGATCGTGTCGGCGCGCTCCAGCAGCTTGAGCGTATAAGGCGCGGCAAGCGTGATGCCGCCCGCCGCCCGGATCGGCCCCGGCTCGCTTGCGCAGACCGCAAAGCGATACCAGTCCACGCCAAGTTCAGGGCGCTCGAGCGCGAACAGTTCGGTCACGCAGCCGAATTCGAAGGTGCAGAGCCGGTCGTAAGCCAGCGCGACGACGAGATGATTGTGCATGGCGTGATGTTACCGGAGATCGATGATCCCGCCACACTCATCCGGCGTGGCGCGCAATGCCACGATCAAGCCGCCTGATGTGCCTGCACGACCGAAGGCAAAGACGACGAAAACGAAGTCAATCGAGAGCGAGCGGATCGCGCCGAGGCAACGTCTCATCGACCATAGCCAGCTGGAACCCCTCGTCGAGCCAACCCGTAATGCCGCCGATCATTACCTTGACGGGTCGGCCGAGCTGGGCGAGCCTGATTGCGGCGCGTGTCGCTCCGTTGCAATGAGGGCCCGCGCAATAGGTGACGAAAAGCGTATCGGGCGAATAGGCGGCGAGCTTCGACGCCACGATCTTGCCGTGCATGAGATTCACTGCGCCTGGCACATGGCCGCGCGAGAAATGCTGCGGACCGCGCACGTCGAGCAGGATGAAATCGACTGAACGCGGGTCGTCGCTCGTGAGCGCCGCGTGGACGTCGGCACAATCGGTTTCGAACGACAGCGACGCGCTGAAGTGGGCGAGCGCCGAGGCGCTGTCGGCGGGCGGTACGGATGAGACAGGGGACATATGTATCTCCTTGTGCGTGGATCATTGCAATGCATTGTCCCGGTCTCATGCACAGTCAGCCAGTGGCGCGAATGACATATTCCGGTAACATCGCGCCACGGCGCCATCCGCTTTAAAGCTCATCACAGCGTGCTCGTGCGCAGCAGTCATACCGAGTGTCCGCATGTCGAACTCGAGGGCTGGCACGTTTCCGATCTCCCCAACCGGCCGCTCCGGCGGCGATGCCACGGCTAGCGGATTAACAGCACCGCGTCTCCGTCTCATTCAAGCAACGCCGCACAGCGTTTTTATCGGCCGCGCACAAGCCGGAATCATCCGACAGGCCTTATCGCACGGCGATTTTGACTGCGATATGACAAGCGCGAAAAATATGCAGGACGCCGTACCATGCTGGAAACGAATATTGCTTTCGAGCGCAAATTAATACACTGCGATGAAGGACCGATTACGTTGTCGTTCACCGGAGGCGCTCGTGAAAAGAATTGCCACTATCTGTGCTATTTCTGGAGTACTTGCGACATCGGGCAGCGTTCATGCGCAGAGCTCGGTGACGCTTTACGGCCTGATCGACGCAGGTCTGATGTACACCAACAATGTATCGAAGAGCGGCTCGCACGGAGCGCTCGTACAGGCCACGAGCGGCAACATCAACGGGAGCCGCTTCGGCATGCGCGGCGCGGAAGACCTCGGCGGCGGGCTGAAGGCAATTTTCGTGCTGGAGAACGGTTTTAACGTTCAAAACGGCAAATTGGGGCAAGACGGCCGGATGTTCGGACGGCAGGCGTATGTGGGCCTCAGCGCCACGCAATTCGGCGCCGTGACTCTCGGGCGGCAATACGACTCGCTGGTCGATTTCGTTGCGCCTTTGTCCGCCACTGCCGGGACTTTCGGCGACACCGGTTTCGCGCATCCGTTCGACAACGACAACCTGAACCACTCGGTACGGATCAATAACGCGGTCAAATACACGAGCGTCAACTATGCGGGTCTGACATTCGGTGGCATGTATGCCTTTTCGAACAACACCAGCTTTGCTGTGAATCGTGCCTACAGTGCCGGCGTCAGTTATGCCTTCGGGCCTTTGACGGCCGCTGCCGGTTATTTGCAGATCAACGGCTCGACGAACACCACTTCGAGCAGTTCGGGGGCGGTCGATATCGGCGAATCGGCTGCGAATGGCAGTGGCGGATTTAACCTGGGTGCGGACGTTCAGCGTACCGTGGGCGCTGCGCTCAACTACAAATTCGGCCCGGCTGCAGTCGGCTTTGTCTACACTCACAGCCAGTTTCAAGGGACCACGTCGTTCGGCCAGACGAACGTCGGCAACAGCGGCACGATGCGCTTCGATAACTATGAATTGAACGCCAAGTACGCGCTTACGCCTGCTATCAATCTCGGCATTGCCGACACCTATACCGACGGCCACGTGGGCAATGGCAGCAACACCGCATACGGCTCGGATCCGAAATGGAACCAGGTTAACCTGCAAGCCGTATATTTGCTGTCGAAACGCACGGACGTTTATGTCGAAGGCATGTATCAGCACGTGATCGGCCACAACTATGTGGCGTTTATTAACACTGCGGGCGGCGCCTCTGGGACTTCCAATCAGGTTGTCGCCACCGTCGGTTTGCGCACCCGTTTCTAGATACCTTTTGCGCGGTTTTTTGACGACCCCCGCCTGCGCGGCGGGTCGTGCCGCCACACAACGGCCAGGGGCCGGCAAAAGCGAACCTAGCCGAGTATCGGATGCGAAGTGCCCGGTATAGGGCGGCCACGGTTATCGGTCGGGACGAGTTGCGTCTGAAACGCGACGAACAGCGCCTGAAACTTGCCATCAACCTCCACGATGACCGCGCCGTCCTGAAACGTGCCGTTTTCGGAGGAATGGTCTTTCATCTTGCTGCCTGGCTGCGGTTTCGGATTCCCCTGATTCATGTGCGTCTCGTGCAGACCGTCCTTCTGCGGTTCGAAGAGAAAGCCGAATCCATAAATCGTCACATTGGTGGTCGGCTTCCATCCCCGGCGATTGTCGCTATAGCCTGGCGTCGGATAGACGAATTCGACGGGCGCCGCGGACATATCCAGCTTGAGCATCTCGTTGAGCAGAGCGTTGATGTCGTTGTGTTCCGTCTTCGTGTCCAGCGGGATTGGACGCATGGTGCTCAGATCGACGAGCCTCGGGTCGTGGACGTAGTCCAGCTTCGGGAAGCCCGAGGTGCTTACTCCGGCTGACAACTTCTGAAGGTCGGCGATCAAGGGGTGATCGAAATACTGATTCCATGCGTAGAGCACCAGATATCCCGCTGCGCCGGTCAGGGAGCTGTCCGATTTGACGTTCGTGACGATGCGGAACTCTTTGCCGCTCGAATCCTCGCTGACGATCACATAGTGCGGATCGCCCTTGTAACCGTCGAGGAACGGGACACCAAGTTTCAACTTGCCCTTGAAAAGCACATATTCGTTTTGCGCCATCACATCGTCTCCCGAGTAGGCCAGAACAAATTGTAGGTGTGAAATGTGACAGCGCCGGCCGTCTGGTCGCCGGCGCGCCGGCGAGCCGGCCGAAGCCAATCGGCAACATATTGAGAATCAATTAAATAAAAACCTCGAACTGTCGATAACAAGTTCAGCCGCTTCCCTTTTGCGGTTGGACTATACATGCAGAGCTCATACAATTTTTGGCTGGTCACCATCTCACTCGTCGTCGCGACGTTGGCGTCGTACACGGCGCTCGACCTGACCGGCCGCATTTTCCTGCTGGCGTCGGCGCGGCTGCGACACGCCTGGCGGCTGGGCGGCGCCGCCGCGCTCGGCGTCGGCATCTGGTCGATGCACTTCATCGCGATGCTCGCCTTTTCGCTGCCGATTCCGCTCGGCTACGACTTTGCGACGACCGCCGCGTCGCTCGGGCTCGCGATCGGCGCCTCCTATCTGGCCCTGTACGTCACGACTCTGCAGCGGCTCACGCCGGGCCGCCTGCTGGCGGGTGGCGTGCTGATGGGCTTCGGCATTGCCGGCATGCACTACACCGGCATGGCGGCCTTGCAGATGGCGCCAGGCATCCGCTATCAGCCGGGGTGGTTCGCGGCCTCGCTCGCGATCGCCATCGGCGCATCGACCGCCGCGTTGTGGATGGCCCGCGCGCTCAGCAACGACGGCGCGCGCCACGTCGTGCGTAAGCGTCTGGGGGCGGCGCTCGTGATGGGCGTGGCGATCAGCGGCATGCATTACACGGCCATGGCCGCCGCCGACTTTGTGCCGGGCGCCATCTGCGGCGCGGCCAAAGGCGTGAACGCCACGTGGCTCGCGACCTCCGTGATCCTGCTCACCTTTGCCATTCTGACGGTCACGCTGATGCTGTCGCGCTTCGACGCGCGCAACGCCTTGCTGATCGGCGCGGTGTCCAGGCTGAACGGCCAGATCGTGCGGCTCGCCACGCTCGACACACTGACCGGCCTGCCGAACCGCAGCACGCTGACCGACCGCATCGAGCGCGCGATCCTCAGCGCGCGGCGGCAGCGCACGCTGTTCGCGATCCTCTTCATGGACCTCGACGGCTTCAAGACCATCAACGATTCGCTCGGTCACTCGGTCGGCGATCAGGTTCTGACGGCGTTCGCGCAGCGCCTGCTGCAATGTGTACGCGAGACCGACACCGTCGCGCGGCTGGGCGGCGACGAATTCGTGGTGCTGGCCGAAAACCTCGGTTCGCGCGAAGACGCCAGCGCGCTCGCGGAAGGCGTGCTCGAGCGCATGCGCCTCGGCGTGTGGACCGACTCGCAGCCGCTGCAGGTCATGCCGAGCATCGGCATCGCCCTCTATCCGCACGACGGCGACTCCGTCGAGACGCTGCTCAAGCACGCCGACGCGGCCATGTACGAGGCCAAACGCGCGGGCCGCAGCACTTATCGCTTCTTCGAGCGCAGCATGAACGAGGCCGCCACGCGCACGCTGCAGATCCAGAACGCGTTGCACGACGCGCTCGCCGCCGGCCATTTCTCGCTGCACTTCCAGCCCAAGTTTCACGGCAACGGCAACTCGCTGGCGGGCGCCGAAGCGCTGATCCGTTTGCATCACCCGCAACTCGGCGCGCTGACGCCGCTCGAGTTCATTCCGATCGCCGAGCGCTCGGGGCAGATCGTGCAGATCGGCTACTGGGTCGTGCGCGAAACCTGCCGGCAGATTCGCCGATGGGTCTCGCAGGGGCTGCCGGCGATGAAAGTGGCGATCAATCTGTCGCCGCGCCAGTTGCTGCAGCCGAACCTCGTCGCGAGCATGCTCGCGATCGTCGAGGCCGAAGGCGTGGCCTGCGAGCAGATCATGTTCGAGATCACCGAAACCGTGGCCATGCAGGACGCGCCCAAGACCATCGAAATGATCCGCGAATTCCAGGCAAGCGGCTTCGAGATCGCGATCGACGACTTCGGCACCGGCTATTCGAGCCTCGCCTATCTGCAGCGTTTTCGCGTCAAACAACTGAAGATCGACCGCTTCTTCACCAACGGCCTCGACGCGCACGGCCCGGAAGGCAGCGCGATCGTGTCCGCGATCATCGCCCTTGCGCATTCGCTGGAAATGGATGTGGTGGCCGAGGGCGTCGAAACCGAATCGCAACTCGGCATGCTCAAGACGATGCGGTGCGACGAGATGCAGGGTTTCCTGCTCGGCAAGCCGCTCGGCGCCGACGACTTCGCCAACCTGCTGCGCGAGAGAATGGTGGCCGCGTAAAGCCGACGATCGTCTGAAACGCGCCCCGCGCCACGGTCATGCGGCTGGCCGCGCCGCCACCGGCGCCGGCACTGAATCCCGTTTTACGAGCGAACAATAACAGGCAGGTCAGGTGCTGGAGAGTTCATGAAATTCGATGTAGCGACGTTTACTTCGTTGTGGTTGATCACGTTTCTGTGCTGCGCCTTGCTCACGACCGCGCTCTCGCGCATGTTCACGCGCGTGAGCGCGTTCCGCTTCTGGGCGGTCGGTTTCTATCTGCTCGCCGCGTCGTCGGCCTGCTTCACCCTGCATCTCACCTGGCGTCACGACGCGCTGCTGATCGCCACCGCGACGCTCGCGCTGCAAAGCCGCACGCTGATCTGGGCCGGCACACGCGAACTGTTCGGCGCGACGGCACCGTGGCGCGCCGGTCTGGCCGTCACCGCCGTGTTCTGCACGCTCTATGCCGGCGCGCTGATCTTCAAAGTGCCGACCGTGTTGCGCGCGGTCCTGCTCGCGCTGTTTTTTCTGCCGGTCCGCGCCGCCACGCTGTATGAAGTATGCCGCCGGCGCCGTCCGCACTTGGGGCCCGCGCGTCTGATCGCGATGATCGGCGGCACGATCGTTACGCTCAACACTATCGTGCCGCTCGTGCTCGTGCTGCTCGACCGCGCCAATCTGTCGCTGCTGCTCGGCAATCCGCGGACCACGTCGGCGCTGTACGCCGTGGTTTTCGCGGGCGACCTGCTGCTGGCGAGCGGCCTGATCGTGCTGGCTTTCAAACTGCAGATCGTCGAGCGGGACATGCTCGCCACGCTCGAACGCGGTGCTCTGGAACGTCTCGCCGCGAACCGCGAATTGCGCGCGCAACGCGATGGGCGCCCCGTGCCCGGTGACCCGCTTGGCCACGACACGCCGACACCGCGCCAGTCGCTGCCGGGAACGGTCTGATTCGCCGGCGGGGCGCGGCGGCGCCTAACCGGCCTTGCGCTCGTCGAAGGCGCTGTCGGCCACCGACACCAGAAGCGGCGTCGCCGCCTGCGCCGCGTCGCGCTTGGTGAGCTTGCCGTCCACCGAGGCGCCGCAATCCATCCGCAACTGCTGGTAGTAGATGTTGCCGGTCACGTGCGCATTGCTTTGCAACTCGACGAAGTGATCCGCAATCACGTCGCCGACGATCCGGCCGTTGATCACGACGTCGTAGCCGTGCACGCTGCCTTCGATCGAGCCACGGTCGCTCAGGACCAGAAGCGTCTGGCCGCCCGGCTCGCCGCTGACGTTGCCCGTCACGTGGCCGTCCATGCGCAGGCCGTCGCTGAACTGCAGGTCGCCGGTGATTCGCACGTCGTGCGCGATCAGGGTGGCGAGCTTGGTCTGCTGGATGCCCGCGGTTTTCTTCTTGTTGAACATTCTGGTTTTCCTGGAAATGAAAAGGTTCGTCGCGTGATGCTGGGCGTGGCGATGAGGCGGGGAGCGGTTGGTGCGGTTGGGTTGCTTTGATTGCTTTGCCGTTTGCCGTTTGCCGTTTGCCGTTTGCGGTTTGCGGTTTGCGGTTTGCGGTTTGCGGTTAGCCTATTTCGCCCGGTTACCGGCGCAACGCCGCAGCGGATGCCGACGTCCGGCCTTTGCTCTGACCTCGCAGAAACTGCAATTCCGCGTTGAGCCGCGCCACCTCGGCCGCGGCGCTGTCCGCCGCTTTCTGCACCGCGGCGCGCGCCGCCGTCTCTTGCGCCAGCGCGAGCCGCGCGCGGGTCAACTCGCTCTGCTTCGTTGCTTCGTCGACGGGCGCTGGACTGCACCGCGCCGGCGGCATACCGGCGCGCCTCGCGTGCCAGGCCGTGAGCGCCGCCGCGCCCGCACAGGCGCACAGGACGCACACCACGGCCCACACTGTCACGCGAAACACCAGCGAGCGCGCGGGCCGAAGCGTGTAGGCGCGGTGAGTCAGACTGGCCGCGTCGCGTGGAAAGCGCCGCTCAGCCATGAGCCGTCGGCGCAAAGAGCGCGAGGTAGGCCGCCGGGTTGACCGGCGCGCCGTCGACGAGAACTTCGAAATGCAGATGCGGGCCAGTGGAACGGCCGGTCGAGCCGACATCGGCGATGTACTGCCGCGGCAGCACCAGATCACCGACATGCACGACGATCCGCGACGCATGGCCGTAGCGAGTCATGAGCCCGTTGCCGTGATCGATTTCAACCGCGTTGCCATAGCCCGATTTCTCGCCAGCGTAGACCACGCGCCCGCCCGCGGCCGCCAGAATCGCCGTGCCGGTTTTAGCGACCAGATCGAGCCCCGGATGAAAGCTCAACCGATGTGTGAACGGATCGGTCCGATTGCCGAACGGCGACCCGAAGCGCGCGCCGTCGGCCGGCATGCGGCCCGGAAAGGCGGCGTACGCGACGGCGTGCTCGGCGGTCTGCCGTTCGAGCGCCGAGAGGGTCGCGGCCAGGCAATCGAGTTGCTGGCCGGTGCGTTCGGCATCGGCATGGCGGCCCAGCAAGGGCGCGAGGTCGCTACAGCGGCGCGGCGGCAAAGCTGGGCCGCCCTCGCCTTCGTCTTCGCCTTCGCCGTCAGTGGCGGAGGTGTCCGGTTCGGAAGCTGCAGACGCCGCACCCCATGCGGCGCGCGCCGCCGATGCGCGCGGCGCGGGCCGCGGCGTGTTCAGGCGCGCCTCGAAATCGCGCAAGTCGCCAACCTGCGCCGTGAGTCGCGCGATGCGCGGTTCGATCTGCGCCATCGACGCGTTCAGCTTGCCGAGTTGGTCGATTGCATAGTCGTGCTCGACGCGGACCGCCGCTTGATCGCCGGACCCGTGGCGCGCGGACCAGTGCGCACCGATCGCGGCGCCCACGGCGAGCGCCAGCACGGCCGTGCCGCCGGCCGCGCCCAAGGCGAGCGTCAATGCGGTACGGCGCGTGACGAAACTGACCGAGCCGCTGGCCAGCTGACTGCCGGCGCGAAACGCGGAAGCCATCAGCGGCTCCTCGCGCGTGCCGGGTTCGCAGCGAGCACCCGGCCGCGCGCGGCACGACGCATGCAAGAAGCCGGCAACGCGCAAGGCGCGCTGGTCGTGCGACACGTGCCAGGCGATTGCACCCGGCTCCACTCGATTGCCAAGCCAGCGTCGCGCGGCCGCCCGCGCGCAGCGCGACGCACGCAAGAAGCCGGCAACTCGCCGGCCGTGCGACACGGACCGGGCGCTTGCAAACACGACAGAAGATCAGCAAAAGGGGCTAACTGCATACGCCATCGACCGGATACGCGCCGGTCGCGATAAGGACAGAGGGCGCCGATTATCCCCTGGCATCACGAAGCATCATCTCAAATACGGGACGATAGGACGATGTGCCACGCACGGCGCGAATGCCGGCCACCGTACGCCCCCGTTTCGCCATGAGCGCCCGCTCAGACCATTACTTCGGTCTCCTGCGGCTCGCTCCGTTCGCGTTCGGCCAGCCCTTCGAGCCGCTCGATCAGCGCACCGCTGGCGCGCGTCATCGGCATGCGCAACTCGTCGCGTATCAGGCCCTGCGCGGCCAGTAAGGCCTTGACCGGAGCGGGATTCGGTTCGACGAACAGCGCCTCGATCAACGGCGCGAGCGCGTGGAAAATGCGCCGACCGTCGGCGAGCCGCCCTGCCGCGAGCGCGCGATACATCTCGACAAAGCGCTCGGGCCGCACATGCGCGGACGCCGCGATCGCCCCACTGCCGCCCAGGCACAAAGTGTTGAAAATATTGATGTCCTCGCCGGCAAGCACCTGCAAGCGAGCGTCGCGGATCAGCGCGAGCGTGGTGTCGAGCGAACCGGCGCAATCCTTCACCGCCTGAATCCGCGGATGCGTCGCGAGCGCGAGCAGCGTGTCGAGTTCAAGCCGCACTCCCGTTCGATACGGAATGTCGTACAGCACGACCGGCTTCTCGCTGGCATCGGCCAGCGCCATGAAGTGCGCGACGATGCCCGCCTGCGAAGGCCGGATGTAATACGGCGCGGCCATCAGCACGCCGGCAAGCGGCAGCGCGTTTAGTTGCCCGATGCGCACGCGCATGCTCGCCGTGTGATTGCCCGACACGCCGGCCACCACCGGCAGCGCTTGCCCATCCCGCGCGAGATGGGCGGCGGACTGCGCTTCGTCGAGAATCGTCGCCAGCACGGCGTCCTGTTCGGCGGCGTCGAGCGCGGCGGGTTCGCCGGTCGTGCCGAGCGCCACCAGCCCGGCGATGCCTGCGCCGGTATAGCGGCGCACCAGCGCGCGCAGGGCGGCGTGATCGACGGCGCCGTCGGCGAACGGCGTGATGAGCGGAACCCAGATACCCGAAAAAATAGACATGTCTTTACCTCGATGACGACCGTATCGATTCCGTCAGGCGGTGCGAGGGAGGAAAGACAGGAAATTGCCCAGGCGGGCGTTGACCGGCTGTTCCGTCGCACATCTGACGGAACAGCGAGCTCCGGTCAGATGAGCGGCTGTTTTTTGGCTTTGGCGCCGGCGTTCGAACCCCGCGCGCGTGCGGCAACCACGCTCGCGTGAGCGAGACGTGCGGAGGTCGACGGGCGGAGTCTGAGCGTAGGGCCGGAATGCATGAGACGCAGTGTAACCGCGGCCGGCGCGGCTTGGCAAAGTCCATCGCGAAATTGCTTGACTTCTGCCGCAGGAAAACTAATATACGCACCGCGTACATCAGCCCGCCATCCCCTCTTCCGCCAGGTGCCCCATGAGCGTCCCGCAACAAGCCTTCCTACGCGATGCGATGCGTCGCCTGAACATGACGCGCGACACGTTCGCGAGCCGCATCGGCGTGTCACGCCGGGCGCTCGACACATGGCTGCTGCCGGACGACTCGCAGGAATCGCGGGCCATGCCGGAGATTGTCGAGCGCTTCGTGTCGGAAATCGTGGTGCATGGCGAGCCGGGCGAAAAATATACGCAAAGCGTAGACTCACAGTCGCTCGCCAGCCAGATGCTGTTCGAGGGGAAGCCGCAGTTGCTCTCGGTGGATCAATTCTCGCGCGACTCGGTGGAAGCGCTGTTTCGCGTGGCCGACATCATGCAGCCGATCGCCCGGCGCCGCAAAATCTCCCGCGTGCTGGAAGGCGCGGTGCTCGGCAACCTGTTCTTCGAGGCCAGCACGCGCACCCGCGTGAGCTTCGGCGCGGCGTTCTGCCGGTTGGGCGGCTCTGTTTGCGACACCACCGGCTTCACGTTTTCGTCGATGGCCAAGGGCGAGTCGATCTACGACACCAGCCGCGTCATGAGCGGCTACGTGGACGCGCTGGTGATCCGCCATCCGGAGCAAGGCTCGGTGGCCGAATTCGCGCGCGCCACCAACGTGCCGGTGATCAACGGCGGCGACGGCCCCGGCGAGCACCCGAGCCAGGCGCTGCTCGACCTGTACACGATTCAGCGCGAGTTCTCGCGCCTGGGCAAGATCGTCGACGGCGCACATATCGCGCTGGTCGGCGACCTCAAATACGGGCGCACCGTGCACTCGCTTGTCAAGCTGCTGGCGCTGCACCGCGGCATCAAGTTCACGCTGATCTCGCCGCCCATGCTCGAAATGCCGAGCTATATCATCGAGCAGATCTCGCGTAACGATCACGTGATCGAGCAGACCACCGACCTGACCACTGGGCTGCGCGGCGCCGACGTGGTGTATGCCACGCGCATCCAGAAAGAGCGCTTCACCGACGAATCGTTCGAAGGCTACACGCCCGATTTCCAGATCAACCAGGCACTGGTGGATAGCGTATGCGGCGCCGACACGCTGATCATGCACCCGCTGCCGCGCGACAGCCGGCCAGGCGCGAACGATCTGAGCGTGGACCTGAATCACGACTCACGGCTGGCGATCTTCCGGCAAACCGACAACGGCATTCCGGTGCGGATGGCGATTTTCGCGGTGCTGCTGGGTGTCGAGAAACTGGTCCAGCATTCCATGCGCGATGCGGCATGGCGCCCGCCCGCCTATCTCGGTCCGGACGATGCGGTGTTTCACGGCATCGATTGATGGATCATCGGGCGGCTTTTGAAACCGCCCCACTGCACAGAGCACAGCCTCATCAAGCCGCGGCGGTTGGCGCCGCGGCCCCGTTGCGCTTGAACGCCCCGGCGAAAAACAGCACCTGGTACTGCACCGCGTTGGCCCAGTACTGCCAGGTGTGACCGCCGGGCCGCTCCGCGTAGTCGTGCGGCACGCCGAGTTCGACGAGCCGCTCGTGCAGAGTACGGTTCGATTGCACCAGCGAGTCGTTCACCCCGCAGTCGATCGTGAGCGCGATATGCGCATTGCCGAAACTGCGCGCATTCTCGACGATCGCCTCGTTGTTCCAGAAGTCGGCGTGCCGCATCGGATCGCCGAATACCTGGTCGATGCCGGGCTCATCCTCGCAGCCACGCGGATCCACCGCGCCGCTGATGCTGCCGGCAGCGCCGAACTCATCCGGCCGGTCCAGCGCGATATGCAAGGCGCCGAAACCGCCCATGCTCAAGCCGGTAATCGCGCGCCCCTGACGTGTCGCGATCGTGCGGAAATGCGCGTCCACGTAACTCACCACCTCGGTGCCGACATACGTTTCGTAACGGCTGTGCGGATCGACCGGACTGTCGATGTACCAGCTTTCGTGGCCGCCGTCGGGCATCACGAGTATCACGTGATAGCGGTCGGCTAACTTGCCGATCTGCGAATTCGTGGTCCAGTCGGTGTAGTCGCCGCCCGAGCCGTGCAGCAGATAGACGACCGGAAAGCGGTCAGCCGCCTTGCCGCGCGCATATTGATCGGGCAGCACGACGGTCGCTTCGAGCGACTTATGCATGGCCGCGCTCGGAATGACGACGACCCGCGATTGAAACGCCCAGGCGGGCGCCGTAAAAAGCAGCGTCAGAATGAGCCAGAACGTACGAGCTTTATTCATGGTTTGTCGCGCTTCCCTTTCCAGAAGTCCGAAGAAAACTGTCCGGCATACGGCGGCAAAATTCTGTCGACGACTCTAGCAATGGCGACTTACAACCAAATTTCAGCGAAACATACGATCTCATTAGCTTGGCGTGGCGGCAGGAGGCGCGCCTTTCTGTATGAAAGATCTGCTACGCGCGCGCCGTCAATGATGGCCGCGAGGTAGACCCAGCCTTCCGCTGTCGTCAGCTACGGGTGAGTAGACCGCAGGAATTGCACCCGCGGCCCCTCGCGGAATCGGACGTGAACCTCTCGATTCATCCGGCTCTCATCATCCAGCCAATGGCAAACATCCCGGTTTCTACCAGACGGCAACCCGGTGCTTTCAGGCGTCACGCACAACAGTCAATTAGAACTTGTGTCGAATTCCCTCGCGCACGACCGCCGCATGATCGTTGCGCACCCTTATGCCTTCGTCACGCTGGCCGGACGGACCCAGTCGCCCGTGCTTGAAAAGGTTCTAGCGTTCTGCACGGAACTGGTCGCTCAGAAAATAAAGATTGCGAGCCTCACTTCGCGGTAAAGAGCGCGTCGAGACGCCAGCGCTTCCTGACGATAGGCGATTCCACAATCACGTAGCTGAAGTACGTCTGGATCCCGATGTCGCGCTCGACCAGCCCCTCAATCACGCTGTGGTAGTGGGCGATGTCGCGCGTCACGAACTTGAGCAGATAGTCGTAGCCGCCCGTTGCGTGATGGCACTCCATGATCTCGTCGATGTCGCGAATGGCGTCGATAAAACGCACGAAGTCTTCGCGGCGGTGATCCGCGAGTGTGATCTTGGCGAACACGATCTGGACATCGCCGAGCTTCTCGATCTTCAACAACGCGCCGTAACCCGCGATGAAGCCGGCCGTCTCGAGCCGTTTGACGCGCGTGAGGCACGGGCTGGGCGACAGTCCAACAGCGTCGGACAGTTCCACGTTGGTCATGCGGCCGCGCATTTGCAGTTCGGCGAGAATGCGCAAGTCCAGCCGGTCGAGCGTGCAATCCGTTTTCATCCCCGCCCTGCCTCCTTTCCGTCAGGCGCCTCCATACGAGCGCCTCGGCGTAGTCCACGATCGCAATAGTAGCCCGACATGTACGCCCGACGATAAGACGATCCTGCTATTTGTTCCCGATTTTGCATCGCGTCCCGCCTCGCCGCAGGAACTGCCGTGAACCCCCTCCACAACGGGTAAAAACCTGTTTTTTTCCGTCTTCAATTCGGTGTAGTAGCGAAGTCATTCCCGTTTAAATTTCATCTACCGACATTTCCATCGGTGCTTGCCCGAACCGGTGTGCGGCAAGCCCTTCATTCAAGAGTCCCTTGGGATTCGTCACTCATCGAGACTGAAGACATGATCGACTTCGAGCCGAAATTCATCACGTTCGACTGCTACGGCACCCTCGTCAACTTTCGCATGGCCGACATGGCGCGCGAAATCTACGGGAACCGCCTCCACGGCGACGCGCTGGAAAACTTCGTCAAGCTGTTCGCCGCCTATCGCCGCGACGAAGTGCTCGGCGCCTGGAAACCCTACCGCCAGGTCGTCCTGAACGCCGTGCGCCGCACCTGCGAACGCACGGGCGTGCCGTTCGCCGAAAGCGAGGCCGAAAAGTTCTACCTGGCAGTGCCGACATGGGGCCCGCATCCGGACGTCCCGGAAGGTCTCTCGCGCCTCGCGAAGAAATACAAGCTGGTTGGCCTGACCAACGCGGACAACGCGCAGATCGCGAGCAACATCGAAAAGCTCGGGGCTCCGTTTCACGCCGTCATCACGGCCGAAGATGCCCAGGCCTACAAGCCGCGCATGCAAGGCTTCGAATACATGTTCAAGAAGCTCGACGTGCAGCCTCACGAAATCCTGCACGTCTCGTCGAGCCCGCGCTATGACCTGATGACCGCGCACGATCTCGGCATCGTGCACAAGGCGCACGTGCTGCGCGGCCATGAACCGGAAGCGCCGGAATACGGTTATACGGCGGTCCGGAGCATCGTCGAATTGGCCGAGCAGCTTGGCCTGTAAGCGATGTGCGCCTCCTTGACCGCCGCCGTGTTCGACGGCGGCAGGGGATTCGCATCGCGCGACCGATCCGACGTCTGTCCCCAGCTCGACAGCGCGTCGGAAACGTCCTGCCCTACTGCAGTCCACTCTTCTCGCGCCGTATTGCCCATGTTCACGCCCAGCACTTCTGCAAGCTTATGCACAACGTCCGCCGTTGCGCTCGATACCCTGTTGGGGAGCAGCCTGTCGGTCGGCTTTTCACGCCTGAATACATTCGATGCGCTCGCGATCACCCGCCGTGTTTACGGCATCGACGGCGCGGCTACACGGTTTGCAACCGAGAAGGACGACACGTTCCGCATCGACGCAAGCGACGGCGCGCGCTACGTACTGAAAATCTCGAACCCCGGCGAGACGCCCGAAGAACTCGACTTGCAGGTCGCCGCGATGCGCCATGTTGCCGCCGTCGCGCCGGACTTGCCGGTGCCGCGCGTGCTGCCGGGTATCGACGGGCAATTCGTCGTACCCGTGACGTCGCCCGCGCAGCCGTATCGTACGGCGAGGCTCTATAGCTACCTCGAAGGCATGCCGCTGGACGCGCTGCGCGGGCGCGCGGTCGATCATTACGCGATCGGTGAGATGCTGGCGCGACTGCAGGCGGCCATGGCCAGTTTCCGCCATCCGCACGAGCACCGCGTACTCGCGTGGGACGTCAAGCATCTGGCGAGTCTAACGGGGCTGCAAACACATATCGCCGATCCCTCGCATCGCGCCTTTATCGCGGAGGCGTTCGCACGCTTCGCCGCGATCGAGCCGGCCCTGCGGCACTGTCCCGCTCAGGTCGTACACAACGACTTCAACCGCTCGAATATCGTCGCCAATCCGAGCGGCCGGGACTTCGTCAGCGGAATCATCGACTTCGGCGACACCGTGCACACGGCGGTAGCGATCGACGTCGCCACGGCGGTAATGAACCAGTTTCCGCTCGACTTCGATGCCGACGGCCCGCACGACCTGTTCGCCGACGCGCGCGACCTGCTGCGCGGCTATCTCGCACATGCCGAACTCAGCCGCGACGAAGTGCTGCTGATTCCGCACCTGGCCATGGCGCGCGTCGCGGCGCGAGCGTTGCTGACTTCATGGCGCGCCATGCTGTTCCCGGAAAACGAAGGCTACATCCTGCGTTTCACACGGCCGGGATGGGAGCATTTGCGCTGGTTCATGCAGCGCGACCCTGAGACTGTTTCCAACGCCTTGCTCTAGTTCTTCCATCGCACCGCTCACCTCACCGATCCTGACCGCCCTATGAATACCACCACGTCGCAGCCGGCTGCACAAATCGAGGCCGCCGGTAGCAGCAAATCCCACGACGCACTGCGCGGCGACATGCCGAACGGCTTCGATCCGGCGTCGCTCGATCACCTCGACGCCGGCACGCAACGGCACATTGCGCGCCGCTTACGGCTGCTCAGTCCGTCGTATCGATTGTTCTACGCCGAGCCCGTCAAGATCGTGCGCGGCGAGAAGGTCTATCTGTACGACGACCAGGGCAACGACTATCTCGATGCCTACAACAACGTCGTCTGCGTCGGACATGCCAATCCGCGCATCGTCGATGCCGTCACCCGCCAGCTCTCGACGCTCTGCACGCATACCCGTTACATGCAGGAGCCGATCCTCGACTACGCCGAGGACCTGCTCTCGACGTTCAACACGTCGATCCGCGCGGGCCAGATGATGTTCACCTGCACCGGCTCCGAGGCCAACGACCTGGCCACGCGCATCGCGATGCAGTACGCCGGCAAGACCGGCGTGATCGTGACCAGTGAGGCCTATCACGGCAACTCGCATCTCACCTCGAGCTTTTCGCCCTCGCTGGGCCGCAGGGCTTTGCTGGGCCCCTATGTGCGCACGGTGCCGGCTCCCGACTCGTACAGAATGACGCCGTCGGAGATCGGTCAGCGCATGGCCGCACAGGTTGCGTTGCAGATCGAGGACATCCGCCGTCATGGCGGCGGTCTGGCGGCGTTCATCGCCGATTCGTTCTTCTCGTCGGATGGCGTATTCGCCCACCCGACCGATGTACTCGCACCGGTAGCCGAGGTGGTGCGCCGCGCCGGCGGGCTGTTCATCGCGGACGAGGTGCAGTCCGGCTTCGGGCGCAGCGGCACGCATATGTGGGGGCATGAGCGCCATGGCGTCGTGCCCGACATCGTCACGCTCGGCAAACCGATGGGCAACGGCTATCCGGTGGCGGGCCTGGTCGTGCGTCCCGAGGTCGTCGCGGGCTTCGGGCAGGACATGCGCTACTTCAACACCTTCGGCGGCAATTCGGTCGCGATCGCGGCCGCGCAGGCCACGCTCGACGTGTTGCGCGACGAGCACGTGCTCGACAACGCGCAGCGGGTCGGCGCGATCCTGGCCGAGGGCTTGAACGCATTGGCAAGGAAATACGAATGCATCGGCGACGTGCGCGGCACGGGCCTGTATTTCGGCGTCGAGATCGTGCGTGACCGCGCGAAGAAGGACACGGACATCGCGACGGCGCTCAAGATCGTCAACGGCTTGCGCCAGCGGCGCGTGCTGATTTCCGCGACCGGGCCGGACGCGAGTGTGCTGAAGATACGCCCGCCGCTGGTCTTTGGCGCTAACGATGCCGACCGCCTGTTGACGGAGTTGGATACGGTGCTTGCCGCACTGTGATCGCTAGCGAACGGTCTGACGCGAGCACGTTGCCCGCGCATAAGTCCCGGCAGTCCACCAGCCCCCCGACAAGCGTATTTGCATTAACCGGTCTTTAACGTCCGCTTGTTGGAGGGTTAATCATCCGGAGAAGATCGCGCCGCATAATTGCATGCACGAATCATCATCCGCGCAATTCATAGGAGCAGAAGTGACCACAGCATTCTTATTGCACCGCATCGAAGGTGCGCCTGTTTCGACCTCCTTCCGCAGGGCAGGTTTCGGTCAGAACGATCCCTTCGTACGCCATCGCGAGATCGCCTGGGAAGGACCGGACTCGATGGCCGCGGGTCGTGTCAGCTTCATCGGCGAGCTCGACGTGGCGAGTTTTCCCCACATCGAAACCATCGTCGTCATGGAAGGCTCGCTCACGCTCGAAGCGGCCGGCATGGCGCCGCTGGTGCTGGGCCCGCAAGAGGGCGCGGTGATCGGCAAGGGTACTGCGCTTCGCTTCAGGGCGGAATCGCGCGCGCTTTTCGTATTCTGCTGCGCGGCTTCCAACATGCCGACCAAAACAGGCTTGGTCCCGTTGCGCGCGGAAGCCGACTTCAAGCCATCCGCAACGCTTCCAGCAGAGGTACTACTGGGCCCGGCTCCCGAATGTCGCAGCGACAACGTATTCACCGACGACGATGCGCAGTACAAAGCGGGTACGTGGGATTCGACGCCTTACCATCGGATCATCCGCCCGCATCGCGTCAACGAGTTCATGCACCTCCTGGCCGGCGGCGTGCGATTCGCCGAGCCTGACGGCAGCGTGCTGTCGCTCGGCGCCGGCGACGCGCTCTTCGTGCCGCAGGGTGCGTCGATCGGATGGGAAAGCAGCGAACGCGTGGCGAAGTTCTACGTTACGCAAACCGTCCAGGCTCCAGTCGAACGAAATTGATCATGTCCCCTCCGCTGACTCACATTCAAACTTCACCCACGCTGCCTGCCGCCGCCGACGTGGTCGTGATCGGAGGCGGCATCATCGGTGTCTTTGCTGCCTATTACATGGCCCAGCGCGGCGTTTCAGTCGCACTGGTCGAGAAGGGCAGGATTGGCGCCGAGCAGTCGAGCCGCAACTGGGGCTGGTGCCGACAGCAAAACCGCGACGAGCGTGAATTGCCGATCGCAAGCAAGAGCCTCGATCTGTGGGAACGATTTGCCGTCGAATCCGGTGAGGACACGGGGTTTCATCGCTGCGGGCTGTTGTATCTGAGCAATGACGACGCGGAGCTGGCCCGTTGGGCAAGTTGGGGCGACTTTGCGAAGACGGCGGGGGTGACGACCTACCTGCTCGATAGCAAGCAAGCCGCCGAGCGCGGGAAGGCGACAGGGAGGGCCTGGAAAGGCGGCGTCTTCTCGCCCAGCGACGGCACGGCGGACCCCGCGAAAGCCGCGCCCGCCGTGGCAACCGCACTCATGAAGCTGGGAGGCAGCGTTACGCAGCAGTGCGCGGCGCGCGGCATCGAACTGGAGGGCGGCCGAGTCTGCGGCGTCGTCACGGAAGCCGGAGTCATCAAAACCCGCACAGTCGTGCTTGCCGGCGGCGCGTGGGCGTCCGCATTCTGCCGCCAGCTCGGCATCCGCTTTCCCCAAGCATCGATCCGCCAATCCATCCTTAGCGTTTCACCTGTCGAGACTCCCTTGCCGGATGCGTTGTTCACTTCCGGCGTATCGATCACCCGCCGAACCGACGGACGCTACGCACTGGCAATCAGCGGACGCGCGCGCGTGGACGTGACGCCGCAGTTCCTGCGATTCGCCCCGCAATTCGTGCCCATGTTCGCCAAGCGTTGGCGTAACCTTCTGCCGGGCGGACTGGAAGGCGTGCGCGGCGGTCATGAAACGCTCAAGCGGTGGCAACTCGACGCGCCCACGCCCATGGAGCGGGTACGCATCCTGGATCCGAAACCCGATATGCCTACCGTGAGGGAAACGCATCGCCGCGCCATCGAACTGCTGCCCGAACTTGGCAAAGCGAAAATCACACACGCGTGGGCAGGTTTCGTCGACAGCACACCCGACGGCGTGCCGGGTATCGGGGAAGTGCCGGGCGTACCGGGATTGATCCTGGCCGCGGGCTTTTCCGGTCACGGGTTCGGGATCGGGCCCGGCGCTGGACATCTGATCGCGGATCTGGCCACCGGTGCGGCGCCGATCGTCGACCCTATCCCGTATCGGCCTGCCCGATTCGCCGACTCGGCATGGGGCAAGGTCGCTGACTTTTAAACGGGCGGGAGGCGCGGTTAGTGCAACAAACGCCGTGCCACCTGAAGGGTGAGCACGGCAGCGCAAATGATGCGCTCTCAACAACGATTCGGATTCCGTAGGTTTTCAATCCGAGCCGCTTTACCAAACGAATAGCATCGAGTCTGCAGCGTTATCACGTCAGGAGTGAAGTCATTGCAGTGTGTCCTTGAGTCGGTACCATGCCCCCACGAAAGGCAAAAACCACGGCTTGCCGAAGTGCCCCGGAATAGCGGGCCAGTCGAAGTCCTTCCACGGATTGAGATCGGCGCGTCCGTCCATGATCTCCGCCATCAGCGTACCCATCAGCGTGGCCATGTGCGTGCCGTGTCCGCTATAGCCCATCGAGTAGTACATGCCGTCTCGCTCACCCGCGCGCGGCAGACGATTGGCGGTCATGTCGACCATGCCGCCCCAGCAATAGTCGATGCGCACGTCGGCCAATTCGGGAAACACGGCGATCATCTGCTGTCGCAAGATCATTCCGCTTTTTTCGTCCGAGCGGGGGTTCGACGTCGCGAAGCGCGCGCGACCGCCGAACAATATCCGGTTGTCGGGCGTGACGCGAAAGAAGTTGACGAAGTTTTTCGTGTCGGTGGCCATTCGGCGCGTCGGCAGCAGCCGATCGAGCCGTTGCGTCGGCAAAGGCTCGGTGACGATGATGAAAGCTCCCACCGGCACGATTCTGCGCCGGACCCAGCCGAACGGTCCCAGTTGCGAGATGCCGCTCGCCAACAGCACTTGCGGTGCGCGGATCTCTCCGCGCGGCGTTCGCGCCACATAGGCGCCGCCGGATTCTCTTCGTAAATCCAGAACCGGCGCATGCTCCAGAATCTGCGCGCCACGCGCCTGCGCAGCCGTCGCGAGACCACGGACATAGCGGCCCACATGCATACCGGCGCTCTTCTCGAAGATCAACCCGCCGTGATAGCGGTCCGAGCCGATCTCGTCGCGTAGCTCCGCCTTTGTCACGAGACGCGTATCGGGGTCCACGCCCGCGGCAAGCAACGCCTGACTTCGCGCGAGCTTGTCGAAATGCTCCGGCTTCGCCGCGAGCTTGAGCTTGCCTCTACGAACGAAATCGCAATCGATCGACTCTTCCCTGACCAGCCGCTCGACCGTGTCGACCCCTGCGTCGAACGCGAGATAGAGCCGGTTGGCCAATTCCACGCCGATCCGCTGCGAGAGCGAAGCGTAATCCTGCGCGAAGCCGTTGTTGCACATGCCGCCGTTGCGGCCCGACGCCGCCTGCCCCACGGTGCCCGCCTCGCAGACAACGACGCGCGCGCCCTTCCTGGCGAGCGCCAATGCAGCCGCAGAGCCGGTGATCCCGGCGCCCACCACGATTACGTCGCAGCGTTCGCCATGCAGATCAGGCGCATTGCCGACAAATGGCTCGGACGTATCCAGCCAGTAAGAACTAAACCGCATTGCACTCTCCAACGCTGGCGCACCAATTCGATCTGAGCGACTAGACGCAAGCCACCGCTTCGACTTCGATCTTCAGACCGAAATGCAGCGCGGGAACCGGGACCACCGCGCGAGCGGGTTTCGCCGCTCCAGTCCAACGCGCATAGATCTCGTTGAACGTCGCCCAATATTCGATATCGACGATATACACACGAACCTGGACCAGTTTCGTGACGTCGCTGCCCGCGCCGGCCAGCGCCGTAGCCAGATTGGCCAACACCTGCTCGGCCTGCGCTTCGAACGGCTGGTCGGTGAGTTTTCGTCCTGTCGGATCGATCGGCAACTGCCCGGAGACGAAAACCATCCCGTTCGCTATCGAGACGTGGCTGTAGTGGCCGCCAGGCGGCGCCAGTCCCTCGGGGTTGATCGTCCTCGGGCACTGCTCACTACGTTCACGTTTATCCATGGGAAGCGCTCATAGGGGTGGGAAGTCTGCCTGCCGCTGCCGGGACAAAGCCGGATAGCGGTGGCGTTTGCGGTGGCGTTTGCGGTGGCGTTTGCGGTGGCGTTTGCGGGTTTCACAAAGCCTCATTACGTGAGCCACTATAGGAAAAATAATATTTCCCGTGTTTAATATCCAATGAACTCCTCATTAACAGGCGCTTAATGCTCCGATTAGAAGACATGCAACTGCTCCGCGCGCTCGGCGCGTCGCAATCGCTTGCCGCGGCCGCAAGGCTGCTGGATCTTACGCCGCCCGCGGTCACGGTGCGGCTTCAGCGTATCGAGGAGCGCATGGGGGTGCGTCTTGCCACGCGCGCGGCCAGGGGGATTTCCCTCACTGACGAGGGGCAGCGGCTTACTCAGGAGGCCATCGACATTCTCGAGAGGATCGAGTCGATTCCTTCGCGCATTTCCGGAGAGGCGGCTGGCGTGAGCGGCCATCTGCGCGTCGTGGCGCCGTTTGGGTTCGGTCGCGAATATGTCGCGCCGCTCGTTCGCGATCTGCATCGCTCACATCCCAACCTCGCGATTTCGCTCATCCTGGTTGAAAGTCCCCTCGCCGCCGCGTCGGGTGCGGACGTCGTCATTTCCATCGGCCACATCAAACGTTCGTCCTGGGTAGGACATTTTTTGGCGCCGAACGACCGCTTCCTGTGTGCGAGCCCCGCCTTGGCGCGCGGCCTGTCGAAGCTCAAGCACCCGTCCGAGCTGACCCAGCACGCCTACCTGACCTTGCGAGAGAACGACGAAGACGTGACACGTCTGCGTTTCACTCAACACGATGCAGCGGGCAAACGGACGAGCAAAGCCGTCGCGGTTCGGTTGAGCAGCGCACTGTCTTCGAACGACGGCACCGTTGTGAGGGATTGGGCGCTGGACGGTCTGGGCGTCGTCGCGCGATCCGAATGGGACTGCGCCCGGCTGGTCGCGGAGGGAAAGCTCAAGCGCGTGCTGCCGGCGTGGCGCCTCGAACCCGCGCCGGTCATCGCCCTCACGCCCACGCGGCAGGGGCTGACGATCCGTCAGCGCGTGTTCCTGGAAGCCGCGAAACAAGCCTTCGATCCAGCGCCCTGGCGGAAATGATGTCCCGATTGATCGTGGTGGAACATCTGTTCTGTCGCGCCAGGGATAACAGGCCGAGCATGACGCCGCATGCACAGGATTGCTTATGTGATCGGCAACTAGAACTGTGCGGCGCCGCCGATCGCATCCAGTTCCGCGCACACCTGGGCGGACAATTTCAATTGCGACGCCTGCAGGTTTTCACGCAGATGCCCGACGCTCGACGTGCCGGGGATCAGCAGAATGTTAGGTGACCGCTGCAACAGCCAGGCGAGCGCCACTTGCATCGGCGTCGCGCCGAGTGTTTGTGCAATCTCCGACAGCGCCGACGACTGAATCGGCGTGAACCCGCCTAGCGGGAAAAACGGCACGTACGCGATGCCCGCCTCCGCAAGTTGGCCGATCAATGCATCGTCGTGCCGATGAACCAGGTTGTAGTGGTTCTGCACGCAGACGATCTCCGCGATGCGCCGCGCCTCCTCGATCTGCGTCGCCGTCACGTTGCTCAAGCCGATATGGCGCACGAGTCCGCGTTGTTGCAGTTCGGCCAGCGCCGTGACCTGCTTTTCGATCGACCCTTCGGCAGGCGCGTGAATATCGCCCATGGCCCGCATGTTCACGACTTCGAGCGCGTCGAGACCGAGATTGCGCAGATTGTCGTGCACGCCGCGCTCGATATCGGCCGGTTCGAACGCCGGCAGCCACGCGCCGTCGCTGCCGCGCACCGCGCCCACCTTGGTGACGATCACGAGGTCGCCGGGATAAGGATGCAGCGCTTCGCGGATCAACTGGTTGGTAATGTGCGGCCCGTAAAAATCGCTCGTATCGATGTGATTGACGCCCGACGCCACCGCTTCGCGCAGCACCGCGAGCGCCGCGCCGCGATCCTTCGGCGGACCGAATACGCCGGGGCCGGCCAGTTGCATGGCGCCGTAACCCATGCGGCGCACGGGGTGGCCGGCGAGCGGAAAGGTATCCGTAGTGCTGAGATTCGACATGACGCGCTCCTTGGTGAGTGGTTGAATGCAAGTATGGACCGGGTTGCGCTGTTGAATAAAGCCGTCTAACGTGTACGGGTTGTTCAACATTCTGCACAATCGCATGGAACTGAATGATCTCGCTGCCTTTGTCTCAGTCACCCGCGCGGGCGGCTTTCGCGACGCGGCGCGCATCGGCGGCGTGTCGGCGTCGAGTCTGAGTATTGCCGTGCGCCGCCTCGAAGCCAGGCTCGGGCTGCGCCTGCTCAACCGCACCACGCGCAGCGTGGCGCCGACCGAGGCCGGCTTGCGGCTCATCGAGAAGCTGACGCCGCTCTTCAGCGAAATGGAAGCGGCGCTGGACGTGCTGAACGTGTTCCGCGACAAGCCGGCTGGCACGCTCAAACTCAACGTGCCGTCGAGCGCCGCGCGCATCGTTTTGCCGGGCATCATCGCCGCGTTCCTGAAGACGTATCCCGACATCCGCGTCGAAGTCGTGGTCGAAGACGGGTTCGTCGACGTGCTGTCGATCGGTTGCGACGCCGGCATTCGCTACGACGACCGGCTCGAGCAGGACATGATCGCCATTCCGATCGGGCCGCGCGTGCAACGCTTCGCCACGGCGGCGGCGCCGGGCTATCTCGACACGCACGGACGTCCCGATCATCCCAGCGAGCTGCTTTCGCACGCGTGCCTGCGCGGTCAATTCGCCGGCGGCGCCACGCCGATCTGGTATTTCGAGCGCGACGGCGAAGTCTTGCAGTTGAATCCATCGGGGCCGCTGCTGGTGCGACCGGGCGCAGCGATCGATCTCGCGGTGAGCGCGGCCGTCGCGGGCGTGGGCGTCATTCACCTGTTCGAAGACCTGCTGCGCCCGCACCTCGACAGCGGCGCGTTGGAGCCGATTCTGGAGCCGTGGTGGCAGCGTTTTTCGGGTCCATTTCTGTACTATCCGGGGCGTCGTCATTTGCCGGCGCCGCTGCGCGCGTTCGTCGATTTTTTGAAGGCGATCGATTCCGATTGATGCGGGGACGTGAAACGCGCAGGGCGATTTGTCCGTTTGCCGAGCCAAACCACACGCGCGGCTCGGTATAAATTGCCCGTTGCTCTGCGAGTCATCAGCTAACGCCGTTGCGTGCACAACTGCGCGACCGTCGTTAGAAAAAGTGTCGCGCCCACAGGCTTCCTCAGGCAGACATCCCAATTCTTGCCCGCCGCCTCGTTTGGCGGAACGGAGGTATGGACGAGAATCGGCACGTTAGCGAGCGCCGGTATCGCTTTCAGCCGACGGCACAACTCGGCGCCGTCCATGAGCGGCATCATCCAGTCGGTGATGATCAAGGCGGGTGCACGGGCCACGGCTCGCGCGACCGCTTCCACGCCGTTGCTCGCGCAACCGACTTCATAACCTTCGTTTTCGAGTATCAGGCGCCACGCCGCAAGGATTTCCGGCTCGTCGTCCACTAGCAAGATTGAGTGCATCAGGGCCGCCGAACGTCCGCGGTAGACGGTATTGTCTACCCTTTCGACAGCTACGCAAAAGATGTTCCACTCTCCGCGGTTCCGGCGATAATGATCGCGAATAATCGGCTGCCACGACCTTCCGGAGCACATGAAGGCGGAAACGCTTGCCGGACCGGCCTTCAAGTGACGTCAGCCCGGAGTACCTGCCTGTCAGACCGCGATGCGAGTCGGGTCCGGCGCGCCCGAGTGCTGCGAGCCACTTGTATTGTTGTAGAAACTTCATCCCACTGCGCCATCATGACCGAAACACGTGTTAGCCCGCTGCGCAATTTTGCCGACTTCGTCCGCGCGGAGCGGACTCGACTGACCGAGCAATGGATGAATGCCGTATTCGGCGACACCGATCTCGTCGAAGCGGACAAACTCACTTACCAGCAACTCGCGGATCATTTGCCGGAAATTCTCGACGGACTGTGCGTGGCGCTCGATGTCGAAGATCTCGAACGGGTCGAGACAACCATCGAGCGCAATGCGAAAAAGCATGGCGAGGTGCGCTGGCGCCAAGGCTATCGCATCGAGGAACTCGTGCGCGAACTCGATCTCTTTCATCAGGTACTCGCCGGGGCGCTCGAGGAATTCGCCGCTCTCGACAGCACGTTCACGCGCCGCCATGAGAGCCGGGCACGGCATCTGATCGCCGAAACGTTCAGCATGGTTACGCTCACGTCGATCAAGCAGGTGGTGAGTGAACGAGACCGCAAGATCGACGAGTACACCGGCCGGCTCGAGCGCGCCAATCACGAACTGGTGCTGAAGCAGCGGCTGGTGGGCGACCTGTACGAGTCGCGCATGCAGATCACACGCAGCGTGGTCCACGATCTGCGCAACTTTCTGAACGCCTTTTCCATCGCGTTGCAATTGATCGCGCGCGTGCCGGCAAAAGCCGATACGGCGCTGACACTGGCAAACCGCCAGGCCACCGACATGAAACAACTCGTCGAGCAGATGGTCGAGTATTCCGTGGTGCTCGGCGACGGCGCCCCGCTCACACTCGAACAGGTCGACCCGCGCGAGCTGTTCGAGGAACTCGTCACCTCGTCGCGTCCGTCGATCGAAGCAAAAGGACTCACGTTGCGCGCGGTGTTCGATCCTGCGTTGACCGCCGTCACGTCCAATCGTCTCAAGCTCAAACAGATAGCGGTCAACCTGCTCTCCAATGCGACCAAGTACACGAAGTCGGGGCAAATCGAACTGAACTTCGCGATGGCCGGCGCGGAGCATTGGTCGATGTGCGTCGCGGATACCGGCGTGGGCATCGCACCATCGGATGCGGACCGCGTGTTCGACGAATTCGAGCGCGCCGCCGGCGAGGATATTCCCGGCACGGGCCTCGGTCTCGCCATCGTCAAGGAATTGTGCCGCGTGTTGAACGGGCACATCGATTTCGTTTCGCGCGAAGGCGTGGGCACCAGGTTCGAAATACGCTTCCCGTTAGAGCTGGCGCAACCGCAATAGGACCGATCGGTCAACGAACACCCATGATCCAGATCACCACCGCCGATTTCCCGCGGCAACTGGAAACGGTCAGGGCCATCTTCCGCGAATATGCCGGGAGTCTGGACGTCGATCTTTGCTTCCAGAACTTCGAATCCGAACTTGCCGGCTTGCCCGGCAAATTCGCCGCGCCGCGCGGCCGGGTGCTTCTCGCGTACAACGGGGAAGAACTGATTGGCTGCGTCGCCATGCGGCCTCTCGACGACACCACGTGCGAGATGAAGCGGCTTTATGTCCGTCCGTCGGGACGCGGTCTGCGGGCAGGCAGGCAATTGGCAACGCGCATTTGCGATATCGCGAGAGAAGCGGGATATCACCGCATTCGTCTCGACTCGCTGCCGACCATGCTGGCGGCGCTCGATCTTTACGCATCGCTGGGTTTTGCACCGATTCCGGCTTACGTCTTTAATCCGATTTCCGGCGCGGTATATCTGGAACGCAATCTGATTCGCCCGGAAAATCGACCGGGCTGATTAGCCAGTGCCACAGTGATTATTTGGTACGTCTAGCAAATTTTTTTGGCAGCGTGCGTGCTGTGCGCGGCGTGAGCGCCGCGATTGCCAGCCACAACGCTACCGCGCCCTCACGCCGCCCGTCGACAAACATCCGCTCATCGCGCCGCCTCTGTCGCTCAACCCGCGCACGACCACCTCCGAGGATTTGCCATCGCGTCTCGCCAATTCCGCAAGATCGAGCAACGCGGCGTAGCGAGCAGAGCATTCCTGCGACGATTCACTCGCTTCACGTGTATCGGTTGGCACGACGACGCGGCTGATCGCAATCGCCACTCCCGCGGCAACGACAACCGCTGCCAACGCGCCTGCTTTATAGATTCGCCGCGTCGATGAATCATTGAACGACGCTCGGCACGCCTCGACTGCAAGCCGGGATTTGACTCGCATGGCAGCACCTATCAGGACCAGTGCGCCGGCACCCAGACACGCCCGATCCAGTGGCCCGGCACCCACACGACCGGACGCGGAGCCGGCGCGACGTAGACGACGCGCGGAGCGACATACACGGCATGCGGCGGGGGCGGCGGTGCGTACACGACCGGCGGCCGTACATAAGCAACCGGCGGCGTGACGACCACGGGTTTCGGCGCAACCACGACCGGTGCAGGCGTCACCACAACCGGCGGCGGCGCGACTACCACCGGCGCCGGCGTCACCACGACCGGAGGCGGCGGCACATACACAACCGGCGGCGCGACCACAACCGGCTTCGGCGCGACGACCACCGTCGTGCCGCCCGTGGCGACGACGCCCGTGGTCGCCACCACCGTCCCGCTCGACGTCACCGTGTTGCCGTGCGTACCCGTCACGCTCGTCGAGGTCGTCACGACGCCTGGCGCGACACGCGTGGCGGAGCCGGAATGATTGACGGTGCCGCCATCCGAACCGGTCACGGTGCCCGAACGCGAGCAGGTCGAGCCGGCGCAATTCGTCGACGCCGAGTGGTTGACCGTGTTGCCGTTCGAGCCCGTTACCGACCCCGACGACGAATACTGGCCCGCGCCGTTTTTTGTGACATCGCCCGACGTGGTCGCCGTCTTGCCGTCGGGTCCTGTGAGCGTGCCGGTATGCGAGCACGTGCCGCCGGCGCAATTGGTGTCGCCTGCATGCTGGACGGAGTTGCCGTAACGTCCCGTCGCGGTGCCCGAATTCGAGAACTGACCCGGCGCATTGCGCGTCACGGTGCCGGTGTTGGTCGCCAGACCGCCGTAGGGGCCGGCGACACCGCCCGCATGCGAGCAGCTGTTGCCGCCGCACGAGCCGTACCGCGCGCCGTTATAGGTGCCTCGCGAGGTGTAGGCCGTGCCGTGTTGCGACCAGGCGAATGCCGATGCGCTACCGAGCGCGAGCACGGCGACCGTGGCGGAGAGCACGAGCTTGCGCAACGCGCCGCGAGCGGCTGACGCGGTCGTCACGGAAACAGGGAAAGATGCAGCGGCGGTGGCCGGGACGATGAACGAATGATTTTTCACGATATGTCCTTCTGGGATTCGGGCCACTGTGTCACTGCTGCGTGGCGACGAAACGGACTATAGAAGGACACGCCGACATAATCGACACGGAAGATATGTCACCCTGTTTCACCACGAAGAAGGCCCGCGCGACAAGGGTTTGCGGGCCATTTTCAGGCGGCGTGACATATTCCGACATAAAGTGTTGCAGGCGAAATCGCGGGTCGCGCGTGCTTTTGTAGCCGGCGCGATTACCGCTCCTCGCCTGTCGCGCGCAACGACAAGCAAGGGCGCCGGCCGTTCTTCATATCATTGCGCCACGCGCGCCAAGGCGATATCGGCAATCTGGTCGGCCTGATACGACGAGCGCACCAGCGGCCCCGCCACGACTTCGCGAAACCCCATCGCCAATCCCGCCGCGCGCCAGGCGTCGAACTGCCGCGGCGTCACATACCGCCGCACCGGCATGTGAAAACGCGACGGCGCGAGATACTGCCCGATCGTCAGGATGTCTACGTGATGTGCGCGCAGATCACGCATCGTGTCGAGCAGCGCTTCGTCGGATTCCCCCAATCCGGCCATCAATCCTGACTTGGTCAGCACCGTCGCGTTCGCTTCCTTGACACGCGCGAGTAGTTGCAGCGAGCCCTGATAATCCGAGCCCGCACGCGCGGCACGATACAAGGCAGGCACCGTCTCGAGGTTGTGATTGAACACATCCGGCCACGCACCCGAAAACGCCTGCAACGCCCGCTCGACACGTCCACGAAAATCCGGTGTCAGCACTTCGACCCGAATGCCCGGCACGCGCTCGCGCAGCAACGCGACGCAGCGGGCAAAATGCGCCGCGCCGCCGTCGCGCAGATCATCGCGATCCACCGACGTCACCACGACATAGCGCAGGCCAAGCGCCGCCACGGCATCGGCGAGCCGCTCGGGCTCCGCTTCGTCGAGCGGCGCAGGGCGGCCGTGCGCGACGTCGCAAAATGCACAGCGCCGGGTACAGATGCCGCCCATGATCATGAACGTCGCGGTGCGCCGCGCAAAACATTCGCCGATGTTCGGACACATTGCCTCCTCGCAGACCGAATGCAAACGGTGCTCGCGCAGGATCGCCGCAATGCCGACGACCGTCTCGCTCATCATCGGCTTCGCGCGCAGCCACGGCGGCTTCGGCAAGACCTCGCCGTCCGTGGCCGGCACGATCTTCACCGGAATCCGCGCGAGTTTGTCAGCGCTGCGCTTGCCGTGCTGACCGAGCGCGGTGACGCTGTCGCCATGCAATGCGGCGTCCATGTCAGCGCCCCAGAAAATCGTCGAGCAGACGATTCACTTCGGACGCAGCCTCCATCTGCACCATATGCCCCTTGCCTTCGAGCACATGAACGCGGATGTCGCCCGGCAGACCCTGCGCATGCGCGGCCGGGATGATCTGATCGCCGGCGCCCCAGATCACCAGCGCGCGCGGCGCGAGTTCCGCCAGCCGGTCCCGATAGCTCGCCCGTTGCGCGTTGCCGTCGAAGGCCGACGCCGATATCTTGCGCAGCGCCTCGGGCACGCCTTCGAGCCGCTTGTACTTGACGATGTCCTCCACCAGTTGACGCGTCACGAGACCCGGGTCGGCGAAGAGTTTCGCCAACTGCGGCTTGAGCGCATTGCGATTGCTGCCTTCAGTAAAACCGTGGATGTAGTCGCCGTTGATCTCCTTGCCCAGACCCGCACTCGAAATCAACGCGAGCGACGCCACGCGCCCCGGCGCTTTCGCGGCGACGGTCATCGCGATCAGCGCGCCCATGGAGTGCCCGATCAACTGCACCTTGTCGATGCCGCGATCGTCCATGAAGGCGATCACGCTGTCCGCGAGTTCGTCGGCGCTGCCCGTCTCGAGCGCCTTGCCGGATTCGCCGTGACCCGGCAGATCCAGCGCCCACACGGCCCGATGCGCGGCGAGGTCGGCGTGATTGAACAGCCAGTTGTTCAGATCGCCGCCGAAGCCGTGAATCAGCAGTGCGGGCGTGCCGCCTTCGCCGAGTTTCAGATAACGCACCGTGCGCCCGCCGATCTGCGCTTTCTCCGGTTGCGGCCCACTGTCGCCATCCGCCGACGTGGCCGGCACGAAGTCGCGCTGAAATGCTTCGACCTCGGCGTCGATCTGCGCGTCCGGCGTTTCCGCGTCGGCGACTACGGCCAGCAACGCGCCGATCGGCAGCGTGTCGCCCTCCTGCGCGATCTGCCGGCGCAAGATGCCCTCGAACGCACATTCGACGCCTGACGAGATCTTGTCCGTTTCCACGTCCAGAATCTCGTCGCCCTTCACTACCTTGTCGCCGATGGCCTTAAGCCACCCATTGACTTGTCCCTGCTCCATCGACAAGCCCCATTTGGGCATCGTGATCATATGGATCGGCATCGTTCAAGCCCTCACTTTCAGCACGGCCTCGGCGATTTGCGCGGCCGACGGGATATACATGTCTTCGAGCACGCCAGCAAACGGCGCGGGCGTATGCGGGGCGGTGACCATTTCGATCGGCGCCTTGAGCGAGTGGAACGCGCGCTGCGCGATCAGCGCGGAAATGTCGGTGGCAATCGAGCAGCGCGGATTCGCTTCGTCGACCACGACCACGCGTCCGGTCCGGTTCGCGCTCTCCAGGATCGTTTCCTCGTCGAGCGGCGAGGTTGTCCGCAAGTCGATCACTTCTACCTGGATGCCGTCCTTGGCGAGTTTTTCTGCGGCTTCGGTGGCGTAGTGCACCATGCGTCCGTAGGTGATGATGGTGGCGTCGTCGCCGTCGCGCACCACGTTCGCTTCGCCGAACGGAATCGCATACGACTCTTCGGGCACGTCGCCTTCGCGGCTATATAGCAGCTTGTGCTCGCAGAAAATCACTGGGTCGTTGTCGCGGATCGCCTGGATCAGCAGACCCTTCGCGTCATACGGTGTCGACGGACAAACCACTTTCAATCCGGGAATGTGCGTGAACAACGAGGTCAGCATCTGCGAATGCTGGGCCGCCGCGCGCAGGCCGGCGCCTTGCATCGCGCGGATCACGACGGGCGTGACCGCCTTGCCACCGAACATGTAGCGGAATTTGGCGGCCTGGTTGAATATCTGGTCGAAACACACGCCCATGAAGTCGATGAACATCAACTCCGCGACCGGCCGCATGCCGCAGGCCGCCGCGCCGACTGCCGCGCCGATATAGCCGCCTTCCGAGAGCGGCGTGTCGAGCACGCGCCCCGGATACTTATGGAATAGTCCCTTCGTGACGCCGAGAACGCCGCCCCACGCGTCCTGTTCACCGGGCGACCCGGCGCCGCCCGCGTTATCTTCGCCCATCACGATGACGGTTTCGTCGCGGGCCATTTCCTGACTCAGTGCTTCGTTGATCGCCTGAGAGAATGTGATCTTGCGTGCCATGTCTGTCTCCAGAATCGTTTAGATGTGCAATGCCGCGCGTTACGGATAAGACACGTAGACGTCGCTCAATAAGTCTTCAGCAGTCGGCAGCGGCGCAGCCTTGGCCTCCGTCACCGCACTGTCGATCAGACTCTTGACCTCGGCATCCACACCACGCAACTGATCCACGCTCAGCATTTCGGCGCGCACCACGCGCTCTTCGAAACGCTTCAGGCAATCCTTCTCGTCGCGCAGTTTCTGCACTTCGCCGGGCGCGCGATAGGTTTGCGCATCGCCTTCGAAATGGCCGAAATAACGCGAGAATTTCACTTCGACGAGCGTCGGCCCACCGCCCTGGCGCGCGCGTTCGATCGCTTCGCCGAGCGCTTCATGCACCGCGAAGAAATCGAAACCGTCCACGATCACGCCCGGCATGCCGAAGCCGCTCGCGCGATCCGCGATGTTGTCGGTCGCCACCGACCACGTCGACGACGTCGCTTCCGCGTAGCCGTTGTTCTCCGCCACAAAAATAGCCGGCAGCCGCCATACCGAAGCCAAGTTCAACGATTCGAAAATCACGCCCTGATTCGACGCGCCGTCGCCGAAAAAGCACACGCCCACGCCGCCCGATTTCTTGTACTTCGCCGCCAGCGCCGCGCCGCAAATCAACGGACCGCCCGCGCCGACGATGCCGTTCGCGCCCAACATGCCTTTCGACAGGTCGGCGATATGCATCGAGCCGCCTTTGCCATGGCACACGCCGGTCTTGCGTCCGTAGATCTCGGCCATCATGCCGCGCACGTCCACGCCCTTGGCGATGCAATGGCCGTGACCGCGGTGCGTGGTCGCCACATAGTCGGCGTCGTTCAGATGCAGCATCGTGCCGACCGCCGACGCCTCTTCGCCCGCGTACAGATGCACGAAGCCGGGAATCTCGCCGGTCGCGAATTCCACGTGCAGACGCTCCTCGAACTCGCGGATCGTGCGCATCATGCGATACGCCTTCAGTAGATCTTCCTTGCTCAACTCAGTTGAAACCGACATGGTGTGTCTCCTTTGAATGAATGCACTGCCTGCTCACAACCTACTTTTGATGCGCAACCACGTTCGCCACTTCCCGCACCAGTTGGCGCGATGCCGCGAAACGCAGCGTGCGTTCGACGTCGACGGTCAACGGCCCTTCCCAATCCAGCGCGATCTCATAACGGTCGCCGCGCTCCAGTTCGATTTCGCGCTCGCCGTCGAAAGCGAGCGTGCCGTGCTCGGTTTCCAGCGGCCGCCACACGCCGACTTCGAAGCGCTCGCACGTGCGCATCAGCACGCGCTCGACGCGGCCCGGCGCAATCGGCGCCACCAGCGGCACGCCGGATTCACCGGGCGCGGCAAAGCGCAGATGCAAGCCGTGCGACGCGGTGCGCTCCACGGGCGCCCACGCTCCGCCGATCGACGAGAGGCCGATGCCGTCCGGCGCAGCAAACGTGAGAAAGAGTTCTTCGATATCGGCCGGATCGGACACGGCCCGCGCGCCGACGAAGCGCTGACGGCTCACGCAGACATCGACCAGCGCGATCTCCTCGCGGCCGCGATTGGGCCCGGCCGTGCAGCGCACCACGAGCCGCTTGTTGCGCATCAGCGCGACATCCGGCGGCACCGCGCCCGTGGCGACGAGCGCGCCGGCAAGACCGGCCACAGTGGCTTCGCGCAAATCCGGAAAGGCGTTGTTGGTGCCGGTGGATAAGGTCAGCAGCGGCACGCGTGCGCAATGCGCGGCCACTGCCCGATGCGTGCCGTCGCCGCCCAGTACGGCGATCAGTTCGACACCCGCTTTCAGCATCGCGGCGACTCCGGCGTGGGTATCGGCGACGCTGTCGGTGATCGGCTGTTCGATGAACTCGACCTGGGGCCAGCGCTGCTGCGCGGCGACGGCGTCGTGCGTGTCGAGCGCGCGCAGCAGCAGCGCCGCCACGCCGGTCCGGTCGCGCAAACACAGCACGCGGGTCACGCCGAGCACGCCGAGCCCGGCCAGCAGACGCACCACCATGTTGGCTTTTTCAGAAGTCGGAAACACCGACGCGTAGGAAGTAAGGCGACGAATATCGCGACCCGACGCCGGGTTCGCGATCACGCCGACGGTGATGGGCGATGGCACTGTGCTTGTCTCCTTTCTGCGCCGTCGTCGAACGGCAGCGCTTTGTCATGCGCAGGACACTGCAAAGGATGTGCCAATTTTCTGAAAAATCGCGCCGCCGCACGAAAGTGCCTTATTTAAAGGGCTTTACGTGTCGAAACGGAAGATGTGGCGGCGAGCCGCCGTCGCTTGACGCAGCGTTCGAGGCGTCTCATACCTCGCGTGCGCGACGTTCGCAGCCCGGACGATCGTATCGAAGAGACTGCGCAAACCGTTGATGCGCCTCGCTCCGCACCGCAAAGGCGCCCCGTCTCACCCTGAGACTGAGACAAACGTCTCACGCGTCTCGCGTGCTGCATTGCAGTGTGATTCATCAAGCGGGATGTGATACAAGAAGCCCTGATCTCACTGTGTGTCGCTCGCCTGGAGCCGACCATGCCTTACGTCTCGCAGACCCAGCACATCGACCGCGTGCGTGGCGCCATCGAAGGACGCCTGCCCGCGCCCGCCGATTCTCCGCGGCTCGTCTCGTCGTGGCAGCGTTCGTTCGAACAGTACCGGCTCGACCCCGGCGCCGTGATCGGACCGCGCGTGCTGAGCTCGGCCGAATTGCGCGAAGTGCAGGGCAAGGAAGAAGCCTTTCTGCGTGCGTCCGGGCAATGTCTGTCACGTCTGCACGACATGATTCGCGTTGCCGACTATTGCGTGATGCTCACCGACGCGCACGGCGTCACCATCGACTACCGCATCGACCGCGATCGCCGCAGCGATTTCAAGCATGCGGGCCTGTATATCGGTTCGTGCTGGTCCGAGCGCGAGGAAGGCACCTGCGGCGTGGCGAACGTGCTGACCGATCTTGCGCCGATCATCGTGCACAAGACCGATCATTTCCGCGCGGCGTTCACCACGCTCACCTGCAGCGCGGCGCCGATCTTCGCGCCGACGGGAGAGATGATCGGCGTACTCGATGCATCCGCCGTGCAGTCGCCGGATAACCGCGACAGTCAGCGGCTCGTGTTTCAACTGGTGCGGCAAAGCGCCGGTCTGATCGAAGACGGGTACTTCCTCAATCAAACTAGCCAGCATTGGGTTCTGTTCGGTCATTCGAGCCGCAACTTTGTCGAGGCGCAGCCCGAAGTGCTGATCGCCTTCGACGAATGCGGCAATCTCGTCGCGGCCAATCGCAAGGCGCGCGAGTGCATTCCGGCGCTCAACGGTCCGCGCCACATCGACGATGTATTCGACACATCGGGCTCGCATCTGCACGACATCGCGCGCACGGATGCGATTGTCGGCTTGCGCCTGCGCGCAACCGGCACGACGCTGTATGCGCGGATTCGTGCGCCGCTCAGGCGCATCTCGCGCGCGGCGTCCACGCTGAACGAAGGCGCCGCACGGTCGTCGCAAAGCGCGTCGCAAAACGATCTGCACCTCGGCGCACTCGGCCGTTTTCTGCACAGCGCGGAGCCGCGGATCGCGCACAACGCGGCCGTCGCGTTGCGCGTGATGGGCAAGCGTCTGCCGATTCTGATTCTCGGCGAGACCGGCGTCGGCAAGGAGGTGTTCGCGCACGCGGTGCACGATTCGGGCGCGCGGCGCGCGAGGCCGTTTATCGCGGTGAATTGCGGCGCGATTCCCGAATCGCTGATCGAAAGCGAATTGTTCGGCTACGCGCCCGGCGCCTTCACCGGTGCACGCAGCCGCGGCGCGCGCGGCAAGATTGCGCAGGCGCATACAGGTACGCTGTTTCTCGATGAGATCGGCGACATGCCGCTCGATCTGCAAACGCGGCTGCTGCGCGTGCTGGCCGAAGGCGAAGTCACGCCGCTCGGCGCCGATGCACCCGTGCGCGTGGATATCGACGTGATTTGCGCCACACACCGCGATCTCACGCAGATGGTCGCGGCCGGCACGTTCCGCGAAGACCTCTATTACCGGCTAAGCGGCGCGTCCTTGCCAATACCGCCGCTGCGCGAGCGCGCGGATATCCGCGACGTGATCGAAGCGGTCTTCGACGAAGAAGCGCAAATGGCCGGCCACGTGCTCACGCTGGACCCGCAACTCGCCGAACGTCTCGCAGGATTCGCATGGCCGGGCAACATTCGCCAGTTGCGCAACGTGCTGCGTTACGCGTGTGCGATCTGCGACAGCGCGCGCGTGGAATTGCGCCATGTCGCGCCGGATATGGCGGCGTTGCTCGCACCCGAGGCCGTGCATAAACCAGCGTTATTGCGGATCGATCCGCATGACGGCCGGCAGCGGGATGCGCTGCAGGCCCCGCGGCAGGACCCGCGCGAAGAGCGTGCACGCATTATCGACGCGCTCACACGCCACCAATGGCGACCCAACGCAGCGGCGCAAGCGCTCGGTATGTCGCGCGCCACTTTGTATCGGCGCATTGCGTCGTTGGGCATCGTCGCGCCGCATCGACGGTGAAGCGCTGCTTGTCAATGTGATGCGCTGCCCATATGCAAAAGTAGCGCCGGTCGCCAGTAGCACTACGCGTTTTCGTATTCGATCTCGCGTACCAGTTCGGATGGATCGCGATCTTTTCGATTGACAAGACCTGCCGCAAAACGGCACACTCAATCTCATGTTGACGCACATCTCCATCGCAAATGCGATTACACACCCGAAGCGAGCCATCATCGGCTGGCCATTGGGAGTGCGTGCGCGTTAGCAGTCTGAATCTGCGTAACACATCCCCAAGGCCCCGCCGGTAACGGAAGGGGCCTTTTGTTTTGTGGGCGCCTCCGTCAGCCGGCTTGATGACGGAGAACGAGATGGATCAGGCAAGCCCGCAGTGCATGGATGATGACTTGAGTCTGGTGGCGTATCGGCAGGACGAGCGTCTGCCGAAGCTGGTGCTGCATTTTTCAGTGATGCCAGGCGCGACGCTGACCTGGCGTGTCGAAGCCGATAGCACGCTCGCCGTGCAGGGCGCGCGCCTCTGGCTCACACGCGTCAGTTCACCTTACGATCATTGGCTCGATCCGGGCCACACATTCCAGTTGCAACGCGGCGAGCGCGTGTGGCTGAGTACCGATGGTGAATGCGTCGCGCGCGTGTCGTTGAGCTACGCGCTAACGGCGCGAGGCGGCCTGCTCAAGCGCTGGCTGGGACGGCTCGCGTGGTTGAGTTTGGGACCGCCCGGGCCGCGTTAACCGGCCCACGTGTTAGCGCGGCGCGGTTTAGCGAGACATCGCACGCGGCGGAAAAAAACAAACACCCCTGCAATGAGGGGTGTTTGCTTCGCATGCCGGCTGGCAATGAACCTGCAATCAACATGCAATCACGCGAGCCCGCTCGTGACCTTCACTTCGGCGTCACCTGCACGGCCGCCGCCGAAACGAATACCGCATGGATCGTATCGCCGACCTTGACGTCCTTGAGATCGACGTCCGGACCCGCTTGAAGCGTTTGCGTCTGATACGCGCCGCGCAGCGTGACCAGCCGCTTCTTGCGATCGATCTTCTGCACGGTGGCGAGCACCTCGATCTGGCGCGCCGATTCGAATCCACCCGAGGCCGGGGCATACACCTGCGTGTCGACACGCGCGCGTATGCCCTTGTCCTTGCCGGTGACTTTCTCGGCCTTCACGAGCAGCGCGTTCTTGTAGAGCACGTCCACCTGATCACCCACTTTCAGGTTGTCGAAACCCTCCACCTGCTGGCTCACGAGCACGACCACCACGTTGCCGCCTGGCCCCTTGAGCGTAAGCGTACGCGTGCCCGGATCGATACCGACGATCTGCGCCCTCACATGCACCGGCTCCACCGCGCTGACGATGCCTTGCGCGGCACTGGCCATGGCATCTTGCGCCGAGGCCGGTTGTGCTGCGGCGAACGCCGCGAACATCAACGCTGCTGCAATTGTCTTTGCCTGCATATGCATGCTCCTTGAGAAATTGTTTGATCCAGCGTGACGACGCTCTGAAACTGCGGGATGCCGATTTATAAATCTATGAATGCCTGTCTGCCTTCAGGATGATAGATTTAAAAAGCGACGGCGCAAATGATTTTACATGCCTTACAACAGCCTGAAATTGATTAAAGTGTGATTTTCAGATAAGTACGCGCAATTGCGTAATGTGCCGCGGTGCGGCGTCACAGCGGCATCCTGCCGCATGGTCACGACGTGACAATTTCATCGCGATTCAGAATGACCGGCTAGTTTCAAAATGCGCACAGCATTAAGCGCATACTGTATGTCGATCGAATCGGCAATCAATATTTTTTGGGTATTCCACCGTAATCGAAGGCGATTTCAAATCGTATCAGATGCAGATTCGATATACGCTCAATGCGCGTTAGGCACAAAAAGAAACAGCCTCGTCACGTGAGCGACGAGGCTGTTTTATCCAGCAACTTCAACCGTGGCGCGGACTAAGCCGCCCAAATATCACACCCGCTCGATCGCGATCGCAATGCCCTGACCGACGCCGATACACATCGTGCACAGCGCAAAACGGCCTTGCGTGCGATGCAGTTGATACATCGCGGTGGTCACGAGACGCGCGCCGCTCATGCCGAGCGGATGGCCCAATGCGATCGCGCCGCCGTTCGGATTGACGCGGGCGTCGTCGTCGGCCACGCCGAGTGCGCGCAGCACCGCGATGCCTTGCGAAGCGAACGCCTCGTTCAGTTCGATCACGTCGAATTGATCGATGGTCATGTTCAGGCGCGCCAGCAGTTTTTGCGTGGCGGGTGCCGGGCCAATGCCCATCACGCGCGGCGCGACGCCGGCCGTGGCGATACCCAGCACGCGGGCGCGCGGCGTCAGGCCGAAGCGCCTGGCAGTCTCTTCATTTGCGAGCAGCAGGGCCGCCGCGCCGTCGTTCACGCCCGACGCGTTGCCTGCCGTAACCGTGCCGTCCGGACGCACCACGCCTTTGAGCTTGGCGAGCGTTTCGAGGCTGGTCTCACGCGGATGCTCGTCTTGCAGCACCGTGATCGGATCGCCCTTCTTCTGTGCGATCGTCACGCCGACGATTTCCTGCGCGAGCGTGCCGTCGCGTTGCGCGCGCGCCGCTTTCTGCTGGCTGCGCACCGCGAAAGCGTCCTGATCCGCGCGGCTGATGTTGTAATCCGTGGCGACGTTCTCGCCCGTTTCCGGCATGGAATCGACGCCGTACAGTTTCTTCATCAGCGGATTGACGAAACGCCAGCCGATGGTCGTGTCATAAATCTCGGCCTGGCGCGAAAACGCGGTGGGCGCCTTGCCCATCACGAACGGCGCGCGGCTCATGCTTTCCACGCCGCCTGCCACCATCAGCGCGGCCTCGCCCGATTTGATCGCGCGCGCCGCGATGCCGACCGCGTCCATACCCGAACCGCACAGGCGGTTCACCGTCGTGCCCGGCACGCCCTGCGGCAAGCCGGCGAGCAACAGCGACATGCGCGCGACATTGCGGTTGTCTTCGCCGGCCTGGTTCGCACAGCCGTAGATCACGTCGTCGATGGCGTTCCAGTCGACGTCCTTATTGCGCTCCATCAGCGCCTTGAGCGGGACGGCGCCCAGATCGTCGGCGCGTACCGACGAGAGCGAACCCGCATAGCGGCCGATGGGGGTGCGAATCGCGTCGCACAGGAATGCTTCGGTCATGTGATGTCTCCAGTTGATGTGCTGCATGCGCTGCGCCCGGGCCGTAACTTCGGCGGGCGCAAACCGGACGCACCGGCAAGCGCGACGGAAAGCGGCTAACGGGCGGCCGCCGCGTCAATTCAGCTTAGCGCAGGATGATGAACGGTGGGCTCGAGAATGTCGCGATTTGTTCTTGATACGAACATACGGTCATATATCGAACAACTAGGCACGATGATAGGGGCGTGGCTGAAACCATGTCAAGCACGGCCAGGCCCGCACCAGGGAATACGTGCAGGCCGCGAGCGTTTTTGCAAAGGATCAGACGAATGATGCGCCCGTGCCGGCGGCCCTGTTGTCATGGCGCCGGCACGGGGCTGGGGACTGTATGAAGCGTGTTTCTAGCGGAGCTGGATATGCTCGTCTTCGATATAGCTGCGGATTACGTCGGCAAAATTCCGTTCGCCGCTCAACCCCAGCCCTTCGGCACGCGACGTATCCCACCGTCCCGGCCAGCTGCCCACGATCTTCTCGACGCGCGCATCCGGCTCGAACACGATCCGCGCGGCGGCCGCGTCGCCCGCCACTTCGCGCAGCGCGGCGACCATCTCGTCGACGCTGACCGATATGCCCGGCAAATTCAGCACGCGCTGGTTACCGAGCGCGGCGGAGTCGAGTTCCAGCCCGGCTATCAGGCTCTCGATCGCCTTGCGCGGCGACAACAGCCACAGTCGCGTCGCGCCCGCGACCGGGCACACCGCCGCTTCGCCGTTCAGCGGTTCGCGAATGATGCCGCTCGCGAACGACGACGCCGCCGCGTTCGGCTTGCCCGGCCGCACACTGATGGTAGGCAGCCGGAGCACGCGGCCGTCGACGAAACCGCGCCGCGCGTAATCGTTGAGCAGCAACTCCGCGATCGCCTTCTGCGCGCCATACGAAGACTGCGGATTCAGCGCGGTGTCGTCCTGCACGACCTCGGGCAACTCGCCGCCATACACCGCGACCGAACTCGTGAACAGCACGCGCGGCCGATGCCCGCGCTGCCGGCACGTTTCCAGCAGCAGCCGCGATGCATCCAGATTGATGCGCATGCCGAGATCGAAATCCGCTTCGGCCTGCCCGCTCACGATCGCGGCCAGATGGAAGATCGCCGAAGTCTGGTCGTCGATCACGCGTTCGAGCACGCTGCGCTCGGCGATGTCGCCGACTTCGGTGCGCACGCGTCGATCGCCGAAATCATTGGCTTGCACGACGTCGAGCAGCACCAGTTCGGTGACCGGCTGCGGCGTGCCTTGCGAGTCCTTCAGCGAACCCCGCGCGAGCAGTTCACGCGCGAGACGCTGGCCGAGAAAACCCGCACCGCCGGTAATCAGTACTTTCATGATGTGTTCGTCCTTGTTAGCGGGTCGCGTTCAGATACGGTTTGAGCCAGCCGAGACCAGCCGACGTGCCCGCGCGCGGCCGGTATTCGCAGCCGATATAGCCGTCGTAGCCGAGCGAGTCGATCAATTCGAGCAGGTACGGGTAGTTCAGTTCGCCCGTGTCGGGTTCATGGCGCTCCGGCACGCCGGCGATCTGAATGTGCCCGATGCCGGCCATATCGCGTTTGAGTTTCACCGCGAGGTCGCCTTCGACGATCTGGCAGTGGTAGCAGTCGAACTGCACCTTGAGATTTTCTGCGCCGACTTCCGCGCAGATCGCTTGTGCTTCGTCCTGACGGGTCAGAAAGAAGCCCGGCATGTCGCGCGTATTGATCGGCTCGATCACGACCGTGATGCCCTCGGCCTGCGCCGCCTTCGCGGCATGCGCGAGATTGCTCAGATAGACCTCGCGATGTTTCGCGCGCGGCTGATCCGCGCCGATCAGGCCGGCCATCACATGCAGCTTGCGATTGCCGAGCACGCGAGCATAGTCGAGCGCGGTATCGATGCCGCGGCGGAATTCGTCTTCGCGGCCCGGCAGCGAGGCAATCCCGCGTTCACCACCGGCCCAGTCGCCGGGCGGCGCATTGAAAAGCGCTTGCGTCAGACCGCTTGCGTCGAGGCGCGCCTTGATCTCGTCGGCGGGGAAATCGTAGGGGAACAGAAACTCGACCGCCTCGAAGCCGTCTTGCGCTGCGGCGGCGAAACGGTCGAGGAAAGCGTGCTCGTTGTACATCATCGAGAGATTGGCGGCGAAGCGAGGCATGGCAGCGACTCCTTGAAAACGGTGTGATGCGGCGCGCGGCAGCGATGCATGCCGCGCGTGAGTGTCGGTTTACCGGTTGACCAGTCTGGCCGGCGTGAGCCACGTGGCGACCGCGCCGATCACGAGCATGCCGGCCAGCACATACATGCCGGTTTGCGTGCTATGCGTGAGATCCTTCAGATAGCCGATCATGTACGGGCTCGCGAAACCCGCGAGATTGCCGATCGAATTGATGATCGCGATACCGGCCGCGGCGGTCGCGCCCGACATGAACGCGGTGGGCAGCGACCAGAACAGCGGCGCGCAGGTCAGCACGCCGGCGGCGGCGAGCGAGAGAAACGCGATCGACACCACCGTGTTGTCCGCGAACGAAGCCGCCACCGTGAAGCCAATCGCGCCGAACAACGCCGGCACGATCAGATGCCAGCGGCGCTCACGGCGCTTGTCGGCACTGTGCCCCATCAGGTTCATCACGACGATCGCGCACAGAAACGGAATCGCGCTCAGCAGGCCGATATTGAATGCGCCCGTCACGCCGGTCGATTTGACGAGCGTCGGCATCCAGAACGTCAGGCCGTATTGCCCGGTAACGAACGCGAAATAGATCAGCGACATCCACCACGTGCGCGGATCGCGGAACACCGCGCCGAGCGAATGCTTCTGGGTTTTCTCCTGCGGTTGCGCGGCGGCGATTTCATCCGTGAGCAGGCGCTTTTCGCGTTCGTTCAGCCACTTCGCGGCGGAGATGCCGTTGTCGAGATACAGGATCGTGGCGATGCCGATCGCGATGGCGGGGATCGCTTCGATCAGAAACATCCATTGCCAGCCCGCAAAACCCGAGCTGTTGTGGAACGTCTGCATGATCCAGCCGGACAGCGGATTGCCGAAGATGCCCGACACAGGAATCGCCGACATGAACACCGCAATGATCTTCGCGCGCCGATGCGACGGGAACCAGTAGGTCAGGTATAGAATCACGCCGGGATAGAAACCGGCTTCGGCGAGGCCGAGAAGAAAGCGCAAGATGTAGAACTGCATCGGCGTCTTCACGAAGACGAACACGGCCGAGAGCAGGCCCCAGGTAATCATGATCCGCGCGATCCAGATACGGGCGCCGAGCTTGTGCATCAGAATATTGCTCGGCAACTCGAACAGAAAATAGCCGATGAAGAACACGCCCGCGCCGAGCCCGAACACCGTTTCGCTGAATGCCAGGTCTTGCGACATTTGCAGTTTGGCAAAGCCGACATTCACGCGGTCCAGATAGGCGACCACATAGCAGAGCATCAGAAACGGCACGATGCGCCAGAATACTTTTTTATAGGTGCGCTCGACTTCCTCTGCGCCGGGTTGTCCTATGGCGGTCGCCGCGGTTGGGCGGCTGGATGCGGGCTGATACGAACTCATGCATTGTCTCCTTGAATGGATGGCGCGGCGCAGCGCATCGCATCGAGCGCGGCCGGGCTTTGTTATGTCGGTTTTTATGTCGGTTTGCTACCAGCGCGCGCCGAATACGGTGCGCAGTTCTTCGAGTGCAGCTTCGTCGAGCGGTGCGGGCCGCGGGTTCGTCATCAGCCATAAACGCGCGGTCTCTTCGAGTTCTTCGAGCGCATAGGCGGCTTGCGCCACGGAACGCTCCCAGACGACCGGACCAAGACGTTCGAGCAGCACCGCGCGAACGCTGTCGGCGAGCGCGGCGATCTGGTCGGCGACTTGCGGATCGCCGGGCCGCTTATAACGAATCAGGGGGACGTGGCCCACTTTCATCACGTAGTACGGCGTGATCGGCGGCAGCACGTCGGTCTCCCGCCAGACGCCCGCGAGCGTCAGCGCGACCAGATGCGTCGAATGCGTGTGGACGATGCCACGCGCCGCGCCGTTGCGCGCGTAGATGCCGCGATGCAAGGCCAGCGTTTTCGACGGCCGGCCGCCTGACACCGCGTTGCCGTCGAGATCGACCTTGGCGATATCGGCGGGATCGAGCCGGCCGAGGCACGCATCGGTCGGGGTGATCAGCCAACCGTCGTCGAGCCGCGCGCTGATGTTGCCGGCGGTGCCGACCGTGTAGCCGCGTCGATAGAGACTCGCGCCGGTTATGCAGATTTCCTCGCGAACGCGCGCTTCGTCCGTGGTATGGAGGGCGGGCGCGCCGGTCATTGCGCGGCTCCGTTCAGATGCCGCAGCGCTTTTTCGAAGAAGTCGGCCGTGCCGAAGTTGCCGGATTTCAATGCGAGCGCGAGCGGTTCGGCGCCGGTCGTGGCGGTGGCCGGCACGCCGGGATCGATCTGCGCGCCGATGCGCAGCGTGTGCACGTCGAGCGCCTGCACCACGGCGCCCGAGGTCTCGCCACCCGCCACCACGAACTTGCGCACGCCGCGTTCGTGCAGACCTCGCGCGATCGACGCCAACGTGTTTTCAACCAGATGCCCTGCTTCGTTCACGCCGAGTTGGCGTTGTACCGCCTTGACTTCGTCGGGCGTGGCCGTGGCATAGATCAACATGGGCTCGGCTTTGTCGAGGTACGGTTGGGCAAAAGCCAGCGCCTGCTCGACGACGTTCTCGCCACGCGCAGCCGCAAGCGGATCGACGCGGAAAGCGGGCCGTGCAGAGCGCCATTGCGCGACCTGTTCGTTGGTCGCTTTGGATGCGCTGCCGGCCAGCACCGCCGACAATCCCTTCACCTGAGGCAATTGCGCGGCATCGGCCTGCTCCTTGAGCAAACCCGCGCGGCGGAAGTTGGCCGGCAAACCCAGCGCGATACCTGAGCCGCCTGTGATCAACGTGAGATCGGCGCACGCTTCGCCGAGCACGTAGAGGTCGGCATCGGACACCGCATCGGCGATCGCCATGCGCACGCCTTCGTTGCGCAACGTATCGAACGCGTCGCGCACAGCGGACACGCCCTGCGCCACGGCGTCATAACGCACGAGCCCGACTTTCGATTCGGTCTGCCGCTGCAGCACGCTCACGAGGTTCGCGTCGCGCATCGGCGTGAGCGGATGGTTCTCCATGCCCGACGCATTGAGCAACGTGTCGCCGACGAACAGATGCCCGCGAAAGATCGTGCGGCCGTTCTCAGGAAATGCGGGACAGGCGATCGTGAACGCGCCGGCTTTGCCTTCGGCGGACAATGCGTCGAGTAGCGCATCCGTGACCGGGCCGATATTGCCCGCGTCGGTCGAATCGAAGGTCGAGCAGTATTTGAAAAAGAACTGCCGGCAGCCTTGCGCGCGCAACCAGTCGAGCGCGGCGAGCGATTGCGCGACCGCGTCGGCGGCGGGAATGGTGCGCGATTTCAGCGCAACCACCAGCGCGTCGGCCTCCACCGTTTCATTCGATGCGGGCACGCCGATGGTTTGCACCGTACGCATGCCGCCGCGCACCAGCATGTTGGCGAGATCGGTGGCGCCGGTGAAGTCGTCAGCGATGCAGCCGAGCAGCGCGCGTTTCGTTGTAGCTGTCATGACGCCGACCTCCTCACTTCGCCGCCGGCACGTCGATGCCGGGGAAAATCTTGATCACCGCGGAATCGTCCTCACCGCCGTGACCGGCCGTGGACGCCATCATGAACATCTGATGCGCCGCCGCCGACAACGGTAGCGGGAATTTCGAGCGGCGCGCGGTATCGAGCACGAGGCCGAGGTCCTTGACGAAAATATCGACGGCCGAAAGCGGTGTGTAGTCGCCGTTCAGAATGTGCGGCACGCGGTTCTCGAACATCCACGAATTGCCCGCGCTGTGCGTGATGACTTCGTACAGCGCATCCGGATCGACGCCTTCGCGCAAGCCGAGCGCCATGGCTTCGGCGGCCACGGCGATATGCACGCCCGCCAGCAACTGATTGATGATCTTCACCTTCGAGCCTGCGCCGTGTTCCGAGCCGAGGCGATACACCTTGCCCGCCATCGCGGCCAGCACGTCCTCGCACGCAGCGTAGGCCGCCGCCGGACCGGACGTCATCATGGTCATCTCACCGGAGGCCGCGCGTGCTGCGCCGCCTGAGACGGGTGCGTCGAGCATCTGCAAACCGGCCGCCTCGATCCGCTTGCCGAGTTGGATGGCGAAGTCCGGCGCCACGGTCGCGCTGGCGATCACCACGCGGCCCGGTTTCATCGCCGCGACCGCGCCCTGCTCGCCGAACAGCACGGCTTCGGTTTGCGCGGCATTCACGACCAGCGTAACGACCACCTCGCATTGCGCGCCGAGTTCGGCGGGCGTCGCGCAACCCACGCCGCCTTCCGCGACGAACGCATTCAATACCTCGCTGCGCAGATCGCATGCATGGACCTTCAGACCCGCGCGCAGCAGCGAGCGCGCGACACCCAGGCCCATTGCACCAAGACCGATGACACCGACATTTCTGGACATGCTTGACCTCTATGAATTCGTTGGACGCTCGCGCGTAACCTGGCCGTTCAAGCTCAGCGGTGAAGCTCAGCAGATCCCCGCTTCCGCGAGACGCCGTGCCGCGTTGTACATATGCGTTCGCGCCGCGTTGCGCGCCGCCATCGGATCGCCAGCGCGAATCGCGGCGGCGATCGCCGCATGCTCTTCGCGCACCTGACGCGAAAAGTCCTCGCGCAACGCTTCGTTGCGGCGCGTGACGACCGTGCCGGCTTCGAGGTACTGATTCAGGAACGTGAGCGTTTTGAGGAAATACGGATTGCCGGTGGCCGCCGCGATCGCGCGATGGAACGCGACGTCTTCAGCCACGCCGTCCTCGCCTTCGGCCACCGCCTCGTCGATCTTCGCGAGCGCCGCGTCGATCGACACCATGTCGGCGTCGCTGCGGCGCATCGCGGCTTCCGACGCGACTTCCGCCTCGATGGCGCGTCGCAGCGCGAGAATCTGCACCACCGAGCCGGGTTCGACCGCTTCCGCATAGTCGATCCGCAGCGGCCGCACCGTGCCGTGCGCCGCGACGAACACGCCGCTGCCCTGACGCGGTTCGACCACGCCTTCGTTCTTCAGCCGCGAGATCGCCTCGCGGATCACCGTGCGGCTCACGCCGAACTGCTGCGCCAGCACGGCCTCGGTCGGCAGCTTGCCGCCGCGCTCGAACGTGCCTTTGTCGATCTGCTTGAGAAGCTGCTGCGCGACCGTGTCGCTCAGCGCTCGCGCAGGAATCTTATCGAACATCGATGCCTCGATTGATCATGTCATCGGGTCATCATACAAATTTTAGATGCCGACTGCATCCATGCAAACCCTGGGATTTTTGTACGTCAGGCGGCAAAGTTGGCGATTCAGAAGGCTTAAGCTATCGTCACGCCTTTAGCGCGTCGCGCAGGGATTCAAGCGCGGCGCGGGTCCGCAGTTCCTCGAACGCATCGTCAAGGTCCATGAGCAAAGCCCTGCCGCCGTCTTCCGCCGTTCCCGTCAGCGCCGAACCGGCCCCGGACAAACCGGGCGACTCCTATGTGCAGTCGTTCGCGCGCGGCCTCGCGGTGATCCGTGCGTTCGACGCCACGCGCCCGGAACAGACGCTGACCGACGTCGCCGCCGCCACCGGCCTCACGCGCGCCGGAGCACGCCGCATTTTGCTGACCCTGCACACGCTCGGCTATGTGGAGGCCGAAGGACGCCTGTTCCGCCTCACGCCGAAGATCCTCGATCTCGGCTTCGCGTATCTGACTTCCATGCCGTTCTGGAACCTTGCCGAGCCGGTGATGGAACAACTCTCCGCGCAGGTTCACGAGAGCGTCTCGGCAGCCGTGCTCGATCGCACCGAGATCGTCTACGTGCTGCGCGTGCCGACCCATAAGATCATGACGATCAACCTGTCGATCGGCAGCCGCTTGCCGGCCTATTGCACGTCGATGGGCCGCGTGCTGCTGGCGTCGCTCGACGACGAAGCGCTCGACGCGACGCTGGGTTCGACGCAGCTCTACGCACACACGCCGCGCACGGTCACCGACAAGGAAGAGTTGAAGAAGCTGATCGCGCAGGTGCGCCGCCAGGGCTGGGCGATCGTCGATCAGGAACTGGAAGGCGGTTTGATTTCGCTGTCCGCGCCGATCCGCAATCGCCAGGGACGCGTGATCGCCGCGATGAATATCAGCGGCAACGCACAGCGCAATTCGGGCAAGCAGATGGTGAAGGCGTTTCTGGAGCCGCTGCAGCACGCCGCGCAAACCGTATCGGAGATGGTGGCACGGCGCGGGTAAGCGCAGTGACTGCGGGCGCCGTGTCGCGACAGCGCCCCGCTCCGGCAAGCCATCAATCGATCGGCTTGTCCGCGGTTTCCTTCAGCATCGAGACCGCGATCAACGACACCACGACGCACGCCGCCACATAACCGGCCGGCGCCAGCTTGCTGCCGGTCAGCTTGATCAGCCACGTGGCGACGAGTTGCGCCGTCCCGCCGAACACGCACACGCTCAACGCATACGCGATCGAAATGCCGGTGGCGCGCACGCGCCGCGGAAACGACTCGCACATCAAGGCGAATTCCGACGCCGAACCCATCGAATAAAACAGCAGCATCAGCGCGGTCAGCGACATGATGACGGGCAACTGCGGAAAGCGATTGATCAGCATGAAGGCCGGGAACAGCAGCAGCACCAGCACGCCGCGTCCGAACAGGATCGGCCGCTTGCGGCTGCCGATGCGATCCGACAGCATGCCGAACAGCGGGCACGTGATCAGCATCACGAAGCCCGCGGCGACACCCACCAGCATCGACAGCGACATCGGCAGGCCGAGCGTATGGATTGCGTAGGTCGGCATATAGAAGGTCAGGATGTAGGTCGAGACCGTGCCGCCCATCACCGTCAGCGTGATCAGGACGAGCGTGCGCACGTGCTGCGTGAAGAGTTCATGCAGCACGCCGCGCTCGATCGCGTGGCTGTGCGCGCTGGCCGCGTCGTCGGCCAGACGGCGGCGCAGGTACATGCCGACCGGCGCGATCAGCACGCCGAGCAAAAACGGAATGCGCCAGCCCCAGCTTTCCAGCGAGTCTTTCGGCAACGCGCCGGACAGCGCCGCCGCGATACCCGAGCCCATCAGCGCCGCGCCGCCTTGCGTGGCGAGTTGCCAGCTCGCGCGAAAACCGCGCCGCGTGCCGCCGCCCTGTTCGAGCAGCGTGGACGTGGCCGCGCCGAACTCTCCGCCTTGCGAGAAGCCTTGCACGAGCCGCGCGAAGACGATTAGCAAAGGCGCGGCGAGACCGATCTGCGCATAAGTCGGCGCAATCGCGATCAGGCCGGTGCTCACCGCCATCAGCATGATGGTCAGATTGAGCGCGGCTTTGCGGCCCTTGCGGTCCGCGTACACGCCGAGCATCACGCTGCCAAGCGGCCGCGTGATGAAGCCCGCCGCGAAGGTCGCCACCGACAGCAGCAACGAAGTAGTCGGATCCGCCGACGGGAAATACAGCTTGCCGATGATCACGGCAAAAAAGCCGTACACGGTGAAGTCGAAGAACTCGAGCCAGTTGCCGATCACCGCGGCGGCAATCGCGCCGCGGCTGGCGGGCTGGTTCGCGTCGACGGCGTGGCTCGGATGGGTCGTGGTGCTCATCGCGTGGTCTTCCTCGTCGTTATGCTTGTGGGCGCCGGCTGACTGCGGCTTTCATTGCCGAACCGATCACTGCCCCAGATAGCGCTCCACCAGCCGCGTCCAGAACGCCGCGCCGACCGGCAGATTGCGGTCGTTGAAGTCGTAGTGCGGGTTGTGCACCATGCAGCCGTCCTCGCCCGCGCCGTTGCCGATGCGCAGGAACGTGCCCGGCCGTTTTTGCAGCATGAAGGCGAAGTCTTCGCTGCCCATCAGGATGTCGGTCTGCGCGACCACCTTGTCGTCGCCGACCAGTTCGCGCGCCACCTCCACCGCGAAATCCGTTTCGGCATCCGAATTGACCACCACCGGATAGCCCTCGATGTATTCCACCACCGCCTTGCCGCCATAGCTCGCGGCCTGACTTTCGGCGAGTTCGGTAATGCGTTTTTTCAGCAGCGCGCGCACTTCGGGGCTGAATGAACGCACGCTCAACTCCAGTTTCGCGCTGCTCGAAATGACGTTGTTCGCGGTGCCCGCATGCATGGATCCGACGGTCACCACCGCCGGTTGCGACGGATCGACGTTACGCGCGACGATGGTTTGCAACGCCATCACGATGCTCGCCGCCACCACGACCGGATCGACGGTCAGATGCGGACGCGCCGCGTGGCCGCCGACGCCTTCGATCGTGACGATCGCCTTGTCGCCCGCCGACATGAACGGCCCTTTGCGGAACAACAGCACGCCCGGTTCTTCGCCCGGATGGTTGTGCACGCCGAACACGGCGTCGCACGGAAAGCGCTCGAACAGGCCGTCGTTGATCATCTTCAGCGCCCCGCTGTCGATGCCGCTCTCCTCGGCCGGCTGAAAATACAGATGCACCGTGCCCGAAAAATTGCGCGTGGCCGCGAGACGTTGCGCGGCGCCGAGCAGCATCGTGGTGTGGCCGTCGTGGCCGCATGCGTGCATCTTGCCGTGCGTGCCGCTCGCGTACGGCAGGCCGGTTTGCTCGATGATCGGCAGCGCGTCCATGTCGGCGCGAATGCCGATACTGCGCTTGCCGTCGCCCACCTTCAACGTGCCCACCACGCCCGTCTTGCCGACGCCGCGCGTGACCTGCCAGCCCCATTCTTCGAGCTTCTGCGCGACCAGCGCGCTCGTCTGGTGTTCCTCGTAGGCGAGTTCCGGGTGGTGGTGAATGTGATGGCGAATTTCGCGCAGGCTCTCGGCGGCGGGCGCCAGATCGGACACTTCGGTAAAACGCGCGGCTTCGCTCATCTCTATGGCTCCATGGATTCAGGCCGCGTGAAAACGCGGCAAACAGGCGAGCACTATAGCCACGCCGTTTTGTTCGAATAAGATGCTGTTTTTTTCACCCCGATTAACAAGCGTTATATACGGGATTACCCCAATGAAACCGCAGCAGTTGCAAGCGTTCGTCGCCGCCGCCCATCACCGCAGCCTGCGCGCCGCCGCGCGCGAGCTCGGGGTGACGCAGCCAGCCGTGACGCACACGATCCGCGAACTCGAAAGCGCGTTGAATGCAGAATTGATGGTGCGCAGCGTGCGTGGCATCGAATTGACGGCATGCGGGCTCGCGCTGCTGCCGCGCGCAGAGCAGTTGCTGGGCGACATGCGGCGCACTGTCGAAGCCGTCGAACAGGTAAAGGGAGAACTCGCCGGCAAGGTGAGCGTGGGCACCATGCCGTCGATCGCGCTCACGGCGTTGCCGCACGCGGTCTCCAAGTTTCGCCGCGCGATGCCGCTGGTCAATCTGCATCTGGAAGAAGTGACGATTCCGGACGCCGTCGCGCGTTTGCGCAACGGCGCGCTGGATATCGCGGCGATCCATCACGTGCAGGCGCTCGACAGCGATCTGGTGCAGGCGCCGCTCTACTCGACGCAGTTCGTCGTCGCCATGCGCGCCGGGCATCCGCTTGCCAACGTGACGCGCCTGCATGAACTGCTCGACGCGGAGTGGATCGTGACCGTGGGCGCCGATCACTTCCCGCACAGCGTGATGATGGCAATGTTCGCCGCGCACGGCTTGCCGGTGCCGAAGCGTTTGGTACGTGCGCCGTCGTCGTTCGCGGTGACGCTCGGCCTCGTGTCGCAAACCGATGTGATCGGCTGCTTCACGCGGCCGCTTGCGCAGATGGTCGCGCCGCTCGGCATTCGCATCGCGCAGATCGAAGAGGTGCTGCCGAGCTACGATCTCAGCATCATTTCGCGGCGCGGCCTGCTGCCGACGCCGGCCGTGCTGCAGTTCGCGTCGTGCCTGCAGGATGCGACACGGGAGAGTATGGCGACGGCCGGATAGTACGGCTTACTGAACGTCGGCTTCCGCTTTTAAAAACGCGATCAACTCATGTCCCGCTTCGTCGAGCGCGCCGGAATTGTCGATCGTGGTGCAGCGCACGCCATCCGGCAACGAGAACGGCGCGCGGCGCGCGAGCCGCGCCGCCACCTGTTCCGCCGACTCACGAGCCCGCGCACCGAGCCGCGCTTCGAGAATATGCGGCGCGGCGTCCACGTGCACGACTTCCGTGTGCGGATAACGCGCCAGCACGTGCTGCAGATGCTGCCGTGAGCCGTTGACGACCACCGTGCAGCCGCGCGCAAGCCACGCGTCGAGTTCGATACCAATGCCATAGCGCAGCGAGTGACTCGACCACTCGAGCGCGAACAGGCCGAGCACGGAACGCGCCGCGAACTCTTCGACGCTCAATGCCACATGCGCCTCGCCATTGCCGCTCGGCCGCGTGATATAGCGATGCGCGAACAGAATCGGCTCGCCCATCAAATGCTTGCGCGCGAATTCCAGCAACGAGTCCTTGCCCGCGCCGGACGGCCCCATTACATAAATCAAACGACCTGTCATCGTTATTTCACCTCGTCGTTCCGGAACGGCATACGCTGCCACAACACGAACGGCTCGCCGGGCGCCGGCTCGACGAAGAGCGCAGCGTGGTCGACAAGCAGCGGCCCGAGCGCGGGCGTACGCGCCTGCCACCATGCGACCAGCGCGGCGCGTTCCTGCGTATCGGCGAGCGAACTGGAGAGCGTCATGTGAAAACGGAATTCGTCGAACACGTATGGGTAATCCCATTCCATCAGCAACGCGCGCTGCCGTTCGCTGAGCGGAGCTGCCAAACGACGCGCCAACTCGGCGGCGGACTGGCGCGCGCGCAAGGCATCGAGCGTTTGCAACGCGCTGGCCGCCACACGACGAATGCTGCTTTCGCCCTCCGGGTCGGCCGGTCTCAGTGCAACGAAATCGCCGAGCGTCGCGGCTTCCACCGGCAACGCAAATGCGCTTTGCGTTTGCGCCCATTCACGCGTGGTTTGCAATACGTGTGCCTGCGTCACGCCATCGGCGAGTCGAAACGGCGCGACCAGTGTGCCGTGCCAGCCGTATCGGCGCGGTGCTTCGGTCAACTCGACAAGTGGACGTTTGAGTTCCGAAGGTTGCGGCGCCTCGCAGCGCTCGCCGCTTTCCGCGTCGCGCGCGAGCCATGCCGAACCGGCCTGCCACCACGCCGATTCACGCGACGGGGCGTAATACACGGCAAAACGAGCCTCGGCGTTCCATTGCCCGCCGCTCATAGGTCGTGCTCCACCAGCAGTTGCACGCGGTCTGCGGCGAAGTGCGTGAAGCCGTATTTGACCGGCGTGCCTTGCAGATCGACATCGACGTTTTCGACCCACAGCACCGGTTGCTGACGATTGATATTCAAACGCCGCGCCACCTCCGGCTCGGGCAGCACGCTGCCGATACGGCTCCACTTGCGCAGATAGTCGTTGACACCGAATTCCGCCATGGCCTTGGTGATGCCGCCGGTGCGCTCCAGCACTTCCGGCAGGTCCACGAAACGCGCCGCCGGATACCAGTTGCGCGCGAACGTGAGCGGCACGCCGTCGGACTCGTGGAGCGATTCGATCCGATACACCGATGCGCCGGCCCGCAGACTCAACGCCTTCGCGACGCTCGGCTCGGCCTTCACGCGCGCGGCCGACAACATCGTGCCCGCCGCCGCGTGATGCTGCTGGCGCAAGTTTTCCGTAAACCGCGTGCGGCGGCCAATCGTATAGTCGATGGCGCCGGGTTGCACGAAGGTGCCGCGCCCCTGCTCGACGCTGACGAGGCCCAACGCCGCGAGACCCAGCATGGCACGGCGCACGGTATGCCGGTTCACGTCGAAGCGTTTGGCCAGCTCGCCCTCGCTCGGCAGGCGCCCTTCTTCGCCGAAACCGCTGGCGGCGATTTCCGCCGCCAGGATCTGCTCGATCTGCCGCCACACGGCAACGCCCGCGCCGCGTTCGAGCATCGTGCCCGGCGTCGCGTTGTCGTTCGATGTCATGGTGCTGTCATTCCCTTGGGTTCAAATATTCGCTATGACGTGCATTGTAGTGCGCAAGCCGTGATGAAAATATGAAACGGCCGATATGCGCTATACGGCTCGACAAGCATACTCCTAAACGTCTAGACGTTTAGATGAATAGATGGTCAAATGTCTACTCGTTGGATCAACCGGGAAATTCGATGAGTGCCACTTCCGCCTCGCCTTCCTCCGCTCCGTCATCGGCTGTCCGGCGCGCATGGATGGCCGTGCTGGCCCGCACGCCACGCGCTGAGCTTGAAGCCGCGCTCGAACGCGCGCTGCACGACATCCCCACTCCCAAGTATGACTGGCTGCGTCCGCCCGAGATCGGGCTCGCGATGGTGCGCGGGCGCATCGGCGGCAGCGGGGATCCGTTCAATCTCGGCGAAGCCACGGTCACGCGCGCCACCTTGCGTCTGCGCGCGCCAGGCGACGCGGCCGCCGCTGTCGGCGTGGCATGCCATCTCGGCCGCGACCGCCGCCGCGCCGAACTGGCCGCGCTAGCAGACGCGCTCCTGCAAATGCCGGAGCATCACGCCGTCTTGCATCAGCAATTGATCGAGCCGTTCGCCGCGCAACTGGCCGCGAAACGCGCCAAGCGGCAACAGGACGCCGCGGCCACGCGCGTCGAATTCTTCACGATGGTCCGGGGCGACTGATGGAAAACTCACAGATTGCGCTGTCTACCGCGTTGTCCACTTTAGCGCCGGGTTTTGCAGACCCAGTGCATGACACCCAGGCGGTGTTTCGCACCCTGCTCGATGTGCTGTCACGTCCGAGCACGGTCGGCATGGTCGAGAACGTGCTGCCCGATGTGCGTGACACGAGCGCAGAACTCGCCGCTTTCGCCGCGCTGCTCGCGCTCTGCGACTACGCGACGCCCGTGTGGCTCGCACAACCCGATATGGCCTTCGCCTCGGCACTGCGCTTTCATACCGGCGCACCGCTCGTCGACGAACCGGGACAAGCCGCGTTTGCCTATATCCACGACGCGGGCGCGATGCCGCCGCTGGAAAGCTTCGCACTCGGCGCGGCGGAATCGCCCGAGCAATCGGTCACGTTGCTGATCCGTGTCGAGGCGCTGACGGGTGGCGCCCCGGTCGTGCTGAGCGGCCCCGGCATCCAGCACACGGCCACGATTGCGCCGGTCGGCTTGCCCGAACATTTCTGGCGCGAACGCGCCGCGCTCGCGCCGCTGTTTCCTTGCGGCGTCGATTGCTATCTCGTCTGCGGCGCGCGCCTGATCGGCCTGCCGCGCACAACTCAAGCGAAGGTGAACTGATGTACGTTGCCGTCAAGGGTGGAGAACGCGCGATCGAAGCGTCGTGGCGTCTGCTCGACAAGGCACGCCGCGGCGACACGCGGCTGGCCGAACTCAGCGTCGCGCAGATTCGCGAACAACTGCGCCTCGCGGTGGCGCGCGTGATGACCGAAGGCTCGGTCTACGATGAAGAACTCGCCGCGCTGGCCATCAAGCAGGCTGCCGGCGATCTGGTCGAAGCGATCTTTCTGCTGCGCGCGTATCGCACCACGTTGCCGCGCTTCGGCTACACGCAGCCGATCGATACCGAAGCGATGCAAACAGAGCGTCGCATTTCGGCGACCTTCAAAGACGTGCCCGGCGGGCAGTTGCTGGGCGCAACTTACGATTACACGCAGCGTCTGCTGGATTTTGCGTTGCTGGCCGAAGGCGATGCGGCTGCTAGCGTAGCGCCGCCGCCTTCGAGTCAAGCCGCCGCAGTGGAAACAGAAACGATGCCGCGCGTCGTGAGCCTGCTCGACAAGGAAGGGTTGATCGAACAGGAACGCCCCACGCCGAATGCAGCGGAACCCGGCGACCTCACGCGCGAGCCGCTCGCCTTTCCGGCGAGCCGCGCCACGCGCCTGCAAAATCTCGCGCGCGGCGACGAAGGCTTTCTGCTTGCGATGGGTTACGCGACACAGCGCGGCTACGCGAATTCGCATCCGTTCGCGGGCGAGATCCGCTTCGGCACGATCGCCGTGGAAATGGAACTCGACGAACTCGGCGAAACGGTCGAAATCGGCGACATCGACATCACCGAATGCCAGATGATCAACCAGTTTGCCGGCAGCGGCGAGGTGCCGCCCACGTTCACACAAGGCTACGGTCTCGCGTTCGGCCACTCAGAGCGTAAGGCCATGGCGATGGCGCTCGTCGACCGCGCGCTGCGCGCCGAAGAACTCGGCGAAACGCTTGCCTCGCCGACGCAGGATATCGAATTCATGCTCTCGCATAGCGATAACGTCGAGGCGTCCGGTTTCGTGCAGCATCTGAAGCTGCCGCATTATGTCGACTTTCAATCGGAGCTGGAACTCGTGCGCCGTTTGCGCGCGAAGCATTATTCCATGCAGAGCCAGGAAGAAGGCACGGATCAACCCAGCGGTCAGCAGGAGCAGGCAGCATGAACGCGCCCGAAACATCTTTCGCAACCGCGCCCACGGCGTCATACGACAGCGCCGCCGACGGCTACAACTTCGCGTACCTCGACGAACAGACCAAACGCATGCTGCGCCGCGCCTTGCTCAAGGCCGTGGCCGTGCCGGGTTATCAGGTGCCGTTCGCCTCGCGTGAAATGCCGCTGCCGTTCGGCTGGGGCACCGGCGGCATTCAGGTCACCGCGGCGATCATCGGCAAACAGGACACGCTGAAGGTGATCGATCAGGGCTCCGACGAAACCACCAACGCGGTCAACATCCGCCGCTTCTTCGCGCGCACGACCGGCGTGCCGACCACGCGCCGCACCGTCGACGCGACGATCATCCAGACGCGTCACCGCATTCCCGAAGCGCCGCTCACCGAGAAGCAAATCCTCGTCTATCAGGTGCCGATGCCCGAGCCGCTGTTTCGCCTCGAACCGCGTGTCGCCGAATGCAAGAAGCTGCATGCGCTCGCCGATTACGGCCTGATCAGCGTAAAGCTCTACGAGGATATCGTGCATCACGGCAGCATCGCGACCACGTACGACTACCCGGTGATCGTCAACCATCGCTACCTTGCCTCGCCCTCGCCGATTCCGAAGTTCGACAATCCGAAGATGCATATGAACCCCGCGCTGCAATTGTTCGGCGCCGGCCGCGAACGGCGCATTCATGCAATTCCGCCGTACACGCCGGTGCGCAGCCTCGACTTCGACGATCATCCCTTCGAGGTGCAGAAGTGGCAACACGCCTGCGCGCTGTGCGGATCGACGGAAAGCTTTCTCGACGAAATGATCGTCGACGACGCCGGCAAACGCATGTTCGTTTGCTCCGATAGCGACTACTGTCACGAACGCCGCGGCGACGTCGATCTCGACCTGCCGTCGCGCGAAGCACGCAAGGGAGAGCCCGCATGACGCCGCTTCTGAGCGCCCGCTCGCTCACTAAACAATACGGCGGCCGCAACGGCTGCAGAAACGTCAGCTTTGATTTGTATCCTGGCGAGGTGTTGTGCATCGTCGGCGAATCCGGCTCGGGCAAGACCACGCTGCTCGATACGCTCGCACTGAAAACCGCCGCCGATAGCGGCTCGCTTCACTACACGGCCACACATGGCGACCAGCTCGATCTGCTCGCGTTATCCGAACCGCGCCGCCGTTTGCTGATGCGCACTGAGTGGGGTTTCGTCCAGCAGAATCCGCGCGATGGACTGCGCAGCGGCGTCTCGGCCGGCGCAAACATCGGCGAGCCGTTGATGGCCGTCGGCGCGCGACACTATGGCGATATCCGCTACGCGGCCACGCAGTGGATGGAGCGCGTCGAACTCGATTCCTCGCGCATCGACGAATTTCCGGCGGCGTTTTCAGGCGGCATGCAGCAGCGCTTGCAGATCGCGCGCAATCTCGTCACCAGTCCACGGCTCGTCTTCATGGACGAACCCACCGCCGGCCTCGACGTCTCGGTGCAGGCGCGTCTACTCGATCTGCTGCGGACGCTGACTTCCACGCTGCATCTGTCGGTGCTGATCGTCACGCACGATATCGGCGTGGCGCGTTTGCTCGCGCATCGGTTGATGGTGATGCAGGGCGGCGAAGTCGTCGAGGCGGGACTGACCGATCAGGTGCTCGACGATCCGCAGCACCCGTACACGCAAACGCTGGTTTCCTCGGTTCTGCCGGTTTGAGGCTCACAATGCGATCCATTGAAACAAGCAGTGAAGCGCGCGCCGGCGAGCGCGCGTTCAACGACAACGCCGCGCTGATGCTGCGCGCGGTCGGCATCGGCAAGACGTTCACGTTGCATGGCCAGGGCGGCGTGCAGATCGAAGCGCTCGCGGGCGTCTCGCTCGAAGTCGAGCGCGGCGAGTGCCTGGTGCTGGTCGGGCCGTCGGGCGCGGGCAAGAGCACGCTGCTGCGCTGTCTATACGGTAACTACCTGGCGAGCAGCGGCTCGATTGCCATTCGCGATGCGGCGAACCACGGCCAGCCTGTGTCGATCACCGGCGCCGAACCTCATGATGTGTTGCGTCTGCGCCGCGGCGTTGTCGGTTACGTAAGCCAGTTCTTGCGCGTGATTCCGCGCGTGCCGACACACACGCTCGTCGCCGAACCGCTGCTCTCGCGCGGCGTGCCGGAAGGCGAAGCGCGCTCGCGCGCCGCCGCGTTGCTGGCGAGGTTGAACGTGCCCGAGCGGCTCTGGTCGCTCGCGCCCGCCACGTTCTCCGGCGGCGAACAGCAGCGCGTGAATATTGCGCGCGGTCTGATCGCGGAGCATCCGCTGCTGCTGCTCGACGAACCGACGGCCTCGCTCGATGCGGAAAACCGCGACGTGGTCGCCGATCTGATCGTGGAGGCACGCGAGCGCGGCGCGGCGATCGTCGGCATCTTTCATGATGAAGATACGCGCGGCAAGGTGGCCACGCGCCGCCTGGAACTGCAGCCGCCGCTGCGTCACTGAACGAATCATACGAAGCGGCGCGAGCGCCGCGCGAAACCGCACTACACTGACGCGTACGGCGTCGATGCACAAACACCCATACAGCCACACTCAAGTCTGACTGACTACGGAGCAAGTCGATGTTGATCAGGAACGCTCGCATCGTGACGCGAGACGAAGTATTCACCGGCGTGCTACGCGTCGAAGACGGCGTGATTCGCGACGTCGAGCGCGGCATAACCAGCGCGCGAGAGGCCGAAGATTGGGACGGCGACTATCTGTTGCCCGGCCTGATCGAACTGCACACGGACAATCTGGAGAAGCATCTCGCGCCGCGTCCGGGCGTGCAATGGAATACCGACGCCGCCTTCGTGATCCACGACGCGCAAGTGGCCGCGGCCGGCATCACCACCGTGTTCGACGCGCTCGCCATCGGCTCGCGCACGAACGTGGGATTGCGGGGCCGCGATCTGCAGACGCAATGTGCTGCATCGCTCACACGGTTTTCCGAGCGCAAGCTGCTGCGCGCCGAGCACTTCCTGCATCTGCGCTGCGAAATCGCCACCGCCGACGTGGTGGAAGTGTTCGATTCATTGTGCGGCCATCCGCTGCTGCGGCTCGCCTCGGTGATGGATCACACGCCGGGTCAGCGCCAGTGGCACGACCGCGAGCAATGGCGTCGTTTCCAGGAACGCAACGGCAAGCTGAGCGACGAACATGTCGAGACCGCGCTGGCCGAACTGTCGGTGGAACAGGCGCGTTACGCCGATGCGCACCGCCGCGAGATCGTCGCGCGTTGCAACCGGCTCGGCATTCCGGTGGCGAGCCACGACGACACGCTGATCGAACACGTCGAACAGGCCAAGCAGGAAGGCATTGTGCTCGCCGAATTCCCGACCACCCGCATCGCCGCCGAGGCCGCGCGCGAGCACGGCATTTCGACCATCATGGGCGCGCCGAACATCGTGCGCGGCGGGTCGCATTCGGGCAACGTGTCGGCGCTCGAACTGGCGCAGGCCGGCTTGCTCGATATCCTGTCGTCGGATTACGTGCCGTCTAGCCTGATGACCGCCGTGTTCGAACTGGTCGACAAAGCCGGCTGGACCTTGCCGCGCGCAATGTCGACGGTCTCCGCCGAACCGGCGCGCACTGCTGGTTTGCACGACCGCGGCGCGATCGAGAGCGGCTTGCGCGCGGACTTCGTGCGCGTGACGATGCTCGACAAGTTGCCGGTGCCGCGCGCGACATATCGCGGCGGGGCACGGATCGTTTGAAGTTTGAAGTGCGCAGAAAAGACCTTGTTTCAAGGGTCTTTCTCTGTGCGCGGGGCGCGTGATCGGCGTGTGCCCGACGTGTACCTCACGCCTCGCGAACAGCCTCAGGGCGTGGACGGCAACTGCCCCCACGCCACCAGCACCTTCTGAATTCCACGCGCATAGGCATCGCGCTGCTTCGGCGTTTCCGAGTGGTAAGCGCCGATCGCGCGCCATGTATTGCCGTGCTTGACCATCTTCTGCTTCAGCAGCCACGCTGCCACGTACACGTTCACGCACGGATCGATCAGCGCGCGATGCGGCACGCCTTCGCGCGCGAGATCGCCGAAGTGAATCGAGTTGATCTGCAACTGGCCCACGTCGATCGAACCGTTGACGTTTGCCGTATCGCGCTCGCGTCGCCCTTCGATTCGTACCACGCCAGCGCTCGCAGCACCCACGGGTTGACGCCTTGATAAGCCGCGGCTTCGTTGAAGCAGTCGTCGGCCGCTTGCGCGACGCCGCACACCGACAGGCAGGCGAGCGCGCTCAGGAAGATCTTCAAGGACATGCTGCATCCTTCCGCTTGTCAGCGATAAAGAGGCGAGCGCCGCAGCGCCGCCGGATTACTTCGCCAACGCCTGTTCGATCTGGCGTTGCACGGAGTCGAGATAGGCATGCGAGGCGTCGGATACGACGATGCGCACGACCGGCGCCGGCGGGCTTCTGCGCTCTTGCACTTGCGCCGCCACATGTTGCTTCTTGCGATGCGTAACCGGTTTGAGCGGCAAGTCGTCGTCGCCCGCGCCTTGCGGCGGGAGCATCGCGAGCGACGGCAACGGCGGATACACCTTGTCCGCCGCGGCGGGAAACGCGGCCGGGATTGCGCCGGCGGATTGCAAGTCCGCGCCCGGCTGACCGGCGAGGGCCGGCGCGCTCACAAGCACGGCCAGCGTCAGAAAAACGATGCGAACCGTCACGCTGCCCTCCTTCACTGGACCGTCCGGATGGACACGCTATACGGCTGACCCAACCCGGCCGTGCGATTCTCGAAGTTCACGCGCGCAGTGCGCTGTGCGGGCACACCCTTCCACACCGCCTGATTCAGATACGCGAAGTCCTGCCCCAGCGCGGTCACGAGCACGACCGTGGACTGCGGCTGCGCCGCCGCCAGCGCGCCCGCCTTGGCAAGCACGGCGGCGAGTTGCGGATCGCGCGCACCGAGCGCATCGGGCGGAATGTCGAAGCTGATCACCTCGTTCGGCGCCTTGACCGGCTGAGCCGCAGTCGGCGGAGGCATCTGCGCGCATCCGGCGAACGCGAAAACGGCAGCCAATAACCCTACCTGTCGCTTCACGGAAGTCTCCCGTCAAATTCGTTGCTATATCGGAGTTTTCGGCAGGCTCGCGGCAAAGTTGATACGGCGAAAACGCTTCGCTGAAAATCAAAAAGACTTGCCTCAAGATCGGCGCAAACGATTGCTTCGACGCTCGGCGAAGCGGGGATCGAGGCAAACTTGCCTCGCGGTTTTGGCGGCAAGATAGAAGCGGGCGAACGAGATGGAAAGCAGCTAGAAAGAACACGGAAAGCTGCGAGCAAAGTCCGTTGCCTTCGAGAAGCGATGCAGCAGGCCACCGCGATATCGGTCAGAATCGCCGCCGGTCCAGGCAAGCTGTGCGCGCGGCGCGCGGCCGGATCACGCCGTCGGCTCGGCCTCGTGTCCTTCTGTCGCGCCGATGCCCGCCGCTGCATGCGCCTGCTCGAACTGTTCGCGGCGGCGCATGTCGAGCACATCGTGGTATCGCATATAGGCGCAGCGTCCGCCGGATTTGGCCGCATACATTGCGGCATCCGCGTTGAGCAGCAGTTCCTCGGCGGTGCCGCTGTCGTCCGGGAACTGGCTGATGCCGATGCTCGCGCCCACCGTCATGCCTTGTCCGTCCACCTGGAGTTCCTCGTTCAACGCCGCCATGATGCGCGAGGCAATCGCGGGCGCTGCCTCCGCGGAGCGCGGCCCCTCGATCAACACGATGAATTCGTCGCCGCCCAGACGCGCCACCACATCGGCGGAACAGAGCACCTGTTTCAGGCGGCGCGCCACCGCGACCAGCACCTTGTCGCCGACGGCATGGCCGAACTGATCGTTGATCTGCTTGAAGCGATCCAGGTCGACGAACAGTACGGCCAGGCCTTCCTCGCGCCGCGTCGCTTCGTCGATCGAATTTTCGAGCTTCTCCATGAACAGTACGCGGTTCGGCAGTCCGGTCAGCACGTCGTGCGTGGCGAGATGCACGAGCTCGCGTTGTTTGGCGTGCAGCGCGTCCATCTGCGCTTTGATTTCACGGCGCAGCCGGTCGAAGCAGCGCGCCAGCACGCCGATTTCGTCGGTGCGTTTGAGCGGCAGCGTCTCCATGGCGTGCTCGGCGAACAGATGCGTCGCCGCATACGCGAGACTATGCAGCGGCTTGGTCAGCGCGCGCGCGAACAGAACCGCGAGGAACAGCGCCAGCACGCTGAAAATCAGCACCATGCGCACGATTCGGTCGCCCAGCAGATTCGCGCCGGACAACACGTCGTCGAGCGGTTTGGCGAGACCGAGCACGATGAAGCGGTTGCCTTCCAGATCGCCGAACGGCCGGCGCACGAAAGCGAGTACCTGGCCGGCGGCCTGGTGCGGCCGCGCCAGGCCGTTGACCAGCACCTCGCTTTGCGTCTGTTCGAAAAGCGGCTTGGTGACGGAGAAACTGTCCTGCATCAGCACGCGCCTGCCGCGATCGAAGCCGAAGGTTTTCGACGCATCCGGATTGACGAGGAAATCGCCCCACTCGTTGGCCAGATAGACCTCATAGTCGCTCGGCAAATCGCTTTGCACGCGCCTGAACAAACCCGCCAGATCGATGTCGATCACGATCACGCCCACCACCGCGCCGTTGCCGTTCGACACCGGCGTGCCGAGCCGCAAGGTCGGCTTGCCTTGCGCGGCATGCGAGCCGTATTCGTGGTTGACCGTGATCGGGGAGGTGTAGATGCGGCCGGGCGAAAACGTCAACGTGTCGAACACGTACGCGAACTGGCCTTTCTCCTGCAGCTTGTCCCCTTCGACGCGCACGAGGCCGTCGGCGTCGCGGTCGAAGCGAACCAGTTCGAGTCCATAGTGCTGACGCGAAATCAGCCGCACTTGCAGGTACTCCGGGTGATGCACCATGAAACTGGAATACACCTGCGCCAGCCGTTCGCGTGCCGCGTTCGGGCCGGCGCCGTCGTCGGTCTGCGCGACCTCCGCCGTGGACGGCATGCTCGCGAGCACGAGCGCGTCGGCGCCGACATCGTCGATCGAGGTGGAAAAGCGCTGGCCGAGCAGTTCCGTCGACATGAGCAGACTGCGCTCGGCTTCGTTCACGAGCATCGTGCGGTTGGCGCGATACGCGTAATAGCCGGTCGCGCCGGACGCCAGCACGCCGATGCACGCAAGTAGCACGGATAGTTTGAAGGTCAGCCCTGGCCGTATCATCAAAAGCGCTCCGACCGGTCCCCGGACACGATTCTGGCCCACAGGTCCTCGCGCCGCTGAATATCTTCCACCGGGCCGATCCACACGATGCGCCCGTTATCGCTGTTTTCCGCGGGCGCCGTCAACGTATTGGCGAGTCCCTGGCGTTGCGTCAGCAACGCGCTGACGTCCGGTTCGAGCATGTAGTTGATCCACGCGAGCGCCAGCGGCGGATCGGCCGCCGCGCGCGTCATCGACCAGCAATCCAGCCACGCGAGCGCACCTTCGTCGGGAATCACGTAGCCGACATCGGCGCCCGCGCGGCGCAGCAATTCGACCTGCTGGGTGCCGTAGTTGCCGAACATCAGCGCGACTTTATGCTGGATGAAAAACGCGGTCGCTTCTTCGGGCAACGTGTAATAGGTCAACAGATTGCGGCGCAGATCGACGAGCTTGTGAGAGATCGCGCGCATTTGCGCGGCATCGAGTTGAAAAGGATGTGGATAGCCGAGCGCCAGCGCCGTGAACGAGAAATTGTGCTGCGCGCTATTGAAGTCGAGCACCTTGCCGCGGTAGCGCGGATTCCACAATTCGCGCATGGAGCGCGGCGCCACCGCGACCTGCTTGCGGTCGTAGATCAGACCCATCGACGAATACGTAAACGGAATGGCGTACGCCTTGCCGCCCGACGTGAGGCCGCCGATCGAGGCGAGCGCCTGAAAGCGCGGTAATTGCCGTTTGGTATTCGGCACGCTGGCGAGATCGAGCGGCGCCAGCAGATTCGCCTGCGTATAGCGCTGGATTTCCGCGGTATTGGCGGCGAGCACGTCGAAAGGCGGCGTGTCTTTGGCGTGCATCTGAGTCCACAGCGCCTCGTCAGAATCGACCAGCGTCACTTCCACTTTGGCTTTGTAGCGCGCCTCGAAATTCTTGACGACATCGGCATCCGCGTAGCCGGGCCAGGCCAGCACGCGCAGAATCTTCTCTTCGGCATTAACCGGCGACGCCGGGAAAAGGCCCAGGCAGATAAGCGTGCCGATCAGAAACGTTAAAAATCCCGGACAAACGCCGCACAACGACAAACGTGGGCGCGCCACGGCGGCAGCGATTCGCGAATGGAAGAATCGTTTACAAAAGCGCTTTGCATCTGCCGTCAACATCATGTGCATAACCAACACCGTTTAGCAGAAGGCCTTTCTGACGAGCGCAAACACGCGGACCCGATCCGCGGACAGGTTGCCCGGTGACTTTCTTCAGACAGATGCGCTCGATGCTGCATGTGGTGGAGCGCGAGGAGCATTGATGATAGCGCTAAGAAAACCATTTTTGGTTTTTGGCTTAGCCAGAGTCGAAAAAATTACCAGTCGCCTGCAATACAGCAAACCTGCTCATCTGCATTTAACGGCACGTTATGCGGAAACTTTAACTCGCCATTGATCGATCGAAACGCGCGAATTCGACAATCGCGTGCTGTAATGCCGCGCGACAACCCGCCCTGAATAAACGTCATCCGCAACGGGCGGCGCCGTTTCTAAAGAACACTCGCGCCGATGCCGATAAACGATCTCTTGCCCAAGCCGCCGCCGGCGGTCGAGGGCAGCGTCGCCGGATGCAACGCGGCCTGTCTTCGGGCAAACGAAGAGCCGGACAAGAAATAGACAATGCGCTTGAGCAAAACAGAGTGGATATGGGTGGCCGTCGCGGCCGGATCGATTGCGTGCTTCGGCAGTTGGCTGCAGGGCGAAATGAAGCGCGCCGCGCTCATGCGCGTCGAACGCGAGACACCCGACATGCGCGGCACCTGCGCGGGCATGTCAGCGCAAGACGCGCGGATGATGGACAAAGGCGCGCTATGGTGCGGCGAGGTCGACGGCGGGCGCGCGGAATCGAGAGGCAAAGAGTCAACGGAGTAAATAGAGTAAGTGGCCCGCCTGCCATCCGCCCACGCTCGGGTGGCTTGAATCGCGCGTGATTCGGGCAAGTGCGGCAATGCAGACACAATTAGCCAACTTCATTACCGCTCGATTACAGATGCGGGACGAGCAGCCTATCCCAGGAAATACGCCGTACAGCCGCTTTTGAATTCCCACCACAATCAGGCATTAGAAGCTATCCTCTCGCGCCATCCGGTGTTTCACTAGCTACCCAATCTTTTTGAACTGATAAGCTTGGCGCGCGCTGCTGGCCGCCCCGGCTGGCAGCTTCAACCCAAGCCCGGTCGTGAGTCGCGCCGGGTGACCCGCAGCGGCACAATCGCATGCGGGCGAATTTGAACTACACCGAGGAGTTAAACAGTGAAAAAACTGCTAGCGGCTTTGACGGTTGCTCTGCTTGCAACCGTCTCGATTGGCGCACACGCTAAAGATTGGTCGACCGTCCGTTTCGGCGTTGACGCCAGCTATCCCCCGTTCGAGTCGAAGGGCTCGGACGGCAAGCTCGTTGGCTTCGACATCGACCTCGGCAATGAAATCTGCGCGCGCATGAAGGCCAAGTGCGTGTGGGTGGAAAACGACTTCGACGGCATGATCCCGGCTCTGAAGGCGAAGAAGTTCGACGGCGTGCTGTCGTCGATGTCCATGACGCCGCAACGCGCCGAGCAGATCGCCTTCTCGAACAAGCTGTTCAACACGCCGACGCGTCTCGTGGCGAAGAAGGGTTCGGGCATTCTGCCGACGGCCGACTCGCTCAAGGGCAAGACGGTTGGCGTGGAACAAGGCACGATCCAGGAAACCTACGCGAAGACCTACTGGGAACCGAAGGGCACGAAGGTCGTGCCGTATCAGAACCAGGATCAGGTCTATGCCGACTTGCTGTCGGGCCGTCTGGACGCAGCGCTGCAAGACGCGGTGCAAGCTGAAATCGGCTTCCTGAAGACGCCGCGCGGCGCCGGCTTCGACTTCGTCGGCAAGAACCTCGACGATCCGAAGATCCTCGGCAACGGCGCAGGCATCGGCATGCGCAAGGAAGACACGGATCTGAAGGCGAAGGTCGACAAGGCAATCGCCGACATCATCAAGGACGGCACGTACAAGAAGCTCGAGAAGAAGTACTTCGACTTCGACGTGTACGGCGGCTAATTGGCAACTCAGCCAGCCAGGCGCGTCTGACGGCGCGCCCTGCCGGTTTGCAGAGACGGGCTCCGCCACAGGCGGAGCCCGTTTCATTTGCAGCGCCGCATAAAACCACACACTGCGTCATATCGGCTAAGATCGTGCGATCGAGGCGCCCAAGAGGCGCCGCCCAACGGCCCAAGAGTGACCGGCCGTCAAGCAAGTTTCCCCACTGTTATCAACGAGATAGCGCGGCGCGCCCCACCCGGCCGCGGATTGAAAACCATGCAAACCCAAACCCATCCGCTGATTGCTCCGACGCTCGGCACCGCCCGCAACCTCACGAGTTTCCACTACGGTCCCGGCGGCGGGCAGAAGATCTATATCCAGTCGTCGCTGCATGCCGACGAGTTGCCCGGCATGCTGGTGTCGTGGGCGCTGCGCCGCAAATTGGCCGCGCTGGAGGCGGCCGGCAAGATTCGCGGCGAAGTCGTGATCGTGCCGGTAGCCAATCCGATCGGCCTGAATCAGCACTTTCTCGGCCATCTGACCGGACGCTTCGAAACCAACACCGCGCAGAATTTCAACCGCAATTTCCATGATCTGTCGGCGCTGGTGCAGCCGGTGATCGAGTCGCGCCTGAGCGACGATCTCGACGCCAACCGCACCGCCATCCGCACCGCCATGCGCGAAGCGCTCGAAGCGCAGCAGCCGGCAACCGAGCTCGAATCGCAGCGCCTCGCACTGCAAAAGCTCTCGTACGACGCCGACGTCGTGCTCGACCTGCACTGCGACTGGGAAGCCGCGATGCACCTCTACACCAACCCCGATCTGTGGCCGGAAGTCGAGCCGCTCGCCTGCTATCTGGACGCCAAAGCGTCGCTGCTCGCGCTCAATTCGGTGGGCAACCCGTTCGACGAAATTCACAGCTTCTGCTGGTCGGATCTGCGTGGCCGCTACGGCGACCGTTTCCCGATTCCGAACGGCTCGATCTCGGTCACGATCGAACTGCGCGGCCAGCGCGAAGTGTCGTACGAGTACGCCGAGCACGATGCGCAGGCGATCATCGAATATCTGACCTCGCGTGGCGTGATCGACGGCACGGCCGCGCCGCTGCCGCCGCTTGAATTCGCCGCCACGCCGCTCGCGGGCGCCGAGCCGATCGTCGCGCCGATGAGCGGCGTGCTGGTGTATCGCTGCGAAGTGGGCACCTGGGTCGATGTCGGTCATGAGATCGCCGATATCGTCGACCCGTTGACGGAGCAAGTCGTCACGCTGAAAAGCAGCGTGGCCGGCGTGCTGTACGCACGGCATCTGACGCGCTTCGCGACGGCCGGGCTGGAGTTCGCGCGCATCGCCGGCGCGAAGGCGTTCCGCAGCGGGTCGCTGTTGAGCAACTGAAGGCCACCAGGACCAGTTAAAGCGTTTGCGCGGTGCGCCCGTAAACGCTTGAACCGAAACACAAATCGCCCGCTATCGCAGCGGGCGATTTGCTTTTATGCGCCGCTATTCGCCTCGTCATCCAACGCGGATACCCTGCACGCGCACCGGGATTCGCATCGAGCTCCGCCGCGGCGCCCGATAACCACCGGTTTTCCACTCACTCATATCCACGCTCAGGAAAAAGCTTATACGCACGTGCCCTGCGCGATTTGCGCCGGCGGCGCCATGTGAGTGTCGCGTGGCCGCGACAGATTTCAAAAATAACCAATGCTGTCACATACCTTACTCAGCGTTCCCTTAAATTGCGGGCCATCGCACGACCTTGCCAAAGAGTCCGGCGTGCGATCGCTTAATTTTTAATCGGAGAAAGTCTTGAACAATAAAGTATTTGCCGCCGCTACTCTCGCCGTCTTCGCCACCGCCGCCCACGCGCAAAGCAGCGTCACGCTGTATGGTGTGATCGACGCCGGTATCAGCTACGTGAACAACTCGAAGACCGCAACGGGTCACGACAACCTCTTCAAGTACGACGACGGCGTGGCCCAAGGCAGCCGTTGGGGCCTGCGCGGCACGGAAGATCTGGGTGGCGGCCTGAAGGCACTGTTCGTTCTGGAAAGCGGCTTTAACAGCGGCAACGGCACGCTCGGCCAAGGCGGCGCACTGTTCGGCCGCCAGGCTTATGTCGGTCTGTCGAAGGACGGCATCGGCTCGCTGACGTTCGGTCGCCAGTACTCGTTTTCGACGGACTACCTGGGCGGCAACTACTCGACCGGCGGCCAGACCGTCGCGGGTAACTACGCTTACCACATCAACGACGTCGACCAGTTGACGTCGAGCCGTATCAACAACGCAGTCAAGTTCAGCAGCGCGAATTTCGCGGGCCTGACCTTCGGCGCGATGTATGGCTTCTCGAACCAGGCTGGCGCATTCGCCGGCTCGCCGACGGTCGGTACGACCGCGGGTTCGTCGCGCGCTTATAGCTTCGGCGTGAACTACGCAAACGGCCCGTTCGGCGTCGGCGCGGCTTACACGGACATCCGCTTCCCGGCGCAATCGACCCCGGCGTTCTCGACGGCCATGGCCAACGTGACGACGGGCACCGTGCGCGATCTGCGCACGTTCGGTGTCGGCGGCCGTTACACGATCGCGGCAGCCACGCTGTGGGCGTTGTACACGAACACGCGTTTCGAGCCGATTACGGGCGGCACGACGACGTTCGCCGCCTATGAAGCGGGCGCGAAGTACGCGTTCACGCCGGCGCTGACGGCGGGCGCGGGCTATACGTACATGCACCTGAGCAACGCGAATCGCGGTCACTGGAACCAGGCGGACCTGAGCGTCGATTACGCGCTGAGCAAGCGCACGGACGTGTATGCACTGGGTATCTACCAGATCGCTTCGGGCCACAACGCGGCAACGGGCGACGTGCAGGCGCAGATCGGTTCGAGCACGAGCTACTTCAGCACGTCGGGCACGGGTTCGGACAACCAGCTGGCGTTCCGCGTCGGTATCCGTCACAAGTTCTAAAGCGAGACTCGCGCAGTGGGGAATGCGAGTTCCCTGCTGGATCGAGGTTCCGAAAAAACGCCCTGCGGGGCGTTTTTTCTTTTTGGGCGAATGCTTTTACATAACGGATCATTCGCCGAACGATAACGGCGTATCGTTTACCGAAGCCGCGACGCTTGCTCGCCTCGCCGCCCGCGAACACCACGCACACGACAGCGTGCGAACCCCGGAGCCCTTCAAATGCAAACGATGCAAATATCCGACGCCGCGCTCGAAGCGCGTGCCGCACGCAGCGCACGGTCCGCTAGCGAGCAGCACGTGCGCGAAGAACTGGCCGCGCTGTACCGGCTCGCCGCGCATTTCCGCATGACGGACATGATCGACACGCACATCACCGCGCGTCTGCCGAGCGCGCCGGGTGAGCCGGCCGCGTTCCTGATCAATCGCTATGGCGTCCTGTTCCACGAGATGCGCGCTTCGGATCTGGTGAAGATCGATCATCAGGGCAAGGTCGTCGACGAGCGCGCGCGCACCGAGCCCGCACTGTTTCGCGTGAACGCCGCGGGATTCACGATCCACTCGGCCATTCATGCCGCGCGGGACGATCTGCATTTCGTGATTCACACGCACACGGCCGCCGGAACCGCTGTATCCGCGCAGGAACAAGGCCTGCTGCCGATCAGTCAGCATGCGTTGAAGTTCTACGGCAAGCTCGGCTATCACGATTACGAAGGCATCGCGCTGGAACTCGGCGAGCGCGAACGCCTGGTTCGCGATCTCGGCACCTGCAAGGCGATGATCCTGCGCAATCATGGTTTGCTCGCGGCGGGCGCCACGGCCGCCGAAGCATTCGAAGAGATTTACTTCCTCGAACGTGCGTGCCAGGCGCAGATTCAGGCGCTGGCCGGCGGGAGTGCGTTGCGCATCCCGCCGCGCGAAGTCTGCGAATTGACCGCGAGTCAGTTCGATCGCGAGGATTCGGCGGAAATCGCGGAACTGGCGTGGCAAGCCGCGCTCCGTTTGATCGACGACCCGAAATCCGATTACCGCGCCTAGCCTGATTTCCCGTGTCGTTGCCTTGCGCTCAGCGCGCATGGAGACGACACGGTTCGAATTAAGTTCGCATGACTGATCTATCAAACGGCGTCGTCGTCACCTTCGCGCCGCCCTGCATCGCCCAGTTCACCCGACCAGAAGAGTCGATTTCAAAGGAACGGCTTTCGCCAGATTGTAGAAATTGGGAGAAGTGGCCATTACAGCGCTGTGGATTTCAGCGAACTGTTCCCTGGTGCCACTGCCCTTGATACGAACGGTGTAACGCAGGCTCTCGTAGCCGTTGGCCACGTTTGGATCGAGCCCAAGAAATCCTCGCAGGTCGATGTCGCCTTCCGTTTCGATCTCGAGAGACTCGAGCGTAATTCCGCGCACAGCGCACTGCGCCACGTATCCCACCGTCATGCAGGCGTTCAGCGCCGCGATCAGATGCTCCTGAGGATTGGCGAACTGGTTCGAGCCGCCGAGTTCGCGAGGCTCGTCGATATCGATCGTGAATCTGCGCGACACGTCCCGTCCTCCGATCGCGAATCCCTTGATCTCGGAGTGACTATGGGCCTGGCCTTGCCAGGTCGTCGCCACGCGCCAACTGGTGGTGGCTTTCGATGCATCACCCTTGACGCCTTCGATCAGGGAGAACAGGTCGTCGACATTGAGGCCGTTGACGATATGGGATTCTTGGGTCTGTGCATTGGCATTCATGTTCCAACTCCTCGACAAAACGTGGATTGTTCAGCTTCGGAAAATCTCATTGCAGAGTGGCGAGCGCGGTCTGGATGCGCATGTCTGGTCTGCGTGATGTCACCGTCACTACCAGCCCAAAACCAGGCGGCTGACCTGGCATTCCGGTGGTTCAAATGTACGATTGGGAAGCGCGGCGTTCTATGATCAGGTCGCCGTAAGATATGACCGAAACGCCTGATCAGGTTCGACGCGTGTGAATGGACGTTGCGTGCGGCAAGGCACGGGCACGCTCACGGCGACCGTTTGAAAGATCGTCGAGCGCACCGCCTACGTGATCTCGTGTGCGAACGCAGCAATCGACCATGCTAGGCTACGCGTAGCGCTCGTCCCAGATGGTCAATTCCGGCGTCAGGCAGGAAAGGAAACACCGAAAGTTCACGTTGCCCGAATATCCGAGTCCGCTCGCTCGTTTAATCAAAACGCGGGCGATATAAGGTGGATCGATGATCGACGTCAACCAGCGTATTCTCCGGCAGCGGCGCCTGTGCGTCGTGCTATGCGGCTGCGCCGCGGTGGCCGGCTGCATGGTCGGTCCTGACTACCGCACTCCCCCCGCGCCGGCTACCGACACCTACACCGCCTCGCCACTGCCCGAGCAAACGGCCTCTTCGCCAGGGGCGGCCGGCTTGCCGCAACGCTTCGTGCCGGGACAGGACATTCCCGCCGCCTGGTGGGTGCTCTTTCATTGCGAACCGCTCGATACGCTGATCCGTCAGGCGCTCGTCAACAGTCCGAACATTGCCGCGGCGCAAGCGGCATTGCGGCAGGCGCGCGAAAACTTCTCGGCGCAAGCCGGCGGCACCCTTCTGCCCAGCGTCGATGCGCAACTCGGCGCCACGCGCCAGAAATTTAACGGCATCACGTTCGGCGAGCCCGGAGTCGTGGAGGAATTCAATCTCTATAACGCGTCGGTGAACGTGTCGTACAAACTCGACGTGTTCGGCGGCACACGGCGCGAACTCGAAGCGTTGCACGCGCAAGTCGATTACCAGCGCTTCCAGTTGCAGGCCGCCTATCTCGCGATGTCGGCGAACATCGTGACCGCTGCCGTGAAGGAGGCGTCGTTGCGCGCGCAGATCGAGGCGACCGAACAGATCGCCGCACAAGAAGACGAGCAATTCACCGTACTTGGCAAGCAGTTCGAACTAGGCGGCGTGGGCCGCACGGCGGTGCTCGCACAGCAGACCCTATTGGCGCAGACCCGCGCAACGCTGCCGCCTCTGCAACAGCAACTCGACCAGGTGCGCCACCAGCTCGCCGTGCTGGCCGGCAAACTGCCCAGCGATACCGCCTTGCCCGAATTCAGGCTCGAGATGTTTTCGTTACCCGAGGCGCTGCCTGTCAGCCTGCCATCCGCGCTAGTGCAACAGCGGCCCGACATTCTCGCCGCCGATGCCGTGCTGCATCAGGCCAGCGCGCAAATCGGCGTGGCCACCGCCGCGATGTATCCGCAGATTACGCTGTCGGCCAGCTACGGCGCCGAGGCGCTCACGCCGGCGCAGGTGTTCAAGGCGGGCAGCACGATCTGGAGCCTCGGCGCGGGCCTGCTGCAACCGGTCTTCCACGGCGGACAGTTGAGCGCGCAGAAGCGCGCGGCGGAGGCGGCGTACGAGCAGGCCGACGCGCAATACCGCGAAACGGTGCTGCTGGCGTTCCAGAACGTCGCGGATTCGCTGCGCGCGCTCGATCACGACGCGACCGGCCTGCAAGCGCAGACGCAGGCGTGGCACGCCGCGAACGACTCGCTGGAACTGACGCGTGGGCAATATCGCGTCGGCGGGGTGAGCTACCTGTCGCTTCTCGATGCGCAACGCCAGTACCAGCAAACGGTAGTGAGCCTCGCGCAGGCGCAAGCCGCCCGCTACGCCGACACCGCAGCGCTCTTCCAGGCGCTCGGCGGCGGCTGGTGGAACGCCGCCGTGCCGGCCGCCGCCGCAGCATCCGCAGCCGCAGCCGCGCATTGACACAGCCCGGCAGGACGCTCGCCGCACCGCTCGTTGCAACACGCTTCGCCCAATGCCGTGCAAGGACATCACGATGACCGAACGAAAACCGATGACAAAACGGATGGTGATCATGCTGATCTGCGTGGGCCTGCTGCTGGCCGCGCTCGTCGGCTTCAACGTGTTCCGCGCGCACATGATCGCGAAATTCATGTCGGGTAACGCAGCGCCGCCCGCCACGGTCTCGGCGGTCGTCGCCCGTTATCAGCAATGGCAACCGCAGCTTGCGGCGGTCGGCAGCCTGCGCGCCGTGCGCGGCGTGGATGTCACCACCGAAGTCGCGGGCCTCGTACGCGAAGTCGCCTTCAGCTCGGGACAGGAAGCGAGAGCCGGGCAGGTTCTCATCCGACTCAACGCCGATAGCGACGTGGCGCTGCTCCGGTCGCTAGAGGCATCCGCCGAGCTCGCGCAGACCGTCTACACGCGCGACAAAGCGCAGTACGACATCAAGGCGATCGCCAAGGCGCAGCTCGACGCCGACGCCGCCGACCTGAAGGTCAAGAAGGCGCAAGTCGCGCAACAGGCCGCGCTCGTCGACAAGAAGACGATTCGCGCGCCGTTCGCCGGGCGCCTGGGCATTACCACGATCAATCCCGGGCAATACATCAATCCGGGCGACGCGATCGTCACGCTCCAGGCCATCGATCCGATCTACGCCGATTTCTACCTGCCGCAGCAGCAACTCGGCCAGCTCGCGATCGGCCAGACCATCGTGGTCGATACCAACGCATACAGCGGCCAAACGTTCGTGGGCAAGATCCAGTCGGTCAGCCCGAAGGTCGACAGCACCACGCGCAACGTGCAGATCGAAGCGAGCGTGGACAACCGGGAGCGCAAGCTGCTGCCGGGCATGTACGCGAACGTGAAGATCGACGCGGGCGCGGGCCAGCGCTACCTGACGCTGCCGCAAACCGCCATCACGTACAACCCCTATGGCGCGACCGTATTCATCGTCAAGCCGGGCACGCAACCCAATGCGCAGGGTAAGGCGCTGCCCGTCGCGCAGCAGGTGTTCGTCACACCCGGCCCGACGCGCGGCGATCAGGTCGCGATCCTCAAAGGGGTCGACGACGGCGCGCAAGTCGTGACGAGCGGGCAACTCAAGCTGAAAAACGGCACGCCGCTCGTCATCAATAACAGCGTGCAGCCGGCGGACGATCCGAACCCGACGCCTCAGGAACAATAGAGAGACCGCGCGATGACCTTCACCGATCTCTTTATCCGGCGGCCCGTGCTGGCCTCGGTGGTCAGTCTGCTGATCCTCGTGCTCGGATTGCGCTCGCTGGCCGCCCTGAAAGTTAGCCAGTATCCGCAGACCGAAAACGCCGTCGTGACGATCACCACGGCCTATTACGGCGCGAATGCCGACACCATTGCGGGCTTCATCACGCAGCCGCTGGAGGCGGCAATTGCCCAGGCGCAAGGCATCGACTACATGTCGTCGACGAGCAGCACCGGCGTGTCGACCATTATCGCCACGCTGCGCCTGAACTACGACGCGAACCGCGCGCTGACCGAGATCAATACGCAGATTGGCTCGGTGCGCAACCAGTTGCCGCCGCAAGCGCAGCAGCCGGTGCTGACGGTACAGACCGGGCAGACCACCGACGCGATGTACATGGGCTTTTATAGCGACGTGCTGCCGAGCAACAACGTCACGGATTACCTGTTGCGTGTGGTCAAGCCCAAGCTCGATTCGATCGAAGGCGTGCAGATCGCCGAAATTCTCGGCGGGCGGCAGTTCGCGCTGCGCGCGTGGCTCGATGCGACACGGCTCGCCGCGCACGGCGTGACGGCGGCGGACGTATTCACAGCGCTCGGCAACAACAACTATCTCGCGACGCTCGGCACGACCAAAGGCCAAATGGTCAGTGTCGACCTGAACGCGGGCACGGACCTTCATACCGTCGACGACTTCAAGCAACTTGTCATCAAGCAGAAGAACGGCGCGATCGTGCGCCTCGAAGACGTCGCCAACGTCGTACTCGGCGCCGACAGCTACGACTTCAACGTCGCGTTCAGCGGCAAGCGTTCGGTGTTCATCGGTATCAAGGTCGCGCCGGACGCCAATATTCTCGATGTCGCCAAGCGTGTGAAGGCCATCTTTCCCGGCCTGCAGAAGCAGTTTCCGACCGGCATGACGGGCGAGATCGTGTACGACGCAACCGATTTCGTCAACACGGCGATCGTCGAAGTCATCAAGACGCTGGTCGAAGCTCTGCTGATCGTCACCGCGGTGATTTTCCTGTTCCTCGGCAGCTTCCGCGCGGTCGTCGTGCCGCTGATCGCCATGCCGTTGTCGCTGATCGGCACGTTCTTCGTCATGCAGTTGCTCGGCTATTCGATCAATCTGCTGACGCTGCTCGCGCTCGTGCTTGCAATCGGGCTCGTGGTGGACGACGCGATCATCGTCGTGGAGAACGTGGATCGCCACATGAAGGAGGAAGGCAAGGCGCCATTCGATGCCGCGCTGATCGCCGCGCGCGAGCTCGGCGGACCGATTCTCGCGATGACCGTCGTGCTGATCGCCGTGTATGCGCCGATCGGTTTTCAGGGCGGCCTGACGGGCGCCCTCTTCACCGAGTTCGCCTTCTCGCTGGCCGGCGCGGTGACCGTATCCGGCGTGATCGCGCTCACGCTGTCGCCGATGATGTGCTCGCGCTTTTTCCGCGCGGAACAGGAGTCGGGGCGCTTCGCGCGTTTCGTCGACCGCCAGTTCGAACGCGTTCATCGCGGCTATGGTCGTCTGCTGCACGCCACGCTCGACACCTGGCCCGTGTTCATCGTGATGGGCGCGCTGCTGCTCGCCGGCACGATCTATCTGTTCATGACGTCGAAATCGGAACTCGCGCCCGAAGAAGATCAGGGAATCGTGCTGTCGCAAATCCAGGGGCCGCCGAACGCGACCATTCAGCAGATGCAGACCTACGCGGACCAGGTCTTCAATATCTCCAAGGCGCTGCCCGAATATTCGCAGATGTTCCAACTCACCGGCGCACCGACACTGAACCAGGGGATCGGCGGCGTGCTGTTCAAGACATGGGATCAGCGCAGCAAAGGCGCGGGCGCGTTGCAGCAGGAATTGCAGCAGAAATGGAATCAGATTGCCGGCGCGCGCGTCGCGGCGTTTCAGTTTCCACCGCTGCCGGGCTCGCAGGGCTTGCCGGTGCAGTTCGTGATCAGCACGACCGAGCCGTTCGAGAACCTCAACGAGGTCTCGCAGGCAGTTCTGCAACAAGCCCGCGCGAGCGGGATGTTTTTCTTCGTCGACAGCGATCTCAAGCTCGACAAGCCGGAAGCCACGCTCGTTGTCGACCGCGACAAGGTCGCTTCGCTCGGGCTCTCGCAGAGCGACGTCGGGCAGGCGCTCGGGTCCGCGCTCGGCGGCGGCTATGTCAACTACTTCTCGATCGCCGGGCGCTCTTACAAGGTGATTCCGCAGGTGTTGCAGACCGACCGTCTGAATCCTTCGCAGGTGCTCGATTATTATTTGCGCACGCCGGACGGCAGCGTCATTCCGGCATCGACGATCGCGCATCTCGAACACAACGTCGTGCCGGAATCGATCAACCATTTCCAGCAACTGAACTCGGCGACGATCTCCGGCGTGATCGTGCCTGGCGTGTCACAGGGCGAGGTGCTCGATTTTCTGCGTAAGGCGACCGCGCAGGCCGCGCCCGCAGGCTATTCGGCGGATTACTCGGGGCAATCGCGGCAATTCGTGCAGGAGTCCGGCGGGTTCGTCATCACACTGCTGTTCGCGACGATCATCGTGTTCCTTGCGCTTGCGGCGCAATTCGAGAGTTTCCGCGACCCGATCGTGATTCTGGTTTCGGTACCCATGGCGCTGTTCGGCGCGCTGATCTTCATCAACATCGGTTTGACGACGCTGAACATCTACACGCAGGTCGGGCTCGTCACGCTGATGGGGCTCGTCAGCAAGCACGGCATCCTGATCGTCCAGTTCGCCAACGAACTGCAACACGCCGGCCGGTCGAAGCGCGAAGCGCTGGAAGAAGCGGCGGGCGTGCGGCTGCGCCCGATTCTGATGACGACGGCGGCGATGGCGCTCGGCGTCCTGCCGCTCGTGGTCGCCTCGGGCGCGGGCGCCGCGGGCCGCAACGCGATGGGCCTCGTGATCTTCACGGGGCTGTCGATCGGCACGCTCTTCACGTTGTTCGTGGTGCCCGCCATGTATATGTTTCTCGCCGCCGACCATCATCGGGACGCGGGCGTGCCGAAGGCGGGCTAAGACAGCGCAGCGGCTCGCCTTCGACGCCTGCTTACTGCGGACGCGGGAAGCCGAGCGCGTCGGCCTGCGTTCTCAGCTCCGCAAAGCGGCCGCCCACCGCGCTGACTGCCGTATTGGGAACGGCGCTTTGCGCTGTGACCTGACTCTTGTCGAGCTGTCCGATGCCTGTTGCGCCCGAAGCGCCAGTGGCCGCCGACGCCGAGCACTCCGCGCCGAAGACACCTTGTGTGACCGCGATGGCCGGCGCATCGGTGCGTGGCGCGTCCGCCAGATCCAACGCATACGCGAGGTTGACCGTTGCCGGGTCGCTGCCTCGCGCGCCGAGCGGGTCGAGCCCGAAGCGCCACGCGAGCAACTGGTGGATCGAACTGGGATCGAACGGATAACGCGACACGCTGTTCGCACGCACCCGCGGTCCGAGCAGCACGCACGGTACGCGAAACCCGAGCCGCCCGTCGTTGCCCAACGCGCTTTCAGCGGCGGACACGGTTCTCACCGGCGGCGCGACATGTTCCATGAAACCGCCCCACTCGTCGTAGACAATGATCACGAGCGTCTTGCTCCAGTTCGGACCCGTGCGCAGCGCGTCGTAGATCTGTCCCAGCAGCACCTGGCCGTTGCGCACGTCCGCATGCGGATGGTCGTCGTTCGAGGTCCCCTGTGCTTCGCCGCCGAAACTCGGATCGACCATGCAGAACGACGGGAGCGTGCCCGCGGCGGCATCGGTGAGAAAATCGGCAAACAGCTTGGAACGCCCGACATAGCGGGTTCCGTAGAGCGCCGTGAACGGCACGTCGTGGAAGTAGTACGTCGACGAGATGTTCTTTGCATCCAGGCGGTCCCAGATGGTCGGCAGCGACGATATGTCGAGCGTGTCGCTGAGACGGTCCGTCTCACCGCTATGCAGGTAGACCCGGTTCGGGTACGTGTCGGCGAGAATGCCGCTCATGTAATAGTCGCACACGGTGTACTGCGCGACCGCCCCCTGGTAGAACTGCAGATCCGCGGCCTGGAAATAGCCGATCGGCAGCAAGTCGCCGGGCGTGAGGCTGGTGCCAGGCGTCAGCAGAAAGCCGTTCATCGCGCCGTTTGCCAGGTGAACGCGCCCGGCCTCGTACGCGTGATTCGGGTCCGCATAGGCGCAGCCCTGAAAGCCATAGGCCGCATTGGCGGTGAGCGCGAATGACCCGCGCGCCGTGCCGAATGCATCGGTGAACGTGCGGCCTGCCTGTGCGCTTTCGGCATTCGGCACCCACCCCAGCAAATGGTCGAAGGAACGGTTTTCCATCGTGACGAGCACGATATGGTCGATGCCGGAAGTCGACGGGTCGGGCAATGGGGGACGCGGAAGGTTTGCGCGATCAGGTGGGATCGCACCGATCACAGGATTCGTCGACCCGCCTGACCCGCCGCTTCCGCCCCCGCCCCCACCTCCACCACATGCCGACAATGCAACGGAACTTGCCAGCGCAGCGAGAATTTTCCGGCGTGCAAGGTCCGGAGGATTGGTGGGCCGAGTGGTCATTGTACTGTCTCCTTGGTTCGATATGCAGGTCGTGCGGCTGTATGGATGCCGCCAGGCAACTCTGTCGAGTGGGTAGCATTTAACGTTCCCCCCGCCGATACGCGTACCGGCGGCTTGCGCCCACAAAGGCGCTGAACGTTTTACACATCGGTGGTTAACATATGTTGCATTTAATATTTTTCTGGCAACATATGTATCAGGCCAGCCGCGCAGGTGCGCAGAGACTGGTTCTCACCACGATGGGGTAATTGCTATGAAACACAGGCTGCTGATGGCCCTCGCGACTTTTGCCGTTGTTTCGACCAGCGCTTCGGCCCAGGAGACACAGTCGACCCTGGCAAAAATCCGCAGCGGCAATTCGATTTCGATCGGTCATCGCGAAACGTCTGTACCGTTTTCGTACGTTGATACGAATAACCAGGTGATCGGATTTTCCCAGGACATTTGCAACAGGATCATCGATGCGGTGAAGGCGAAAACCGGCCACCCCGATCTGCACGTCCGCTTCATACCGGTTACTTCGCAGAACCGCATCCCGCTGGTTCAGAACGGCACCGTCGACCTGGAATGCGGGGTGACGACGAATCTGACCTCCCGGCAAAATCAGGTCGCGTTTTCCGACACGTTCTTCGTTGCCACGACGCGTCTTCTGACGCGCAAGGACTCAGGCATCAAGGACTTCACTGACTTGGCCGGCAAGACCGTGGTGACCAACCAGGGAACCACGTCGGAGCGTCTCCTCAGGAAAATGAACGAGGAGAAAAAGATGAACATGCAGATCATCAGCGCTAAGGATTACGGCGAAGGCCGTGTCACGCTCGAAACCGGCCGAGCGGTCGCGTACATGATGGACGACGTGCTGCTTGCGGGCGCGCGCTCGCTGACGGCCAAGCCCGCCGACTGGGTCATTGTGGGAGCGCCTCAGTCGTCCGAAGCGTATGGCTTCATGCTTCGCAAGGATGACCCGGAGTTCAAGAGGCTGGTTGACGATGCAATGGTTCGGGTCATGAAAGGCAGTGAGATCAAAACCCTGTACGACAAGTGGTTCCTGAAGCCGGTGCCGCCCAAAGGCATCAACTTCGATTTCCCCATGAGCGAGGCACTGGAGAAGTTGTACGCAACGCCGAACGACAGGGCGTTTGATTGAGACCGGCGGCGGGCCGATCCCGCCGACGATATCCCGGCTGAGTGTGGCGAGGGCTCGCGCATCGTGCTTCACGGCCGAACATCCGGCGGGTCCAGGTGCCTGGCGAACTCATGTTCATCAGGAGCTTCTTCGCATTGTGCCGTGATTTCTCGAGCAAGCTCCGCGCGCTGTTCGTCCGCACGGCATGGATGGTGATCGCGCGCAGCCTGTCAGCCGGCGAAAGGTCCCGTCACTTCAGGCATTCGAAGTCTGGTACGCTGCGCCCTTTGCCACCGCTTGCATTCGACTCGATGGAAACACCCTTCAATGATCGCGGCGTGTCGGTCACGCGCAACGCACTCTCGTCCGCCGGCCAGGTCTTTCCGCTGCGCGAGATCGTGGACGTGCGTGTCGTCACCGTGCCGAAAAACAAGGTCTTGCCGGTCACGCTTTCGCTGCTCGGCATCGCCGGCGTTATTGTCGGCGCGATATGGCGCTCGCCGGTAGGCATCGTGTGCGGCACGATGCTGGCCGTGGTCGGCTGGCTCACCTGGCTGACCCAGGACATCACGCATCGTCTGATGGTGCAGACGGCGAACGGCGATCGCGAAGCGCTGATGAGCGTCGATCGCGAGTTCGTCGAACGCGTGGCCGTCGCCGTGAATGAGGCGAAGGCCACAGCCGCGGCGCCGAAGGTTTGACAACGCGGTTCGCAACTTTCAGGTGCTAGTTGCCGCGATAGCACGCCACACGCACGGGGCGCGTTAACACCATTTTGATTCGCCGCGCGGCAGCTTTTGCGCGTCCTTGAGACGCGCGTCGCTAGAGTGAATGGGTGTCAACAACGCGCGCTGCCCACCGGGTCGGCGCAACCCTATGCACACGTCCGCCGCTACGCCCGATCTTCCCCTCACTCGCACTTCGCGCACCTCGCGCACCCAGCGCACGCCACAAGCGCCGCGGCTGCCGCGCCGCACGCATGTCGTCGTGCCGCTCGTCATTATCGACGTCACCGTGCCCGGCACGTCGTCGGCCAACGGACGGCGCGCGTTGCATGCCGCGCTCGGCGACGACCTGCGTCTTTATGTCGTCACCATCGACCAGCAACGCGAGCGCGTGACATTCCGCGTCGAAGTCACCTCGCGCACGCTCGAAGACGTGATCGGCCTGCTGACCGTCAAACTCGATCGCGCCACGCTCGGCCGCGCGCAATCTACTGTGATCCGGCGTCCGCGCGACTATTGATGCAGATCGACACTTGCACGAGCCGGTTGCCGGCCGCGCCCGTGTCTTTACACATCTTTGCAGATGCACTCGAGCGGCCATGTAGAGTCGCCGCTCCAGTTATCGCGTGTTCCCTCCCGCAGGTTCGCAAGCGACCCGGTTTTATCGATTACGCGGCGGCCAATCCAGCGCGATTGCCGCTCGCGCTGTCCGCCTCGCCGCTTGCAATGCCTCGCCTTCGTCAGGGACGCGCCCTTTGCAAAGCGTGTGATCTATGTTCCTGTCGTTCCTCGATGCCGCACGCCGGCATTTGCGCATCAGCCGGCGTCGTTCCAGCGCGGCCACGCTTGTCGTGACCGGTGCGCTCGCCGCGCTCAGCGGCTGCGCCGTGACCTTTCCCACGCCCACGCCGCCCGCGCCGGCTGCCTCACTGATCAACGGCGGCCAGGACGGCCTGCTGATTCCGTTGCAACTGGAGCACGTCGACGCGGGTCATGCGCGCCTCGGCCTGCCGATCCAGCTTGACGGCAAGGCGGTGTATGTCGCATTGGACACGGGCACGCAGGGCGTGCGCGTGCTGAAGTCGGTGCTGCCGGCTACGAATTATCCGAACGCCGGTCCGGTGAGTTCGCTACCGTTGGCAAATGGTGCACAAGTCGCCGGCCCGGCCGTCAAACTGCCGATGAGTCTCGCGGGCACAAAGCCGGCGCAGGTCGACGCGCAAGCCGTCGAATTGGTGAACTGCCAACCCAACGCCCGGCGCTGCGTAGGCATGGACGGCTACACCGGCGAATTCGGCTGGGCCTTCTCGGGTCTGCTCGGCATCGGCGCGGCGCAACCGGACGACACCTGCTGCACGCAACCGCTGCGTGCGTTGCCCGGCAATATCGGCCAGCGCTATCTGGTGCACGCGAACTTTGCGAAACCTTACTTCGTGCTGAGTCCGTCGAGCGCGCTTACGAAGGACTACACGATGGCGCCGATGACCGTCTTGCAAGACGGCACGGCTCAGTGGCCGAGAGGTTGCGTCAACGTCGGCGACAAGATGACTTTTTGCGCGCCGCTGGTGTTCGCCACGGCCAGCACCGACATGATTCGCATTGAAATGGACAAGGCGCCGAACTGGACCGGCGACGACGAAGTCGGCAAGGTGCTCAATCAAGGCAACTACAACGCGGCGCTCGGCACCGGCAAATGGGTGCATCGCTATGAAGGCGCGCAAGTGACGATCGTCAAGGCGAAGCCGGGCGCAGACCGCATCGTGATCGGCCTGATGGGCATGCAGAATATCGACGTGCTGTTCGACTTCCCGCACGGCCAGCTTGGCCTGCGCGCCGCGAACGAGGTCGAGAAGTTCGCGCAATAACCGTTGCGGCATCAGTCAATGAAAAGGCCGTGCGATTCACCAGCCATCGCACGGCCTTTGCACGTCTACTTCTACGTGAAGCTGAAACGGAGCAACCGTTCCGCTATTCGATATTCAGCGGATTCACATGCCAGATGTTGCGTGCATATTCGCCGATCGTGCGATCCGACGAAAACTGCCCCATGCCCGCCACATTCTCGATCGCGCTTTCCGTCCATGCACGCTTGTCGACGAAGCGCGCGTCCACTTCGTCTTGCGCCTTGGCGAACGCGGCGAAATCGGCGAGCACCATGTAGTGATCGCCCCAGTCGACCAGCGTGTGGAAAATATCCGAGAAGCGCAGCGGATCGTCCGGCGAGAAGAAGCCCGTGCGAATCTGGTCGAGCGCCGTGCGCAGTTCCGCATTCTCTTCGTAGATTTGCCGCGGCCGGTAGCCGGTGGCGCGCAGGTTGTCCACTTCGTCGGCGGTATGGCCGAAGATGAAGATGTTCTCGCGGCCCACCGCGTCGCAGATTTCGATATTCGCGCCGTCCATCGTGCCGATCGTCAACGCGCCGTTGAGCGCGAGTTTCATGTTGCCGGTGCCCGATGCTTCCGTGCCGGCCATCGAAATCTGCTCCGACAGATCCGCGGCCGGAATGATCAACTCCGCCACGCTCACGCCGTAGTTCGGCACGAACACCACTTTCAGACGGTCGCCCACCAGCGGATCGTGATTGACCTTCTCGCTCACGTCGCCGATCAGTTTGATGATGGTCTTCGCCATCCGATACGCGGACGCGGCCTTGCCGGCGAACATCACCACGCGCGGCACCCAGTCGCGTTCGGGATTTGCGCGAATCTGGTTGTAGCGCACGATCACATGCAGCACGTTGAGCAGTTGCCGCTTGTATTCGTGAATGCGCTTGACCTGCAGATCGAACAGCGCGTCCGGATCGAAATGCAGTTTGGTGTGATGCGCGAGACGGTGCACGAGCCGCAGTTTGTTCTGCCGCTTTGCTTCACGGAAGGCCTCGATAAAGCCGCTGTCCGTGCGCAGGTTGCGCAGCTGTTCCAGTTCGAACAGATTGCTGCGCCAATGTTTGCCAATCTGCTGATCGATCAGCGAGGACAGCGACGGGCTTGCCTGCGCGAGCCAGCGGCGCGGGGTAATGCCATTGGTGACATTGGTGAAGCGGTCCGGAAAGACGCGCGCGAAGTCCGCGAAGATATCGCGTGTCATCAACTGCGAGTGCAGCTTCGACACGCCGTTCACCTTGTGGCTCGCAACGATCGCCAGATACGCCATCCGCACGCGCCGCTGCCCGTATTCGTCGACGAGCGAAATGCGGCGGATCATCTCGGCGTCGTGCCCTGATTGCTCGCTCACGTGCTTGAGAAACTGCGCATTGATCTCGAAGATGATCTCGAGATGGCGCGGCAACAGCCGCGCAAGCAACTCGACGTCCCACGTTTCGAGCGCCTCGGGCATCAGCGTGTGGTTCGTGTACGAGAAGATCTGCGTCACATGCTTCCACGCCTTGTCCCACTGCAGATGGTGGACGTCCACCAGCAAACGCATCAGTTCGGGAATCGCCAGCACGGGGTGCGTATCGTTCAGATGCACCGCCACTTTTTCGGAGAAGCGCCCGAACGTGCTGTGCGTGCGCTGATAGCGGCGAATCAGATCCTGCATGGTCGCCGAGACGAAAAAGTACTCCTGGCGCAAGCGCAGTTCGCGGCCGGCCGGCGTCGAGTCGTCCGGATACAGCAGACGTGAGACGTTCTCCGACATGTTCTTGGTGTCGACCGCATTGCGGTAGTCACCACGATTGAACGCGCCGAGGTCGAGCTCCTCGGCGGCACGCGCCGACCATAGGCGCAGCGTGTTGGTCGCGTCGGTCGCGTAACCCGGAATGACGGTGTCGTACGCGGTGGCGTTCACGTGCTGAGTGTCGATCCATTCCACATGTTCGCCGCGCTGCACCGTGCGGCCGCCGAAGTGAACCATGTAAGTGACTTCGGGCCGCGGAAACTCCCATGGATTGCCCGCGCGCAGCCAGTAGTCCGGCGCTTCGACCTGCTCGCCATTGACGATCTGCTGACGGAACATGCCGTATTCATAGCGGATGCCGTAGCCGAAGCCCGGAATGCCGAGCGTCGCCATCGAATCGAGAAAGCAGGCCGCGAGCCGGCCGAGGCCGCCGTTGCCGAGCGCGGCGTCCGGCTCGATATCGGTCAGCGCATCCATATCCACGCCCAGGCTCGCCAGCGCTTCCTTCATCTGATCGTGGATGCCCAGCGCGAGCAAGGCGTTCGTAAAGGTCCGGCCGATCAGGAACTCCATCGACAGGTAGTAGACGCGTTTCACGTCCTGTTCGTATTGCAGGCGCGTGGTCTTCATCCAGCGCGCGACCAGCCGGTCGCGCACGGCGAGCGCCGCGGCGTGCAGCCAGTCATGCGGATGCGCGGTGACGGCGTCCTTGCCGACACCGTACATCATGCGATTGGAAATTGAGCGCCGTAGCGCGTCGACGGTACTGTTGAGCTGGTCGAATTCCAGATCGACGGCTGTCATCGAAGCCTCCGGGAAAAAAGACGCGACATACGCGGACCGCACAGATGACGGGCGGGAGGCGCGAGCCGGTCAGGCGGGTTAAGAAACAGAGTAGGACATTTTAAGGCCACCGGACATCGGCGGGCGCGAACGCCTGGTTACGCACATGCCATGCCCGCCGACATCAGCAGGGGCGGCGTTTTTTCGCACGTTTTCGCCCACGCGAGGTGCAAGCCATGTGTGCGCGGCACTGCGCGCGTGCATCGGCTGCGCAAAACAGGCAAACGATTGCGAAATACCCAATGCCCGCTGGATGGAAGGCAACGCCATTATTTTTTCGCCGCGTGACGCGCGGATGAATGAGCGGGTGGCTTGATGCGTGGTCAAATCAGAGGGCCTCGTCTGCCAAGCGGTTATGCCGGAATGGCGTGTGACAACACGAGCGCGGGTCAGTTCGCGGAGCGCGGGCGGGCTTGACCGTTAGTTGCATTATAGACAGCTTAGTTGGCGCCCTTCCCCGCCCGGGTCCCAGCACGTTTTCCGCGTCTCTGTAACAATCGCTACATTCGCCGCGCAGCCGCCCGAAATGCTTCGAACGCTGGATTCAGGCCATGCGCGTCTCACGTCCCGCAACTTCTGCCACTCGCGCGCCGCGTGCCTCGACTCGCCCGGCTGCGCGCGGGCATGCTCAACCCGACGAGCCACCGCCTTGTCCGACAAACCCAGCGCCGCCCACCCCGCCGCCCACCCTTTTCCCGCGGACGTCCCAATGTCCGCCGCCAACCGCCGCGCGATGGCCGCGATCATGCTCGCCGTCGCGCTCGCCACGCTCGACACCGCCATCGCCAATACCGCGCTGCCCGCCATCGCCGCCGACCTGCATGCGGCGCCGGCGGCATCGGTGTGGATCATCAATGCGTATCAGCTCGCGATGGTCGCGACGCTACTGCCGCTCGCCGCGCTCGGCGATATCGTTGGGCATCGGCGGATCTATATCGGCGGGATTGCGCTCTTCACGCTGGCGTCGCTGGCGTGCTCGCTGGCCTCGACGCTGCCGCTGCTGGCCGCCGCGCGCGTGCTGCAAGGCCTCGGCGCGAGCGCGATCATGAGCGTGAATACCGCGCTGATCCGCTATCTGTATCCGCCGCACCGGCTCGGACGCGGCCTCGGCACCAACGCGCTGATAGTCGGTGTGTCGTTCGCGGTCGGACCGACGGTGGCGTCGCTGATTCTGTCGGTGGCCGCGTGGCCGTGGCTGTTCGCGGTCAATGTGCCGCTCGGTCTGCTGGCCTTGGGCTTCGCCTGGCCGGCGTTGCCGTACACCGAACGCGGCAAGCACAACTTCGATCCGGTCGCGGCGCTCCTGAACGTCATCACCTTCGCCGCGTTGATCTTCGCACTCGGCGAGGCGGCCCAGCGCGCGTCGACACAACTGGTACTGAGCGCGGCGGCGATTGCGCTGGTCTTCGGTTTCCTGTTGATTCGGCGCGAAGCGGGCCATCCTGCGCCGATGCTGCCCGTCGATCTGTTCAAGCGGCCGGTGTTCGCGTTGTCGGCGGTCACGGTCGTGTGCTCGTTCGCCGCGCAAGGGCTGGCGTTCGTCTCGCTGCCGTTCTACTTCGAGGATGTACTGCATCGCAGCCAGGTCGAGACCGGCTTTCTGATGACGCCGTGGCCCGTGGTGGTCGCGCTGGCCGCGCCGCTGGCGGGCAGCTTGTCCGACCGCTATCCGCCCGGACTGCTTGGCGCGATCGGTCTCGCGGTGATGTCGGCGGGAATGGCTTCGCTGGCGCTCCTGCCGGTGCATCCGCACGTGGTCGACATCGGCATTCGCATGGCGGTTTGCGGCGCGGGCTTCGGGTTTTTCCAGTCGCCGAATCTGAAGGCGTTGATGGCAAGCGCGCCGCCGGAGCGCAGCGGTGGCGCAAGCGGCATCGTCGCGACTGCGCGACTGCTTGGGCAAACCACCGGCGCGGCGCTGGTCGCACTGAGTTTCGGGATTGCGGGCCGGCATGGGCCGACGCTGGCGCTGAGCACCGGCGCCTTCTTTGCGGGCGCGGCGAGCCTCGCGAGCGGGCTCAGGTTGCTGGCGCCGTCGCATCGGTCAGGCGTGCATGCGAAGGCATCGGTGAAATGAAAAAAGCGGGCGCGCTGGGGTGACAGTGCGTCCGCTTTGGTTTGCTGCCAGGTTGCCGATTTTTGCTGGTGCCTTGCTTTGCGGCGTTGGTCGCAGCCGCTTGGCGTTGTGCGTTCGGCGTTCCGCTTTACCGCGCCGCGAAATACCCCTTCACTGTTGCGATAAACGTGTCGATATCCCCACGCGACACGTCCTTATGCGTCACGAATCGCGACGCGTACAGCATCTGCGTGAGAATGCCGCGCTCCTTGAGCCATGCTTCGAGCGGCGCGCAATGTTGCTGCGGAAACTGCGCGAACACCATGTTGGTAGCGACCGACTGCACCTTGACCTGATCGATAGCTTCCAGACCCGCCGCCAGATGCGCGGCGTGCGCGTGGTCGTCGGCGAGGCGCTCGACGTTGTGATCCAGCGCATACAGGCAAGCCGCCGCCAGCACGCCGGCCTGGCGCATGCCGCCGCCCAGCACCTTGCGCCAGCGGTGCGCCACGTCGATGAGCGCCCGGCTGCCGACCAGCACCGAACCGACCGGCGCGCCCAGTCCCTTCGAAAAACAGACCGAGACCGAATCGAACGGCTCGCACAATGCCGCAACCGGCTTGCCGGATGCCACTGCAGCGTTATAAACCCGTGCGCCGTCGAGGTGAGCCGACAGGCCGTGCTGACGCGCAAGCTGCACCGCCTCGGCGACATACCCCGCCGGCAGCACCTTGCCGCCGATGGTGTTTTCCAGCGCCAGCAGCCGCGTGCGCGCGAAATGGTTGTCGATGGGCTTGATCGCCGCGGCGATCTTCTCCAGCGGGATCGAGCCGTCCGCGGCATTTTCGAGCGGCTGCGGCTGGATGCTGCCTAGCACCGCCGCGCCACCGCCTTCATATTTATACGTGTGCGCCAACTGGCCGACGATGTATTCGTCGCCGCGCGCGCAATGGGCCATCAACGCCGCCAGATTGCTTTGCGTGCCGCTCGGGAAGAACAGGCCTGCTTCCTTGCCGGTGCGTTCGGCCAAGGTGGCCTGCAGACGCAACACGGTGGGGTCGTCGCCCCAGACGTCGTCGCCGACTTGGGCGGCCGACATGGCCGCGAGCATCGCCGGAGTCGGACGGGTTACGGTATCGCTGCGCAAATCGATCATTGTGTGTCCCTGTGCGTCTGTGAATGACAGCCTATGCCAGCCGGTCGACGCACCGCACCGCCGGTATCGACGGGCGGCAACGGCGCCGGCATTTTAGCCACACAGTATATTCAATTAACGGGGCGCTGAAATCGCGATCAAAAGAAGCTCACCCACCCGACTTGGGCAGCCACGCGAGCGGATCGACCGGCTGACCGTTCTGGCGGACCTCGAACTGGATCGACGCTACCCCGCGGCTATCCACTCCGACTTCGCCGATGGTTTGCCCCTGCGCGACCGCGTCGCCTTCCTTGACGAGCAGCGTGCTGTTCTGCCCGTAGGCGGTGATCAGCGAGTCGTCGTGCTTGATGATGATGAGCGGGCCGTACGCCTCGATACCCGTACCGGCGTACACCACGCGGCCGGTGGCGGCCGCCTTGACCGGATCGCCCGCCCGGCCGCCGATCACGATGCCGTTCGATCTACCCGGCGCGAAGGCTTTCAGCACCGGCCCACGCAGCGGCCATTGCAATACGCCCTGCTGCGGTCCGGCCGCTGCCGTGGGCGCGCCGGGCACGCCGGGCACCCCGGGCGTGGCGGAACCGTTCGGCCCGACGGCGACCGGCGGCGTCACGACGCTGCCCGAGGCCATCGGCGGAGAGACTCGCAGCACTTGTCCCGGCGTGACGGCGGCGTTGGCCGCAAGTCCGTTCCACGCGGCGATCTCCTGCGGCTTGCGGCCATATGCCGATGCAATCCCGCCGATCGTATCGCCCGGATTGACCCGGTAAAAACCGGCGGGAACCGGCACCGTGCTGAGCGTGGTCGGTCGGGAAGGTGTGCTGCTGTAAAACGGCGTGCTCTCCCACGGCATGCTCGTACAACCGCCGAATATCACGCTGAGCGCGGCCACTGCCAGCAACCGGGTCCCCGTCAATTGCCATGGTCTTGTCATTTGATTTTCCTCGACACTTTGTTCGATCAATCGGATTCAACCGATGCGGTAGCATTTGCCGTGCCGCTCGTCTCGAGGGCGTGGCAGCGGTTATCCATTATGCCGTCGTGCGTGGTGGGAACCGCGCCGGCATGGCACCAGCCGTCCGCCAGAATTCAGACGCTCCCTTCCGCCTCGACCACCAGAATGCGCGCCGCGCCGATCGGATGAGCCACATGCTCGGTGCCGACCGAAGCGTAGAACACATCACCCGTCTCCAGAATGGCCGACTGCTCGACGCCGCCTTCGCGATAACGCATCTCGACGCGGCCATCGAGCACGGCGAACACTTCCTCGCCGTCGTTGACATGCCACTTATAAGGCTGATCGGTCCAATGCAGGCGCGTCGTGATGCCGCCCATGTTGGCGATATCGAGCGCGCCCCAGGCGCGCGTCGCGGTGAAATTCTTGCTGCGAATGATCTTCATCGTCACGAGGCAGTTGAGAAAGACGGCGCCGGCATGGCGGACGATCCGTCGGGCGCGGCGGGTGGCCAGAACTCGCGCGAACCGGTTTCCGGCTGGCCCCATTATAGGTGCGCTGGGACGGCATGCTTGCCGCCGGCGGAACGCGCGGCAATTTGTGTGAGCATTGAATACACGAGGCACTCGCCTATACTCGTTCTTGCCGCCCCGACGCGCCGAAAGTAAAACGTCTGAATTCTGCGAGGGAGTTGAGAATGAACAAAGCCACATTTCTGGCCGTACAACTCAACGTCGACGATGTCGCGGCATCGCCCGGTCTGGTCGAGTTGCTGAACACGCATCTCGTATTCGCCGCCGACGTGGCCGAAGCCGCGGACGCCCTCATCCAACTGGCCAGCATTGCAGGATTGTCGAGCGGCGTGGAGGCGAGCGTCGAGATTCCCGCGCTGGCGATCGAGCGGCTGCGCGAGGCACTCGACAATCTGAGCGGCTACGATGAATCCTGGCTGCTTGCCCTCGAACCCAGCCGCGCACTGTTCGATGAAATAGGCCGCCGGCATCGCTCGTTGCATTAGGGCTGCACTGGCGGATTGGATCCGGGCAATATCCTCCGCGCCTTTTTCGGCGGCCGCCCCGCAGCGCCTTCGGTGCGCCACGTTCTTACTCACCACTCGGCCCGCCGGTTTCGCGTCGCCAATGCCGGTTCGTCCAGTCAAAACTGCGCGTTGACGAGCACGCGCCGGCACCAGCTCGGATACCGATTCGCCAACCGCGCCGTAAACGACAAACGCCGCCCGGCAACCCGGACGGCGTTTCGATTTGCTTGCCGTCCCACAGTCAGGCGGCGTTTCCCTCAGCTTCGGCGCAAATTAGTTGCCGAAGTAGACCGAGTTGCGGTCGTTGCCGGTCACCGGACGGCCAGCTTGCGAGCTGCCGGCGATCGGTGCGCCGTAACCGCTGTTCACAGCTTGAGCGGTGCCGTTTTGCGCATCGACGCGTGCTTGCGCGGCCTGGATGTTAGCCGGGTAGTTGACCTGATCGCCGATCGGGTTGTAGCCGGCCTTTTCCAGTTGAACCAGTTCAGCGCGAACTTGAGCGCGCGTAACCGGCTGATTCGATTGAGCAAACGAAGCGACAGGAGCGGCCAGAGCGGCGGCGACTACGACTGCAGAGATAAGAGCCTTCATGATGTAAACCTCCAGAACTTGTTTTGTAATTCGCTGCGGAGTAGTTGTTCCGTAGCGCTTAAGTAGAAGTTTAGGAGGGTCGACACCTAGGGGAAACCCCTAAAACGACGAAACTCTATTTCGAATTTCGCAACAGTAGCAGACGGGTTGTCTCGAAGCCGTATCTGGCTGCCGGCTTTCAGCAATAATTGACCGTCGTGAATTTGAAGCGCTTTTGCGGCCCGGCGCGCCTCGCTACAAGGGCGCGCCGGGCCGCGATTCAAACGCTCAGCTCCAGTTCGCGTGGAAGCTGCCCGGCTTGTCGATGCGCTCGAACGTATGCGCGCCGAAGAAATCGCGCTGCGCCTGCACCAGGTTTGCCGGCAGACGCTCCGAACGATACGCGTCGAAGTACGCGATCGCCGATGCGAAAGCCGGCACCGGCACGCCCGCATTGACCGCGGCCACCACGACTTCGCGCAACGCCGCCTGATAATTCTTGGCGATGTCGCGGAAATACGGATCGAGCAGCAGATTGGCGATCGCCTTGTCCTTCGTATAAGCGTCCGTAATCTTTTGCAGGAAGCGGGCGCGGATGATACAGCCGGCGCGGAAAATCTTCGCGATCGTGCCGTAATCCAGATCCCACTTGTACTCTTCCGACGCCGCGCGCAGTTGCGCGAAGCCCTGCGCGTACGAGATCACCTTGCTGAAATAGAGCGCACGGCGCACCGATTCGATGAAGGCGTCGCGCTCGACGCCGAGCGGCTTGGCCGCCGGGCCTTCCAGCACTTTGCTCGCGGCCACGCGCTGGGTTTTCAGCGACGACAGCACGCGCGCGAACACAGCCTCGGTGATCAGCGGCAGCGGCGCGCCGAGGTCGAGCGCGTTCTGGCTGGTCCACTTGCCGGTGCCCTTTTGCGCGGCGCGATCGAGAATCACGTCGACCAGATCCTTGCCGGTCTCGTCATCTTTCTTGCCGAAAATCTTCGAGGTGATTTCGATCAGGTAGCTGTCCAGCTCGCCCTGATTCCACTCGGTATAGACCTTGCCGAGTTCTTCGTTCGACAACCCGACCACCTGCTTGAGCACCGCGTAGCTTTCCGCGATCAACTGCATGTCGCCGTACTCGATGCCGTTGTGCACCATCTTCACGAAGTGGCCCGCGCCGTCCGGTCCCATGTAGGCGACGCACGGCTCGCCGTCCGGCGCCTTCGCGGCGATTTCAGTGAGGATCGGGGCCACGAGGTCGTACGCGTCGCGCTGGCCGCCCGGCATGATCGACGGACCTTTCAGCGCGCCTTCCTCACCGCCCGACACGCCCGTGCCGATAAAGTGCAGTCCGGACTTCGCGAGATCCTGATTGCGGCGGATGGTGTCGGTGAAATGCGTGTTGCCGCCGTCGATCAGAATGTCGCCCTTGTCCAGCAGTGGTTTCAACTGGTTGATGGTGGCGTCGGTGCCTTCGCCTGCTTTCACCATCAGCAGAATGCGGCGCGGCTTTTCCAGCGACTCCACGAATTCTTCCAGCGTGAAAGCCGGCACCAGCTTCTTGTCCGGATATTCGGCGATGAGTTCGTCGGTTTTCTCGCGGCTACGGTTGTACACCGACACCGCGTGGCCGCGGCTCTCGATGTTGAGCGCCAGATTGCGGCCCATGACCGCCAGCCCCACCACGCCGATTGCCTGTTTGCCCATGTGAATTCTCCAGAGTCCAAAAAATGTCGTAGCGCCGCGCCGGAAAGAACGTCGGCGCAACGTCGAGGGTGAAAGAATAAAAGAAATGCCAGCTTGCCGCTCGTTAGCGGGCAACGGGCGGCGTTTTACATCGCGGCGAACCGGCCGTTAACCGGCGGTTAACCGCATTTAGCGGGCGTCAGACTCGCGTCGCGTCCGCGCGTTTCCTGAACACCAGACTGAAATTGTTGGCGGGCATCGCGATGGGCTCCTCGCATACCAGTCCGACCGACGCGCCCAACGCCACCACCTCCTCCATGTCGCGCACACCCCATTCCGGATCGCGGCCGCGCAACTGCTGATCGAAGGCATCGTTGCTCGGAGAAGTATGCGCTCCGCCGCGTTTGTATGGGCCGTACAGGTACAGGACACCGCCGTCGACGAGACGGCGCCCCGCGCCCGCGAACAGCGCCTGCGCCGCGCTCCACGGCGAGATGTGGATCATGTTGATGCACACCACGGCGTCGAGCGTGTCAACGCCCCAGTCCGGCTGATGCACGTCGAGCGCGAGCGGCGTGCGCACGTTCGTGAGACCTTCGTGCGCGACCCACGCGGCAATCGAATCGCGCGCGCCGGCATCGGCGTCGCTCGGTTGCCAGTCGAGTCCGGGCATCGCGCGGGCGAACCAGATCGCGTGCTGGCCGGTGCCGCTCGCGATTTCGAGCACGCGGCCGTTTGCCGGCAGCGCCGCGCGCAACACCGCGAGGATCGGTTCGCGGTTGCGTTCGGCGGATGGCGAACGTTGCCGCAGCGCCAGTTGGGAATCGGTCATGGTCGGCTTTGGTTCTGCTTCGGTTTCAGTACAGGGTCGTGCGCACGCGTTCGGCGAGTTCGCGATCATAGGTCGCCGCGTCGAACTGCGCGCCATTGATACGCCGATGAATCTCGCCCGCGCTCGGCAGCCGCGAACGTTCGACGTGATGCGCCGGGTCCCACAGTTTCGAGCGCACCAACGCTTTCGACCAGTGAAAGTAGACGCTATCCACGTCGATCAGCAGCACGGTGCGCGGCAGTTTACCTTCGACGGCGAAACTGTCCAGCCATTGCGGGTCGTCGGTAATACGGCCGCGGCCGTTCACGCGCAAACTTTCGCCCACGCCGGGAATGATGAATAGCAGCGCCAGCCTCGGCTCGACGATGATATTGCGCAAACTGTCGAGCCGATTGTTGCCGAGCCGGTCCGGCAGCGCGAGTGTGCGATCGTCGACGATGCGCACGAAGCCCGGCGCGTCGCCGCGCGGCGAACAGTCGAGGCCTTCCGGGCCGGACGTGGCGAGCACGGCGAATGGGCGCGACTTCGATGAACGCACGGTAGTCCTCGTTGATATAGGCAATCTCTTTGCGCACGGCGCGCTCATGCGGTTGACCGTAGAGGGCTTCGAGCTGGGCGATCGTCGTCAACATCGGGCGTTCCTTTTTTCGGTGTGGCCGTTCAATCCAGCGCCAGCCGGCCGGCCAGCGCGGTCAGCGTCTCCGCGCAAGGCGCCGTGACTTTCAGCGACAACAGCGGATCGGCGCGCGTGCGCCCGAGATTGATCGCGACGACCGGCTTGCCCTGCTTCTGCGCCCACACGCAAAAACGATAGCCGGAATAAACCATCAGCGACGAGCCGACCACCAGCACGGCGTCAGCCACGTCGAGCGCGTGCGAGGCCGCCTCCACACGCTCCTTCGGCACGCTTTCGCCGAAGAACACCACCGCGGGTTTCAACAAGCCGCCGCAGTTCGAGCACGACGGGATGCGGAAGCCGCCGAGATCGTGCCACTCGAGATGCGCGTCGCCATCGGCGGCGGTTTCGGCGGTCACGTCGACAAGCGCGGGATTGTCCGCTTCAAGCGTCTGCTGGATCGACGCGCGCGAGTGCTGCATGCCGCAATCCAGACACGTCACACCGTCTATGCCGCCATGCAGTTCGATCACCTCTCGGCTGCCCGCGCGCTGATGCAGGCCATCCACGTTCTGCGTCACCAGCGTCGGCACGTGGCCGGCCGCTTCGAGCCGCGCCAGCGCGGTATGCGCGGCGTTGGGCTGCGCGTGCGCCACCACCGGCCAGCCGACCATGCTGCGCGCCCAGTAGCGCTGGCGCATGGCGAGCGTGCCGAGAAACTCCTGCACCGTGATGGGCGGCGAGCGCTTCCATTCGCCGTTGTCGTCGCGATAGCCGGGAATGCCGGAGTCGGTGCTGATGCCCGCGCCGGTCAGCACGAACAGCCGCGGATAACGCTGCACGAAGCGATGCAGGTCGTCCAGCGTGTGTGAGTCGGTCAGGGGTTCGAGAGGCGCGGGCTGAAGGTCGGTCATGACGGGCATGGTGAAAGGCTGCGGCGGTCGCGAGGCAACATCGGGAACGCGTTCAGCGGTGCGAACGCGGCTTGGTCTGCCGCGTTGCCGTCTGCGCTGCCGCCTTATGCTGCGCCTGCCGTACTTGCCACTCGGTCAGCGCGGCTCGATAGCGTTCGAGCGCTTCGTCGTAGAGATCGAATACACACGGACTGCAGCCGCTATGACAACAGTCGTCGAGATCGGGCTGCACGGGCGGCACCGGCTGCGGGTCGTCCTTCGGTGTGGCTCGGGGCACGGCGAATCGCGTTCCATCAAGGCGGGAAGCGAACAGTATAAGTTGATCCCGCGCCGCCTGCTGTTCGCGCGAGACCGTCAGCCCCGGCCGACGAACGGCATCTTGCTCGCCATGATCGTCATGAACTGCACGTTCACCGACAGCGGCAGTTCGGCCATGTGCAGCACGGCGTCCGCCACGTGCTGAACGTCCATCAGCGGCTCGACCGCGATCTCGCCGTTCGCCTGCGGTACGCCGCGCGCCATGCGTTCGGCCATTTCCGTCGCGGCATTGCCGATGTCGATCTGCCCGCACACGATGTCGTATTTGCGACCATCCAGCGACACGGCTTTCGTGAGTCCGGTGATAGCGTGCTTGGTGGCGGTATAGGCAATGCTGTTCGGCCGCGGCGCATGCGCCGAGATGGAACCGTTATTGATGATGCGCCCGCCGCGCGGATTCTGCGTTTTCATCAGACCGAAGGCCGCGCGCGTGCATAGAAAGACGCCAGTGAGATTGGTGTCGACCACCGAGCGCCATTCGTCGATATCGAGTTCGTCGATATCGACGGGCGAACCGTTGCGGCCCGCGTTGTTGAACAGCACGTCGAGCCGGCCGCGGCGCGCGCGGATCGTCTCGAACAACGCGCTGACGCTATCGGCGTTCGTGACGTCGCACGCCACCGCGAGCGCGTCGCCGCCGAGTTGCTGCGCTTCTCGAACGACGTCGTCGAGCGGCGCCTGACGACGGCCGGCCAGCACGACGCTATAACCGTGTTCCAGCAGCTTGAGCGCACACGCGCGGCCGATCCCGCTACCCGCGCCCGTTACCAGCGCCACCTTCTTGATTCCCGTATCCGTCACGTCACGTCCCCTCATAGTTCAGTTGATGCACGGTGCAAAGAGTCTGCACGCGAAGCACGCCGTCGCGACCGCAACGTCTTTCGGCGCGCTTTCATTATTTGCCATTCCTGCCCGCGCAAGCGTCGCGGCGCGCATCAATGGTATCGTTTGCCGTTGCGCGCCGCGCGCGCGATTCAAGCCCTTCCCAGGAAGGAGGAAGGAAGACAGGAAGCACGCTTTATGAAACAACTTTCCACGCCGCCGCATGGCGTCCACGGCGCGCCGTCACGCCGCTGGCCGCAAACCGGCTATCCCGCGATGCTCACCGCCACCGCTGCATGGCATGTCATCGTGCTGGCAGGATGGCTGATCGCGCCCGCCGCATGGCCCTGGTGGGTTGCCGCGATTTTTGTGAATCACGCCATTTTCACCGTGGCCGGCCTGTTGCCGCGCACTTCGCTGCTCGGTCCGAACTGGACCCGCCTGCCGGCCCACGCGCGCAATGCCGACGCGATCGCGCTGACCATCGACGACGGTCCCGATCCGGCCGTCACGCCGCAAGTGCTGGACCTGCTCGACACCTTCGGCGTGCGCGCCACGTTCTTCTGCATCGGCGCGATGGCGCAGCGTTATCCGGAACTCGCTCGCGACATCGTCGCGCGCGGGCATGCGCTCGAAAACCATTCGCAGGTTCACGTCCACACGTTTTCCGTGACGTTGCCGGGCGCCCTCACGCGCGAAATCGACGCGGCGCAATGCACGCTCGAAGCCCTGAGCGGCGAACGGCCAATGTTCTTCCGCGCGCCGGCCGGGCTGCGCAATATCTTTCTCGAACCAGTCTTGCGCAAGCTCGATCTGCGGCTCGCGGCATGGACTAGGCGCGGTTACGACACGCGTGAGCGCGATCCTCAGGTGGTCGCGCGGCGACTGCTGGACGGCCTCGCGCCACGCGACATTCTGCTGCTGCACGACGGCAACGCCGCCCTTACGGCCGAAGGCACGCCCTTGATCCTCGCGGTGCTGCCGCGCGTGATCGACGCGGCGCGGCAACGGCATCTGCGTTTCGTGACGCTGCGCGAAGCGCGCGTGGACAACTGACGCGCATAGCCGCGTACGTACACAGGCCACGCGGTTCGCGCGCAGTTCATCGCGGAGCAAAGAATGCGAGCACCACTACTACATGCGGAAATCCGCCGCCATGTCTTCGTCGGTGCGCGCTTCGAGTTCGCCACTGCGGCACGCCTTCAGGAACACGTCGTAATCGCGCTCCACCTGATCCGCGTAGGCCGCCGCATAACCGGTGAGCGCTTCCGCGAACTGGTCGCCACGGCCGATATACGCGCTGACTTCGATGGCCTGCCCGCTCGCCTTGGCATGCGCGCGCGCCATGATCCAGCCGCATAGCCGCGCATAGCCTTCCAGCAGATCGACGTCGAACAACTCGATGTTCGCCGAGAGCTTCATGTCGCGCAGCTGACGGAAATAGAAATGCCGCCCGAGCGGCCCCGTCGCCCAGCCGAGGAAGATATCGCTCGCGGCCTGCAGCATGCGCTGTCCCTGCACGACCCGTTCCCCCTCGTGCTTGTTGCCCTGCGACTTGTAGAACCGCGCGATCACCGAAGGCCGCGCTTCCTTCATTTGCAGGAACAGCGGCTTACCCATGTGATCGACCATCAGCACCACCATGCAGCGCGTGCCGACGCTGCCCACACCCACCACCTTGAAAACGGTATCCTGCACGGTGAAATGACTGAGCAGTTCCCGCCGGTCATGCGACATCGTCTTCAGATACTCGCCCCACATGCGCTCGAGCATCTTGCGCGAGCTGCCGGTTCTGAACGCTTCGGTCTCTTCCTTGGTGAACAGCGTGTTGGCACCGAGCACATGGAATAGCGCCGGCGGCGCGTCGCGAATCGTCCAGTGTTCGCCGTGGCGCTCCGCCATTTTCTCGAGCAGGTTTTCGTGCGTCCGGCTCGCGGCCTTTTCCATGCCGCGCCGCACGGCGCGGCGGCCTTCGGGCGTCAGCGCGGTTTCCGCCATGCGGTCGAAGGTGATGCGGTCGTACCAGAGTTCGAGCGCGCCGCATTGCGCATACTGCGACATGCGATCGCGGTATTCGGTGACCGCCGTCATCACGAGATTTTCCGCCGCGCCCCGGCTCAGGCGCATATGGCGCGCGGCGACGACGAGGCTCGCGGTCAAACGCTTCAGATCCCACTCGAACGGCCCGACCGACACCTCGTCGAAATCGTTCAGATCGAAGACGAGTTGCCGCTCGGGCGTGGCGAAACCACCGAAATTCATCAGATGGCCGTCGCCGCAGATCGGCATGGTCAGGCCGGAGTCACGCACCTGGCTGAGATCGTGCGCCTGCAGGATGGCGGTGCCGCGAAAAAACGTGAACGGCGAGACGGCCATGCGCCCATAGCGCAGCGGCACGAGGTTGTGCACCCGATCCTCGCTGCTCTGCTTGAGCAACTCGATCGGGTTGCGATGCAGTTCGCCTACCGCCTTGTGGCTCGAACGTTTCGAATGCTCGCGAGCGGCACGGCCGCGGGCCTCCCGTTCGGCGATGGTGCTGGCTTTCATGCTCTTCTCCGTTTTCCAGATCTTGAATAGCGGTTCGAGAAACTGCTTGTTCTGGCACTACGACATCCGGCAACCGACGCATGAGCCCTCACCACCGATAGCCCACGCCGCCGAAAATCACATCCGAGTCACGATCATAACGGGTCACGACGCGGTTCCATGCGAGCCGCGCGTTCCAGTGCCCGGTCAGCCGATAGGAGCCCGCAATCGTGACGAGGCCGGAGAACTTGCCGGCGCCCGGCCCCGGCGTCGCACTGTTTTCGTTCTCGTTGATCGCATAGTAGGCACCCACGCCGAGCGCCAGCGCGACCTTGTCGTTTAGGAACGCGCGGGTAGCCCACAACTGGCTCGTGAAACCGTCGCGGCGCGCCACCTTGCTGCTGCCTTCGTGAAGATAGCCGATCGTCACGTCGAGATACTTTGCAAGGCCTCGCCGGTACTCGACTGCGCCGCCGAGCGCACTCGGCGAACTGGTCGAGTTAACGATGGTCTTGCCCAGATACACCGCCACTTCGTTATTGGTGACCTTATGGGCACTGCCGCTCGCCCAATCGCGCGGGCCCGGCGAACCGGGCAAGTCGAGCTGGTAGCCGACGCCGAACATCACGCTGGTCGCATCCGGCCCGCGCTGAACGTGCACGCGATTCAACTGAAGCTGCGTGATCCACCGGTTCGATGCGTAGTACGCCCCGCGCACGCTGTACACCACGCCCCAGCCGTGGGTGTCGGAATAACTGCCGCCTTGCTCCGAGGTGGTCGTATCGAAGTAGCGATATGGGCCGACGCCTGCTTGCACGACGAACTGCGGGCTGCCGACGGGAATGCGCGCCCACAACTGGACCATCTGGCCGTCGCGATGATGATCGGGAATGTGCCCTTCGTTGAGCCACGTGAAGCTCGCGGCGAAATATTGCCCGAGGCCTTCCTGATAGTTGAAGGCCCACGTATAGGTGTTAATACTGCTCGCGCGCGAGGCGCCGCCGAATAGCGAAAATTCCTGAGCGTGACCGAGGGTGGAAATGAACAGCAGGCCGAGTCCCGTAACGCAGGCTGCCGCCTTGGGCACCAGACGGCGTCGGGCAGCAGATATCAGAGTCCGCATGCGGGATTCTTCTCCGGTTGAGTCGCTAGCGCTGCCAGTGTTCATGATCGACGGAGATTCGTGACGCGGCAAGGCGTCACACGGGATGCCGCCGGTCCAGTCTGTCCGTCATGCTAGCAGACCGAATCGGTAAAAAGGTTACGCATCGGTTTTGCGTCAGCGGCGTATTGGCTCAGGTTTTTACGCGCTCCGTGAATACAAGTTGCAATTGCAACGAATCGTGAAACGCGGGCAAATTTACCGGCACCAATTCAAAAACTAACCGATTAGTGAATTTTTTGGCGTTTCATCCGGGCTGGCACTTCAGCAACAGCGATTTCAGCCGTTTACCCATACATGCAAAGAATTTTGTGACGCACCAGAAAAGCCCTTGAAACAGGGCCTGTTCTGATCGACCGTGCGCCGCGCAAGATAATCGGAGAGAGCATGTTTGTTGCAATCGGGTGGCTTCTGGTGATCGGTTCCGTGATCGGTAGTTTTGTCGGCGTGGGTGGGCATCTGCCGGCGCTCCTTCAGCCGTTCGAACTACTCTGTATTTTTGGTGCGGCAATCGGCGCATTCGTCGTGAGTAATCCGACTTCCACGCTGAAGAAAACCATCAAGGCGATTCCGTCATGCTTTAAAGGCGGCGGCTACACCAAGGAAAAATACCTGGAGCTGATCGCGCTGCTTTATGAACTGCTTCAGAAGGCGCGCAAGGAAGGCATGATGTCGCTCGAAGCCGACGTCGGCGCGCCGGAAGAAAGCGTGATCTTCCAGAAGTATTCGCACGTGCTGGAGGATCATCATCTGCTCGACTTCATCGTCGACTATTTGCGCATGATGTCCGGCGGCAATGTGAACGTACTCGAAGTGCAGGACCTGATGGATGAGGAGCTGGCCACGCATCACGCGGAAGCGTCGGTCGCGGCCAATGCGATTCAGAAAATGGCCGACGGCCTGCCAGCCTTCGGTATTGTCGCCGCGGTCATGGGCGTCGTGCATACCATGGGTTCGGTCGGCGCACCGCCCGCCGTGCTCGGCGAGATGATCGCCGGCGCGCTGGTGGGCACGTTCCTCGGCATTCTGCTCGCGTATGGCTTCATCGGCCCGGTCGCCGACCTGCTCAATGCGAAGGGCCGCGCCGAGGCCAAGCCGTACCAGTGCGTGAAAGCGGTGCTGCTCGCGTCGCTCTCCGGCTATGCGCCGCCGATCGCTGTCGAGTTCGGCCGCAAGGTACTGTTCACCGCCGACCGTCCGAGCTTCCAGGAACTCGACGACGCTGTGCGCGCCACCAAGATGCCGAAGTCGGCCTGACGCGGAGCGCCATGATGAGCGAAAGAAGATCGCGCGCCTCGCGGGAGGAGCAGGCACCCGCGCCGGTGATCGTGCGCCGGTCGAGAAAAGGCGGCGACCACGGCGCCCATCACGGCGGCGCATGGAAGATCGCCTACGCCGATTTCGTCACCGCGATGATGGCGTTCTTCCTGCTGATGTGGCTGCTCGGCTCCACGTCGAAGTTCGACAAGCAGGGTATCGAAGATTATTTCAACACGCCGCTGTCGAGCCTGCTCGGCGGCAACGAAGGCACGACCGCCGCGCGTCCGAGCGTGGTGCAAGGCGGCGGACGCGACATCTCCGATACGCGGCCCGCGGTCGGCAAGAAAAGCCAGAGCGAACCGACACCGCCCGCCGTGACCACACCGTCGGTGGCGCCGTCCGATGCCACGCGTCTCGAACAACTGAAGGCGAAGCTCACCGCCTTGATCGAGCAAAGCCCCATATTGAAGGCGTTCAAGGATCAGATCCGCATCTCGATCACGAACGAAGGGCTGCGTATCGAGATCGTCGATTCGCAAAACCGGCCGATGTTCCCTTCCGGCAGTTCGAAGCTTCAGCCGTATGCGGTGACGATCCTCACGCAGATCGGCGCGGCCCTGAACGATGTCGACAACCGCGTTTCGATTGCCGGCCATACGGATGCCGTGCCGTACACCGCGGGCCCGGAAGGTTATTCGAACTGGGAACTGTCGTCGGAACGCGCGAACGCCGCGCGCCGCTCGCTGGTCGCGGGCGGCATGCATGGCGAAAAACTGCTACAGGTGCGTGGACTGGCCGACGTATTGCCGCTGAACAGCCAAGTCGCCGACGAGCCGACCAATCGGCGCATCAGCATTCTCGTATTGAACAAGGCCGCGGAACTCGCCTTCTTTCACGATGGCGGACGCACTGCGATCGACGAAGCCACGCCGGCAAGTTCGGCCATTCCCACCGTGATCGGGCGCTTGCAGCCGGTGACCGGTTCGCATAGCACGCCGTAGCATTTTTCGGCCGCGTGTTCGATAGATTTGGCGGGTGCGCTCGATAACGCACATTGCAAGGCACCTGCGTGTATAAAATCGAACCCATGCGCCCTGCCCTTTCCGAGCAACGGGAGCCCGAACTTCCGCTGCATACGCCCAGTGTATCGTCGGTGACACTCGCCGCGATCATCGCGGTCATTGCGTGGATTTCGATCGTCGCGCAAGCCGAGGTGACGATCGATCGCACGCTCGCCCGCGGGCTCAGCGTGCTCGACGGCCTCGCCCGCATGAGCAGTTACCTCACCAATCTCACGGCGCTCGCCTGCGCGATCTGTTTCACCTGCGTGGCCTTGCGCAGACACAGATCGACGCCCGCGCGCTTTTTCCGGCAGCCTACCGTCGTGACCGCCGTGGTGGTGTACATGGCGTTCGTGGGGATCGCCTATAACCTGCTGTTGCGAGGTTACTGGACGCCCACGGCGTTCCGGATGCTGCTCAACGAATCGCTCCACAGTGTCTTGCCCATGCTCTCCGCGCTCTACTGGGTGCTGTTTGTGCCGCGCTTTCATCTCAAGCTGCGGCATTGTCTGTGGTGGCTGGTGTATCCGCTGACCTACCTTGGCGTGACGTTCTGGCGCGGGCGTTTGTCGGATTTCTATCCCTATCCGTTCATCAATGTCGAAAGGCTCGGCTTCACGCACGCCATGGTGAATTCCGCGCTGCTGTTCGGCGGCTTCCTTATGTTGATGGCCCTATTCGTGGGGATCAATTCCCGGCGGCGGCACTGAAGCAACGCCGGCCTGGCGTCCCTGTTTTTCCCGGTCCCTCGGGCGCGCTTCTTGCGCGCAGTCTGGTGGACGTAAGTCGCGCTTTTCAGCGCGGCGTGCGCGATACCTTGGTGTGGCAGCGTTGCGATCGCAATGGCTCACACGTAAATTTGACAATGGGAGCAAAAACGTATGGACACCAATTCGGCAGCTAACACGGCGGAAGGCGCGGTCAAGGAAGTCGCGGGCAAGGTTCAGGGCGCCGTCGGCGACGTGCTGGGCGACACCGGCACGCAAATCGCCGGCAAGGCAAAAGAGCTCAGCGGCAAAGCGCAGCAACTGGCCGCGAGCACGACGAGTCTCGTGCGTGAGACCACGGCGGAAAGCCCGTTCACCGCGATCGCGGTGGTCGCGCTCGCCGGTTTCGTGGCTGGCGCGCTGTGGGCGCACGGCGCGGCGGGACGCGACTATCGCCGTTAATTTTCGACGCGGTTGAGCACCGGGCGATCTGCTTCAGGCGATCGCCCGTTTCGCGTTTTTGCGCCACCGTTTTTGCGCCAGCGTTTATGCACCCCCGTTTGCGCGCTATCGCTTATCCATCCGCTTATCCATCCCCTCATGCGCCGCTTTTCTTGCGGCGCGTCGCGCCCATCTCCAACTCGACCCACGTCGGCGCATGATCGCTCGCATGCGGCTCGCCCCGCACCCAGCGGTCGACGCCCGCATCGCGCAAGCGCGGCGCGAGGTCGGCGCTCAGCAGCAGATGGTCGATGCGCAAGCCTGAGTTCGTCTCCCAATGCCGGCGGAAATAGTCCCAGAAGGTGTAGACGCGTTCGTCGCCGAAATGCGTTCGCAGCGCGTCGGTCCAGCCTTGCGCGAGCAGCCGCTGGTAGCGCTCGCGGCTCTCCGGTTGCAACAGCGCATCCTTTAGCCACGAGCGCGGGTTGTAGATGTCTTCGTCGGTCGGCACCACGTTGAAGTCGCCGGCCAGCACGACCGGATGAGCGCTCTTGTATAGCTTCGCCGCGTGCTCGATGAAATGGTCGAACCACGCCAGTTTGTAGTCGAACTTGGGGCCCGGTTGCGGATTGCCGTTAGGCAGATAAAGGCACGCCACCAGCACGCCGCCGACCGCTGCTTCGATGTAGCGGCTGTGCGTGTCGTCCTCGAAACCGGGCAGGCCACGGCGGCTCTCCAGCGGTGCTTCGCCCTTCGACAGGATCGCCACGCCGTTCCATGCACTCTGCCCTTGCCAGATCGCGCCATAGCCCGCGTCGCGCAGTTGCTCGACCGGAAACGCGCTGTCCACCGCCTTGAGTTCCTGCAAACAGACGATGTCGGGCGCTTCGCGTTCGAGCCATTGCAGCAGCGCCGGCAGGCGCGAGCGGATTCCGTTGATGTTGAAGGTCGCGATTCGAAGCCTGGCCACGGCATGTTCTCCTGCAGTGCGTGCTATTGCGCCGCCGCGTCGCACCACTCCATCGCCCAGGACTTCGCGCATGCAATCGCATCGGCCTGGTCGGAAAAGGCGTCGATGTCGCCGGAATCGTGCGACTGCACGTGCTCGTTTTTGCGCGGCACGCGAGTGATCTTCGCTCTCGCGTAGTAGAGGCCGTCATCGTCATGGCGGGCGCGGCAATCGATATGAAAATGCCGGTAGTCGAACTGCATTCGCTCTCCTTTGAACGCGCTTCACTTCAACACAACAGCGGTAGCATCGCTTATACCCGGACGACTGCGCTCACTGCACGGTGGCCATCACGCACGCCGGCTGGCGTGCGTGATGTGCGTGAAGGCCGCCGTTGTAAGCGCGGCGCGTGCAGTCCGCGCGACTTAGTTCGGCACGTTCACGGCGCCGTTGGTCACGGTGATCGCGTTGATGCCCGGACTTGCCGCGATCGCGGGCAGATTGGCGGTGGTCAGCGCGGGCGCGGCGCCGGCCGTGCCGCCACGCGGCACCGTGTGAATCACCTGCGACGGCGGCAGCGGCGTACCGCTCTTCAGATGACTCCACATCAGATTGAGCGCCTGGATATTGTAGTAATGCAGCGGCACGAAGCGCGTATCGAAGCCCGCCACGCCGAGGAACGCATCGAAATGCTGGGCGTTCGTCACTTCGTAGAACGACAGCTTGCTCGCGCCACCTTCACTCAGCTGATTCAGGCCGAGATACGGCCGCGATGCATGGTTGATCGGTACCAGCGCATCGGCGCGGCCCTGCACGATAATCGCCGGCTTGCCATGCAGATTCGCGTTCACGCGAATGGCCTCGACGCTGTTGGTCAGCGCGCCGTTCGTCCACAGCGTACGCAGGCAGGAGGCGCCCGCGTAACTGCCGTCGGGGGTCGCCAGCCGGTGGTCCGCCGCTCCGCCGCCCGAGTTGAAGACGAGGTTGATGCCGTTGGTCGGCGGCACCCCGTTGCCATTGCCGAACACCGTGAGCATCGGCGACACGGCCGGTGTGACGCCCGCTGTTCCGGTTGCGCTCGTCGTGCCGAAGCTGAAGTCGCAAAGGTTGGCGGTAACGCTCGCCTTCGCATACGCGTTCGCGTAAGTCACGGCAACGGCCGGCACCGCTTGCGAGTCCCACATCGGCGCTTGCAGCAGATCGGAGTCGGTCTGGTAGCCGTTCTGATGCAGCAGCGCGAGCGCGTTGATCGCCTGGGTCGTCACGTTCCCGCCCGCGATCACGCCAGCGCTTGCCAGCGACGCGCACCGTGCGGTGCGAATCGCCGTGGTCGTGGCGAGTGGCAGTGCCGTCAGATATGGCGCGCCGGCCGCGGCGGGCGCGAGCGCCGCGCACGGTTGCAGCTGGTTGGCGAGCGTCATGTAGTCGGCGAGCGGCTTGCCGAATGCACCGACGGGCACGCCGCCCTGAGCCACCGACACCTGCGCGGGCAAACGCAAATTGATCTGCGGCTCGCCGACGACGACCGCGGTGATCCAACCGGACGTGTCCTGTTCCGCCGCCGCGAGCGACGCGCCGCCGCCATTACTCACCGATGCCGCGATCGTGGTGATGCTGCCGCCCGCGTAACGCACCGTGCGGGTCGAACCGTTGAGCGCGCCATACGAATCGTTGAGCGCCCAATACGCGAACTGGATCGCCTCCAACGTATCGTTGCCCCAATCCTTCTCGGGATTCTGCTGCGAGTGTGCATGCTTGAACGCGTAGCGATTCGGAAACTGGCTGTTGTAAGTCGCGAGATCGGTGTTGGCCAGGTTGGCCGTGAAGAGGCTGGCCTTGCCCGCGGCGGCGGCATCCTGCAAGGTGCCGTCGATCAGCGTGACCCGATTGGTCGACAGTTCATGCGCGCCGTTGCCACTGCCTTTGTCGGTGTACGCCACCGCGCAACCGCGCTTGAGCCCCCACTCGCCGGCCGCCGAAATCGCGCCGTACACGCCGCGCGAACCGGATGACGTCGCCGTGACAATGCACGGCTGATCCGGATTGAAGCTGGCCGGTATCTGCACCAGCATGGTGACGTTCTGCGTGCCGCTGCCGTCGTCGGCGTAAGCCAGATATTCCTTGCCGGCGATCTTGCCTTCGCCGAGCGTGTCGTTGCCGTTCAGATCGACGTTCGGCCCCCAGAAGCGTCCATAGCCGCCGTTCGCCGTCATGTCGACGAGCGCGCGATAGTTCGACCAGATGGCGAGTCGGCGCAGTTCGGCGGCGGTAGGTTGCGCGGCGTTGGCAATGGCCGGCGCCGTGGCCGACCCGAGGCCGGTTTTGCCGAGGCCCGCGGTAAGCAAGTCGTCGGTATTGTCGTCGTAGGCCTGCATTTTTACCGAGGAGGCGGTAATGAAACCCGGTAGCGTGTTCGCTTGCGGCGGCGAATTATCGTCATTGCCGCCGTGGCAGGCAGCCAGTACGACTGACATGGCCAACATGATCGCCAGGGTTCGCACCACCGGCACTGGTTGTTGCGCGGGCTCGACTCTGAGAGTGGACTTCACGTTTTTCGTCTCCGATATTTGCTAATACCGTTGTGAATGCAACGGCACCCAAATTGCTGCGTGCTGTCCAATGGATCGCGACGCTTCGGATACCGACGCATCGCTAGCCTGCATTGACCTTTCAATGGAGTCAATAGAACGTCATGTCCTCGCATAACGAAAGTCAGGATCCGGGCGACGTCCCAGCCGCCATCCCAACCAAACCTTCACGCCGCCGCTTTCTTCAATCTGCTGCCGCTGCCGCCACGGTCGGGGCGGCACCGCATCTGCGCGCGCAAACCCAAACCCCAACCGCGCCGCCGGCTCAGGTTCAGCAAGCCGTGCCGCCGCGTCCGGTCACGCTGACCGTGAATGGCCGCGCATACACGCTGCAACTCGAACCGCGCGTGACCTTGCTCGATGCATTAAGGGAATACGCGGGCCTGATGGGCACGAAGAAAGGCTGCGATCGCGGTCAATGCGGCGCATGCACGGTGCTCGCCGACGGCCGCCGCATCAACTCATGCCTGACGCTCGCCGTGATGCATGAAGGCGAGAACATCACGACGGTCGAAGGGCTTGCCGCCAACGGCGTATTGAGTCCGATACAGCGCGCCTTCATCGAACACGATGCCTTTCAATGCGGTTACTGTACGCCCGGGCAGTTGTGCTCCGCGACTGCCCTTCTGAACGAATTCCGCAACGGCACCGCCAGCACCGTCACGGCCGATGTCCGCATTCGCCCCGCCCAACTTTCCGACGAAGAAATCCGCGAGCGCATGAGCGGCAACATTTGCCGCTGCGGCGCCTACGCGAATATCGTGGCCGCTGTACGCGCGGTGCACGAAGGCGGCGGACCAGTCAGCGGCAACGACAACCCCAACGCCTGACGGAGCGAACGCATGGATGCGATTTCTTATGAACGCGCCGGCGATGTCGCCGGCGCAGTGCGAGCGGCGCAGCAGCCGGGGGCGGTGTTCATCGGCGGCGGCACCAATCTGCTCGATCTGATGAAGGGCGGCGTAGCGCGGCCGATGCGGCTGATCGATATCACGCACATCAGCGGACTCGATATGGTCACGACGTTGCCTGATGGCGGCATCCGGCTCGGCGCACTGGTGCGCAATAGCGATGCGGCCAACCACGCACTGGTGCGCGAGCAATACCCGTTGCTCTCGCAAGCATTTCTGGCGGGCGCGTCGTCGCAACTGCGCAATATGGCGACGGTCGGCGGCAATCTGCTGCAACGCACGCGTTGCGGCTATTTCTACGACACCGCCTTTACGCAGTGCAACAAGCGCATGCCGGGCAGCGGTTGCGCTGCGCTTGACGGCCACAATCGCACGCATGCGATTCTCGGCGCGAGTCCGCAATGCATCGCCGTGAATCCGTCGGATATGAGCGTGGCGCTTGCCGCACTCGATGCCGTGGTGCGCGTAAGCGGCCCCGCCGGCGAGCGGACCATTGCGTTCGCCGACTTTCACCGGCTTCCCGGCGACCGGCCCGATGTCGATACCACTCTGCAACCCGGCGAACTGATCACCGCCGTCGATCTGCCGCCGCCGCTCTTCAGCGCGAACTCCCATTATCTGAAAGTGCGTGACCGCGCCAGTTACGCATTCGCGCTGGTCTCGGTTGCCGCCGCCTTGCAGATGGACGGCGGCCGCGTGAAGACCGCGCGCATCGCGTTGGGCGGCGTCGCGCATAAACCGTGGCGCGCGAGCGTCGCGGAACAGATGCTCAACGGTCAGCCGCTCACGCAAGCGACACTGAACAATGCCGCCGCGGCGGCATTACGCGAAGCGCGGCCGCAACACGACAATCGTTTCAAGGTGCAGCTCGCGCAACGCGCGATCGTGCGCGCCGTCAACCAGGCCGCTGGCCGCGCGGGAGGTGTCGCATGAATCTGATCGGTCAACCCGTGGACCGCACCGACGGTCTGCTCAAAGTCACCGGCGAAGCCCGCTACGCCGCCGAATTTCCCGAAGCGCGTCTCGCGCATGCGGTGCTCGTCACCAGCACGATTGCGAGCGGCACCATCGCCTCGATCGATGCGAGCCGCTCGCAGTCGCTGCCTGGCGTGCTGCTCGTGATGACGTATCAGAACGCGCCGCGTCTGCCGAACGGCGGCAAGCCCGCGTTGGCGCCGCCGGCCGGACGCCGCCTGTCGCTGCTGCAAGATAACCGGATTCACTACAGCAACGAACCGGTCGCCGTGGTGGTGGCCGACACGCTCGAACACGCCACCGACGCCGCGCGTCAATTGCGCATCACGTATCAGAGCGGCGCCGCGACCGTGGACTTCACGCGAGCCAAGCCGAACGCGCATGCGCCTGACAGACCGCAAGGCCGGCAGACCGACACGCAACGCGGCAGCTTCGACGACGGCTTGCACAGCGGCGCGGTGCACGTGGACGCGACGTACACCACGCCGATCGAACATCACAATCCGATGGAGCCGCACGCGACGATGGCGCGCTGGGACGGTCCGCAACTCACGCTCTACGATTCGACGCAAGGCGTCAGCAGCGCGGCACAGGCTATCGCGAAGACGTTCGGCATGTCACCGTCGGACGTGCGGGTGATTTCGCCGTTCGTGGGCGGCGGTTTCGGTTGCAAGGGCTCGTCGTGGTCGCATGTGTCGTTGTGCGCGATGGCGGCGAAGCAAACCGGCCGCCCCGTGCGGCTCGTCCTCGAACGGCCGCAGATGTTCGGGCCGGTCGGCGCGCGGCCGCGCACCGAACAGCACTTCGTGCTTGCCGCCCGCCACGACGGTACGCTGACCGCGATGCGCCACGACAGCGTCTCGAACAGCTCGGTGATCGAAGATTGGACGGAGACGTGCTGCATGGTCACGCGCATGCTGTACGCGGTGCCGAACCAGGTGACCACGCACCGCATCGTGCCGCTCAACCTCGGCACGCCCACCTTCATGCGCGCGCCGGGCGAAACGACCGGCTCGTTCGCGCTCGAATCGGCCATGGACGAACTTGCCGCGGCCTTGAAGATGGACCCGCTCGCGCTGCGCATCAGGAATTACGCCGAGGCCGATCCACAGGAAAACAAGCCGTGGTCGGGCAAGTCCCTGCGCGAGTGTTATCAGATCGGCGCCGAGAAATTCGGCTGGTCGCGGCGCACGCCCGCGCCTCGTTCGATGCGTGAGGGCGGCACGCTGATCGGCATGGGCATGGCGACCGCGACCTATCCGGCCAATCGCAGCGAAGCCAGCGCGATTGCGCGAATCTTGCCGGACGGCACCGCGATGGTCGCGTCCGGCACGCAGGATATCGGCACCGGCACTTACACCGTCATGACCCAGGTGGCCGCCGACGCGCTCGGCTTCGCGCCCGAAAACATTCACTTCGCGCTCGGCGATTCATCGCTGCCCAGAGCGCCCGTGTCGGGCGGATCGCAATCGGCGGCGAGCGTCTCGCCGGCCGTGCGCGACGCGGCGAGCCAGGCGCGCAGCCAGTTGATCGCGCTGGCACTCGCCGATCAGGCATCGCCCGTGCACGGCATCGCGCTCGACGACATCACCGTGGAAAACGGCTGGGTGATGAGCCGCTCGGAACCGGGCAAGCGCGATCCGGCGGCGGCGATCATCGCGCGCTCGGGCGGCAAGCCGATCGAGGCGAGTGCAACCGTCAAGCCCGGCGACGAAAAGCAGAAGTACTCGTTTCACTCGTTCGGCGCGGTGTTCGCGGAGGTGCATGTCGATGCCGATCTCGGCACGATTCGCGTGGCGCGCGTGGTCGGCGTGTACGACGTGGGGCGCGTGCTCAACCAGAAGACGGCGCGCAGCCAGTTGATGGGCGGCATCGTGTGGGGCATCGGGGCGGCACTACAGGAAGAGACCTCGCTCGATACGCGCTATGGCCGCTTCACCAACGCGAATCTCGCCGAGTATCACGTGCCGGTGAATGCCGATATCGGCTCGCTCGACATTACCTTTATCGACCGGCCGGATCCGTATATCAACTCGCTCGGGGTGCGAGGTATCGGCGAAATCGGCATTACCGGCGTGCCGGCGGCGATCGCCAACGCTGTCTATCACGCCACCGGCGTGCGCGTGCGCGATTTGCCCGTCACGCTCGATAAAGTAATGGGCGCGATGCAGGTTTGATGGAGGCGCTTTTGCGGGCCGCCGCGCGAATCGAGGCGGCAAGCGCGGTGCATTAATATTGGCGCTTGCCTGTGGCCGCGTTGCATCGCACAATCGACCTCATCCCTTCTACCGGTGCCCGCCCATGGCCTACGCCTCGCTTGCCACTGGCGTGTTGCTTGCCGCCGGGTTCGGGTCGCGCTTCGATCCGGACGGCCTGCACAATAAACTGCTGGCACGGATGCCCGACGGCACGCCGGTGGCGCATGAAGCCGCGCATCGGCTGCTGCGGGTCGTGACGCGGGTTGTCGCCGTGGTGCGGCCGGGTTCGGACGCGCTCGCGCGACTGCTTAACGACGCCGGCTGCGACGTGGTGTTCGCGGCGGACGCCGAACGCGGCATGGGTGCGAGCCTCGCCGCCGGCGTCGAGGCCAGCGCGGAGGCCGAGGGCTGGATCGTCGCGCTCGCCGACATGCCGCGCATCGCCACGACCACGATCGAAGGCGTGGCGCGCGCACTGGACGGTGGCGCTTCGCTGGTCGCGCCGTTTTACCAGGGACAGCGCGGGCATCCGGTGGGCTTCGGCATCGAGCACCGCGACGCGCTGCTGGCGCTCGACGGCGATACGGGCGCTAAATCCTTGTTCATGTCGCAGCAGGTGACGCGGCTCGACGTCGACGATCCGGGGATTTTGCGCGACGTCGATACGCCTGAGGATTTGCGCAAGCTGTAGGCCGGTCGATTGCGCGAAGGTCGAAGTACAGCGTGGTGATGAAGTGAGCTATGCGGCCGACTATCCGGCGGGTAGCGGGCCGCGTGAAATCTCGGCCTATCGGTTAGGTGGTAGCTCGAACACAAGGCAGGTTGTCGTGGCATGGGCGTAAAGCGTGCCGTCGGGGCCGACCAGACGCGCTTCCGCGGTCGCCAGTTGACGGCCGCAGTGGATGACTTTGCCCTCGGCGCGGACACGCTGCAGGCGCGGTGTCACCGCTTTCACGTAGTTCACGCTCAGTTCGGCGGTCGTATAGCCGCGCCCAGGCGGCATCATCGTGTGCACGGAGCAGCCAAGCGCAGAGTCGAGCAGCGTCGCCATCCAGCCGCCGTGAATCGTGCCCAACGGATTCAGATGCTGGGCGAGTGGCGTGCCCTGGAACACCGCGCGTCCCGCAGCGACTTCCATGAGGGTGAAGTCGAGCGTCTTTGCGATCGCGGCGTAGGGCAATTCGCCCGCGACAATCGCTTGCAATATTTCCAGTCCCGACTTGCCCGCGATCTGCTCCGGACTCGCCAGACCAGGTCCCGGCCCAGCATTGATTTTGACAAGCACGTCCCGTTCTTCTGCAATCCAGCGTTCAAGGGTTTGTTCTTTGTTAGCCAATGCAGGTGTCCCCGGTGAATGAAAAGAGAGTGAGGGCGCCAATTACATCATCAATCGGCGACGGCTGCTGCTTGCTTTATCGGGCGTAAGGCTGTGGGCGCCGCTTTGGCGAATGTTGGAAGGTTTGGTTTGCAGAAAGTCGATCGGCCAATGGCCGCTATCGGGCTTGGTTCGATCATGAAGCGCCATTGGCCGTAACTCAGTCTCGATAGAAGCGCGCTACGGTCGCGGATTCCGTTTCCTGCAGTGACACGCTTGATCTGAGCTGGCATTCAGGCGCATACTGTATATCCATACAGCATCTCAGTCCGCACGGTTTGATGCGTTCAGCTACGCAGAGCCGCGGCGCGTCCGCATGAAACGCATTGCTATCGAACCGTCTTTTGCCGCCTGGCGCCATGCGGCGCGGGAACTTCTGCGGCAAGGCGTCGAGCCGGAGCGGATCGAGTGGGTTGAATGCGATCCGTGCGATTCGGCCGGCTCGGATAGCGGCAACGCAAGCGCTCAACAAGGTTCCGCCACCGCTCAGGCAACTCCCACGCCCGCGATTCCTCGTGAGCTGCTCGCCTGGCTGAAAACGGCGGCCTGCTATTACGCGCCGGACCGTTGGCCGCTGCTCTATCGCATCCTGTGGCGTTGGACACACGGCGAACGCCACGTCCTCGATCTGCAAGACGTGGACGGCGCGTTGCTCGATCAGCGCATTCAGTCGGTCGAGCATGAAATCAGTGATCTGGTGGCGCTCACCCTGTTCAGGCGACGCGATCCGTCCATGGGAGCGCCGGAATTCGTCGGCTGGTACGAGCCGCATCATGATCTGCTGGCGCAGGCCGCCGAGCGTTTTGCCGAGCGCATGGGCGATTCCACGTGGATGCTGGCGACGCCGCAAGGCGCGGCGTTCTGGAACGGCATGCTGCTGCAAATCAGCCGGCCGGCGACGGAAGAAAACGGGCACGTCACGCACGTTTTGCCGGCCGGTCAGTTGAACGGGCCAGCCACGCCAGCATTGCCGCCGGGCCAGCGGAAAGGCCCGACTACTCCGACATTGCCGAAGAGCCAGCCGAACGGGCCGACTGCTCCGACATTGCCGCCGAGCCAGCGGAACGGCCCAACCACGCCGACATTACCGCCGAGCCAGCGGAGCGAGCCGACCACTCCGACATTGCCCCGCGCCGCCATGGCTGGCGAAGCCACGACCAGTGAACCCACCGAGGCCCTCTGGCTCGCCTACTACGCCAGCGTATTCAATGGCGCGCCGACGCCCATGCCGCTGCGTTACTGGAAAACACCCCCCGCTGGTCCGCCGCTCCCCGCGCGACTCGCGCGCGAACGGAGCCGTCTCGGCGCGCAGAGTGGCACTGTCACCATTCCTGAGACACCGCCGCTCGAATATTCGGCGGTGACGCCACCCTTGCGCGAGCCCACCGGCCCGCTGCCCACCTGCCGACGCTGCGCGTTGTGGCGCAACGCGAAGCAGGCCGTCGCGGGCGCCGGTCCGGCTCGGGCCGCGCTCATGGTGGTCGGCGAACAACCCGGCGAGCATGAGAACCAGCACGGTGTGCCCTTCACGGGCCCCGCCGGTCAACTGCTCGACACGGTGCTCGTGCGCGCCGGCCTCGAACGCTCGGCGCTCTATCTGACCTATGCCGTCAAGCATTACAAGTGGGAAACGCTGGAACAGCGGCGCGTCCATCGCACACCCGCGCGGCGCGAGGTCGAGGCTTGCCAGTACTGGCTGGACCACGAGCTCGCGCAGGTCGCGCCGCGCGTGGTCGTCACGCTCGGCGCAACGGCGCTGAAGGCGTTGACGGGCGCGCACGTCAATCTGTCGGAGTATCTGGGGCAGACCATCGATCACGGCGGCCGGCTGATCGTGCCGACGTGGCATCCATCGTATGCGCTGAAAATGGCCGATGGACGGTTGCGCGAGGATATCGTCGCGGGCATGGTGGCAGCGTTCAGGCACGCGGCAGGGTTGGCGGCGGAAGGGGCGTAGCTTTTTTACCCCGAAGGGCTCGACGCTCACTAACCGAGAAATACCGATAGCCGCTCACATGTGAGCGGCTATGAGGTTTTATCGCTTATACGTGAGCGCTTAGCCTGAGCAGACCCGCTCCGAATTACAAGCGCTTTAAGGCCGGCTCGAGCGCCCCGACGCAGGTGAGACTCGGTGCCATTTTTGCGCCCCACAACCGTGGGACCGAGACAACCATGTGCCTTCAGCCTCGGCAAAGGTGAGCCAATTCAGGAAGCCTTCGTTGCACCACGGTGAGCCTCTACGGGACCCACTACCCGCCGAGCCCCTCAGGCACGCGGCTTGCGCCCCAAAAACCCGCCGCGCAAGCCGCGACGATTCCGCCTAAGCTGATGTGACGCCGCATTTTTCCAAGCATCGGCGTGACGCTCTAGCCTCCACCTGCTTCGTCCACGGCTCGCGCGTCGCGAACCAACACACGCCCCATGAGCGAAACCAGCCCACGCCTTTTCATTGTCTCGCCCCATTTCGACGACGCCGTCTTCAGTTGCGGCGCATTGCTCGCCGCCCATCCTGACGCTGCGGTCTGCACGGTATTCGCCGCGCCGCCCGAGCACTCGATGCATACCGAATGGGATAAAAAGTCGGGCTTCACGGACGCCCATCAGGCCATGCACGAACGCACGCTCGAAGACAGCCGCGCACTCGAACTGCTCGACGCGATTCCGCTGCGCATGCCGTTTCGCGACAGTCAATACCTGGACTCGCCTTCGATCAGCAAAATGGCGGCGGCGCTTGAAGAAACCATCTACCGCACCACCGCCAACACGTTGCTCATGCCGCTCGGCCTGCATCACGACGATCACGTGCGAGTATTCGAAGCCTGTTGTGAAATCCTGCCGCGGCTATCGCATCTCACCTGGTTCGGCTACGAGGAGGCAATTCACCGGCGCACGCCCGGCGTGGTGCAGGCGCGGCTCGCCGATCTCGCGCAGCGCGGCATCGTCGCGACGCCGGCGAGTCCGAGCGCCGGCCACACCATCGACGCGCAGCGCCGCGCGCAACTCAAGCGCGAGGCGGTCTATGCTTATGAGAGCCAGTTGCGCGCATTCGGCGCGGGCAATTACGACGACGTCTTCGCGACCGAGCGTTACTGGCAGCTCAGCGTGGGTCGTCGCGTGAAAAAGTAGGAGACGCGGTGTGCCGGAAAGGCCTACGCTTGGAGAGAACGGCCGGCGTGAGTTCGACCCCGTCGCCGTACCGGCCTCTTCTCCACTCAAAGGTGCTGCCATGAGCTACGACATGCATACCAGTCCGATTCCCGACCCCAACGCCGATCCGAATCGCGACCCGGAAGCCGATCCGCTAGTGCCGCCGTCGCCCGGCCATCACACCGAGGAACCGCAGCGCCCCGATGGGCCGCCGGATAAAGACCCAGTGTGACCGCTTTGCGCGGCCAGCCACCGGAAGCGCGGATCAGCGCATCAGTTCGGTAAAGCCTTGCAACAGACGGTCGATGTCGGCGGCGTGAATGTTGCCCATCGTCGAAATGCGGAAAAGTTCGGCCGACAAACCGCCTTGCCCTGCATAGATGACGAAGCCGCGCGCTTTCAGCGCGTCGTGCAGTTGCGGATACGCAATGCCTTGCGGCAAGCGGTACGCGCGCAACACCACCGACGACTCTTCCGGCGCCAACACGCTGCCGATGCCGCGCTCGGCAAGGCCCGCCCGCGCCTGTTCGGCGAGCGCCGCGTAGCGTGCGTGACGCGCGCGCCAGCCGCCTTCGTCGGCGAGTTCTCGCAGTGCTTCGACGAGTGCGTAATACGCATGCACCGACGGCGTAAACGGCGTGTTGCGCTGGTCCTGCAACTTCGCGAGACGGCCGAGATCCAGGTAATACGTGCGGCTCGCCGCCTGCGCGAGCGCCGCGCGGCGCACCAGCACGAACGACGCGCCCGGCACGCCATGCAGACATTTGTTCGCCGTGGCGGCCACCGCGTCGAGCGAAGTATCGGCGAAATCGATCGTTTCCGCGCCGAAGCTGCTCACGCCGTCCACCAGCAGACGCAGTCCGCGCGCGCGGCACAATGCGCCGAGCGCCGCCAGATCATTTAGACGGCCGGTGGTGGTTTCGTGATGAATCACGGCGACGTGCGTGAACGCTTTGTCCGCGTCGAGGCGTTCGGCGATCTTCGCGAGATCGGGCGCCTGCATCCAGTCGTGCTTCAGCGATTCATGCGCAATGCCGTACTGCGCGGCGATCTGCGAAATACGCTCGCCGTACACGCCGTTTTCCACCACGAGCAGCTTGCCGTTCTGCGGCACCAGCGCGGCGGTCATGCTTTCGACAGCCGCCGTGCCGGAGCCGGTCATCAACACGGCCTGCCATTCGCCGGCGTCGAGGCCGTACAGATCGACGAGGCGCGTGCGCGCCTCTTCCTGCAGATCGAAAAACTCGCTTTCGCGGTGGCACAGATCCGTCTGCAACAGGCTGTTGCGAACGCGCTCGGTGAGCGTCACCGGACCGGGATTGAGCAGCAGCATGAGCGTTCCTTGAGTTTAAGCGGCGCCGATGTGGCGCATCAAACGCGTCTTCACATCGGGCGGCGTGATGGTGGGGCGCGGCAGCCCGTCGGGCGTGCCGCGCCGAATGGCCAGACGCAGGAAGCGCGGGCCGTCGAGCGGCGCCGCTTCGAACAGGGCGTCGATCGCGTTCACGTCGTCGCTTTCGAGCGCCGACGCATAACCGCACGCCGCGGCCACGCCCGCAAACGAAACCTGCGACGACACCGTCGCCTGACCGCCGGTCGAATCGTGCGCGCCGTTATCGAGCAGCACGTGCGTGAGATTCGACGGACCGTACGCGCCGAGGGTGGCGAACGCGCCCATGCGCATCAGCGCGGCGCCGTCGCCGTCGAGCGCGACCACATGCAGGTCGGGACGCGACAACGCAAGACCCAGCGCGAACGGCGTCACGCAACCCATCGAGCCGACCATGTACAACTGGTTCGGACGATCGTCGATCGCGTAGAGTTCGCGCCCGCAAAAGCCGGTCGACGCGAGCACCACCGTCGATTCGAGCGGCGTGTGCGCGATCACCTTGTTCAGCGCATCGTGACGCGAAGCCAATTCGCTCGCCGCCACATTCGTGAATTGCGATTGCGGCGCGACGGGCGCGCGGCGTTCGTTGGCGCCGCTGTCCTTCAGCTCGTAAGGCGCCACGCTGCCCTTCTGCATCACGAGCGCATACGGGCGGCCGGTTTCATCCATATGCGCGATGGCGCGATCGAGCGCCGGGCCAATGGCGTCGGCTTCGGTCGGGAAGGTTTCCCACGGAATTTCCATGGTGTCGAGCATCGCGGGCGTGACCGGGCCCATCAGCGCGTGCTGCGGTTCGTCGGCGACGCCGGGCTGGCCGCGCCACGTGACGATCAGCAATTGCGGCAAACGGAAGGTCCACGTGAGCGAGGTTAACGGGCTGACGGCGTTGCCGAGCCCGGAGTTCTGCATCATGGTGATGCCGCGCCGGCCGTTTTGCGCGCCGAGTGTGACGCCCGCGATCAACGCAACGGCGTCGCCTTCATTGGCCGCCGACACGTAATGCAGCGATTCGTCCTGCAACACGTAGTTGATGAACGGCGTCAAATACGAGCACGGCACGCCCGCATACCAGTCGAAGCCGCGCTCGCGCGCCGCCTCGACGAACTGTGCTGCCTCTATCATTGCGCGGCTCCGCTGGCTGCGTTCGTCGCGCCGTTTGCCGTCCCTTTCTCCGCCGCACCCACAGCGGCCGCGAACGGCGCTTGGGCATGCGCGAAGTCACCCGCGCGACGGAAGTCTTCCAGGTCGTTCACGCCGCGCCAGTGGCCGTGCACGTACTGCACTTCGATCGATTCGCCTGCTTCGATCAGCGCATTCAGCAACGCGGGCATATCGAGCGACGCGAAATCCGCGCGCGCCTGCAACTGCTTCATCACAGCCTGCAAACGTCCACGGCCTTCACCGCGCACGTTCAGCAAACCGACCCAGCGGCCATGCGGTGTTTGCGACGCGATTGCCGAGGATGCATCCTGCCCGCTCGACACATGACGCAGCAGGACCTTATTGCCGAACAAACCACGGTCGTCGGCGGCCGAACACCAGGCGAAGTCACGCACGCTGGCGTTTTCCGCGTCGGTCAACGACGAATCGACCACCACGCTGAACGCCGCTTCGCTCTCCACCAGATCGCGCAGGATGTAGCTGCGGAACAGCAGGTCGCCATACGACACCACCGTGTCGCCGGCCAGCTTGTCGATCGCGCAGGCGAGCGACGCGAGTTCACCGGTTTGCGCATGCTGTTCGTTGACGACGAGCTTGATGCCGGCCGTGTCGATCGCATCCGCGCGATAGCCGCCGACCACGGTAATGTCGTTCACGCCCTGCTTCTTGAACGCATCGACGAGCCAGCGCAGCAGCGGCTTGCCGGCGATCGGCAGCATCACTTTCGGACGGTCTTCTGTGACGGCTTCGAGGCCCTTGCCGCGACTTGCCGCGAGCACGACCGCGGCACCGGCTGCACGACCGCTCGACAGATAACGGTCTTCCGCTTCCGAGTATTCGTCGGCGTCTTGCAGGCGGAAAATTTCGTTGACGGCGGCAATGCTGTCTTCCACATTGACGAGCGTTTCGCTCGTGTGGATTTCCTTGGCGACGGCTTGCATCGCCGAAGTCGCCGCGCGGATCAGATGGTTCGCCCAGATCACCGTGCTGATGCCGGCCTCGCGGAACACTTCGGTCGGCGTGCTGTAGTACTTGGTCGGCACGATCACGAGCGGGCCGCGGCCGGCCCATTCGCGCGCGAACTCGAGAATTTCGTCGGGACGCGACAGCTTGCTGTGAATCAGGATCGCGTCCGCGCCCGCCTGGCGATACGCTTCCGCGCGACGCAGCGCTTCGTCCATGCCCCAGCCGGCGATCAACGCTTCAACCCGCGCGACGATCGAAAAGTTCTCGTCGGACTGCGAGTCTTTGCCGGCCTTGATCTTGCCGCAGAACTCGTCCATATCGGCGAGCGGTTGCGCTTCGCCGTTGATGAAGCTGTTGGTCTTGGGGAACTGCTTGTCTTCGATACACACGCCGGCAATGCCGCGCTGTTCGAGTTTGCGCACGAGGCGGCGCACATTGTTGAAGTTGCCGTAGCCGGTATCGCCGTCAAGCAGGATCGGCAGATCGCTGGCGTCGGCCATGAATTCGAGCGTGTCGACCACTTGCGTCCAGCTTGCTTCATTGTTGTCGCGCACGCCGTATTGCGCGGAGATTGCAAGGCCCGAACCCCAGATGGCCTTGAAGCCGGCTTCGCGGACGATGCGGGCGGACAGGCCGTTATGGGCCTCCATCATGAATTCGAGTTCGTTGCTGACGAGCATCTGGCGCAGGCGCGCGCTACGGGAAGCGGAGACGAAAGCGGGTTCGCGGGCGTTCATTTTATGTACTCCTGGTGGCGGGCTTATTGATGCTCTTCTAATGCCCGACTGGCGTCTGGAAAATGGCGACTATAGCGGAATTTTTATTTATTCGTCTTTTGCGTGACGGCGGCTTTTTCCATTTGCGGATAAGTGGAAAAATGTGTCGTTTTTTGCAACCCGCCAATGCGATAAACCACTTGGATTTTATTGGCGTTTTGTGGAATCATGACGCAACCCCATGACCACGCTTCGATGGACGGCGTATCCGTTCGTTTTAGTCATCAGGCGATTGTGGCGATGTTGAGGTTTTTATATCTGCTTTTATTTACAGAAAACCTTAACGCTTAATATCGATTCGCCAATAACTACCATTTTCACACTGGCAATAGATGGAAAGCCCGATTGAATCAACATGAAATAAGCGAGCCAGTGCGAACGCAGCATAAAACGCCTTGGCGAAGAAAAAAGGCTCTTTAGTCAGACGAATAAAAATATTTGATAGCGGGTTTCCCCTGCCCTGCGCAGCCACTGCCGCCGCGCCGTAAACACAGTCAGCGACAAGCCACTCGCCGCAAGCGAACCCAATCCCTGACCGACCACTGTGCGAAAGCAGAAACCGCTATGACTCTGAACAAAAAACTGGCCTCGATGATCGCCGTGCTCTGGATCGGCCTGATCCTGATCGGCGGCTTCGGCGCATGGCAAAACCGTGCCTCGATGATCTCGGATCGCCGCGATCAATTGAGATCGTTGATCGACCAGGCCAACCACATCGTCGAGCGTTACTACACGCTCGCCCAGCAGCACACGATCACCGAAGAGGAAGCCCGAAAGCAGGCGCTCGACTCCCTCAAGGCGATGCGTTACGGCGCCGACGGCTACATCTCCGTCAACAACTCGCAGTCCGTCATGCTGATGCATCCGTTCAAGCCGGAGATGGTCGGCAAGGACCTGACGCAATTCACCGACCCGGCGGGCAACCATCTGTTCGTCGATATCGTCAACGCGGGCAATCGCGACGGCGGCGGCTTCGTCGACTATCTGTGGGCCAAGCCAGGCAGCGACAAACCCGTGGCCAAGACCAGCTACTCGCGTCACTTCACACCGTGGGACTGGTATATCGTCACCGGCATGTACATGGACGACGTGCAAAGCGCGTTCTACGCCAATCTGCTGCGCTGGCTCGTCATTACCGTCGCACTCGGTGCCATCGCCACCGGCGTCATGCTGCTGGTGCTGCGCAGTATTCGCCGCACGCTCGGCGGCGATCTCGAAGTGGCCGTCGAACACGCGCAGTTGATGGCGCGCGGCGATCTGGCCACGCGCGTGCCGCTCCAGTCGGACTACGCCGGCAGCCTGCTGCATGCGCTTCAGACGATGCAGGCCGGTCTCGTCGAGACGGTGTCGCGCGTGCGTCTCGGCACGGAGAACATCAACATCGGCGCGACCGAAATCGCCGCCGGCAACACGGATCTCTCGCAACGCACGGAAGAACAGGCCGCCGCGCTCGTCGAAACGGCGTCGAGCATGGACCAGATGACGGTCAACGTGAAGCAGAACGCGGACAGCGCGCTGCAGGCCGCGCATCTCGCCGGCCAGGCGGCGGATGTCGCCACCCGCGGCAGCCGCGTGGTGGACGACGTGGTTCGCACGATGGGCGAGATCACCAACAGTTCGCGGCAGATCGGCGACATCATCGGCGTGATCGACGGCATTGCTTTCCAGACCAACATCCTGGCGCTCAACGCCGCCGTCGAAGCGGCCCGCGCGGGCGAACAGGGACGCGGCTTCGCGGTGGTCGCGGCCGAAGTGCGCAGCCTCGCGCAACGCTCGGCAACCGCGGCGAAGGAAATCAAGGCGCTGATCGAAACCTCGACGAACACGGTGGAAGCCGGCGCGTCGCTGGTCGCGAACGCCGGTTCGACGATGGGCGAGATCGTGCAGTCGGTGCGTCGCGTGAACGAGATTCTCGAGGAGATCAGCAATGCCTCGCGCGAACAGAGCGCGGGCATCGAGCAGGTCAATCGCGCAGTCGGCGAAATGGATCAGGTCACGCAGCAGAATGCGGCGCTGGTTGAACAAGCCGCGGCTGCGGCGCATTCGCTGAAGGATCAGGTGGGTGTGCTGCGCGAAGCGATTTCGAGCTTCGCGCTGCCGGCTTGAGCGTTTTTTGCGCCGCCTGGCACCAGCAGCGGAAAACAGCAGAAGCAGCACACAAAAAAGAAGGCGCTCAACAGGCAGGGAGCGCCTCTTTAACACGCCGCGTCGGAGTCGACGCATTAATCGAACGAACAGCCGCGCGGATTTTTGAAGTCCGCGCGGTTTTTTTACACCCGCGCGCCTCGGTCTAACTCGGACCACCTTTTCCACGACATCTGGCGTCGGCTTGCTCAGCAAACGCTTACCAGGCGCCAAACCGCAACCAGCTTAAGCCGAATTTGGCATCGCCGAATTCGGCTTAAGGCATTTTCATGCTAACGGCACGCTTACGATAATGGCCGCTTTTCAACGCACGCCGCGCGAGTGCGCTCCACGCCGGAGCCGTCCGCGAGCGCCGTTCCAGAGGCTCGCCGTCATGCTGCTCCATCTCCTCTACCTGCTCGCGATCGTCGCGGAAGCCATGTCCGGCGCGCTCATGGGCATGCGTCGCGGCATGGATCGCTTCGGTTTGTGCCTCGTCGGCACCGTCACCGCGCTCGGCGGCGGCACGGTGCGCGATGTCCTGCTCGGTCATTACCCCTTGCGTGGATCTCGCATCCAGATTACGTTCTTATTACAATCGGAGCGGCGTCGGTTGCCGCGGCGTGCGCGAAGTGGCTGCGCAACTGGCAAAACCTCTTCGTCGCCGTCGACGCGATCGGTCTGATCGCCTTTACGGTAATCGGTTGCGACGCGGTCGCGACGATGGACGTGAGCCCCGCCATTGTCGTGTTGGCCGGCGCGATCACCGGCGTGTGCGGCGGCATGTTGCGCGACATGCTGTGCAATCAGATGCCGCTGGTGTTGCGTCAGGAGCTGTACGCCAGCATCGCGCTCGGCGCCGGCGCGGCGTATATGGCCTTGCAAGCCTGCGGCGTGGCGCCGGGGCCGGCTTCGGTCGGCGTGCTCGCAGGCGGTTTCGAGGTGCGCATGCTGGCCGTGCGTTTCCGCTGGCAATTCAAAGTGTTCACCGCCGCCGATTCGGGCGGCGCAAGTTAATCGAGCTGTTCGTTAAGCGCATCCAATGATCCAGAAGAAGAAATCGCAGTCGCACGATCCCTACGCACCCGTCGGGAAGCACCCGTTGCTGGCCGCGCGCCTGCCGATGTGGCGTTCGAAATTCATCGTTCTGCTGGTGTTCGGCGCGTTCGCCTCGCTCGCTGGACGCGCGTTCTGGGTGCAGGTGGTGAACCAAGACTTCTACGTCGATCAAGGGCAAAAGCGCTATCAGCGCACCATCGAACTCGACGCGACGCGCGGGCGGATTGTCGATCGCAACGGCTCGATGCTCGCTGTCAGCCTCGCAACCTACGAAATCTGGGCTTCGCCCAAGCTGATCGACGAAGCGGCTGTCGCGCCGCTCTCCAGGCTGCTCGATCTGCCGCTGGCGGAACTGCGCCGCCGTCTGAACGGCAACAAGACCTTCGTCCTGCTCAAGCGTCAGGTGGATGCCGAGACCGCTGGGCATCTGTCGAAACTGGGCCTCGCGGGGATCACGCAGATCGCGGATTCGAAGCGCTTTTATCCTGAAGGCGAGTCGGCGGCGCACGTGGTCGGCTTCACGGATATCGAAGACAACGGCCAGGAGGGCGTCGAACTCGCCGCCAACGAGCAGCTGCTCGGCGTGCCCGGCCAGCGCGAAGTGATCCGCGACCGGCTGGGCCGCGTGGTGTCCGAGACGCGGCCGCTCGTGCCCGCGCAAAACGGCGACACCATCCACCTGACGATCGACCGGCGGATTCAGCAACTCGCCTATGCGCAGCTCAAGGAAGCGATCGCCAGACATCACGCCGAGGCCGGCAGCGTGGTGGTACTCGACGCGCGCAATGGCGAGATTCTCGCGCTCGCCAACTACCCGAGCTTCGATCCCAACGACCGCGCCCGCCTGACCGGCCGCCAGTTGCGCAATCGCGCGGTGGTCGACACCTTCGAGCCGGGCTCGACGATCAAGCCGGTGGTCGTCGCGCTCTCGATCGACGAGGGCAAGGTGCGGCCGCAGAGTGTGATCGATACCGCGCCCGGCTGGTACAAGATCGGGCCGGCCGTCATTCACGACACCTCGAATCATGGCGTGATGACCGTCGCCGAAGCCGTGCAGAAATCGAGCAACATCGCGCTCGCCAAGCTCGCGCTGAATCTGCCGGCTGAAAAGATCTGGACCAAATATCAGGAATACGGGCTCGGTTTGCGCCCGGAATTGACTTTTCCGGGCGTGGCATCCGGCAAGGTGCGTCCGTACAAACGCTGGCGCCCGATCGAACAGGCGACCATGGCGTACGGCTACGGGCTGTCCACGTCGCTATTGCAGATGGCGCAGGTCTACACGGCCTATGCCGGCGACGGCACGATGCATCGCGTGAGTCTGTTGCGCAACGGAACGGACGCGGCCGCGCCAGCCGGCGACAAGGGCCACGCGGTCACGACGCCGGCCACCGCGCGCGCCATCCGCTCGATGCTGGAAATGGCGACCGGCGTGGGCGGCACGGGCCGCGCGGCGACGGTGGAAGGCTACCGGATCGGCGGCAAGACCGGCACGGCGCGCAAACAGGTCGGCGCGACATACGCGAAAAACCGCTACCGCGCGCTGTTCGTCGGCATGGCGCCGATGAGCGATCCGCGGCTGATCGTTGCGGTGATGATCGACGATCCGGCGGGCAAGGCGTTTTATGGCGGGACGGTGGCCGGCCCGGTGTTCAGCGGCGTGACGGGCGGAGCGCTGCAGTTGCTGGGTGTGCCGCCGGATGCGCCGGGCACTTGAGCGCCACCTTCGGGCGGCATACGGGGAGCCAGGCCAGGCTCGCGGTTTCTTTCGCATGCCGTGCGGAAGATTGCCGCGTTGAGTTGCCAGTTGCGTCCAAATGCGTTCATCACGCCCGTCATCCAGTCGCGCCGGTCACGCGAATTCGGTGCGACCTTCAGCTGCTCAGTTCAACGTGCCGTTTCCACATCGCCCGCTTTAACCAGCGCCTCGATGCGATTGCGGCCGTTGCGTTTGGCCTGATACATCGCGCGGTCGGCTTCTTCCATCATCGCGCCGCCCAGTTTGGCCGCCTCGGCCGGCGTGCCGCTGATCGTGCGCGCCGCCACGCCAATCGACACCGTCAGGACGATGCGCTCGCCATGATCGTCCTGCAAAGCCAGCCGTTCGACCGCCAGCCGCACACGTTCGGCGACGGTCAGCGCGTCGGCCCGGTCGCCTTGCAGCAACGCCGCGAATTCTTCGCCGCCATAACGCGCGACGGTATCGCCGAGACGCACCTGTTGCCGCACGCAAGCCGCCACCGCCGCCAACGCGCGGTCGCCGGTCTGATGGCCGTAGGTGTCGTTGATCCGCTTGAAGCTGTCGATATCGATGAACAGACACGCCACCGGCACGCCGTAGCGACAGGCGCGCATGATCTCCTCGCGCATCCGCTCGTCGAAATAGCGGCGATTGGCGAGGCCCGTCAACGAATCGGTCATGCCCAGTTGCTTGAGCCGCTCGCGATGCGCGACGTTGTCGAGACTCGCTGTCACGATGCTCGCGAAGCGCTCGAGAATGTCGGTGGCCATGCCCTCGGCGAAACGCGCCGGGTCGTCGCTGCCGAGACAGAGATAGCCGCTCACGGTATCGCCCGCGGCAAGCGGCAGCACGATTGCGCTCGCGGGTGTCAGGCCGGCGCCGAAGAATGCGCGCCGCGCCGAATCGCCCATGCCGTGCAGATTGCCGAGCCAAGGGCGCCCTTCGTCGCACAAGCCTTGCGCGGCAAGTCCGCCTTCTCGCGAGACCAGCAGCTTCGACTGATCGAGTGCGCGCAAGGCGGCCGGCTCAAGCAGTTCACGCAGCATCGGCGCGCGATCGTCGAGCCAGAGCGTCACGCCCGTCAGCGAAAATTCCCGCGGCAATTGAGTGAACAGCGTGTCGAGAAACGATGCGAAGTCCTGAGCACCGATCAGACGCAACTCGACGTTCTGGAAGCGCCGCAGCGTGCGCTCGTTGTGCTGCACGGTATCGACGAGGGAACGAAGGCGCTCGGAAAGCGGCGTTTGGGCGAGGTTCGTCACGTTATCAGGGGCGTGCCCGAAGGCGAAGCGGGGTTGGCGACCCCAATCGCTGTAATAACGGCGGATTCTGCGAGGGCTTGAGGGTCCGATCGCGGCAACTACGCTTTTACGCGATCCGCTTTTTGCGCTCTTAAGTCTGGCTTAATTCTTTGCTGCAACCATGAGGCACAACATCCCCTGTTGAAGCCGCCAGAACATCGGCGGCGCTTTTTCCCCGGATGTCGACAACGCGCCAGAAGATGGGCTGCAGGCCCGCGAAGAAGGAGTCAAACCATGGTTGAAGACACGGTATTCGAGCATCTGCGCGCCATGCCCGGCAACGAGTGGGTCAGCCAGATTCATTCATGCAAGGTCTCGGACCCGCTCCAGCATCCCTGGGGCCGCTCGTACCGGCTCGTCGAATGGACCATGAAGCACACGCCCGAATCGAGCCGCCGGGTGGTGCCCGCCGAGAGCACGCCGTTAGAGATAGCACAGGCTGTCGTGTCGCACGTGCCGGGCCGCCGTTTTTGCCAGGACGGCAACGAATAACACTGCCAAGCGCCGATCGGCCGCCGCGCACTCGACTCCCTAGCCACTCGCGGCGACTGACGCGCAGTAGTCCAACGCATCATCCAGCCGGTCGTTGCCCCAGAACATCTCGTCGCCGACAAAAAACGTCGGCGCTCCAAAAATGCCGCGAGCCGCAGCCGCTGCGGTCTGTTCACGCAAGCGCAGTTTGTTCGCATCGCTTTGCGCTTCGGCGATGATCTCTCCCGCCGGCAAACCGAGTTCATCGAGCGCTTCGCTCATCACCTCCATCGAGCCGATATCGCGATCATGCGCGAAGTTCAACTGCATGATCTTGCGGCAGTAGGCGGCGATCCATTCGCGCTGTGCGCCGAGCAGCGCCACGCGCATCGCAAGAAGCGCGGCGCGCGGAAACGTGGTGGGACGCTTCAGGGCAATGCCATATTTGCGGCATTGCCGTTCCATGTCCTTCCACACATACGCGCCCTTCTCCTTCTGAAGCACGAACGGCGAGTTGTCGAAACCGAGGTCGCGAAACACCGGCCCCAGCAGGAACGGACGCCAGTGAATCCGCACGCCTCGCGCCGCGGCCTCCGCTTCGATGCGCATGACGCTGAGGTAGCTGTAGTTGCTGCCGAAGTCGAACCAGAAATCGATTTCAGGTTCATGCGTGGGCACGCGCGTTGCTGTCCCGTTCATCCTTGTTCTCCAGTCATACGTAGGCGGACCGCGCTTATGTCTTGCAAAGCTTAACAGTCGGACAGCGCGCTTATCCCTATGATGGCCCTTCACACCGCTACGTCAGATGCTCATAACATGAAGTATCCCTACGACATTCTCACCGCCGCGTGTCTGTTCATCATCGTGGTTTCCACGTCAATCATGCTCGCGCTTTCCTGAGCGATCTACACCCTTTTTCACGGCGATGAATCCGGGAACACGCTCTACGCGTTCCCCGTAAAAGACGGGATATACTGTACATATATACAGTACTTTTCGTCTGAGCAATGCGTCTTCCACCTTTCGAACCTCCCACGCTCGCCGAGCTGCGCGCCTGGTGGCGCACGCGCGACGAGCAGGCCGTCCAGCGGCTCATCCTCGAAATCCAGCGGCAGCGGCTCACGCTGCTGGAACTGCGCAGCCTGATCGACGGCGGCGTCCAGCAGGCGCGCGCCTCGGATCGCACGCTGGTCGAGCGTGGCGAACCGTTGATGACACTGCGCATCAGAATCGCCCAGGAAGTGCTGCGGGTCGGCGACATCGACGATACGCGGCAAATGAGCCGCGCCGAGCAGGAAAGGCTTGCGGTTCGCACCGAAAGCCAGATGGAATACGCGCGCGAAGGCCGCCTCAGGCGACAACGCCGCAATATCTAGCGCGGACGCAACCTCGCTGCCGCTGCGATTAAGCGAACCCGCGCCGTTCGATCAACGCGTTTGCGTGGCCACGCGCAGACCAAGCGAAATGAACAGCACGCCGATGATCTTGTTCTGCCAGCGCGTCAGCCACGTCAGACGCTTGACGAATTTGCCCAGCGGACGAATCGTCAACACGATCAGCGTCGTATAGAGCGCGCTCATGCCGACAAAAATCAGCCCGAGCGTGGTGAACTGCAGAAACGTGGAACCGTGTTCGGGGCGCACGAACTGCGGCAGAAACGCGAGAAAAAACAGCGCGGTCTTGGGATTCAATACTTCGGCGGGAATGGCCTGAAAGAATGCTTTCGAGGCGGACACCGGCGCGACGGCCGGCATGTGCGCGCCGGCCTGTTTCTCGCGCAACGCGCGAACGCCCAGATAAACCAGGTAGGCGGCGCCGACGAACTTGACCGCGTTGAAGGCCAGCGCCGAAGTCATCAGCAGCGCCGAGAGACCGACCGACGCGCCCAGCGTATGAATGAAATCGCCAACCGCAATGCCGAGGCCAGTGAGAATGCCTGCCTTACGGCCGCCATGCACGGTGCGCGTCAACACCAGCAGCACAGCCGGACCCGGAATCAGAAAGAGCCCGAGAACAACCGCAACGAAAGTCCCTAACGTGGATAGGTCGAGCATATTGTCTCCTTGATGACGCGCTGGTTTCGGCAAACCAGGCGCGCGCGTTCAGCGGATGATTGTAGACGAATGGGTGATTTCTGATTGGCGCGCACCGCGCCTGCCGTCCGGCGCATTGCCATGACTCACACGATGAACGCGCGACGAGCGGGCCGGCACAATGCACGCCGCAACCCAGGCGCACAGGCCGTGCGGGCGTGTATCGGAGAGACTGCGTCAGCGGCCGCCGATCCGTTACCATGGCGGGCACGACGCCGCGTGCGGTGCGTACTTTTTATCTACCGAACTCCTTGCCTTGCCCACTTACACCCTGCCCGCGCCGTTGAGCGCGGAACTCGAGATACGGAAGAGCCGATTTATTGCGTACGCGATACCGGTTGCCGACCGCGACGCCGCGATGGCCGAGTTGCGGCGCCTGCGCGACGAGCATCCTGCCGCGACGCATGTCTGTTGGGCGCTGCTGGCCGGCGGCCAGTCCGGCATGTCCGACGACGGCGAGCCTTCCGGCACCGCCGGCCGGCCGATTCTCGAAGTGCTGCGGCATCACGATCTGGACGGCGTGCTGGCCGCCGTCGTGCGCTACTACGGCGGCGTGAAGCTCGGCGCCGGCGGCCTCGTGCGCGCGTACACCGATGCGATCGCTTCGGCGCTGCTGGATGCGCCGCGCGTCGAGCGGATCGCGCAGGTTTCGCTGACCGTCGAGGTCAGTTACGCCGACGAGGCGAAAGTGCGCCGATGGATCGATGCCGAAGGCTATGCGCTCGTGGACAGCGCCTACGCGATGCTGGTGAAGATGACGATCCGCTTGCCCATCAACGCGCTGGACGATGCGCAGCGGGCGTTGGTGGATATGACTCAGGGAAAAGCCGGCTTCTCCTGACGGCGTGGCGTGCCTCGCCCCTGGAAGGAACCGGGTGTTCCCTGATTAAGAGATGCCAGGGTCCGGGCCGCTGTTACCATGTCGGCTATTCCCCCGGAATGACTCAATCTAATAGGTAACTGCTCTGACCTCGACCGCCGCTTTTTCCAGCACAGCGCCTGAGTCGCCGCATCGGAGCGCGTCTGTGCCGCAGTCGCTCAATGCCACGCGTTCACCGTTGAGCTCGACCGTGCTCAAGGGATGCGGCACGATCGCGCTGCCGTTGATGCTCTCCGCCTGTTCGTGGTCGTGGTTCGGCCTGAATAGCTCGGCACGCGCGGTAGGGCATCCGACCGGCTGGCTTAGCGTCGCCCCTGCAAGTGACTTCGCCTACATGCCCGCTCGCAGCGGACAAGTTTCGCCCAACCGCATCGAAAACACGGCGATGACGGGCATCGTGCTCAAGAACGACATCAATGAAACCGTGCGCAACGGCATTGTGAAGAGCCTGCGGGTTGCCGGTTTTCATCTCGACGAGGGCAAGCGGGTTCTCAGCGGCAGCATCGAGAAATTCACGGTGGACGACACGCGCTCGCCGGCGTTCTGGACATTGAAAATGCGCTACGTAGTGACCGACGCCGCGACCCAGAAGGTTGTGTTTTCAACCACCAAGACGGTCAAGCAAAAATCGCCGAAGTTCACCAGCAGCACCATCGCCATTGAAGATACGGTCAAGCTGAGCGTCGACGCGTTGATCGGCGATCCGGGGTTTGTCAAAGCGGTGAATTAAACGCACCCTCGACATCGGCCTCACCCGCATCGGTACAATCGCACCAGGGTGTCGCGCGCGCCGTCTTGCCGCGCGGCCCGTCGCAGTTGCGTTCTTTCTATGTGCGAGCCGTCATGTCTATTACCGCCTGGCTGTTCTTTCTGCCCGCCTGCTTCGCGATCAATCTCGCGCCCGGGCCCAATAACCTGCTGTCGATCAACGTGGCGGCGCGTCATGGTTTCATGACCGCGTTCGTCGGCGGCACGGGGCGTCTGGTTGCATTCGCGATGATGCTCGTGCTTGCCGCAACCGGTCTCGCTGTCGTGTTGCACGCGTCGGAGTGGTTCTTTCTCGCGATCAAACTGGCTGGCGCCGGTTATCTGATCTGGCTGGCCATTCAGTTGTGGCGCAGCGATGCGCCCACCATCGACACGACGCAGCAGGAAGATGCCTCGCTTGCGCGGGTCGCACGCAGAGAGTTCCTCGTCGCTGCCGGTAACCCGAAAGCCATTCTGGTTTTTACCGCGTTCTTGCCGCAGTTTGTCGATATCGCGAAGCCAATGTTGCCGCAGTTTGCGGTGCTGGGGGCGAGTTTTCTGGTGTTGGAGTGGTTCGCTATCGCGTTGTATTCGTGGGCGGGGATGTATCTTGGGAAGTGGTTGGTGCGCGCGAGAGTCAGGCGGTGGTTTAATCGGTGCTGTGGGGGGTTTCTGGCGGCAATTGGGGTGGGGTTTTTGATGGTGAGGCGGGGGTGACGAACTCCGAAATTCAGACGCTTCGCCGCGGCTGGACGATTCGCGCCGGCACGCCCACTACGGTCACGTCCGGCGGCACATCGAATGTGACCACGGCATTCGCGCCGATCTTCACGTTCTGCCCAATCGTCACCGGGCCCAGTATGCACGCGCCCGCGCCGATCAAAACGTTGTCTCCGATCACGGGCGCACCGGGTTGTCCACGGCCTCCAATTACAACGTTGGGCGAAATCACAATATCGTTACCTAGCACCGCTTGCCGGTGCACGACGATACCGAGCCCCTGATAACCGAAAACCACGTTGCGCCCAACTGTCACCGACGGCGGCAGCGATACGGAAAACACTATTCGGTTAAAAACCTTCAGCGCCCACGGCAGAAAAGGCACGCGCAATCGATGAAGCAAATGCGCGATGCGATAGATGTGCAGCATGAAGAACTTCCTTCTAATATAGCCGGCGCGCTCGGCCGTCCCGCTACCGTGGAACCAACAAGGCCTTACCCAACATAACTGCGAACTTGCTGTTCGTGACAAGATAGCGGCGCCACATGCGACGCGGTTCTTGCAGTACACGAAAGAGCCACTCCAAACCTGCCGTTTGCATCCAACGAGGCGCGCGACTGACTTTCCCGGCTACCACATCGAAGGTCCCGCCAACGCCCATCACAAAATCGACGCCGAGCGTTTCCCGCCAGCGGTTAATGAAATTTTCTTTGGTCGGTGATGTGATGGCCACGAACAACAGCCGTGCGCCGGATTCGCGGATCTGGTCAACCACACGTTGGTGGTCGTCGCCGAAGTAACCATGGTGGTAACCGGCAATCCTAAGACCGGGATACCAGTCTGCGCATAGCATGGCAACGCGTGCCACGACCTCATCGGTCGCGCCTAGCAGATACACGGGGAACTCCTGCCTTGCGGCTTCCGCCAGCAGTCTGCTGAATAGATCGACGCCCGCGACGCGCTCTGGCACAGCATACCCAAGCGCCCGGGCAGCCCACACGATGCCCATTCCATCAATACTAATCATGTCGCAGCAACGGACCGATTTGGCCAGTTCCGTGTCGGTCTGCATATGCACGAGTTTTGCGACATTGACCGCAACGTGCTGGGTGAACTGCCTTGCAGCAATGCGAGTTGAAATCTCGGCAACCGTTTCATCCATTGTCGCCGTGTCCATTGGACATCCGAATACTTCAATGCGCTTCATACAAACCATTCTCTATGTTCGTTTGCATCTGCTCGCGAATCGCACGCAGCAGATGCTGCGTTCATTTCTTCGATACGGAGACTGGTCCGAAGAAAAACGTAATCTCGCTGACGTCGGATGGAGAACTGTTCCACGCCGATTTGTACAGCCCCAATTTCAGGTAGGCATCCTGAACGCCAGGATAGGCATTTGGTATCCCCTGCGATGCAAACACTGAACGCCCGTCCTTCCACAATTGAGTCGAAGCATGGTGACCGGAATCGTCGGCGATATAGCGCAGCGACCAGTTCACCCACTTGCCCTGGTCCGCGTCGGCGCAGCACAGCCATTTCCCTGCGGAAACGGTCGAAGTATTCGCCCCGCCGCGCTCGGAAATGGCATACCGATTGCCCTGCAGACTCAAAGCGATTGTCGGACCGCCCGTCCGTTCGCCCTGGTGCACCTGAGTAATGATGACCGCCTGTTTGTTATCGAAGGAGGCCCCGGCGGGTATGAACGTACTCCATCGCAGCAAATAATCCGGTCCCTGCGCAAAGCTCACTGCCTTTGGAAAAATCAACTCTGCTCGGGGAACACCGTTCGCGATCTTTGAAAAGTCTTCGGCTCGGTTCACGTGAACACGCACGGCTTTTCGTCCGGCTACGACTGGATCATCGACCACGGCAATATCGCCAGGATTCGCCTGAATGGCAATGCCGGTGTCAATGCCGCCTTTCCATTCCGTCGAGAACAGTTTGTCGTACGTGCTCGCCAGCGCAGTCATTTGCGTCTCGGTCCAGGTAACGCTCACATCTTGCGCGACGGCAATACCACATACGATTCCCAAGAGACATGTCAGTGTCCAGCGATACATCGGCATACAACTCATATAACTCAATCTCCTTCGCATTCACTCACTGCTCGGTAACAGTGAACATACTGTCTGACGACTGCGTCGACGGAATAGCGACTCAGGGCTCTCGCGACGCCTTGCCGCCCCATCGTACGTGCGAGTTCGGGACTTTCCACGAGGTTGCGGATCCTCTCCGCAAGTTCGGCAACGTCCTCGCATGGGACAAGATAGCCAGTCACGCCCTCTTCCACCAGATCAAGGAATCCACCAATGCGCGTGCCGACCACGGGTCGACCGATAAACATTGCCTCGAGCGTCGAAATCCCGAATGCTTCGAAATGGCTCGGCATACAAAATAATGCGGCGTCGCGATAGAACGCGAGCTTGGCGTCGCCCTGCAGCCACCCGACAAAGCTGACCTGATCGCCAACGCCGTGTTCGATCGCTGCGCGCGCCCATCTATCCGTGTCGCCGGCTCCGGCCAGTTTCAGTTGAATCGTCAGGCCTTGCCGGTTCAGCAGCGCCGTCGCACGAAGCAATTCGTCGAGCCCCTTGCCTTCTGTAAATCTACCGGCAAACGCGACGTATGGCGCCATGTCTGCGGCTTTCGCGTCGGAAGCCTCGCGCAAAGCCGCGCCTGCCGCCACCTCGGCGCTATACGCCGTGTTCCCGATCACATACAGATTGCCCGTAATGCCATGACCGCCTCGAAGCTCCGCCGCAATTGCCGACGAGACAGCTACTACGGCATCCGCTCCTCGAACGAAGCCATACACCGCTTTGCGAGTAATCGATCCGCTGCTGACGTAAAACTTCAGGAAGTTGCCGGCGTGAAGATGAAAAATCGTTTTCTTACGGACAAGCCGAGCGAGAAGATACAGCGTAAACTTTCGATAAAACGACCCGCGAACCGACACATGGAAATGAATCAGGTCGACACCCATAAGCAGCACGAACAGAAAACGTGGAATGTCGAGTAGCAGAAAGCACAACAGCGATCTCGCGCTCTGAAAACCATGCGTTTCGAAGATCGCTACCGCTATGCCTGCACGCTGGAACCTCGCTCGTTGCGCATCAAGTTCCGCGAGAACGGAAGCAATGCCGCCTCGCTGACCTTGTCCCGGCCCCACGTGCAGCACACGTAACGCTGGTGCGACATAAGTCGCCTGCGTCTCTCTGTTTTCGCGCTTACTCATCATGTGGTCCTTCTATAAGATAGCGACGATTGCGCGCAGCACGCTTGATGAGTACGGCGATCATGGCCAGATATGGACTAACTATTGCGGACACCAGGATGTGCCCAGCCGTGCAAGCCGTTGCCATCAGGACGATAAAGAACCACCTGCCAAAGCGCGACTCAGCCCCGCCTTCACCGCAGACAAACGCCTTCCCTAAGTCCCCCAAGTAAAAGGCACAAACGGGTAATCCCATTGCCAACACAAGATCCGGCACGTCAATTTCGACCAGATAGCGCACCACCGGATAGCCACCGGTGAGCAGTGGGACATAGCCATCCTTCGCCACCTCGTCCCACACGTTCAAAAACTTGACATCGCGCCCGGACAAAACCATCGTGAGTATCCCGCCACTGTTCACGTGGTCATGCTGGTACATGAAATATTGAAAGCTGAGATCGGCGGCGCTTTGCACCCCCGGCAGTGAGAAATACGCAGCCGCCGCGAGGACAGCCAGCAGCCCAACAAAGGTCAACGCACGCACGGTTGCTTGCGGGACGTTATGCCGGCAAAAGAAGTACGAACAGATCATTGCAATGGTTCCGCCCATTGCGGCTTTCGTGCCGACGAGACAGGAAGCCAGCACGATGGTTCCTACCAGCACGCCACTCCATGCCGACCAGCCGAACGTCAACACTCGCAGCAATCCGTAAGCCAGGCCCACGATCATGAGGGCGGACGCTTCGTTCTGCGCATACACGATACCTTTGTAGCCGGACCGGATCTGCGTATCGGCCCAGTAGCTGCGAAACAGGTCGATCGAAAATACCGCGCCCATCACGATCGCCACCGCGTATGCCAACAGCGTGAGCCGCATAAATGGTTCGAGTTTCTCAAGTTGCCTGTCGCCCATTCCCGATAGGGCCGCAAGGCAAATAAAGAAGGAGAACACCTTCAGAACGAAAACCGCCTGCTGCGCAAACTCTACGCTCGACATATCGGCGAACGCATATGTCGCGGCCGATGCCGTGATTGCCACCATCGCCAGAAGCGCCGTGCGCCAACTCGACAACCGGATCCGCCCACTCACCAATAGAAGCAGCAGTAGTCCGGCTACCATGGTTCCGCGCACGACCAGCGAGAAACGTGCGTCCCCACCCTCGGAGTCGAATCCATGCGCAGCCCTGACCGACAGGAAATCCGCGAGAGGTGACAGCGCGAGACCGCCGGCGAATAAAGCCCATGTGATTGAGGTTGAACTCTGAAGCGCCCACCGTGCTGTCGAAGCGCTCATCCGCCGCGCAATAACGGCGTTACTCATGACGTGCTCTCACCACATCGCTGCCAGATGAAAGCCGCTGCAATGCAACTACGCTCCAGCGAACCGCTGTACGCGCGAGACGGAGAGGCCAAAGTGCCACGACGTGCAGGGACGCGCGTGGCTTTATGCGTGCCTTGCGTTCTTGCTCGATACTGCTTGGTAGCCGCTCGAAGTCTTCCCACACTGCATAGGGACGCAATTCGGCGACGCGGGCGCCGCCCTCATCGCGATGCCACGGCCAGTCGTCGAGCAATGCGCCGATTGGGCCTTCGCTGTAGGCGAGAGCCTGGCGAGCGGCCTGCGCGGATATCCAGTAGCCCACGGACCCGGACGTCCATTGTTTGAACGGAACGCCGACCCGCAATCCGCCAACGCTCGCGCGCCACCTGAGCGGTTCATTGAGGTAGGTCCAAAATGACGCAGCACGGCGCAACTTGGACCGCCCCAGCAGCACAATGCCAGCGACAGCCGCCAACTGAGACTCGTCGGCATGCAACACACGTTCAAAAAAAGCCGGTTCGAGAATCGCGTCGTCCTCGAGGATCACTGCGGCGCACCCGTTGTCCACAATCTTTCGCCACACTGACCGATGACTCAGGAAGCACGCTACCTCAGCGCTAGTCATCGAACGTCCGTAGCGGCGGCGAGCCGCGGTGTCGTCGTAGACTGCATTCAGTTCGCTATGCGTGAGCAAACGCCCATCGACTGCGTCCTCGATACGAAATGCAACGCCACGGCCGGACAGCAATGCCGCGATTGCACCCCGGCGCCCCGAGCGAGGCAGAGATATGACGTGAACAGGTACCAGACTTTCCATCATCGATTCAGCAATTGTGTAAAGTGGTGGCGCAAAGCCGGTTTGCTCAGGAGCATCGAAACGTACACGACCAGCAACATTGCCTCTGCGACAAGCAGCGATACCGCCGCGCCTTGAGCGCCGAAGCGCGGCGTCAGAACGATCGCCAGCCCGACGTTCAGCACACCTGCTGCCAGCATCGACAGCGACCGGAAACGAGCGTTGCCGAAGGGCACCAGTACTTGCAATCCGAGGAAATAAGCCAGATTGCCGAAGACAGTCGCGAGGCAAAGCATATTTAGGAGCGACGCGGCACCTGCATAGCCGCCGCCCAATATCAACGTGGTAAGCGGTGCCGAAATGCGGCCGACAACGATCAGTCCGGCAAGCGTGGCCAATACTGTGGCGAGCGCACCGACCACCGTCAGCCGGGCGGCGGACCTGGGCTGCACATTGAACAACGAAGTGATACGCGGGTAGCAAACCGTATTGATTTGCGCGGGCACCATGTTGGCGACGGTCTTGAGCTTGTCGGCGGCCGTATAGATGCCCACCTGATATGGCGTCGTCATTGAAGCGAGGATGACCGCGTTCGTCACGCCGAAAAGACTCACAGACGCCGACGAAACGAACATGTCGGCACTTTCCTTGATGCGCTGCATCGCCGAGCGCGCCGAAACGGAAGGGCGTCGCAACACGCCCATGCGCCGTGCGGCGACCAGCGAGAAAACGCCCGTGCAAACCGCCGCCCCTCCCTGAATTCCGGCTGCGAAAGCGACATCGTCACTGTCACGCACGAAGACGAATGTCAGCGGCAAAGCCGCAAAGCGGCCAGCCAATGCTACTGTCGCAAATACCGGAAAACGCTCCAACCCTTGTAATAGCCAGTTCAATGTAAAGACATTGCCGATGACCATCGGCCAGGCTGCGAGTACCACAGGAAACACCGAAGCCAGCTTGCGATCGTAGTGCGCAACGACAAGCAGCACGGAAAACGCGATCACACACAGACTCGCTTTCGCGGCCATCGTCGACCATACAAGTTCGTTCAGCGCCTCCGGATCCCCCCGGCGCTCGACCACCGCTTTGGGACCACTGAGGAAAAATCCCCATTCGGTCACGAGCATGCCGTATGTAGCAATCGCCGTCGCATAGCCAAGCATGCCGAAATTTTCGGCCCCGAGCACACGCGTCAGATACGGGAAGGACACAAGCGGTACGAGATAGTTGCCGATCTGCCAGACCATCATCGCGACGAAGTTCGTGCGGATGCGGGGCGCGTTTGGCACCTGCATGTTGCCCACGGCGCGCCGATCACTCACGAACGGCTCCAATGGAGCTCGACGAGCGGAGCGGTCGATCACGCATGCGCCAGCACCCCACGCGTGTCGATCACCACCTTCGCCTGAAAGCGAACCGGGTCCACGCGCCGGAACTGCGCATGGTCGACCAGAATGACAATGATGTCCGCCTCCAGCAACGCTTCGTTCAATTCACAGAGGCGGGTTCTGCCATCGAGCGACGCCGGCAACGTCCTCACATTCGGTTCGACGACCACCACCTGGCCTGCGAATCTTTCCGCCAGTTCGTCGGCGATTTCGACGGCCGGGCTTTCGCGCAGGTCGTCGATATTCGCTTTGAACGCCAACCCGAGACACGCAATCACCGGATCCTTGAAGCGCCCCGCCGCGCGCTCCACGCGGTCGACCACATAGCCCGGCTTTGCGTCGTTGACCGTTCGCGCGGTGCGAATCAGGCGAGCCTGGTCCGGCGCAGAGTCCACGATGAACCACGGATCGACGGCGATGCAGTGCCCCCCCACTCCCGGACCCGGCTGCAGGATGCTCACCCGCGGATGGCGGTTCGCAAGACGGATCAGCTCCCACACGTTGATATCGAGCTTGTCGCAGATGATCGAAAGTTCATTCGCAAAGGCGATGTTGACGTCACGGAATGAGTTCTCCGTCAGTTTGCACATCTCCGCTGTACGAGCATCCGTCAGGATGCAGTCGCCACGCACGAAGCTTTGATAGAGTTCACGCGCCAGTTCGCTACAGCGCGGCGTCATGCCGCCGATTACGCGGTCATTCTCGACCAGTTCGCGAATCACGTGGCCAGGCAGCACGCGCTCAGGACAATGCGCGATGCGGATCTCCGATTGCTCGCCCGCCTGTTGCGGGAAGGTGAGATCGGGTCGGAGCTGTGCCATCCACGCTGCCATCTGCTCAGTTGTGCCAACCGGTGACGTCGATTCGAGGACGACAAGGTCGCCCTTCTTGAGCACCGGCGCGATCGCGTGACTCGCTGCTTCGATGAAGCGGAGGTCCGGCTTGTAGCCATCGGAGAAAGGCGTCGGCACAGCGATCAGAAACGCGTCCGCAGGCTCAGGCGTGATCGTTGCGCGAAGGTAGCCTTGCGTGACTGCCGCGTGTACCAGCATATCGAGCTCCGGCTCGACAATATGAATGGCACCACGATTGATAGTGTCGACCGCATGCTGACTGACGTCCACGCCAATGACACGTTTGCGGCGCGCCGCGAACACGGCCGCCGTCGGAAGCCCAATGTAGCCGAGGCCAACCACCGAAACAGTTTCAAAATCCATTTCTTTTCTATATCCGTAAACTGGGTGTGCTCGCTCAGACCGTCAGAGCCGGACCGAAACGTTCTTTTTAATTAGCACGCTCGCAATGCGAGCGCAGGAATGGCCGTCGCGTGGCGCCGTCACTAAATGCTGCAATCCGTCATGCGGATTTTTCAGCCCCGTATTCGGAGAACGCGCCGTATGCACTGGCCCGCTGTGGAACAGCGTTCAGCAGAACGCCGTCGACGGCATGGCCGGCGCTACTCAGTTGACGCACGCTTTCCTGGAGTTCGGCGGCAGAGTGCCGCCCGTGACGAATCACGAGCAACGTCAGGCCCGCGTGCTTGCCGATCAGTACCGGGTCGGTCACGGCCAACACCGGCGGCGAATCAACGATGACCACGTCGTACTCCTTGCTGAACTGTGCGAGCAAGCTCCCGAAGGAATCGCTCATCAGGATTTCGGCCGGACTTGAGGCAACGCTGCCACTCATCAGTACGTCGAGGTGGGGCAAGACCTGGTAGTGCACCGCGCTTGACGGCTCGACTCCGCCGATCACGTCGGACAAGCCCGGTTTACTCGGGAGCGAAAAGTATCTGTGCACGTCGCCTCGGCGCATGTCCGAGTCGACTAGCAACACACGTTTACCGCCAGCCGACAGCACCGTGGCCAGATTCACCGAGAGAAACGACTTGCCGACGTCCGGCCGTGGCCCCGTCAGCATCACGATGTTGTTGTGCGATTTGAGCAAGCCGAACTGCAACGCCGTTCTCAAACTGCGGATGCCTTCCACTGCCACGTCATCAGGTTGAGCCACCGCGAGCACGTTCAACCCAGACCCGCCGCCACGAGCCGACTGCTGCAAGGTCCGCTGCCGCGCGCTTCGAGACACGATCGCGTACACCGGCACGCCGACCGCTCCTTCGATTTCCGATGGCGTCTCGAGTCCACGATTCAAAGTACTGCGCACAAATGCGATAGCGCATCCAAGCACCACACCGATCAGGCCTGAAAGCGCGATCACCAGTGCTTTCTTCGGTTTGACCGCTTTTTCGGCCACCTCCGCGTAGTCGATCGTGTGGACGTTGCCCAGTTGGCCCGCTTTAAGCACACGCAACTGCTGCGTGCTATCCAACAGCTTGGTGTACAGGTCGGTGTCGACCCGCACGTCGCGCATGAGACGCAGCGCCTGTTGCTGTATGTTCGGCAACGCCGCCACTTTCGCGCCGAAGGAGCGTTGTTGTTCCTGCAATTCGTCGATCTGGGCATCAATCGCCTGGATAGACGGGTGTTCCACCGTGTATCGCTGCGCGAGCGCGGAGCGTTGCTGCTGCAACTCGATCAGTTTAGTTTTGCTGTCGACAATCGATTGCAACAGGAGCTTGCCTTCTGTTTCCAGATCGACAGTGCCGTTCTGCGTGCGGAACGCGTTATATCTGGCTTCAGCGTCGTCGAGGTCTGCGCGTAGTTGGGGAAGTTGGTCAGCGAGAAACTGCAGCATTTGCTGCGCTTGCGCGGACTTGCGGTCTACATTTCGCTGAACGTAAATGCTCGCCACACGGTTCACGGTAGCTGCGGTCCTCGCAGCATCCTCGCCTTCGAGCGAGACTGCGACTATGCCCGACTGTTTGGCCTTCTCGTTGATATTGAGCGCGCTTTGCAGATCCGCTGTCGTCAGCTGCGTCGAGGACCTCTTCAGATTGAACGACGTGCCGACGCGCGCAATCATATGATCCACTCTCAACTGAACAGACCCGAACCGTGTGACGCCCTGCTCCGCAATGCCCACGTGGCCGCGCAGCACCGTATGGCCGTCCGCATCGCGCAGTTCGAACGCCTGCCCGGCTCCGACCATCAATTTGAAAGGCTGATCGTAGAGCGCAGCGGGAACGTCGAATTGAGCCACGCCTAAAGTCTCCCCGCCCCAGGCGAAACTGCTTAACCCCAGGAAGGCGCTCGCTGGACTGCCAGGGAGTGCCTGCCGTGCGATCAGCGCGCCAATCAGCGGAAATCGGTGTGGCGTCGCGTTGACGTCGAGCTGCAAACTCCGGACAGTTTCTTCGACTACCATTCGCGAACGGATCAGTTCAATCTCCGCGTCGGTCGATGCCTTGCTTTGGAACAACGACGCGAGCTCGCCGAGCTTGTCGTTGAGCGTGTCGCTGCCTGAGTTGCTGTCGACCTGAATCGTTACATCGGCTTTGTACAAAGGCGTGCCGAAAAATGCATAGGCAATGCCGAGAAATAGCATTGCCGCAGTGGTCAACGCGATCAAAAGCCGATTCTCGCTCAACAATGCGATGACCTCGGACAGCGTGATTTCCTTTTCGCCCAGCGCGTCGGCCGAGCGTTCCCGATCAAGTAATTTCATGATTCAGTGCATCAGCCTGACAATGTCATCGCACCATTTCAAAACGCCGTGCTCGATTTGCGTGAAGGCTAGGTCAAAAATGACACGATGCCGCTGATATGGATCCACAATATCGAGCTGTTCGTGTTCGCCCAGACGAAAAACCTTTCCCCTTGCGGAAGGAAACCGATCGAGAATCAACGTGCGCTGGGTATTCGTCATGGCCAGCACGACATCCGCCGCGCGCACGTGTTCGTTGCCAAGCGCCTCGGCTACATGAGCACTGATGTCCATGCCGTGCTGGCATGCAACCTGAATTGCGAGTGGATCCGCGTGCCTGCCAACGAGCGCCCGCGTACCCGCGGAACTCACTGACACAGCAGGCAGCGCCCGTTCAAGAATGGCCCGCGCAATCGGACTCCGACACACGTTCCCCTCACACACCATCAAAACGCTAGTCATTTCGCAATGACTCCCGCCGTCAGACCAGTGTTAATCAACGGCATCAACAAACTCAGCACGCGATTAAAGCGAACCAGACCGCTACCATCCACGTACACCACGTCCTTCGGCTGCAATTCGAAATCCTTCGCAAGCAGCATCGCGACCGGTGAATGACCATCGAGGTGAAACACCTGCGGCGTCCCGGGAAGTGAACCGCGGATCACGAACATCTGAGCGGCGTCGGCAGTCGAGGCATTCACGCTGCCGGCCTGCGAAAGTGCGTCGGCCAATGTCATGCGGCCCGTTCGGCGCGGAATAGCCGAAACCGGTTTGTTCACTTCGCCCATCACATATGCATCGTTTTCATCACGCGAGCCCACACGCAGCAGATCACCGGGGTTCAGATAGAGCCGCGACGGGCTTAATCCCTGAGCGAGCATTTGCGTCAGATTCACGCGATAAGAGTGATCGCCACGCACCAGAACGAGATCGCTCTGGTCGGCCGTTTCACTGAAACCACCCGCGCGGCTAACTGCTTCGTAAAGGGTCATGGGCACGTCGTTGACCGCCAATGCACCAGGACTACGCACTTCGCCGTCGACGTAGACCTGATGCGCGCGATAGGATGCCATTCGGACGGTGACTTGCGGCTTGACGAAATATGTTGCGAGCGCGCTGCTCAGCCGTTGCTGAATCTCTTCGATACGCAGGCCCGCCACGTGTAGCGTGCCCGCATACGGAAACGTCAACCCACCGTTCTGGTCAACCACGAATCCAGACAGCGGGTCTCCCGGCTTCGTGGACGATTGTGTCTGCGAAGAGCCGAGTGCGGCAGCGAATTCCGGATGATCCCAAACGACGATCTGCAGCACATCACCGGGCCCGACCGCGTAGGGCCGCGGCACTCCGGAGAGCAATTGAGACAGCTCGTTCTGCTGCTGTTTTCCACGTTGTGCCAACTGCGAAAGCAGCGCCGCGTCGACCTCTGTTATCGCGATGTCCGGCGTGCCATTCGTTGCACTTGCCCGTTCGCCGGCCATGCCTTCGCCGGCTTCTCCAGCAACGCTCGAAGCATTGGACGCACCCGTCATATTCTGCACGTGAGACGTCTCCATCCGCATCCCCGGCGCCACAGCGCACGCACTCGCCAACAAACTCACCGCCGTCATCAACACTCCAAGCCTGAAAGCCGGCCTGGTTAAAAATACCGCTAACATCGTGTTCAACCTATTCAAGCAAACGTGCCGAAGCGACGCTCTCGCTGCCCGACATTGGGCAAATTTGATCCGTGTTCCATTCGGACACACGCTTGTTCACGCGGAATACTGCATTACAAACAATTTGCTTGAAGTCAGTTATAGACCGCATTTCAATACGCATTCCGATGCAGCAACCCCTTCACCACCGTCGCCAGCACAATCCGCATGTCCAACCCAAACGACCAATTCCGCAAGTAGTACAAATCATGCTCGACCCGAGCCTGCATCTTTTCAACCCGATCCGTCTCGCCACGAAAACCATTCACCTGAGCCCACCCGGTAATACCTGGCTTGATCCGGTATCGATGGATATACCCATCGACAACGCCCCGATACTGATCATCATGTTCGATCGCATGCGGCCGCGGCCCAACCACCGACATTTCCCCACGCAACACATTCAGAAACTGCGGCAACTCATCGAGACTCGTGCGACGTAAAAACGCACCGACACGAGTCACGCGCGGATCTCCACGCCTCGCCTGCAGAACTACACCTGGCCGCGCCACGTGCTCACGCATCGAACGAAACTTGTATATGCGAAAGACGCGCCCATCCGCACCCTTGCGCCGTTGGGTAAACAACACCGGCCCCTTCGAAGTCACTTTGACGGCCACTGCAATCGACAACATCACCGGCAACAAAGCCAACAGCGCCACACTCGCGAACAACCGGTCGAAGACCGCTTTCTGAACCAGCGCGTACGGCGTCATCGGCGAGGCCATCAGATTGATGGCCGGCGCGCCGATCAGATCGATCACGTTGCGATCGAACATCGCGAGACTGCGCACATCAGGAATGAAGCGCAAATTAACCAGGTCGTGACTAAATTCGTCGAGGACCGTCAGCACGGTCTCTTCTTCGGACATCGCCAGCGCAAGCCATACCTCTTCGATCCGTTCGCGGCGCACCCAGTCCGCGAAATCGCGGAACCTCTCAAACGACGGCAAGCCATTCAACTCAGACTCGCCGTCCTGGCGAGTGTTAAAAGTGGCGACCGCCCGGAAGCCTGCATCCGGTGAACTCATGATGTTGGCCACCACCGCGTCGCGATGCGCGCCGGCGCCTACCACGGCAACCATTCGCAAGTTCCCGCCGCCGCGTCTCATCCGGCTGAGTACCGCATGCACCGCCCACCGCGACGAAACGAGCGCCACTGCCGCAATCACGGTCCAACTCACGCACCAAAGCCGGGACACCGACGCAGCGCGATGAAGCAGAAACAACATGGCAAGCCCACAGACCTGCACCGCGATCCAGCCGAACACCAGACTGACGCTCAAACGCCATTTCGAGCGGCCACGCCACGAGTCATATACGCCGAACCACGGCAGCAGCAAAACCGCGAACGCCATATCGAGCGCGACGAAAGCGCCTTCGAGAAGCGAATGCCCCGAGCCGGGCACGAATAGCAGTTCGGCCAGCGCCGCCGACAACGCGATCAACACCGCGTCTAGCAGGCGCGCCAGGACGCTCTCCATTTCCGCCAAATCCCGGCCAGCGGTTTTACGAATCACCGTGTGCATGAGGTGTGGCCTAGCGCTGAACCGTCGATCCGACGCCACGCAACTCACACATAGATGCCACACGCAAGAACACGACGGGATAGCTCACATCAACCTTTGATTTCATGGCAGCACTCTCAATATCCTTTTTTGCGATGCCGCCTGCATGCGTAACTTCTTAAAGAGGCCGCATTCTGCGCCTACGACGATCGGGCAGGCCTGAGACATTTCCCAATCGATCGCCGCATTCGTCCCTCTTTCCACTTTGGCCTCCAATTCAGTCCAGTCCTATTCCCATGTTTCTCGGACGCCGGTCATCCATAACCGATCCCTAATGCACCTCTCCACAAACTTTAACTATCTGCAATCGCCGCGCCCCCGTATGCTCGAACAATGACCCGCAAACCGTGCACCGCAAGACACGGCATCGGGCAAGCGACTATTCATCGTCAGAGGAGCGGCATCATGAAGATCTGTGTCTTCGGAGCGGGAGCGATCGGCGGCTTGATGGGTGTGCAACTCGCACGCGCCGGTGCGGATGTGAGTTTCGTCGCGCGCGGTCCGCATCTCGCGGCCATGCGCGAGCATGGCGCGCGTCTGATCATGGACGGCGAGACGTTCAGCGCGCCGGTGCGCTGCACGTCCGACCCACGCGAGCTCGGCGTGCAGGACTTCGTGATCATTACGCTCAAGGCACATTCGCTGCCCGGCGTAGTGGAAGCAATGCAGCCGCTGCTCGGCAAGCACACGGCCGTCGTCACGGGCGTCAACGGCATTCCGTATTGGTACTTCTATCAGCACGGCGGCCGCTTCGCCGGCACGCGTCTCGCGAGCGTCGATCCGGACGGCAATCAATGGACCAGGCTTGGCCCCGAACGGGCGATCGGCTGCGTGCTCTATCCGGCTGCCGAAATCGTCGAGCCCGGCGTCATCAAGCATGTGTACGGCAAGAAATTCCCGATCGGAGAGCCGAGCGGAGAACGCACGCCGCGCATTCAACAATTGCACGAAATCATGCAGGCGGCAGGTTTCGAAGCGCCGATCCGCGACAATATCCGCGACGAAATCTGGCTGAAACTATGGGGCAACCTGTGCTTCAACCCCATCAGCGCATTGACGCACGCCACGCTCGACGTGCTCACCAGCGACCCCGGCACGCGCGCGGTATCGCGCACGATGATGCTCGAGGCCAAGCGCATCGCGGAGCAATTCGGCGTGCACTTTCGTGTCGACGTGGAAAAGCGCATCGATGGCGCGGGCGCGGTCGGCGCTCACAAGACCTCGACGCTGGTCGATCTCGAGAATCGTCGACCGATGGAAATCGATCCGCTGTTGACGGTCGTGCAGGAAATGGGCCATCTCGTCGCCGAGCCGACGCCGACTATCGATGTCGTGCTGGCGCTCATCAAACTGCGTGAACGGATGGCACTGCAGGGAGATTGAAACTCAGGAGAGCGCACGATCAGAAACTCGTTCACTCTCCCGCATATCGGCAAACACAAACATCAAAGGATCGAACGCCATAACGCGTTCGATCCTTTTTTAACGCTACTGATCGATGGCGAGCCACACGGCCTTAGGCTCGGTGAAGTTCTCGATCGCAACGTCACCGTGTTCGCGGCCGAACCCCGAGTCGCCGGATCCTCCCCAAGGCAGGCGCACATCGGTGTAGCCGTAGGTGTTGATCCACACGGTCCCCGCCCTCAGATCCCGCGCGACCCGATGCACCCGGCCGATGTCCGCGCTCCACACGCCCGCCGCGAGGCTATACAGCGTGCCGTTGGCAATCCGTATCGCGTCGGCTTCGTCGTTGAAGCGAATCACGCTCGCCACCGGTCCGAAGATTTCCTCCTGTGAAATGCGCATTTCATGCTCGACGTTGGCAAACACGGTCGGTTCGACAAAGAAGCCGCGCTCGCCCACCCGCGCGCCGCCTGTTACGAGCGACGCCCCTTCGGCGCGACCTGTCTCGACATAGCCCAGCACCGTCTTCATCTGCGCCGCGGAGATGAGCGGCCCCATCGACGTTTCGCGCGACGACGGGTCGCCGACCTTGATCGATTTCGCGCGCGCGGCCAGCCGCTCGACCACTTCGTCGTACACATCGCGATGAGCGAGAATGCGCGAACCCGCCGAACACACTTGGCCCGTATTGAAGAAGATGCCCGACGCCGCGGCGCGTACCGCGTTGTCGAGATTGGCATCCGGGAAAATCAGGTTGGCCGATTTGCCGCCGAGCTCCAGCGTAACGCGCTTGAAATTGCCGGCGGCGCCTTGCAGAATGCCGCGCCCCACGGAGGGCGAGCCGGTGAACGTCACCTTGTCGACGCCGGGATGCGCAACCAGCGCATCGCCGACCACCCGCCCCTTGCCGGTGACGATATTCAGCACGCCCGGCGGCACACCCGCTTCGAGTGCAAGTTCGCCGATGCGCAACGCGGTGAGCGGCGTAATCTCCGCGGGCTTGACAATCAGCGTGCAGCCGCACGCGAGCGCCGGCGCGATTTTCCACATGCCGATCATCAGCGGGAAATTCCACGGCACGATCGCGGCGACCACGCCGACCGGTTCACGCAACGTGTAAGTCAGTGCATCGGGTCGCACCGGCACGACCTGACCGTTGATCTTGTCGCACCAGCCTGCGTAGTATTCGAGCGTATCGATCGCGGCGGGAATATCCTGGCGCATCACGGCCGCGATCGGCTTGCCGGCGTCGAGACTTTCGAGCGCGGCGAGTTCCTCGAGATTCGCGCGCATCAGGCCAGCGAGGCGCATCAGAATGCGCGCCCGCTCAGCGGTCCGAATACCGTTCCATACTTTCAATGCAGCGCGCGCGGCGCGCACGGCGGTATCCACGTCGGCGGCGCTGCCTTGCGCAACCAGCGCGATCGGCTCTTCGGTGGCGGGGTTGATATCGACGGAATATTCGCCGGTGCCGGGCGGCAGGCGTTTGCCGTCAATCAGCAGATCATGGCGCCTGAGGTCGGTTTCAGTTTCCATCATGAAGCTCCTTGCTTGGATGTTGCGTGGGCTGAGTGCGTGCCGTTTTGGGGTACAGGACGCTAGGGCTCGTGGAGAACCACGCCGTCGCGCGCAACGGTCGGCTTCGTCTGCAACTGCGAAGCGGACGGCGACACGTCGGCGGTCTGTGAAGTGGCGGAGAACTGTGCCCACCCTGCTGCGGCGTTGGGTCGGAGGGAACGGTTGCGGCGATGCACGAGCAGTGTCGCCAGATTCATCACCGGCGCGAGCGGCCGGCTGACCAGTGACGCGCTTATTGCAGGCCAATGCGCGTCGATGGGCAATATGCCGACGCCGAGCCCGAGTTCGACCATGCGCAACACTGCCGCGACATGTCCGAGTTCCTGCACCGGCCGTCGTTTCACGCCGTTCGCGTTGAAGGCGAGTTCGAGCGCCGCGCGCACACCGGTGTCGGCGTTCAGCGTGATGAGCGCCCATTCATGCAGCTCGTTCCATGCAACACTCGCATGGCGGGCAAGCGGATGCGCAGGTGGCATCACCGCATGGAGGGGCGTCGTGAAAACCAGTTGCGCGTGCAACAGGTCACCGGCAAGCGGCTCGGCCATCGAGACCACGCCAAAGTCCACCTCGCCTTGTTCGACGCTCGCGAGCACGCCGCTTTGCGGCTGATCCCTGACGCAGACGGTTAGCTCAGGAAAAGCCGCCGCGCAGCGCGCGAGTCCCTGCGCCACCCAACTCGACGACAACACCGGATTGCTGGCGATCACCACCACGCCGGTGTGGCCGTCGTAAGCGGCCCGCTCTTCGCGCAGCGTGAGTTCGATTTCATCGAGCAGCCGGCCGATTCTTCGCTCGAGGCTCGCGCCCGCATGCGTCAGTTCGACCTGGCGCGTGGTGCGGTCGAACAGTTTCAATTCCACGGCTTCTTCGAGTTCGCGCACGCAACGACTCACCGCCGACTGCGTCAAGTCGAACTCGCGCGCCGCGCGCGTAAAACTCCGCTCACGCGCGACGGCGACAAACACCTTGAGTTGCTGCAACGAAACATTCATGACGTCACTGCCGGGTGTAGGCCATTCGCCTATTCTCCTGTCTGCTCAGGCCAATGGCTCAAGCGCGAAGCCTTGCCGGTGCCGGCAACGGCAAGCACACCTTGCGGCTCGTTGTGCGTTTCGATCCAGCGCGAGCGCATCGGCGCGAGTACGAACTTCGCGGCGACGCCCGCGGCGATCGTCACGACCGCTGAGACGATGAACACGAGATTCCATCCGCCCGTCGCCGACAGTACCGACGCAATCGGCACCAGCAGCGAGGCTGTGCCCTTGGCGGTGTACAAGGTGCCTGCGTTGGCCGCGGCATATTTGCTGCCGAAGGTATCGGCACAGATCGCCGGGAAGATCGAAAAGATTTCACCCCAGAACAGGAAGATCAACGCGGCGAACGTCATGAACGCGTACGGGTTCGTGCCGTATTGCATCAGACCGAGCAACGCCAGGCCCTCGCCGATAAAGATCACGAACATCGTGTTTTCACGGCCGAGCTTGTCGGAGATGAAGCCGCACAGCGGACGCGTAAAACCGTTGCAGACGTTGTCGATGGAAAGCGTGGCCGTCAACAGCGGCAAGGTCATGCCGAAGATCGTCATCGGGATGCGTGCGAGACCCCAGTCTTTCGCGATCGGACCGATCTGCGCGGTCGCCATCAAACCGCCCGCGGCCACGGCGACGAACGATACATAGATCACCCAGAACACCGGCGTCTTGATCATCTGACCCGGCGTGAAATCGACCTTCGACACGGCGAATTTCTTCTTCGGCGCCGCTTGCGAGCGCAGGTTCGGCTTCTTCAACAGCAGCGCGAGCGCGAGAATGCATCCGCCTTGCAGAATGCCGAAGAAGAAGAACGTATGCTCATAACCCGAACGCGTGATCATGTTGGCGATGGGAATCACCGTCACCGCGGCGCCTGCGCCGAAGCCCGCAGCGGTGAGACCTGCGGCAAGCCCGCGCTTGTCGGGAAACCATTTCAACGCATTGCCCACGCAGGTGCCGTACACGCCGCCCGCGCCGATGCCGGCGATAACCGCGGAGACGTACAGCATCGGCAGGGTCGTGATGTACGAATTCATCACCCACGCAATGCCCGCGCAAATCGCGCCGCCCGCGACCACGGGCCGAGGTCCGAACTTGTCGACGAGCCAGCCTTCGAGCGGCACGAGCCACGTTTCAGTGAGGATGAAAATTGCGAACGCAAGTTGAATGGACGCTTCGCCCCAGTGATGCCGCGCGTTCATCGGCGTGACGAACAACGTCCACGCATATTGAAGATTGGCCACGAGAGCCATGCACACCATGCCGATGACGAGTTGCCACCAACGGTTGCCCCAAAATGCGCGGCTCGTAGTCTGCTGACTGATATCGTCCATTCGCTTTGTCTCCACTATTTGTCCGGTGCAGCCGGCCAGCGTCCCGAAGGAAGTCGTCTCGGCGACGCGCCGCGCTGTATGCGTTCCACCTTATGGTTATGCCCCGAAAAGCCGCGCTCTTCGGTAATATTTGATATTTGCGTCTTTAATTCTCTGCTTTAAAAATAGACCGGCTTAAATCATCGCTTTCTGGGAAGTGCTTTATTCCGATCATTTAATGCCTTTTACACCTTGAGGCCCGGCTGCCTCGTCCATCAGGCCTTGAATCCAAGCGTTAACCCCGAGTTTTTCGCCAGCCGCTGCGGCGGCAATTCTGCTTTCTTATACAGAGCCATGCTAGGGTCATTGCTGAATTACTAATAATTAAAGTTTGTTATTATGTTGATTCACATTTGCTTATACATCGGTCATGACGATGCGGAATGCGACTCTGCGGCAACTGAAGGTTTTCGAAACGGTGGCACGCCACCTGAGCTTCTCGCGCGCCGCGGAGGAATTGCACCTCACGCAGCCGGCCGTTTCCACTCAGGTCCGGCAACTCGAAGAACACGCCGGGCTGCCGCTGTTCGAACAACTCGGCAAAAAAATCTATCTGACGCCGGCCGGCACCGAAATGCTTCACTACAGCCGCGCGATCATTCAGCAGTTCCACGAAGTCGACGAAGCGATGAGTCAGCTCAAAGGCGTCTCCGGCGGCAAGCTGAATGTCGCGGTGATCAGCGCCGGCGACTACTTCTTTCCGCGGCTGCTGGCCGAATTCACGCGTCGCTACTCGGGCGTCGTGCTCAATCTCGCCGTGCACAATCGCGAGGAACTGCTGCATCAACTCGCCACCAACCAGACCGATCTTGCGGTGATGGTGCGTCCGCCCCACGAGACCGACGCGACCAACGAGCCGTTTGCACCGCACCCGTATGTGATCGTCGCGGCGCCCACGCATCCGCTCGCTAACAAGCGCAACATCAAGTTCAGCCAGTTGGCGAACGAAGCGTTTATCGTGCGGGAACGCGGCTCGGACACGTGGAATTCGATGGAAGAAGGCTTTGCCGGTCGGCTTGCCAACCTCAAGATCGCCATGGAGATCAAGAGCACCGAGACGATCAAGCAGGCCGTGATCGCGGGCATGGGTATCGCCTTTCTGTCCGCGCATACCATCAGCCTCGAATTGCAACTCGGCCATCTGGTCGTGCTCGATGTCGAGAGCTTTCCGGTCATGCTCAACTGGTACGTGGTGCATCGAAAGAACAAGCGCCTGCCGCCGGTAGCCGTCGCATTCAAGCGCTTCCTGATGGAGGAAGGCGCGAATCTGATCGAGAAGATCACGCGCGTCAAGGAATTGAGCGTGTATAAGCAGTAGGCTATGGATAGCCAATGAAACTTTAACTATTGCGGATTCGTCAGGACTTCTATGCTGCAAGCGAGTTCCATCACTCGTCTGCCCAGGAGGCCGCTCATGAATCACGCTTTGGTTGAGTTTCAGCCCAGCGCGCACACTGCTCGCGTTGCCGCAATCCATCCCGACGACGCCCACCTGAGCGCGTACAACGCCGCCTTCAGCGACCTCGGCCTGCGCTTCCGCTGGGATCGCACCACGCTCGACGTGCTCAAGGAATTCAACAGCGAGGCGGCTCGAATTACTGCCTACATCGAGCGCTTTCACGCCCATCTGCATAGCGCATACGACGCCGACTTTCTCGCGCAAATGATTCTGCACAAGAAGGCGCAGTACTTCAGCGAGTTCGCGCCGGCAGGTGAGTAAGGGTGTTCGCGGGATCACGGTCCCGCGACACGTCATACCAGCCCACCTGAATGTGCGAGCACTCATAGCGTGCGCCGTGTCGTAGCGCGATCCGGCCGGTGGCGGTCGCACGCACGTTGCCGCACTTGAGCACTCACACCATTGCCGCCGTTTCGACGATACGGGTAGGCCGCCGTACGCACACAGTCTGTTGTGACGTCGCGCAGCATCCAGCCCTGCTCTTCTCCACCGCGCCATTCGATTCGTGCCAACAGCCCCTGCTTGCCCATCGTCAGGCTATGGCAACGCGCGGCAAAGGCGAGTGTGCCTGGAGTGTGACCATGCTCGTGGCCGTCGGAATACTCGCGGCTGAGCATTAGATGCACGCCCATCGCACAAGCCAGCGCACTCATCGCGAGGAGCGCGGCGATTCCGAATGGCTGCGCCGTTTCCGTCACGAATCCATAGCCGAGCCAGCCACACAGCAACACTGCGAACAGGTTGACGACGCCATGCCCCGGGCGCGCGACCACGCCGACTTGCAGCGCACCGCGCAGTTTGCAGAACGCAACGGCCGAGGTGGCAAAGATCAACGCGCCGATGAACACGGCGACATAGAGTTCGACGCGCTCGACATTCGCCTGCGCCGCCGACGACAGATAACGCGCGAAGCCGCCCGCCATAACAGCGAGCCCCATGCTGCTGCCCAACAGCGCAACGAGGCGCGGGCGCCGCGCAAGATTGCGCCGGCGCACCAGCCACGCGCCGAGCACGGCACCCGACACCGCGGCGCCGACCACGCCGTCGCTTGCACCCATGCCTGCTGCGAAAAGGCCTGCGAGCATGGCGGCCAATGCCCCGGCGTGCCAGTCAGGTCGGCGCTTCGGTCGCCGTTCGAGCGGCAGTTGCCCGACTGCGGCAAGCGCAACGGCCAACACGGAAGCAAACACCACGGCCAGCGAACACCAGACGGTACTGTCATACGCTAGCGGCATGCGTGCTCCTCCGTACCGGAATGCAGGGGCGCGACCCCAACGGATCGCGATCGGTCAACCGTTCAGACAGCGCCTTCAGCAACCGGCTGCGCGCCCGCGGCGGCGCCCGCGCGCGCGGCGCTCAAGGTGTTGCTCAGCGTGCCGATCCCGTCCACCGTGACCGTTACGGTCGCGCCATCCTTGATCGAGCCGACGCCGACCGACGTGCCGCACGCAATCACATCACCCGGCTCGAGCGTGAGATCCTGCGAGATCAGACTCACCTGCTCGGCGGGCGAGAAAACCATATCGGCGAGCGGATAGTTCTGCCGCTCCACACCATCGAGCATGGTGACAAGACGCGCTTGCTGCCAGTCGAAACCGGAGACGATCGCCGGCCCGACACAGCAGAACGTATCGAAGCCCTTTGCGCGGCACCATTGCGGAAAGTGCGGATTCTCGTTCAGCAGATCGGCAGCGGTGACATCGTTGACGAGCGTGTAGCCGAAAATCGCTGCGGCCGCCTCTTCAACGCTCGCATCACGGCAGCGCCGTCCGATCACAATGCCGAGTTCGCCTTCATAGACGATCTTGCCCGTATAGCTGAGCGGCCGCCTGATCGGCTCACCCGATCCGATCACCGAACCCGCGGGCTTCAACAGAAAAAGCGGATGTGCGGGCACCGGTTTGTCGAGCTTCGCCGCCAGCGCGTGAAAGTTGTTCCACAGCGCGACGATCTTGCCGGGCGCGCACGGCGCCACCGGCGTCAGCGCGCGCGTCGACAGCACGGCGCCGGTCGGCACCGGGTGCTCCAGACCTTCATACTCGTGCAGATAGCCACCTTCCACACGGCCGAACACAACGCCGCCATCGCTAGACATGAACCGCATCCATGTATCCATACGTCGCTCCCTGTTTACGTGGATCGGCCTAGATCGCGCCGGCAGTGCGCAATGCACTGACCTGCTCGGGTGAATAGCCCAGCTCGGCCATGACTTCGTCGGTATGTTCACCCAGCAACGGCGAGCGCGTGACTTCGGTCGGACTGTCGGACAGTTTGATAGGATTACCAACCGTCAGATACTTGCCGCGAGTCGGATGATCCACTTCGACAATCGTGCCGGTTTTGCGCAGCGACGGTTCTTCGGCGATTTCCTTCATCGACAGAATCGGTCCGCACGGAATGTCGTACTTGTTCAGGATCTGCATGGCCTCGAACTTGGTCTTCGTCATGGTCCAGCGTTCGATCTCGGCGAAGATGTCCTTCAGGTGCGGCAGGCGCGCGGCGGGCGTCGCGTAATCGGGATCCGTGGCCCACTCCTCCTTGCCGATCACGTTGCAGATCCTGGCCCACACCGGCGCCTGCGTGATGAAGTAGATATAAGCGTTCGGGTCCGTTTCCCAGCCCTTGCACTTCAGGATCCAGCCCGGCTGACCGCCGCCCGACGCATTGCCCGCACGCGGCACCGCCTTGCCGAACTCTCCGTTAGGATATTGCGGATACTCTTTCATCACGCCGGTGCGTTCGAGCCGCTGCTGGTCGCGCAATTTCACGCGGCACAGGTTGAGCACACCGTCCTGCATCGCGGCGAGTACGCGCTGACCGCGTCCGCTGTGCGTGCGCTGATACAGCGCCGTGACGATGCCGAGCGCCAGATGCAGGCCAGTGCCGCTGTCGCCGATCTGCGCGCCTGTCACGACCGGCGGACCGTCGTCGAAGCCGGTCGTCGAGGCCGCGCCGCCCGCGCATTGCGCGACGTTCTCGTAGACCTTGCAGTCCTCGTACGGCCCAGGACCAAAACCCTTGACGGACGCAACGATCATGCGCGGATTCAGTTCCTGAATCCGTTCCCAAGTGAAGCCCATGCGGTCCAGCGCGCCCGGTGCGAAGTTCTCGACCAGCACGTCGCATTTCTGGATCAGCGCCTCCAGCACCTGCTTGCCTTCAGGATTCTTCGTATCGATCGTGACGGAGCGCTTGTTGTGGTTGAGCATCGTGAAGTAGAGGCTGTCCACATCGGGAATATCGCGCAACTGTTCGCGCGTGATGTCTCCCGCGCCCGCCCGCTCCACCTTGATGACATCCGCGCCGAACCATGCAAGCAGTTGCGTGCAGGTGGGCCCGGATTGCACATGCGTGAAGTCGAGAATGCGCACACCGTCGAGTGCTTTGCTCATGTCCTGTCTCCTGTGTCGACCAGGGCTTGCGCTTGAGCGCCGTACTCTGGTCACGAGCAACGTAGTTGTTGAAAGGGCGTCTACTTGTAATTTCCTGGCAAATTCGGTGCGTGCTCCGCCGCATTGGCTCCGCGGCTCGTTCTCGTGACAAAAGCGTTAGCGCCGTCGCTCGATGCGAGTGACACACCGGCGCTAACTTTCGGTTCGCGTCTTTTGATATATCACATACCATATTTTTAAGACCGTCAAGCGAGGTTTATCCCGCACTGCCCGGCAAGCCACGCGCCGTCTGGGTTCGACGCAAACAAAAAAGGCCCGCCGGTGTCTCCACCGCGGGCCCTTCCTGTCCTACCCGACCATCAAACGCCGCTTAGGCTGCCAGCCGCGTCAATCCAGAAAATCGCAATTGGCCTCGACGAACGCGGCCAGATCGAGCGAATGCTGACGCGTAAGACGCTCGGCCAGCTCGGTATCGCGCTTTTCCAGCGCCTCGATAATGCGCAAATGATCCACGATCGAGCGCGACGCGCGGTCGCTCTGCGAAATGGTCATGCGGCGAATCGCGCGCACGTGGATGAAGATGTTCTTGATCGTGTCGAGAATGATCTGCGACTTGGACAACTCGACGATCGCCTGGTGAAACGCGATGTTGGCGTCCGAATACTCGGCGATGTGTTCAGCCGGCGTCGCGTCGCGGAAGTTGTCGAACATGTGGCGCAGACGGGCGATTTCCTCGTCCGTGGCGTGCAGCGTGGCAAGGCGCGCCGCCATGCTTTCGAGCGCGGCCCACATCTGGATCATCTCGACGATTTCACGCTTGCTCTTACGCACGATATAGATGCCGCGGCGCGGCACCATGCGCAGAAAACCTTCCTGTTCGAGCAGCGTCATGGCCTCACGCACCGGCGTGCGGCTAACGCCGAGCGACTCGCTCAGCACCCGCTCGTCGAGACGGATTTCTTCACGGTTCTGGTAGATATCCGCGTCGGCGATAGCCTGGCGGAGCATGGCATACGCCTGATCGCGCAAGCTTGCGCTCGCGCCGATCGGCTGCAATGACAACGTCAACGGTGTGGCCACTGCTTCAGTTTGAAGTTCTGACGACATTCATCGCCTCTTGTTGAACATGCGCACGATACGGTCTTGCCACCGCCGCGCGTTGCTCGCCCAGACCGACGAAGCGGCCATGTTGCGCTGCAAGCTGCGCGACCGGCTGCGGAATCCAGCGGGTCAACAACACAGTGGCGGCAGAGCCTAAACCGACAAAAGCTATGGCGAGCAGCGAGAGAGGAACAACTTCCATTTGTAGCTCCGGATGATTGAGTGAAGGAATGACTCAATCATATGCTGCAACGCCGCAAAAATCAATATTCCGTATGTAGTATATCAGTCACTGTTGTTTTGAGGATTACGCCTCACGGTAGCACGGGCCGCTTTCCGGCGGTTCATTGACACGCGCTCGCGCGCGACACTCGGTGTAAACGCGCAAAACGCGCGCTATGCGCGCATTCATGTTCGATGATCGCGCAATTTCGCGCGGATGTGGATTGTGAGATCGACTCCGCATCATTAACCTTCGCACATCCTGCAATCGATCGCGAGCGGCCACAGTCCTGTGCCCGCCGCACGGTCCGGGCAGCCCGAGCGTTTCAAGGAGACAATTTCATGAGCACCACCATCCCGACGGCCGCCACGGCCGACAGCCGCAAAGCGCGCAGCCAGGCTCGCCAGGCGGCACTCGGCAGCTTTGTCGGCGCCGTGGTCGACTGGTACGACTTCCTGCTGTACGGCATCGTCGCAGCGCTCGTATTCAATGCCGAGTTTTTCCCCAAAGTCAGCCCGGCGATGGGGACGCTCGCCGCGTTCGCCACCTTCGGCGTCGGCTTTCTGTTCCGCCCGCTCGGCGGCTTCGTGTTCGGACACTACGGCGACCGGCTCGGACGCAAGCGCATGCTGGTGCTCACGGTAATGATGATGGGTCTGTCGACCGCCGCCATCGGCCTGCTGCCGTCGTTCGCCAGCATCGGCTGGTGGGCGCCGGCGCTGCTCGTGAGTCTGCGCGCGATCCAGGGCTTCGCGGTGGGCGGCGAATGGGGCGGCGCGGCGTTGATGGCCGTCGAAAGTGCGCCCGAGAAAAAGAAAGCGTTCTACAGCAGCGGCGTGCAGGTCGGCTACGGCGTGGGCCTCGTACTTTCGACCGGACTGATCGCGCTGATCAGCCGTTCCATGGACAACGCCTCGTTCCTGAGTTGGGGCTGGCGCCTGCCCTTCCTGTTCAGCGTGGTGCTGGTGCTGATCGCGCTGTGGATCCGCTCGAGCATGGAAGAGTCGAAGGAATTTGTCGAGAAAGTCGGCAAGCACGGTGAACGCAGCGTTCGCCTGCCGATCGTCGAAGCCTTGCTGCGGCATCCGAAGGCGTTTCTGTTGATCATCGCGCTGCGTCTTGCCGAGTTGTTCACGATGTATATCGTGACCGCCTTCGCACTGAACTACTCGACGGCGAATCTGCACATGCCGCGCGAGTTCTTCCTCACCATCGGTTTGCTGGTGGGCGCGCTGAGTTGCGTGACGATTCCGTGCTTCGCCTTGCTGGCGGATCGTTTCGGCCGCCGCCGCGTGTATATCGCCGGCGCGCTGGTCGGCATGCTGAGCGCGGTGCCGTTCTTCCTTGCGCTCGAAGCACGCTCGACGGTGTGGATCGTGGTGTTCGCCGTCATGCTCGCCAACGTTGCGCACGACATGGTGGTGAGCGTGCAGCAGCCCATGTTCACCGAACTGTTCGGCACCGAGTATCGCTACAGCGGTGCGGGCGTGGGCTATCAGGTGGCGAGCGTGGTCGGCGGCGGCTTCACGCCGTTTATCGCGGTTGCGCTGGTCAGCTTTGCCGGCGGTTCGTGGCATCCGGTGGCGGCTTATCTGGCGATTGGCTGCCTGATCTCGGTGCTCGTGGCGGCGAAAATGAAGACCGGGCGCACTGTCGCCTGAGTTTTCCTGATTGTGGCCAAGCGGGCCGGCGTGGCGAAAGATGCCACTGCCGGCCCGCTTTGCTTTGGGCGTTCGGTAGTTTATTCCGGACAACAGCACGGCTAAGCCGCGATTCGACAGATTACGGTCGTGTTTCACTAGGCAAACACCTTATGTATTTGCATCTCATATTGCCAAGGGCAAGATCGCGCCCTATCGTTCGACGAAGTTGATTTCGTCGCGAATTCGAACACGCCATATGCAATCGAAATACATATATTGGCGGCATTAAAAAATCGCAGTTTTTACGCCGTTAGACCTCAAGCATTGGTGTGCCGCGCCGATAACAACTAATTCGTCACCCCGGAGACCGACCATGAGCAGTATCACCGAGCCGAGCGGGAATTCAGGCTCCGCCCCTTTCTTTTCCAAACAGGCCACCGTTGCGAAACCAGGTTTTTCGCGCTGGATGGTTCCGCCCGCGGCCCTTGCCGTCCACCTCTGTATTGGCCAGGCGTACGCCTTTTCCGTGTTCAACGGTCCGCTGACCAAGGTCATCGGCATTACGCAATCCAGCGCGGATGACTGGTCGCTGACCTCGCTCGGCTGGATCTTTTCGCTGGCGATCGTGTTCCTCGGTTTGTCGGCGGCCTTCGCCGGCAAGTGGCTCGAACGCGTCGGCCCGCGCCGCACGATGTTTACCGCCGCATGCTGCTTCGGCGGCGGCTTCCTGGTTTCCGCGCTCGGCGTGTATCTGCATCAGATCGTGCTGCTCTATCTGGGCTACGGCGTGATCGGCGGAATCGGACTGGGACTCGGCTACGTGTCGCCGGTGTCCACGCTGATCCGCTGGTTCCCGGACCGCCGCGGCATGGCGACCGGCATGGCGATCATGGGCTTCGGCGGTGGCGCGATGATCGCCGCGCCGCTGTCCGTGGCGTTGATGAACCACTTCCGCAGCGCGACCAGCATCGGCGTGGCCGAAACGTTCGTCGTGCTCGGCATCGCCTACTTCATCTCGATGACGATCGGCGCGCTCGCGATCCGCGTGCCGCCCGCGGACTGGAAGCCGGCCGGCTGGACGCCGAGCACCACCGGCCAGAACAAGATGATCTCGCGCAATCACGTGCATATCGATCAGGCGCTGAAGACGCCGCAGTTCTATCTGATCTGGCTCGTGCTGTTTCTGAACGTGACCGCCGGCATCGGCATTCTCGGCCAGGCCTCGGTGATGATTCAGGAGAGCTTCAAGGACACGGTGACGGCAGCCGCTGCGGCCGGCTTCGTCGGCCTGTTGTCGCTCTTCAACATGGGCGGCCGTTTCGTTTGGGCGTCGGCGTCGGACTGGATCGGCCGTAAGAACACCTACTTCATCTTCTTCGCGCTCGGCGCGGTGCTGTATTACCTCGTGCCGGGTTTCGCGGCGTCGGGTCATATCGCCCTCTTCGTGCTTGCTTACTGCGTGATCCTGACGATGTACGGCGGCGGCTTCTCCACCGTGCCGGCCTATCTCGCCGACATGTTCGGCACGGCGTTCGTCGGCGGTATTCACGGGCGTCTGCTGACGGCGTGGGCCGCGGCGGGCGTCGCCGGTCCGGTGCTGGTGAACTACATTCGCGCCTATGAAGTCGCGCAGGGCGTCGCCAAGGCGGACGCCTACACGATGACCGTTCACATCATGGCCGTGCTGCTGGTAGTCGGCTTCATCTGCAACCTGCTGATCAAGCGTGTGGACGACAAGCACCACATGTCCGACGCACAACTCGCCAAAGGCGCTTAAGGAGACTCGCATGTCGACCGTTCAAGCAGTGCAGACCAGCAAGGTCAAACTCGCCGTCTTCTGGCTGTATGTGACGCTGCCGCTCGCATGGGGCGTGGTCAATACGCTCTCGCAGGCGATGAAGCTCTTCAAGTAAATGTCGTTCGGCACCCCGTGCGTTCCGACGTGCGGGGTGCCGCTGCAGCGGGTGTCGCTCGCTGACTGTCTAGCGGCGCATTTCAAGCGCGCCGATTTCCCGCCGCCCCGTTACCACTGATACGCCGCACCGGCCGTGACCGCGGTCGTGGCGGAACTGATGCCCGCGCCGAGCTTCACCTTCAGACTCTGCGTGACGCGCGCCGACAGCCCCACCGCCACCGCCTGATACCCCTTGTAACCGGCCGTTCCGACGCCGATGGCGAGGTTCTTCGTGGCATCGACTTCGGGGATCGACGTCAGCGCCAGCGCCGACGCCGTTCCGGAATAGGCGTTGCGCGCCATGTCGCTCAAGCCCCCCTGGAACTGCTGCATGTTGACGGCGTCGGTTGGGCCCTGCCCGGCGGCGACGTTGGTGATGCGGCGCTCGCTGCCGGACGAGCCTACCGAAACCGTGTTCGTCACATCGGCCACCGAGCCTTCGCCGATCGCCACCGAATTCGGCGCCGATGCTTTCGAGCCGCCGCCGATCGCCACAGAACCGTTGCCGATTGCCTGCGCCGCTGTACCGGAACTGTTGACGGCAACGTAGGGACTGCCGGTGGTCTGGTTGTTCCGCACCACGTTGATCTGCTGACTGAGCGTGCTGACAGTCTGGTTGGTGTTCCAGAGTTGCGCTCCCGTCACTGCATCGGTACTGGTGGCCGATAGTGTGCCGTCCTGCAGATTGGTCAGTTGGACTTTCGGGGCATTGGCCGCCACGCCGCCGAGCGTGATCCTGTCATGCGCCGAGCTGTCGTACTGGACCGCATTCGCGACCGCGCCGCCAAGATTGCCAACGGTGGTCTGCAGACCGGAAATATCGCTGCTGTTCTGCGTCACACGGCCATCCAGGTTGGTGATCGCGCTGCCGACATTGTTCACGACCGTGCCGCCCACGCTATACGACGGTGCCGAGACCGAACCGTCCGCGTTGACGGTTGCCCCGCCGCCGAGTGCCACCGCCGTGCTGGCCGCCTGCGCATACAGTTGCGAGCCGTTGACCGCGTCGCTGCTGGCAGGACTGACCGCGCCGGCCGCCACGCCTGTGATGACGCGATGGCCCGCGGTGCCGGCCATATTGACCAGCTTGCCGTCCGTCACCGCACCGACATTGATGACGCGCGACACGGGGTCCTGCGTGACCATGCCGATACCGCCAGTCTCCATGCTCTGCTGCAAGGTACTGAGGCCATTGTCGAGCGAGCCGAGCGCGTCGCCGACGGTGGTTTGCGTGCCGCCCTGCACGTGATAGCTTGGGCCGGTCAGCGAACCATCGGCGTTGATCTGCGCGCCGCCGCCCAGCGCGGCCACCATCGGTTTGAACTGGCCGAGATTGACCGCTGATGCGTCCGTGGTGCCCGCCGCAATGCCCGTCAACTCGCGGGCGCCGCCGGTGCCGGTGAAATCGACGCGGGCGCCGTCCGTGTCTTTCGCCACGGTGAGATTGCGCGAGGTCTGATCCTGCTGAACAAGCCCGATCTCGCCGTTGGTGATCTGGTTCGTGATGTTGCTCACGTCGCCTTCGATCGTCGTGGTGCGCTGATCGAGATTGCTGATGCTTGTCGTGTTGTCGGTGACGCGCTGGTCGAGGTTGCTGATGTTCGTCGTGTTGTCGGTGACGCGCTGATCGAGATTGCTGATGTTCGTCGTGTTGTCAGTGACGCGCTGGTCGAGATTGCTGATGTTCGTCGTGTTGTCAGTGACGCGCTGGTCGAGATTGCTGATGTTCGTCGTGTTGTCAGTGACGCGCTGATCCAGGTTCGTAATGCTGCCGGTGTTCTGCGCGACGGCCTGATTGGTGGCGAACAGCTGCGCGCCGTTGACGGCGTCCGAACTGCCGGCAGCGAGGTTCGCGGCGCGCACATTGGTGAGCCGAACCGGCGCGGCAGCGCTGCCTAACGTGACGCTGTCGTGTGAGGTCGAATCGTACTGAACGGAATCGGCGCTGGCCTGAGTACTGGTGGTGACGACGGCCGCTAGCGCGGAGCCGACATCGTTGTATATCCTCCCACCGACCTTATAGACGGGCTTCGCGATCGTTCCGTCAGCGGCAACGTCGGTGCCGCCTCCCAGCACGCCCGCCATGCCCTTCAACTGCGAGACTGTGACGGCATCGCTGCCCTGGGTGCCGGCCGCGACATTGGCGATCTGCCGTTGCAGCGTGGCGCTACCGACCGAGACGGTATTCGCACGGTCCGCGGAGGAGTCCGCACCCAACGCGACCGAGCCCGCCGCAGTGGCCGTCGCGCCGGAACCAAACGCGATTGCCTTCGTGGCGGCCTCCGCGATAAAGGCGCCGCTACCCGCCGCGATCGAGTTCGCCGCGTTCGTCTGGACGTTCGTCCCGATAGCCAGCGCATTGACGTTCTGTACGGCTGCGTTATAGCCGATTGCAACACCGTTCTCTGCAAAATAGTTGCTGGTCGCGCCGGCGCCCACCACCGTCGCATTGGATGCCAACGCAGCGGCTCCTGCGCCGACGGCGGTCGTATTGACCCGCGCAGCGCCGGAACTCGTGCCGATTGCGAGCGCGTTAGTGTCGATGGCCGTCGCACCGACGCCGACCGCCATCGCGTTTTCACCTCCCGACGCGGAGGTCGTCAAAGCGGGTGTGGTGAACTGACTGACGGCAATGAACTGGGTGACGGGTACGGGATCGGTCAACGCAACAGTTGCAAGCGTTAGCGTTTTTGGACGGCTCAGGTTGGAGTCGGGCGTTTGACTGACAGTCGCCAGATCGGCGGCATCCCATTCGACAGGCGCATTCATGATCGGGTTGGGCGACTCGCCGGCCGCCCTCGCAGGCAAAGCCATCACCAACGTCCCAAACAGACTGGTACCGGCGGCTACCAGCGCGCCATATCCCGCCACCCCTCGCCCACCACGGTTTTTCGCCATCTCGGACGCCGCCGCGCATGTACGCGTCGTGCTACGCCATTCGATCTTATAAGACTTGCTCAACATTCCTCCCAATCTTTTATAGAAGATCCACGCACCAGGATTTTTACTATGTCATCCTAACTATTTAACGCGATCCAACAGAAAACTAAGACAGCGTTATTACCTCGTTACGACACAAAGTCGCCGCACACAAATATACCGTGTAAAGCGATTTTTTAGCTTATATTGGAAAAAAGGCATAACCCGTTTAAGACTTAAAATGCCAAACGTCTTATATCGCGCTCGTTATTTTTAGGCATTTCTAAGCAGCGATTTGGACCTTTCCGAAATCAGCGCACGCGACAGTGCTAATTCCTGTCGAAGTTCTCAGACAGGACGAACGTCGACGAAAATGAGTCTACCCTCGGCAGTCAAACGGAAGTCATACAGGAAAACTACACGTGAAGAGACGTGAACTGATACAGCGGACCGTGCCGCGTTCAAGCAGATCGATCAGCCGCCCTCGGCCTCGAGGCGCATCGGAAAACTGATCTCGAAGATCGTCCCCTCGCCCTCCTGCGAGTCGAAACGAATCTCGCCCTGCAGCACCCGGCACAATTCCTTGACGATCGCGAGGCCCAAGCCCGCGCCTGGAATGTCCTCATCCGTGGCGCGCTCGAACTCCTTGAATACGCGCTCCCGGTCCGACGCGCCGATGCCCACGCCCGTGTCCGACACACGCAGGCGCCAGCGATCGTTTTCCGTCGCCGTCATGCTCAATTCGACCTGGCCCGCCTTGGTGTATTTGGCCGCGTTGGTCAACAGGTTGAGCGCGACCTGTTTGAGTTTGAGACGGTTGGAGACAACCACATCCAGCGCGCCGTCGAAGGCGGTCAGCAGCCGCAGCCCTTTCGCTTCGATCGCGCTTTCGCACGAAATCACCAGTTCGTCGAACAGCTCGCGCAGCGCGAAGCTTTCCAGCACGAGCGGACTGTCGTCGCCGAGCACCACCGAGTATTCGACCAGTTCGTCGACCAGCGTTTTCATATCGGCCGCCTGACGGTTCGCCAGCGCGAGCGCCGTCTCGACTTTGGCCGGCGCGCGGCTGATCAGCTGCAGCGCCATTGAAAACACATTGAGAAAGTTGCGCAAATCGTGCACGACGCTGCGCGTGATCTGCATGCGCGACTCGTACAGATCGCCGACCAACTGTTGCTTGAGCGTCAGTTCGTGGTTGGCGCGCTCGAGGCGCCCGGTGTAGTCGTCGATCTTGCGGTCGCGCTCGTTGACGACCTCGCGGATCGAGGTCAGCGTGACAAAGCTCACGGCTTCGTCGATGAAATGCCGCGCCCGCTCCTCATGACGCCGCGTGAAAAACGGCCGCGCCTCGCTGAATTCGACGATCGCGCCGGTCAGCATCTGCCGGAACAGATCGAGCTCGCGCACCAGTTCGTCGATCCGGTAGCCTTGCTTCCAGCGCAATTTGCCGTGCAGACGCGCGTCGTGTTCGATCGCGCTCTCGACCTGGTCCATATCCTGGCTCTCCAGCACGCTGCAGATTTCGTCGAGGATATTCGGGACATGATCGGCCAGTTGCTCGTAAGTGAGCCGGTCGGACTCGGTCAATTCTGCGTCGTGAAAAACGGCCTTCATCCAGCGCTCGGTCAGTTCGACCTGTTGCAGGCGCAACTGTTTGGCGAAAGCGGAGAGCGGCAGTACGTGCGAATCTGTCATGTGGGAGACCTGGCGCCGCGTGGCGGCGAAAATAGGTGTTCCGCGCCGCCCCAAGGAGACTTCCTTCGGGACGCACTCAACGCGACCGCATGGACGGCAAACCGCGCTCAGGAGGCAAAGGGTGAGCGCTGCGCAAGCCGCCCGGGCGCCTCCAGTATGCGCGATTTACGGAACAAAAATTAACCAGGGTTAGGACCTGTCCGAACCGGCGCGTCCCGCAGAAACAACTCCGCGTGAACATCGCCCGCGAGCATCCCCTTGCGCGACACTGCGCCGCCGCTTCAGACCTTCTCGAACAGCACGTCCTGCGCGCCTTCCCACAACACCTTGGTGCCGAGCTCACGCAGCTTCTCCTTGCCTTCGACGATCGTCAGGAAGTGGTTGCCCGCGAGTTGCCCCATCTTGCTCGCGAAGCAGCACGAACCGTACGCGAGAATGATCTCGGTTTCGCTGTAGCCGCCGGGATAAAACAGAATGTCGCCGACCGACGGATGGCTCGTGTGATTCTCGAAGCCGACCGCCGCGCCGTCGTTCTCGAGCTTAAAGTCGCCGAGCGGCACCCAGCAGCCTTCGCCGCTCCAGCGCACATGAATGAGCTTTTGCCGGTACGGCAGGAGCTTGAGGAAAGCGGCCACGGTTTGCGGCGCGTCCGGATGGGTTTCGGCGGTAAAGACATGGCCGCAGGAGGTGATTCGGAGTCGGGTCATCGCCAGGTTTCCAGTGTGAGGGTGAATGGAATGGTCGGTCGGAGGTTTTGACGAAGGGCGGAAGCTAGGCCGCAGGCACATGATTCTGTCGTCCGATGCAAGGCTTCGACAGATACAGTTCCGGTTCGGCTGGTCAGGCCAGTTGGACCAGTGCCGACGGTTTGAGCGAACAACGCCCGGCAAGCCACATCGGCACGTCCATGCCAGGTCCAACCGCCTGGCCGCCACGAAACTTCGTAGTTTGCAAGCCGCGCAATGCGCAGCACACTGCGCGATGTGCGTGATTCCCCCAAAGCGGCTCATCGGACTGTACATTGCCGCGAGCCAGCCCTGCATGCGGTCGGAGGCAAGGCGGCAGGACTGCCCGGCGGCGCAAACGGCGAGGCTCCGGTGCCCTCATGCGGCTGCGTCGAACCGTTAACCGTCGTCCCGCCGCTGCCTGCTGACCAGCCGGCCACTTCCAGCCGCGCAATCCGTACTTCAGCCGCGCAGCCGGTAAGCGAGCGGCGTCACGCCGTAGCCACGCTTGAACTGCACGGAGAAATGACTGGCATTCTCGAAACCAACCGCGATCGCAATCTGCAGCACGGTCTGATCGGTGGCACGCAATAGCCGCGCTGCTTCCTCAAGCCGCAATCGCGATACGTACTGATGCGGCGTCTCGCCGGTCTCGCGGCGAAACACCCGCGCAAAATGGAAACTGCTTAGCCCCGCCTGTGCGGCCAGTTCGCTGATCGCGAGATCGCCGTCGAGATTGGCGCGGATGTAATCGGTTACACGGTGGATCCGGCGCGGCACGAGGCGTTGCGGGCGCGCCGGCGTTCCGGCCGACGCAGGGCGGCCGCGCGCATAGTGCTGCAACAGATGCGCGGCGAGCGCGTGAACCAGCGCATCGACATACAGACGCGAGTCGGACGGATCGGCGGCGGCGCGATGCAAAGCGGCAAGCATGGCGGCGATCAGCGGATCACGAAACTGCATCGCGTCGCCGAGCGACAGCTCGCGGGAGCCGCCAAGCTCCATCTGATCGGCGACGCTCTCGATCAGGCTGCGCTCGAGGTGCAAATGGACGGTCGACAGCGGCTCATCGCTGATCGAGCGCCAACGCCACGAGATCGGCGCGGGCGGCACGAACCAGAGGTCGCCCACGCGCAGATCGGCGCTTTCCCAGCGCCCGTTCAGGTTGCGCTCGAGATGCTCGGCGCCGCTCGCGAGGGTCATCAGCGTGAGGTCCTGCAAGCCGGGCGCTTCCAGCAGTTCCTGCTCGTTCGGTTCGAGATACGAGCGCAGCACCAGGTGCCGCCACGGGCGATTCACGCTCGACACCAGTTTCTGGCCCGCCATGTAGCGGTCGTAGGCGAGCGTCGTTGTGAGTTTTGGAATTCGTACCATCACGTCCATTCCCAGGGAGGTGCCATATGAAGAGTGAACCCTGCCATGCCCGCGTTGCCGATCCTCTGTCGGAGCAAGAACTCAAAAATGATAGCAAGGAACCGGCTACCGCAATTTCTGGAAATAGCTAATCATTCAGGTTGTCGTCTTTCACGCGTTTCGAACGCCGGAGCTACCGTTTCATGGAACACGAATGCGATACGCTGCCGCACTGGTTGACCGGTTCGCCGCAAGGTGAAGCCGGGCACGCGTCGGCAGCATACAACTCGGCGGTTGCCGCCCAACCGGCTTACCCGGCCGGCACGCGGCAACTCGAGAAATCAGCCCACGCGGCTGAAGCATCCAGGGCACCCAACCGCACCGCAACAGGCGTGGCGCCCGCAGGCTTTCTCACGCTCTTCACCGAGGAGGAGATCGGCACGCCCTCGCCCGCCGCGCGGCGCGCCGCACCCGTCATCAGTCCGCTGGTGCGCTTTGGCAGCGCGCAGGACCGCATCGAATTCGTGCGGCAGCGCATCAAGCAACTGGGCTTCGACTCGTTCAGCTATTCGGCCACGCGCACGTCGGCGCATCACAAGACGATGTTCGTGCTGACCAGCTACGAGTCGCATAGCTGGCTCACGCGTTATTTCCGCGAGCGTTATTTCGAGCTCGACCCGCGCGTGGCGCTCGCGTCGCCCACCGGCCTGCCGTTTCTCTGGAATACGGCCGACATGCGCGCCGACCTGCCGCGTGCGCAAATGCGCAGCGAAAGGCTCGGCGGGCTGATCGACATGCTGGAAGTGACCGGGCGCAAAAGCGGCATTCTCACGCAAATGCCGCTGCCGGAACCGGAGCTGAGCGCGAGCTTGTGCTTCAACTCGGAGATCGGCAATCCGCGCTGGATGACCGAGTCGATCGTAGCGGAAACGCTCATGTTCGCGCATACGATCCACGAATTCATCTGGACGCACGCGAAGAGCGTGATCGGCATCGCGCCCGCGCAGCAACAGCGCGTCACGTTGAGCGAGTTGCAGCATGCGGTGTTGAAGGCGGTCGTGCAGGGTCAGCGGGATAAGGAGATTGCCTACTTTCTCGGGCTGTCGCCGCATAACGTCGATTACCACTTGCGGCGTTTGCGGCAGTTGTTCAACGTGCGCAACCGCGTGCAGTTGATCAATGTCGCTCAGGCCTATGTGACGTAGAGGCTGGTGTCGTGGCCGGCACGCCCGTTGCGGCGCCGGCCACGATGTGAGCTTCACGAGCGCCTTCGTGAGGGCCTACGCCGCTCTCCGCATACGGCTAATCACGCTCCACATCGCACGCGGGTTGACGTTCAAAAAACTGAAGGCTTACCCGTGGCCCAGGTGCCGATGATCTCTTCGATTGCGCGCGCCGCGCAAAGCAACGCCGCCTCGCCACGCGGCTTGCCGACGATCTGAATACCGACAGGCAGCCCGCTCGCGCTCATCCCGCACGGAATCGCGATGACCGGCATGCCGGTGAGCGTCAGCGCATACGTGATAGCGAGCCAGTCGATGTAGGTCTCGAAGTGCTGGCCGACCGCATCACGAATATCCCGGGCTTCGACCGGGAATGGCAGCACGATCGAGGCCGGACAGATCAGCACGTCGTAGCGCTGCAACAGCGCATTCAGCTTGTAGAAGAGTTCCGCGCGCGTGCGCTGCGCCGCGCGCATCGCGCGATTATCCAACTGCAGACCAAACTCGATATTCCAGATCACGTTGGGATTCAGCACGTCGCGATGCCGCGCCAGCACGTCTTCGTAGTTCGTCGCGTAGGCAATGCCGCGTAGCGTGTGGAATGCCTGCGTCGCCGCGCTCAGGTCGAGATCGCTTTCCTCGACGCTGACGCCATCCGTCGACAGCCGTTCCATTGTCTTGCGGCAGATCGCCAGAATTTCCGGCTCGACGGTGGCGATGCCGAGTCCTTCGCTGAATGCAACGCGCGCTGGGCGCTGTGGCCGGCGCGCATGGTCGAGGAACGAGGTCGCCGGCTCACGCAGCGACAACGGCGCGCCGTCGACTTCGCCGCACATCGCGTCGAGCAGCAGCGCCGCGTCGGTGACGTTGCGCGCCATCGGGCCGTGAATGCCGAGCGTATCGAAGGGATTGGCGAGCGGACCGTACGACACGCGGCCCGGTGACGGACGCATACCGACCACGCCGCAGAACGCGGATGGCGTGCGCAGCGAACCCGCCAGATCGGAGCCCTGCGCGACCCACGCGGTGCCCGACGCGAGCGCTGCCGCCGCGCCGCCGGACGAACCGCCCGCTGAACGCGACAGGTCCCACGGATTGCGCGTCACGCCGAACACGCTGTTATACGTATGTCCGCCGGAGCCGAACTCCGGCGTGTTGGATTTTGCGTAGACCACGCCGCCGCGTGCTTCGAGCAAGGTCACGCCGGCATCCGACGTTTCCGGCACACGGTCGCGGTAAACCAGCGAACCGCGCGTGGTGCGCACGCCGGCCACATCGGTCAGATCCTTGATCGGCACCGGTAGGCCGCACAGCAAGCCGCGTTCGGCCACGGGCTTCTTCAGCAGAGCATTGGCATGAGCATGAGCGCGCTCGAAACACAGCGTGGGCAGCGCGTTGACCTGCGGCTCGACGCGCGCCGCCTGCGCGGCGAGCGTGTCGAGCAAATCGTGCGGACTCACCGCTTCTTCACGCAACAGATCGACGACTTCGCACGCGCTACGCTCAATCAGACTGAAATCGACGGACATAATGGCTATCGGCTCCGTGTTGGGGACGTCCGGCAGTGTCGCACGACACGCGCCCTGTCAGGACTTGAGCCGATAACCCGTCTTGAAGATCCACGCAACGATCAACAGAAACACCGCCAGAAAAAGCGCGGTCATGCCGAGGCTCACCTCGACATTCACGTCGGCGAGACCATAGAAGCTCCAGCGAAAGCCGCTAACCAGATAGACGATCGGATTGAACAGCGTCACGACCTTCCAGAACGGCGGCAGCATATTGACCGCATAGAAACTGCCGCCCAGAAAAGTCAGCGGCGTGATGATCAGGAGCGGCACGAGTTGCAACTTCTCGAAGCTATCCGCCCAGATGCCGATAATGAAACCGAGCAGACTGAATGTGACCGCCGTGAGCACGAGAAACAGGATCATCCAGAACGGATGCTGCACTTGCAGCGGCACGAACAGGCCCGCGGTCGCGAGAATGATCAGCCCGAGCAGAATCGATTTGGTGGCCGCCGCGCCCACATAACTCACGACGATTTCCAGATATGACACCGGCGCCGACAACAACTCGTAGATCGTGCCGGTAAAGCGCGGAAAGTAAATCCCGAACGACGCATTCGAAATGCTTTGCGACAACAGCGACAGCATGATCAAACCCGGCACGATGAACGCGCCGTAACTGATGCCGTCCACTTCCTTGATGCGCGAACCGATCGCCGCGCCGAACACGACGAAGTAAAGCGAAGTCGAAATCACCGGCGCGATGATGCTTTGCATCAGCGTGCGCCAGGTGCGCGCCATCTCGAACTTGTAGATCGCGCGAATCGCGTAGATGTTCATTGGTTACCTCGGAGCAGGCTGACGAAAATGTCTTCGAGCGAACTTTGCGTGGTGTGCAGGTCCTTGAAGCGGATGCCGGCGTCGTCGAGCGCCTTGAGCAGCGCGATGATGTCGGTGCGTCCGCCCTCGCCTTCGTAGGTGTAGATCAGCTCGTTGCCGCCCTTCGCGACGTCGAGCCCGTAGCCCGCGAGCGAGGCCGGCACTTGCGCGAGCGGGCTCTCCAGTTGCAGCGTCAACTGCTTCTTGCCGAGCTTGCGCATCAACTCCGTTTTCTCTTCGACCAGCATGATTTCGCCCGCGCTGATCACGCCGATGCGGTCGGCCATTTCCTCCGCCTCGTCGATATAGTGCGTGGTGAGGATGATCGTCACACCGCTCGCGGCGAGCGAGCGCACCAGCTTCCACATATCGCGGCGCAGTTCCACGTCCACGCCGGCGGTCGGTTCGTCGAGGAACAGCACACGCGGTTCGTGCGAGAGCGCCTTGGCGATCAGCACGCGCCGTTTCATGCCGCCCGAGAGCGTGATGATCTTGCTATCGCGCTTTTCCCACAGCGACAGGTCACGCAACACCTTTTCGACGTACGCCGGATTTTTCGGCTTGCCGAACAGCCCGCGGCTGAACGAGACGGTGGCCCAGACGGTTTCGAAGGAGTCGGTGGTCAACTCCTGCGGCACGAGGCCGATCAGCGAGCGCGCGCCGCGATAGTCGGTCGCGATGTCGCGGCCGTCCACCGTCACGCTGCCGGTGCTGGCGTTGACAATGCCGCAGATGATACTGATCAGGGTCGTTTTGCCCGCGCCATTCGGCCCGAGCAAAGCGAAGATTTCCCCGCGGTTGATCGCCAGATTGATGTTTTTAAGGGCATGAAAACCAGTGGCATAGGTTTTCGACAAGTTCGTGACCGAGACGATTGGCTGCATGGAATCGACGATGGCAGACACCGTTGTTTGATTAGAGGGAGCGATGTTAAAGCGCAATCGCACCCGCAATGTAAAGGAAAGTGGGAAAGCGTGCAGCGTATCGCGGCAGTGCGCCGGAAAAGCGTAGGGTCGGGTCTCGGAACGAGGTGCGCCGAGGCGGTGTGGCAAAACGCGCAAGCCATCCGGTTTCGCTGCAGTGCAAAATAGTTCGGCTTCCAAATCGGTTTGGTCACGCGACGCCGGGAACGCCTCATGCTCGATTCCCAGCATGCTGGCGCGTCCGTCCCGGTCAAGCGAAAGGCTTACGCGAGGCACACCGCTTGCGCGGTCCAATACATGTGAGCGACAAGCGCTTGCGTGACATCAAACCGACTCTATGGAGGTTGAACCATGAAACGCATTACCAGGACTATTTTCGCTTCGGCGCTCGTGATGGCTTTGTCCGGCGGCGCGTATGCGCAAGCAGGCGGCGGCGGTGGCGCCGGCGGTGCGGGTGGTGGCACGGGCGGTGGCGGCACGGGCGTGGGTGCGGGCGGCGGCACGACCGGCGGCGCGGGTGGGACTGCCACACCGGGCGTGGGCGGCGGTTCGATGAAAAGCCCGGGCGAGTCGGGCTACGGCTCGCCGGGTGTGACCGGCACCGGCGGCGGTATGGGCACCGGCACCGGGGCGACACCCAATAGCCCGTCGATGAACCGCTCGAACAGCGGCATGAGCAATGGCCTGAATAAAGGCACCAACAAAGGCATGAGCAACGGGACCGGCAATGGCATGAACAACGGTGCCGGCGGCACGATGCAGAACGGCCAGTAAAACAGGCTTGATTGGATTGACTGGTTCAGTTTCGAACGGGGCGGCGGCGCTGATGCAAGGCATCGCCGCCCTCTTTTTTTGAAGCGCAGATCACGCACGCGGGTCTTTCCCCTCGCGAGGCATTTTTTCAAAAACTACCGCTCACGGCTCCGCGCAAACAAAACTACCGGCCAGATTCACATTGCCCTTGCCGATGTAGCGCGGAAACAGCGGATAGCGGCACAGCGGACGTGAGCGCCCGTTGGTCGCCGCCGCGATATCGGTTGCCGTCAAGGTCTCGGGCGATGCCCCGCGCGTCACCCAGTTATCGAGCGCGCCCAGCAGATCGACCGACGGAATGAACACGCCGCTGCCGTGCTGGAATCCCGGCACCATGTACAAACGCATGAAACTATTGACCTGGTCGATACCGAACCGGTCGACCAGTTTGTCGTAATAGGCGATGGTCTGGTTCGGGCTGATGACTTCGTCGGCGAGGCCTTGCAGCGTGATGAGCTTGCCGCCGCGCGCGATATAGCGCGTGAGATCGGGGTTCATCGCGCCGATCGTCTGCGACAGCGCGACGAGTTGCGCGCGATATTTGCCGGGGTGTTGCGGGTCGAGCCTGAGCGAGTCGAAACCGGCGTCCCGCGCGACGAAATAGCGGATATAGCCGTCGCCTTGCGCGAACAGGTAGCCGTTGGCGAAGAAAGTCGGCACCTGCAAGCGCTCCGGCTGATGCGCAAGGCCGAGCAGCCCGGTCAGATGCGTGCCCTGAAAAATGTTGTAGCCGCGGTAGCCATCGACATCCCATGCCAGACGGTACGGCAACGAGAGCCCGTCGCGCATCACGAGCAAGGTGGAGAGCTGCGTGTCCGTCAGGCATTCATCGTGAGATGGCGTGCGTCCGCCGCAGCGCAGCGACTCGATGATCTCCGCCTCGTGCTCACGGCACGCGGCGACATCGCTGACAATGCCGTCCGCCGCGCCGTCGAGCCGGTCGCACGTGGCGAGCGTGCGTTGATAGACGTGTTCGAGCAGCATCGGTGAAATGAAGCCGCCGGGCGTGCCGTATTCCGCTTGCCCGAGTTTCACGCCCAGCAGGCGCACGCCCGTAAAATTGAGCGCGGGCGAATTGGCGATCACCCCGTCGTAGTCGTCGGGATAGCGCTGCATCACCGTGTAGCCTTCGCGGCCGCCGGTCGAGCCGCCGGCGAAATACATGCGCTGCGGCGGCCGTCCGTAGGCGCGGGCAATCAGCGCAAGCGCTGCATCGTGCGTTTTCTTCAGATGCGCAAAGCCGAAGTTCGTGACCGCCTCGTCGACGAGGCCAAACACCGCGACCGATGAATCGCCGACATGCCCCGAATCGTCGCCGAACGTCGCGTAGCCTTGCGCGAGCGGCGCGCGGTTCGGCGAAAACGGCATCACGCCGGTGCCGCTCACCACCACGCCGTTATATCCGCCGCCGCCGATCTGCAGCGCGCGACCGTTCCAGCGGCGCGGCAGATTCAGATCGAAACGGATATCGGGCGTGGTGGCGTTGAACCCTTTGATGCGGCCGGTGATGCGGCAATACTCGCCGCCTTGCTGATTGCCGGGCGCGGTCGCGCTCACCATCGCCGCGCTCTCGATCTGCACGCCGGCGGTCGGCAACGCAATGAGTTCCGGCTGCAGAACGGCGCCCGCCAATTCCGCGCAGCGCATGGCGAGCGGCGCTTCCTTGAGCGCGGCGTGCGCCGGGTGAGCGGCAAGCCACACCATCGCGCCGACAACCTGGATGACCGCGCGCGAATCTCGCGCGAGACGCGCACGGCGCCGGCGCGACCTCATCCGTAACCCGCGCCATTGGCAACCGCAGCCGACTTCTGCCCTTTCCAGCCGTTCCAGCCGCGCGCGATCATCAGCACGGCGCCGATCGCGACGAGATCGCCGCCGAGTCCGATCAGCACGCCGCGAAAGCCATGAAACATATGCGGCGTCGCCGTATCGACGATCAACGAAACCAGTGTGCCCGCAACGAAACACACGAGCCCCGTGCGGCCGACGGTGACCACGGCAGGCAGCCGCCGCGCGAGCCACGCGATACTGCCCATGCGCACGAACTGCGCGGCGAGCCAGGCAATGACGATGAAGTTGATCACGCGGTCAGGAGACAGATTCTGTTTAAACGCGCCGGGCAAAGGTTGCGTCAGCACGAAAAGTTTGACGACAGCGAACGCCAGCACCGCGACCACGGCGACTCGCGTGAACCAGCGCGCCGTACGGGTTGCGTGAAAGCGCTCGCTGATGGGCTGCACCCGGCAAACAATCCCGAGTACGAACATCAGTTGCCATGCAAACGGATTAAAAGCCCAGTCGGCCACGTCGTCAATGCTGAATAATGCGGCCAACGGCCGGGCCAGCGCCCAGATCAGCAAGCTCAGGCTTACCGCCGTGAGCGACGAACGGCGCGCCAGCGGCACCGCGAACGGCACGCTGAGCGCGAAGATCACGTACATGGGCAACACGCTCGACAGATAAGGCTGGCGCCGCAATAGCATGATATCGAACGCTTCGCGCAGCGGTTGAACCGCGAAAGGCGGCCAGCCGGTCAGGTCGACCATGGGACGGTTCAGATTCAGCGTGGCGAGAATGGCGCCGGACAGCAGCGTCAATATCGCCGTCAACAGATAGGCACGGTAGATTTCCCAGCAGCGCCGCACAAAGCGCATCTTCGCCGCGGTCTCGCCGCGGCCCGCGAGCACCGCCGTGTACGCCGCCGCCGACGCATAGCCGCCGAGAAACACGAACACTTCCGCAGAATCGCACAACGCGTAGGCATGCAGCATCAGATGCGACAGCGCGCTGCCTGGAATGTGATCCAGCACGATGACGATCAGCACGACGCCGCGGAAGAAGTCGACTTCGATCGAACGCCCTCCAGGAGGACTTCCACCGGGGCGGCCGCGAAGGGTTTCCATTCAGGTTCTCGCAGGAGAGACGCACGCATGCCGCGCGTCGTTTTTCGTAGGAACATCACAACATTAAAACGTTCCCAGCGAGCCTGTGCGGTCCGCCCGCGCGCGCTGACAACCTGCCTCTAATTTCAAATCGCGTGGCGGCGATTTGAAATTACGTTGTTGGCGTGCGGTAATACTGAGTCATCACGTCTTCGGTTCGCGGCAAGATTTGCGGCATTAACTCGCCGGACGCGCATGCGCTCGGTAATCAGCGCGGAAAATAAATCGCTGGATGCTATGCGCGATTTTTTTTGCTTTTTTTCATCGTAGGATGGTTTCATGCACGCCCGTCGGAGCTCGCGCGTTTCGCGCGATGCCACCTTTCGACGGCGGCCACTCATGTGGACCGGACACGCGGCCGGCCGATCCGCGATCGGCCGACACGCCGAGCGTCATTGCGACGCCTTCTATTCGCCACGGCCGACCCGAGCGTCACCGATGCGCGCCGGTCCTTCCACTACCGCCCAGAACGGCTGCGCTGCGCGCGCCGCCTTCGCACTGGAAGACGACCACATGAACCACAGAATTGCCGGCTTCGACGGATTGCGCGCGATCGCAGTCCTGATGGTATTTTTTCAGCACCGATTGTTCGGCGACATCGGCGAGATCGGTCATCTCGGCGTATGGATCTTTTTCGCGCTGAGCGGTTTTCTGATCATCGGCATTCTTGCCGCGCAACGCGCGCGCATTGAAAGCGGCGCCAGTCGATTCGGCGCTGAATTAAAGCGCTTTCTGTTTCGCCGTACCCTGCGCATTTTTCCGATTTACTACCTGATGCTGGTGGTGATGTGTGTGCTGATGGCATTCGGCATGGCGAGTCCCGAACTGGCGAGCGGCATGCCGTTTCATTTCGCCTATCTGTCGAATATATGGATCGGCTCCGTGCTGCACTATTGGCCAGGGCGCTACTCGCATTTGTGGAGCCTCGCGATCGAAGAGCAGTTCTATCTCCTGTTCGCGCCGCTCCTGTTGTTGCTTGCCGCACGCCGGCATCGCGCGGTGTGTCTCGCGATCATCGCGGCCGGGCTTGTTTCGCTGCTCGCCATGCGCGCGGCGCATTGGCAGGAAATCACCATTTACACGCACCCGCTGACGAACTTCTGGTTGCTGGCGTTGGGTGGCATTGGCGGCTTGATGATCGCGGGACAAGCGAGCCGCTTGCGAGGCTGGCTCGGGCACGGCGCGACGCTCTTCGCGCTGAGTCTCGCGCTGGTGGGCTTCTGCGCGACCGAACCGATGTGGAGCGAGGTGGACAGTGCGCTGCTGTTCACCCTGGTCAATGCTTCGTACGGCGTGTGCATCGCGGCGCTGGTGTGTTCGATTGCCTGCTGCCGCAACGCCGTCGTGATCGGCCTGCTGGAAACGGGCTGGCTGGTGAGCTTCGGGCGAATCAGCTATGGCTTTTACCTCTATCACAACCTGATCCCCGACCTGACTCGCAACCATCACGCCGCGGCGCTCTTCGGCGGCACGGTGCCTGTGTGGGCGCACGTCGTTGGCATCGCCGGGTCGTTTGTCATTTCGCTCGGTATGGCGATGCTGTCGTGGCGGTTGATCGAAGAGCCGATCCTTCGTTTGAAGACGCGGCCTGCGCCGGCGGCGGCCACGACGCCCACTCACGCGTACACGTCGACGCCGACGCCGCCCTCGCGTCGTGAGCAGGCGGAGCATTCGTCGAGGAACGAAAGCGCCGCATCGGACGCGGTCTGACGCCACCCGCGCATTACGTTTTGCCTGCATGCGGCGCCAGCGAGAGCACGGTATCATGCGGCCTCACTGAGCCGGCTGCTTCCGATCTTGCGTGACCCGCGGACATCGAACTGGCCGAACGATAACAACAAGCCACCGCCCGCGCGCTGTCCGGTCCATCCGAACCGCGCGGCCGGCTCGCGGTTTCCAACACGCGCTGTCCAACCATGTCTCATTTCACTTTCGCCGGCGGCGTGCTTGGCGCGGGCCTGCAGGCGCTCAACCTCTATGCGTTGCTCGGCATCGTTGCCGCGCTCCTGCTGGGCGGAATGGTCAAGGGCGTGGTCAGCATCGGCGTGCCGCTCGTGGCCATGCCGATCCTGAGCCACTTCCTGCCGATCAAGGAAGCCGTTCTTCTGCTGTCGATGCCGATCATCCTCGGCAATATTCCGCAGGCGCTCGAAGGCGGCGAACTCCTGCCGACCGTCAGGCGCATCGCCGCGCCGTTGATCGGCACGGTGATCGGCAACATCGTCGGTGTGACCGTATTGATTTCGCTGGCGCCGCATCGCGCGCAAGCGGCCGCCGGCGCCTTGCTGATGATCGCAGCACTGCTGTTGCTCGCCTCGCCGCGGCTGACGCTCTCGCCGACGTGGGCCAAGCCGGCCGGGTTCGTACTTGGATTCGGCGCGGCGTTGATGGAAAGCATTGCTTCGGTGCCCGGCCCCTTGCTCGCAATGTATCTGATCGCCACGGGCGCGACGGGCAAAGCATTTACGAAGCAGATCGCCATCATTCTGGTGGTGTCGATCATCACGCTCGTCGCGACGTTCAGCGGCGGAGCGCATGCCAGTTGGACGGACCTGGCCATCTCCGCCTGCGCGAGCGTGCCGGTGATCGCGGGCATGCTGCTGGTGCGGCCCTTGCGCGACCGCTTGCCGCCCTCCGCGTTCCGGATTCTGGTGCTCGTGTTCGTAGTGGCCGCCGCCGCGCAGATGATCTGGAAATCCGGCGTTCTATAAGGATCGCACCGTCAGCGCGCGTTCGAACTGGGCCGTGGTACGCGCATTGCTGCACAACGGTGTACCCCCAACCAACCGGAGAGCCCGTCGTGGCAACCATGGCCAATTCCCCGAACGAGCAAGAGCACGAGCCCGCGCGAAAGCCCGAGGAAGACCCCGGCAGGCCGCCCACCGAGGTTTCCAAACCGATCGGCGATGCGATCCCCACGCCGGTCGAACCGGGTCTCGATCAACCGCTGCCCAAAAAAGGCGAAACACTGCCGCCCGCTGACGACGACGACGGCGAGGCACTGGGCGACACCGAGACGCCTCCGGGCGTCCCGGAGCCCGGCCCATCGGATTTCGCGTAGCTGGTGCGGCCAATAAAAAAGCGGCGCCATAACTGGCGCCGCCCATTGTTTGCGATCGACGCAATCCGTCGATCATCCGTTCAAGCCGCTTCCGGCTCGTGAACGATCTTCAGCGCGCTCTTGTGCTCCTTGATCAACCGGTACACGGTTTCGCCGGGCACGGTTTCCTGCTCCAGCAATTCGTCCGCAATTGCGCGCAGCACCGGCTCGTACGCATGCAGCAAGCCGTAACATAGTTCGTTCAATTCCTTGAGCAGCACGTTCGCGTGCTCGATAGCGCTCTTCATTTGCAGACCCGCGTACTGCGACGGCAGCGCCGCGAGGCTGAACAGATCGCCGTCGCTGTTGAAACCGAATTTCGACACCATGTCGAGGCTGATACGCGACGCTTCCTGCAGATCCGAAGCGGCGCCGCTCGATGCTTCGGAGAACGTTAGAATTTCCGCGTTGCGGCCGCCGAGCAAAACCTGGATTTCGTTGCGGATCTCGGTCTCGCGGTACAGGTGCTTGTCCTGCGCTTTCGTGATCAGCGCCACACCGAGCGCACCGCCGCGCGGCAAAATCGTGACCTCTTCCAGCACGCCCGTGCCGAGCAGTGCGGCGACGAGACCGTGCCCCGCTTCGTGCACCGCGATACGCGTGCGTTCGTCTTCGCTCAATGCGCGCTCGGCGCCGCTCACGTCGCCGATCCGCGCAATCTTGATCGCTTCCATGAAATGCTTCGAGGTGATTTCGGTGTCGCCCGACTTACGCGCGACGAGCCCCGCCTGATTCACCACCATCGCGACCGTTGCCGGCGACAAACCCGTGGTCAGCCGCGCCAGTTGATCGTAGTCGATGTCGGCGGCTTTCGACTTCAGTTTCTCCGCGTAGAAACGGAAAATCTTCGCGCGGTCTTCGCGATCGGGCAAACGGACCTGCACGGTGCGATCGAAGCGGCCCGGGCGGCGCAATGCCTCGTCCAGATTGTCGGGGTGATTGGTCGCCGCGACGATGATCACGCCTTCGTTCGAAGCGAAGCCATCCATTTCCGCCAGCAGTTGATTGATGATGCGATTGCTCTCGGCTTCGACCGGACCGCTGCCCGTATCCGTGCGCTTGGCGAGCCCGTCGGCTTCGTCGATGAAGATCACGGTGGGCGCATTCTTGCGCGCCAGTTCGAACAGATGCTTGACCTTCTGGATGCCGACGCCGTAATACTTCGCGCTGAAATAGCTGCCCGTGATCGAGATGAAGTTCGCGCCGCACTCGCCGGCCAGCGCCTGCGCAAGCCGCGTCTTGCCGACGCCCGGACCGCCTACCATCAGAATGCCGCACGGCGCGCGCACGCCCATCGACGTGAATTGTTTCGGGTCGGACAGATAGCCGCGAATGTCCGCGAGCGCCGTCTTCGCTTCGCCCGCACCGATCACGTCGTCGAAACGCAGTGCGGGCGCCCTCGCGAGCAGCGTCGCGCCGCCGCGCATTTCGCGGCGCATGAACCACACCATGCCGCCAACCAGCAGCAGCGGCAGCAGCACGCTGATGGCGTCGCGCACCTGATCGAACACCTGCACCCAGCGCGAGCCGCCGGTTTGAATATCCGCATCGGGAAGCCAGACGAGTTGATACGCGGCGGCTTCGTCGGCCTTCGGCTCGCCGAGCAGCAGCGCATGCGAGAACGTCGCGTTATGGTCGGTGACGAAGTATTTCGTGCCGTCGCGCTTCGAGATCAAAATCGCGTTGGGACTCACGCCGATCGCGGCAACCTTCGCGTCGTGAATATCGCGCAGCATTTGCGAGGCGTCTTTTTCTTCGTGCGTCCATGCCGAGGAATCGTGGCGCATCTGGCTCGCGACACCGGTCAGCGCAGGCGCGACCTGCGCGGCGCGCTGCTGGTAATGCCACACGCCGAATGCGAGCAGCACTGCGATCAGCGCGGCCGCCACCGAGATGGCGATCTTGCGCGTGCGTCTTTTACCAAGCGAATTGTTTCCCGGCTTCATGAGTCACTTCCAAAAACGGGCTCAAAGCGAGCCCCGATACTTGTCAAAGTTCAGATGGGCAGAGGTTGGCGGAGGGGAATCGACTGATGCGACACCATGCATAACCGGAAGACAGGACAGCCAACCATACGTCCCTTTTAGCAACGTGCACACGGCCAGTATGCCGTGCAGCCGCTTCTTCCAAATCGCAGAAAAGGCCTAGTTCTACAGTCTATCCGGCGTTTTCGAGCCGCCGGATTTTGGGGAGCGAGCGCTGTGAGCAGCGCGCTACGACCGTGCTCCGGCGCACAGTTTACCAGCGCTAAATTCATTGCGTATCCGACATATCTACTATTAACCGCTCCCTATTTAAATCGGTCAGAATTACTGAATATCGACTTGTCGCGCCGGTCTATCCTCCGACGAAAAAATAGCCGCTGCGATCGCGCTCATCTGCATCTACTCTAAAAAGACCGCCGCGGATGCAGGTTCGATGCGGCGAGTCGCACAATCCTGTGCACCACCGCCGCGCGACACGATGGGAGGACCTCCATGCAGGACAACACGCCGGTATTCGACACAGCGCTGACCCGTTTGCTCGGTTGTCGGCATCCCGTCATTTCAGCCGGCATGGGCGGCCCGGCGCGCGCCGAGTTGGCGGTCGCCGTCTCTGAAGCCGGCGGCTTTGGCCTGCTCGGCATGGTTGGCGAAGCACCGGAGGTGATCGAGTGCGAGATCGCCGCCGTGCGCGCGACGACGAGCCAACCGTTCGGCGTCAACCTCATTCCTTTCCGGACGGACCCCGCGCTGCTCGATGCGCAACTCGACGTGTGCCGCGCGGCGCAGGTGCCGGCCATGTGCTTCTTCTGGAACGTCATGCCGGACGTGGTGAAACGCGCTAAAGACGCCGGCGCGCTCGTCCTCTGGCAAGTCGGCTCGCTCGACGAGGCGCTCGCCGCGCAGCAGGCCGGTGTGGACGCCGTCATCGCGCAAGGTGTGGAAGCCGGCGGCCATGTGCGCGGGCGCATCGGCATCATGGCGCTGCTGCCGGAACTCACGCAGCGTTTGCATGTGCCAGTGGTGGCCTCCGGCGGCTTCGCGACCGGTGGCGGGCTGATTGCCGCACTCGCGCTCGGCGCGGCGGGCATTCACTGCGGCACGCTATTCGTCGCGACGCATGAGTCTTTCGCGCACGACTATCACAAGCAACGGATCGTCGATGCCCGCGCGGGCGACACCGTGCATACCGACGTCTACGCGATCAACTGGCCGCCGGGCTCGCCAGTGCGCGTGCTGGCGAACAGCGTGACGCGCGAGGCCGGCGACCATCTGTTCGGCAATCATCCCCACGTGTTGCCGCGCGAAGAAATCGCGCACGACGACCAAGGGCCGATCTACAAATTCAGCACGATCTCCCCGCTACGCGATACGGTGGGCGATATGGAAAAAATGGCGCTGTTCGCGGGGGAATCGTCGGCGCTGGTCGAGCGGTGCGCACCGGCGGCGGAAGTTATCGCCCGGCTCATGAACGAGGCGGCGGACGCGGCGGCGCGGGTCCGCGCCGCAAGTGCGCACTGACAGTCAAGCGTTGGGGAGGTGCGACGGGCCTCATCGGGCCCGTTCGCATCGTCACCGGTTGCTCTCTCAGGCTCGCGCAGAGCCTTTATCAATTCCCCTGAATGCGGCGCCGACAAGTCCGCTTCACGCATTCGCCCGGCGGAATACGTCCTTCGCGTTACTCAAGCCGCGTCAGGCTGCCTGAGGACAACACGGCTACCAGGTCGCTCCCAAGGCAACAGCGCCTAATGCAGTCACCAACGCAGGCAGCGTCACGACGACACCCAGCTTGAGAAAAGACCACGCAGTCACTTCGATACCGTCCCGGCGCAGGGCCGTCAGCCAGAGAATGGTGGCGAGCGAGCCCGTGACCGAGAAGTTCGGACCGAGGTCGACGCCTATCAGGACCGCACTCGCGACAGGCGTGGGTGCATGAGCGGCCGTGAGCGCTGAGCCGGCTATCAGGCCAGCCGGCAGGTTATTGATGAGATTGCAGGCGACAGCCATGACGGCACCGGAAATCCAGCCCGCGTGAGTGGGGATAGTTGTCGAAGCGGTCCTGACGACAGCGGCCAGATTTGCTATCACGCCTGTGCGCTGAAGACCCTCGACCAGAACGAAAAGTCCGGCGACCAGTGGGAGGACCGCCCAGGAAATCTCGCCAAGATGCGCGCCGAGAAACTTCCGCTTAAGGATGCAGATGGCCAAAAAGAGCACCAGCCCGGCGCAGAAAGTCGGCAGGCCAAGGGATACATCGAGCGCCGACGCGCCCAGCATCACGATAGCCATCACGGCGATGCCGAGGCCCGTCGCTTTGCCTGCCGCCGACAGCCTGGGAACCTCGACCTCGGATTCAATCTGCTGCGTGAGTTCCTGCCGCTGCATGAAACGCAGCGCCAGATAGGTGGCGACAATGCTCAACACCGACGGTACGGCGAAACGACCGAGCCAGCTCAGCAGCGTCGGCATACGGTCCTGAAAGATGACCAGATTCGCAGGGTTTGAGATGGGCAAGACGAAACTCGCGGCGTTCGCAATGAAGGCGCAAATGTAGAGATACGGCAGAGGCTTCTCTGCCTTGACGACGTGGGCAACAGCGAGCACCGCGGGTGTCAGCACGACTGCGGTCGCGTCGTTGGACATGAAGACAGTCACGATAGTACCGACGCAGTACATCAGAAAGAACAGCTTCTTCGCCGAGCCTGCAGCGCGTTTCGCAGCAAGTGCAGCCAGGTAGTCGAACAGCCCCTCCTTGCGGGCAAGCTCGGACGCTACCATCATGCCGGTCAGAAACAGGTAGACGTCGAGGCCCTTGCCGACCGCCGCAAGTGCGTCGGACCATGACAGCATCCCAAGCCCGCATAGGGCAAGTGCGCCAAGCACCGCCCACACTGCTTCAGGAAGCCTGAACGGCCGGGTGATGACGCCGAGCGTTGAGAGCGCGGCGATAGCCCAGACGGACACAGGGGAACTCAGCAATGCATTCATTTTTTCCAGTCAGTTCGATGTTGGAATGAAGTCTCGGCGCTGCTCGCCCGGCGCCGCCTTACCCTCCTCGTCCGGTCGCGTTTCCGGCATGAACGCCGCGAAGAACGCGAGTGCCAGCGCGCTGATAGCAGCCAGGGTCAGAAATCCAGCCGTAAAACCAAATTTCTCGACGACATATCCCCCGGTGACGTTACTGAGCGCAGCGCCGATTCCCACCGCAAGCGCCATGAGGCCCTGAGCGAGATTGAACCGTCCGGTGCCGCGCATCAGGTCAGACGCTATGACGACCCCAATAACACCAAAAATGCCGGCGGCGACGCCGTCGAGCAACTGAATCGCCACCACGGCATAGGGACTGCTCGTCATCGAGAACAGCACACCCCGGACCGGCAGTACAGCCAGTGCGACCAGGAAAATCTTCTTGCGCCCAACCCCTTTGTACAGGGCATGGCCCACGGCCGCGGCGACCGCGACCATCACGAGTTGTGCAGCGATAACACAGGCGCTTAGTGCGATGACATCCATTCCTGGATGGACCTTTGCAATGACCTGGCCCGCGAGCGGCAGCATCGCGGCATTGCCGAAGTGAAAAAGGACGACCGAGATGATGAACACCTTGAGGTCGCGCTTTTTCCATAGCGCCGAAAACGGCATGGGGCTGGTGTGCCCCTTCGTCTCCGACGGCTTTTCGGCGCCACGGGCGAGCTCGTGGTCAATTTCCTTCGGCTTGATCAGCAGAACCACGAGCGCGCTTGCCACTGCAAATCCGCAGATAAGATAGAACAGCCAGATAACCCCGACGTACTGTCCCAGAGCGCCCGCCAGAACAGCCGCCGTGAAATTCCCGGCGTGATTGAACCCTTCGTTGCGGCTTATCCGGGCAGGCAGCAGCCGGTGTCCCACCACGCCGAGACTCAATGCCGCGAGACAAGGTGGAATGATGGCCGAGGCTGCACCGAGCGTAATTTGCGCGGCGAGCACGGTCGGCAGTTTCGGGAAGAAGGCAATCAGAAGACATCCCGCGCCGACCAGCAGACCTGAAATCGCAATGAGCAGGCGCTTGACTCGGACCGCGTCCACCAGTAACCCCGCCGGAATCTGGCAGATAGCCGCGGCAACACCGCTGGCCGCCATGACCAGACCGATGTTGCCCGAGCCCCAGTGTTGGGTGCCTTTCAGATAGACGGACAGGAAGGGGCCGAGGCCGTCCCGCACGTCGGCCATCAGGAAATTTAACCCGTCGAGCCCGCGCAGGCTGCGTGACGACGGGGACTTCGGCGCTTCGTCGTCAGCCGGCGGCTGCTCTGACCGCGGGCTCACCACTTTCTCCCGTTACGGTTCGGTCCGAGCTGCGTGCCCATCAGGTGTTTCTCTTCCCACGCGCCAATCGTGTCGCGATCGCTTCCATCCGCGTGCCGCTCCCGGTCTTCATCGAATGTCGAGGTGGCTTCGATGCTGTCGAAGCCAGATGACCCGGCACGATCCGTCGCACGTACAACAATCGGACATGCTCCGTCAGGGATTGCACAATTGAGCGTCCAGAGCCGCTCGGATTCGGCGAACACCATGGGCTGCCATTCGCCGTCGCCGATCCGGCAGTCCACGCTTCTTATGCCTGACGCGCTCCACGCTTTCACTCTGATGCAGGCTTGACCGGAGGGCACCTGATTGAGCAGATACGGTCGAGTCACCAGTCGCCTGTCCGCCGGCGAGGTAATCATCGCCACGGGCCATGCTTCATCGAGAGGTTTGAAACGCCAGCTCACCACACCGCTATCCACCGCCAGAAGCGAGAAACCCGCCGGTCCCTCCTCTATCTGACCGGTCGAGCGTGTCGATGCATAGATGGTCCTGCCGTCGTTCGCGAGTTCGTTGTAGTGGGTATGCCCCATATCGACAACCGCGACGCGGAACTCCCGGAGCAAACGATGGAACGCAACGGCTTCGTTAGCGTCTGCAAGGTCAGCCGGATAGCCATGGGCGAAAACCACCGTTTCTTTACCTGCTGCAGCGGCGTTTTGAAGCTCTGCCTTTAGCCAATCCATTTGAGATTGCCCTAGCCTGAAATCCGGACCACCGGTTCCGGCAGAGACGTAGTCCAGAAAGAAGCAGCGATAGTCTCTAACCGGGGTGGCTTTCGGAAGATGTTCGGCGCGAAGCACAGTGTGAAATGCGTCCAGATTTCGAGACTTGAAGTCGTGATCACCGGGGATGATGTGAACCGGAATCTCGAGATCGTCGAGCTCAGCGCGAAGAATGTCGTACTGCGCAGGCGTACCGTCGTCGGCATTGTCGCCGGGTAGCACGGCAAAGTCGATTTGCCCTGCGAGATGCGCATTCGCCTGCGCGACGATGTCGCGAAGCGCGAGATGGTTGGGCAGTTCGGCCTCCGTCAGATGAAGGTCGCCGATATGCATCCATACAAGCGGCTCGCCGCAGTGCGAAAGCCTCGATGGCGGAAACGTGTTTTGCCTTTGTACCATTTCGCGTTCTTCTTCAAAGAAAGTGGCTGGATAAGGTTCGGTTCGTGCGACTACTCCGCTGTCGCCGGGAGATCCTCCGCATCGACCAGTTCGGCGATGTCGTCGACATCGATCGTTTTGCCGTGCCGGTTCTTCACGCCATGGCCCCAGACCTGGATGTGGGCACCGGGTGCGAGGTAACTGGACAGATTCTCCGCGGCATGAGGAGGCATGCGAATCGAGGTTCCATCGGTCAGCAAGGCGCCGCGCAGTTCGCCCCTGGGCCCATACAGTGAGAGTTCCACTTCGCCCGTGACCTCCATTGCGCGCTTGTCGGCATGAGGCTTCTCATGCCTCTCACCATGGTGATGCGGACCTTCGTCAAGAATCACGATACCGGTTGCCGATAGCAGCTGGACGGCTGCGACGATATCGGCGGCACGCGGTTTGACGCCTCTCACGCGAACCTTGTCGCCCACGCTGACATGTTTCGCGACCAGTTTGGAAAGATGCGGCGGGAAATGCACCTGCCTCTCGTTGTCGAGAATCAAACCGTCCAGTTCCCCGTGGGGATTCAGGAGAAAGCGGGTAACGGTGCCGCGCGTTTCCTGCAAGCACTCCGGGTCAATCCAATGCATGGTGTTGCTCCAGTAAGATAGAAAAAGTTAGTTAGGCATATCGTTGTACAACTGCGTGACATTGCCAGGCGTGCCGAACGCGGTTGCCTGCAGCGCCTCGCCGAATTGATTGCGCGTTCCGTATCCGCTGGCGGCCACCAATGCATCTGGTCGCATCAGGCTGGCAAACTGCTGTGCTTGCGGCGGCGGCATCTTGATGACCGTTCCATTGCTGAGCATCACGCCATCAGGCTCTCCGCCCGGTGCCGTCGTGACGCGTGCCACCGTGCCCTTGACACTGAGTTTGACGAGACCGGCTCCGCGCAAGGTCGGCGGAAGACGCATTGCGTTGACTGGCGGAGGCTGGTCGACGACCTGCTGGGACGTTCGTTGATTGGTGATTTGCTGCGCGGTGACGTTGCCCGCGCCGCCACGAAACCCTGCGATCTGCACCGTGTCGCCGGCATGGACAACGCTGACCAGTTGGGCGCTCATATGCGGCGGAAAGTGAACCAGCGAACCGTCACTCAGAAGGAAGCCGTCGACATCGCCTTCAGGGTTGATGACGAAGCGGCTCACCGCCCCGGTTGCGACAACCGGCTGCTGCTGCATCGCTACCGGGGTGGGCGGCGGCGGAGGTGGCGGCGCCACGGCTGGCATCGCGCCAGCGGGTGCACCGGCGAGCGGTGGAGGAATAGGCGTGCCGGGTCCCTGAAGAGGCGGGGTCTGCGCGGCACACGCGAATGTCACAAGGCACAGTGCCAGGGCTGCGGCGCGGGCGACCTTTGTGGTTGGAGCGGTACGGCTCGCCAGCGTGTGCCGGCTGCCCGTCGGGTTGAAACGATCTGAGGCCATGATGCTCTCCGTTGAACGACACGGAGTTAATTGCAAGGCCTATGCCATAACGACTATCCCTTCTCCACAGGGCTTTGCGGGCGATTTAGCCAGACCAGTGTCAGGCAACCCGACAGGGCGCGTCGCGTTGCTTGACACCTTATTCGAGCTTGAGCGCCGCCAGCTTCGCGTAAAGCGTCTGGCGGCTAATGCCCAACCGGCGCGCCGCGTCGGCGCGGTTGTTGTCAGCGAGTCTCAGCGCGTGGCTAATCATGGCCCGCTCGACTGCTTCCACGGCGCCCGGCAATGACATGTCGAAGAAGCTTGCGTTCAGAAGCGGCTGGCCGTCGTTCGGTTTCGCGTTCAGAAACCCGAGGTCTTCTGCCGTAATCGAAGGTCCCGGAGCCAGTGCGCCCGCGCGCTCGATTGCGTTTCTGAGTTCACGGACATTTCCCGGCCACGCGTAACCGAGCAGCAGACGTTGCGCCGGCGAGGACAGCCGCATGCCGCGAGACCGGCGAATGGCGACTTCGGCGAGAAAGTGTTCGGCAAGCGGAAGGATGTCGGCCAGGCGCTCGCGCAGAGGGGGTAGTTCGATGGGGATAATGTTGAGCCGGTAAAGCAGGTCCTCACGGAACTCTCCTGCTTCGACCATTGCCTTCAGGTCGCGATGGGTTGCCGCGACGAGCCTGATATCGACAGGAATCACGCGACTCGAGCCTAGCGGAGTAATTTGCCGTTCCTGGATGACCCTCAACAGCTTGGCCTGCATCGGCAGCGGCATGTCGCCGACCTCGTCGAGCAGCAGCGTGCCGCCGTCGGCAGCGGCGAAACATCCGGCGCGGTCTGCTGAGGCCCCTGTGAAGGCGCCTTTAACATGCCCGAACAGTTCGCTCTCGAGCAGTTCAGAAGGAATGGCGGCGCAGTTGACCGCGACGAACGGCTTATCCCGGCGCTTCGACGCATCGTGAAGCACGTGTGCCGCCACCTCTTTTCCTGTACCGGTTTCGCCGCTCAAGAGGACCGTTGCATCGGATGATGCCGCGCGCCCGATCTGCTTCTGCACCTCGCGCAACGTCTCGCTGACACCCAGCAACCGGGGCTTTGTACTCGCCGGCTCAGCGGCGAACTTAGGCAGTGGCTCGTCGGACGTCGCGCCTGCCGCTGTCGAGGAGACGATACGCTCGAGCAACGACTGTATCGCCTGTCTTCCGACCGGCTTCGTCAGATGGTCGAAGGCCCCTAACGTCATCGCGCCTATCGTGTTGTCGCTCGAGGCAAAGCCGGTCAGCATGACAACCGGCAGCGTCGGCCCGTGGACGGTTGTCTGCAATGCTTCGAGTATAGCGAGCCCGTCCATGCCGGGCAGGCGGAAGTCGAGAAACATGCAGGTGAACGGAACGGCGGCATTCGTCAGGATTCCCAGCGCCTGTTCGCCGGAGCTCGCCTCCTCGACCGAGTGCCCAAGGTCGACCAGCGTTTCGACGAGCCCCTCACGAAAGCCATCGTCATCGTCGACTACGAGTATGTGTGCCATGGAATCTCAATGACGAAACAAGCGCCGCTGTCCGTGTCGGCCACGTGCGCGCGGCCACCGTGCGCCGCCGCGACTTCGCGGACAACGGCGAGGCCCAGCCCCGAGCCATCCGGCCGTCCGGTGACGAACGGCTCGAAAATACGTTCCCGGTCGGCGACCGGTATCCCTGGTCCATTATCCACGACAGCAATACGCAACATATTGCCGGTGCCGGTGTGCTGTGCGCGTACCGCGACTTTGCCCCCGGGCGGGGCATGCCTGATCGCATTGAGTATGAGGTTGTCGAGCGCCCTTGCCATCTGTACCGGGTCGAACCTCGCCGCTTGACCGTCGACCTCCGGTTGCGCCGGCTTCAGAGGGTCGACCTCGACTGTCAGGTCGACAGCCTTCTGCGCCGCCCGTTCCCGATGCGTACCCGCGCTCGCCGTTACCCATTCCGCCACATCAACTGTATTCATGACGAGTGTGACGGGCTGCGTCAACGCGAGCAGACTCGTTACCTGCGTCTCGATACGTTCCACCTGGCCGAGGGCCGACGTGAGCGATTGATTCGGCGCGTGGCCGTCGTGCGCAAGAACGTTCTCCAGTTTCAACCTGACGGCACCCAATGGATTGCGGATTTCATGTGCTACCTGTGCAGCGAGCTTACCAAGCGAAGCGAAGCGCTCGGCTTGCAGTAATTTCTCGCTTAAAGCGGAGGCACGGGCTTGTGAAGCCTTGGACCGCGCGGCGAAGGCGTTCACGGCGTTGATGATTTTGTCGAGGTCGGCTTCTCCGACTAGTGGAAGCTCGGTCAGGGAGTCCGCTGTTTCTGGCGATAGGCCCCGCTCGAGTGCCGACAGGTTTTTCCTCCACCGTCGCAGCGCAATGCCAAGAATCAGGGCAATGACCAGAATACCCGTCAGGATGACGGCGAGAGACAGCACGAGGATATGGCCGTATTGCCCAAGCGGAGCTTGTGCCCTGGTCAGCGTCCATGCATAAAGCGTTGTACTTCCGGCGACCGGGCAGGCAGCGGCAACCGTAGCGCCCTCGCCGCCGGGCACCGAGTCATAAACCGAAGCGTGTCTGGACGCTGCGAGGCGCAGCGTGCGGAGTATCAGGGGCGTCTCGGCCTGAGGAATGTCCCGTTTGACGCCGCTGCCTTCGTACGTCGGGAATGAGTACGCGAGAAATCCATCAGGCGCTCTCGGCGGTGCCGCACCGCCGGCCGGACCGGGCATGGGAGGAGGCGCTGGAGTCCGGTTGCTTAGGGTGTCGCCACTGCTTCCCCAGAAGCCACCTTCGATTTTCGGCGTCTGGATCAGAACCGTGTCGAGGACTGCATGCATCAGGTCGGTGGCAGGTGAGTCTGTGCCGAGCTGCCGGGAAAGCGCATAGCGTGCGGCCACGTGTTGGCACGCGGCGATGGACTGTTGGCTGGCGGTGGAAATCTGCCGGCTCTGGTCTGTCTGGAATAGCAGCCAGATAATTCCAGCGAGCAGCATGCAGACGACTGCAACAAGCGCCCACAGCAAAGCCAGCTGCGTTGCGAAGGAGATTCGCTTCATTGTGGTGACAGTCCGCAGCGTTAAGTCGAAGTGGCCCAGGAGATTGCGCGAGGTCGTTTCGGCGGTCGCAACACATTATCCCGATGGGCAATGAGTGTAATGCAGCACTCCGAGAACGCACGCGACCCGCGCAACAGTTTTCGAATCCATCTGGAGTTTCCCTCGCGACACAACGCGCGCCCCAACTATAAGCACGTTTTATTCCACTGGTAATCCACCGTGGACCAGCGATCCGGCCGTAGTGAGCCTCGCCGTCTGGATTTGCCGCCGATATGAACACCGAACCAACTCGCAGCCGGGCACGACGTTTGCTGGAGCTGCTTTTCTTTGCGACCGGATTGCACCGGTCCTTCCACTGACGCAGCGCGGGGGCGCATAACTATGAACCATCGATACATCGAAGGAGAACTTTTACACCTCGAACAGGTGTTCCCTTACATCGCGAAAGGCCCCCTTCCCGTTTCCTACTGGTTCGCCCGACTTGAGGTGCTCAAGCTTCTGCCAGCGATGCGCGATCAGCGTCGTAGATTGGCGCTGCTGCAAGATCGGTTAGACACCATTGCAAGATTTGCTACCGCTGCATAACCGCCCTAACCAGCGATTTCGCACGGCATTCGCTCGTGACAGGATCGTCGGAGGATTCCCGGCTGAAGTGCGAGTGGCTCACCCAACAAAGTAAGCACCAAAAAATGCAGCGCATGCAGTCGGCTATGCTAACCTCCGGCGACTAGCTCAACTTCATTTCAAAATAATGAACAGCTTCGATCTAGCTATCGAAACATACCTGTCAAATGTACATCTCGGCTATTTCGCGACCCGATCCATTGAACGTATCACCGACCTCTACACGTTCAAAGGCCTCGTACTCATTCCCGTGCTTTGGTGGATGTGGTTTCAGCAGGATGAGCGCAGCGAATGGCGGCGAGAAATGGTTCTCGCGACGCTTCTCAGTGGCCTCGTGGCGCTCTTCGTCGGAAGACTGCTGACTCACTGGTTGCCGTTCAGGGTGCGTCCCATCTATAGCGCCGAACTGCATCTGCGCTTTGCGGGTAACAATATCAAGGACGCACTGCTGACAAATTGGAGCTCCTTCCCAAGCGATCACGCAATGCTATGGATGGCGGTCGCCACCGGCATCTTCCTCGTGTGGCGTAGCATCGGCGTGCTGGCGATTCTCTATACCGTGCTGGTCATTTGCGTGCCGCGCGCCTATCTCGGCTTTCACTACCCAACCGATTTGCTGGTGGGCGCCGCCGTGGGAATCGGAATTACCTACGTCATGACTCGAGAGGCCATCCGCGTGCGTTACGCGAGGCCGGCGCTGCGATGGATCGATCGCTACCCGGGGCCATCAGGGATGCTGGCCTTTCTTCTGTGCCTCGAACTCGTTACGCAGTTCGACGAACTGCGCACGCTGGCGAGCAGTGTGTTCAAAAATTTATGAACCACGCGTGGCGCTGCAAAGCGTGTCAGTGGTGACGCAGCTTGAGCGAGTGATTTTGTCGAAGCGGGATTGCTCGCCGTGGGCGGTGTCATTTCGCACAGATACTTCGGCGCCGCGCACATTCAAGCAAGATTGCCGGGCATCGCGCAAGATGAAAGCCGGGCAACATTGGAGACACTCGACATGACGCAATCCGACGCCTCTTCTTTTTCCACCTCGCTGGATGAAGGCCTCAGCGGCGCCACGCGGGTGGTTTTCATCGTCGGCGATCCCATTGCGCAGGTCCGCTCGCCGTCCGGCGTGACCGCGGCTTTGCGCGCAGCCGGACGCGATGCGCTGGTGGTCCCCGCGCACGTGGCGCCCGCCGATTTGCCCGCGTTTTTTGCAGGCGTGACGCCCATGCGCAATGTCGACGGCGTGATCATTACCGTGCCCCACAAGTTCAGCGCCATCAAGTATTGCGGCTCGCTCACCGAGCAGGCGAGCTTTCTCGGCGCGGTCAACACCTTGCGTCGCACGGCGGACGGCAACTGGCACGGTGGCATGTTCGACGGCACCGGTTTCGTCGCGGCGCTCGTCGATGCAGGCTGCGATCTGCGTGGCAAGCATGCGCTGCTGGTCGGCGCGGGCGGCGCGGGTTGCGCGATCGGCCATGCGCTAGTGCAAGGCGGCGTGGCGTCGCTCGACGTGCGCGATAACGATGCTGAACGCACGGCGTCGCTGATCGGCCGGTTGAATGCGCTGCGACAAGGTGAAGTGCGCAGCGCGGCTGCTTCCGTGGACGCCAGTACTTACGATGTCGTGATCAATGCATCACCGCTCGGCATGCGTGCGGACGACCCACTGCCTCTCGACGTATCGCGTTTGCCGGCCACGACGTTCGTCGGCGATGTGGTGACGAAGCCGCCGCTCACGCCGTTGATCGAAGCCGCCCGCGCGCGCGGATGCCCGACGGTGACGGGCACGCAAATGTTCGGCCGCGTGTGCGACCGGATGGTGGCTTTCCTGCTGGATGCCGAGCGTTTTAACTGAAGAGTGGGACGCGAGAGCGTCCACGGCTCGCGCTGCTACACTTGCGCGACGCCAACCTGTAGAAGACACGTGCCCCGCAATTCGACGCGGCGTCTTCTCCCGACTCACGCTCCAACCATGCTTCGATTCGAAAACCTCAGCAAGCGCTACGGCGAACGCCTCATCTTTCAGGCACTGCAGTACGACACGGCATCAGGATGCGTCGCGCTGAACGACGAATCCAGCAGCGGCAAGTCGACGTTGCTCGGCATCCTCGCGGGCACGATCGAACCCGATACCGGCGAGGTGTGGCTTGGCGGCCATTCGCTGCGCAGCGCGCCACTGGCCGCGCAATCCGTGCTCACGTACGTCCCCGAAGACTGCATGCCTTATTCGGACCAGACCGGTCGCGAGTATCTGAACACGGTGGCATCGGCGAGAAACACCGTGGTCACCACCGATACGCTGGCGCTCGCGGACCGCTTCGGCCTCACGCCGCATCTCGACAAACGTTTCGAGCAGATGTCGTTCGGTACGCGCAAGAAGTTTTTTCTGACGTCGGCCGTGCTCGGCGACACTCAGGTGCTGATCGCGGATGAACCCGTCGGCGGCCTCGACGCCGCCGCACGCGCCGTGCTGGTCGATCTGTTCAAGACACTGGCGCAAACACGCACGGTGTTTTTCTCGAGCTACGACGAGGTCTTTACGAATGCGTGCGAAGCGCGCAGCGTCGACTTCGCCGACTTGGAAAAGCGCGAGTGAAACCGGCAAGCCGGCGTTCATTCGCGCGCGCGAGCCGCCCTTAAACCGCCACGCAAATCTTCCCGAAGTGAGCGCCGGATTCCTCGTGCGCGAACGCGTCGGCGAGTTTCGCCAGTTCGAACGTGCTGTCGATCACCGGCTTGATGCCGGTCACTTCGAGTGCACGAATCATCTCACGCTGATCCTGACGGCTACCGACGATCAAGCCTTGCAAGCGCTGCTGCCTCGCCATCAGCGCCGCGGTCGGCACCGGCCCTGCCCGCCCGGTCAACACGCCGATCAGTGCGATATGACCGCCGATCCGACACGCGGTGATCGACTGCGGCAAAGTCCCCGGGCCGCCCACTTCGATCACATGATCGACACCGCGCCCGCCGGTCAGCGAGCGGACCTGCTTGCCCCATTCCGGATTCTCGCGATAGTTGATCGTATGGTCGGCTCCGAGTTCGCGAAGCCTGGCGAGTTTTGCGTCCGATGACGACGTCGCGATCACCGAAGCACCCATCGCTTTAGCAATCTGCAAGGCGAAAATAGACACGCCGCCGGTGCCGAGCACGAGCACCGTGTTGCCGGCCTTCAACTGGCCGTCCACGACGAGCGCGCGCCATGCGGTCAGCCCCGCTGTAGTCAACGTTGCGGACTCGGCATGGCTATAGCCGCGCGGTGCATGCGTGAAATAGTGGCTCGGCAGCACGACCGCTTCGCGCGCGTACCCGTCGATACCGTCGCCGGGTGTGGTCGTGAAATCGGCGATGGCAGGCGGCCCGTTTTCCCAGAACGGAAAGAAGCACGACACTACGTGATCGCCCGCTTTGAATTCCGACACGCCCGCGCCGACCGCCTCCACGACACCCGCGCCGTCCGCCATCGGAATCCGCCCGGGTTCGGCAGGCAGATTGCCGCTCACCACGCCATAGTCGTGAAAGTTCAAGGAGTTCGCGTGAATGCGCACGCGAATCTGGCCCGCCGCGGGCTGACCGGGATCGGCGATGTCGACGACCTGGAGATTGGCGACGGTGGCGGGCGAACCGATTTTGACGGCTTTCATTTTTTCGTTCCTTTGTGAGTTGCGCCGGCGCGTGACGCGTCGCGGCGAAATGCTCGCAAAAGAATACCGCAAGCCTGCTCAGCGCGTTGTCGTGGCGCGCAGGGGCCGACGCGGGCGAAATGCTCGCTGAAAGCGCATTGCCACTTGGGGAAGTCCCTTCGCGACGCCCGGGAACGACGCGGAGGGGTCGCGAGGGTCATGCCTTCACTTGACGGTCTGAATGACTTCGAAGCCTTCGAATTCCGGATGCCCGAGATAGAGCACGCGATTGTCACCGCCTGCGTTGCGATGCGCGGCCCGAAAGGCGTCGGACTTCGTCCACGCCTCGAAGGACGCGTAGTCCTTCCAGATCGTATGGCTCGAATAGAGAACGTGATCGTCCTTCTGCGGACCCTTCAGCAGATGAAATTCCACGAAACCCGGCACCTCTTTCAGATGCGTATCGCGCGTGGTCCACAGATGTTCGAAAGCAGCTTCGGATCCGGGCGTCACTTTGAAACGGTTCATGGCAATGTACATGCTGAAGGCCTCTTTGCAGTCACGATGTATCTGGCGGATTACCGGACTCGAACGACTTGTTCCGGCCAACCGGTCAGGCGGCCTTTCATTATATGCGTGTCATTCTTCCTGCCGATGCCACGACCGCGATACACACAAGCGACACGAACGCGCTTGCGTTCAAGCCGCTTTGTCCTGCGCCACCTGTTCGAGCCATAGCCGGCTGTCGGGAAACCAGAATGCGTCCGGCCGCGGCGGCGACACGAGTTTCACGGGCAGCGACGGATTGAATATTCTCGACCATGCCGACAGGTACGACGGCGTCTTTACCAGATAGCCGCAACGGGACAACAGCAGACTGGAGACCAGCGCTTCACGGCCGATTTCGAGCCCCGGATAACCGCTGAAATGGATGGGCGTATTGCCGTACGCGAGCAGTTTCGCGGGCGCCACGTTGACCGGCCTGGAAAACGGCCACGCGACGAAGAAATCGAGAAATGCCTGTTCGTCGCTCGAAACGAAAACGTTGCTCAGGTGCGGGTTTTCCGCAAGTGTCGTTTCTATGTGGCGGCAGAAATCGCCCCATGAAACCGGGATGGCTTCCAGCGATTTGTCTGTGCCTCTAAAATGCGCACCGAGCGTGGACGAGCCGATCTCGAGCTTGCCACAAATCGTATCGACTTCATCGACGATATGGCCGGCTGGCCGGTAATGTGCAAAGAATAGTTTGCTGGCGCTCTTGAGTTGAAGCTGCGCCTCGTAGCGTTGACGAAACCCTAGCTGGACCAGGTCGCGAACCGTCGACTTTCTCACCTTGTGTGTGAGCGGTGCCGTGGCCTTGCCATTCACGTGCTCGAAGAAGGACGAGAACCAGTCGATCGTTCCCGCGGCGTCTCCGTAGAGCCCGCCGCGCGCGCTGATGGACGGCGTCAGACACTTCTCGTCGCAATACATCAGAATAAACAGGACCATTTGCATCACGGAGAAGAAACCCGAGTTCTCCTGAATTTCAATGGCAAAGATTCCCCTGTTCAATCGCTGTGTGGCATGAAGCGAGATGCGACGTGGCGTGGCAACGGAATGCTTGAACCCCTCACTGCGTCGGATCTGTTTTGCCCGATCGACTACTTTTCTCAGCATGCCCGGCTCCTAATGGAATCTAGGTATTTTTAATTCGCACGCGTCTATGCATGAAGAAGTTCACGACGACCGAGCATAACATCGAAAAAGCGCGGGGCGAGTAAGATCCTCTTGTCTTCGTGAGCTAACGCACAAAGGATCGGTAAGACTTCCTATAGGTTGCACCGGTCGCGTGGAGCAAAGCCTCGGCGACTCGCTCGAGCACGCCGTCCCAGTCGCCGCGTTGCAACTGCGTGAAGAGCCGCACGCTGGGATACCATGGGCTGTCGTCGCGATCGCGCAACCAGCGCCAGCACCCGGCGAAGCGGTTGAGCAGCCACACCGGCTTGCCCATTGCCGCGGCCAGATGTGCAACCGACGTGTCGACGGAGATCACGAGATCGAGGTTGTCGATCAGCGCGGCGGTATCAGCGAAGTCCGTCGCGTCGTCCATCCAGTCCGTCAAAGGCGCGTGTGTTACGGCATCGGCGCGCTTCGCGGGGTCATCCGTCTTTTGCAGGCTGATCCAGCGCACATTGGGTAACGCGAGCAATGGCGCGACTTGCGCGGGATTCAAACTACGCGCCCGGTCTTCGGTCAGACCTGAATGGCCACCGGCCCACACCAGACCGACACGCGGCAAGCCGGCATCGGGCAACATGGCAAGCCGCGCGCGCCATGAGGCCGAGCGGGCGGCATCCGCATGCAGGTACGTGGCGGCGGGAATGTTGTCGAGCCGCGTGCCGAACGCCATTGGCAGTGACATCAAAGGGCAATGCCAGTCCCAGTCGCTCAGGTCGGATAGGCCGTCGTCGAGCATCATGAGGCCCGGCAAATGCGCGAAAGACTCTTCGTACAAGCGCCGCAGCGATGGCGGGCATATATAGCCGACGCGCGCAAAACGTTCGAGCGCCATCGGCAGATAGCGCACGAACTGCAGGCTGTCGCCATGACCCTGCTCTGGAATGACAAGCAGACGCGCGCCGTATTCGGGCATTCCCTGGCTGGCGCTCGCGATGTCGAGGCGCTCGCCTTTCCATTGAGGCAGCGGCAGTGTCGGGCGCACCGATGCGGGCCGCCCGTCGGCATCCACGAAATTGGCCCAACGGTCTTCGAAATACGGCCAGGCTTCTTCATAACGGCCGGCGGCCAACAGGACCTGACTGAGGCTTGCGCGCGCGCCGAGGTAAGACGGCGCGAGCGCGATGGCTTGCCTGAGATGCCGCTCGGCCTCACTCAGCGAGCCGAGGTCCTTCACGACCACGCCCAGATTAACAAGCGCTTGCGGATGGTCCGGCCGGAGTTCGAGCAAGCGATGGTAGGCGACGGCGGCATCGTCGGAACGTCCCTGCACTTGCAGGATGACGGCCATGAAGAAGTTAAGCGGCAGCGACGCCGGTTCGAGCGCGAGCCCGCACTCGGCCGTTTGCAAAGCGCGTGCATAGTCACGCAGTTTGATCTGGACAATACACAACGTGCCGTAATACGCCGGATCCGAACGCACTTCGAGCGCGCGTTCCACCCAGCTTTGGGCCGACTCGAGTTGATTCGATGCAAGCGCAACGAGCCCATACGTGTACAACGCGTCCGCATGTGCGGGGTCTTGCCCGATGATCCGGTCGAGCAGCGTTCGGGCTGTGTCGAACTCGCCTGCGAGACGCGCCTCCTCGGCTTGATTGAACCAGGCGTTAAGGGTTTTTTCGAATGGCAAAGCAGAATCGGTCGGCATAGTCGGCGCAATGAGAGGACGCGGTGACATGTCGCGGGCGATGCTGCCTGCCCGCGAACGGTGTGCGCGGATTATCCTTGCCGCTCATCGGCCAGTCTGTAGGACCGCTCCGAATCGCCCCTCTCGCCAGGCGCGCTAGCGTTTCTCCAGCTTGACCACCGTCAACACTCCGGCCACCTCGTCGGCAATGAAGCCGATCGTGTCGCCGGGCTTGACCTGCGAGAGCATCGCCGGGTCCTTGACCTTGAACACCATCGTCATGGCATCCATGCCGAGGTTGTCCAGCTGACCATGTTTAATGGTCAGCTTGCCGGCAGCCACATCCACTTTTTTGACTTCGCCATGCGACATCGCCGCTTGTGCATCGACGCTCGCATTGGCCTGCACTTCACTCGCCTCGCCCGCCGCGTACGCCGATGCGGAAATCATCACCATGCAACCCATCGCCATTGAAATTAATCCATTCTTCATCTCACACGCTCCACGTTAAATACGATCTACACGGCCAACCCGCGACCGCCGACGTCAACCATCCGGCAACTCGCCGGTATATTCATAAGCCACCGTTCCCTTCGGATGCCTGAACCAGCCCGGGTCGCGGTAGTCGTTGCGACCCAACCCTTCGCGCACTTTGACCACCGAAAACATGCCTCCCATTTCGAGCGCGCCGAATGGGCCGGTGCCGGTCATCATCGGCAGCGTGTTGTCGGGCAGCGGCATCTCCATCGCGCCCATCGAACCGCCCGTGCTGCCCATCGCCATGTAGTCGGGCACCAGCTGGTTGATGCGTTTGGCGAGGTCTTTTTGCGGCACGCCGATCATGTTCGGGACCTGATGCCCCATCGCGTTCATCGTGTGATGAGACTTGTGGCAATGGAATGCCCAATCGCCGGGACGATTCGCGGTGAACTCGATGGCGCGCATCTGCCCGACCGCGATATCGGCGGTCACCTCGGGCCAGCGCGCAGACGGCGGAATCCAGCCGCCGTCCGTGCCCACCACTTCGAAGTGGTAGCCGTGCAGATGAATCGGATGATTGGTCATGGTCAGATTGCCGACGCGGATCCGCACGCGATCGCCCGCGCGCGCCGGCAATGAATCGATGCCCGGAAACACGCGCGCATTCCACGTCCACATGTTGAAGTCGGTCATCTCGTTGACACGCGGCGTGAAGCTGCCCGGGTCGATGTCGTACGCGGACATGATGAACACGAAGTCGCGGTCCACCTGCATTACGCCCGGATCTTTCGGATGGACGATGAACGTGCCCATCATGCCCATCGCCATCTGCACCATCTCGTCGGCGTGCGGGTGATACATGAAGGTGCCGTGCTTTTCGAGCTGGAATTCGTAGACGAAGGTCTTGCCCGGCGGAATGTGCGGCTGCGTGAGACCGCCTACGCCGTCCATGCCGCACGGCAGCAGCATGCCGTGCCAGTGGACCGTGGTGTGCTCCGGCAACCGGTTGGTCACGAAGATGCGCACCTTGTCGCCTTCAACGGCCTCGATGGTCGGCCCCGGCGCCTGGCCGTTGTAGCCCCACAGATTCGCGCGCATGCCCGGCGCGAGTTCGCGCACCACCGGTTCGGCGATCAGATGAAATTCCTTCCACCCGTTCTTCATGCGCCACGGCAACGACCATCCGTTGAGTGTGGCGACCGGCGTGTACGGCCGGCCGTTCGACGGCGCGCGCGGCGGCTGCATCGAGGCCGTGGTCATCGTGGGTGCTTCGGGCAGCGACGCGGCGCCGGCCTTGCTCACCAGTGCGGCTCCCAGCAAAGCGGCGCCCGAGCCGCCCATAAAATGTCGACGTGACACCATGTCATTGACCTTCGGATTCTTTGGATTCTTCGGATTCTTTGGATTCAGTGGAAGACACCGCTTGCGTCGTCGCGGATGCGAGCGGCGCCGCGTCGGCGCCAGCAGGCAGACGGCCGCCGAGCGCCTGTTGCAAATCGGTCTGTGCGAGCCAGTAGTCCTTCAGCGCGTCGATGGCGCTATTCACCGCGCCGATCTGGTCGCGTGAATCCGCGAGCAGTTCGAACACGCTTGCGAGCATGCCGTTATAGCGAAGCAGCAGTTCATCGGAGATGGTTTTGCGCAGCGGCACGACTTCGTCGCGATAGTGCTTCGCGAGGTCGTAGCCGGAGACGTAGGTCGAATACGCTTCACGCACTTCGGAGCGCGCGTTGATCGCGGTCCCGGCGAAGCGATTCGCCGACTGCATATAGATCGCTTCAGCGCGCGCCACTTTGGCGCTGCCCCAGTCGAAAAGCGGAATCTCCACGCTGATTTCATAGCCTTGCTCGCGTCCGTCGGAAGTCGTGAAATTGTTCTGATAGCCGACGTCCAGCACGTTGATGAAACGCGTTGCCTGACTCAAACCCAGTGAACTGGCGACGCTTTGCGTTTGCAATTTCGCGGCCTGGATATCGAGCCTGTTTTGCATCGCGAAGGTTTCCAGATCGTGCAGCTCTGGGCGTGTGGCAGGCAGATCCGGCAGACGCTCGGGCAACGCGTAGTGCGCTTGCGAACCCCAGAGACCCATCACGCGAGTGAGCTTTTCCTGCGCGGACACCGACTGTTGACGCGCTCTTGCCAGTTGCGCCATCGCATCCGCGTAGAAGGCCTGCTCTCGTGCGTAATCGAGCTTGCTGAAGTTGCCGGCCTGCTGCATGCGCCGAGCGAGTTCGGCGCTGGCCTCGGCCGAGTCTTTCACCTGCTCCGCGTAGGCGGCCGATTGCTTGGCAGCGACTGCGCGGATGTAGGCGCGCCGCGCATCGGCGGCGACCTCGAGCATGGTGTTGGCGGCAAGCAAGCGGGTCTGCGCGAAGCGACGGCTTTCGATGCGCGTCGTCAACGGCATCGTCAATACGCGCAACATGCCGAGCGTGAACGTGCGGCTGATGCTCAAGTCATCCCCACCATGCGTGCGGCTAAACGAAAAGCCGGGATTCGGCAAACGGCCCGCCTGAACGAGGTCCGCTTCGGCAATGCCCAACTCGCTGTACGACGCCTGCAAACCGCGATTGTTCAGGAGCGCGATCTGGACTGCGTCGTCCATGCCGAGCGGCGCGGAAAGGAGTTCCTGCGTGCGTTTGGCGATGGCGCTCCGGTCGTCGTCGGTCTTGATCAGCACGGCATCTTTACCGAGTCGTTCGGATGCGGCGCTCGACACGGTGCCGAAACCGCCGTCCTTCGAGAACGTCGTGCAGCCGGCGAGTAAAGTCACCGCGATGGCGATTGCCATAACGCGGGTGGCAGGACACACGTACGGCCTCATTTCGCCGCCCCTTCGCGATGGGAAGCGTGGGCGTCTTCTTTGATGTCATCGGAGCTGCTCGAATGCAGCGAGCCGTGGCTCGCTCCCGCGCGGCCCGCTGGACGCGTCACCGCGCGATTGAGCGCCGGCCAGCTCGGCGCTTGCTGATCACGGTACGGCCGATAGTCGGCCATTACTGACGGCGTATCGAGCACCGGCACGGACGCCGCCGGATCGGCCGGATCAGGAAGTTTGGATGTGGCGTGCGCGAGCTCCGGCAGACATGCCGTCGCGCCGAGCAGCGCCGCAATGAACGTTCGCATGAATCATCTCGTCATGTGCGGCCACGACGGATGGCGCGCGGCCGTCCATCGAGGCGGAATGGAAACAGGAGCAACGCAGCGCGAGGCTGCGAAAGAACTAGACGAGAGAGATGCGGGGAGGCCGTTCGACGCCGCCGGTCAGAAACGACGCGACGCGGACAGCGGGAGGCAGGGGAACAGCGAAATGAGCCGCGTTGACGGAGAGCGACGCGAGCGGCGTGACCGGCAGCGCGCCGCCGAAACAGCAGGATGCGCAAGCGGAGCAAGCGTGCGCATGATGCTCGCCGCCTGCCGGGTCGTGATGCTGAAGGTGGGCACTCGCGTCATTGCCGGCTGACCCGGCCATCATCGCGGCATGGTCGTGATGATGGGCCATTGCACGAGCAGCCTCCTCATGCGCGGGCGCCGCATCGCCTACGGAATGCGAGGACCCGCATTTCATGGAGACGGCCGCGAACGACTGAACCGGAAGGCTCAGCACGAGCAGCACGACGATGAAGAGTTTGCGCCAGTAGGACATGGGTACGAAGTCTAGCATGCAGGTTTGCAGAATCGTAAGGCTGGAACGATGCCGCGCATGGTGGCTCGCAGTGCGCCGACACGATTTCAGCCGCCGACGAAAACCTGCTTGACCTTACCGCCGTGGGAAGGTCCATGCTTGAGCCATGACTTCTCATTGGAGGTAGGAAATGGAATTCGACGTGCCGGATATGTCCTGCGGCGGTTGCGCCAACGCCATCACGCGTGCGGTCACGAGTGTCGACCCTGCGGCGAAGCTCGAAGTCGATGTCCCCGTTAAAATCGTCAGGGTTACGTCGACGCTGGCAGCCGGACAACTCATCGAGGCCATCGAGACGGCGGGTTTTCATCCGTCGCTGAGAGCCTGACGGACACCTCTTCCCAACGGACATTCACTATGAAAAAACTTCGTGCCTTTCGTACCTTTCGTGCCTTTCGTGCCCTTTGCCTGTTCAGCGGCTTTGCGTTTGCTGTCGCGACCGTGCCCGCCCACGCCCAGCAACCGGCCGCTATGCCCGGCATGGACATGTCGAAGTCGGCGGATACCGGTGCCGGCGATGCGACGCAAGCCTTCAAGGCCGCCGACGACAAAATGATGCAGGACATGAGCGCCGACTATACGGGCAACGCCGACAAGGACTTCGTCGCGCACATGATTCCGCATCATCAAGGGGCGATCGAAATGGCGCAGGTCGAGTTGAAGTACGGCAAGGACCCGGAGTTGAAGCGGCTGGCCAGAAACATCATCAAGGCGCAGCACGACGAAATCGCGTTCATGAAGAGCTGGCAGGCGAAGCATGGGGTGAAGTGACGGCGGCGCGCTGGATCGCGCGGCCAGCGGTCTAGCCACCTCGATCGTCGAACGATCCATCTATGGCGGCGGCAGCCGCGCCGCCAGAGCCCGCGGCAATACCCGTCATCTCGCCGCGGCTCCTCCGCCACCCTGCCGGCGGCATTCCGAACTCGCGCTTGAAAGCCCGATTGAACGCCGCCTCCGACTCATATCCCACCTGGTCGGCCACCGCCGCCAGCGACTTCGTGCCGCCACGCAACTCCTGCGCGGCAATCTGCAAACGCCAATGCGCGAGATACTGCATAGGCGGCTGACCGAGCAACTGCGTAAATCGCTGCGCCAGCGCCGAGCGGGACAAGCCGGCTTTGCGCGCCAGCTCGTCGACTGTCCACCCGTGCGCAGGCTGCGCATGCATCAACGCGAGCGCTCGACCAACGAAGCGATCGCCCACACCCGCGAGCCAGCCCTTCCGGTCGGACGGCAGCGCGTCGATACAACGCCGCACCGCCTCCACGAAAAGCAGCTCCGATAGCCGCGCGAGAACGATCGCGCTGCCCACGCGCCATTCCGCGGCCTCTGCCGCCGCGAACCTTAGCGACGATTCGAGCCACGCGGACTGCGGATCGTTGCGCATGTCGACCTTGAAGATGCGAGGCAGCGCGGACAGCACCGGGTTGCTCAAGGTGTCGTCGCACGCGAGAAAGCCGCACACCAGACGCGTACGGTCGCCACCACCGCCGTAGCAAAGCGCCATCACCTGACCCGGTGCATTGCGCAACTGACTCTCAAGCAGTTCGCCAGTGGGTCCGGGCGTGACGTCGAGCGAACTGCCAAGCAGATGCGCCTCGCCTTGCGGCACGACAAGCAGTTCGCCGGCGGCCACGTAAATAGCGGACTCGGGGTCGTCAGCGAGCGAAGCCCAGCAGCCCCCCTCGGTGATCAGATGGTAGGAGACGATACGTTCGGCCGGAGGAAGAAAGCTACCGCACAACCCTGCGTCAGCCTGGCCGTACAAACACCAGGGTGCGGTGAAGTCGCCATTTAAATACACCGCGCCACCGAGGCGAACCAGGCGGAGCACGTCGGAGAGAGCGTCCATCGTTGTCCAGGAACTTCGGCGTCCTGCGCAAAAGATCTGGACGCCTGGTCATTCATCGATTCAACAGTCGCACTGATACTAGCATCCATGCGAATCCCTTACAACAATGCTAAGGATTCTTGAATGAATCGAATACTTAACCGAAATTAAGGAGGCACCACATGAATTCATAAACCCTGGCGTACTAACACTAGCGTGCCTTACACAACTTTTTTCTCTGGAGCATCTCCATGTCTGAAGTCCATTCTTCTTCACAAACCTCCGAATTCGCTGACGTCAAAGCGCGCCAGCACGCCGCGTGGGAGACGGGCAATTACGCCGTCGTCGGCACAACGCTACAGATCGTCGGAGAAAACCTGTGCGAAGCACTCGATCTGCGCGCCGGCAGCCGCGTGCTCGATGTCGCAGCGGGAAACGGCAACGGCACGCTCGCCGCCGCGCGCCGCTGGTGCGACGTCACCTCGACCGACTATGTGGCCTCGCTGCTCGACGCAGGGAAGGCTCGCGCGCAAGCGGAAGGTCTGACAGCGGTGCAGTTCCGCGAAGCCGACGCCGAAGCGCTACCCTACGCAGACGCCTCGTTCGATGTCGTCATGTCGACTTTCGGCGTCATGTTCACGCCGAATCAGGAGAAAGCGGCAAGCGAACTGGCGCGCGTATGCAGACCCGGTGGCAAGATCGGCCTCGCGAACTGGACGCCCGAAAGCTTCATCGGCCAGGTGTTCAAGACGATCGGTAAGTATCTGCCTCCGCCGCCAGGCCTCAAATCGCCGGCGCTGTGGGGCACCCGGGCGCGGCTCGACGAGTTGTTTGACGGCAGTGTGCGCAGTGTTGCCGTGACGAGCCGCGAATTCATGTTCCGTTACCACTCGCCGGCGCATTGGCTTGAGGTGTTCCGGACTTACTACGGCCCGATCAACAAGGCATTCGCCGCAATGGACGGCGAACGGCAAGCGGCCTTCCAGCGCGATCTGATGACGCTGATGGAAAGCCGCAACCGGTCAGGCGACGGGACACTCGTGCTGCCCAGCGAGTATCTCGAGATCGTGATGGTGCGGCAATGAACGGGGTCGGCCGCGTACTGGCCGGCGCGGCTGTCTATTTTTTCGATCGATGGCCACAGGCCAGCGCCGTCGGCTTGCGGTGTATGTCGCTAGCTTTCGGCCTGCCGCTGTTTTCGTCCGTTTGTTTCTTCGGTCTTCGGTTCGTTCTCGCCAGCATCGGGTTGACGTCCTAGGCTTCGCCGTTGCATCAAAACCCGCCGTTGCATCAAAACCCGTTCCCCGGCTTCGTCCCTTGCGGACGAAGCCGGACGTTCGCTCACCGCTCCTGCGGCACCCGCACCCAGCCTTCCATCAGCACCCGCGCGCTGCGGCTCATGATGGCCTTGGTCACCGTCCACTCGCCGCCGCTTTCACTCGCCTCGGCGCCGACCCGCAACGTGCCGGAAGGATGACCGAAGCGCACCGATTCTTTCGCGCCGCCGCCCGCCGCGAGATTCACCAGCGTGCCGGCAATCGCCGCCGCCGTGCCGATCGCCACTGCGGCTGTACCCATCATCGCGTGATGCAGCTTGCCCATCGACATCGCGCGCACCAGCAGATCGACGTCGCCCGCACCGATCTGCTTGCCGCTCGACGCCACGTACGCGGCCGGCTTCGCGACGAACGCCACCTTCGGCGTATGCTGGCGCGTTGCGATCTCGTCGAGGTTCTTGATGAGCCCCATGCGCAACGCCCCATGCGCGCGGATCGTCTCGAACATCGCGAGCGCCTTGTCGTCGCTATTGATGGCGTCCTGCAACTCCGTGCCCTTGTAGCCGATCGACTCGGCATCGACGAAGATGGTCGGAATGCCCGCGTTGATCATGGTCGCCTTCAGCGTGCCGACGCCAGGCACTTCCAGATCGTCCACCAGGTTGCCGGTGGGGAACATCGAGCCGCCCGCACCTTCTTCTTCCGCAGCCGGATCCATGAATTCGAGCTGCACTTCCGCCGCCGGAAACGTGACGCCGTCGAGTTCGAAATCGCCGGTTTCCTGCACGGCACCGTCGGTCATCGGCACGTGTCCGATGATCGTCTTGCCAATATTCGCCTGCCAGATGCGCACAACGGCCACGCCGTCGCGCGGAATCCGGCTCGGGTCGACGAGACCCGCGCTGATCGCAAACGGCCCCACGGCGGCCGAGAGATTGCCGCAATTGCCGGTCCAGTCGATGAACGCCTTATCGATCGAGACCTGCCCGAACAGATAGTCCACATCGTGATCCGGGCGGCTGCTTTTGGCGATAATCACCGTCTTGCTGGTGCTGGACGTCGCGCCGCCCATGCCGTCGATCTGCTTGCCGTACGGATCGGGGCTGCCGATCACGCGCATCAGCAGCGCGTCGCGCGCGGCGCCGGGCACCTGCGCCGCTTCGGGCAAATCCTGCAGGCGGAAGAACACGCCTTTGCTGGTGCCGCCACGCATGTAGGTGGCCGGAATCTTGATCTGGGGTTGGTGGGCCATGAAAATCGTATCCTGATGTGGACGGGTGATATGGCAAAGCGTGCCATGCCACCCGTTGCCGCGTTAAAACGTTCGCCGCTTCAAGCTGCCTCAAGGTGTCTCGAGCCTCCTCAAGCCGCCTTCTTCGACGACTCGAGAAAGTCTTGCGCAAAGCGTTGCAACACGCCGCCGGCTTCGTAGATGGAAACCTCTTCGGCCGTATCGAGCCGGCACGTCACCGGCACCTCGACCCGCTCGCCGTTCTTGCGATGAATCACCAGCGTAAGGTCCGCACGCGGTTTGCGTTCGCCGATCACGTCGAAGGTTTCCGTGCCGTCGATTGCCAGCGTGAGCCGGTTCACACCCGGTTTGAACTCCAGCGGCAGCACACCCATACCCACCAGATTCGTGCGGTGAATGCGCTCGAATCCTTCGGCGACGATCGCTTCCGCGCCGGCCAGACGCACCCCCTTCGCCGCCCAGTCACGCGACGAACCCTGACCGTAGTCCGCGCCGGCAATCACGATCAGCGGCTGCTTGCGTTCCATGTAGGTTTCGATCGCCTCCCACATGCGCGTGACCTTGCCCTCGGGTTCGATGCGCGCGAGCGATCCCGCCTTCACCTTGCCGTCTTCGAGCACCATCTCGTTCTTCAGCGTCGGGTTGGCAAAGGTCGCGCGTTGCGCCGTGAGGTGATCGCCGCGGTGCGTCGCATACGAATTGAAGTCTTCTTCCGGCAAGCCCATCTTCGCCAGATATTCGCCCGAAGCGCTGTCCGCAAGAATCGCGTTGGACGGTGACAGGTGATCGGTCGTGATGTTATCGCCAAGCACGGCGAGCGGACGCATGCCTTTCAAAGTGCGCTCGCCGGCAAGCGCGCCTTCCCAATACGGCGGACGGCGAATGTAGGTGCTCATCGGGCGCCAGTTGTAAAGCGGATCGGCTTTCTCGCCGGTATCGACGGAAACCGCGAACATCGGCTCATACACCTTGCGGAATTGCTCCGGCTTCACGCTCGACGCGACGATCGCGTCGATCTCCGCATCCGTCGGCCAGATGTCCTTCAGCGTGACGGCTTGGCCGTCGGCATCGATACCGAGCACATCTTTCTCGATGTCGAAACGGATCGTGCCCGCAATCGCATACGCCACCACCAGCGGCGGCGACGCCAGAAATGCCTGCTTTGCATACGGATGAATGCGGCCGTCGAAGTTGCGATTGCCCGACAGCACGGCGGTCGCATACAGATCGCGCTCGACGATCTCCTTCTGGATCACCGGATCCAGCGCACCGGACATGCCGTTGCACGACGTGCACGCATACGCGACCACGCCGAAGCCCAACTGCTCCAACTCCGGCAACAGCCCGGCCTCTTCCAGATACAGCGTGACCGCCTTCGATCCCGGCGCGAGCGAGGTCTTCGCCCACGGCTTGCGGGTCAGTCCGCGGCGGTTCGCGTTACGCGCCAGCAAACCGGCTGCGATCATGTTGCGCGGATTGTTGGTGTTCGTGCAACTCGTGATCGCGGCGATGATCACCGCGCCGTCCGGCATCAAACCCGGCTCGTTCTCCACCTTGCCGCTAATGCCGCGCGCCGCCAGCTCCGACACCGGCAACCGGCGATGCGGATTCGACGGACCGGCGAGCGTGCGCACCACCGTCGACAGATCGAACTTCAGCACGCGTTCGTATTCGGCATTGACGAGGCTGTCGGCCCACAGGCCGGTTTTCTTCGCGTACGTTTCCACCCGTTTGACGAGCTCGTCGTCGCGGCCGGTGAGCTTCAGATACTTGATGGTCTGTTCGTCGATCGAGAACATCGCGGCCGTGGCGCCGAATTCGGGCGCCATATTGGCGATGGTCGCGCGGTCGCCCAGCGTCAGCTTGGCCGTGCCCGTGCCGTAGAATTCGAGGTACGCGCCGACCACCTTTTCCTTGCGCAGGAATTCGGTCAGCGAGAGCACCACGTCGGTCGCCGTGATGCCTTCGGCCGGCTTGCCCGTCAGTTCCACGCCGACGATATCCGGCAGGCGCATATACGACGCGCGGCCCAGCATTACGCTTTCCGCTTCGAGCCCGCCCACGCCGATCGCGATCACGCCGAGCGCATCCACCATCGGCGTATGCGAGTCGGTGCCGACCAGCGTATCGGGGAACGCCACGCCGTCTTTCACCTGCACCACCGGGCTCATGCGCTCCAGGTTGATCTGATGCAGGATGCCGTTGCCCGGCGGAATCACGTCGACGTTCCTGAACGCACGCTTGGTCCAGTTGATGAAGTCGAAGCGGTCTTCGTTCCGGCGATCTTCAATTGCGCGGTTTTTCGCGAACGCATCCGGATCGAAGCCACCGCACTCGACGGCGAGCGAATGGTCGACCACGAGTTGCGTCGGCACCACCGGATTGACCAGCGCCGGATCGCCGCCTTGCGCGGCAATCGCGTCGCGCAGGCCGGCGAGGTCGACGAGCGCCGTCTGGCCGAGAATGTCATGACACACCACGCGCGCCGGGAACCACGGGAAATCCAGTTCGCGCTTGCGTTCGATGATCTGCTTAAGTGACGCGGTCAGCGTGACCGGATCGCAACGGCGCACGAGGTTTTCGGCGAGCACGCGCGACGTGTACGGCAGTTTGTCGTAAGCGCCGGGCTGGATCGCGTCGACCGCGGCGCGCGTGTCGAAGAAATCGAGCTGGGTGCCGGGAAGGCGTTTGCGGTTGGCAGTATTCATGGCGTAGGGGACAAAACAGTAATGATCCGGGGACGACGGTGGCGGCCGATCACGATCGGCGGCCCCTTTTATATAGCGCTTCCCTAGCGGGCCAGTCAGGCAGTACGTGTAGTTTAGCGCGCAGCGCCGTGCGGCTCGGGTTTGCGGGCGGCCGCGCGAATGCGCCGCAAAAAACGGCCTTGGCCCGGGGTTTCAGCGAGCCAAGGCCCAACTTCATTGCGCCGCGCTCTTTAGACGCAATGGAGGAGAAACGCTTGCCTGCGCGTGGCTACACGCTCACGCAATCGATGGCGATGAAGACGCCAGCGAAGGCATCTTTAAAACACCCTCAAACACGCTTTGCGAGCGGCACGAACGGCAGATCATCGGGTCCGGTGTAATTCGCGCTCGGACGGATGATCTTGTTGTCGATGCGCTGCTCGATGATGTGCGCGCTCCAACCCGCCGTACGAGCGATCACGAAGAGCGGCGTGAACATCGCCGTGGGCACGCCCATCATGTGATACGAGACCGCGCTGAACCAGTCGAGATTCGGGAACATCTTCTTCGCGTCCCACATCACCGACTCCAGCCGCTCGGCGATATTGAACAGCTTGCTGTTGCCCGCTTCCTTCGAGAGTTTCCTGGCGATTTCCTTGATGACCTTGTTGCGCGGGTCGGAGATCGTGTACACCGGGTGGCCGAAACCGATCACCACTTCCTTGTTCTCGACGCGCTTTCTGATATCCGCTTCGGCTTCGTCCGGCGTCTGGTAGCGCGACTGGATCTCGAACGCGACCTCATTGGCGCCGCCGTGCTTCGGCCCGCGCAGCGCGCCGATTGCGCCGGTAATCGCCGAATAGATATCCGAGCCCGTGCCCGCGATCACGCGGCCAGTGAACGTCGACGCATTGAATTCGTGTTCGGCGTACAGGTTCAGCGACACGTGCATCGCGTCGACCCATGCCTTCGACGGCTCCACGCCATGCAGCAGATGCAGGAAGTGGCCGCCGATCGAATCGTCGTCGGTTTCCACTTCGATGCGCTTGCCGTTGTGCGAGTAGTGGTACCAGTAGAGCAGCATCGAGCCGAGCGAGGCCATCAGCTTGTCGGCGATGTCGCGCGCGCCCGGCAGGTTGTGATCGTCTTTCTCCGGCAGCACGGTGCCGAGCACCGAGACGCCGGTGCGCATTACGTCCATCGGATGCGCGGCGGCCGGGATCCATTCGAGCGCGGCTTTCACGTTGGCGGGCAGGCCACGCAGCGCCTTGAGCTTGGTTTTGTAGGCGGTCAGTTCAGCCTGGGTCGGCAGCTTTTCATGCACGAGCAGGTACGCGATTTCTTCGAATTCGCAGGCGCTCGCGATATCGAGAATGTCGTAGCCGCGGTAGTGCAGGTCGTTGCCGGTCTTGCCGACCGTGCAGAGGGCCGTGTTGCCCGCCGTCACGCCCGACAGGGCGACGGATTTCTTCGGTTTGAATGCGCCTGCGTTCGGCGTGCTGTTGTCTGCTTCGCTCATGAGTTCGTCTCCTGATGCATGGGGGATGCTTTTGAACGCAGCCTAAATGCAAAGAACGGGCCAGCCGCTTCGACGCACGCTAAGTGCCTGATTTCACGAACAACCGCCACCCATGCCGATCCACATTTCGTTTCACAATTGAAATGATCATTTCAAATCAGAAATGGACGCGCGCATAATAGACGGACTTCACCAGCTTCGCCGCGAGCCGCCCAGCCTTGAGCACACCTCCTTTCGAACCCGTCCAGCGCCCCCGCATCTGGGCCGTGAGTATCAGCCGCCTGCGCGATCTGTTTTTCGACATCGCGGGCGAATACGTGGAACGCGCGGACCTGCGCATCGTCTCGCACGGTTTCGAAGACGCCGTGCGCGAGATCGACGCCGCAGGCGCCGGTCGCCCGGATGTCGTGATTGCCGGCGGCTCGAACGGCGCGTATCTGAAGACACGCGTGTCGGTGCCGGTCGTGTTGATCGGCCCGACCGGCTTCGACGTGATGCATGCGCTCGCGCGGGCGCGACGCGACGGAGCAAAGGTCGCCCTCGTTACGCACGGCAACACGCCTGACGAAGTGCGCCGCTTCGTCGCCGCCTACGCGCTCGACGTCACCTTCGCCTCTTATCAATCGGCGCAGCACGCGGAGAGCGTCGTGCTCGATCTGCGCGATCGCGGCATCGACGTGGTGGTCGGTCCTGGAATGGTCACCGATCTCGCGGCGAATGCCGGCATGGGTGCGGTGTTCCTGTACTCGCGCGCGTCGGTGCGCGCGGCCTTCGACACCGCGCTCGAAGTCGCGCAGGCCACGCGGCGCGAAACGATCCGGCGTCAACGGCTCGACAATCTGCTGCAGCATCTGCGCGACGGCGTCGTCGCGCTCGACGCGCAAGGCCGCGTCGAAGCGATGAACCAGCGCCTCGCCGGCGTGCTCGGCCTCGAAGCGGCGAAGGCCGTGGGCCGCGTGCTGCTCGAACTCGCGCCCGATCTCGCGGGCAGCCTGCCGGACGCGGACGGCGACGCGTTGTGTACGGTGCGTGGCGTGAGCTATGTCGTGCATCGCGGGCCGCTGGCGAGCAGCAGCGCGGCGGCGGGCACGGTGCTGACGTTTCAGGAATCGCGCGCGGTCGAGCGGCTCGACCGCACCTTGCGTTCACGCCAGCGCGTGCAGCAGTTCAGCGCGCGTTACCGGCTCGACGATATTGTCGGCGCGTCCGATTCGATCGAACGCGTGCGCGCGCTGGTGCGGCGCTATGCCCGTTCGGACGCCACCGTGCTGATTCTCGGCGAGAGCGGCACGGGCAAGGAAATGGTCGCGCAGAGCATGCATCAGTTGAGCCCACGGCGCGACTTCGCATTCGTCGCGATCAATTGCGGCGCGTTTCCCGAGGCGCTGCTGGAGAGCGAACTGTTCGGCTACGAGGAAGGCGCGTTCACCGGCGCGCGCAAGGGCGGCAAAGCGGGATTGATCGAAGTCGCGCACCGCGGCACGCTGTTTCTCGATGAAATCGGCGAAATGCCGCTGTCGCTGCAAAGCCGGCTTCTGCGCGTGCTGCAGGAACGTGAAGTCGTGCGGCTCGGATCGACGGAGCCGACACGTGTGGATATTCGCGTGGTCGCGGCGACGCATCGCGCGTTGACCGAGGGCATCGAAGCAGGCAGCTTTCGCGCGGACCTCTACTATCGGCTCAACATTCTGAGCATCGCGCTGCCGCCGCTGCGCGAACGGCCGACCGACCTGCTGCCGCTCGCCGTCGAACTGCTGCTGCAAGCCGCCGCGCGCGAACCGAGGCTCGCGGCGCGCCTGCCGGACGCGGCCGCCGCCGAGCGCCTGCTCGCCACGCTCGCCGAACCGCTCAAGCGCTACGCGTGGCCCGGCAATGTGCGTGAATTGCAGAACGTGATCGAACGGATCGCGGTCGAACTCGCCGATGTGGATGTGGATGCAGACGCAAATGCGGACGTGGGCGCAATATCAGCAGGCGCCGCCGCACCCGTTCTCACCCGCGACATGTTGCGCACGGTCGCGCCTGAAATCGTCGAGCCGCACGCGCGCACGAAAAAAGCCGCGCTAACCCTGCGCGAACGCAGCCGTCACGTGGAAGCCGACGAAATCCGCGCCGCGCTCGCCGCGCACGACGGCGACCGCGACGCGGTCTGCGAGGCGCTCGGCATCAGCAAGACGACGTTATGGCGGAAGCTGAGCGCGACGCAGTAGGCGCGCTACTCAAGCCATTCAAGCCACTCAAGCCGCTCGCGCCGCCATGCCGCGCCGCGTTGACCCCGGCGCGCGCGATGAACATGCTGGGCGTCATGCCGCAGCATCGCTTGAAATGGCGGCCAAAGTGGCTTTGATCGAAGAACCCAACCTCCGTCGCCACCACCGATCCCGGCACACCTTCGAGCAGCAGCGTCTGCGCACGCTGAATCCGCAGCCCGCACAGATACCGGTAGGGCGACGATCCGTATTGCTGCCGGAACACCGTGGCGAAGCGCGACACGCTGAGCGCGGACAGCGCGGCAAGCTGGGCGAGCGTCACGGGTTCGTCGAAATGGTCTTCGATGAACGCGCGGGCCGCATTGAGACTGACGGACTGTTTCATGACGTCACGATGGTCGAGCGGGCCGCCGGCTGTTTCGCGAAACGCCGGATGGAAAACGCGTCGAGAGGAATCGGCGTAGTGCCCGTATCGACGAGTTCCGCCAGCGTTTCGCCGACGCCCGGGCCGATCTGAAACCCCGAGCCGCTGAAGCCGAACGCGTAGAACAGACCGTCGACCTGACTGCTCGGACCGATCACCGGTTCGCTGTCGGGCAGATAGCTTTCCACGCCGCTCCACACGCGAATCACATGCAGCGGCGCCAATGCCGGCACGAGCCGGCGCATCTGCGCAAGTTGCCGCACGGTGTTGATCGGCAACACCGAAGCGCGGCTCGTCACCGCGTCGGCGGGACCGGGCGGACCTCCGCCGACGATGATATTGCCGCGCGGAATCTGCCGAAAATAAATGCTCTCCTCCTTGATCGACGTAAACACGCCCATCGACGACTTGAACACGTACGGCACCGGCTCCGTCACGCACATTTGCGGCCCGCGCGTGGTGAGCGGCGCGGATTCGCCGAACTGCTCAGCCAGCCGGCTCGCCCACGCTCCGGCGCAGATCACGAGTTGCGCCGCCCAGTACACGTCACCGCGCGCGCTTTCCACGCGAAACCGTTCGCCGTCTTTTTCGACGCGTACGATTTCCGTGTCCTCGATCACCTGCGCGCCCAGCCGGGCCGCCGCGCGACCGAACGCGGGCGCGGCGAGACGCGGATTGGCGTGGCCGTCGAGTGGCGAGATCGAAGCCGCCAGCACCTCGCGGCCGAGAAACGGAAAACGCCTGAACAACGCTTCGCCGTGCAGCACTTCGAGTTCGAGACCGTAGGCGCGCGCATCGATCGCGTACTGCTCGAAGTTCTCGACGTCCTTCTGGTGGTAGCACACGCGCGTATGTCCCGACGGCAGAAACTCGACGTCCTCGCCGAGCAGTTCCGTCGAGCGTTGCCATGTGCGCAGCGCGCGGTTCGCCATCGCCAGTTGCGATAACGCACGGCCCTGACGGCGAACGCCGCCGAAGTTCACGCCGCTCGCCTGCTGGCCGGTGAGTCCGCGTTCGAGCAAAATCACCGAGCGGTTGCGCCGGCGCAGGAAGAACGCTGTCGTCGTTCCCATGATGCCGCCGCCGATCACGATCACATCGGCTTCGTTGCGGGTCGTCGCGTTCATTTGCTCACCTCGGCGCTTACCGCTTCGCTTACTACTTCGCTTGCTACTTCGGTCAGCGCCACCGGCAGCGGTTTGACCGGCGCCTGGCCGCGCAGCCGTCCCACGGAAGACAGCGGCACACATGCCGCCGCCGCGATGATTTCCGCGCCTGCGTGGCCGCAATAGCGCCCCTGGCAACGACCCATGCCGACGCGCGAAAACGCCTTCGCGCGATTGGCTTCTTTAGCGCCGGTCGCCTGCACCACGCGACGCAATTCGCCCGCCGTGATCGCTTCGCAACGGCAGACGATCGTTTCGTCCGGCAGCGACGCGGCGAATTTCGCCGGCCACGGAAACGCTCCACGCAGACCTTGGGCAAATCGCGAGAAGCGTGCGAGTTCGGCGCGCAAGTGCTCCACGCCGTCCACCGCTATACCGTGGTCCTCCAATGCGGCCAGCGCCGCGAGACGGCCCGAGCGCTCCGCTGCATCCGCGCCGCGTACTCGCGCGCCGTCGCCCGCAAGATAGACGCCCTTGATGCTGCTGCGGCCGTCGGCATCGATCTGCGGCAGCCACTGCTGGGCGTTTTCGTCGAACACGAAGCGGCAGCCCGCGAGGTCCGCGAGTTGCGTTTCGGGCCGCAGGTGATAACCGAGCGCGACGGCATCGCACTTGAATTCGAGGCGCTTGCCACCGGGCAAGGCGACTTCGACCGCGCTCACGCCGTCTTGCGCCGAGCCTTTGATTTCGAGCGGCTCCACGCCGCGATGAACCGGCACGCGCGCGTGGGCCAGCACGCGCGTCAACGCAATGCCTTTTCTGAGCGCGGCGGGAATCGCCAGCAGGCGCGGCAACGCGGCCACGCGTTGCATGAACGTCGAAGTGTCGAGCACCGCGGCAACCTGCGCGCCCGCCTTCACGTACTGCGCGGCCACGAGATACAACAGCGGGCCGCTGCCCATCATCACGATGCGCGAGCCGATCGCGCAGCCTTGCGACTTCAGCGCGACCTGCGCGCCGCCGAGGCTATAAGTGCCGGCCTGATGCCAGCCCTTAACCGGCATTAGCCGATCCGTCGCACCGCTGCAAACGATCAACGCGTCGAAGGCGAGCGACCGATACCGCGTGCCGCTCACCAGATGCACGGCGTTCGGCGAGATGTTCCAGACCAGCGTTTCCGGCAAATAGTCGATCCGGCTCTTCAACGCATCGAAGCTCTGATGCAGCGACGTGGCACGCTCGGCCTCGGTGCCATAGAGCGTCTCATAGCTGCGCGAAAACCCTTCCGGTTGACGTCGATAAATCTGCCCGCCGTCGCGCCGGCCTTCGTCGATCACGACAGGCCGCAGCCCCGCTTCCGCGAGCGCCTGCGCGGCGCGCACCCCCGCCGGCCCAGCGCCGATGACGACTACGCGCGGGGCCATTCACCCTCCCCGGCTTGCGCCAGCTTCGTGACGATCGACATGCCGGGCAGCGCGGGCGTGCTGCACGCGCGCACGCGCTCGCCTTGCGCGGTCCACACCCAGCAGTCCTGGCACGCGCCCATCAGACAGAAACCGGCGCGCCGGCCATCGCCGAATTCGGAGTCGCGCAGCGTGGCGGTGCTGGTGAGCAGCGCGACCATCAGCGTGTCGCCTTCGGCGGCCTCGCGCACGACGCCGTCCACGGTGATCGGAAAGGTCTTGCGGCCCGTTTCCGCGACGCGTACAAACCGTCCGCTCATGCCGGGGTCGCCTCCACGGTCTGCAAACGGTTCAGTTCGGCGGCCGGATGGTGGCACAGAATCTCCGCGCCCGAAGGCAGCTTCTTCAACGAAGGCGGCGTCACGTTGCACTTGCCGTCGATACGCACCGGGCAGCGCGCGCGGAACGAGCACAACTCGGCGATGTCGGCGCTCTCGCCCATCGCCGGCAGGGCGGTCGCGACGATGTCGCGGCGCGCGTCGAGCCAGCCGGGTTTCAACGCCGGCACCGAATCGACCAACAAGCCCGTGTACGGGTGATACGGCGGCGCCGCCAGCACCTCGCGCTGCCCCGCTTCCACGCGATGTCCCGCGTACAGCACGATCACTTCGTCGCAGATCGCGCGCACCGTCGAAATATCGTGGCTGATGAACATGTACGACACGCCCAGTTCGCGCCGCAATTCGGCGAGCAGATCGAGAATCGCGGCGCCGACCACCGTGTCCAACGCGGATGTCACTTCGTCGCACAGTATCAACGCAGGCTCGGCGGCGAGCGCGCGCGCCAGATTCACACGCTGCTTCTGGCCGCCGGAGAGTCCGGCCGGCGTGCGCGTGGCGATCGAAGCCGGCAGCTTCACCAGATCGAGCAGGTCCAGCATGCGTTTCTTCGCGGCCGAGCCGCGCAGATGGTGATAGAACGCAAGAGGCCGCCCCAGAATATCGGCGATCGAATGGCTCGGATTGAGCGCCGTATCGGCGTTCTGAAACACGATCTGGATTTGCCGATACTGCTCCGGCGTGCGGCGGGAGATTTGCGCGTTCAACGGCTCACCGTTGAACAGCACCTCGCCGCGCGCCCGGTCGACCAGCCCCGCCACCACACGCGCGAGCGTCGTCTTGCCGGAGCCGGATTCGCCGATCACGCCGAGCGTGCTGCCGCGCGGAATCGACAGACTGACGTCGTCGAGCACGCGCACGGCAGGCGCGCCTTGCCGGTCGATGCGTCCATAGCCCGCCGACAGTCCGCGAATCTCCAGCAGCGGCGGCACGTGCTTGCCAGGGTTTTGCGGCAACGTCAGCACGGCTTCCGGACGCCGCGTCGCGGCCAGCAACTGGCGCGTGTACGCATCCACGGGCGCGTCGAGCACTTGCGCGACCGCGCCGTTCTCCTTCACCGCGCCGCCGTTCAACACGACGATGCGGTCCGCCATTTGCGCGACCACCGCCAGATCGTGCGACACGTACACAGCCGTGGTGCCGAGTTCGCGAATCACCTTCTTGAAGGCCGCGAGCACTTCGATCTGCGTGGTGACGTCGAGCGCGGTGGTCGGCTCGTCGAACACGACGACGGCCGGATCGGTGATCAAGGCCATCGCCGCCATCAGGCGCTGCAACTGACCGCCGGATACCTGGTGCGGATAGCGCTCGCCAATAGTTTCCGGCGCGGGCAGCGCGAGCGAACGGAACAGTCCGATCGCCTTGGCGGACGCCGCTTCTTTCGACATCAGGCGATGCAGCAGCGCCGGTTCGATGACCTGATCCATGATCGTGCGCGCCGGATTGAAGCCGGCCGAGGCGCTCTGCGCGACGTACGCGACGGTGCGCGCGCGCAGCGCGCGGCGCCCCTTTGCATCGAGCGACAACACCTCGACCTCGCCGACGCGCACCGACCCGCCGCTGATCGCGCAGCCCGCGCGCGCATAGCCGAGCAGCGACAGCGCGATGGTGGTCTTGCCCGAACCGGACTCGCCGATCAGCGCGAGCACTTCGCCCTTCTTCACCGAGAAATCGACGCCCTTGACGATCTCCGTCACCGGCCCCGGCGCCGCACCTGCGACGACTCTCAGGCCCTTCACTTCAATCATGTCGCGCTCAGCCATCACGCACCTCCATGCTTGCGGCTGCGACGCCGCAAGTTGTCGATCAGCAGATTCATGCCGATGGTCAGCGTCGCGATCGCGATGGCCGGCATCAGCACGGCGGGCGCGCCTTCCGACAAGCCGCCGATGTTCTCGCGCACGAGCGAACCCCAATCGGCGTTCGGCGGTTGCACGCCGAGGCCGAGGAAGCTCAACCCGCTCAGCAGCAGCACGATGAACACGAAGCGCAGGCCGAAATCGGCGAGCATCGGATGGATCATGTTGGGCAGCACCTCGACCCGCGCAATATAGAAGATGCCTTCGCCGCGCGCCCGAGCCACCTGCACGTATTCGAGGCTCATCACGTTCACCGCGAGCGAGCGCGAAATGCGGAACGCGCCGGGAATGTAGGCGGCCGCGGCGACCGTCGTCAGCATCGGAATCGACGACCCGAACGCGGCGATCACGACGAGCGCGAGCACCTTGCTCGGAATCGAAATCAGCGCGTCGAACAGGCGGCTCAGAATTTCATCGACCACACGGCCCGACACCGCCGCGAGCAGCCCGAAGAACGTGCCGATCACACTCGCGAGCACTGCTGCAGCGAGCGCGAGGCCGACGGTGTAGCGCGCGCCGTAGAGAATCCGGCTCAGCATGTCGCGGCCGAGATAGTCGGTGCCAAGCGGATACGCCGCGCTGTAACGGCCGAAAATTTCCGTCGAGGTCAGCGCGCCGCCTTTATACGGCGCGACCAGCGGCCCGATGAACGCGACCAGCAGCCAGAACGCCACCATCAGCAGACCGATCAGGCCGAGTACGGAAAAGCGGTGCACGAGACGTTTGAACACGCCCTGTTTCAGCGGCGCCACTTCGACAGGCGCAGGCTCGACGACCAGTTCGTCGCGGCGCACGTCGTACAGCTCCGTGCCGGCGTGAGGAACATGGTGGGGATTGGTAGGTTGGCTCATCATCGACGCAGCCTCGGGTTGGATACGATTTGACACAGGTCGGCGATCAGCACGAGCACCAGATACGCCGCGCAGAACACCATGACGCAGCCCTGCACGAGCGGCATGTCGCGGTTGGTCACCGCGTCCACCATCAGGCTCGCGAGGCCGGGATAATTGAAGATCGACTCGACGATCACCACGCCGCCGAACAGATACGACAAGCTCAGCGCCACGGCATTGGCGATCGGTCCGATGGTGTTCGGCAACACATGCCGCCACACCACGCGCACCGGCGAGGCGCCCTTGAGCAAGGCCATTTCCACGTACGACGAATTGAGCTGATCGAGCACCGCGGCGCGCGTCATGCGCGCCATCTGCGCGACCAGCACGCAGCACAGCGTCATCACCGGCATCGCGTAGATGCGCAGCAGCGCGCCGAACGAATGCACTTCCGACAGATACGACAGCGCCGGCAGCCAGCGCAGCTTCACCGCGAAGATCAGCACCGCGATGGTGGCGATCAGGAATTCCGGCACCGCGACCGTGGAGAGCGTCAGCACGTTGAGCGTGCGGTCGAGGAGCGAGCCGCGGAACATCGCCGACGAAATGCCGATCAGCAGCGCTACCGGCACCGAGACCACCGCCGTCAGTCCGGCCAGCACCAGCGAGTTCGGCAGACGCGTCGCGATCAGTTGACTGACGGGCAGATTGTTCGACAGCGAGATGCCGAAGTTGCCGCTGACCACATGAAGCAGCCACACCAGGTAGCGTTGCAGCGCGGGCTGGTCGAGGCCGAACTGATGCCGCAGGGCAGCCACGGCTTCGGGGGTTGCCGCCTGGCCAAGCGCCTGCTGGGCCGCGTCGCCGGGCAGCAGCCCGGTGACGGCGAACACGACTGCCGACACCAGCAGCAGCGTAAGCAGCGCGAGGCCAAGGCGCGCGGCGATGAGACGTTGCGCATGTGCTTTCATCGAGAATCGCCTCCATTGCAGTTGAAGCTGCGCGCCGCCATGAGGCGGCGCGTGTATTGCAGGGCGTGCCCCCGGTCGAGCTCAGGCTTCGAGCCAGACGTTTTCCGCGAACATGTAGCCCATCAATCCGGCGAGAGGAATGGAACCGAGGCCCTTGAGCTTGTTCGGGTACGCGTCGAGCGAACTCTGGAACAGCGGAATGCCGATGCCGCCCGTTTCGTGTACCAGCACCTGCATGTCACCGTACAACTGCTTGCGCTTGACGTCGTCCGGTTCGCCGCGTGCCTGCAGCAGCAACTGGTCGAATTTCGGACTCTTCCAGTTCGCCTCGTTCCACGGTGCGTCCGACTTGAAGAACTGCGTGAAGATCACGTCGGCGCTCGGCCGCGCGTTGATATTGCCGAAACCCAACGGATGCTTCATCCAGTGATTCGACCAGTAACCGTCGGCCGGTACGCGCGATACCTGCAGATTCAGACCGGCTTGCGGCGCGACCTGCTGAAGGAACATGGCCATTTCAACCGAGCCTTCTGCCGCCGGCGACGCGAAAATCTGGATGGGCGCGCTGCCCACCTTGGCTTTCTGGAAATGGAACTTCGCTTTGTCCGGATCGAAGGCGCGCTGCGGCAAGCCGGCCAGGTAGTACTTGTTGGTCGGATCGATAGGCTGATCGTTGCCGATGGTTCCGTAACCCTGGAAGATCGCGCGGCGCATCTGCTCGCGGTCCTGCAGGTACATCATGCCGCGACGGAAATCGTCGTTGCCGGTAATGCCGCCATCGTCGCGCACGATCAGGTCGGTGTACACGCCGCTCTTCGTCTCCAGCACCGAGAAGCCGCTCGCAGCCTTGATCTGCGTGGTCGAACGCGGGCTCACCGCGTTGATCAGCTGCACGTCGCCGGAAAGCAGCGCGTTCACGCGCGCCGATTCGTCGCCGATGCCGATCAGTTCGACTTCGTCGAGGTGCGGCAGGCCCGGCTTCCAGTACTTCTCGTTCCTCACGCCGATCGTGCGCACGCCCGGCGAGAATTCCTTGACCTTGAACGGGCCAGTGCCGATCGCCGTTTTGAAATCCTTGGTGCCGTCCTTGATGATCTGGAAATGCGAGGTGGCAAGGATCACCGGCAGATCGGCGTTCGGACCGACCAGCGTGATCGTCACTTCGTTCGGGCCCGTGGCCTTCACGTCCTTGATCTGATCGGCGAGCGTCTTCGCCTTGGAGGCCGTGGCCGGATCCTTGTGGCGCATGATCGAGTAGACCACGTCCGCCGGCGCGAGCGCTTTGCCGTCGTGGAACTGCACACCGTTGCGCAGCTTGACGACCCACACGGTGGCGTCTTTCGTATCGAGCGAGGTCGCCAGCGACATCTTCGCGCCGAGATGCGAGTCGAGTTCGGTCAGGCAGTTGTAGAACATGAAGCCACGAGCGTAATCGGTGCCGAGCGAGCCCTTCGCGGGATCGAGCGTATCAGCCGCGGAGGCCGACTGCGTCGCCACGCGGATCTTGCCGCCCTGCCTGGGGGTGGCTTGCGCCAGGGCCTCACCGCTCGCGGTCAGCAGGCCGGCGCCCGTCACCGACATCATCCCGGCTGCCGCCATCGCGCGCAGCACACCGCGCCGCGACGCACCTTTGGCAGTCAACCGCTCCAGCTCGCTGCCGAGATGAAGAGCGCCATGTTGCGAGTTTTCCTTATTCATCGAACTTCTCCGCGAGGGTAACAGTGAGGGTGAGCAGACCTGGCTGCGTGGTTTTAATTGCCAATCGAACAACGAACAATTAATAAAAAATATCTTTGATACGGTAGTACGTGCCCACCAGCGGCAGGAACCAGGGCTTGCCGGTATGGCCGGGAATCGCGGGCCACTCCGACTCGCGCCACGGGTTTTTATCTTCGTGGCCGTCCATCACGTCGGCCATCACCTGGCCCATGTGGGTCGACATCTGCGTACCGTGGCCGCTGTAACCCATCGAGAAATAGATGCCGTCGTGCTGCCCGGCATGCGGCAGACGGTCGGCGCTCATATCCACCAGACCGCCCCAGCAATAGTCGATGCGCGCGCTCGCGAGCGTCGGGAACATCGCGGCGAGGCCTTCCTGCAAAATGCGTCCGCTCTTCGCATCCGACGGGCGTTCGGACGCCGTGAAGCGCGCGCGGCCGCCGAACAGCAACCGCGAATCGGGCGTCACGCGGAAGTAGTTGTGCATCAAACGCGTGGTCGTGTACGCGCGCCGGTTCGGAAACACTTGCGCCAGCAGCTCGGGCGACAAGGGTTCCGTCACCACGATGAACGAACCGACCGGCGCGAGGCGCCGCCGATACCAGCCGAAAGGACCGTGCCGCGACGGACCGGTCGCGATCAGCACCTGCTTCGCCCGCACTTCGCCGCGCGCCGTGGTAATCCGATAGCCGTTGCCGTCTTTTGCGATGGCGGTGACCGCCGCGTTCTCGTACAGCTTCGCGCCGCGACGTACCGCGGCCTCGGCGAGACCGACCGTGAACTTGCCCATGTGCATCTGGCCGCCATGCCGTTGCAGCAACCCGCCGTGAAAACTGTCGGACTGGATTTCGCTGCGGATACGGCTGCGGTCGATTAGTTCGATATCCGTATCGACTTCACGGCGAATCGCCTCGGCCGTCTTCTCCAGATGCGCGAGGTGATGCGGCTTGGAGGCCAGCTTCAGCTTGCCGGTCGCGATGTAATTGCAGTCGATGTTCTCCTCGCGGATCAGACGCTCGACCGTGTCGACCGCATCCGAAAACGCGCGGTAGCAGGCGCTCGCGCGCTCCACACCGAGTTGCGCGACCAGCGCGACGAAGTCTTGCGCGACGCCGGTATTGACTTGCCCGCCGTTGCGCCCGGACGCGCCGCCGCCGATGCGGCCCGCGTCGAGCACGGTCACCGCGGCGCCGCGCTTGCCCAACGCTTGCGCCGCCGAGAGTCCGGTGAAGCCGCCGCCGATCACCACCACGTCGGTCTGGCCGTCGAGCGGACCCTCGCTCGCCGAAAGCAGGGGCGGCGCGGTGTCGAGCCAGTAGGAATCGAGCTTCATCCGGTCTGTCCTTGAGATGGGCGATGAGCGTGAAAACCGGCGCTTACAGGCCGAGTTCCGAAGCCAGATGCGGAATGTCGTTGACCTCGTAGTACTGGTAGTACGGCGTCGACGGTTCGTGGCCGCGCTTGACAAAGGCCTTGTGCTTGATGCCCATGTCGTGCGCGGTCATCAGGTCGTAGCGCAGGCTCGACGACACGTGCAGCACGTCTTCCGGATTGCAGTTCAATTGATCGAACATGTATTCGAAGCCTTGCATGCGCGGCTTGTACGATTGCGCCTGCTCCGCCGTGAAGACTTTATAGAACGGCGCGCCGAGCTTGTCGACGTTGCTCTGGATCTGGTTGTTCGAAGCGTTCGAGAGAATCACCAGCTTGTACTTCTTCGCGAGTCGAGCGACGCCTTCCGGCACGTCCGGGTGCGGACCCCAGGTCGGCACGGCGTCATAGATGCTCTGGGCGCCCGCTTCGTTGAATTCGACGTTCATGCGCTTGCAGGCGCGGCGCAGCGCATTGACCACCACATCGCGGTACGGCTTCCATGCGCCGAGCACTTCGTCGCGACGATAGCCCGAGTAGAACGCGATGAGCTTTTCCAGGTCTTCACCGTTGAGCAGGTGGCCGTACTGTTCGCGCGTCATCTCGGCCATGCGGAATTTCGTCAGCGTGCCGTAGCAGTCGAAGGTGATGTATTTCGGTTCGAATTCGATCATGGTGCAGTCCTATCGTGATGGTGAACCCGCTATGGGAGCTCATTGGCGAAAACAGTGATTGCTCATCCCTGTTAAAGATTTAATCAGCGCAAAAACATAGATGTCCCTGATTAGGGCGTTGCTGGTGACACAAATCATGCGTTTTGAGGCCGCTGACAGCACAGAATGCGGCGATCGGGCTGAAAGCCTTGCCCATACTGGGTTTGCGGCTGGAATACCGGGTGCTCATCGGACGTGCATCGGGTTCCTGTATGACCGGCCGGTGGTTCGTGCGGTGCGTTTCGTGAACGCTTCCTCCATGACAAAATCGTAGAGCCGCGGGCGTGGCATATGTCGCCGACAAAAATCGCCACGCAGCAGAACCCACCTGTAATGCGCGCCCGGACCTGGCGTTTTGCATCGAATTTCGAGGCGGGCCTTTCCACGGGTCGTGATAGAAAGATCGTCCTAGTCACACCGCGCACCGGATGACACAGTGACGGCGTAAGCCTTCAGTCAATCAGGGAGTACGGCGTGTCCGATTCGATAACCGATTCGATTACCTATAGACGCTTCACCCTCGACGACATCGCCGCCGCGCACGCGTTGACGGCCGAAGTCAAATGGCCGCATCGCACGGACGACTGGAGATTCGTCGTACAGCTGGGCGTGGGTTTCGTCGCGGAAGACGCGAGCGGCGTGATCGGCACCGCCCTGTGCTGGAAATACGGCGCTGAGCGTGCCTCGCTCGGCATGGTGATCGTGTCGCCGGCGCAACAAGGGCGCGGCATCGGCAGAAAGCTGATGGAGCTGGTGCTCGAGGAAGTGGGCGACCGCGTGACGTTCCTGCACGCCACTCCCGCCGGCCAGCCGCTCTATGAAAAGCTCGGCTTTTGCGCGGCCGGCACGCTCGATCAGCATCAGGGCGCGGCGTTCCAGCCGCCGCTCGTATCGCTGCCGCCGGGCGAGCGTTTGCGCCCGCTCGGCTCGAGCGACACCGCGCGGCTGGTCGAACTGGCGTCCCGGGCCAGCGGTCTGGATCGCGCCGAAGTCTTGCCCGCGCTGCTCGGCACCGCCGACGGCATCGCGCTCGACCGCGACGGCGAACTGATCGGCTTCGCGCTGTTTCGCCGCTTCGGACGCGGCTTTGCGATCGGTCCGGTCGTCGCGCCCGCCTCGGAAGATTCAGCCCGCGCCAAGGCTCTCATCAGCCACTGGCTGGCGCTGAACGAAGGCGTATTCGTGCGTATCGACACACCAGGCGAAAGCGGCCTTACGGATTGGCTAGAACAGTTGGGCTTGCCGCGCGTGGATACGGTGATCAAAATGGTCCGCCCCGCCACGCCTGGCGAACTCGCGAACGGCGCCCAGGACGCGCAATACCTGCAATACGGCATCATCAACCAGGCGATCCTCTAACCCATCATGGCCTTCCTCTATAAAGCCGACCCGGCGCGCGGCGCGCAGTGGGCGAAACTCTTCGCGCAGAAGGCGCCCGAGCTGCCGTTTCATATCTGGCCCGATCTCGGCGACCCGGCCGCGGTCCGCTATCTCGCCGCCTGGCAGCCGCCGGAAGATCCGACTCGCACCTTTCCTAATCTGGAGGTCGTGTTCTCGGTGGGCGCCGGCATCGATCAGTTCGATCTGTCGGGCGTGCCGGAGCATGTGCCCGTGGTGCGCATGATCGAGCCGGGGATCGTCGAGGGCATGGTCGAATACGTCACGCAGGCCGTGCTGACGATTCATCGCGATCTGTTCGACTACGGTCTTCAGCAACAGCAGCAGGTCTGGCACGAGTTGCCGCTCAAGCCCGCCAGCCAGCGCCGCGTCGGCGTGCTTGGGCTCGGCGTGTTGGGCACGGCCGTGCTGGAAAGGTTGCGCCTGTTCGGCTTCGACTGTGCGGGATGGAGCCGGTCTCTGCGCGAGATCGAAGGCGTGGCGTGTTACGCGGGCGAAGGCGCGCTGGATGCGTTTCTTGCGCGCACCGATATCCTCATCTGCCTGCTGCCGCTCACGCCCGCGACGCGCGGGCTGCTCGACGCGCAATTGTTCGCGAAGCTGCCGCGCGGCGCGTCGCTGATTCAAACGGGACGCGGTCCGCATCTGAATCAGCAGGATCTACTGGCCGCGCTCGAAAGCGGCCAGTTGCGCAACGCCATTCTCGACGTGACCGATCCCGAGCCGCTGCCCGCCGGTCATCCGCTGTGGACGCATCCACGTGTGCGCATCACGCCGCATATCGCCAGCGCGACGCGGCCCGACACCGCCGTCGACGTGGTGCTGGAGAACCTGCGCCGTCATCGCGAAGGCTTGCCGATGCTCGGCCAGGTCGACCGCGTGCAAGGCTATTGAGGGCGGCACCGCATGAAACGCCCGCGCGACGCGGCTTTTCAGCGTCCGCAGCAGAAAATGCCAAGACCGTGCATCAAAACGCGTCGTGCGCGCTTTTCAGGCAATTGTTTAGGTAAGCAGGCGACCGTCGCTGGTCAGTAGTATGGAACCGTCAACAGCCCCTTTCCGCGACGAGAAACCATCATGCCGATTCAATCGCTCATTGAAGCCGACCGCAAGCATCTGATTCACCCGGTCATCAACTACCGCGCGCACGAAGCACGCGGCGTCACCGTTCTCGAATCCGCCAGCGGCGCGTTTCTGCGCGACGCGGCCGGCAACGAACTGCTCGACGCGTTTTCCGGACTCTGGTGCGTGAACGTCGGCTACGGCCAGCAGAGCATTGTCGACGCCGCCACCGCGCAGATGCAGAAGCTGCCCTACGCGACCGGCTATTTTCATTTCGGCTCGGAGCCGGCCATCGAACTCGCGCAGAAGCTCGTCGAGGTGTCGCCCGCTTCGCTACAACACGTGTACTTCACACTCGGCGGCTCGGACGCGGTCGATTCGGCGCTGCGCTTCATCACGCACTATTTCAACTCCACCGGGCGGCCGTCGAAGAAGCACATCATCGCGCTGCAACGCGGCTACCACGGCTCGTCGACGACGGGCGCCGGCCTCACCGCCCTGCCCGCGTTCCACCGCAACTTCGACTTGCCGCTGCCGAACCAGCATCATCTGCCGTCGCCGTACGCGTACCGCAACGATTTCGCCGACGACGCCGCGCTGATCGCCGCCTCGGTGGCCGCGCTGGAAGCGAAGGTGGCCGAGCTCGGCGCCGACAACGTCGCCGCGTTTTTCTGCGAGCCGATTCAGGGCTCGGGCGGCGTGATCGTGCCGCCGGTCGGCTGGCTCAAGGCCATGCGTGAAAGCTGCCGTAAGCTGGGCATTCTGTTCGTCGCCGACGAAGTCATCACCGGTTTCGGCCGCACGGGTCCGCTGTTCGCCTGCCAGGGCGAAAACGTCGAGCCGGATCTGATGACGGTGGCCAAAGGTCTGACTGCGGGCTACGCGCCGATGGGCGCCGTGCTGATGTCGGATGAAATCTATCAGGGCATCGCGGACAGCCACGCCGAAGCAGTGGTCGGCCATGGTCACACGTATTCGGCGCATCCGGTGAGCGCGGCGATCGGCCTCGAAGTGCTGCGCCTGTATCACGAAGGCGGTCTGCTCGCGAACGGCGTGGCGCGCGCGCCGCGTTTCGCGCGCGGTCTCGACGCGCTGCTCGCGCATCCGCTGGTGGGCGACTCGCGCCACCGCGGCCTGCTCGGCGCGCTCGAACTCGTCGCCGACAAAGACAGCAAGGCGGGCTTCGACCCGGCGTTGAAACTGTCCGAACGGATCGCCGCCGCCGCTTATGAAAACCGCCTGATTTTCCGTGCTTTCGGCGACAACATCCTCGGCTTCGCACCGGCGCTCTCGTACACCGAGGCCGAGTTCGACCTGATGTTCGAACGGCTTGAAAAGACGCTCGACGACGTACTCGCACAAGCCGATGTGCGTGCCGCGTTGAAGGTCAAAACTCATGCCATCGCATGCTAGAGTAGAGGGCCATCCCAGTCCCCCACACACCGATCGCCGGAGCGACAACGTTACGATGAGCAGCGACTGCAAGCTAGACCGGATTGACCTGCGCATACTTTCCCAATTGCAGAAGAAAGGCCGCATAACCAACGTCGAGCTTGCCGACGCGGTCGGGCTGTCGCCCAGTCCTTGCCTCATCCGCGTCAAGCGTCTGGAGAAAGCCGGCTACATCATCGGCTACGGCGCGCAGATCCAGCTCGAAAAGCTCGGCGACGTGCAGATCGTTTTCACTGAGGTCACGCTCGCCGATCATCGGCGGGAAGACTTCATCAAGTTCGTGAATGCGATTCGCAACGTCGACGAGATTGTGGAGTGCCATCTGGCGAGCGGCGGCTATGACTACCTGCTGAAGTTCGTCACGCGCAGTGTGAGCCATTATCAGAGCATCGTGGAAGGGCTGCTTGAGCGCGATATCGGCATCGAGAAGTACTTCAGCTACGTGATCATCAAGTCGCCGTTCGTGAAGAGCCATTACCCGCTCGAAACGCTGTTCTCGCAGAATCATCACTAGGCGTCGGCTGGTTTCTGATCGGCCGGATCTTGCCGTCGTTCAGCGTTCAGTATTCAACGTTCAACGGTCGGCAACACCGGCCATGTTCACGCCGGCCGCATCGTCGCCTCGCGCATTCCCTTGCGCGAACTCCTCGCTCAGAAAGTCCACGCAAACCCGCACCTTCGCCGATTGCGCGAGCCGCGCCGGATACACCGCCCACAGATTCGCCGGTTGCGTGACCTCGGGCAGCACCTGCTGCAGGTGCCCGCTTTCGAGAAGCGGCCGCACGTCCCACATGGAACGCAGCACGATGCCGCGTCCGGCCAGCGCCCACTCCACCGCCACTTCGCCGTGATTGGTCGACAACGGTCCCGTGACCTTGATCGACACGGTCTCGCCGCGCACCGTCAAACGCCACAGACCGAACGGATGGTCGCGCTCCTTGATCGCGAGACACGCATGCGAGGACAGCTCGGCAAGCTGGCGCGGCGCGCCATGCCGCGCGATGTAATCGGGCGAAGCGCACAACACGCGATGATTCGACGCAAGCCGCCGCGCGATCAGATGCGGCGCGATCTCGTCGCCGATGCGCACGTCCAGGTCGAAGCCTTCGCCGCCGACATCGACGAGACGGTCGAACAGATCGAGCCGCACGCTCAGTTGCGGATAGCGCTCGGAAAAACGCGCGAGCGCGGGCGCGACGAAGCGCCGCCCAAAGCCGAAGCTGCTGGAAATGCGCAGCTTGCCGCCGGGAATGCGGCGCGTGGTGGAGACGTCTTCCACGAGTTGATCGACGTCGTCGAGAATCTTTTCGGCCCACGTGTAGACGCGCTCACCGGCTTCCGTGATCGCAACCCGGCGCGTGGAACGGTGCAATAAACGCGTGCCGAGCGTAGTCTCGAGCACGTTGATGCGTTTGCTGACGTAGGCCGCGGACACCGACAGCGCCTCCGCCGCCGCGCTGAAACTGGACTTGCGCGCCACTTCGCAGAACACGCGCAAATCGCCGAGATCGGGTGAGGGTATGGCGTTCATGGGTCGATTGCTCACACCTGAGTTTGTACACGAATCGTGCACAGTGGCTTAACTAAAGCGACCATTTTAGTCTCAAACAGCAGGAATAAAATAACGTTGTCGAATCGTTCAGAAGCCCCAACAGACCCAAGCGGAGGAGCACAACATGTCGAAGAAATATCGGATCGCAGTCATTCCCGGCGACGGCATCGGCGTCGAAGTCATGCCGGAAGCCATTCGTGCGCTGGAGGCGGTGAAAACGCGCTTCGGCATTGAGCTGGAGTATCAGCACATTGAATGGGCGAGCTGCGACTACTACGCGAAGCACGGCAAGATGATGCCGGACGACTGGAAAGCGCAACTCCAATCGGCGGACGCGATCCTGTTCGGCGCGGTCGGCTGGCCCGACACGGTGCCCGACCATATTTCCCTGTGGGGGTCGCTGCTGAAGTTCCGCCGCGAATTCGATCAGTACATCAACCTGCGCCCGGCCCGCCTCTTTGCCGGCGTGCCTTCGCCGCTCGCGGGCCGCAGGGCGGGCGACATCGACTTCTGGATCGTGCGTGAAAACACCGAGGGCGAGTACTCGTCGGTGGGCGGCGTGATGTTCGAAGGCACGGAGCGCGAATTCGTGCTGCAGGAATCCGTCTTCACACGGCACGGCAGCGAGCGCGTGCTGAAGTTCGCGTTCGATCTCGCGCAACGGCGCGAGCGCAAGAAGATCACCGTGGCGACCAAGAGCAATGGCATCGCGATCAGCATGCCGTGGTGGGACAAGGTCGCGGCCGGTATCGCAGCGCAGTATCCGGACGTGACGTGGGACAAGCAGCACATCGACATTCTCTGCGCGCGCTTCGTGCTGAGCCCGGATCGCTTTGACGTGGTGGTGGCCACCAATCTGTTCGGCGATATTCTGTCCGACCTCGGCCCCGCCTGTACCGGCACGATCGGTCTCGCGCCGTCGGGCAATCTGAATCCGGACCGCAAGTTTCCTTCACTGTTCGAACCGGTGCACGGCTCGGCGCCGGATATCGCCGGCAAGAACATCGCCAATCCGATCGCGATGATCTGGTCGGCCGCGATGATGCTCGACTTCCTCGGCAATCACGAGGGCAAGGAGCGCGAGGCGCACGACGCGATTCTTGCCGCCATCGAAGCAACGCTGGTGGAAGGCCCGCACACCGGCGACCTCGGCGGCAAGGCGAACACCACCGAAGTCGGCCAGGCGATCGCGGCCAGACTCGCCTGAGTCTTTCGTTCACCACGGGTCTCGAGATCTTCGCCGAGGCCGGTGCCGTGATCGGCTGGTCCAACGGCGAGGCGCTCACCACGCCCTACGACAACTGCATGCTCGTCATGCCTGCGCTGCGGCAACTACGGCCGCGGCGTGACCGTCGTGCGCCTTGGCAAGATCGAGCAGACCGTGACAAACAACCCATCTAGCGGCCAGTGAAACGGGCCGTGCACACTCAAAAGGTAACGTGAAGATGAAGGTACAGCAGCTCAAGCAAAGCGTGAATCTGCAAGATCTCGAAGACTGGGGCAAGGTTGGACTGCCCGGCACGACGCCGATTCAGGTGTCGGGCGTGCAACGCGTTATCAAGGGCAGCGAAGCCGTCGATACCGGCATCTTCGAATGCACCGCCGGCACGTACCGCCGCTCGGTCAAGCAAGCCGAAGTGATGCACTTCGTCGCGGGACGCGGACGCTTCACGCCCGATAACGAAGAAACCATTCACTTTCAAAGCGGCGACACCCTCTTCTTCGAAGCCAATACCGAAGGGCTTTGGGAAGTCGAGGAAACCATGCGCAAGGTGTACGTCATCTTCTGAGCGCCGCGTCGCGCATTCCCACGAGCGCTGCGCCGCGCCGCACAATGCGGCGCCCGTCAGGCCGGCGCTCGTCCCGCATACCAATCCCGCCTTTTCCCGGCGCACCGCGATGCGCCGCGGCCCCGCCGATCTTTCGCCCTGTCCAGCGCTCTCTTCCAATCGATGTGCATCTGCAACAGAGTCGGGTAATCCCGCGTTGACCCTCCGTCGTCGTATTACTTACAGTGCCGACTTGTTCGCATAAAGAATCGCAGTTCTACATACGAACATCTCGCACAAAAGAAATGACGACGACCGCCTCGCAGAAACTGCCGACGCGGTTCAGGCAGGTCGAATTGGAGAACACTTCATGCATCGCAATATCACTATGACCCGGCTCGCCTGTGCGATCGCCGCTCTGGCCAGCGCACCAGTTTTCGCGCAAAGCAGCGTGACGCTGTACGGTATCGTGGACACGGGTATCGGCTATCAAAGCAGCCAGGCGCCCTCGCTCGGTTCGACCTCCGGCGGCAAGTCCAAAGTGAATATGATCAACGGCGTGTGGGCCGGCAGCCGCTTCGGCCTGAAGGGCGCGGAAGATCTCGGCGCCGGCACCAAGGCCATCTTCCAGTTGGAGTCGGGTTTCAATTCCGCCACCGGCGCGCAGCAATTCTCAAACGCGATGTTCGGCCGCCAGGCATGGGTCGGTGTGACGAATCCGACTTACGGCACGTTGCAGGCCGGCCGCCAGTACACCGCGTACTACTCGATGTTGTCGCCGTATAGCCCGACCACGTGGCTCACGGGCTTCTACGGCGCGCACGCGGGCGACGTCGACGCGCTCGATACGATTTACCGCGCGAACAACTCGCTCGTCTATACGTCGCCGAAACTGTACGGCTTCACGTTCAGCGGTTCGTACTCGCTCGGCGGCGTGCCGGGCAACCTGAACCGCGGCTCGACCTGGAGCGGCGCGGTGCAGTACATCCAGGGTCCGGTCGGACTCGCGGTCGGCTTCATGCGCATCAACAACTCGACGCTCGGCGGCGGCGCATACGGCGCGGATTCGACCGTGTCGAACAACGGCGCGCAACCGGGCGTGTCGGCCGTGACCAACGGCTATCAAACGGCGCAGGCGCAGCAGCGCTTTGCCGTGACCGGCGGCTATAACTTCGGCGGCGGCTGGGACGTGTCCGCGGCTTACTCGAATGTGCAGTACATTCCGGGTGTCGGCTCCAGCTTCCGCGATACGGCGATCTTCAACACGGGCGGTGTCGTGCTGCACTGGAAGCCGACCGTTTCGTGGGACTTCGCGACCGGCTATAGCTATACGCGCGCCACCAAGGCGAACGGCATCACGAGTTCGGCGCAGTATCAGCAGGTCAACCTGTCCGAGTACTATTCGTTGTCGAAGCGCACCGGGCTCTATGCATTGCAGGCGTTCCAGCGCACCAACGGCAATACGCTGGGCACTGCGGGCTCGGGCCACATTATCAGCGCGACGGCAACCATCGGCGACGGCTTCCAGAGCGCGCCGTCGTCGTCGCGCAGCCAGTTCGCCGCCGGCGTGGGCATCGTGCACCGCTTCTAAAACGGCGTTCGATCGTATAAAAAGAAAAGGCTCGTTCTCACGAGCCTTTCCGTATTCAGCAGTGAGGAGACCATCATGAACCGCAGCACCGCTGTGAACGTTCAGACCTTTATCAACGAGCATCCGTTTTCGCCGTTCCAATGGCTCGTGTTTTTCATGTGTTTCATCATCGTCCTGCTGGACGGCTTCGACACCGCCGCGATCGGCTTCATCGCGCCTTCGCTGATCGCCGAATGGGGCATCACCCGGCCGGCGCTCGCGCCCGTGTTGAGCGCGGCGCTGTTCGGCCTCGCCTGCGGCGCGCTCGGTTCGGGACCGCTGTCCGACCGGCTCGGGCGACGCTCGCTGCTGCTCGGCTCAGTGCTGCTGTTCGGCGTGGCGTGCCTCGGCTCCGCCTTCTCGACCAGCATCGAACAACTGACGACACTGCGCTTCATCACCGGCGTCGGTCTCGGCGCGGCCATGCCGAACGCCGTCACGATGATGGGCGAATACTGCCCGGACCGCCGCCGGGCAACGGTGATCAACCTGATGTTCTGCGGCTTCCCGCTCGGCGCCGCGTTCGGCGGATTCCTCGCGGCGTGGATGATTCCGCATTTCGGCTGGCGCAGCGTGCTGCTGCTCGGCGGCATCACGCCGCTTCTGCTTCTGATCGTGCTGGCGATCAAGATGCCGGAATCGGTGCGTTACATGGTGGCCAATAACAAGCCGGTCGAACGGATTCGCGCGGCGCTCGCGCGCATTTCGAGCGAAGCTGCGCAAGCGGGCAGTTTCGTCATGACCGAAACCGCGCCGCAAACCGGCGGCAAGGGTATGGCGGTGGTGCTGTCGCGCTCGTACATCATCGGTTCGGTGATGCTGTGGATCGCCTATTTCATGGGCCTCGTGATCTTCTACGCGTCGATCAACTGGATGCCGATTTTGCTGAAGGACGCCGGACTCACGCCGCAGCGCGCGACGCTGATTTCCGCGCTGTTCCCGCTCGGCGGCGTGGGCGCCGTGCTGTGCGGCGTGCTGATGGACCGCTTCAACGCGAACCGCATCATTGCGGCTTGCTATGCGTTGACGGCGGTGAGCGTGTACTTCATCGGCCAGGCGGTGGGCAACGTGGGCGCGCTGGTGTTCATCGTGTTCGTCGCGGGCGTGTTGATGAATACCGCGCAATCGTCGATGCCGGCACTCGCCGCCGCGTTCTACCCGACCGAAGGCCGCGGCACCGGCGTGGCGTGGATGCTCGGCATTGGACGCTTCGGCGGGATTGCCGGCTCGTTCCTCGTGGCCGAACTGACGCGGCGGCACTTTTCGTTCGCGGGCATCTTCGCGATGGTCGCGGTGGCGGGTCTGCTTGCGTGCCTGGCGTTGCTGATCAAGCAGGCGGCGCGGCCGCATGTGGCGAACGTGGGTGCGCCGAAGGCGGAGTCGTTCGGGCATTGAGCGAGTAGAGAGGCGGCGTTGGAAAAATTGATGGGACTTCGAACTGCCTCGTCAGCCGTCATGAAAGGGGATGCCGCTGGCGGTCTGGTCCGCCGGCCCCCACCCCGGAATGTTGAGGTAATAGCGCGTAGAGCGACCGCCGCCAACCTTGCACAGCAGCCCCATGCCCTCGAGTTCAATGAGTTCGCGTGACGCCGTGGCTCGCGAGGTGCTGCCGACGCTCTCGTACTTTCGGGTATTCATGCCCCCATCAAAGCCATTGGGACCGGCATCGAGCAGAAGGTTGACGACTTGCGCTGTCGGGGCGTGAGCACTTTGTCCTCATGGCTCACCCAGAAAATGGCTTTGGCGAGCGCTGCGTCCACTACTCTGGGCGCTTCTTCGCAGGACCGCCACGCCTGAGTCGAATGCGCACTTAATCGACTCAAATCATGAGTCGATTAGCCTTCCACAACACTTGGCGGCCGGTTGCAGTTGATTCCGAGACCGAATCCGGCATGAAGCTGCTGCCCCTGACAGCGAGGCAGTCGCGACTTTCCCGATAAACTACGCGCTTGTTGGCCCGTGCCCATCTAACCACAGGATTCAGGGAATGAAACGCGTAGTCGTATCCGCGCTGCTTGCGGCTTGCCTCGCACAGCCGGCCGTTCAAGCCGTTGCGCAAACCGTCAGCGATCAATGTTTTGCGATCGGCGACATCGCCGGGCAGGTCGCTTCGTGGCGCGCGCACAAAAAGACCAAGGCTCAAGCGCTCGATCAGGCGGCCAAGTACTACAAGGATGCGGCCGACCGGCAAGCGGTCAGTGCCATCATCGAGAAAATCTACAGTCCGGACGCGCCGCGCATGACGCCGGATCAGGCCAGCATGGCCTTCACGTCGGATTGCGCGAACCGTAATGCTCAGACGCCCAGGCAATAGCGCCTGCGGTTGCAAATGCCTCTAGCGTTGCGCAGCGCGTCCTGCTACGTCAGCGCCTTGCCGTGACAATGCGCTGACAACTCTGCTCGTGGCCGGGCCGGTTCTGTCGATCGACCAACAGGTTCAGGCGCCCTTCCACGCGCAAACGTCAACCGAACCATGCCTTTCGCCGGCACCGGATTCCACGGCACCAGTTGACCGGACCGGCTTGCTGCCCCATCACCCAGAAACGGCCGCCGCCGATCGCCCGATAGTGGTCATGGTCGAAGGCGGAAACGTCGGGATGCGCGGTGCGCGCGTAACGTACTTTCTGCTCGTCGAGCAGCGCCATGGATTCAGTGCGTGCGATCGGGCAGCTTTCCCACACAGCGACATCGAGCGCATTGTCCCTGGCGAAGCGGTAGTGATCGAAGGTCGTGAAAAAGCCCATGAAGTTGTGGAGCAGATCCGCCGATGGCGCATGCTCGCGCAACACATCGATCTGCTCGCGATGAAAACTCGCCACCTCGTCCGACATGAAGCGGCGTAAGTCGAGTAGATCAATCGGGTTGGCGTCGGTGGGCGTGAGGTTGTCCGTACTGTTGATATCCCTCGGCCTGCTATGCGAAATGCCTATCTATTTTTTCTGTTTGACCAATTTTTACAGGCGTCTTATGTACGCCTACGAGGTGCCAATCTGATAATGAACGTGAGAATACTGGAGGCGCAAAGGCGAACAACGGCATAGCTAACGGTTCGACACGGGCGTCGTTCTGCATGACAGGCTGCTGCAGTTCAGGTCTCTCGCGGAGTGCGTAACAGGCGGATTCCAGCGGTTTTAAAACAAGAACTTCCGGGGGCCAGCAAATGTCGTGGTCGACTCAACCGCGCACGCCGGACATTACCGGCGACGCACTAACGCAAACCCTATTGAGGTGCGCGTGACCCAGTGGCTAACCCAGACACACACCGTCACGTTCAGCGGTGCCGCGCTTCCCGAAATCGTCGGCGTCTCATACAGGAACAGGCAGTTCACCGAAAAGCGCGCGCCGATGCTGACCGTTCGCCGGGTCAGCGGACGCGAGGCGGTCGGCGAACTGTTCGAATATATCGTCGAGACAGCAGTCGAGAACCCGGACTTTCTGGAAGACCCAGAGAGCGCCGCGCAGATCGATCTGGAGCGCATCGTCGGCACAACAGGCACCGTTGCGATCCAGATCACCGGCATCGGCACCTTCCGCGCGGGCGCGACAGGCGATACCGGGCGCGCGAATGTCGGCGCCGATACCCGCTACATCAGCGGCGAAATCGTTTCGGCGCGGATCAGATGCGTTGAAGACCGCGCGTCGATTTTCGAGTTCGTGCTGCGTCCGTTTGTGTGGCGCGCAACGCTGAACTGCGATTCGCGCATCTTTCATGGTCCGGTGACCAAGGTGCTCGAAGAAGTCCTGCAACCTTATGTGGGCACCGTTGAATGGCGTATCGGCGGAATGTGGCCCGGCAAAGGCTACCCGCCGCGCGACATGATCCGGCAGGCGTGGGAATCAGACTGGGCATTCATATCCCGTTTAATGGAAGAGTTCGGGCTCTGCTACTGGTTCGAGCATCGTGACGACTTTCATTCGCTCGTCATTTCCGACCTGCTGAGCGGCTTCCGTCCGCACGGCGTCGCCTATGAAACACTTCGCTATCATCCGGCCGGCCGGATCGATGAGGAACATATCAGCGAACTGTCGGTGTCGTACACGCTGACGCCGGGCAGCGCCGAAGTCAACGACCACAACTACGCGGAGCCGCGACTTGCAAAAAGTCTCGCACCGAACCGCGAACGCTACGAAGACCTGCGCGGCACGGCGAGCCGGGCCATCGAAATCTACGAACCCGCCGACTTCGCGCAGCCCGAGGCCCGGCGCACGTTTGCCGACGCGAACGACGAGCGGGAGGAAGCCCGGTATCTTGCACGGGTCAAACTCGAAGCGAGACGCTGCCAGGGGCTGCGCGCAACCGGCAGGGGTCATATTCAGGGGCTGCAGCCCGGCCGCACGTTCACGCTGACCGGCTATCCGCAGCAGCGCGCGAACTGTGAATACATCGTTCTGCGCTGCACGCTGGATATCACTGAAGTTGGCACGTCCTCAGGTGACTGGCGTCAGTACTCGGTCAACACGGAATTTGAACTGCAACCGGCGAACGAGTATTTCCGGCTGCCGCAGATCACGCCGAGGCCGCGCGTGGACGGCTATGAATACGCCGTGGTGGTCGCGCCGCAGGACAAGGAAATGTACATCGACTCGCGCAACCGGCTGCGCATCCAGTTCGACTGGGACCGGCAGGCGAAGCTCGACGGCGCGACCTCGATCTGGGTGCGCGTCATGACGCAATGGCAGGGCGGCGAGCTGGGTGTGGTTGCACCCGGTCGCGCGGGTCAGATGGTGCTGGTCGCGCACGTGCACGGTGACCCGGACCGGCCTGTCGTCGCCGGATTCGTGGTGGACAAGTTCAACATGCCGCCGTGGGCACTGCCGGCCAACGCGGCGCTTAGCGGCATGCGCAGTAAGAGTCTTGGGTATGGTCTGCGCTCCAATCATCTCGCGCTGGACGATACGCCCGGCAGGATGCAGGCGCAACTGTCGAGCGACCAGGCTAATTCGCGGTTTGTGGCGGGGTTCAATACGCGCATCGAAGGCAACCGGGGGCGCACCGAGCCGCGCGGCGAAGGGATCGAGATTGCCACCGATGCGCATGCGGTGATGCGGGCGAACCGGGGCTTGCTCGTAACGACCGAGACGCGCGCGGGGGCGACCGCTCCCGTGAAGGATATGGGCGAGACGGTACAGCGGCTCACGCAGGCGCGGCAACAGCATGAAGACCTGTCACTGCTCGCGAAGCAGCACAACGCGCAGACGCCGCAAGCGAGCCAGAGCGATGCGGCCAGCACGATCAGGACACAGAACGGCGCGATCAGGGGCGGCGCCAGGACGCCGGAGAATCCATCGCCGGAGCTGACGCGCCCGGACGTGGTGATGGCGAGTGCGGCAGGCATCGCGACCACGGCCGCAGACAGCACGCATATGGCGAGCGCGAACGATCACGCGGTGACGGCGGGACGGGACGTGAGTGTGTCGTCGGGACGTTCGCTGTTTGCGTCGGTGCGCGGTGCGATCAGCCTGTTTGCCTCGCAGCTCGGCATGAAGCTGATTGCGGCGAAGGGGCGCGTGGACATCCAGGCGCAAAGCGACCAGATGGCGTTGGCGGCGCTGAAGGACGTCACGATCAGCAGCACGGACGGCAGGATCGTGATCACCGCAGCAAAGGAAGTCTGGCTCGGTGCGGGCGGGTCGTATATCCAGATCAACGGCGACGGGATCATCAATGGGTCGCCCGGGCCGATTCTGGAGAAAGGCGCGTCGTGGGACGTGCCGGGGCCGGATTCGAAGCGTGTGTCATTACCCTTCCTTCCACTCAGCGCCTTACCGCAAGCAGCGGAGTATGAATACTCGCAAATTTTCGATATCAGCACGCTTATTCCAGCCGTCAGTATTGGTTCAGCTCTTGAGAGCCAGCCATATCGAATCTATCTTGCAGACGGCACGATCCAGCAGCAAGGCATGCTAACGGACGGCGCAACGGAGGTTGTCCACACTCTTGCATCCACCCAAGTCAAATGCGAGATCGGTACGGGTGACTGGGGAGTTACTGAACATGCTTACGACGACATCGAATTGAACGCCGAGGAAGAAGCGCAATTTCGGTCGGGCGACAACTTTGAAAAGTTGGAGGGAAATGAAATACATGAATAAACAGCATCATAAGGGACATGCGCCGACCCATCACAAAGAGCCTTCAAGTCCCGTTGTCGAAGTGACGATTGTCTTTCGGGACGCCTTGAATCGTGCTATCAAGGGGTTAGCGGTGCGAATTGCGGCAGGAACAGGCGCACCACCGGCCCCCCCATGGACATTCGGACCGGACACGGATCAGCCGCCCGCGTCTGAGGCATCGATGCATGTAGCCGCAGTGGAGAACAGTCTAGACGTCACGACAGACGGAGACGGCTACGCCCTCACGATCCAGAATGCTGCACGCAATCAGCCGCTCGACGTGCTGGTTAAAAATCGCCATGGGCAATATGTCCTCAAGGCCACTGTGACGCCGACGAAAGACGTAACCTCCTATGTGATTAACAGCCCTGAATACCATCTTGAGGCGGTAACGCAACCTACGCCCCAGGATGCGTTCGAGCAGGACTTGACAATTCCGATTGTAAAAGACGGCGAAGTTATGACGGTTGATCGTCTGCTTAACGAGTTCGGGCCTTACGTAGGGTCCACGCAGAAAGTGACCGAGCAGGGAAAGGTAAAAAAAGACTTTCCGGCGAAAAAGAAGGAAGTCCACATTGACCCTGCGACGGGAAAGCAGAAAACTTCGATCACCATCGAGCATCACTATCGCGTGGTTGATACAGGTAAGCCGCGCACAATCGCTATAAATCTGCTCGCCTCCAGATTGAGCTATCCAAAGTCATCGTTGCTCACAGATCAGCACTTTACCTACCTTGCAACCTCGTTCGGTTGTGAAGCAGCAGCTGTCAAAGTACTAAACAAACAGGAGACGGCAGGCAATGGACGATGGTCACCTGATGGTGGTTTTGATCCCAATGGCTTGCCTCGGATTCTTTTTGAACGTCACCATTTTTATGGTTTCACATTACCAACTGCAAATAAAAAAACTGGCAAAAGGACAAAAAATCCATATGTTGCCTTTCCCGACATATGCTTCCCAAAGCCTGGAGCATATGGCCCTTCTGGAATTCACCAATACGAGAAGCTGGTCAAAGCCGCGAAACTTGATCGGGATGCAGCCATTCAATCGTGCTCTTGGGGAGCCTTTCAAATTCTCGGCGAATATTATGACTATTGCAACTGCTCATCGCCTGTTGATATGGCAAACAGATCCATGGAAAGCATTGATGCACAAGTAAAGCTCTTTGAGGCGTTTATGAAAAAAGCGAAGCCTAGCGCGATAGCCGCACTCGCCCATAAAAAATGGGAAGATCTAGCTTTTAGCTTCAATGGATCGCATTGGAAAAAACAAAATCCAAACTATGCCAAAAATCTTGAGGAATTTTACAATGATTTTAAATAAAAAAATCTTATTATATTCCCTCATGGTTTTCTGCAATCTTTGCCACGCGGCCGATGTGGTAATTTTCGACAGCCCGAATCTGATCGCCGTCACGTCAGAAAATTCTTTGCGCGGATATTATGGCGCATTGGAAAAGGGAGCATCCTGCATGTTCTTTTTTACGGCCGATCTGAAAAATTCAAAAAAAACCAGCGACGGACTTTACTCGACGTTTGACGTAGCAACCTACGCGCTAAATAGTGAACAATTTCTTTACGCCAAAAGAGATGTACGGTTCGACACGCCGGGCAAGTTGTATGTTATGGGAGATCAATGGATTATTAAAACTGACGCGGAACCCCCGGGGTGCGGAGGAGCTGTAGGTTTTTTCCACCTCGGTCCCTATGACCACGATGCCACGCGTTACTACGTAAGCAGAAAAATTCCAGCGCTCGGACTTGATATTGTCACAAGGAAAACGTTTTTCCACGACAAGCGCGGCCGTTCGTTTTTAAAAAGAAAAACCTATCTCACCGCAGGTGACGTGGTTGCTGTTCTGAAGCAAGACGGCGTCTACTTTTTTGTTCGGCATACCGATCCTGACTATTTCAACCCGGCGCCTGGGAAAGTCACTGCTGGTTGGGTTCGATCGACAGACCTTAACGACCCTTTTCCGTCCATGGCGAAGCACTAGATGTCTCATTCAATGGTTCCAGCCTGATTAGCGAACTGTCATGTATCGACACAACGCGCTTCCCCGACGCCGGCGTGTGATCGATTCAGTCTACCGGTCCACGTACAGTGGCTTATACAAGCACAGCTGATGGCGATCCTCCCACGCCTTCACGCCGGTGTGAAATGTCGTGGACCCGCACCTGCAAACGAAATGGCGCGAGTAATCGCGCCATTTCGTCATTCAGCCAGCGGCAGTTCAATCAGCCAGCAATTCGCGAGCGCCGCCTGCTCGCGCTCATCAGACCAGCATTGCGCACGTTTTCGTCAAACAAACGCCTGTTATCAGTCGCAATGACGGAAAAACGATGTCATCCACGTTCGCGCTGCGCTAGAACCGCTCGCCGTACGAGCGAAGCGTCGCCGAGTTGCCGATCGACAGTCTGATCCGGCTCATCCAGACCCTCACCAGCAGCCGTCGATGGTACTCGCGCCCCAACCCACTCTGATGGCACCCGCATCGACCGCCCACCCCCGCTGAAATGAATTTGCAGGGTAATCAGCAGAAAATGCTGTGATCGCCGCAAAAAAAAGACGTGCAACCCGCCAGCGCCTCGATTGGCAATTTCATCGATTGCGCTAGAGGCGTAGCATCGATCCATCAATCGACGCGCGTGCGCGGCCGCGAGCCTCGCTACGTCAAGGGCAACCTGAAGGAGCAACCGAATGTCTCTCGCATTGACACGCAATGAACTGATTCGCCCGCAGAACCTGATCGACGGAGCATGGACCGGCGCCGCCGACGGCGCCCGCTTCGCCGTCACCAACCCGGCCACCGGCGAGACGATTGTCGAAGTCGCCGACAGCGGCGCCGCTGACGCGCGCGCCGCCACCGACGCCGCAGCCCGCGCGTTCCCCGCCTGGCGCGACACGCTGCCTCGCGAGCGCGCCGAGATTCTGCGCCGCTGGCATGCGCTGATCGTCGCCAATACCGACGACCTCGCGAAGCTGATGTCGATGGAACAGGGCAAGCCGCTCGCGGAGGCCCGCGGCGAAGTCGCTTACGGCGCGTCGTACGTGGCCTGGTTCGCCGACGAAGCGACCCGCATCTACGGCGATCTGATTCCGCAACAGCAGCGCGGCAAGCGCATGAGCGCGGTGAAGGAACCGGTCGGCGTAATCGCCGCGATCACGCCGTGGAATTTCCCGCTGGCGATGATCGCCCGCAAGATCGCGCCCGCGCTCGCGGCGGGTTGCACCGTGGTCGCCAAGCCCGCCGAAGACACGCCGCTCACCGCCCTCGCCCTCGCCGTGCTCGCTCAGGAAGCTGGTCTGCCAGACGGCGTGCTGAACATGCTGTCGGCGTCGCGCGAACAAGGCATTGCCGCCGTTGCCGATTGGCTCGCCGACTCGCGGGTGCGCAAAATAACCTTCACAGGTTCGACGCCGGTTGGCAAGCATCTCGCGCGCGAATCCGCGGGCACGCTGAAGAAGCTCTCGCTGGAATTGGGCGGTAACGCGCCCTTCATCGTGTTCGACGACGCCGATCTCGACGCGGCCGTCACCGGCCTGATGGCAGCGAAATTCCGCAATGGCGGCCAGACCTGCGTGTGTCCGAACCGCGTCTATGTGCAGGCGGGTGTCTATGAGCGCTTCGCCGATCTGCTCGCGAAACGCGTCGGCGCGCTGAAAGTTGCGCCTGCAACCGACCCGCAAGCGCAAATCGGTCCGATGATCAACGAGCGCGCGATCCAGAAGATTGCCCGTCACGTGGAAGACGCCGTCAAACACGGCGCGAAGGTGCTGGTGGGCGGCAAGCGCCTGACCGAACTCGGCCCGAACTACTACGCGCCGACCGTGCTGACGGACGCGCGGGACGACATGCTCGTCAGCTGCGAGGAGACCTTCGGCCCGGTCGCGCCGCTATTCCGTTTCAACGAAGAAGCCGAAGCGATCCGTCTCTCCAACGACACGCCGTTCGGCCTGGCCGCCTACTTCTATACGCAGGACGTGAGGCGTATCAATCGCGTGGCCGCGCAACTCGAAGCGGGGGTAATCGGCATCAACGAAGGCGCGGTGTCGAGCGAAGCGGCGCCGTTTGGCGGCGTGAAGGAATCGGGCTATGGCCGCGAAGGGTCGAAGTATGGACTCGACGACTACATGTCGATCAAATACATGTGCCAGGGCGGGCTTGATTGACGGGCCGCAATCCCGCAAGTGCCTTAACGCCTTAACGCCTCAACGCCTGAATAGCTGAACGCCTGAACACTCTGCCGCCGAACGCCATCGCTTCCCAGTTGTGAGAAGCGCTGTGCCGAAGCGGCAGTTCTCATTTGCCCGCAATAAATTCAGCACGACGCAAGACCAACAACGCGTTCGCTTCTCAAGAGAACGCAGCCCTCCTCCCGCCGCAACACCCCTCGCGCGAAATACCGTAACCGTCATGCACACGATTCATGACGGCCATTTTTGGCCCGAATTTGACCGCGTTTTTCCACGGTCCTATTGTTCGACCATGCCTGCCGGGCTCGTCTCGCCGCTCCTGCCGAAACAACATGGCTAGAACGCGCGACCCTCCACATCGTGATCCTCCACCTGCCATGACCCGCCATGAATTCTGACGCGACAGCCGCCCTGACATCTCTGACCGCAACCCGGCCCACCAGCAAGGTTCGTCGCGCTGTGACGACCGCCGTGCTCGGCCAGGTCCTCGAATGGTATGACTTCTTTCTGTATGGCACCGCTGCCGCGCTCGTGTTCGGCAAGTTGTTCTTTCCGGTCGGCAGCGATCCGCTGACGGGTACGATCGCCGCATTCGGCGGCTTTACGGTGGGCTTTATCGCGCGGCCCATCGGCGGCGTGTTGTGCGGCCATATCGGCGACCGCTACGGCCGCAAGACGGTCATGATGCTGACGCTGCTCGTCATGGGTACGGCCACGGTCTGCATGGGTCTGCTGCCGACCTATCAGCAAGTCGGCATCGCGGCACCCATCATGCTCGTGCTGTTGCGCGTTCTGCAGGGCCTTGCCGCCGGCGGTGAATGGAGCGGCAGCATTCTGCTGATTCACGAAAGCGCGCCCGCTTCGCGGCGCGGCGCACTCGCGGCATGGAGTCCGTGCGGTGCGGCGTTCGGCTTCGTGCTGTCCACCGCCGCGTTTCTGCTCGTGCAAACGCTCTCGCCCGCCGACTTCCACAGCTGGGGCTGGCGCGTACCGTTCCTCTGCAGCGCCGCGCTGGTCGCGCTCGGTCTGTGGATGCGCCGCTCCGTCGACGAAAGCGCGGAGTTCGCCGCCGTCAAGGCGACTCACCGAGATGCCCGCATGCCGGTCGTCGAAGTGCTGCGCCAATGTCCGCGTCAGGTGCTGACGGTGTTCGGCCTGCGCTTTGGTGAAGGCGCGGCGTCGTACATCTTCTTCGCGTTCTCAATTGCGTACGGCCAGTTCATCGGGCTCAAATCGAGTTGGGTGTTAGGCGGCCTGACCGTGTCGATGCTGTTGATGATTCCCGTGTCCCTGTTGATGGGCCGCCTCACGGATCGCGTCGGCCGCAAGCCGGTTTATCTCGCCGGCGCCGTGGCGATGGTGTTGGTCGCTTACCCGTATTTCACGTTGCTCGGCTCCGGCGTGCTGTGGAAAGTCATCACGGCGCTCGTGCTCGCCAACAGCATCACGCTCGGCATTCTGGAAGGCGCGCAGCCCGCGTTCATCAGCGAACTGCTGCCGGTTCATCTGCGCTTCTCGGGGCTCGGCATTGGCCGCGAGATTTCGTCGGTACTCGGCGGCGGACTCTCGCCGATGGTGGCGACCGCACTGCTCGCGCATTACCGCAGCGCGGCACCGGTGGCGATTTATCTCGTCGTGCTTGGCTTGATCACGGTGATAGCGACCTGTCTCGCACCGGAGACCTTTCCGAAGGCGCTACGGCTTCAGGCGAAAGCCAAGGAGCACGCCGGGCACGAAAGCGTCTAAGCCAGCTTCTCCTGTACCGATCCCGCAGCCATTCACTTTCTTTCGAAGCCGTCATCATGCAAAGCCTTCAGATGAGCACTTTTTCGACTTACGCCTACGAACCCAGCGCGATCGATCACGCGGATCGGTATCCCGACTACGCAGGCCCGCTCACGCTCGACGCGCTGATCGGCGAGATCGAGCGCCGCCGCGACGAGTTCGATCATCTCTCGCACGTTCCGCGCGACATGATCGCGAAGATGAAGCGCGCCGGCATCTTTCGCGCGAGCACGCCGCAGCGCTTTGGCGGCGACGCGCTGCCGCCGGCGCAATTCCTGCGGATGCTCGAACGCATCGCGATCGCCGACGGCTCCGCCGCGTGGGTCGCCGCGTTCGGCTCGGCGAATACCTACCTCGCCGCTTTGCCGATTGAAACGCAGCAGCAGATCTATGCCACTGGCCCCGACCAGGTTTTCTCGGGCGGCCTCTATCCGCTGCAACCCGCGACGAAAGCGCCGGGCGGCTTCGTGGTCAGCGGGCAGTGGCGCTTCGCGAGCGGCTGCAAGGGCGCGGACTGGATCGGCGTCGGCATCGGCGGCACGCCCGCCAATTCCGGCGATGCCGGCGCGGGCAAGCCGTTCACCGCCGTGTTTCCCGCGCAAGAAGTCGAGATCGTCGAGAACTGGAACGTGGTCGGCATGCAGGGAACGGGCAGCCACGATTTGCGGCTGCGCGAGAAATTCGTCGATGCGCAATGGACCTTCGTGCGCGGCGGCGCGGCGCTGATCGACGAGCCGCTCTACCGCTACCCCGCCGTCGCCTATCAGGCGCAGGTGCACGCCGCCGTCAACATCGGCCTCGCGCGCGCGGCGCTCGATCTGCTGACGGACATGTCCGGTTCGACCAAAACCACCACCGGCGCGCCGCGCCTCGCCGATCGCGGTTATTACCGTTCGGGCCTCGCGAAAGCAGAAGCCAACTGGCGCAGCGCCCGCGCGTTCTTCTACGAATCCGCCGAGGCCGCGTGGCGGACGATCATCGACGGCGATGCCGTCTCGCAAGAGCAGGCGAATCTGTTGCGCCTCAGCGCAACGCACGCCGCGCAGATCGGCGCGGAAGTGGTGATGCAGGCTTATCAGATGGCGGGCATCGCCGCGATCTATCGCGAGAACCGCTTGCAGCGCCTTGTGCGCGATTCGATCGTCGTGACACAACATGCGTTTCTCGGCGAAGGCACGTATGACGCGTCCGGTGCGCTGTTTGCCGGGGTGCCGCCGGTCACGCCTTTTCCGTAACGCCGCGCGCCCTGACTCATGCCATGCAAAAGGAAAAGGAAAAGACCGTGACGATCGAAGACACCAGAAAGCGTTTCCGCGATGCCATGGCGTGCCTGCCGGCCGCCGTCAACATCATCACCACGGACGGACCCGGCGGCCGCTGCGGCATGACTGCAAGCGCGGTGTGCTCGGTGACGGACGCACCGCCGACCATGCTCGTCTGTATCAATCAGACCAGCTACGTGCATGACATCCTGCATCGCAACCGCAGCGTATGCATCAACGTGCTGGCCGCCGAGTGCCAGGAAGTGGCGCGTGATTTCGCCGGCATGACAGCGTGCCCGATGGACGAACGTTTCGCACGCCACGCGTGGACCGGCGGCGCGTTGTCGGCGCCGGTGCTCGCGGATGCGATCGCGAGTCTCGAAGGCGAGATCGTCGACATCAAGACGGTCGGCTCGCACTCGGTCATGTTTGCGCAGATTCGCCACATCGCGTTGCGCTCGGATGGCGACGGGCTCATCTATTTCGGCCGCCAGTTTCATCGGCTGACACGGCCGCAGGCAGCGGCGCCGCTGGTTGCCGCGCAATGCGCGAGGTGAGCGTGGAAGTCTGCTTATTCTTGATTGGCCACGCGAATGCGCATCTGCGCGAAACGTGCTCTCCGGATCTTTCATCCTTCGAGCTAACACCGCGAGACGTGGAGGGATTACGCCGCTGCGTAATTCACCTGCCCGCGGAATCGAACGACTGCGATCCTCTGTCGAAGACCGACGCTTCCACGCGGCCTCGCTGCGTACTGCAATGGTATTTCGACGACCTCGAACTGCTTGAACAGGCGCTGCAACCGAAGGGCGCGATACACCACATCGCACACGAATCTTCGGGCACGGGTCTCATTTTCGCGCAGCAAGCCATGGCGGTCAGACGATTCGACAACCCTAATCCGGGCAAGCTTGGCACTTACACCGAACGCTGCACCTACCTCGTCAGCTACGAAGGCGAAGCGCAGGACTTCAATACGTGGCTCTCCCACTACCTCGCGCATCATCCACCGCTGATGGCGCAATTACCCGGCATTCGCGAGCTGGAAATCTACACGCGGCTCGATTACCGCTCGGGCCTCGGCATCGCGCGCGCCGCGGCCATGCAGCGCAACAAAGTGGTCTTCGACGATTCCGCCTCGCTGGCGGCCGCGCTGGCGTCGCCGATACGCGCCAGCATGAAGCAGGACTTCAACGCCTTCCCACCCTACAGCGGCGCGACGCTGCATTTCCCTATGCGTAGCATTTACGGTAATCTGAAACCCAAATAAATGTCCGCCCTCGCCGCGATCCGAACGTCATGAGCAACTCGCACCCCGGCATTACGGATTTGAACCTGCTGCGCGTGTTCCTGGCCATCTCCGATCTGCGCAGCCTGACCGCAGCGGGGGAACGCCTAGGACTCACGCAACCGGCGGTCAGCCATGCCTTGCGCCGGTTGCGCGTCCTGTTCGACGACCCGCTGTTCGTTCGCACGCCCACCGGCATGGTGCCCACCGACGCCGCATTGCGCCTGCATGCGCCGCTGACTCAAGCGTTCGGCATCATCAACGGGGCGGTCCAGCAAATCGCCAAATTCGATCCCGCCACGGCACAGCGCGTGTTTCGCGTGTCCATGTCGGACATGTCGGAGTTCTATTTCCTGCCGCCGCTTCTTTCGATGCTCGACCGCAACGCGCGCGGCATTCACCTGGAGATTGCGAACGTCTCCGTCGATTCGGTGAGTTCGGCCATGCGCAGCGGCAAGATCGATCTGGCGCTCGGTTATGTGCCGGGTCTCGATCCGGGTTGTGTGAGCAGGACGCTGTTCGTCGACGAACATGTTTGCGTGGTGCGTGCCGGTCACCCGTTGCGCAAACAGAAGCCGACCAAGGAGGATCTCGCGAGCCTGCGCTACGTCTACGCCAGCACCAACGCGACCGGCCACCGGATGGTCGAACAGTGGCTCGAAGAGTTGAACCTGCGCCGGGATATCGTGCTGCGCCTGCCGCATTTCGTGGTGGCGCCGGAGATCGTTCAGCATACCGATCTCGCCGTGATTTTTCCGCGGAGTATCGCGCAGCGCTTCAATCGCAACAAAGCCTTTCGTATTCTGCCCTTGCCGTTCGCGTTGCCGCCCATCGAAATCCAGGTCCACTCGCATTCGCAATTTTCGGCGGATCCGGGCATTGCGTGGTTGCTCGATGAGATTTATGGCATGTTCCATCAACCGCCGGATAGCGGTAAAACGCGAGTGGAAAAACCGCTATGAACATCAGAGCCCTGCAATGCTTCGTGATTCTCGCGGAGGAACTCAATTTCAGCCGCGCCGCCGAGCGCCTGCATATCGCGCAGCCTGCGCTGAGCCAGCAGATCCGATCACTCGAAGAACGGCTCGGCACGCAGCTGGTCGATCGCGCAAGACGTCCGCTGAGTCTCACCGAAGCGGGCCATTATCTGTGCAACGAGGCGCGTCAGATACTCGGTTCGCTCGAACAGGTGACGCTCGTCGCGCAGGAAATCGGCGTGGGCCGGCGCGGCTGGCTGAGTGTGGGCTTCACCCGTTCGTCGATGTACAGCGTCCTGCCGCCCGCGCTGAAGGCATTTCACAAGGCGTATCCGCAAGTCGAACTCAAACTCTTCGAGATGCTCACCGAAGAACAGACCGATGCGCTGCGCGACATGCGCATTCACATCGGCATCGGCCGGCAGCCGCTGACAGTTGAAGGCTTTACCTCGCATACGCTGCTGCGCGAGCGTGTCGTGGCCGCACTCGAGCCCAGCCATCCGCTTGCGGCACAAAAGAAAGTGAGCATCGCCGATCTCGCCGACACGCCATTGATTCTGTACCCGAAGCATCAGAACGCGCAGTTCAAGCGCTCGGTGCAATCGCTCTATCGCGATGCGGGCATCACCCCGCTCGTCGCGCACGAGGCTTATGAAATCCAGACCGCGATTGCCCTGGTGGCGGCAGGCCTCGGCGTGACGTTCATCGGCGAATCCGTGGCGCGGCTCGGACGCACCGATGTGGTTTACCGTCACCTGACCGGACCGGGCTCGTCGTACCGCTCCACGCTTGCCGCCACCTTCCGTACCGAAGACGCTTCGCCCCACCTGCGGGCATTTCTGGCTTGCCTTCCCGAGCCCCTCAAAGACAGCGCACTATAAGCAAAAAATTATAGAAGCATAAGCAAGCGGTCTTGGACTCCCTGTCCGCGCGTTCTTATCATTGACCTCACACACATGATTAGAACGCAGCGTTGGCCAAGGCCATCGCCGCAAGGTAGGAGACAGGATGACCGCGATCAACGAAGCCGTAACCATGCGAAAAGTTTACGGGCGCCTCATGCCCCTGCTCTTCGCGATGATGTTCTTCAACTATCTCGACCGGATCAATATCGGGTTCGCCGCGCTGGACATGAACAAGCAGCTCGGCTTCAGTCCGGCCGTGTTCGGCTTCGCGGGCAGCATCTTCTTTGTCGGCTACATGCTGCTGGAAGTGCCGAGCAATCTATTGCTGCATCGCGTCGGCGCACGCCGCTGGATTGCCCGCATTCTTATGACGTGGGGCGCGGTCGCCGCGGCCACGGCATTCGTGTTCAACGATTCGAGCTTCTACGTGCTGCGTTTTCTGCTCGGCGTGATGGAAGCGGGCTTTCTGCCGGGCGTCGCGGTCTATCTAACCAAATGGTTTCCAGTGCGTTACCGTGCTCGCGCGGTTGGGGGCTACATCATCGCCGGTTCGTTTTCGGCGGTGCTGGGCGGCCCGATCTCGACCGCTTTGATGACCTACGCTAACGGCATTCTCGGTTTGCAGGGCTGGCAGTGGATGTTCATCCTCGAAGGCGTGCCGGCCATGCTGCTCGGCCTGTTGACGCTGCGCATCATGACCGAACGCCCCGCCGACGCCGACTGGCTGTCCGACGACGAAAAGCGCTGGCTCGAGTCGACGCTCTCCGCCGAGCGTCAAGCCGTAGGCGGCAACGCGCATGTTCCCTTGCTGCGTGTGGCGGGCGACATCCGCGTGTGGAGCCTCGCGTGTCTCTTCGGTTGCGCGCTGGTCGGTATTTATGGCCTCTTCCTGTGGCTGCCGCAGATCGTCAAGAGTCTGGGTCATCTGAGCAATCTCGAAGTCGGCTTTCTGTCGGCCGCGCCGCCCTTGCTCGGTGTATTGGGCACCTTCCTGATCAGCCGCAGTTCCGACCGCACCGGCGACCGCAAGAAGCACCTCGCCTTCGTGTACGGCATGAGCGCACTGGCCATTGCCGGCAGCGCGTACGCGCCAAACCCCGTGATCGCTTATGTGCTGCTGTGCGTGACCGGCTTGTTCATCTATGCGGGCAACCCGCTGTTCTGGAGCCTCGCGTCGTCTTTCAGAACCGGCGCGGCAGGCGCGGCGACGATCGCGCTGATCAACACCATCGCGCAGTTCGGCGGCCTGGTCGGCCCGTGGAGCATCGGCCTCGTGCGCAATGCGACCGGCAACTTCAAGCTGGCCTTGCTGACGATCGCAGCCTTTCTGATTGTCGCGACGATCATCGCGCTAGTCATGCGGGTCGCGCCGGTTGAAGACGAAGCGAACTCGCTCACCACCGGCGACGCCGCGCCGCGCGCCTGAAAGGCCGAGCGGCAACACATAACGCCTGACAAAACAGCGGACTGAATCTGCGCACGCATCACCTGCGTGCGCAAGGACAACTTACAGGATTTGCACACCATGATCATCGATTGTCACGGTCACTACACGACCTCACCGCCCCAGCATGAAGCCTGGCGCGCGCAGCAGATCGCCGCGCTGAAGGACGGCGGCACGACGCCGCCGCGGCCCGTCATTACCGACGACGAGATTCGCGAGAGCATCGAGGGTGGCCAGTTGCGGATTCAGCACGAACGCGGGACGGACCTCACGATTTTCTCGCCGCGTGCGGCCGGCATGGGTCATCACCTCGCCACTGCCGAAGCCAACGCGCTCTGGTCGAGCGAATGCAACGACCTCGTGCATCGCGTGTGCGAGCTGTTTCCGCGCAATTTCGTCGGCGTATGCCAATTGCCGCAAGCGCCCGGCGTCGCGCCCGCGAACTGCATCGGCGAATTGCGGCGCTGTGTCGAGGAGCTCGGCTTTATCGGCTGCAATCTGAATCCGGATCCGTCCGGCGGCCACTGGTCCGGCTTGCCGCTCACGGACCGTTGCTGGTATCCGCTCTATGAAGCGATGGTGGAACTCGACGTGCCGGCAATGATCCACGTCTCGTCGTCCTGCAATCCGAATTTCCATGCGACGGGCGCGCATTACATCAACGGCGATACGTCGGCGTTCATGCAGTTGCTGCAGGGCGATCTGTTCGCCGACTTTCCCACGTTGCGCTTCATCATCCCTCATGGCGGCGGTGCGGTGCCCTATCACTGGGGGCGTTATCGCGGACTCGCGCAGGACATGAAGCGTCCGCTGCTCAGCGAATATCTGCTGAAGAACGTGTTCTTCGATACCTGCGTCTATCACCAGCCCGGCGCCGAACTGCTCGCCAAGGTCATTCCGGTGGAGAACATTCTGTTCGCGTCGGAAACCATCGGCGCGGTGCAAGGTATTGATCCAGAGACCGGCCACTACTACGACGACACGCGCCGCTATATCGACGCCATCGAATGGCTCAGCGACGCGGACCGTCAACGTATTTACGAAGACAACGCGCGCAGTGTCTATCCGCGGCTCTCGCGTCAACTCGATCTACAACTCGCTGCACAGGTAACCCAAGGGGCAACGGTATGAATCCAATCGGATGGCGCGAATACGACTCCGCGCCTCAGGCCGACGCGGCCACGCTCGAAACACTTCGTGAACTGGCCGTCTCGCTGCTGAGCGACAACATGGCGCGCGCGAGCGGCATGGTGGGCTTGCGGCCTTATCACCAGCCGCGCCCGATGGCCGGCACTGCAGTCACGGTCCACACACGGCCGGGCGACAACCTCGCGATTCATCGCGCGTTCGACTTTTGCCGGCCCGGCGACGTGCTGGTGATCGACGGTGCGGGCGATCTCACGCAGGCGCTGATGGGCGAGATCATGGCGAGCTTCGCGGAAAGTCTCGGCGTGCAGGGCCTCGTGATCGACGGCGCGATCCGTGACGTCGGTTCGCTGTGCCAGCGCGAATTTCCCGTCTATGCGCGCGGCGTGACGCATCGCGGGCCGTACAAGAACGGACCGGGCGAAATCAACGTGCCGGTCACGGTCGGCGGCACGGTAGTACATCCTGGCGATATCATTGTCGGCGACGAAGACGGCCTGCTCGCGATCACACCCGCCGACGTGGCAGCGGTGATCGAAGGCGCGCGCCGCCAGCACGCGAAGGAAACGGCGGCGCTGAAGTCGATTGCCGAAGGCAAGTTCGATCGTTCGTGGGTCGTTCCGCACCGGGAACGGATGATGAACAACTGACCGTGAGCCTCATGGCGCAATATCTGAACGCAGCAACACTCCTCGAACTCGCGCGCGCCGCGCAGACGCGCGCCATCGCGCCCTGCACGTGCACGAAGACGCCGCTCGACGGCTGGCAATCGCAGCCTTTATCGCTCGATGAAACGCAGTTCGAGGAAATCGGCACCTTGATGCCGGAGGACGATCCGGAGCCGACGTTCAGCGAGTATCTGCCGGGCAAGACGACATACTGGGCAGCGGATGCGCCTATCGCGCCGCGCTACTTTCCGTATAACCGCTGCGCCGTGTGGCAATGCTCGCTGTGCGGGCGGCTTTATCTGCGTTACGTGGAAGGCGGCGGGTATTTCGTGGACCGCAGGATTCGTGCGGTGAAGGCAGAGTTGATCGAGGATGTGCCTTTGCCGGCGTGATAGCGGCAACGCGAACGCACGCCGCCTAATGCCCCGGCTTCAACGCCGCATACGCCCCGGGCGTGATCCCATAAGCCCGCTTGAACAGCCGGTTGAGATGGCTTTGATCGTAAAAGCCCACTGCCGCCGCAGCCGTCGCTGCGCTCTGCCCTGAGGCAAGCATGCGCTTCGCCGCCAATAGCCTCACTTGCGTCGCGTAGGCGTGCGGCGGCAGCCCGAACTCCTTGCAGAATGCGCGCGTGAGGTAGTAACGGCTCAAACCCACCAGTTCCGCCAGTTCATCGACCGAGATATCGCGCTCGTAATTGGCGGCGACGTACTCGCGCACCTGCTCCATCTTGCGCGCCTCGCGCCGGGGCTCTCCCGCCTCTTCACCCGCGCGCCCATAGCGCCCGACCAGCATTCCCATCGCAGCCCACCAGTTCGCCTGACGCTCCATCAGCGACACGGCGCGCTGTTCGTCCAGGCTCGCATGCGCCTTGACCAGCAGACCCGCGAGGTGCGGGTCCTGATACAGCCCCGGCGGAATCAGCAGCGGTTTGTCGCTGCGAGCGTCGGGCGAGAAGACGGCGCTGAGCGCGCCGAGCCCTTCCATGTCCAGATAGATCGCGCGATAAATCCATTCGCGGCCTTCCCAGACCTCGCCGCTATGGTATTCGCCCGGCCCGAAAACCAGCACGCTGCCGGGGCCGGCAACCTCGCTGCCCGCGCGCGTATGACATTGGCCCGCGCCGGTTTCGGTCATGACAATGACGAGTTCGTCGTGCAGATGCCGGTCGAACTTGTGATTGCCGTAACGGGCGCTCGCGAGACATGCGCCATCGAGCGCGCCGTCGCGCCAGCAGACCACTTCCGGCTCGCTTTTACCCGATGTCTCCATAGCTCGCGCCTCCCTGCTCTTCAAACCAGTTCGATTCTGACCCGGCGATTGCGACGGCCCTTGTTCTCTATCTTCGCGATGCGAATGGGCCGTGACTGCGCGGTATTGGTCAGGTGAGTGCCGCCACAAGCCTGCCGGTCCAGATCGCCGATCTCGACGATGCGCACCGTGCCGTCCGGCGTGGGCGGCGGCGCCACCGAAAGGCTGCGGATCAAGCCTTGGGTCGCTTTCGCTTCGTCGGTGCCGACATAATAGGTGCGCACCTCCATCGCGCTGCGGATCACCTCGTTGACGGGTTCTTCCAGCAGCCGCAGCGCGTCGTTATCCGCTTCGGGCAGATCGAAGTCCATGCGCGCAGTGCCGTCGGCGTTGATCTGCGCGCCGGTCACGAGTGCGCCGGCAAAGCGCTGATACACCAGCGCGTTGAGAATATGCGTCACGGTATGGAGTTGGGCGACTGCGGCGCGCCGCGCCGCGTCGATGGCCACGTGCACGTTGCCGTCAAGTTCGAGCGGTGCGTCGAGCAGATGCCAGAGCACATCGCCTTCCGCCGCGACGCCGGTAATGCGCACCGCGCCCTGCGCGTGCGTCAGCGTGGCGGCGTCCGACACCTGGCCGCCGCCGCCCGGATGCAAGGCGGAACGGCCCAGCACGACCGCGCCGGGCCGCGCGGCGATCACCGCCGTTTCAAAGTCCAGCAGATCCGGCTGCTCATGGCAAAGATAATGCGGCACCTTGGTGTCCTCGCGGGAATTGACGGAATACGCCTAGGATACCCAGTCCCGTGGGAGGCCGTCTTGGTTAAAAATGCCCTCGGGGAGCGAGTCACGGGCGAACTCTTGCTGGTGAATACGGAAAAGCCAGCGCCCGAAGCGGTCAGGCGAAGGCCTATTTCCCGCGAATTCCAGTATCCTGAACATCCCGCTGCACGCACCCAAAAGCCCCGGCTCTTCTCCATGAATCTATCTTTTGAAGTCCTGCAGGTACTCGATGCAATCGATCGAACCGGCACGTTTGCGAGCGCCGCGGAAACGCTTCACAAGGTGCCGTCCTCGCTGAGTTATCTGGTTCAGAAACTCGAACTCGATCTCGGCGTCAAGCTGTTCGACCGTACAGGCCGGCGCGCCACACTAACGCACGCGGGGCGTGTGGTCGTCGAGGAAGGCCGCCGTCTGCTGGAAGCGGCCGAAGCACTCGAATTCAAGGCGAAGCGAATCGAGCACGGCTGGGAGTCCGAACTTCACGTCGCCGTCGACGAGATCATTCCGTTCGACCTGCTCTGGCATCACGTGGGCGAGTTCTACAAGCTGAAACTGGACACCAGACTGCATCTGTCGAAAGAAGTGCTGGGCGGCTCGTGGGACGCGCTGCTCACGCGTCGCGCGGACCTGATCGTCGGCGCGGCCGGCGATCCGCCGCCCATTCCCAATCTGATCGCGAGACCGATCGGCTCGCTGAAGCATGTGTTCGTGGTGGCGCCGGATCATCCGCTCGCGTCGATACCCGGACCGCTCACCATGGACATGGTCGCGCGCCATCGCGCGGTTGCGATCGGCGATACGTCACGCAAACTCGCGCCGCGCACGATCGCGCTCGCCGTCAATCAGGAAGTGCTCACAGTGCCCACGCTCGAAGCCAAGCTCGCCGCGCAGATCAGAGGCCTCGCAGCAGGCACGATTCCGGAATGCCTCGCTGTCGACGCGCTGAGCCAGGGCGAACTGGTGCAAAAAGAAGTGATCGGCATGCGCGACGTCACGCATTTCTATCTGGCATGGCGCGACGACGAAAGCGGCAAGGCGCTGCAATGGTGGGTCGATCAGTTGGACCGGCCGAACCTGATCGACGAAGTGGTGCAACAGCGCACGCTGCAAGGTTGAGGTTCGATGACTAGCAGGCTTCGCTGATCTCGTCCGGCGGCGGGCCGTCGAACGACGCCGCATTCGCTTCCGCATTCGTCTCCATCCGCAGATCGATGCCGGCGGAAATACCGGCCGGCGTACAGGCCTCGTTTACGACGCGCAGTAGTTCTTTAGCCGCCTTGAAGTCGTCCCAATCGCGGCCTTCCGTGAGTCTGGCACAGGCGGACGTAAGCAGTTGCACCGCCTCGGCGCTTCGGCCTTGCGCGTGCCAAAGCCGCGCAAGGCTGGTCGCGGCTCGCAGGTGCAACGTGCAGCAATCCTGTGCCGACGATTCTTCCACTGCCGCGATCAGACCCGCCTGTGCGTGTGTTGCCGCATCGCCGAACGGTGATTGGCCAGAGCCGTACTCCATCAGCAGCAATTCGGCGTGCACGCGTCTGAGTTCGGCGGCATACCACTGATCGCCGGTTTCGTCGCTCCGCGCGAGCGCATCGAGCACGACGGCAACGCCCTCCTCGCGCTGTTCGGCGCGGCCGAGCGCAAGAGCGTATTGCGCGGCGAGCATGGCGCGTGGCGCGGCGTAGTCGAGCGCGTCGAGATCGTCCAGCGCGGCGCGAAAGCTGTGCACACGCTGCGCGCTGGTGTCATCCAGCGAATGCAGGTATTCGTCGAAACAGCGGCAGCACGCATGCGCCACCCTCAGCCCGCCACGCGCCGACACGTCGCGCAATAGCGCGATGGCCCGAGCCGCCCGCTTGCGCTGGCCCGCCAGCAGCGCCAGCGGAATTTCCGCCTCGACCAGCACGTAGCACGTGACGATAGCCTGATCCTGCCGGCACGCTTGCGCAACGCATGCCTCGGCGATGCTCAACGCCTGATCGCGCTCGCCTGCCAGGCCGAGCACGCGAGCGAAGGTCGCACGGCCGACCACGCCCTGGTCGATGGATTGCCCCAGCGGCAGCCGATGTTGCAGGCGGCCGGCGTGCTGCAGAAACCGATCGAGCGAGGCGCGCGCCTGGTGCTGATCGCCCGCGTAATGTGCGGCAATGCCGAGCAGGCGATCAGCGAGAATCCCGTTGGCGGCATCGCCCGTCTCCGCGGCGAGCGACGCGAAGCGCTGCGCGAACGCCAGCGCGTTGCGCGCCTCACCGGACGACTGGCTCGCGTTCCACATGCCCCATAACGCGCGTGCTTCGAACGTCTGATCGCCGAGCGCGATCGCGATCGCGAGCACCTCCGCCCAGACGCCGAGCGCTTCCCGGTTCGGTCCGTTGATGTAGACGAGCGCCGCAGCGAGCGCGGCCAGCAGTTGCATGCGCACGCGCAAATGGCGCGGCGAGCGCGAGCCTTGATATATCGCGTTCATGGCGTCGAGCGCGCGCCGTGCCCAGACGCAGCATTCGTCGACCAGCGAAAGCTCATACAGCAGCGACACGAACTTCACCGCCAGCGTTTCACCGAGCGCGGCGTCGCCTTTGTGCGATAGCGCCCAGCCCAGCGCGGCTCGCAAATCGTCGAGTTGCTCGCGCATGCGGTGATGCCAGCCGTGCCGTTCGGCGCCCGCGGCGTTCGCTTCGCGTGCCGCGTAGGAGGCGTCGCTCGACGGATCGCGTTCGAGCAGATTGGCAAAATAGCGCGCGTGAGTGAGCGTGACAGCACGCCGCTCGCCGTTGTCGTCGAGCTTTTGCATCGCGTAGGCACGCGTGGTTTCCAGCAGCCGATAACTCGCCTTGCCGCGCTCGGCCTGCATCACCACTAGCGATTTTTCGACGAGTCCGGACAGCGCCGCGATCACGTCCGACTCGCGCAAGCCTTCATCGCTCACCAGAGCGATCGCCGAGTCGATCGTGAAACTATTGACGAAAATACCGAGCCGCCGCAGCGTCGTGCGCTCTGCGTCGTCGAGCAACGCGTGGCTCCAGTCGAGCGTCGCCTTCAAGGTCTGGTGGCGCGGCAATGCAGTGCGATTGCCGCCCGTCAGCATGTTGAAACGGTCGTCGAGATGATCCGCGAGCGTCTCGATGCCGAGTATCGCGGCACGCGCCGCCGCCAGTTCGATCGCCAGCGGAATGCCGTCGAGGCGGCGGCATACGGTGCCGGTCAAATGAATGCTTCTGTCGTCGGACGAAAAGCGCGCGTCGATCGCGCGGGCGCGTGACAGGAACAACTGGACGGCACTGCGTTGCAAGACCTGCTCGCTCTCATCGTCGCGAGCGGGCACATCGAGCGACGCCACCCAGTACAAATGTTCGTCCACGACACGCAGAGGCTCGCGGCTGGTCGCGAGAATCCGCGTGGCCGGACTCGCGTTCAGGAGCGCTTCGGCCAGTTCGGCGGCGGGACCGAGTACGTGCTCGCAGTTGTCCAGCACGAACAGCACGCGCCGCTCGCTGAGTTCCTTGCTGATGTGCGCGAGCGTAAGCGGGCCGCTCGCGGCGCTCACGCCGACGCTATGGGCGAACATGGCGAGCACGCTGTTTGCGTCCACGGTGCACGCAAGCGGCACGAGATAGACACCTTCCGGAAAGTGCGCCAATAAGCTGCGTGCGATCTCGATCGCCATGCGGGTCTTGCCGATGCCGCCCGAACCGACGAGCGTGACATGACGCGTCGAAGCGAGCGCTCGCGCAATGTCGCTGACCGCCTGATCGCGGCCGATCAGCGACGAGCTACTAGCGGGCAGATTGTTGGGGATGCCGCGCAGGCACGCGCTGTCTTCGGCGGCATCGGGCGCGCCATCGCGAGCGGGCTTGCCCGTCTGTTCCTCGGGTGCGTCCCGGGACGCCAGACGGTAGCCTCTTCCCGACACGGTCTGTATCAGATTGCGGCTCTCGCCCAGCACCTTGCGCAAGGCGGACATATGCACCTGAAGATTGTTCTCTTCAACGATGGTGTCCGGCCAGACCTGTTCGAGCATGGCGCTCTTCGACACCAGCGCCCCGTTCGCGCCGATCAGCACGGCCAGGATGTCAAATGCACGGCTGCCGATGCGCGCGGGCTGCCCGTCGAGAAACAGTTCCCGGCTGGCGAGGTCCACCTGAAGCGGGCCAATGCGGATCATTGCCTGATTATCCAAGACGCTGCGGGATGAGGAACGACTGAGTACCGACTACTCACCGTTGAGTCCCCGCAGTCTAGATCAATCGCGAATACGCATGCGCGGAAAAAACTGAACCTATCGTTCAAATTTTTTGTAGTGAGCAAGCGGCGATCGACGCAAGATCTCCTGCTCGCCCTGCCGATCTAACATGCGTCGCCCGACACGACCGTGGACGTCATGCACGCAATGACGGAAGCCAGAATCATGGCGTCCGCATTGGCCGGAATCGCGGCGCGTATTCTCGGCTTGTAGATCGCGTCGTCACGGCGAATCGTCGCGCCGCTCAATGCACAGCGTCCCCTGATGCGGGCGCGGCAGCAGATCCACACCTGGTCGACATACTGGCAACGGGTCGCGTCCTGCCAGAGCACGGCAATCGAGGTGTCCGACAGACGCTCAAGTACTTCGATCTGGATATGACGCGACAGCACGTCGGCAGCGGCGACACGTTTCGCCCGTGGCTTCAGATAGGCTTCCCCTTCGTTCTCGCTGCCATAGTCCGCCAATAGCCTGCTGATCACGTGACTCCAAACCGGCGCGCGACCGTCGTCCGGCAGCGCCGATGCGTTGCCGCTAACCTCGCAATACGCTTCACGACAACCGCGCCCCCCATGCTGAGCGGTCTTCGTGCATTGCTTCAAGGGGGTTTCGATCTGCATGATGCTGCTCCCGAAAAGTTTGCGGGTAGTCTTCAAAGAGCACGAACGTCATCTGCCGGGTGCGGCCTCGTAATTGACCGGCACCCAGTCATACGTGCGGCCGTTTTTTCTGATGTGCCCCAGGCCCGGAAAGGCAACGTGCGCCGCGCCGATCAGATAACGTTTGTTGGCCGCGAGTTCGAACGCCTGGCGGCGCGAGTGCTGCGCATCCGCCGCGCTGGTGTCGTATTCGACCGAAGCCGCGGGGTTCTGCAACTGGATGGACGCGACGTGGATAATGTCGCCCCACACCAGCAGATCCTGCGATTCGCTCTCGACCAGATAGCCTGTGTGGCCCGGCGTATGGCCGGGCAATGCGACCGCGCGAATGCCCGCGTCGAGTTCGGCGTCGCCGCTGAACGGCTTGAAGCGTCCGGCCGCGACATAAGGCGCGACAGAGGCGCTTGCCGCATCGAAGAAGGTGCTGAGAAAAGCCGGCGCTTTCGACTTGTTGGCGGGGTTCAGCCAGTAGTCGGCTTCAACCTGACTCACTCGCACAACCGCGTTCGGAAACGCCATGCGACCGTTCGACACGATGCCGCCGACATGGTCCTTATGCAGATGCGTCAACAGCACTTCGTCGATCTGCTCGGGCTGATAGCCGGCCGCGCGCAAATTGTCGGGCAGCTTGCCGCAGCAGTCACCGTACAGCACGCCCGCGCCGGAATCGATCAGGATCAGCTTCGAACCGGTATTGATCAGAAACGCGTTGATGGACCCTTGCACCGGCGCCTGCAGAAAATCGCGTTGGAGATCGCGAGCGATTTCGGCTTTCGGCACGTCCTTCACAACCGTGTCGATTGGAAACGGATGCGTGCCGTCGAGCAATGCGGTCACTTCAAAACCGCCAAGCATGATCCGGTAAAAACCCGGACCCTGCGTCTTCACCTGAGGCGCGGCGGCGAACGCGCAAACGCTCGTCATGCCCGTCATGCTCGCCGCCAGGCTCACTACGAACACGCACCACGCGATTGCATTCATCGTCCATTTGCGCCGTATCCACTTCATGATTCGATCCCTGGTGCTCATCGTGAATATGATGGAAAGCATAGCGGCCAGCCGGCGGGCACACTCGCTAATTTTTATTAATCCTCCTGAGTGGCCACCGTCGCGAGCTGACTCAGATACGCATGAATCTGCGCGACAACCGCTGCGCCGTCGCCCACGGCGGCGGCCACGCGTTTAGCGGATTCGGAGCGCACGTCGCCCACCGCGAACATGCCCGGCACGCTGGTTTCCAGCGGATATCGCGCACTGCCTTCTGAGAACCCATGCTCGCTGCGCGCGAAACCGGTGACGACGAAACCGCGGTTATCCAACTCCACGCCGCTCCTGTCGAGCCAATCCGTCTTCGGGTCCGCGCCGATAAAGAGAAACAGATGACGCGACGCCACCACTTCGTCCTCGCCGTCGTCGTGCCGCACGTGCAGATGCGTGAGTCCGGCCTCGTCGCCTTCCAGCGCGCGCAGTGTGCAACCCGTGCAAAGCGTGACGTTGGGCAGGGAGCCGATCCGGTCGATCAGATACTTCGACATGCTCGCGTTGAGGTCCTTGCCGCGAATCAGCACGCGAATGCTGCGCGCGAAGTTGGCGAGAAACACGACCGCCTGGCCGGCGGAATTGCCGCCGCCCATCAGCACGATGTCCTGATCTTTCACCAGTTTCGCTTCGATCGTCGACGCCCAGTAGTACGTGCCGCGTCCTTCGAAGCGCTCGAAACCCGTCACCGCCGGTTTGCGATACGAGGCGCCGCTCGCCACCACGACCGTGCGCGCGTTGATGCGCTGGCCGTCGAGCAGCGTGAGCAGGAACATGCCTTCGTTGCGGCACACCTCGACGACCTTGCCGGGGATCGCCAGATGCGCGCCGAACTTCAGCGCTTGCTGGAACGCGCGCGCAGCAAGCGCCTGCCCGGAAATGCCGGTGGGAAAGCCGAGATAGTTTTCGATGCGCGAACTCGCGCCGGCCTGGCCGCCCGGCGCTCTCTGATCGAACACCGCAACCGACAGTCCTTCCGTGGCGGCATACACGGACGCTGCGAGTCCCGCCGGCCCCGCGCCGACGATCGCGACGTCGTACACATGCGATTGCTCGAAGGTCGGCACGAGTCCGAGGCACGACGCGAGTTGCACTTCGTCGGGCGCGCGCAGCACGTTTCCGTTCGGACAGAACACCAGCGGAAAATCGCCGGGACCGGTGGTCATGCCGCCCAGCAGCGTGATGGCTTCGGGATCGGTTCGTGCGTCGATCACCATCGCGGGATAGGCGTTGCGGCGCAGGAAGCCTTGCAGCCTGATGAGCCGCTCATCGTTCCCATTGCCGACGATGATCGGCCCCAGCCCCTGCTCGATGAGCCCGAGCCGCCGCAAAATCAGCGCGCGCATGATGTGTTCTCCGAGTTGCGCGTCGGCGACGATCAGCGCCCGCAACCGCTCCGGCTCGATCACGAGCGTCTCGGCGTCGGTCAGCGCCACGCCGTCGATCAGCGCGGGCTTGCCGGAGAGTTGCGCCATCTCCGCCATGAAGTGGCCGTCTTCATGTTCCGTGACGAGCGTGGAGCGCCCGAAGCTGTCGCGCGAATAAATGCGCACGCGGCCGCGCAACAGCACGAACAGACCGAGCGCAATCTTGCCGGTTTCGAAGATCAGTTCGCCGGCCTTGAACGACATGGGCGAGGCAAAGCGCCGAAGGCTTTGAATTTCCGCGGGCGAAAGCCGTGGGAACATCTGATGCTGCCGGTATTCGAGCGACGAATACGGAAACTCGAGTTCGGACGGCGTCGCCGCTTCGACCTGTCGATCAGGCGTGCTCATAAAAATAACCTCCTCTGACACGCCTCGCTGATGACGTGGTGCCGATACGGCGTTACCAGCCGAACTTGAGTTCGGCGCCTACATAGTCGGAATTGCGCGCACCGAGATCGCGCAGCGACGGTCCGACCTGAAAATGCACGGCTTCGAGCGCGGCGGCGAGATTCGCGGTGACCGCATAGTCGGCGCGCAGCTGCGTATAGAAGCCGGTCCAGCGGCTGCCGTGTCCCGCCGTTCCCGGCACGACTGCCGAGCCCTGCTGATATACCGCGTCGGCAGTGGTCTCGCGCCATTGCAGCCCCACGCCCGCGAGCAGCGACAGCTTGCTGTTCGGTTTGACGATCAGCGACGGCTTGACGTGAATCACGTTCGAGTAGCCGGTATAACCGGCGAGCGCGAAGTAGTAGCCGTTCGGAAAGAGCGGATTGAAGGTGCCGATGCGGCCATCTCCCGGATGCGTGTCGCCCGAGGCCGCATCGACCTGCAGGCCGAGACGCGGCGTCCACGGCAGCGAAGCCAGCGTGTAGCCGGCGAGCGTGCCCACCGCCCACGCACCGATCGTCTTGTTGCCGACATGGCCCGACTGATACATCGCCTCCGCGTCCCAGTCGATGTGATTGACCGAGCCGGCGTAACGCGCGTCGAACACGTCGCGATGCTCGTTGCCGGTAGCATCGAGAAAGCGCGCGTTGCTGCGGTTGTAGCGCGAGTAATAGGCGGACAGATCGCCCGGACCGACTGCCTTGCGCTCGACCCGCACGCCGCTGAAGGTCAGGTCGCGATTGGAAACGTCGTCGAAATCCGAGTTGTCGCGGTACTGCACCGGCTGCGTCGCATAAGCGATCCAGCGCCATGGGCCAGTTTCATAGTCGGCCCAGACGGCGTCGAAGGCCTGGCGCACGTTCGGGCCGTCACGTACGGAAATGAACCGCTGCAAGTCGAACGCCATCTCCTGGCGGCCGACGCGAAACTTGAACGTACCCGGTCCGAGCGGTTCGGTGATGGCGACGAACGCCTGCCGCAAGTCGAGCGGATTCTTGTCGACCGGCGAGACGTTGTCCTTGCCGAAAGGCCGGGCGTCCTCGAACTGCGTGAAGATCTGCACGTGCGGGCCGAGACGCACATCCGCGTGAACTTCGAGACGTTGCAGCACGTAGGTGTCGTCGCGGCCCGAACCGAGGCCGAAGAGCGGCGCGTCGTTCATTTCGAGCCGCTCGCGCAGCACCATGCCGAGCGAAATATACGCGTCGGGATTGCCGAACAGCGGAATGTATTTCAGCGAGTCGAAGGGCTTCTTCGGCACGCACGGATTGGCGAGCGCCGACCAGTTTTCCTGCCAGCGGTTAAACATGACAGCCGGACGCGCGCATGAGGTGCTTGCCGCCGTTGCCGCCGTGCTGGGCGTACTGGTCGTGCTGGTATCGTCCGCACCGCCGAGCGCGGTGTCCGCCGCCGACGCCGGCAGCGCGGCCGCCAGCCCCGTGCTGATCAACAGCGCGCGGGCCGCGCGCAGCGCCAGGCGCCGGCGCGAGCGCTCGCGCGACTGCAACGCTTGCAAGGTCTGCGAGGTTCGCAACGTCCGCATGAGGCCTGCTTTACTGGCCATCGTGCACTTCGGCGATATACCCACCCGGGAATTCGAGCACCGCGCTCTTGCCGGCTTCGCTGCTGTACGGCTGCGACACCACCTTCGCGCCGGCCGCTTGCGCGCGCTCAAGCGTCTGCGCCAGATCGTCGACGGCATAGCCGGTCGTTTCACGTCCGAACGGGAACGGCAGCTTGCCGTCCGTGACGAACACCACCATGCGGCCGAAACCCGAATTGATGCGAATCTCGCGAATCGTCTCGCCGGGACGGCCGATCACGCCGGCATCCGCGCGCGGGTTATCCGACACCACCTTGCCATGCGAAAAATGCACCCAGCGGCGCACGAAGTTGTTGGCCTCATAACGCGACACATACACGCGGTTGTCCGGCACGCTGTGCAACGGCGCGTAGTTGGGCGCCTTGGTGTGCCAATAGAGCTGCATCGTCAGGCCGCCCGGCCATTGGATGATCGCGTCCTTGCCGATCGGATCGTCGAAGCTGTCGACCAGCACGTCGGCGCCCGCCGCGCGCGCCGCCTTCACCGCCTGGTCGATGTTGGTGACCAGATAGCCAGTGCGCTCGTTGCCGAACGGATAGGGAATCGGCGTTTCGAAGCCGAACACCGACAGCATGCCGACCGGCGTCTGCACGTATTGCGACGCGGTCTTGCTCGGCGTCGGCGTCACGGTGAACACCGCGCGCGGCGACGCCTTGCCGCCGAACGTGGCGAGAAAGCTGGTGACGAACGCGTCGAGGTCCGCCGAGGCGACGTACACGTGGGTCGTATCGTACTGCGCGCCGACCGAGACGTCGGGCATGCGCGCCGCGAGCGCGCTCTTGCCGCTCGGGACTTCCGGCGGGCCGTTATCGGCGAACGCGGCCGTGACCGGCGCGAGGCCGATCAGCAAAGCTGCGCCGAAAGCCGCAAGGGGACGAAAGCGTTGAAGCGATGTGAACATGTGATTACCCGATGGTGTTAGCAAAATCTGAATGGATGGCCTGCAGGATCAGCCGCCCTTTTTTGTCGCGCTCGGCGTGGCCGGTTTTTGCGCCGAGCTGGCCTGCTGCGGGTCGGCGACCTGAACCGTGGCCGTCTGCGCGAAAAACTGCGCCTTGACGACCGGTATCGCGTGCTCGCCCAGCACCATGCCGAGCAGGCCGGCGAGCGCGATCAGCGGCGGCGCCGGCGACTGCACCTTGAGCAGCCAGTAGAGAAGTCCAACGCCGAAGCCGACTCCCAGTGAAATGATGTAGCCCATGCCGATTTCCTTTCTATGCACACTCGCGGCGAACCGCGTCGTCAATTCGCCCACTCCGAACCCAGCACCAGCCCGCAGAAATTCAGCCGGCGATAGTTCGGATCCCACCTGTCCAGCACGTCGGCATTCACGGTGCCGAACGTCGTCTCGGGACGATGCTCCATGCCGCGCGCGTAGGCTTCGATGATCTTCTTCTTGAAGCCGGCTTCGCGCGGCCAGGCCTGCACGATTTCGTCGCGCTGCTGCGCCGTGAATTCGTCGTAACGCGCACCGCGAATATCCATCTGCACGCCCGCGCTCACCAGCGCGACGAGCGGCGACAGATGCTCCGGAATGCCCGGCGTGCTGTGCAGCGCGATCGCCGCCCAAACTTCGCCGATCGCGCCGGCGGCGGCGCCGTACTGCAGCATGAAGTCGCGCGCCTCGTTCGCGCTATCCACCTCGTAGCGACATGCGGAACGCTGGTGTTGCACACTCAAACCGACGTTGTGAAACAAGGCGCTCACGTACAGCAACTCCGCGTCGAACCTCAGCCTGTCGCGCAACCCGGTCAGCGCGCCGAACAGAAACGCCCTGAGCGCGTGATGAAACATCAGGCTAGACTCCGTCGCCTGGATCTGATCGGTGGCCGCCCGCGCCAACGGACTGTCGGGAATGTCGACTCCCGCAATCGTTTTCTTCATGTCATCTCCTCCCTATCCGACAGCCGCTAGCGGGCGTGCATCGCCGTCCGACCAATCAGTGCAGCGTAGCGAATAAACCTCATAAAGACTTTGGCGAATCCTTAAAAAGACTTAATCGATGCGGTACGGCTCGCACTCCGCTCACAACGCGAGGTCATGGATGCGCCGGACGCCGTCGCGAATCCATTGCAGCAGACCACCCGGGCCGGCGTCGGCATTGTCCGGCGACGCCAGCAGCAGCTTTTCGGTTTCATGGTGTTCGGACAGCAGCCGGCACATTTCGCGCCCCACCTCGGGACGCCGCGCGAGCATCGGCGTCAATGCCGCCTTGTCGAGCTGGAACACGGTGACGCGCGTCATCGCATGGACGATCACGCCGGTTTTCACGCCGGCCAGGATGCCCGACTGGCCGATCGAGTCGCCCGGCGCGAGCCGGCGCAATTCGACTTCGCCGCTGTCCTTCGGCACGCTGACTTTCGCCACGCCGCTCGCCAGAATGTGCAACGCGTGGCCGTTTTCGTCGGCCGCGCTGTAGATCGTTTCGCCGATGTCGAACTCATGGCGCGTCAGTTGCGCGGCCAACTCCGCGATCCCGCTGTCGTCGAGCGTCTGGAAGATCAGCACGCTGCGCAGCAGGCGCTGCTTTTCATCCGTGGCCTCGTTGGCGGGTTCGGACACGGAAAGCGGATGCAGCACCACGCCGCGCGATGACAGATGCCTGTGCGCGAGATCGAACAGTTCGTTGCGCACTTCGATCTTCTCGCCCAGCGAATCGACATAGCAGACGATCTCGTACTCGATCGCGTCGTTGGTGGCCCGCCGCACGCTGACCACCGGCTTCGGCTCGGCAAGCACGTTCTCCGAGCTAGCCGCCGCGTTGGCGAGCGCCTGCAGCACCGTCGCGGGCCGCACCGACGGCTTGACCGGCAGCAGCACGCTGATGCCGTGCGTATGCGAAGGCTGGTTGGCGTTGACGATATTGGTGCGCGCCGCCACGCTGTTGGGAATCACGACGATGTTGCCCTGCCCATTGAGCAGGCTCGTCGCGCGCCAGTTGGTTTCGACCACCTTGCCTTCCACTTCGCCGATCGTCACCCAGTCGCCGATCGAAAACGGTCCCGTGGCGTTGAGCACCACGCCTGAAAACACGTCGTTGAGCGTGCTTTGAATCGCGAGACCGAGCACGACCGCGAGCGCGCCCGAGGTCGCGAGCAGGCCGCGCACCGGCAGTTCCAGCACGAAGGCAATCGCGCCGACCGCAGCCGCCAGAAACACCAGCGCGCCGAACACGTCCTGAAAGAGGCGCTCCTTGTGCCAGCTCTCCGGCAGCACGGTGCGATCCAGCACGATCGTCACGAGCCGCGCGCCTTGCAGCCACCACACCACCTCCAGCAATTGCGCGAGCAGATGACGCACCGGCTCGTCCGGCCAGGGCGCCGCGCGCAGCGGATTCATTCCGTGGCTGAACAGCACGTAAGTGGACAGGCCGAACATCAGCGCGCGCAGAGCAAGACGCCCCTTGTCCGTTTTACGGGTCATGAAGCGCCAGGCGAGGAAATCGAGAACCAGAATGCCCAGCCCATACAACACACCATCGTTCAGGGTCGGCATAAAGGTTCTCGCTGGCCTCGCGGCATGAGACGGTGAATGTCAGAACGCGAAACAGCTACAACCCAGCGCACCCCAGAAGCCGTTCGAGTCGCTGACCGGCACGTTCTTGCGCCATGCCCAGCCGTGCGCGTGAGCATGCACGCCGCACAGATTGACGCAGCCATCGACGCATGCCACCGCGGTCGGTTTGTATCGGCTGTAGCCGCCGAATTCGGCGACGGGCGACCACGACGGACTAACCGGCAGATCGGGTGGCGCGAGCGGCGCGAACTCGTCGTCCGCATAGACGACCTTGCCGCCCACCACCGTCATGTTCGAGGTCAGGAACTTGATGCGGCTTTCGTCGACCGTGAAGAAGTCTTCGCTAAGCACCGCGAAGTCCGCGAACTGGCCGGGCACCAGCGCGCCCTTGCGGTCTTCTTCATTCGAGAACCAGGCGCTGCCCACCGTATAGCGGCGCAACGCCTCCATGCGATCGAGCTTGTTCTCGCTCCCATACATCGACGTACCGCCCACCGTCTTGCCCGACACCATCCAGTACAGCGAGACGAACGGATTGAAACTCGCGACGCGCGTCGCGTCCGTGCCCGCGCCAACCGGCAGGCCCGCGTCGAGCATGTGACGCATCGGCGGCGTGCGCTTGACCGCCTCTTCGCCGTATTGATGGATGAAGTACTCGCCTTGATACGCCATGCGATGCTGAATCGCAATGCCGCCGCCGAGCGCGCGCACACGCTCGATGTTTTTCTGCGTGATGGTCTCGCAGTGGTCGAAAAACCAGCGCAGTCCGTTGAACGGAATTTCGGCGTCGACTCGTTCGAACACATTCAGGAAGCGTTCGATCGATTCGTTATAAGTGGCATGCAGACGGAACGGCCAGCGGTTCGCCACCAGCAGTTTGACGACTGCCTCCAGTTCGTCTTCGAGCGAGTCGGGCAGATCCGGACGCGGTTCGAGAAAGTCTTCGAAGTCCGCAGCGGAAAACACCAGCATTTCGCCGGCGCCGTTCACGCGCAGGAAGTCGTCGCCCTCGCCGGGTTTCGTCATCTTCACCCACTTGGCGAAGTCTTCGATTTCCTTTTTGGCGTTTTGCGTGAACAGGTTGTAGGCGATCCGCACGGTCAGTTCGCTGTGCTTGGCCATGTCCATGATGACGGCGTAGTCGTCGGGATAGGCCTGATAGCCGCCGCCCGCGTCGATGGCGCTCGTCACGCCGAGGCGGTTCAGTTCGCGCATGAAATGGCGCGTGGAATTGCGTTGATCCTCGAGCGCGAGCTTCGGGCCTTTGGCGAGCGTCGCGTATAAAAGTCCGGCGTTCGGCCGCGCGATCAGCATGCCGGTCGGATTGCCGCGCTTGTCGCGCTGAATCTCGCCGCCGGGCGGATTGGGCGTGTCTTTCGTATAGCCGACCGCGCGCAATGCCGCTGCATTCAGCAGCGCGCTGTCGTACAGATGCAGGATGAACACCGGCGTATCCGGCGCAATCGCATTGATTTCTTCGAGCGTCGGTCCACGGCGCTCGGCAAACTGAAATTCGTTCCAGCCGCCCACCACGCGCACCCACTGCGGCGCGGGCGTGCGGGCCACCTGCTTGCGCAACATGTCGAGCGCGTCCGCGAGCGACGGTACGCCGTCCCAGCGCAACTCCATATTGAAGTTCAGGCCGCCGCGAATGATGTGCAGGTGCGAGTCGTTCAGGCCCGGAATGACCGTGCGGCCTTTCAGATCGACGTGGCGGGTGGCGTCGTTGGCGTGCCGCATCACGGCATCGCGCGACCCTGCGGCAACGATACGGCCGTTCGCCACCGCGAGCGCATCGGCGAAGGAGCGCTTGTCGTCCTGCGTGGCGATCTTGCCGTTGAAGAAGACGACCTCGGCCGGCGTCGGCGCGGAAGGTGTGGAAGTCATGGCGATCCTCATGGGAGAGCGCTCCGGTTTGCACGCACGGAGCTATTTCCGGGCAAGCCCGGAAATCGGGAAACAGGGAAGCCTGGAGGCGCGCGGTGGGCGCGCGCCGTCTATCGATCGTTCAAACGGGTGCCGCGGCCGGCGTGAGCCCCGCGAAAATGCCGGACTCCGGTCGCCGAACGGCGCGGCATCCATCCATACGGGTTGGCCGGCGTCATGCCATGCCGGCCGCGCTGAATCAGCCCGCTTCGCTCGCGTGCTCGCCGAGAATCGACTTGGCGTAACGCACGCCGATGCCATAGGCGCTGTGCGCCTTCAGGATGTCCATGCAGCCTTCGTACGTCTCGCTGCGTCCCCAGTCGCGCTGCAGTTCGAACATGTACTGGAACGAGGTCATCGGCACGGCGCCGGCCTGGATGATGCGTTGCACCGCGCGTTCGTGCGCTTCCGTGGTGATGTCGCCGCAGGCGTCGGTCGGCACATAGATTTCGTAGCCTTCGTTGATCATCTGGATGGTCGGGAACGACACGCACACTTCCGTCCACAGACCGGCGAGCACGATTTTCTTGCGGCCGGTCGCCTCGATGGCCTTGCGGAAATTCACGTCTTCCCACGAGTTCATCGACGTGCGATCGATCGGCGTGTACTCCGGGAAAACCGATTGCACTTCCGGCACCATGTCGCCGCTGAACGACTTGGCGGCCACCGTAGTCAGGATCGTCGGGACCTTGAAGAGCTTCGAGGCCTTCGCGATCGCCTGAACGTTGTGCAGGATGGTGGTCCGCTCATGCGAGGTCGTTCCGAAGAACATCTGCGGCTGGTAGTCGATCAGGGCAACCGCACATGTATCGGGGGTCAAGAGTTCTTTAGGCATTACGGGCTCCGTATTGAATGGACAAAGCAGTCTGAGAGACGTGCCGTGCTCGCTAGAACAGCGAGAAAAACTGGAGCTGAGTCTATCGACGGGGCTTCGCGGAGTCCTTGTGGAAGTCCTTAATCGTTCTTAAAAATGATGGCGGCGCAGCGTGGATCGCACTCCGGTAAAAGTGAGTGCGATGAGTCGCCAGAGGGTGACGGCCCGCCCCGGTGGATCGGCGCACGCAAGCAATCGCATTCAGAAGAATTAAGCAATCTGAAGTTCTCTACAGTGGCTCGCACCGTACGATTGGAAACTGCGATGTCACGTCATGCATCGTCGGGACGGGACGTCCTTCAACATCACAAGACTGGAGAGAAAAACTTGGCTAGCCCATCTGGAATTGCGTCGGCGAATCGCCGCCAGCTACTCGTCGCCAGCGCCGGCGCAGCCGGCGCGGCAGTCGCCGCGATGGCGGCGCCAGGCGTCGCGATGGCTGCCGCGGCGGCCGGCAGCGGCAGCGCACACGCAGGCAATGCATCCCACTCACAGCATGGAGAGCGTCACACTATGAATACGGTAACCACGAAAGACGGCACGCGAATCTTCTTCAAGGACTGGGGCTCGGGCAAGCCCGTCGTCTTCTCGCACGGCTGGCCGCTCGACGCCGACGCGTGGGACGCGCAAATGCTGTTTCTGGTGCAGAAGGGCTACCGCGTCATCGCCCACGACCGCCGCGGCCACGGCCGCTCGGATCAGCCGTCGCACGGCAACGACATGGACACCTATGCCGACGACCTGGCCGCGGTCATCAACGCGCTCGACCTGAAGGGCGCGACGCTAGTCGGCCATTCGACGGGCGGCGGCGAAGTAGCGCATTACATCGGCCGCCACGGCACCGCACGGGTAGCGAAGGCCGTGTTGATCGGCGCCGTGCCGCCGCTCATGCTCAAGACCGAAGGCAATCCGAACGGCCTGCCGATGTCGGTGTTCGACGGCATTCGCGCGAGCGTGGCGTCGAACCGTTCGCAGTTCTACAAGGACCTTGCCGTACCGTTCTACGGCTTCAACCGGCCCAATGCAAAAGTCTCGCAAGGCACCATCGACGAGTTCTGGCGCGAAGGCATGCTCGGTTCGATCCAGGGCCAATATGAATGCGTCAAGCAATTCTCCGAAGTGGACTACACCGCGGATCTGAAGAAGATCGACGTGCCCACGTTGATCCTGCACGGCGACGACGACCAGATCGTGCCGATCGACGACTCGGCCCGCCTGTCGGCGAAGCTGGTGAAGAACGCCACGCTGAAGGTTTATCCGGGCGCACCGCACGGCATGTGCACGACGGAAGCGGACAAGGTCAACGCCGATCTGCTTGCGTTCCTGCAAAGCTGATGACACCCAGGGCGCTGCGTGTGGTTGAAACCACGCGGCGCTCGTTGGATACGTTGTAGACACGCGGCGCGGCGGCCTGGCGGATTCACTTCGCCGGGCGCAGCGCCGCGTTGTGTTTGCCGGCTCGAATCGGTCCATGCGATATGGGCCGTCAGCGTTTAAGCTCTGTGCCTCCGCTCCGCTAAATGCCGGCTTCAGAATTTCCACGCGGCATCGATATGTATTACGCCAATATGTCGGCGCAAAAATAAAACATTTCGACAAGCCCGACAAAAATAAATCCGCCTCTCACCAATGACGGGCGACGCGTCGCCAAGCCTGCCCGCTCAAAGCCGAAACGCCCGCTGCGCGCGGGCCAAGGGGAAATCGCCAACCGGCCGCTTCAAATGTTTCTTTCTGCCTAATATTAAAGCAGCAGTCATTTAAATCAGCACTTTCACATTCCGGGGCGATTAAGCCATAATGACGCTTGCTTACATTCTTTAATTTTCGGGTAAATTGCTGAAAGCAGTGCGACCGCTGCGCGACGATCGAGGTGACCCATCATGTTGAACGCCACACTGACCGCCACCACCGCCCCGGCCGCACGATCCAAAGACTCGCTGGGATGCCTGTCGAACCAGCTCGGCCGCGATCTCGAACTCGACACCGGCGAGTTCAAGTTTTATCGCAAGTCCACCGTCGACGACCAGGCCAGCGCGGTCGCCATGCACGGTTCCGATCGCGGCTTCCTGATCGGCGTGTCGCTCAAGCCAGGCCACCGCCGGCGCATTTACTCGGCGCACCGCTGGACCACCCACGACTTCAGCCAGGATAGCGTCTATATTCGCGACTTCGCGGACGACTACAAAGCCGATCTGCAACGCGGATTCGATTTCGTGCTGATCGAACTGTCGCGCGCTTTCATCGCGAACGCCTGTTATGAGCGCAACGGTTCGAACGTGGCGCGTCTCGCCACGCTGGCAGGTCGCAACGATCCAACGCTCGGCCACTTCGCGCAGATTCTCTCGCTCACGCTGGATCGCAAGAGCGAGGCAAGCCCGCTCTTTGTCGAGCAGTTAGGCATCGCCGTGGGCACACATCTGCTCGATCAATACGGCGACACGGCGTGCTCGTCCTTCAGCAAGACCCGGCGCCTGTCGAGTTTGCAGGAAACGCGCGCCAAAGACATGCTGCTCGCCAAGTCGCAAGGCAGTGTGTCGATCGAAGAAATCGCCAACGCATGCAACCTCTCGCGCAGCTACTTCATTCGCGCCTTTCGCGAAACCACGCATCGCACGCCGCATCAATGGCTGCTCGAGCAGCGCATCGACCGGGCTCGCGATCTCCTGAGAAATTCGGACTATTCCCTTTCCCAAATCGCCATTGCATGCGGTTTCTCCGACCAGAGCCATTTCACGCGAACCTTCTCGCAACTGGTCGGCACGCCGCCCGGCACATGGCGCAGACAGGCCGCCGGCTAAGCGGCCGGGCCGTCTAGCAAACGGCGCTGAATGCGCCTCCCGCCTCTTGAACCCATGCCGGTCTTGCAACGAATAAGCCGTGTTTGCACGCGCCGTTAGACTTTCCTACAAAGCATCGCACTAACCGACAAGACGCGCGTGATTTGCCAAGGTACTTTCGAGCCCATCGACGATGGCCGTTCGAGCCTGCGTCGACGCAGCGAGGACATGCAAGGCGCTCACCAGCAGCCGTGCGGCGCATCTCCCTATCACGCTCATTGTCCCGGGACTTGAAAACGACATGATTGAACTAGGCCGCTTTCAAATCGATCTGGAAATGCGCACCGTGCGGCGGGACGGCGAAGCGCTGCATCTGGGCTCACGCGCCTTCGACATTCTCGCCGTCATCGTGTCCGCCGCCGGCCGTCTCGTCACGAAAGACGAATTGATGAATGCGGTGTGGCCGAACACCGTGGTGGAAGAGAACAACATCCAGGTGCATCTCTCGGCCTTGCGCAAAATTCTCGGCGCGGACCGGCATCTGATTCTCACCGTGCCTGGCCGCGGCTATCAGCTTGTGCATCGGCAACAGCCAGCCCCCGTGCGGCCCGCCAGCCGGGTTTGCGCCGGGCGTCCTTTGCCTTCGCCGAAAACCCGCCTCGTGGGCCGCGACGCGGCAATCGAACAGATCCACGCGATGCTGCGGAAGGCGCACGTGTTGACGCTGGTGGGCGCGGGCGGCATCGGGAAAACCAGTCTCGCGATCGAAGCGGCGCGTCAAGCCGCGGAGGATTATGCCGAGCCCGTCTGCTTCGTCGAACTGGCTACGCTGAACACGTTTGACGGCGTGCTCGGCGCCATTGCGGAAGGTTGCGGACTGCTCACGGAAGGCACGACGCCCGCCGTCGCGCAGCTCGCCGCGGCGCTCGCGCACAGGCACCGGCTGCTGGTGCTCGACAACGCCGAGCATGTGATCGGTTGCGTGGCCGAGATCGTGGAGGCGTTGATCGCGGAAAGCGATTCGCTGCGTGTGCTCGTGACGAGCCGTGAGCCGTTGCGCATCATGCCCGAGGCGGTCTTTCGCGTGGATCCCCTCGACGTGCCGCACTTGCACTCCACCGATGCGGAGATCCTGCAGCAGTCGGCCGTGAATCTGTTTCTGCTGCGCTCCAACTCGTTGCAATACAAAGTGGGGGCCGAGAGCGCCGAATTGCGGCTGGTCGGCGAAATATGCCGCCGGCTGGACGGCATTCCGCTCGCGATCGAACTGGCCGCGGCACGCGTCGCGGCGCTCGGCGTGGAGGGCGTGCATCGGCGGCTGGACGATCGCATGGCGATTCTCGCGGGCGGCTATCGCACCGCGCTGCCGCGCCATCAGACCTTGCGCGCCACCTTCGACTGGAGCTTCGCACTGCTCGACCAAGGCGCGCAGTCGCTCTTCAGACGGATCGCGGTGTTCGGCGGCGTGTTCACGTTCGAGGCCATGTGCGCGGTCGTGTGCGATTCCACTTTGACGATCGAGAACGCAATCAGCGGGATCAGCGAACTGCTGGCCAAATCGCTCGCCAATGTCGAGTTCGACGGGCCGGTCGCGAAGTACCGGCTGCCCGAATCGACGCGCGCCTATGCGCTGGAGAAACTGCAGGCCGAAGGCGAGCACTCGGCGTTCGCTTCGCGCCACGCGCGCTATCTGTCCACCTGCTTCCAGACGCGCACGGCGCCCACCGTGTGCCGCGACGCCGAGCGCGCCACGGCTCTGCACCATACGTTCGACGACGCGCGCGGCGCGTTCGACTGGGCCTTCTCCGCCGAAGGCGATGTGCGCCTCGGCGTCGATCTCGCCTCCAACCTCGCCGGTGCGCTGCTCGATGGCGGCATGATCGCGGAGGCTTGCGCGCGCGCCGAACTCGCGGTCGGCGTGCTCGACCAGCTTCCGGCCGCCACGGTGGATGCCGCCTGCGAAATGCGCGTGCGCGCGGCGTTGGCGACGGCCTTGCCGTCCGTTCGCGGGTGCGTGGCGCGGTCGGCCGGACTGTGGCGCGATGTCTTCGCGCTGGCGACCGCGAGCGGCGACCAGGAGTTTCAGGCGCGCGCGCTGTGGGGCTTGTGGAACATGATGCTCTCCAGCAGCAACATCCACGAATCGATGAAATTCGCGCGGCAATTCCAGCGTCTCGGCGAAGACGAAGGCAATGCATGGCAAGCCGTTCTGGGCGACCAGGCGGTAGCCATATCGCTGCATTGTCTCGGGCAGCACGCGCAGGCCAAACGGAAATTGGAGGGCGCGCGCGAACGCTTTGCACAGCTCGAGGGAAAGTCGCAGTGGGACAGCACGTTCGCCGTCGATCCGCTCGTCTATTGCAACGGGACGCTCGCGCGGATCGCCTGGCTTCAGGGCAATCCCGGCGAGGCCATGACGCTGGTCGATGCGCTCGTGAATCTCGTGCGGCCTGAAACGATGGAGCCGTCGCTCACGCACATGCTCGGCACCGTGGCCGCGCCGCTCGCGCTGTTGTCGGGCGATCTGAGCCGCGCCGCGGCGTATCTGGAGATCATGCGTTCGCAGGCCGCGCTGCATCGCTTCGATGTCTGGGTGGAGTATTGCGACTGCCTGAGCGCTTACCGCGACATTCTCGACGGACAGGCGGCGCGGGCGCTGCCTGTCCTGGCCGCATCGCTCGATGCGTTGATCGCGCGCGGCTTCCGGCGTGTCGTCACGTTGTTTATCGTCGTCCATGCCGAGGCGCTCGTGAGCGTGGGACGAACGCGCGAAGCGACCAGCCGTCTGAACGACGCCTTGGCGTTTTGCCAGCAGCACGGCGAGTTGATGTTCGTTCCGGAAATCTGGCGCGTGCTGGGAATCGCCGCGCACGCCGAAGCCGGCGTGCAAGCCGGCTCCGGCAAAGATTTCGGCGGCAAGCTCGCGCACGCGGCCACCTGTTTCGCGAAGGCGCTCGAATCGTCCCGCGAGCAGGGCGCGAGAATGTGGGAACTGCGTGCGTCGCTGGCCATGGCGGCGCTGCTGCGCGACGAAGGCCGCAATGACGAAGCAATCGAAGTGCTGGAACAGATCGCACCGTATTTCGACACGTCATCCAGTGCCACCGATGTGCGGTCCCTGTTCGCGATGATCAGGAGGCTGCGCTCGCGTCATGGCAAAGCCATCCAGCGCGCGGTGTTCGAATTGCCGCAGCGGGAAGCGCATCGGTTTAACGATTCCATCGAACGCGTTGGCTAGGCGCGAACATGCGTTGCCGTTCTCAAGCTGCCTGCGCGCACCTCACCGTTCCAGTTCAGCAAACAGCCAGTCCTGAAAGCTGCGCAGCTTCGGCAAGTCGGCACGCGACTTCAACAGGTTCAACGTGTAGCCGTGCACGTCGAGACCGTCCGTACCGAACGGCGCGACGAGCCGCCCGGTTTCCAGTTCGCGTTGCGCGAGCAGCAGGCTCTCCAGGCACACGCCCAACCCATCGACCGCGGCGCTCAACGCCATGAACGAGCGGTCGAAGCGCGGTCCGCGTCCAATATCGATCCGCGTCTTGCGGTGCAAACGCATCCAGTCCCGCCAGCCGACCAGACAGCCCTCGCTATGAATCAGCGGATGGTGCTGCAAGTCCGCGACGCTGCGCAACGGATAGTCGCCGCTCATCAACGCCGGCGCGCACAGCGGCACGATCGTCTCCGGCGGCAATTCCAGCACCAGCGTGCCGGCCGGCTGCAGCTTGCGCGGACCGTAGCGGATGTCGATATCGACCGCTCCTGAAATCAGATCCGCCGCTTCCGATGATGCATTCAAACGCACGTCGATATCCGTATGCGCCGCGCTGAAGCGCGCGATGCGCGGCATCAGCCATTGGGTCGCGAAACTCGGCGTGCAGTGAATCGTGAGGATGTCGCTCTTCGCCACGCGGCCGATCTCGCGCGTGGCCGCGTCGATACGCGCGAACGCCGAACTGATTTCCTCTGCGTATTGCCTGCCCGAGTCCGTCAACAGCACCGTTCGATGCAAGCGATGAAACAGACGAATGCTCAATTGCTCTTCGAGCAGCTTGATTTGATGGCTCACTGCCGAGGGCGTCACGAACAGTTCTTCTGCTGCGAGCGCGAACGACGATAGCCGGGCGGCCGCTTCGAAGGCTTGTATCGACTTGAGGGTGACGCGATTGTGCATGGCAGCATCCACGTGAATTCAATTCATCTATCGGCCATCTTAATTCGTTTGAGCGATGCCTGGCGTGCGATTACGCTTGTCATCACTGGCTGCGGCGTCGATGCAGCCCACGCAAAACAGGAGACGAGACAATGAATCCAGGAGAACCCGCACCGTACGCCCAGCTCGCGGAGCACGCCTACCAGATCCGCCGCAACGCGCTGCGCATGGGCGAGGTGCAAGGGCAAGGCTATATCGGCCAGGCGCTCGACATCGCCGACGTGCTGGCGGTCGCCTACTTCCGCGCCATGCGTTATCGCGCCGACGATCCCGACTGGGAAGGCCGCGACCGCTTCCTGCTCTCCAACGGCCACTACGCGATCGCGTTGTACGCGGCGCTGATCGAAGCCGGCATCATCGCCGACGAAGAACTGGAGACCTACGGCAGCGACGACAGCCGCCTGCCGATGTCCGGCATGGCGAGCTACACGCCCGGCATGGAGATGTCCGGCGGCTCGCTCGGCCAGGGGCTGACGATCGCGGTCGGCCGCTGCCTGGGTCTGAAGCGCAAGGGTTCGGACGCCACCGTCTACACACTGTTTTCGGACGGCGAACTCGACGAAGGCGCGATATGGGAAGGTCTCATGTCCGCCGCGCACTGGAAGCTGGACAACCTGATCGCGATGGTCGATGTCAACAACCAGCAAGCCGACGGGCCGTCCTCGGCGGTCATGGCGTTCGAGCCGCTGGTCGAGAAGCTGCAGGCGTTCGGCTGGTTCGTGCAGCGCGTGGACGGCAACGATCTCGCGGCGGTGGTCGCCGCGTTCGATGCGGCGCGCGCGCATCCCGAAGCGCAGCCGCGGGTCATCGTTTGCGATACGCGTATGGGCTGCGGCGTGCCGTTCCTCGAAGCACGCGAGAAAAACCACTTTATCCGCGTCGATGCGCACGAGTGGCAACTCGCGCTGCAAGCGCTCGAAGCCGGGAGAACCGTATGAGCGCCGCCGCACCGAAACCGCGTCTGAAGACATCGGCGATGATCGCCTCGATCGCCGGCGAAGGCCAGATCACCCGCTCCGCGCCGTTCGGCCACGCGCTGGTGGAGTTGGCGCGCAACCGGCCCGAAGTGGTCGGCATGACCGCCGACCTCGGCAAATACACCGACCTGCATCTGTTCGCGAAGGAATACCCCGAGCGCTTCTACCAGATGGGCATGGCCGAGCAGCTGCTGATGGGCGCCGCCGCCGGCATGGCGCACGAAGGCGCGCAGCCGTTCGTCACCACCTATGCAGTGTTCGCCGCGCGCCGCGCCTACGACTTCATTCACCAGGCGATCGCCGAGGACAACCTCGACGTCAAGCTGGTCTGCGCACTGCCCGGCCTCACGACCGGTTACGGTCCGAGCCACCAGGCGGCCGAAGACCTCGCCCTGTTCCGCGCGATGCCGAACCTCACGGTGATCGACCCATGCGACGCGCTTGAAATCGAGCAGATGGTGCCGGCGATTGCCGACCATCGCGGCCCGGTGTATGCGCGGCTCTTGCGCGGCAACGTGCCGGTCGTGCTCGACGAATACGACTATCAGTTCGAACTCGGCAAAGCCAAGCTGCTGCGCGACGGCGCCGAAGTGCTGATCATCTCGTCCGGGATCATGACGATGCGCGCGCTCGAAACGGCCAAGGCGCTCGCCGCCGACCGCGTCGACGTGGGCGTGCTGCATGTGCCGACCATCAAGCCGCTCGACGCCGTCACACTGCTGCGCGAAGTGCGCCGGCCGGGGCGCCTCGTGATCGTCGCGGAGAACCATACGGTGATCGGCGGGCTTGGCGAGGCCGCGGCCACCGTGCTGCTGACCAACGGCGTCACGCCGGCCTTCCGTCAGATCGGCCTGCCGGACGCCTTTCTCGACGCCGGCGCGCTGCCGACGCTGCACGACCGCTACGGCATTTCGACCGAGGCGATGTGCGACACCATCAAAGGCTGGCTGCGCTAGATGCCGGTTTCATCAGCAGAAACAAGTGTAGTCACCAATAGCAAAGACAGCAGCAAACCATAAGCATCACATTCAGGAGATCCGCATCATGTCAGAGTCACGTCTTCTCGACGGCAAGGTCGCCGTCATTTCCGGCGGCGCGTCGCCGCGCGGCATCGGCATGGCCACCGCGCGCAAATTCGCCGCTCACGGCGCGCGCATCGCCATTTTCGATCTCGACGAAAAGGCCGCGGTGGAAGCCGCCGCGTCGATCGGACCCGAGCATCGCGGTTATGTGTGCAATGTCACCGACCGCGGCGCATGCCAGGCGGCTGTGGAGCGCACCGTCGCCGATTTCGGTTCGATCGATATCCTGATCAATAACGCCGGCATCACCCAGGCGGCCAAATTCCTCGACATCGACCCGGAAAGCTGGGACCGCATTCTCGACGTCAATCTGCGCGGCGTGCTGTATCTGTCGCAAGCAGTCGTGCCGCAAATGAAGAAGCAGAAGAGCGGGTCGATTGGCTGCATGTCGTCGGTGTCGGCGCAGCGCGGCGGCGGCATTCTGGGCGGCCCGCACTATTCGGCGGCCAAAGCCGGTGTGCTCGGTCTCGCCAAAGCAATGGCGCGCGAACTCGGCAACGACGGCATTCGCGTGAACTGCGTGACGCCGGGGCTGATCCAGACCGACATCAACGCCGGCAAGATCAGCGACGACAAGCGCGTCGAGATTCTTTCAGGCATTCCGCTGAATCGCCTGGGCGTGCCCGACGATGTGGCCGGCGCGTTCCTGTTCCTTGCGTCGGACCTGTCCTCGTACATTACCGGCGCGGTGATCGACGTGAATGGCGGCATGCTGATTCACGGCTGATTCAAGGCTGATTCAAGGCCGATTCGTCCGGCAGGACGAGCTGCACGGCGGGAGGCCGGCGGCAATGGAAACCGCGTAGTAGAGAACAAACGGGCGCGGTGCGCGACATGTGCAGCCGCCTCGTTCGAGACTGTAGAAAAACATAACGACACGCCATATTGGAGGAAGACACCATGACTACCCGTTCGAACGCCCCGCAGGGCATCAGCCGCCGCAGCTTTCTGAAGGCCGGTGCGACCCTGTCCGCAGCCGTGCCGTTATGGAGCGTCTCGCGGCGCGCCATGGCGGCGCCCGAGTTCTCGTACAAGCTCGCCACCGGCCAAGACCCGACGCATCCGGTCAATATCCGCGCGCAGGAGGCGATCAATCACATTCGCGAAGCGACCAACGGCCGCCTCGACATCAAGCTGTTTCCGCAGAATCAGCTCGGCTCCGACACCGACCTGCTCTCGCAGGTGCGCAACGGCGGCGTGGAGTTCTTCAACCAGGCCTCGTCGATTCTCGCGACGCTCACGCCGGCCGCGGGCATCGTCAACACCGGCTTCGCGTTCAAGGACTACGACGCCGTGTGGAAAGCCATGGACGGCGACCTCGGCAATTACATTCGCGGTCAGATCGGCAAGTCCGGGCTCGTGTCGGTCAGCAAGGTGTGGGACAACGGCTTCCGGCAGATCAGTTCGTCCACGCGCGCGCTGCGTGCGCCGGCCGACCTGAAGGGCTTCAAGATCCGCGTGCCGCAAGCGCCGATGCTGACCTCGCTGTTCAAGGCACTCGACGCGGGCCCCGCGCCGATCAACTTCAACGAACTGTATTCGGCCTTGCAGACCGGCGTGGTGGAAGGCCAGGAAAATCCGCTGCCGATCATCGCCACGGCCAAGCTCTATGAAGTGCAGAAGTACATCAGCCTCACTTCGCACGTGTGGGACGGTTACTGGATTCTCGGCAACCGCGCCGCGTGGGAGCGACTGCCGGCGGAAATGCGCACCATTGTCACGCGCGAATTCGAAAAGGCCGCGATGCTGCAGCGCGCGGACATCGCGAAGCTGAGCGGTTCCCTGCGCGACGATCTGAAGGCCAAGGGCATTACTTTCATCGACGTGGATCGTGAGTCGTTCCGCGCCGCACTGGCCAAGACGAGCTTCTACCACGACTGGAAGAGCAAATACGGCGACGAAGCCTGGGGTCTCTTGGAGAAGTCCGTCGGAAAACTGGGGTGATGCGATGATCTCGATCTCTTATTCACACGAGCGGCAGCACCGCTTCGCCTGTGCGCTCGATTCAGCGCTCGGGCATCTGGTGGAGATTCCCGCTGCCTTGCTCGTGCTGGCGGAAATCGTCGTGCTGCTGGCCGGCGTGACGAGCCGCTATATCCTGCACGCACCGCTCGTCTGGTCCGACGAACTGGCCTCCATGCTGTTCCTCTGGCTCGCCATGCTCGGCGCCGTGATTGCCTTGCGGCGCGGCGAGCATATGCGAATGACCGCGCTGGTCGGCATGACACCGCCGGGCGTGCGCGCGTTTCTCGACGTCGTGGCGATCGCCGCGCCGATCGCGTTTCTCGCGATGGTGATCGGGCCGGCCATCAGCTTCGCGCAAGACGAGTCGTTCATCACCACGCCCGCGCTCGAACTGTCGAATTCGTGGCGCGCCGCCGCGTTGCCGATCGGTTCCGCGCTGATGCTGCTGGTCGCCGTGGTGCGCCTTGCGCGCATGGGCAACTGGCGCCTCGTGCTGGGCGCTGTCGCGACGGTCGGCGCGCTGGTCGGCATCTTCATCGCGCTCGGCCCGCTGTTGCGCGACCTCGGCAATCTCAACCTGCTGATCTTCTTCGTTGGCCTCGTGGCGCTCGGCGTGCTGAGCGGCGTGCCTATCGCGTTCTCGTTCGGCCTCGCCACCTTCGGTTATCTCGCGCTGACCACGAACACGCCGATGCCGGTGGTGGTCGGCCGGATGGACGAAGGCATGTCGCATCTGATCCTGCTGTCCGTGCCGCTCTTCGTGTTCCTCGGCCAGTTGATCGAGATGACCGGCATGGCCGCGGCGATGATCGCGTTTCTCGCGAGCCTGCTGGGTCACGTGCGCGGCGGTCTTTCGTACGTGCTGGTCGGCGCGATGTATCTCGTCTCCGGTATCTCGGGATCGAAAGCCGCCGACATGGCCGCGGTCGCACCCGTGCTGTTTCCGGAGATGAAAGCGCGCGGCGCGAAACCCGGCGACCTGGTCGCGCTGCTCGCCGCGACCGGCGCGCAGACCGAGACGATTCCGCCGAGCCTCGTGCTGATCACGCTCGGCTCCGTGACCGGCGTGTCGATCTCCGCGCTCTTCACCGGCGGCATGCTGCCGGGCATCGTACTGGCGATCACGCTGTGCATCGTCGTGCAATGGCGTTACCGGCGTGAAGACATGTCGAGCGTCAAGCGCGCGACGCGCGGCGAGATTCTGCGCAAGCTGGTGATCGCGTTTCCGGCGCTCGCGCTGCCGTTCGTGATTCGCGCGGCGGTGGTCGAAGGCATCGCGACGGCGACCGAAGTCTCGACCATCGGCATCGCCTACGCGGTGCTGGCCGGCTTGCTGATCTATCGCCGCTTCGAGTGGAAACGGCTCAAGCCGATGCTGATCGATACCGCCACGCTCTCGGGCGCGATTCTGCTGATCATCGGCGCGGCCACCGCAATGGCTTGGGCGCTGACGCAATCGGGCTTCTCGGGCCAGCTCGCACAGACCTTGGGCGCTTTGCCGGGCGGCGCGGCGATGTTCATGGCGGCGTCGATCTGCATGTTCGTGATTCTCGGCAGCGTACTCGAAGGCATTCCGGCCATCGTGCTGTTCGGCCCGCTGATGTTTCCGATCGCGCGGGCCATGCATATCCACGACGTGCATTACGCCATGGTCGTGATCCTCTCGATGGGCGTGGGCCTGTTCGCACCGCCGTTCGGCGTGGGCTACTACTCCGCTTGCGCGGTGAGCCGCATCCATCCGGACGAAGGCATGAAGCCGATTCTCGGCTACATCGCCGCGTTGATGGCCGGGCTGATCATCGTGGCCGCAGTGCCGTGGATTTCGACGGGCTTCCTGCATTGAGCCTTTGATCTCCTGAAGCGCGAGGCCAGCGCCGTCTCGCCTCGCGCGATGTCCTTCCGCCCGCTGCTGCGGGCCACGCCATTCGCCTGATTCAATTCATCTGATTGCCGCCGCTGCCCGTAAAAGCAGCGGCGTAGAGGAGCCTTTTGCCATGTCCACCACCGAAGCCCCGTCTGCCGCATTGAATGCTTCGCCTGCTTCGATCACGCCGCAGGTCCAGGTTGCGCAAACCGCGCCCTTGCCGTTAGCCGACGCGATCCGCTTCCTTTCCATCGATGCGATTCTGCGCGCCGGCGAAGGCCATCAGGGCGTGCCGCTCGGCATGGCGGAAATCGCGACCGCGCTGTTCACGCGCCACCTGAAATTCAACCCCGCCGATCCGACCTGGCCCGACCGCGACCGCTTCGTGCTGTCCAATGGTCACGGCTCGCTGCTGCTGTACTCGCTGTTGTATCTCACCGGATATGACGCGATCGGGCTGGAACAGATCAAGAGCTTTCGCGAGCTAGGCTCGCATTGCGCGGGGCATCCCGAGTACGAACCGGCGCACGGTATCGAGGCGACCACCGGCCCGCTCGGCCAGGGCATCGCCAACGCGCTCGGCATGGCGATCGCCGAAGCGTATCTCGCCGCGAAATTCGGCAGCGATCTCGTCGACCACTATACGTATGCGTTCGTCGGCGATGGTTGTCTTCAGGAAGGCATCGGTCAGGAGATGATTTCGCTGGCCGGCCATCTGCAACTCGGCAAGCTGATCCTCTGCTGGGACGACAACCAGATTACCGACGACGGCAGCACTGCCCTCTCGATCAGCGAGGACGTCTGCGCGCGCTTTCGCGTCGGCGGCTGGCATGTCGTCGAGGTCGACGGGCACGATCTCGGAGCGGTATCGGCCGCACTGACGATCGCCCGCGCGGACCCGCGGCCTTCGATGATTGCGTGCAAGACCGTGATCGGCCGCGGCATCGCGCGTCTGCAAGGACAGCGCGGCGGCCACAGCGGCAAGCTGTTCCAGACGGACGCCGACGCGGCCCGCGACACACTCGGTTGGCCGCACGCCCCCTTCGAGATACCCGCGGAGATTCTCGGCGCCTGGCGCGCGGCAGGACGGCGAAGCGACCCGCAGTACTACGCGTGGCACGAACGTCTCGCCGCGTTGCCCGCCGCGCAGCGCGACGAGTTCGAACGGGTCCAGGCCGGCTATCTGCCGCAAGGCTGGCGCGACGTGCTGGACGACTACCGCAAACGCGCCGTGGAGCGCGACGAGCCGCAGCCAGGCATCACCGTGTCGGGCGAGATCAGCGACCTGCTCGCGCCGCTGTTGCCGGAACGCATGGTGGGCTGTGCCGACCTCGAAGCGCCCACCGGCCACAAGCGTCAATTGCACGCCTTTACTGCCGAGGACCGCAGCGGCGCCTACGTCCACTGCGGCGTACGCGAACACGTGATGGGCTCGATGGCCAACGGCATGGCCGCGCATGGCGGCGTGATCGCGACCAGCGTCACGTATCTCGCGTTCTCCGACTATCAGCGTCCGGCCATGCGCATGGCCGCGCTAATGGGCCTGCCGGTGCACTACGTGTTCAGTCACGATTCGATCGGCGTCGGCAAAAATGGCCCGACGCATCAACCCGTCGAGATTCTCGCCTCGCTGCGCGCAATGCCGAACATGCGCGTGCTGCGCCCCGCCGACGCCGTCGAAGCCGCCGAGTGCTGGGCGCTCGCGCTCGAACATCGGCGCGGGCCGAGTACGCTGGTGTTCGCCCGCCAGGCGCTGCCGTTGGTGCGCCGTGAATATAGCGCCGAGCCATTGTCGCAACGCGGCGCTTACGTACTCGAAGAGGCCGAGGGCGGCGCGCGTGTCGTGACGCTATTGGCGACCGGTTCCGAAGTCGCGCTGGCCGTGGAGGCACGCCGTCAGTTGCAGGACGAAGGCATCGCGACGGCCGTGGTGTCCATGCCGTGCTGGGAGATTTTCGACGAACAGGACGACGCCTATCGCACCGCCGTGCTTGGCGCGGGCACCGTGCGAGTCGGCGTGGAAGCGGCGTTGCGCTTCGGCTGGGATCGCTATCTCGGCGAGCGCGGCGGCTTTGTCGGCATGACGGGTTTCGGCGCGTCGGCTTCGGCGGAGACGCTGTACGAGCACTTCGGCATCACCGCGCAGCATATCGTCGCTGAAGCGAAACGGCATCTGTAAATCATCGGGGACATGACCATGCATAAGATCGTTTTTCTGGACCGCTCGACCCTCGCGCCGCAGATCGTGTTGCGTGAACTGCGCTTCGAGCATCAGTTGATCGAGCACGATCGCACTACGCCGGAGCAAGTGATCGAGCGACTGGCCGGCGCGTCGATTGCGATTACCAACAAGGTGGCGCTGAGCGCCGAAGTGCTGGAGCAGTTGCCGCAGTTGAAGCTCGTCGCGGTGGCCGCGACCGGCACGGATTGCGTCGACAAGGCGGCGGCTCAACGGCTCGGCATTGCGGTGAGCAATATTCGCGGCTACGCGATCAACACCGTGCCCGAGCATACCTTCGCGCTGATCCTCGCGCTGCGGCGCAATCTGGTCGCTTATCGCGACGACGTGCTCGCCGGCGAGTGGCAGAAGTCCGGGCAGTTCTGTTTCTTCACACACGCGATTCACGATCTGGCCGGCGCGCGGCTCGGCATCATCGGCGAAGGGGTGCTGGGGCAGCGTGTGGCGGAACTCGGCAAAGCCTTCGGCATGCAGCCGATGTTCGCCGCGCACAAAGGACGCGAAGGACTCGGCCCGCTATACACGCCATGGGACGAAGTGCTCGCGACGAGCGACATCATCACCGTGCACAGTCCGCTCACGCCGCAAACGCGCAATATGCTCGCCATGCCCGAGTTTCGCGCGATGAAGCGCCGGCCGTTGATCATCAACACGGCGCGCGGCGGACTGGTGGATGAAGCCGCGCTAGTCCAGGCGCTCGACGAAGGATTGATCAGCGGCGCGGGTTTCGACGTGACCGCAGGGGAGCCACCCGCCGACGATAATCCGCTGTTGCGCGCCGCCGGCCGGCCGAATGTGATTCTGACGCCGCACGTGGCGTGGGCGTCGGACGACGCGCAGCAGAGTCTCGCGAATCAGTTGATGGATAACATCGAGAACTTCGTCAACGATACGCCGATGAATCTGGTGAGCGGAGCGTATTGAGCTTGCTGGCCGCGCCGCTTGTACATCGAGCGACGCGGCTTCCCGCCTTTAACGCCGCTCAGGCTTGGCGGAAAATCGGCGCGCCCCACGGTGCCCCGATCGTGCCGCCATCCACGACGATTTCCGCGCCGGTCATTCCCGACGCGTCGCTGGAAGCCAGGAACAGCACTGCTGCCGCGACTTCTTCCGGCGCGGCGAGGCGTGCCATCGGCACGCGCGGCGCGAGCGCCTGTTCGGTTGCGTCGAGCGTCGCGCCCTCGCGCGCGCCACGCGTCCAGATCGGCGTGCGCGTGCCGCCAGGGATCACCGTATTCACGCGAATACCACGCTGCACCAACTCCGACGCGAAGACCTTCGCCATACCCGTGATGCCCGCCTTGGTGGCCGAATATGCCGAAGAACCAGGCGAGCCGAGTTCACGCATCACGGAGCCGTTCAATACGACCGCGCCACCCGCGCTCATCAGCGGCAATGCGGCTTGCACCGTCAGAAAGACGGCCGTCAGATTGGTGCGGAGAATGGCCTCGAACGCCGCGGCCGTCGTGCCGCCGAGCGGCGTCGGACCCGAGATGCCGGCATTCGCGAACACGATGTCCAGCGAGCCGAATTTGCTCTTGATCTGTTCAAACAACGCGTCGATGTCCGCTTCGTTGTCCAGATTGGCCCGCACGCCCAGTGCGTTTTCGCCGAGTTCCGACACGGCCTGATCCAGCTTCGCACTGTCGCGGCCGGTGATCACCACCTTTGCGCCTTCGGCAATCAGCAGCTTCGCCGTGACGAAACCAATGCCGCTATTCCCACCGGTAATCAACGCTGTCTTTCCTGAGAAACGCATCATCTCTCTCCTTGCTTGCGCCGCGAACGCGCCGGAAGTCACGGCCGTGCGACGCCTGTAACGGTTAAGCGGCCAAACGGCGCCGCCGCGTACGGACATCCGCGAAAGATGCCCTCATCCGACAATCTGCATGTTGATCATCATGCACATTTTCAGTATTATGCTCATCATGCAGATTGTCAAGAGGGGTGACGGAAATGGGCTACTCGCAGGCACAAAAGGCAGAAAGCCGTCAACGCGTGCTGGAAACAGCGGCGCGGCAGATTCGGGAAGACGGCATCGAGGCGCTCGGCGTGGCGGACTGCATGCGGCGCGCCGGTCTCACGCATGGCGCGTTCTACGGCCACTTCGAGTCGCGTGACGCGTTGATCGTCGAGGCGTTGGAGTATGCCGTCGCACTGAGCGAGAAACGGATCGCCACCACGGTTGCGGCGGCAAATGCGAGTGGGTCGGCGAAGAAAGAACCGTTGCGCGTGATCGCCGAAATGTTTCTCAGCGAGAAACACATCAAGGATCCGGGCAACGGCTGCGCGTTGTGCTCGCTTGCCGGCGAAGCGCGGCACGCGGCGCCAGCGGTTCGCGAGAGTTTGACGCAATACGTGCACAAGCTCGCGTCGCGCATCGCGCAGACGTTGGCCGGCGACAGCGAAACCCTGGCGCTCGGCATTGTCGCGACCATCGTCGGCGCGGTGACGCTGGCGCGTGCCGTCGACGAGCCTGAAACGGCCAGATCGATTCTGGCGGGCTCGCTGGATCTGATCGTGGCGCAAAGCGCCGACGCCTAGCTCGATGAAGTGGCGCCGGCTTGAACCCGCGCCGCCCTTCGGTTGCTTTAACGCGCGCGGGGAACTACGAGGCGTGCGTCAGCGGTTCAATGATCGTCGTCGCGTTCGGGGCCGCACATGCGGTCCGAGTCGCCGTGGTCGCGGCGGTGGTCGCCGTGATGATCGTCGTCCACGCCGGGCAGTCTTTGCGCCACGTAACCCGGCAAGTCGCTCGGGTCCCAGGCAAAAGCAAAAAACTGATTCGGGTTCGCGATACCCGCCGGGTGGTTGGTATCGGTGATCGTGCCTAAGAAGTCGTTGTCGTTAGCGACGAAAAGCGTGTGCTTCTTCACCCCGCCGACCACGACATCGGGACCGAATGCCAAACCTTCCAGCTTCGCCGGAATATCGTTCGCGTTGTAGCCGTGAGCGGTGAGCGTGGCAACCACATCCAGAAACAGCGTCTTCTGCACCGCATACGGCGCGAGGCCGACCTCGCCGCTCGCGTTGCTCACGTCCTGAGCGCCGTTCAGGTCGATATGGAACACCTTCTTGAACACGGCCGTCGAGTTATCGCCCAACCCCTGGCCATCGCGTTCGTCCATCAGCAATTCGTGATCGTTGACGGCCACCACGTCGCTAATGGTCGGATATTTGGGCTTGGCCGCCGTGCCGATGTTCGTCAGCGGATACGCGAACTGGGTCGTCCTGCCGGTGCGCACGTCGATCCTGACGATACGCGTGTACGCGCCTTTCGTGCCGCCGTCCTGGATCAGCGGGCTTTGCATCGCGCCGAACAGCGTCTTGCCGTCCGGCGAGATCGCGAGGCCTTCCATGCCCTTGTTGGCGACGCGGCCCGAGGTGTTCTGCGAGATTTCGTCGTTGCCGATCGGGCTCAGCGTGGCAACCGCGAACGCGTCCGGCAGCTTGTACGTGTCGATCCGGCGGCCGCTGCGGCGATCGAAGCGATACACGTAAGGGCCGTACTCGTCCGAGATGAAAACGCTCTCGCCGTCGTTGCTCACGCGCACGCTTTCGGGATCGAAGCGCGCGTCGCGGTCGTCCGTGGACAGGCGTGTCGGATCGAAGTTGTCCGAGCGGCCGGTAAAGTAGTTGGTGTGATTGCGGCGATTGAGCGCCGGCGCGCCGTTGGGCACGCCCGCGGCGGCGCCCGTGCCGTAGACCAGCTTGTCGTTGGTGTGGAGCAGCGTCGTGGCGAGCAGGGTCGGCGTCATCGTGTACGGAAGCGAGGCGCCGGCCGCGCCGGGTTTCAGGCGCAGGCGCAGAGTCTGAAAACGGTTGATATACGAAGCGGTGTCGTCGATTGCCGGGTTGTACGACACGGCATTCGGGCCACGGTCCGGCACGGCGACGAACGTATGGCATCCCGCGTAAGCCATGCCCGAGCCCAGACCGCCGAGCAGATTGCCCGGCACGCCGTTCTCCAGCGGCGCAGCGGTTTCCTTCGATAAGTCACCGGTGAGACCGCTCAGTTGACCGACCGCGATGAGATCGATGCCGGCATGCGCAGCCGTTGCGAAGAAAAGCGACGAAGCGATCGCTGTCAGAGCAAAGATTCTTGAACGGGACACGGTGTCTCCTTGATTGGAATGCCTGTTTGTCGACGGATCGGGCGCGCGGCGTCGTGCGTGGGCGCTTTTGTCCGCGTGGAGGTGCGAAAGAAGTGAAAGCGGGCCGGCCTGCGGCCCGTTGGCCGATTGAAGGCCGCCGGTAATATTGCGTGAGGTTCGTGACCGAATAATGACGTCTGGGACCAGCCTTGAAGCGACGGCGGCAGTATTGCACTGCGCCAGAAAGGTCGATGCGTGCCGGCGCCCTACCCGATCGCCAATCCCGCATCCGCCAGCGAACGCTTCAGCCCCAGCTTCGGATAGGCCCGATCGACCGCGCGCACGTCCGCGCGCGTTTCCTCGATGATCCAGTCGCGCACGTCGGCCGCGGCGGGCCGCAGCGCGCGGCTCTCGGGCCACACCAGACAACAGCGCCGGTTCGTGACGATCAGTTCCTGTTCGGCCGGCTGAAGCGCGCCTTCCAGCAGCCAGTGCGACACCACGTTCAGCCAGCCGAGCGCGACGCCCTGGCCAAGCAGCGCGGCCTGCACAACGATCGCATAGTCGTTGAAGCTCAACATGCTGGCGGCGTGACGCCCGTGTGCCGCGAACGCTTCAAAGCGGTCATGCCAGCCGCGTTCGCCGTCGTCCATGACGATCACTGTGTCGCCGTGCGCGCGCCCCGCCTCGGTGGCCGCGATCTCGTCATAGCGCCGGTTGCACACCGGCAGCAAGGTCTCCGGCATGACCAGCACACTGTTCTCGCCGATCTCGTCCTCACGCCGAAAGCGCATGCCGAGATCCACATCGACGAGCGGCCCGCCGATGCGCCCCGAGATCAGCTGGAACCGCAAGTCGACATTTGGAAACGCCTGGTTCAGCCGGTTCATGCGCGGCATCAGCCAGTGCGTGGTGAAAGCGGTGGACACCGAGAGCGTGACCGACTCCACACCGGTGGCGCGCGCCTCGATCTCGCGGATCGCGCCTTCAATACCGTTGAAGCCCTCGGAAATCTTCCGGTAAAGAATCTTGCCGTTCTCGGTGAGCTCAATACCGCCGCGCACCCGCTCGAACAAGCGCACGCCGAGATGGTCTTCCATGCGCGCCAGCATGCGGCTCACCGCGGGCTGGCTCACATATAACTCCTGCGCCGCGCGCGTGAAATTGCCGCAGCGCGCAGCAGCTTCGAACACGAACAGCGCATTGGCGCTCGGCAATTTTTTGCGGAGATTGGGCATGACCTGATGTTATGCCTTCTCCAACAATTTGGGAATTGCCGTCAAAAAGAGCGAAGCCTATATTTTCCCTAACGCAGGCTTCTACAGCGAGACAGGACGCAATGGACGCACGAGCGAAAACAGGTGTTTCGATCCGATCGGCAGCGAAACGTTATGGCCAGGTGGTGGCCCTCGACGACGTTTCACTCGACATCGCCCCCGGCGAATTCGTCTCGCTGCTCGGCCCTTCGGGCTCGGGCAAGACGACCCTGCTCGGTATTCTCGGCGGCTTCGTGCAGCCGAGTTCGGGCGCGGTCTGGGTCGGCGAGCGCGACATTACATTTGCGCCGCCGCATAAACGCGACATCGGTATCGTGTTTCAGAACTACGCGTTGTTTCCGCACATGAGCGTCGGCGAGAACGTCGCGTTTCCGTTGCGCGCGCGCCGTCAGCCGAAAGGCACGTGGGCGAAGAAAGTCGCCGACGCGCTCGCCATGGTCGAGCTCTCCGGCTACGAAAGCCGCGGCATCTCCCAGCTTTCCGGCGGTCAGCGGCAGCGCGTGGCGCTCGCCCGCGCGATGGTGTTCGAGCCGCAACTGATCCTGATGGACGAGCCGCTTTCCGCGCTCGACAAGCAACTGCGCGAAACCATGCAGATCGAACTGCGGCGGCTGCATCGCAAGCTCGGCGCGACGATCGTCTATGTGACGCACGATCAGCGCGAGGCGCTCACCATGAGCGACCGCGTAGCCGTGCTGAAGAACGGCCGGCTGGTGCAGATCGACACGCCCGAGCGGCTCTACGACCGCCCGTGCGATGCGTTCGTGGCTAGCTTCATCGGCGAGGCGACGCTGCTCGACGTGACGCGTGCCGGCGACGACGCGGTGCGTCTCGGCGATACCGTGCTGCGCACCGCGCATCCGCTGCCGCATGGCAACAAACTGCTGCTCGCGGTGCAGACCGAAAAGCTCGTGATCGACGGCGGCGGCGGTGGCGGCAACGACGGCGTGAACCGCTTGTCGTGCCGCGTCACCGAGGTGCTGTATCAGGGCGAGAGTCTGCGCGTGTTCGCCGCGCTCGCCGACGGCACCGCCATCAGCCTCAGGCAACCCGGCGGCCACGACGCGCGCCGCCGCATTCCCGAGCCGGGCGCACAGATGAGCGTGACGCTCGACCCGCAAGACACGATCGTCGTGCCCGCCTGATTTTCTCCGCCCACGCGTGGGGCACTCCCTCTCCGATTCACCGCACATTGCAAAAGGATGATTTCATGAAGCTCACCGATTTCAAGGTCCTGACGTTCGACGTCGTCGGCACACTCATCGACTTCGAGCGCGGCGTGCTCGCCTCCGTGCGGCGCATTGGCGGCGCGAAAGCGAAGGACCTGACCGACGACCAGATCTTCGAACCGTACATGCGCGGCCGCGCCGCTTATCCGGGCCGTTCGAGCCACGAAATGGCGAACGTCTATCTGTCGCTCGCGAAAGAACTCGGTCTGCCCGACGACGCGCAATCCGCCGCTGCCTTCCAGCGCGACGTGCTCGAATGGCCGGCGTTCGCGGATTCGGTCGCGGCGCTCAAGCGTCTGCGCAAGCACTTCCGCCTGGTCGCGATGACCAACGCCGACCGCGTGGCGCTCTCGGCCTACGCGCACACGCTCGGCGACCCGTTCGACGACACCGTCTGCTGCGATGAAACCGGCGTCGCCAAACCCGACCCGCAATTCTTCGCGTACAACCGCGGCCGTCAGGCGGCGTTCGGCTACAAGTTCGGCGAAATCCTGCACACCGCGCAGAGCCAGTATCACGACATCGGCATCGCCACGAAGCTCGGTTACGCGACCTGCTGGATCGAACGCCGTCAGAACGTGAAGGGCTTCGGCGCCACGCCGGTGCCGGAAGCCGTGACCACGCCGACCTTCAAGTTCGCCACGCTCGGCGCGCTCGCGGACGCCGTCGAAGCCGAAGCACGCCTCGCCGCCTGAGCCGATGCTCGCGCCGATGAAACCGCACATGCCCGCGCCTGATTCGCTCTGGCGCGCGCTCTTCGCCGCATCGCCAGGCGCGGATGCGGCAGTCAGCACCGGCGTGCCGCTTGCACGCGATCTCGACGTCGAAGTCGCCGTGATCGGCGCGGGCTACTCGGGTCTCGCCGCCGCGTATGCGCTGCAAAACCGCGGCGTCGACTGCGTGGTGCTCGATGCGAATCCGGTCGGCTGGGGCGCGAGCGGGCGTAATGGCGGCGTGGTGTCGTCGAAGTTCAGATTGTCGTTTCCCACCATCGACAAGCTGAACGGCCTCGATACCGCGAAGCGTATGCATCGGCTCGCGCATGAAGGCGTGCGGGTCGTCGAGACGCTGGTCGATGAATTCCAGTTGGCACGCGCCCGCTTTGAACATACCGGCAGTTTGCGCTGCGCTCATACGGAGACTGCGCTCGCCGCGATTCGCGCTGAGGCCGACTGGGTTCGCACGAATCTCGGCGATACCTCGATGACCGTGCAATCGCGTGCCGAGATCGAGCACGAGACGGGTTCGAAAGGTTTTGTCGGCGGCGTGCTGAGCGCGGACGCCGGCACGATTCTGCCGCTCGAATACGTGCGCGGACTCGCGCGCGGGCTCACGCTGCGCGGCGTGCCGATTTACGAATCGACGCCCGTGCAGCAGATGCAACGCACGCCCGGCGAGAACCGCGTCACACTGCGCACGCCAGGCGGCACGGTGCGCGCGAAGCAGGTCATCGTTGCGACCAATGCGTATTCGGATCTCACGGCGGCCACCTCGGCGTATCAGCGCGAACTCGTGCCGTTTCGCAGCGCGATGATCGCCACCGAGCGCCTGCCCGCCGACCTCGATGCGCGTCTGATGGTCGAGCGCCGCAGCTACACGGAAACCCGGCGCATGATGAAGTGGTTCCGCAAAGTGGACGGCCGCATGCTGTTCGGCGGCCGCGACGCGTTCGGCAAGGAAGGGCAAACCACCGGCTTCGACGCGTTGCAACGCGCGATGGTCGCGCTCTTTCCCGATCTCGCGGACGTGCGCGTGGAATATCGCTGGTCGGGTTACGTGGGTATGACGTTCAATTCGCTGCCGCATGTCGGACGCAGCGATGACGCCACGACCTTTTGTCTGGGGTATAACGGGGCAGGCGTCGCGATGGCGAGTCTGCTCGGCCAGCATGCCGCCGCGCTCGCGCTCGGCGAAACGCCCGAGCTTTCGCTGCTCGGCGCGCCCGGTCTGCGGCCCGTGCCCTTTCATTCGCTGCGCGCGCCGGGTGTGCGACTCGTCGCGGCGTGGTATCAGTTTCTCGACGCCGTAGGTGCATGATGACAACCGCCAAACGGATGCTCCAGGGAACCACCTTGATGCAGGCCACCGAGTCCGATCCCGCCGCGCGCTATCAGCGCCGCGAAGATCGCACCATGCTTCTTCTGATGACGCCCGCGCTCCTCGTGATCGTGGTGCTGCTGGTCGTGCCGCTCGCGTGGCTGTCGTGGCAGTCCATCTATCACGACGGCTTCACGCTCGAAAACTATCGGCGCATGTTCACCGGCGCTTACCTCGAGACGTTTCTGCTGACATTTAAACTGAGCATCGTCGTGACCGTCATCACGCTGCTGCTCGGCTATCCGGTCGCCTACTTCGCTGCGTCGCTGCCGCCGAAGCTGAGCGCGCTCGTGCTCGGCATGGTGATTCTGCCGTTCTGGACCAGCGTACTGGTGCGCACCTACGCGTGGCTCGTGCTGTTGCAGCGCACGGGGCTGGTCAACAAGGCGCTGCTCGCCTCCGGGCTCGTCGATCGGCCGGTGCAGCTCGCCTACAACCAGTTCGGCACGGTCATCGCAATGGTGCATATCCTGCTGCCGTTCATGGTGCTGCCGCTTTATTCGGCGATGCAGAAAATCCCGTCGAATCTTTCGCAAGCCGGCGCGAGTCTCGGCGGCTCGCCGCTCCATGTGTTCCTGCGCGTGTTCCTGCCGCTGTCGCTGAGCGGCGTGTTCGCCGGCGTCACGCTCGTGTTCGTGTTGTGCCTCGGCTTCTACATCACGCCTGAACTGATGGGCGGCGGCAAGTCGATCATGGTGTCGATGGTGGTGAGCCGCAACGTCGAGATCTACAACAGTTGGGGTGCGGCGAGCGCGGTGAGCGTCGTGCTGCTGATCTGCGTGTTCGCGATTTTCTACGCCGCGAGCCGCGTGGTGCCACTCGAAAAGACCCTGGGCGCGAAATGAACAAACTCCCGTTCGGACGGATCGTCCTCGGCGCGAGCGTCGTGCTGATTCTGCTGTTCCTGATGGTGCCGGTGCTAATCGTGGTGCCGCTGTCGTTCTCCGACACGCGCTTCATGACCTTCCCGCCGCCCGCCTACTCGCTGCGCTGGTATCACTCGTTCTTCGACAATCCCGCATGGATCGACGCCGCGCGCACCACGCTGACCGCTTCGATCTGCGCCGCGCTGATCGCCACGCCGCTCGGCGTGGCCGCCGCCTACGCGATCCAGAACGGCACGCATTGGATCATGCGCTATCTGCGCACACTGCTGATGCTGCCGTTGATGGTGCCGATCATTATCGTCGCGGTGGGCGTGTTCTTCGTCTACTCTCAGGCCGGCTATGTGAATACGCTTGGCGGCCTGATACTCGCCGATACGATGCTCGGGCTGCCGTACGTGCTGATTTCGGTCGGCGCCGATCTGCGCACCTTCGACCGCACGCAGGAGATGGTCGCGCGCAGCCTCGGCATGAATCGCTTTCGGAGTTTCATGACGGTGACGCTGCCGCAGATCAAGGCCAGTGTGATCTCCGGCGCGGTGTTCGTGTTCATTCAGGCGCTCGACGAAACGGTGGTCGCGCTCTTCGTGTCGGGCGGTTCGAACCAGACGCTGACGCGCCGCATGTTCGTGACGCTGCGCGACGAGATCGATCCGACCATCGCCGCGATCAGCACGATGCTGACCGCACTGACGCTGTGCCTCGTGATGATCGTCGTGGTGAGCCGCCGCTCGGGCGCGGCGCGCGCCTAACCTCGTTCTGAAGATAGCCAATACATGGTCAATGCACTGAAGTTTTATATCGATGGCGCTTGGGTCGAGCCGTCCACCAACGCCCGCCGTGCCGTGGTCGATCCGTGTACCGAGCAACCCATCGCCGAAGTGGCAATGGGCACGCCCACTGACGCCGATCGCGCGGTAGCCGCCGCGAAGCGCGCGTTCACGTCGTTCTCGCAGACCACGCCGGCCGAGCGCCTCGCATTGATCCGCCGCATTCTCGAAGTATTTCTCGAACGTCACGACGAAATGGGCGACACGATCTCGCGCGAACTCGGCGCCCCGCGCGCGATGGCGCGTGCGTGGCAAGCGGGGATCGGGCGGCGGCATCTCGAAGAACTGATCCGCACGTGCGAAACATTCACGTGGCAGCGCAGGAAGGGCAGGACGCTCGTCAATCACGAACCGGTCGGCGTGGTCGCGCTGATCACGCCGTGGAACTGGCCGATCAACCAGATCGTCTGCAAGGCCGCGCCCGCGATTGCGGCCGGTTGCACGATGGTGCTCAAGCCAAGCGAAGTCACTCCCCTCAATGCCTTGCTATTCGCGGAGATACTCGACGCGGCGGGCGTGCCGCCGGGCGTCTTCAATCTCGTCAACGGCGACGGGCCGACTGTCGGCGCGGCGCTCGCGGCGCATCCCGATGTCGATATGGTGTCGTTCACCGGTTCGACACGCGCGGGCGTCGAGATAGCGAAGCTCGCGGCGCCGACCGTGAAGCGCGTGCATCAGGAACTGGGCGGCAAGTCCGCGAACATTCTGCTGGACGACGTCGATTTCGAAGCGGCTGTCACGGCCGGCGTCGACTCGTGCTTTAGCAACAGCGGCCAGTCGTGCAATGCGCCGACACGCATGCTCGTGCCCGCGGCGCGCCACGACGAAGCAGTGGAGATCGCGCGGCGCGCGGCGCAGGCGCAACGCGTTGGCCCCGCCGACCACGAACGCACGACCATGGGTCCGGTGGTCAACAGCGTGCAGTTCGAGCGTGTGGAGCGGCTCATTGCGGCTGGCATCGACGAAGGCGCACAACTCGTGGCGGGTGGCCTCGGGCGCCCGGCGGGTCTTGAACGCGGCTATTACGTACAACCGACGGTCTTCGCGGATGTGCACCCTGCCATGACGATCGCGCGCGAAGAGATCTTCGGCCCGGTGCTCGCGATCATGCCGTATCGCGATGAGGAAGAAGCGATTGCGATCGCCAACGACAGTCCCTTCGGGCTCGCGGCTTATGTTCAATCCGCCGATCTGGAGCGCGCGCGGCGGGTGGCGTTCAGACTTCGTGCCGGCAGCGTGTATCTGAACTATCCGTCGTGGGATGCGGGCTCGCCGTTCGGCGGGTACAAGCAGTCCGGCAATGGGCGTGAATACGCTGAGTGGGGGCTCGAGGCGTTTCTCGAGGTGAAGGGTATTGTCGGGTTTGGCGAGTGAGCGTGCTCTGGCCTTCTTGCGCTTCGCCGGACCGTTCACCGCTTGATGCTTGACGCCTGCCGGGCCGCTGCGTGTCAACGCGGCGGCCCTTCATCGCATTCACACACGCCCGCGCAACATATCCGCAATCCGCTCTGCGATCATGATGGTCGGCACATTCGTATTCGCGCACGGTATCGACGGCATCAGCGACGCATCGCAGACGTAAAGTCCGCTGACGCCATACACTGCGCCGCGCGCATCGCAAACGGCGAGCGCGTCGTCGGCCGCGCCCATGCGGCAGGTTCCCGACGGATGCCAGGTGCCGCCGACCGAACGCGTGACGAACCGCGTCAACGCATGGTCGTCGGCGAGCAATTCGTTTAGCGTCACGCCTTGCGTGATCACGCTGCGCACCAGCCACGCGCGCAACGGTCCGGCAATGTCCAGCAACGTGCTCAGTATTCCGCGTTGCAACGCGTTCCACGCGCCCGGCACGGCCACGCTCGCGACGCGCGGTGAATAGCTCGACGGCAGCAGTGCATCGCGGTGCTTCGCCATCATCGGATCGGCGAGCGTGCGGGCGCCGAAGCACAGCGCGAGCTTCAGCCGCTCGAGATCGCGCGCGTCGGAGAGCATGTTGAAGTCGACGATGGGTTCATCCCCCGGATCCGCCGATGCGAGACTCACGCGGCCGCGCGAGTACGATTTGTTCACCCAGAAGAAGATCGTGCCGAGCCGGTGGCCGACCGAATGCCAACCCGAGCGCGACAGGATCGCACCGTGCATGTCACCGGGAACCGCCCCGCTCACGCCTGATGAAAAACGCACGATCGCCTGCTCGTGATGCTCGTCAGGATATAACGTGCGAGCGGCGCGCGGCAGAAACGCCGACACGGCAATCGACGGATGCTCCATCAGATTGCCGCCGACACCGCCTCGATCCGCCACCACCTCGATACCGTGCGCGGCGAGCTCGGCGGCCGGCCCGATGCCGCTTCGCATCAGCAGCGCCGGGCTGTGGATCGCGCCCGAGCAGACGATCACCTGTTTGGCGCGCAATGCTTCGCTCGCGCCGTCCTGGCCGACGACCCGCGCGCCAATCGCGAGCTTGCCGTCGAACAGCACGCGCTCGACGAGCGTGTGCGTGCGGATCGTCAGATTGGGGCGCGCACGCACGGTGTCGTCGAGATAGCAGACCGAAGTCGGGATGCGTTCGCCCGCTGCGCTCACCGCGATCGATCCAATGAACGTGCCGTCCTGCCACTCGCCGTTCTGGTCGTCACGCCGCGGATGGCCGCGTGCGTCGAGTGTGGCGAGCACCGCGCGCGCGAATGGCGAGATACGCGCCCACGGCGCGCGCTGGATGCGAATCGGCCCGCTCTTGCCATGCAACGCACCGTCGAAGTCGCAATCGGTTTCCAGCTTGCGGAAATACGGCAGGCAGGCGCTCCAGTTCCAGCCATGTGCGCCGAGCGCGTGCCATTCGTCGTAGTCGGCCGGCGCGCCGCGATTCGCCATCAGCGCATTGATCGCCGAACCGCCGCCGAGCAGGCGCGCCTGTTCATAACGGCGTGTCGCGGCCGAGGCGCTCATGCGCGCCTTCAGTCGTTGCCAGATGTTCGCGGTGTCGAGATAGGCGCGACCGGGATAGCGGCTGCGCACTGCCTCGGGCATATCCGTTCGCGAGATATTGCGGCCGGCTTCGACGAGGCAGACGGTCTTGCCGGCGTCTTCCGAGAGGCGCGCAGCGAGCACGCAGCCGGCCGAACCGCCGCCGAGAATCAGATAGTCGATCACGTTCGATGAATGCGCAGACGATGAGCCGTGCGGTAGGCGCGAGAAGCGCTCAGCGGTGCGCGCGGAATTCGATGCGTTGGCGTTCAACGGCCTCGACTCGCGCGCGCAGCATGATGCCGCTTACTGCATGAACTTGAGCCAGCGCGCCTTCGCCTGGACGCCGGCGTCCGACGCCCACCATTCCTCCGACATCAATGCCTGTTTCGACGCATTCTCCGGCGAGCTCGGCAATTCGCTTGCGCGCTTGGCGTCGATCTTGCCCGTCTTGAATGCAGCCGGGTTGCCCGGGCCGTAGTCGATATAAAGCGGCAAGTTGGCCTGCAATTCCGGCGAGACCGCGGCGTTGATGAACTTGATCGCCTCAGGCAGATTCGGCGCATTCTTCAGCACGCAGAGTTGCGTGTCCTGCAGAATGCCATCGTTGAAGGTGAAGTCGACGTCGGGGTTGTCCTTACGCACCGCGCTTGCGCGGCCGTTCCAGATCATCGTCATGTCCACTTCGCCGTCGTGCAGCAATTGCGCCGACTGGCCGCCCGAGGTCCACCACACGGTCACGTCCGGCTTGATCTGCTGCAGCTTTTTGAACGCGCGATCGACGTCGAGCGGATAGAGTTTGTCGCGCGGCACACCGTCGGCGAGCAGCGCGGCTTCGAGCACGGTCTGCGGATCGTTACGCAATGCGCGCGTGCCGGGGAATGCCTTCACGTTCCAGAAATCGGCCCAGCTCTGCGGCACTTTTTTCAGCGACTTCTTGTTGTAGCCGATCACCGTCGAATAGAACTCATACGCGACCGAATATGGCGTGCGGTATTTCTCCGGCATGGCCGCCGCATTCGGAATCTTCGAGAAGTCCAGCTTTTCCAGCAGACCTTCCTTGCCGCCGCGCAGGCAGTTGGACGTAGGCGTGTCGACCACGTCCCAGATCGGCTTGCCGGTCGCGGCCTGGGCTTTGATCTGCGGCCACGCGTCCGGAATGCTGTCCTGGTTCACCGTGATGTTGAGCAGCTTCGCAGCGGGGTCGAGAATCGCCTTGGTCTGCGCTTCCTGATAGGTCCCGCCCTGGGAGACGAAAGTGATCTTGCCGGCGGCGGCAAACGCGGGCGTCAAACACGCGGGCGCGAGATTCGCGACACCGAGGATCAGAACTGCGGCAAGCGGGCGCAACATGGGCTTCTTGATCACGACGGGGTCCTCGAAACGGTTGAGCGAACAGATCGTCGATGTCATGCATCGTTGAGCCCAATATAGTGAGTCTATTTATCCTCCACAACGCCGGAATTGTTTGAGTGCCCATGACATCACGTTATGACCGGGCAAAACCCTGGTAAGCCGCGAAAACACCGGGCGCGTAAGCGCGAAGCGCGTGCCGCCGGCCGATGTCAGGTTATCGGCGCTCACGCGTCATGCCGTCGCGATGCGAGTATCGGAAATGGCGCGCACGTCGATGCGGCGCGGCAGAATCGCGTCGCGGTTGGCGCTGTCTGCGACCTTTTGCAACGCGCTGATATCCGCCTCGTTGATGAAGTGCTGTTTGAGCGACGCGCGTTGCGTAATGCGCTTCGCGGCATCGAGCGGCGAACGCGTCAGCGACGCGTAGATCTGCGCGTAGGCGTCGGGATGCGCGAGCGCCCAATCGCCCGCGCGCTGGAAGCGCAACAGCACGTCGGCAATCGCCGCGCGCTTGCGCGGTTCCGCGAGGGCCGCGCCCGAGGCCGTAATGAAACCGAGTCCGCTATTGATGCCGGTGCCGTCGCGCAGAATACGCGCGCCACGTTGCACGGCGATGCCGTAGTACGGATCGAACGTTGCCCAAACCTCGATCGATCCGGACGCGAAGGCGGCAAATGCATCGACGGGCAGAATGAAACGGACATTGACGTCCTCTTTCGAGAGACCGGCTTCGGCTAGCGCGCCATAGAGCTGGAACTGCGAAATGCTGCCCCGCGCGGACGAAACGAACACCGTGCGCCCTTTCAGATCCGCGACCGTGCGAATCTTCGAATCCTGCGCGACGAGAATGCCGAGTTGTTCGCCGGAACCGACGCGCGTCGCGACAATCTTTAGAGTCGGATCGCCGACGGCTGCGGCAAGCACCGGCAAATCACCGGCCGGCGCGAGATCGACGGCGCCCGCGCGCTGCGCTTCGAAGAGCGGCGCCGCGCCCTGGAAATTGGCCCAGCGAAACGCATACGGCGCGCCGTCGAGCACCTTGGCCGCTTCGGCCAACGCACGCGTGCCGCCTGCCTGATCGCCAAGCACGAGCGTGACCGGCGCGAGTTCGGCTGCCTGTACGCCGAGCGAATTGAATGCACCCGCTACGGCGCATGCCGGCACCGCGCTGAGAAGTTTAAGCGCGCGCCGCCGTGCGGAAAACGAAGTAGAAATGGAACCGGCCATATGTCCTCTCTGACGATATGCCCGCAAGCGTAGCGACGAAGACCGCCTCTGGGAATTATTCTCTTTCGATATGTTTATATCGAATCAATATTTATCTTTTGCATTTAATGGCTACTGCGCTTTGCCTCGATTTCTCCAGAGTTTCGACGCGCGCATGCCCTTATGCACTAACGTCCGATGGTTAGCTGAAACCGTCGGTTCGCGCCACGCGGACTCCTTGCTAGCATGGTCGATTGGCCTCCCCTTCAGACTCGACTCAAGGACTATGCATCATGGCGCTGCTCAACAGACGGGCGTTTATTCGCGTCGCGCTGGCTTCCTCACTGACCACGCTCACCACGCTCACGACGCGCGGTTATGCGCAAACATCGGCCGCGAACGGTCAGCCGATCGTGTTGCGGATCGGCTACCAGAAGTCGTCGACGTTGATCACGCTGCTCAAGGCGGGCGGGTCGCTCGACAAGGCCTTGGCGCCATTGGGCGTGCGCGTGTCGTGGAATGAGTTTTCGAGCGGCTTGCCCTTGACCGAAGCGCTCAACGTCGAGGCAGTCGATTTCAGCGCGGACGTCGCGGACACCGTGCCGATTTTTGCGCAAGCCGCGCACGCGCGCTTCGTTTATGTCGCGCAGGAAGCGCCGTCGCCGGGCGCCCAGGCGATCATCGTCAAACAGGACAGCGCGCTCCATACGCTTGCCGATCTCAAGGGCAAGCGCATTGCTGTGACCAAGGCCGCCGGCAGCCACTATCTGCTGCTTGCGGCGCTTATCAAGGCAGGTCTCACGCCAGCGGACGTGCGCATCCGCTACCTCACGCCGGCCGACGGCCGCGCGGCCTTCGAGCGCGGCAGCGTCGATGCGTGGATCACGTGGGATCCCTATGTGGCATCCGTCGACCGTGATGCCGACGTGCGCATTCTCGCGGACGGTAAGGGACTCGCGTCGTATCAGCGTTATTACCTCGCGTCGAATCGCTTCGCGCAGGCGCACCCCGAAGTCATCCAGATCGTGTTCGATCAGTTGACGCAAGCGGGCGAGTGGCTGCGCGCGCATCCTCAGGACGCGGCCCAAACGCTCGCACCGATCTGGGGGCTCGACGCCGCCACAATCGAGCGTGCGAACGCGCGCCGGAGCTATCTGGTGCGCCCCGTTCTCGCGCAGAATTTCGGCGAGCAGCAAAAGATCGCGGATACGTTCTTTCAGGCCGGATTGTTGCCCGCCAAAGTCGAGACCGCGCAGGCGCAGCGCTGGGACTTCGGAACGAAACGCGGAGAACCGGCGGGTAGCTGATGGTAATGGAGCCGCTTACGTCGAGTGTCAAAACGGTGTCAAACCGAGTGGAAAAAACCGCATAAATCGCATTGCAAAACGCCGCGCAAAATGTTTTTTGGCGGTCGATTATCATGATTCGATCACCTCACTCGAACGACTCGGTGTTGGATATGACGAATACAGGCAAGGCGTTGATAATCGCGCTGGTTCTGGTGGACGTGGGCTTCATCGCTTACCAGCTTCTCCCTAAAAGCAACCGCTCCGAGGCGGCGCCGGACGCGGTAACGGCCAATTCCATCACGCCGGCGCCGGTCGGCCCGCGCGTCGACGGCACGCATGTGAGCGCAGGCAACGTGGTTCCCACTTCGCCGTCCGCGAACAGCACGGGCGCACCGCTAGCGTCTCAATCGGGCGCGGTCGCGAACGGTACTCAGCCGCAAGCATCGCGGCATAAACAGCCGGGCCGCGCGCCTGCATCGGCGCAAGCGCGCGAGTCCGTCGCCGCGAAGGCGAACACCGCGCAGCCGATTGAACGCGCGCGAGGCGATTTGACCCGGCATGGTTCGAATGCCGTCGCGGCGGCCATGACGGAACAGCTCGTCAGAGAATCTTCCAGGCCCGATCCGTCGTTGCCGATGCCACCGTCGACGCAAACCGCGCCGGCCAGCCAGGACCACCGCGGTTCGAACCCCGTCGCGGCCGCAATGACGCAGGAGCTGGTAAGGGAATCGGTACGGGTCGGTCCGGCCTCGCAGGCACCGGCACCGAGTGGCACGCAGTAATGTTGCAGTCCGAACTAATTGAATGACGGCTTGCCTTCGATCGATAGGCGGTCTGATCAGCTACGCCGCGACATGGTTGTCGTGTGGCTCTCAAACACCGTGACTTACTGCCATCGACCACTTCATCAAAAATATGCGCGTGTTGCCGCATACGTTTCTTCGCAGACTCGTAGCTGAAAGCAGGAAGCCGCCGACGAAGAAACCCGTCCCTTGAAACACCCTAGTCCGCCCCCGCCCGCCGAGCCCGAACGCATTCGCCAAGTCACGGACGTCGCGCAAAAACTGGTGCTGCACGCTTTATACATCGCTGTCGTCGCGCGCGTTCGTTTGTTGAACGACGACTTTTCCGATATCAAGTAGATCGAATGCGGCCGCGATCAGAAATGGTCGCGCGTGCCCGGCGTGTTCGCCTGCGGCGATGTTCGGCTGTCCCCGGTCAAACGCGCCGCTTCCACCTTTGGCGAGGGCAGCACGGCAATTGCGTTCGCCCCCAAATATTTGCCGCAAGACGCCCGCCGGCGCCGGCTCACGCCGCGAGGCTCCCGCCCCTGCGCAAAAGCGCGCCGACCGCTGGGCGGCGGCGCCGCGAACGCCTATTCTTCAGCGGAATACGTCGACTTTCCAATCAACGAAGATTGACTAAAAAACAGGCTTCTATTCGCCCGATTGAAACCTGACCCGCCAGCGCACACTGAACTTGTGCCAATTGCGCAAGGAGCCCGCGATGTCCACCCGCCACGATAAAGATAACGAGTTCGAAATCGACCTGCCGGCCGCTTCAGGCGCCGAATGGACCAGCCCGGTGCCGGGCGCCGACGCCGGAACGATGCGCGGGTTGCACCTCGCGTCGGAGAGCGTGCTGTGCCTCGCGACGCAGACCTACAACGCCGTTGCGCGCGGCGACGCGGCGGGCGCGCAGGCAGCGCGCATGTCGCTCGAAGAGCAACTGCAACTGGCCACGCGCCTGATCGACGAGCTGCTGTTCGACGGCAACGGCCCCCATACCACGCATTGACCGGCCCGTCGGCCGAACAGCACCAATCGCAGTTTCACCCTCTGAAAATCGACATGAGCGCTCTGACGGTAATTTTTTGCATATGGGCCATGGTGGCCTTTTGCGCAATCCTCTTCATTCGCGGCGCCACCTCGCGCGTGGAGCGTCCGGGCAAGGCACCGCAAAAGCGCCCTGCGCGCTTTTCGATCGCGGAGTAACGGAAGGCAGGCGATCCCGATTCGTACGCCGGAACACGTGCGAATCCTTCGAACGTTCTCATCGGAATAGTCGTACGGCAAAAACGGCCCGGCAGCCCATCATCACCACAGGTCGCAACGGCCCGGCAGCCACCGCAGCATGAATCCGAGCGGCGTAGTGCCGCCTGGCCGTCATCTGCCCAGCCCTTATTCCATGGAGATCGTCATGCTGAAGTTTTACTTCCACCCCTCGCCGAACCCGATGAAAGTCGCGTTGATGCTCGAAGAACTGCAGACCCCGTTCGAACTGATCGCGGTCGATACGTTCAAGGGCGAGCAACATCGCCCCGAGTTTCTGCGGATCAACCCGAACGCAAAAGTCCCCGCGATTACCGACGACGGTGTGACCGTGTTCGATTCGCACGCCATCCTGCTGCACCTCGCGGCAAAGCACGAACGGTTTCTGCCGGCGTCGGCTGCCGAACGCGCGCGGGCCTTATCGTGGCTGATGTTCGTCGCGACCGGGCTGTCGCCGTTCTCCGGCCAGGCGGTGCATTTTCTGCATCACGCGCCGACGCCGCTGCCCTATGCGCGCAATCGCTATCTGAAGGAAGTGGAGCGCCACTATCGCGTGCTGGACGAGCGCCTCGCGGCAACGAAGTATCTGGCCGGCGATACCTATTCGGTCGCGGATATCGCGCTGTGGGGCTGGGCTAACTTCGCCGGCTACATTCTCGGCGAAGCGGGTCTGAGCGAATATCCGAACGTCAAGCGCCTGGTGGATGAAATCTCCGCGCGCCCGGCCGCGGCTCGTGCCCAAGCCTTGAAAGACAAGCTGACGCTGAAAGCCGAGTTCGACGAAGAGACCCGTCGCGCGCTATTTCCGCAAAACGAAGGCGTGAACGCTTAAGCGCTTGCCGGTCGGACATGCCGCGCGAACCGCTGCCATCGTGCAGCGGCTCGCGCGGTTGAGCGGGTTACAGAGTTACCAGCTCTCTACTTAAGGCCGAGCCGCTTGGCCAACCGATTCAGATTCGCACGGTCAAGACCAAGCTCGCGCGCGACCGCCGCCCAATTCTGATTGTGGCGCGCCAAAGCGTCGACAACCATGTTCCGCTCGAACTCGGTGACCGCGCTGCGAAAGTCCTTCGATGCCGTCTCAGTTGTTTCGGCCTGGGTGTTCTGGGCTCTGTCTTCCTCGGGTGCGGCCGCTAGCGCAAAGTCCGCGGCCGTCAACGTCAGGATCCGGCGACGCTCGCGATTCGTGGCCAGCGCCTTGAGCGCGCTTCGTCCGATCAGGTGTTCCAGCTCACGCACGTTCCCCGGCCACGGATAACGCAGCAGCATGGCTTGCGCATCCGCCGCGAGACGCAGGCTCAACAGACCGAGCCGCGAGCGATTCTCTTCGAGAAAAAAACCCGCCAGCAGCAACACGTCGCGGCCGCGTTCGCGCAACGGCGGCACGCGCAACGGATAGACGCTGAGCCGATGGTAAAAATCCGCGCGGAATCGCCCTGCACGAACCTCCTCAGCCAGATCGCGATTGGTCGCGGCGATCAGCCGCACGTCGACCTTGTGCTCGTGGTCCGAGCCGATGCGCTGCAGCTGGCCGTTCTGCAAAACCCGCAACAGCTTGGCTTGCACGAGAAGCGGCAGCTCGCCCACTTCGTCGAGAAAAATCGTGCCGCCGTCGGCCAGTTCGAATTTGCCGCGCCGGTCCGACGACGCGCCTGAGAACGCGCCCCGCACGTGCCCGAACAGTTCGCTCTCGACGAGCGTATCCGGCAGCGCGGCGCAGTTCAGGCTGATCAGCGGCTTGTTCGCGCGCGACGAGAGCGCGTGAATCGCGTTGGCGACGAGTTCCTTGCCGACGCCGGTCTCGCCGGTGATCAGCACGGTCAGATCGCTGCCGGCAACGACCTCGATTTCCTTCATCAGATGCGTATGCGCGTCGCTGCTGCCGACCATTTCGCGCCGGCTCTGGCTGCTCGCCTGCCGGTAGGCTTCAGCGCGCGCCCGCTCTTCCTCTGTGCTGCGCGCGAGCGTATCGATTCGCTCGACCACGCTCACGGTAGCGGCGGCCAGACCCAGAAAAGCCCGCAGCGACGCCATGTCGATGCTGTCGAAGCGCGCCGGGTCGAGCGCATCGAGCGTGAGCAATCCCCACGGCCGGCCGCGCACGAATAGCGGACAACCGAGGCAGTCATGCACTTCGAGATGCCCGGCCACGCCCTGCACGAGGCCGTCGTAAGGATCCGGCAGATCGGAGTCGGCGGCGAAGCGGGTCGGCTCCGGCCGTGACAACAACTGCTCGAAGCGCGGGTGGTCGCCGACACGAAAGCGCCGCCCCAGCGTATCGCTGCTCAGTCCGTCGATGGCGAGCGGCACTAGCGTGTCGCCCTCTAGACGCAATAGCGCGGCCGCGTCGCCGGGAAACAGCGCGCGCAAGCTACTCAGCAGACGACGGTAGCGTTCGCTCTCGGGCAGATCGCGCGAGAGATCGCGGATCAGCGGCGTCAGGGCGTCGAGCAGCGCCTCTGCAGTCAGATTGACTCCATCAGGAGTCTTTTCGACTAAGGTCGAATTGACCATCTTTAATTTCAGATCGTTGATTTATTTACATTTTATACCTGGCACGAAACATGGATACATAAGCGCATCAGTCGATACACGACTGGATATCCACCAACAACCAGGACTCCCCATGCTTTCCGCCGAACACCGCGCCATCGTCAAAGCCACCGTTCCTCTTCTCGAAAGCGGGGGCGAGGCGCTGACCACGCACTTTTACGACATGCTGATCAGCGAACATCCCGAAGTGCGCCCCATGTTCAACCTCGCCAATCAGGCGAGCGGCGCGCAGCAACGCGCGCTGGCCAACGGCGTGCTGATGTACGCACGTCACATCGATCAACTCGAACAACTCGGCGGACTGGTCTCGCAGATCATCAACAAGCACGTCGCGCTGAATATTCTGCCGGAGCATTATCCGATCGTCGGACAGTGCCTGCTCCGATCCATCCGCGAAGTGCTGGGCGCGGAGATCGCCACCGACGCGGTCATCGAAGCGTGGGCCGCCGCCTATCAGCAACTCGCCGATCTGTTGAGCGGCCTCGAAGAAAAAATGTACGCCGAGCGCGAAGCGGCGCCGGGCGGCTGGCGTGGCACGCGGCTCTTTCGCGTCGCCCGTAAAGTGCGGGAAAGCGACGAGATCACGTCGTTCTATCTGCGCCCCGCCGACAACGGCGAGTTGCTCGCGTTTCATCCGGGGCAATACATCGGCGTGCGGCTCGTGATCGACGGCGAGGAAGTGCGGCGCAATTACTCGCTCTCGGCCATGTCGAACGGCGAGGAATACCGGATCAGCGTGAAGCGCGAAGCGAATGGCAAGGTGTCGAACCACCTGCACGCTCGCGTCAATGAAAACGATACCGTGGAACTGTTCGCGCCCGCCGGAGACTTCAAGCTTGAAGACAGCGACAAGCCGCTGGTGCTGATCAGCGGCGGCGTGGGCATCACGCCGACGTTGGCCATGCTGCAAGCCGCGCTAAAGACCGACCGTCCTGTGCACTTCATTCACTCGGCGCGTCACGGCGGCGTGCATGCGTTTCGCGACGTGATCGACCAATTGGCCGCGCGTCATCCGAAGTTGAAGCGTTTCTATTGCTATGAGCAGCGCCGCGCGGAAGATGCCGACGCGCACGGCATCGGCTATCTGGACGAAAAGCGTCTGGACGCGTGGTTGCCCAGGACGCGTGACGTCGACGTCTATTTCCTCGGACCGATCGCGTTCATGAAGGCCATCAAGAAGCACTTGAAGGCGATCGGCGTGCCGGAGTCGCAAAGCCGGTACGAGTTCTTTGGTCCGGCTTCCGCTCTCGAATAAAGCGCGGGCTGCGGTTGACGTGCAAATAGCCGGAGCCGGCTATTTGCATCCAACGGCCGGTTGCGCTGAAGTCACGCACTTAGCAAAGCGTTGCGCTCGTCACCCAGGACATGCTCTTGAAGCGCGCGATCAGGGCGTCCACCAACTCACGTTGCGCCTGAGCCAGCGCAATCGTCACCTCTTCAAAACCGCTGCCCGGCAGCGTCGTGACAGCGACTGTCTCGACGTTGCGGGAAAATGGAAATAGCACCTGCCAGATTGCGGCAATGCGCATGCCGTGAAGCGCCGCGCGCACCACGAGTCGATGACGGCCCGAAGTTTGCGACGTCAGTACCTGCAAACCGCTCTCAGAAGATTCACTGGTCATGTCGTATCCTTTTATATTGACTGAGCCGCGTTGCTCGCGGCTTTTCGATGTTTGTCCGATTCTCCCACCTTATTAAGGCATCTTGATGATTCCGCTCAAGCGCCTGAGCAACGCGTCAGCATGCTCGCGATCGACCTGCGATATCTCGCGCTGCTTCAGTATCGCCTCGATCCGTTGACGCCAATAACGCGGCTCATTGATCAGCGAAGTGCAAGCCATCGAATCACCTTTTGATGTAAATC